>CAZDEB010000008.1:0-179855 GCA_964504305.1 uncultured Candidatus Nemicrothrix sp. | reverse complement strand
GTGGTGCGGTCATCATGGTTTATCTCGCGTGCGCTGCTGGTCGGCACGGTCACGACGTTGTTGCTCGCTGACCCCGCTCGCGCTCAAGAGTTCGATGGCCGCACCACCGAAGGCACGATCGACCGAGTGAGCAACACGCTCGTAGGCATCGCGATCGGCATCGGCGTCATGTTGGTGATCTACATCTGGCACACCAACCCCCACCGCAGAGTCCGAGTCGCCACTCGCCGCCGTGACCGCAAGGAACAACTGCTCCAAGCCGAACTCGAAGACGAGTTTGTGCTGCCCACCGAAGTTGACGATCACCCTGCGGAGTAAGCACCAACACAACCGGTGCCGCGAGATACGGTGACGCCATGAGCGATTCACTCGACGTCGACGCGATGCTGGAGCGGTTCCGCGAACGAGCCCAAGCCGTAAAGCGCCGAAACCTTCCGCCCGTCGGAGGCGATGAACGAGCCCAGTTCATCCAGCAAGCCCAAACCGACTACCAAGATTACGCCATGCTTGGCGATGCGACCGCCTCGCTCGAAGACGGAGTACTAACCATCAAGATCGACCTTCGCCCCGACGAAGGCGTCTGACAATGGCCGACGAAATAGACCCCGACGTCGCGCCACCTCCGCCCCCACCTCCTCCTCCACCACCGCCCCCGCCGCCACCCCCTCCTCCTCCGCCCCCACCACCCACGGCGCCGCCACCACCTCCTCCGCCACCACCCGCGGCGCCGCCAGCTCCTCCCGCGGCGCCGCCTCCCACGCCTCCTGCGGATAGTCCAGCTCCTGCCAAAAACCCGCAACCTTCCATGCCCGATGCTGCCCACGGCCCGGGACCCACTGATCCTCACAAGCTCGGAGCGGCCATCGCTCGGCTATCGGGAAACAGTCGCAGGGCAGGTCGGCTCGCATTCATGGTGCTCAGCACGGCTCTCAAACCGGCCGAGATTGTTCAAGCGATCGTTCACTGCCGGTTCCTCGGCGCCGATGCCGCGCTAGCGGTTACCGACCAGCGGTTGGTCATTGCCAACGCGCGGGAGTGGGATCCCGATGTGGTGCTGGTCGACCTCGAACCTGGGCTGGTGATTCAGGGCTGGCAGAGCGAACGTAGCGCGGCGTTGGTGTTTAGCCGCGACGGACACGAGCTGGTCGTAGATCGCATCGCCGACCGCGACGGCGCCCAGCAGATCGCAGCAGAAGTACGTCGGCGGGTTGGTGGTTGACCCGCCCGGCAACTCTGCAGATCTCCCGCTCCTCAGGGTGCGAGATCCGCGACCGATCCGATACAGTTGGCGGCCGCTGCGGACGTAGCTCAGTTGGTAGAGCGCAACCTTGCCAAGGTTGAGGTCGCCGGTTCGAACCCGGTCGTCCGCTCCAAGCAAAACCCCAGATCCCGCACGGCTTTCCGTGCGGGATCGGTTCGTTTTGGGTCCGACCCCATTCAGGCGAACCGTAGCCCTCCCGCCATCGCGGCGGGTGGGAGGCGCGGGTGCGTCTCGGGGCGACGCTGATCCGGAAAAGAGGCGCTATCTATAGCGCTCCGTTCGGGGAGCAAGACGGGCCGCCGGTGCGAGGCCAGCCGCGCGCCAGCTTCCACGTCGTTCACCGCCCGGGAGTCAACTCGGCTGCGGCTTGTGATCGCCGTGGAATGCAGGGCGGCGAACAACCCTCAGGTGCTCACGGCGGCACGTTTCGGACTCGGCGCCTTCGGTGTGGTGCCGATCGCCAGCGCCTTCAAATTGGTGTCAGGGCGTGAAGCTCAACGTCTCGACCAAGGATTCCCCCAACCTGTTGACGACGGGGAGCACCTCGTCGACTTTGTCGAAAGCGTGCGTGCTGATCATCATGAGGCCGCGATCAGGGTGCTCGATCAGCCACAGCCGCCCAGCCGCCGGCGCATCCCACCCGAGGTTGGGCAGGGCGGTGTCGAGTGGGCTGAAGCGGAGCATGATCGCCCACACGTCAGTGGTCGTCACGTCGAAGACCCGTGCGGGCACACCGTCGATCGTGGTGGCGCCGGCTTCGATCAGATCGGCACCTGCCGTGGTGAGCTCGTCGACGACCTCGTCGATCGAGGCGAGTGGGTTACCGTCGAAGTCGTGGGGCCGATCAGCGAGGTAGATGATGCCCGGCCTGTCGGTGATCGGAATTACCGAGAAGCCGCGGCCGGTCCACCCATGTATTATTCTTGCTTGACCGTTCGTCAGCTCGGCTACGTCGTCGGGGAGAGAGACCTCCACGCCCCCGAGTGCGTTGAGCGAGTTGGGGCCAGCGACGAGCCGTTGGACCGGGTTTTGTGCGATGGCGCCGAACGCGAGAGTGTCCATGACGGCGTCGGCGCGCTGGTGCCATGGGGCGTCTGTGCCGCGGGCGATTCCGTCGACGATCGCGAGCGGGTCCTCGTTGTCTTGTTCGACGATCCAGACTCGGTACGAAGCACCCTTGTTCAGGGCTTTGATGTCTTGCCCATTGTTTTCGATCAGCCCGACGCAGCTGCCAGGGAGCCAGCCGCACTCGATGTCATCGCTGAGTTCGAGGTCGACCCGGATGGCAGGGAAGCCGTTCACTGTCGTCTCGACCGGGTCGGTGGCGATGACGCCCTCATTCAGATTCTCGAGCCAGCCGAGGAAATCATCGTTGGGCCATCCGGCCTGCTCTTCGATCGGCTGATTCGGTGCGCCCGGGTCAGAGAACGCACCGACTCGAATGAACACGAGGTCGCGGTCGTCAGGAGCCCGGCTGGAAACGTCGCTGATGATGAACATCCCACTGCCGTTGACCTGCGTATTGAGCGGTTCGCCGACGGTAAACGACATCGGGGTGCCCAGCGCTCCCGTGCGATACGTGCCCGGCTCGAAGGCAGTGAACCACGCCAGCAAAGGCTCAGCGTCGCGGTCGTAGACAGCGGCGACTGAGATAGGCGCCGCCGGGTCCCTTTGGGCGATGCTGCTGTCGGTCCCGTCTCCGGTGCCCTCCGGCTCGCCTCCAGTTTCAGGGGCGTCGGTCGGGTCGAGGGTGGCGACATCCTCCTCGTTTCCGCTCGCCACGTCCGATTCGCCGCATCCGGAAAGCAGGACAAGGCCGAGGCCCGCTACTCCCAGCCAATGCCAACGGTGATGCCTCATGTCGATCTCCTGTCTCCTTCGAACGAGCTGTGCCGTTCCCCTGGTCTCTGAACGAACGGCCATCCGAAATCCCCTCACGGCGCCACGAACTCGAGCGTCGCGAGCAGCTCTTCGGCCCACGGCTGAAGCAGGTCGATCGTCTCGCGGTCCTTCAGCGCCTCGGCGCTTACGAGTAGCAGGCCGCGGACGGGATGCTCGACGATCCAGAGGTTGCCTACCTGGGGCGTCTCCCAGCCGAACTCGGTTCGCGCGAGGTCGGCGGTGCGAGCCTTCAGCACGATGTTGGGGTACGGCCCCGACGCGAGCCCGAATGAGCGAGCCTCGAAGCCGCCGACGTCTATCGCATCATGCTCGGTCACCTCGACTGCCTCGTCGGCGAGGAGTCTCAGTAGCTGCTCGGTTGTGGCCACCTCCACGCCGTCGGTGTCGAGGGGCCTTGCGAGTAGCTCCACGTCTCCTCCAATGTCTTGCGGGAGGATCCTGGCGAAGCCGTCGAAGGGCTCGACGACGACCACTTCCTCGGGGAGGTCGAGCGAGATCCCGTCAAAGACGGCGAGCTCGACTGCTCCTGCGGGGGCACGACGCACGGGGTTCGGTTCGATGGATTCGAACACGAGCGACGCAAGGATGTCGTCGGCCTCATCGAACCATGCAGCTTCATCGTGGTCGTCAATGGCGACGACCACGAGGACAGGATCTTGGTCGGCCTGGTCGACCACCCAAACTCGGTAGTGGGACCCGGGAGTGAATATCAAGAGATCGGACTGCAGTAGGTCGCCAGCGGCACAGTTCACTTCGCCGCAGGGGAACTCGAGCTCGACGAAGGTCGCACCAAGACCACCGAGCGTGGTACGGACGGGGTTGTCAGCGGTCACCTCCTCGCCGACGGCGGCGAGCCATCCGTTGAGGTCGGTCGCCGGCCACCCTTCGGCGGGATCGACTTCGGCGGTGGGATCCGCGGGGTCGGGAAGCAGAGCCGTCCGTCGGAAGGTGACCGTGCGGTCGTCGGCGTTGCTGCTCGTGAGATCGGTGATCATGACCACGCCGTTGTCATTGAGGGCCAACCCGGTGGTCTCATTTACTGAAAAGGTGAATGCCGTTCCCAGCGTGTCGATCCGGAAGGTTCCGGCATCGAAGAATGTGTCTCCGGTCAAAAGCTGGACGCCGCCGTCATCGTCGTCGGGTTCTGTGGGACCAGCGGTCACTGTCGCGGTGGCGGTGTCGGGCAACACCGGGCCGTCGTCTCTGAAGGCTGATATAGACGCCCAGAGTCCGATGAACACGATGCCCACAGCGGCCACAGAAGCGAGCCGCTGGGCTCGGCGTTGCCCCAAAGCTCGATGGGTCGCCAGTTCGTTATCAAGGTCAAGGGGCGGCTCGAGCACGATGACGATGCCGTCGTGCTCGTGGGCACCTTCGATGACCGAGTGCCGGAGGGCTTCTTCGAAGCGGAAGCCGTCTCGGCCGGCGCCGGTGCCTTCGGTCTCGGCGATGACCTGCGCTCGGAGTCGTGCCACGAAGTCCGCCGATGGAGACTGCCCTTTCGTCGCTTGGATCAGGCGCCGGAGATCTTCGGTCATGACTCGTCCCCCTCGGCGGATTGCGGCTCGGCCTCCTCGAGCACGGAGGTCAATTCTCTTCGAGCCCGGGTGATGAGGCCTTCGACGGATTTCAGGCTCTGATTGAGTTCATCGGCGATGGCACGCACGGTCATGCCATTGATGTAGTGCAGCGTGAGTACAAGGCGGTAGTGCATCGGTAAGACCCCGAGCGCAAGCTCGACTCGTAGCCGTTCGGTAATCTCAACCTCGTTGGACCTACATGGGTCGCCAGCGAGGAGCTGCAGTTTCTCGTGGTATCTCGTCTGGCGGCGGAGGATATCCAACAGCCGATTTCGGGCGACCGTAATGAGCCACGAAATCGTGATCGTGGAGGGGTCTTCGGTGTGTCGGATCGCAGCTGTGAAGGTGTCCTGCGTGACGTCTTCGGCCAAGGAATGATCCCGACACCGGCAATGCACGTAACGGTAGACGGTCTCGACGTGCTCGTCATAGACCTGCGCGAACGAGAGCCGCGGCTCCCTTACCAACGCATTTTCCGTGACCGCACGACTTCGCCTCATCAGTGTCTACAACGAACAGTAGCGGACAACACCCTCACGGTTTGGGCCGACATAGGTGATCACCTCTGTGCTGGAACCGAGGAAGTCATGAAAAGGGCAGCGATTCTCAAACTTGCGACGCCGAGAGCGTAGGCAGCCGCGCCGAAGAACTCCGTGGACAGGAGCATTTGTACCGGACTGGCACCGGTAGGGTCCGTCGTCGGCGAGACCCCGGTTTTTCTGGCCGCCCGGGCCGAGTCTGTTACCCTTGCGGCGAGCACACAACGGCGACGCGGGCGGACCATGGCTTACGACGCGATCATCAAGAACGATGGATATCAGATTTCGTTCGCCTCAGAAGAGCTTGGTCTACCAGAGTTGACCGACGGTCTTCACGCCCTGGAGGAACTCGGCCTTAACCGCGGGACACGGTTTCTGATTGTCGATCTCTCAGGCACTCAGACATTCGACTTCGACATTGCGACGACTCACACGTTGTTGATGACAACCAGGGCATTGTTCGCTCTCGATGACACAACCCAAGTCGCAGTTGTCGCTCGGTCGGCCGCCGCCGTGTCGTTCGCGACCGATTTCGTAACGGTGCGCGATCTGCTTACCGACAGAAACCCCGCCGACTTGCCCGACTTCCGGGTCTTCGACACACTGAGCGAAGCCGAGAACTGGGTCGCCATTGTCGACCCTCCGGGGGCGCCCGGTCTCTAGTCGACGCTCACTCGGCCGCCGGGCACCTCTCTGACCGGATCGTCGACGTCGTCAAGTTCGAGTCGCAGAGCCCGGCTCATCACCGCGTGGGCGGCGTAAGTGCAGGTGATGTAGGTGAGCTCGAGTATCTCTTCGTCGCTCAGCTCGGATCGCAACGAGGTGAAGACCGCGTCGGGCACTTGCCCTCGTTGAAGCACTAGCGCGTCGGTGTATGCCAATACAGCCCGCTCGATGGTGGAGAAACACGTGGCCGTAGACCATGCGGGGATTGCGGCTACTTTCTCGTCGGCGATACCGATCTCTCGACACACCTTGCAATGTTGCGAAAACACAAATCGAGAGCCGCCGACGTAGCCGGCGCGGGTTTGAGCCAGCTCTCGGAGTGCTGGCGAGATCACCCGCGCATCGTCCTGGTAGAACGCGAATCCGGCAACGATGTGGTCAAAGCAGTCGGGAACAAGGGCGGTCACGGTCCACCAATTGCCAGGCGTACCGCTGCTGGTGCCAGGCTCGTCGACCGGATCTTTGTCCCCGAAGATCAGGGTGTACATCGTGCGGGCAAAGCCGTGAGCATCGGCGCGGCGAACCTGGCGAAGTCGGGGCATCACGTCGCTCCTTGGTGAAACTTGATCGCCGGCTTCGCCGCCGACAGTGGCGGATCGCCTGCGCTCAGGACCGCTTCGGCGGATGTGGCGTCTTGGGCGGTGAATGGTTTGATGAGCGTGGCAAACTCGACGACGATCCCGTCAGGGTCTTCGGTGTAGATCGAGTACACCCAGCCGTGATCGATCTCTACGACATCGCGGCCAGAGTCGATCCAACGCTGCTTTCGCTGCTCGATGTCTTGGCGGTCGTGGGCGGCGAACGCAAGATGGTTCGTATAGGGCGCAAGGTCGAGATCGCGCGAAATGTCGGTACGAATATCTTCGTATCCCGGCACCATCGACAGGTCCCAGAATGCGATTAGTTGATCGTTGGCTGATCCCGTCGAATAGAAAAGGTGTCGGGCTTTGCCGCCGTTTTGCTCGACTACTTCGGCCTTCACAAGCTTGAACCCCATAACGTCGGTGTAGAACGCGTGAGTAGCGGCGATGTCCTTTACCGCAAGAGCGATGTGGCTAATTCCCATAGGCGAAACCTAGTCGGCCCGTAAGCGGTGATCCCTACTAGTCTCGGTCGCCATGGCTTTGGATTGGGGCGATCTTGCCCGCACGCTCACCTCGTCGGTAACTGTGTTGTCGACGGACGCAAACGGGGCGTACCCGTCGGGAAATTCGGTGCTGGTGAAAGGCCGATCCGAGACGGTGATCATCGACCCGTCGGTGACCGTGGTCGACAAAGGCGGCGTAGGCCTGCCGGTCGACGCCATCATCAACAGCCACGGTCACGAAGATCACATTGCCGGTAACTGCATGTTTCCCGACGCCCGAGTGCACATTCACGAAGCCGACTACGACGTCACGCAGGATCTCGACCATTTGCTCGCCATTACCGGCCAGAGCCGTGAGAGCAACCCCGGCTTGGCCCGGGCCTATGTGGAGGAATTCCATTATCAGGCTCGCCCCGATGCCCAGAGTTTTGTCGATGGCCACGTGTGGGACCTCGGCGGAGTCACCGTCGAGGCCGTCCATCTACCTGGTCACACCGCCGGGCATAGCGGTTTGCGTATCTCCGGAGGCGTGTTCTTTCTTTCCGACATCGACCTCACCGGATTCGGCCCGTACTACGGCGACGTGTTCAGCAGCCTCGAGCAGTTCGAGTCGAGTCTGCAACGAGTGCGCGACGAAGACGCAGACTTCTACGTGACGTTTCATCACAAGGGCATCATCGAAGGCAAGGAAGACTTCGTCAAAGCCATCGACCGGTTCGCGGCGGTTATCGATCGGCGTCATAGCGAGATGCTTGAGTTTCTCGCCGAACCGCACACGATCGAAGAGATGGTGGCTCACCGATTTGTCTATCGACCCCATGTCGATCTCGAGATTGTCGACCCCGTGGAGCGTCGCACGGCGCAACTCCACGTCGAGCGAATGTTGCAAAGAGGCGAAGTCGAGCAGGTTGACCGAGAGCGTGTTCGTGTCGTCTAGTTCCTGAAATAGGACAAGGTTTTTCTGGCGAAGCGAACATATGTTCGGTACAGTCCAAGGTGATGCAAACCTTCGACAGTGACCACGAAATCGAACACTACCGACGCTCGGTCGCGATGTTGCCCGCCGGCTCTGACGCTCTCAAACGAGAAGAGGCCATGGCCGTGCTCGGCCGTTTGCGTGACGTAACGGCGCGTCTAAGGCGCGTCGAGGAGGCTCTGCGTGTGCTGTCTGAACAAGCAGTCAAGAGGTAGCAGCGTGCTCTACGAACCGCTCAACGATCCACGCGCCACAGATCGCCTCGATCTCGTCCGCCGCCTCAACCATCAAATGATCGGTTCCGGGAAACGTTCTCAAATCACCGCGGCCCGCCAGCGACTGAACCATCAACGAGTTCTCCGGTCCAAGGATCGAGTCGCGTTCGCCATGAAGAAGCAGTAGCGGGACATCTCCAAGATCACCGGCCTTTTCGCACCCCGCCGATTGCGTAGCAAGAGTAACGACCCCAGCAGTGTGGGCCGCGAACGTGCACGCCGCTTGCACAGCAACGGCGCCGCCGAACGAGTGGCCGAGCACCACAAACCGTTTTGCTCCGTTGCGCAGCGCCAAGTCAGCAGCCGCGCAAACGTCGAGCAGGCTCCGACCAAGATCGCCCGGCTTGCGGTAGTTGACCGCTATCGCGGCCCGGCCCTGTGCGGCGAGCAATCGACCGAGGGTCGGGTACAGCGATCGGCCAGGACCGCTCACGCCGCCCATGGCCCCGCCGCCCATCAGAGCCACATCGGTCGCGCCGGGCTCGCCAAACCACCACAACTGCAGCAGCCCTTGCATTGTGTAGATCTCGATCAGGCGGCTGTTGTCACCAATGGCGACGTCGGTCTTGGCCATCGCGCCGATGAGGTCGAGCGGAGAACGGGCAGGATCTTGAGGATCGCTCATGGCTTCATCGTCTCACGTCGGCGCGGCGCCGATACTATTTCTCGCACTGGCGTCGGTGCCCGAGCGGCCCAAGGGAACGGCCTGCAAAGCCGTAAAGCCGCGGGTTCAAATCCCGCCCGGCGCTCGTCAGATCCGGGGGTCGCCGATTCGTCGGCGGCCCCCCATCATCTCGGGTTTGATCCGTCGCGCCGCTGAGTGATTTGGTCGCCGACGCTGCTACAGTTTCGGTCTCTGGGGCCGTTAGCTCAGTTGGTTAGAGCGCCTGCTCGACACGCAGGAGGTCACAAGTTCGACTCTTGTACGGCCCACTCCAGAACGACCGGCAGTGCCTTCGGGTGCGGTCGGTCGTCAGCGTTTTGGGGCCAATCCGGTACCTTGGCTCGGCGAGGGAGACGAAATGGCTGACGAGCAACTCGACAACTATCGATCAAGCATCGACAACATCGACGCCGCGCTCATATTGCTGCTGGCCGAGCGATTCAAAGTCACCAAGGCCGTCGGCGCCTATAAAGCATCAGCCGGCCTGCCGCCCGCGGACCCCGGCCGCGAAGCCGAGCAGATCGAACGGCTCCGTTCGCTGGCCGCATCGGCAGACCTCGACCCCGCATTCAGCGAGAGTTTCCTCCGGTTTGTCATCGCCGAAGTCATCCGGCATCACGAGCGGGCCAGTTCCGAGCCGTAATCGGGCGGCAGTTAAGGTGAGCGCCTGAAATATGACTGATCAACCCACCTCTGTTCCGGCCGATCCGGTCACCGAGCGCCTGGCTCGCCTCCTCCACGACACGTTTGTTGACTATCACGAGAACTTTCTGGCGGTCACCCACCGGGCCGCCAACCGGTTCCTAGATCGCGAATGGGAAAGTCACCAGCACGACAACAACGAACGGCTGGCCTTGCACAAGTCGAGGGTCTACGCGGTCGTCGATGCGGCTCGACTGGTGGTTTCCGACGATGTTGGCGAGGCCAGAAGTCAATGGGTGCTGGCCCGTCGCCGCTATGTCGAACTGATCGGCGAACGCATGGACTTCGAGTTGGCCGAGACGTTTTACAACTCCGTTACCCGGCGACTCTTCGAGATTGTCGGGATCGACGCCGAACTCGAGTTCTTGTGGCTCGGACCCACCGCATTGCCGGCCGACGACGGCAGCCGCGGCGAGTACCGCAACTTTCCGGTCGACGAATCGTTGCCCGAGACCATCCGTCAGATCCTGCAACATTGTCCGCTGGCCGATCAGTTCAGCGACATGGAACTCGACGTTGCCCAGGTCAGCCAACGCGTGCAAGCACGCCTCGATCACAACTGGGATGGTCACGTCGACTCGATCGACATCTTGCGCCCGGTGTTTTACCGCAACCGAGGTGCATATCTCGTTGGTCGACTTCGCTGGCTCAACCGGGTGTCGCCAATTATCTTGCCGATAGCGGTTGCCCCCGACGGCGCATACGTCGACGCGGTGCTGTTGACCGAGCTTGCGGCGTCACGCATGTTTGGCTACACCCGATCCTATTTCCACGTGTTGTGCCGACGACCGGCCGCGGTGGTCGGGTTCTTGAAGAGCCTTCTGCCGGTCAAGCCGGTCGCTGAGCTCTACACCTCTATTGGGTACAGCGAGCACGGAAAGACCAACTTGTTCCGGGCGCTTTATCGCCACATGGACCACTCAAACACCCGATTCGAGCGTGCTCGTGGCGCGCGTGGGATGGTCATGGCGGTATTCACGCTGCCATCGTTTGATGTGGTCTTCAAACTGATCAAAGACCGATTCCCGCCTTCGAAACGTACGACCCCCGAGGATGTCCAGCGCAAGTACAAGCTGGTGTTTGCCCACGACAAAGCCGGTCGTCTCGTCGACGCTCAGGAGTTTCGCAATCTGACCTTTCGGCGAGACCGCTTCGACGACGACCTCATCGATGAACTGCTTGCCGATTGTCAGCGCTCGGTCACGGTGACGGACGACGTTGTTATCTTGCATCACGTCTACACCGAGCGCCGGCTTTATCCGCTTGATCTGTTCCTGCGCGAGATGGCCGGCGATCGGGCCCGCGACGCCGCCGTCGACTACGGCAACGCGATCAAAGACCTTGCCGCGGCCAACATCTTCCCCGGTGACCTCTTCCCCAAGAACTTCGGCGTCACTCGTCACGGTGCTGTCGTGTTCTACGACTACGACGAGTTGGCCCTGATGTCGGAGGTCAACTTTCGTCGCATGCCGGTCAGCCAGAGCTACGACGACGAGATGCTCGACCAGCCCTGGTTCCCGGTCGAACCAAACGACGTGTTTCCGGAGGAATTCAAGACCTACTTGCGTTCACCGCGCGTTGTCGGCGAGGTGTTTGACGACATTCATCCCGAGATCTCTACTGTCGAGTTCTGGCAGGGCATGAAGGACCAAAACGCCGAGGGCTCCCACGCCGACTTCTACCCGTATCCTCGGGACCTACGGTTCGCCAGCCGCGACCACGGCGTGGTTGGCTGAACTCGTCAACTATTGGGAGGCCAGCGTGCGAGCCATTGTTCTCGAAGAAAAGGGTGGACCCGAAGTACTGCAGTTGCGCGACGTACCCGACCCTGCGCCCGGACCAGAAGAAGTGCTGGTCAGAATCGTCAGTACCGCGGTGAATCGCGCCGACCTTCTGCAGCGGCTGGGGCTCTACCCCGGACCACCGATGGTTCACGAGATTCCTGGTCTCGAATACGCCGGCGAGATCATCGCGGTAGGCGAGCGGGTAGCAGATCGGTCCGTGGGTGATGCGGTCATGGGCATTAGCAACGGCGGCTGCTACGCCGAAAAGATTGCCATCCACGAACGCCTGACGATGCCAATCCCGCCGTCGATTTCG
This sequence comes from uncultured Candidatus Nemicrothrix sp., assembly GCA_964504305.1. Taxonomy (GTDB): domain Bacteria; phylum Actinomycetota; class Acidimicrobiia; order Acidimicrobiales; family Aldehydirespiratoraceae; genus UBA11606. The sequence continues at coordinate 168,043 of CAZDEB010000008.1, read as the reverse complement.
GTCAGCGACGCCGGTGCGTTTCCCGAAGTGTTCATCACCGCGTGGGATGCGCTCGTCCGCCAAGGGGGCCTCACGTCGGGGCGCTGGGCCTTGGTGCACGCTGGAGCATCGGGAGTCGGAACGGCGGCAATCCAGATGGCCAAGACAATGGGCGCACGGATCGCGGTTACTGCGTCGGCCGGTAAACACCAGATCTGTCTCGATCTCGGCGCTGATCTGGTGATCGACTATCTATCACAGGACTTTGCTGCGGAGGTGATGGCGGTGACCGACGGACAAGGTGTTGACGTGGTTCTAGATGTCATCGGCGGTGACTATCTTCCCCAAAACGTGGCCGCTGTACGAACCGGTGGGCGGATCATCCAGGTGGGGGTCATGGCCGCCAAACCCGTGCCCTTCGATGTTGGCACCCTGTTGTTCAAACGGGCCACCGTCACCGGAACCACGCTGCGAGCGCGGCCTCTCGAAGAGAAGGTGGCCATCACCCGAGAGTTCTCAGCCCAGATGCTCCCGCACCTGGCGAGCGGTGCGATCCGTCCGATAATCGACAGTCGCTACGACCTCGACACGGTTGCCGAGGCCCACATTCGCATGGGATCAAACGCCAACGCCGGAAAACTGGTTGTCGACGTAGCTGCGCCGTAGAGCCTGTGCCGTAGAGCCAGTGCCGTAGAGCCAGTGCTCAGCGCTCGGCGAGCGGGACGAAATTGCGGGCCTCGGGTCCGGTGTAGAGCTGGCGCGGACGCGCAATGCGCGAGTCTTGTTCGAGCATTTCGTTCCAGTGGGCTAGCCACCCCGGAGTGCGTCCGATCGCAAACAGGACCGTGAACATGTCGGTGGGGAAACCCATCGACTGGTAGATCAGCCCCGAATAGAAATCGACGTTGGGGTACAGCTTGCGGCTGATGAAGTAGTCGTCACTCAACGCGGCTTCTTCGAGCTTGAGCGCAATGTCGAGGCGAGGATTCTTTCCGGTTATCTCGAACACGTCGTGAGCGGCGTTCTTGATGATCGTCGCTCGCGGATCGAAGTTCTTGTAAACCCTATGGCCGAAGCCCATCAGACGACCCTCACCAGCCTTGACGCTCTCGATGAAAGAGTCGACATTTTCGTAGGTCCCGATGTCGTCGAGCATGTTGAGCACGGCCTCGTTGGCGCCGCCGTGGCGAGGACCATAGAGGGCGGCGCAGGCCGCGGCGACCGACGAATACGGGTCGGCGTGGGCTGAGCCGACAACGCGGGCCGCGGTTGTCGAACAATTCTGTTCGTGATCGGCGTGCAAGATCAGCAGCACTTCCATTGCTTTGCGCAACGCCGGGTCGAGTTCGTACGGCCCGCCGATCTGCCACATCATCTGCAAGAAGTTGGTGGGGTAGTCGACCTTGTTGTCGGGGAAAACGTAGGGTTGACCCATCGAGTGCCGAAAGGCGTTGGCGGCCAATGTCGGCATCTTGGCAATGAGCCGCACGATCTGTTCGCGGCGAATGTCGGGATCTTCGATGTCTTTGGCTTCGGGATAGAACGTTGAGAGACCCGCGACCCCCGACGTGAGCAAACCCATCGGGTGAGCGTCGTAGTGAAAGGCGTCGTTGATCCGTTTGCGGAAGTTCTCGTGGACGTAGGTGTGGTGGGTTATCTCGTCGACCCACGCCGCGTGCTGCTGTGCATCTGGCAACTCGCCATGAACAAGAAGGTACGCAACCTCGAGGAATGTCGAATTCTCGGCGAGTTGTTCGATCGGGTAACCGCGGTAACGAAGGATCCCATTGTCGCCGTCGAGTTCGGTGATGGCACTGCTGGCGCCCGACGTTGTCGTGAACCCTGGATCATGAAACCAAACACCGGGCAGCAGCTTGCGCCAATCGGCAGAATCTACGCCGCCGTTGGCGATCGGGATGTCGAGAGACTCACCGGTCCGGTTGTCGGTGATGGTGATGCTCTCTGACACGTTGAAGCTCCTGTTAGGTCACGGGGGGACATGGTGATCCGAACGCTGAATCTAGACGAGGAACGGTGTCATAAGCACACTGAAGCGCGCGCTCGGGCCGAAAAGGTTACAAAATCGTTGTCACAGCGGCGTGTTGTCGTGGCGGCGCCGCGGCAGCCGCTCGCGTTTCCCGGCCAGCATCTCGAGCGCTGCACATAACTCGGCTCGCGTCGTAGCCGGGTCAATAACCGAATCGATGGTGCCTCGCTCCGCCGCAATGTAGGGGTTCAGGAGCCGCTGTTCGTACGCCGCTTCGAGTTCGGCGCGAGCCTCGGGAGGTTCTCGACGGTGCAAGATCTCGACTGCCCCTTTGGCCCCCATGACCGCGATCTCTGCCGACGGCCAGGCGAATGCGAGATCGTTTCCCATCCGCTTTGAATCCATCACGATGTAGGCGCCGCCATAGGACTTGCGAGTCGTCACGTTTACGCGTGGCACTGTCGCCCTCGCGTACGCAAATGCCATCTGAGCCCCGTACCGGATCATCCCGCGCCATTCGGTGTCCTTGCCGGGGTAGAAACCCGACGTGTCGACCACCGTGACCAGAGGGAGGTTGAAGGCGTCGCACATGGCAACGAAACGGCCGCCCTTTTGTGACGCCGCAATGTCGAGTGTTCCGGCCACGGTCTGAGGCTGGTTGGCAACGATCCCGACCGGCCGACCGCCGATCGTCGCGAAAGCTGTCACCAAGTTGGCGGCCCAATGTTGGCGAGGCTCGAGCAGGTAGCCGTCGTCCACCAAGCTGGCCAGAATGTCTCGCACGTCGTAAGAGCCGTTGGCTGACGGTGGGAGCACTTCGTAAGCCTCGGGGGTTTGACGATCGACCGGATCGGTACACAAACCCACGGGTGGTTCGTGGTCGCAGTGATCTGGCAGAAAGCTGAGGATCTCCGGGACCAGGAGTTCGGCCTCGTTGTCGTCGGCGACGACGAACCCTGCGACTCCCGACGTGCGATCGTGAACCGACGGGCCCCCAAGCTCAGAGGTCGTGATCGGCACCCCGGTGTAGGACTCGACCATGGTAGGGCCGGCCACAAACGCGTAAGCATCCGCGGTCATGATCACGTGATCGATCAAACCCAACATTAGAGCGGGGCCAGACACCGCAGGGCCGCTCACAATGGCGATGGTGGGCACCACACCGGAGCAACGGGTCAGCTCGCGTGCGGCCTGGCCCCATCCGTCAAGCGCCCCGACTCCTTTACTGGCATCGGCGCCACTCGAAGCGAGCCGGAACAGCAGTGGAAGTCGCTGATCGCGTGCCGCTCGGGCTCCCGCGGCCATCGACAAGCCGTCGGCCGGACTCAATGCTCCGGCATTTTCAGATCCGCGGGCGTCGACCTCTATCACCCGACGGCCGCCGAAGTCCGCGAGCCGAACTCGTACAAAGCCATCGGACTTGGCGCGGATGTCCACGGGACGGAGGGTGTCGTCGGCAGTTGGGTCAAGAAGCGTCATTGGCCGCGAAACTATCGCATGGGACCCAACTCGTGGTCATGCAGGCGGCTGAGAGTTTGGCACGATATCGACATCGCCAGCTCCGAGCTCAGTCACAAGACTCGCGATCGACTCGATCACCACGCGGGTCGGAGCCGATGGCGGGGATCGGCGCGGGACCGCCAAACCAACCGAACGCTGGGATATCCCATCGACGGCCACACGCTTCCACTTGCCTTCGAGCTCAGGCGGCGCGGCACTTGCTGGCACCAGCGCCGCGCCGTAGCCCGAGAACGCGAGCGACGTAAGCAAGCGCAAGCCGTCGACTTCGGCTTGCGGCGAGAGCTCGGTTCGGACTCGTTGAGCATCGGCGTCGACTTCGTCGCGAAATGCGGTACCGCTGGGCGGCAAGAGAATCGGGTATTCGGCCAGCTCCGCGACGGTGACGCGCTCATATGAGGCAAGTGGGTGTCCGTCAGGTGCGATTACGACGCGGTCCTCGTCGAACAGCGGGCGGGTGTCGACGTCGGGGTCATCGAGCGGCAGGTTTACTACCGCAACGTCTAGACGTTCGGCAACAACGTGTGGCAAGAGCGACGTGGTCGTCGCCTCAATTACGACAGCAGATATGAGGGGGTAATTGTCGCGCAGCGACTCGAGTAACGGCGCGACCAGCCAAAGAGCAGTCGTGCCGATGATGCCGATCCGAACCCGGCCGCTGACGTCATCGCGAAGTGAAGTGAGGTCCGCTTCGATCGACCGAAGTTCGCCAATCACCCTGCGGGCCCGACTGGCTACGATTTCACCCTCTGGCGTGAGGTCTCCGCGGGTTCGATCTATCAAGGTCGAACCGAGCTCTTTCTCGAGCCGGGCGACGTGGGTAGAGACGTTTGATTGCACGGTGTGCAACGAGCGGGCCGCGGCCGAGAACGAGCGGTGTTCAGCTACTGCAAGCAAAGCGTGAAGTTGACGAAGATCCATCGCTGTGAATGATGGCACATATCGGGCGAAACTGTTGGAAAGATGGGGTCGGTCCTGCTTTACTTACCTCACAAGGTTCCTCGGACCCCAATTTCTGAGTCGAACCCGATTCTCGATGGTCCCCCCATCGTCGAGGATTGTCTGGAGAAGCGGCTGGCATCCCCCCAAAGAATCGCCAGCCGCTTTTCTGTGTTTTTGCCGCGAATCAGGCCGGAACGACAAATCCCCACACAATCGACCTACGATCGGGCGGCGATGACCGAGACCTTGGCGATCCATATCAGCGATGCAGGTATTGCGGCTGCGACCGGGTCGGCCGACGCCCCGACCGAGGTCGCGCCGGTCTCGCTGGGCCGCACTGGGTTTTTGGCGGCAAGTGCGGTAGCAGCCGGGCCTGATGGTGCCGTTCTCGTCGGCGACGCAGCAGTGGGTTTGGCCGGTCCTACGGTTACCGATCCTCTCGACCGAACTAGACATGGACGTACCGGTGCGCTGACAGCAGTTATCGCTCACGTCGCGGGCCGAGTCGCAATCGCGTCGCGCGAGGCCGCCGGACCATCGAGATTGGCGATCGTTGCGCCAGACGATTTCGAAGCCGCCCATCGAGACTCAATCGTGGCCGCCGCGAACGCCGCCGGTTTTACCGACGTCGTGGTCGTGCCCCAAGGTGCGGCTGCCGCTAGCGGAGCCGGCGTCGACGCCGAGCTCCGGTGCGCCGTCGGAGCGGTGTTGATCGCTAGTGTCGACGCCGCACCTCCGCTTGTTACCCGCGAAGATCTTGGTCAAGTCGTGCTCCCAAAGCCGGCTCCAGCGACACCTCCGGCCCCTAAGAGCGATGGTCCAACGTCGGTGTTCGAGCACGACCCCGAACCGACCCTTCCGCCGGTTCGCGAATCGCCCGCTCCGGTTGCCTCGGCCCCGTTGCCGAGTCCAGCCGCGCCGGTGGCCGCACCGACCTCGATGGTTGGCCCGCCGCCGCTTAACCCCATCACCCGATCTGTGTCACCGGCACTCATCGCGGGAGTCGCAGGGATCGTGATCTTGGTGCTGTTGGCGATAGCGATTCAAGTGGTCGGCGGAGGCGATGGCACCAACGCCGTTGCCGTCACTAGTACCAGTGCAGAGGCGCCAACGACCACCGAGTCGGTCGCTACAACTACCACGGCGACAACGACCAGTCTCACCACCACAACGACCCTGGCACAAGACGACCCGTCCACCAGCACCACATCGTCATCCACCACCACGACGACTACCACGACCACTCCGGTTGCGGTCGGCACGCCTGGGCCGGTGACGCTGGTTGAGACCGGATTGCAATTCGACACCGGTGTAGTGGTTCAATTTGGCCAACTCGACGACACGGTCCTGCTCGAAGCGGCAGCAGTTTTGGGCGATCCTGATACCGACTCTGGCTACGTGGTCAACGATTTTTGTGATGGGGCGCTGGCCCGGTTCGTGAAGTGGGGGAACCTCGAACTGGTGTTCACCGGCGGAGCGAATGGCTCACCGGTGCGGTTCTCGCAGTGGTACGTCGATGGTCACCTGAGCCCCGTTGGGTTGGTCACCCTCGATGGTTTGGGCGAGTCGGCCACGGTTGGTTTCTTGGAAGTCACTTATCCCACGGCCATGGTGCTGGTGCCGGCCTTCCCCGATGACATCGTCGGCGTATTCGCGGTGACCAACCCCCAGACCGGAGCCGTGCTGAACGGCACGACCCTCGGTCTCGACCCCCAAGGCGTAGTGACAACCCTCTGGGCCGGCGATTCCTGCACCCGAGTATTTACCTAGTTGGATTTGTGCACCGAAACCGGTGCTATAGCACCGAGTTCGGTGCACAAATCCAACAATCAGGTTCGGGACTTGATGATGTTGAGGGCGGAACCGGCGCGGAACCAGTCGATTTGATCGTCGGAGAAGGTGTGGTTGGTCTTGATCGAGATCACCTGTCCGGACGGCTTCGTGATCTCGACGGTGACCTGCTCGCCAGGCGCTAGGTCGGCTAGGCCCCGAACGGCGATGCGGTCGTCCTCGCCAATCTGGTCGTAGTCGGCGGGGTTGGCAAAAGTAAGCGGCACCATGCCTTGCTTCTTGAGGTTGGTCTCGTGGATACGAGCGAACGATCGAGCGATAGCCACGACGCCGTTGCGGAACCGAGGTTCCATCGCCGCGTGTTCGCGGCTAGACCCCTCGCCCATGTTCTCGTCGCCGATCACGACCCACTCAATGCCAGCTTCGTGGTAATCCTTGGCCAACTCGGGGAACAGTTTGGTTGATCCGTCGATCTGGCTCTTGCCGTATCCGACCTCGTAGTCGGAGCCATCAGCTTGGGAGTAGGCATTGACGGCTCCCAGGTAGAGGTTGCCAGAAATGTTCTCGAGGTGACCGCGGTACTTGAGCCACGGGCCGGCCATCGAAATGTGGTCGGTGGTGAACTTGCCCTGGGCTTTGACGAGCACGGGCAGATTGTCGTAATCGTTACCATCCCAGGCGGAGAACGCATCGAGTAGCTGGAGGCGGTCAGACGTCGGGGAGACGCTCACGTCGATGCCAGAGCCGTCAGCCGGTGGCGCAAGAAACGTGTCCTCGCCGGGGTCGAAGCCCGCCGCGGGCAGTTCGAGGCCTACGGGGGTCGATAGCGAGACCTCTTGTCCGGCGTCGTTGACAATGGTGCCGTTGATGGGGTCGAAGTCGACGGTGCCAGCAAGAGCGAGAGCAATAACCGTCTCTGGTGATGTCACAAACGCCAGAGTGGCTGCGTCGCCGTCGTTGCGTTTCGGGAAGTTGCGGTTATACGAGGTGACGATCACGTTGGGTTCGCCGGTCTCGTGCTCGGACTCTTCTGATCGGTCCCATTGGCCGATGCACGGGCCGCACGCGTTGGCGAGAACTGTGGCTCCAAGGGCCTCGAAGTCCTGCAACAAGCCGTCGCGCACGATCGTTGCTCGGACCTGTTCGGAGCCCGGTGTGATGAGAAGACGGGTCTTGGCTTTGAGGCCTTTGGCAGTGGCTTCTCGTGCGATCGAGGCGGCGCGGGTGATGTCTTCGTAGGACGAGTTGGTGCAACTGCCGATGAGGGCAGCACTGATCTCGAGCGGCCAGCCGTTGGCGCGGGCCTCGTCGCCGAGCGCCGCAACCTCGCGGGCTAGGTCGGGGGTGTGCGGGCCGTTGATGTGGGGGGTCAGAGTGTCTAGATCGATCTCGATTACCTGGTCGTAATAGGCCTCGGGATTGGCGAGCACTTCATCGTCGGCACGTAGGTGATGGGCAACCGCGTTGGCGGCGTCGGCCACGGCCTCGCGGCCGGTGCTCTTCAGGTAGCGGGCGACCGCATCGTCATAAGCAAAGACCGAGGTAGTGGCACCGATTTCGGCACCCATGTTGCAGATGGTGGCCTTGCCGGTGCAACTGAGACTTTCGGCGCCGGGTCCGAAGTACTCGACAATCGCGCCGGTGCCCCCCTTGACGGTGAGGATGTCGGCGACTTTGAGAATGACGTCTTTGGGAGCGGTCCATCCGCTGAGCGAGCCGGTGAGCTTGACGCCAATGAGCTTGGGCCACTTGACGTTCCACGGGAAGCCGGTCATGACGTCGACCGCATCGGCGCCACCAACGCCCACGGCGATCATTCCGATGCCGCCGCCGTTGGGGGTGTGGCTATCGGTACCGATGATCATGGCGCCCGGGAATGCGTACTGCTCGAGCACAACCTGGTGGATTATGCCGGACCCTGGCTTCCAGAAGCCACCGCCGTACCTGGCGCTGACCGACTGAAGGAAGTCGTAGACCTCTTCGTTGTTGTCGACGGCAGCCATAAGGTCGCGTTTGCCGTCGACCCGTGCTTGGATGAGATGGTCGCAGTGGGTGGTGGTCGGCACCGCCACTTCGTCGAGGCCAGCGGTCATGAACTGCAACCACGCCATTTGGGCGGTGGCGTCTTGCATCGCGACTCGGTCGGGCCGCAGGTCGACGTATGAGTCGCCGCGTTCGAGTTCCTGGTCGGGCGAGTCGAGGTGGTTGATGAGAATCTTCTCGGCCAGCGTGAGTCCACGCCCGAACCGTTTGCGTGCCGCGCCGATGCGGTCATCAAGAGTGGCGTACACCCCGTTGATGAGTTCGATGGGGGTGGAGGCAGCGACAGCCATGGTGGGTCCTCGGGTCTGATAGAAACGCCGGGAGCCGGCGTGGAGGCGGATCTCGTGGCAGCCTAGAAGATTCGTGCTCGACAGGCCGTGCTCTTGACTATATACAAGTAGAAGACAAGTGAGAACCCCCAGATATCAGGTCATTGCCGACCACCTCCAAGAACGCATCGTCGCTGGTGACTATGCGCCCGGGCGCCTGTTGCCGTCCGAGGCCGGGCTGAGCGAGGAGTTCGCGGCCAGCCGTGTCACTGTTCGTCGCGCCCTCGAAGGGCTGCGCGAGCGCGGCCTCGTCACGTCTCGGCAAGGGCTTGGTTGGTTTGTCGCCGGCGAGCCGGTGCACCAGGCCCTCGATGCGCTCGACACGCTCGAGCGGCAGATGACCGCCGCTGGCGTCGAGCCGGCGAGACAAGTTCTCGACTTCGCGTTTATCGACGCGCCGCCCCGAGTTGCCGCGTTGCTGGGCGAGTCGCGTGTGCTCGAGGTTCGGCGGCTCAACCTTGCCGATGGTCAGCCGTTTGCGCGGGTCACAGTGTGGTGCCCCGAACGTTACGGGTCTTCGTTGTCGCGAGACGCCGTCGAGGCCGAACCGTTTTACGACCTGTTGGAGCGTGATGCCGGGGTGAAGCTGGGTGGAGCAAATCAGACCATTGGCGCGGCGTCGGCATCCAAGATCGACGCCGAGTTGCTCGACATCGCCGAGAACTCTCCGGTTCTGGTTTGTGAACGATTGACTCGTTCTGCCGATGGGACAGTTGTGCTGCTGAGCGAACACGTTTATCCCGGACATCTCACCGCCTTCACCGTCGATCTTCCGTCGGCCGGGCGTAGCGAGACGCCGGCCGGGTTGCGGCTGGTCGAATGATGGTCGAAAGAGCGCGGCGACACGGTTGGCGTACAGCAGCTTTTGCGCTTACCGGGCTGGCGGCGTCGGCTTGTGCTGGCGGTGTGAACGTCAGCGACGACGAAGCGGTCGAAATCTTGGTTCTTGATGGTGTCGTCCGAGAAGAAGCATCGTGCATTGTCGACTCGATCGATCACACGATGGATCTGGCCGCGGTTACTGGGGTTAGCGGCACCCTCTCGGAGTCCGACCTTTCTCGGCTGGCTGCGATCGCCGCCACGTGCCGTGTGCCGGTCGACTTCGGGGGAGGGTCCACTGGTGACGAGCCCGAGGTTGCGCTCGAAGTGTCCGAAGGCGGCGGCACCGATGAGGCAATCGATGCTGCGATCGACGGCCTGCTGGCCGGTGGTCTCGATCGCCAGATCGCCGAGTGCGTTCGAGCGATCGTTTCGGCGGCCGACAATCCGGTGGCGATGGTCGCCAACCCCGAGTTCTTGGCCGAGGCTATTCGGCTTTGCGATCGCTAGCCGCGCCCTGCGCCCTACCGGAACTTGGCGATGATCTCCTCGGCGTACCACTGCATTGGTGCAAGTTTCTCGTCGAGGGTCTGGGTATCGGGTCCGGGCTGGTAGGCGTCGCGGAATCCGACGATCACGTCGGTCACACCTGCGGCCTCTAGGCGTTCGATGCCTTCGGGCGAGTAGGCGTCGAGGCTGATGGCATGGGTTTCGAACGGATCGTCGAAGCGGTCGTGGCGGCGGCGAGATTCGGTGACCGTGTCGACCATGCGTTGAAGTTCTTCGGCCGTCCCCCCGCCGTGCATCCAGCCGTCGCCCAAGCGGCCGGCCCGCTCGAGAGCCATCGCCGAGTGGCCGCCGATCAGAATCGGGACCCGCTGTGACGGCACCGGACAGAGTTTGATGGCGGGAATGTCGTAGAACTCGCCGGAATAGCTTTCGTATTCGCCGCTCGACAACGCGTTGATTATCTCGATCATTTCGTCCATTCGGGCCCCGCGGCGTTTCCAAGCTGACGCGGTCGCGACGTAGTCCTCCGGCCACGGGCTGGTGCCGACCCCAAAACCGAAACGGTTGTTGCTGAGCACCCCCAGGGACGTGGCTTGTTTGGCGACGAGCACCGGGTTTCTCACCGGGAGCTTAACGACGAAGGTCACAAACCTCAGTTTTTTGGTGACGGCGGCAAGGGCAGGGATGAGCGTGAACGGCTCGATGAAGGGTTTGCCGTCGAGGAACTCCCGGGTCCCATCGCCGTTGTAGGGGTAGGTCGCGTCGCTCTCGGCGGGGTAGATGATCGAGTCGGGCACGACAAAGGAGTCGAATCCGGCTTGCTCGGCCGCGATGGCCAGAGGCGAGTACATCGTCGGGTCGATCATTGGCTCGGCGTACGAAAAGCGCATGCCGTGGTTCTAGTGGTTAGCGGGCGAGGTCGGCCAGATGACGTCTAGATGACGCCGATGCATCAGGGTCGTATCGCTTCTGCCCTGTCTTGTGATTCTGATCGGAGAGCCAAAAGTGCCCAACGTTAGCGAAGCCCAGCATCGCCTTGATCTTGTCAATCGGTTGAACGAACTGGAGTCACTGGAATCCAGCGCTGATCTCATGTCGGCTTTCCGGTCCTCGCTCAACCAGATCGAAGCAGTGATGAAGGATCAGGCTTCGGATGTGACTGCAGCTACCGACAAGATTGATCAAGTTCAGGAGTCGCTCGGCGACTTCAAGAATGTTGTCGAGCATGCCAAGGGGTTACTTGAGAGCAGCGCGCTCGACGGGGCGAGCGATGCAGCATCCGGACTCGATTCGGCTTTGGGGCAGACCGGTGACGGCGTCGGCCAGCTTGGCACGAAGTCAACAAAGGTCGCTGAAGCGATCGAAGGGTTGTCGTCGAAGTTGGACAAGATTGCCGAGCTAGAAGCAATGGGCGGCGACCAGGCTGGCAAATTGATAGCCGAGTTCGGCGAGATGATTGGTGGCATCGCTGACGTCCTCGGGCCGTTGGTCGATCTGGTCCCAGGTTTGGGCGCGCTTCTCGATATGTATGTGAAGGCGATCGAGAGCATCTCGACAAGCGTCAACTTGATCACTGACGTGATGCGAAGTCACAACCTCGCGGCGCGTCAGGCCAACCTTCCCGACGTCTACACCTTCACGGTGAGCGGCGCAGCAGCGCGTAAGCGTGAGATGGTCGAAATTCGTACAGAGCTCGATCAGATCGGCTGGTTTGCGCAGCCTCCAACGGTCAGCCATACCCCCACGCCGCTAGAAGCGCGAGTGGCCGTCGATGTCTCAAACGCGGTCGGAAGCGGTTTGAACGCCTGTGGCTGCGGGACTGGCGCGGCTTCGCCCGAGGATGGCTGGCGAGCTGCGAACCGTCGTCTCGAAGAGGCTCGGCGACAACTTGGGAGGGCGCATCGCGCCGCCAAGGCGGTCGAGTGGATGGGTCGAGACATGACCCGTCTCGAGGCCGAAGCCCAACAAGCCAAAGACGCGCTCGATTCTGCAACCACCGCGGCGGCTGACGCCGATGCGGCGGCTGATGCCGCTGCGAGTGCAGGGAGTTCTGATGGCGGGGCAATTTCGGATGCCGTTGATGCACAGCATGCGGCCGCTGATGACCTTAATGCGGCGGAGAGTGCCGCGATCAAGGCGCAGGATCCCTTGGACCGTTTCGAGCACGCTCGGGACGACCTCGAGGCCGCTCAACGCAAGTACGAAGAGAGCTACGAGCGGGTAAAAAATTGTTTTGATCAGATGTATCGAATGCTGCCAACCGGCGAACATTTCGACCCATCTAGGACCGCTCTCACGGCTTCGTTCTCGCCGTCGACGTCATTTGAGACCAGCATCGGCCCGGCCGCGAAGGATTTGCTCCGCAAGCTTAAGGGGGTGCGGAAATCCGGACCAGAAGACCGCTCCGCGGTTCCTGCGATGATGGCGGTTGGCGCGGGCCTAGTCGTCATCGTGATCCTCATCGCGTTTGTTCTTACGCTATTTGGCGGACGTGATAGCACCGATTTGATTGGCTCAGACCCGGTTACCGAGGAGGCTGATAGCGAAGCGGTTGAGGTGCCCGAAGAACACGACAAACCGGCCGATGTTGCCGACGATGCGACAGACAGTCTTGACCCGGTTCTGAGTGGTATCGAGGCAATACTGGGTGCCGCCGGCATGGCAAGCGATGAGATCGACGCGGCGCAACAGCGGCTTAGCGACGACGTACTCTTCGACTGGTTCTTCAGCGACAGTGCTGAAGTGCCTGGCAATCCTGGTCCCGACATCGACCTGCGGCGATCAGGCGGATGGTTCGACTCGGTTTCTGATGAGGACCTCGGCTGGCTATTCGCCAATACGGTCTTCGAGTGCGGCGATGTCAACGAATCATTCCGTACGGTTTGCGATAGCAACTTCCCGCCATCAGAGTTCGAGACGACGGAAATGCTGGTCGCTACCGAGGTGTTCGCCGGACCTGTCGCTCAGGGGCCATGGCACTATGTCTATTCGGCGGTGTTCGACACCGATGGCGATTCGGCCAACAACTTCGTAGCGACGGACCCGTACGACTGGGATCAATACCAAGGCACCGATCGGTGGTGGGTTCTCACTGTTGTCGACGAAACCTACGAACTAGGTCGTTACGACGGTTCGTTTGATCGGCCAGTCGAGACCGCCGCGAGGGTGGCGGTGGCCGACGACACGATTGTGTTCTTCATCCCCAGGGACGAAGCCGGCGACGTGGCGTTGTGGCGACCGACCGCGTTTCGTCACGACGGCACGTACCGCCCCGAAGTTTCGGCCGGCGACGTTAGCGGTGCCAACCCCACTGGTCCGCTTGCCTCGTTCGAGACTTTGGACGCGACGTTCGCGTCACAAGGCTGAGCTGTCGACCGGGTTGCTTTAGATGTTGGGCCAGCGCCGCTGGCGCTTCTTGGCGCCTCGCGTCCGGTCGCCCAGGGCCCATGCTCTTCGCCAGCGGCCAGAGTCGGGGCCGGTCATACCCGGGGTTTCGGAGGCGTGAGCGCGTTGGCGAGCGCTGTACCAGTCAGAGGTTGCTTCGTCGCCGAGGGAGGCGACCTCACGTTCTATGCGGGCCGCGAACCGGGTGGCGTTCTCGCCCTCTTGCGGACGTAGCGGCCGGCCAAACGTGACCGAGGTTGTGCTCGGTCGCGGCAGCGACCGGCCTTTACGAAGGATGCGTCCGGTGCCGGCAAGGTGGATCGGTACGGTGGGCACGCCCGTTTTGGCGGCGAGATAGGCCGCACCGCCGCGAAACGGCTGGCCCCACCCGTCGGGGGATCGGCCGCCTTCGGGGAAGATCAGCAGGCTCCAACCGTCGTTGATGAGTTCGGCGGCGGCGTCGGCGCTGGCTCGGCCGACTTTCGTGCGTTCGATCGGTATGGCGCCGATTACCAACGACGACAGCGCGGCGGTGAGGCGGGTGCCGAAGAAATAGTCGGCTGCCGCGCCGACCACGATCTTGTGGCGCCAACGTTCGGGAATCGAGGTGAGCAAGAGGGGAGTGTCGAGGTGGCTGTGGTGATTGGCCACGAAAACGACTGGTCCGTGCAGATCAAGAAGCCGGTCTTCGCCACGGCGATCGGGGGCGGCTAGGCCGCTGACAGCGAGGCGCATCGGCCCGTCGACGATCGCCGCACGAGCCATGCGGGCCGGGGTGCGGCGAGCCCAGGCGGTGTCGTAGTTGGCTCCGGTGCGGCGAGCGCGTGGTACCGGCGCGACGCCGCGAGGGGTGGAGGGGGCCCGCAGCGGAAACTCGAGCGTGCGAAAGCGTCGAGCGGGCGACAGTTTCGCCGGGAGCCGAGGCAGCCCAAGCTGGCGTGCCAGTTTGCTCACGTGACGTCGGCCATCAAGATCGGAGGGTTGTGCAGGTGTGTGATCGATGGCCGCGGTCCGACCACGTCGCTCGCCATTTCGAGGGCATCCTGCATCGTCGATGCGGGTTGAAAACCGAGGCGGCGCACGGCTCGTTGGTCGCCGCCGACGATGATGACCCGGCCGAGGTGTTGCAGCGCCGACGCTCCCCAATACCACATGTAGAAGGGGTGGACGCCGTGGTAGGCGTAGCTGTTGCGGTACAGATGGATGTACCACTCGTCTTCGGCGAACTGCTTTTCGTACTTGGCTTCGAGTTCGAGGGGGTCGGTCGTGTCGGATAGGACCTGTTCGAAGAAATCGATGTAGCTCGGGTGATGGACAGGGTGAAATTCCCAGGGCGTGGGGTGGCTCATGATCAGCACACCGCCTTCGCGAACCAACGGTTTGCCCCGATACATGTTGAAGAAGTAGCCGAGTCCGAGGCACATCACAAGGATCGGGTTCATCACCGAGTTGACGTTGTACGGGCAGATGTAGGGCAGGCCGAACGTGAGCACGTCGGTCTGTCCCTCGACGGGGACCAGATGTTGCTTGAAACAGTTCTCGAGCGTGGCTTCGTGGACCGCTTCGACGTCACCGGCTTGCACCGAAGTGAGTTCGTACGGTGCTTTCCAGTTGTTGAAGATTTGGCGTCGGGCACCGTTGGGCATCAAATCGAGGCCCTTCTTCATGCCGATGAACGTCGCCCGGTCGCGTGCTGTCCATTCCCACTCGCGTTTTTGCAGCACCGACAGCGGACCGTCGTAGCCGAACGTGTTGTTGTTGATCGTGGTTTCGATCTGGAAGATGCGCGGTCCGTGGTTTTTGATGACCTCGCCTTGGCGCCAGTTGGAGTGATGCAGCTCGGACTTGTGGCGATCCATGAAGCTCTTGGATTGCTGCATGGTCTTTACGTTGTGGTGGTGTTTGATGCCGGAGTAACCCGACAGGCCGGTGGCGGTTGATTTCCAGCCGCCGTCCATCGACACGATGTTGAGGTTGACGTATATGAGCAGGTCGGATTCGGCGGCCCGCTTGTTCATGGTGACGGATTCGTCGTGGCGGGTTTTGCCCAACTCGACCATGCCGTCGGGGTCTTCGGCGTCGTGGTTGTAGAGCGCCCCTTGGGGAGCAAACGCGTCGTATACGCGGTCGCCGAGGGCGTGGCGCAGTTCGTCTTCGGTCATGCGTCGGTGTAACGCCAGCGCCGCGATCAGGTGTACGTCGTCGACGCCCGCGGCCGCGGCCATGTCGAGTACTTGCTCGATGATGCGTTGGCGGATATCGGGTTTGCGCATCGACGGCAGGGGCAACGAAATGTCGTCGAAGGCAATGGTGAGCTTCATGCCTTTGGTGAGCAGGCTCGGTAGCGGATCGTCGTCAATCGGGTTTAGTAACGCTTGGCGGATCGACTCGTCGGGGTCGGGCAGGCCGGGAAGTGGTTCGGCTGGGTAGATCACCCGGCTGCGGTCAGCAGGGAGCTTTTCCAAACGGAAGTTGTCCCCGTGATGAAACAGGATGGGTGGTGTCGATCGGTCGACGTTGAGAACAAATCCGGGACGAGGCGCCTTGCGGCGCGGATCAGAGGCCATGTCAGCCGACCCTTCGATTACGTAGCGGTCCCCGCAATGTGCGGGGGCCAATGGGGATGACGCGGTTGGGCGCGCCAGATGACTTTGACCAGTGTTCGATTAGCCAGCCGCGACGGCGGGCGATTGATGCCAGCTTGGTTTCGGCGTTGACGGCCACCGGGAATCCCACCGCCTCGAGCATCGGCAGGTCGGAGCTTGAGTCGGCGTAGGCGACCGACTCTTTGAGATCGAGGGAGTGCTGATCGGCGTAGTCGACCAGGGTTTGATATCGCGCCTCGCCGGTGGGCGGGACCGCGGTCATGCGGCCGTCGAGCACGCCCTTGTCGACGCCCATGTCGGCGGCGACGATGTCGTCGAACAGCGGCTTGAGAGGGTCGACAACGAAGCGAAGAGCTCCGGTGATCAGCAAAGTGCGATGTCCGAGGCGACGGTGTTCGCGCACCCGTCGGATCGCGGCCGGGAACGACTTGGTGATCAGCAAATCGCTCATCATTTCCATCGCGTCGTGTTCGATCTGGTCGATCGGCGCGTCTTCGAATCGCCGGTAGAAGTAGCGCAAGAAGTCGGATCGGTCGGCCCTGTCGAGCGACAGCAACATGGGCGCTTCTTTGATCGTCTTGAGCGTGAGCCGGACGCGGTCGGGAGTGTCGAGACGGCGGGTCGCGAGCCACGAATAGCTGGCTACGACATTGCTGGCGATCAGGGTGTTCTCGAGGTCGAACACCGCCAATTGGCGATCTTCGGACAGGATTTGTTTGCGCAACCGTTCGTTGCGCGAGGTGGGCGGTCCGCTGCTCGGCGACATCTTGAGCCGGGCCTGTTTGACCATTGACGGTAAGTGGATGTTGTGGACGTAGTACGACCAGTCCACGGCCTTGGGGTCCATGCAGAAGTCGGCCTGATCGGCTTCGTCCAACGAGTTCCAGATGCCGTACATCCGGTCGAGTTGATACAGCGCCTCGCACTCGGTGTAAGCGCCGTAGAGCTCGACATACCCGTTGGCGCGTTCGAGTTGGTCCTTCTTTTCGTCGAGTTCGGCCCCGAATTCGGCTTGGCGGCCCCGCAACGGCAACGCGTCGAGAACTCGTTCGGCGGTGCTCAGACCCTTTTGAGCTCGTTCGAGTTGGCGGGCGACGCGGCCACGGCCCGGAAACGACCATTCGGGAACGGCGATGGGCTGGTTCTTCTCGTCGTAAACGGGGTGCTCGGTGAACCAGCTTCGCACCAGGTCGACCATTTGGCCGTACTTGAGAGGGTTTCCGGCCCCGCTGGCAATTTGCACGATGTCGGGGGTTTGGTCACCGTTGTCGTCAAATAGTGGCCCTCGGGCCGCAACGGCAAGGATGGTGGCGACAACGAGGTCGACCGGAATCACGTCGACGACACCTTCGGGCACGCCGGGGAACTCTTTGAGCATGCCGCGCGCGTAGGCGGCGATGACTGGCTCGGCCATACGAAATCCCCGGATCCAGCCGGGTACGGGCTCGGCGAGCGCTGATTCGATAATGGACGGGCGCACGATGGCGACCGAAACCCCGTTGCGGGTTTCGATGAGGCTGCGTTCTCCGAGGGCCTTGGTGAAGGCATAAGCGTCCGGGAAGCCAAGGCTGCTGGCGCGGGCCCGACCGGCGTCGGTCATTTGCTGGCCGACCCACTTTTGGCGATTCTGTTCGGTGCGTTCGGCGATGGCCGGGGTGCCTGCGGCCCCCAAAGTTTGGGTGGCTTCGGCGGTGAGCGCTTGGAGGCGGGCCGGGGTTCGACTGGCTTGTTCGGCATCGAGACGGGCTTGGTGGGCGTTACGGACTTCGGCACGCCAATCGACGTCGACGTAGAACGGCGACTCTTCGACCATTTGCTCTGGCGCGTTACCCCGACGGCTGCCGGCCACGTAACAGGTCGAAACCGCGACCAGATATCCGGGTTGGCCTGGCTGAAGTCCGCCGCGGGTTGGTTCGGCGCGTTCGTCGGCCGCGGCCCGTAGAGCGGCGGCAACGCGGCTTGGGCCGAGCAGGTTGACTTCGACGGCATCGTCGAGCGCCGAGTCGAAACTCACCGTCGCCGCGGAGTGCACGGCTATATCGGCGGTTGCCAGTAGGCGTCGGCCTTCGTCGTCGAGTCCGAGGCCGTCAGTGCCGACATCTCCAGCGATCGGAAATATTCGTCGATCGCACATCTGGTCGAAGGTTTCGTCGGCCAGGCCACCCGCCGCCACGGGGTCGGCTTCGAAGGAAGCCCGCAGCCTGTTGAAGGCGTCATTTTTCAAGATGTCGCGTTTGACGCGGTTCTCTGCGCCTCTTCGGCCTGGTCGAACAAGGAGCACCAGCTCGCAATCGGGCACGGCGCGAAGGAACCGTTCGACCAGCGCGGTCCCCAAGAAGCCGGTTGAGCCGGTGATGGCAATGCGCTTGCCATTGAGTACCTCGCGAATCACCCCACAGTTCTAGCAGGTCATGCCGAAAGTCTCTACCAGTTGGTAGACGCTTGGTGGTCGGAGTGATAACAACAACCTCAGTGGTGAAGTCGACGCGAGAGCGAATTCTGCAAGCGGCACTGGGGGCCTACGGCACCGATGGCTACGCCGCGACCTCGCTCGACGCGCTCGCCGCTCGGCTGGGAATCAGGAAACAAACGATCCTGTACTGGTTCCCGTCCAAGCAGGCAGTGTTCGAGGCGGTTATCGACGCCGCGGCGGCTGACTTGGTCGAGATTTTTGACGTTGAGGCGTCACGGGGCCTTGATGGGCTCGATCAGGTCGAGGCATTGGTGAGGCGGGTTTTTCGGTTGGCGGTGGCCCGTCCCGAGCTTCTGGGTCTGGTTCGCGAAGTCACGCGGCCTGGCTCGTTGTCGGCCGATCGCCTCGGTGGGCACGTCGCCCCGGTGTTTGACCGAGCCCGAGACTTTCTTGATCGCGAAATGAAGGCCGGTCGGCTCCGAACATCAGATCCGTCGATGCTTTTGCTGTCGATCTATTCGACCGTTGTCGGGGTAGCCACCGAGCTCGAGGTCCAGCGAGCCATGGGACTCACCACGAACTTGAGGGGCACGGTGGCTCGCCGTCAAGAACTCATTCGTTTCCTGCGGGCCGCCCTGGAACCCGAGGCCAGCAACGCTCACTAATGATCGGTGCGGGTGTGTCGGACTTTGCGGGCGTGACGTTGGAGCCCGAGTTCGACCAGCCGGTCGATGAGGTCGGGATAGGCGAGCCCCGACGCCGCCCACATTTTGGGATACATCGATATTGGTGTGAATCCCGGCATCGTGTTGATCTCGTTGACCAGCCAACCGCGGCGTGGCTCGTAAAAGAAGTCGACGCGGGCAAGACCCTCGACCTTGCACGCCCGATAGGCGGCGATGGCGACGTTTTGCATCTGGGCTAGTTCGTCGTCGGACAACGGCGCGGGGATCAAGAGATCGGCGCCGTCGTCGTATTTGTCGGCGTAGTCGTAGAAATCGGCACCGGGCACAACCTCTCCGGCCACACTGGCGACTGGGTCGTCGTTGCCGAGAACCGCGATTTCGATTTCCCGTCCGACGATTTCTTCTTCGATGATGACCTCGCGGTCATAGGACGCCGCTAATTCGATGGCGGCGGTGGTTTGTGCCGCGGTGGTAGCGCGTGACACGCCGACCGAGGACCCCATGTTGGCGGGTTTGACGAACAACGGGAGTCCCAGCGCGTCGATTGCCGCGTCGGCTTCGGCGGCCACGGTTGTTACCGATCCGTCGGGACGGCGAGCCCCGCCCGCATCGACGGTCAACCATCGGTAACGGCCTTGGGGCACGCCGTGAGCGGCTAGGTGGTCCTTGCACGCGACCTTGTCCATACACAGCGCCGAGGCCAGCACGCCAGCGCCCACATAGGCCACGTCGGCGAGTTCGAGCAGGCCTTGGATAGTGCCGTCTTCGCCCATCGGTCCGTGCAGAACCGGCATGACCACCGTGGTTGGCGGCCTGTCCGTCTCAGGGGTGGTTCTGGGGCCAGTGCCGGTTAATGCGGGCAGCATTTCGACCGGCTCGCCGGTAGCGCTAAGACGTTCGGAGCGCGTGTTGGCGCTGACCCACGTTCCGTCGCGGGTGATGCCAACCGACTCGAGTTGATAGTGGTCTTGGCGAGCCGCTTCGAGGACGTGGCGAGCCGAGACACACGACACGTCGTGTTCGGCTGAGCGACCGCCGAACAGCACAACGAGACGGATTGGGGATGGCGCATCTCGGGGCGGATTAGTAGGGGAGGTCATCAGGGTGACCGTAGTCGTGTCATGCTCACGACATGCGTTGGACAGTTGCCGAAGTTGCCGCGGTGGTGGGCGGCACGTTCGATGGCGACGACGCGCTGATCTCGACGGTGACGCAAGATTCGCGAGAGATCGAACCGCCAAGTGGGCCTGACGGCGGAACGTTGTTTGTTCCGTTGATCGCCGAGCGCGATGGCCACGATTTCATTCCTTTGGCTATCGCGGCGGGCGCGGTGGCGACGTTGACATCTCGGGCATTGGCCGATCAGCAAATCGCCGTTGTGCGGGTGAACGAAACGCAACGGGCCTTGCGAGCGCTCGGTGCTGAAGCCCGGCGACGCTTGGGCGAGGCGGATGTGGTGGGCATTACGGGGTCGGTGGGCAAGACGACCACCAAAGATCTGCTCGCCGCGGTGCTGAGCGCCGACCGCCCCACCCACGCCAACACCCGTTCGTTCAACAACGAGATCGGTGTACCGCTCACGCTGCTGGCCGCAGCCGAGGACACCCAGGCGGTGATTGTCGAGATGGGCGCCCGCGGCATCGGCCATATCGCCGATTTGTGTTCCATCGCCCAGCCAACAGTGGGGGTCGTGACTTCGGTCGGAGTTGCTCACACCAGCGAGTTCGGCAGCGTCGAGGCCGTCGCGGCAGGTAAGGGCGAGTTGGTCGAGGCATTGCCGGCCGCCGCCGACGGGGGCGTGGCGGTGCTCAACTCTCGAGTGCCGCTGGTTGCGGCCATGGCCGGCCGAACCGATGCTCGCGTCGTGTTGTATGGCGAGCGTGGCGAGGTGAGATCCGAACACGTCACCCTCGATGAAGATCTTGTGCCGTCGTTTCGTTTGTCGTCGCCGCAGGGATCGGCCGAGGTCCGGCTCGGCGCTCGCGGCCTTCATCTGATCGACAACGCGCTCGCAGCCGCGGCCGCGGCGCTGGCCCTGGAAGTTCCCCTCGATACGGTTGCTGCCGCGCTGGGTTCACCGATCTTGTCGCCGATGCGGATGTCGCTTAGGCGAACCGCGGCGGGCGCTCGTGTGCTGGACGACACGTACAACGCCAACCCGCTTTCGGTCGAGGCGGCGTTGCGTTCGCTGTCGCACTTACCGGCCGACCGGCGTGTGGCGATCCTGGGCGTGATGGCCGAGCTCGGCGATTCGTCGATCACGGAGCATCAGCGGATGGCGCAAATGGCGGCCGAACTGGGAATTGATGTGATCGCCGTCGATGCGTCGGAGTATGGCGGTGGTGTGCAGCATGCCGATTCGATTGATGCTGCGCTCGAGGCGGTTGGTGATCTGATCGAAAGCGACGCGGTGCTCGTCAAGGGATCCCGGGTGGCCGCGCTCGAACGGCTGGTTGCTCGGCTCTGCCCGTAGCTCAGCGAGGGTCGACCGGCATGACGTCGGGTGGGAGCGGCACGTTGGAGTCGAGGTAGCGGCGCAGTCGTTCGGCGTCGCACCCCGGGCAAAGCCACACCACCTTCATCGACTGGATCGAAAGTTGGGTTCCACGGCTTTTGTCGAGGATGGCCTGAAGGGCATCTCTCACGTCGGTACGACCACACTTCGGGCATTTGGGAGTGAAGTCTCGTTCCCACATGGCCCCGCATTCGCCGCAGGTGATGGTGATGACCCCATCGACGTTGGTGCCGTCGAGGTTCTCGTCCTCGTCACAGTGGGGGCAGCTCACCAACGGCATCGTCCAAGGGTAGTCAACGTCACCTAAGGTCGGCACATGACGACCGTCCCTGATTTTCGCTCCCTTACCGTCGAAGCGCTGGCCGAGCAGATCCGGACCGGACCCCTCACCGCCGAAGCAGTGACCGAGGCCGCGCTTGACCGTATCGCCAGGCTCAATCCTGCGGTCAACGCGTTTGTGGCGGTTGACGAAGCCTCGGCGCGTGGTCAGGCCGTCGAAATCGATCGTCGTCTCGGGGCGGGCGAACCAGTAGGTCCGCTCGCCGGCGTTCCCCTTGGCGTGAAAGACCTTGCTGACGCGGCCGGGTTTGCGAGCATCAAAGGGGCCGCGCATCGCCGCAATATCGAGGCCGCCACAACCGATTCGACCGAGGTGGCAAGGCTTCGGGCCGCTGGTTGCGTCGTGATAGGCAAAACCAACACGCCGGAGTTCGGATGGGTTGGCGACACCTACAACCCGGTGTTTGGGATCACGTCCAACCCGTGGGATCTGCAACGCTCGCCGGGCGGCTCGTCGGGCGGCAGCGCGGCGGCGATCGCCGCGGGAATGGTCCCGTTGGCCACCGGATCCGACGGCGGGGGATCGTTGCGGATCCCGTCGGCGCTCACCGCGCTGTCGGGCTACAAGCCGACCCAGGGAGTGGTGCCGTCGGGCCCGGCCCCGATGGGCGCGTCAGATTTGTCGACGGTTGGCCCCATGGCCCGCCGAATCCGTGACGTTGCGCTCGGCCTCGACATCGTGGCCGGGCCGTCGGCCGGTGATCTGCGTTCGATGCCTTCGCTGGTCGGGTCGTTTCGGGCTGCATGTAACGAGCCACGGGCCCCAAAACGTGTGCTGTGGTGTGCCAGCGTCGACGGTTCAGACGTCGACGAAGAAGTACTTGCGATCACCAGCGCGGCGGTCGATCAGATACGTGCGGCCGGAGTAGAAGTCGTCGGTTGCGCACCGTTGCTGGCCGACACGCTCTCGCCGTTCTTGATGCTGTTCTACGGCGGGATCGCCGGCGTCTACACCGACATGGTCGCCACGCCCGCTTATGAGGACGTCACCGAAGGGTTGAGGCTGATGATGGACGGGGTTCGGCCTCGGTTGTCGATCGCCTCGCTGGAAGAAGCTCGGATGGCAGCCCAGGCCGCCTCGCTGCGGCTAGCCGACACGATGGCCGGTTTTGATGCGTTGCTCAGTCCCGTAGCGGTGGGCCAGACCCCGCGTTCGCGACGCGGCGGCACGGTAAACGGAGTCGAAACGCCGGCGTGGGTTGGCAACACTTTCCCGTTCAACGTCACCCGCAGGCCGGCCGGTTGTACCCACGCCGGGTTGACCGCCGATGGTTTGCCGGTGGGTTTGCAGATTGTTGGTGGCCAACTCGAAGATCTACGCACTGTAGAACTCACCGCTTGGGTCGAGGATCTGCTCGGATTCGATCCGGTCGCGCCGTTTCCCGAGACTTGACGTGGCGGTCCCTCGGTTCATACATCAGACGTTTGGCTCTCGTGACTTGCCGACCGAGTTGGCCGAAAGCATTGCGGCGCTGCAGTCACAAAACCCGAAATGGCAGTATCGCTTCTATGACGACGCCGACATCGAGGCGTTCATCGCTCGGCACGAACCGGCGGCGCTCGAAGCGTTCCGATCGATCGATCCGCGTTACGGCGCAGCTCGGGCCGATCTGTTCCGATACATCGTGGTCTTTCACCTCGGCGGCGTTTACCTCGATATCAAGAGCACGTTTACTCGCCCGCTTGACGACGTGTTGCGGTCCGACGACTCGTACCTCTTGTCTTACTGGCCGAATCAGCCGGGCGAATCGTATGAAGGGTGGGGGATACGTTCGTCGATCTCGGACCCCCGCGGCGAATTCCAACAGTGCTTTCTGATCGCCGAACCCGGCCATCCCTACCTTCGGGCGGTCATTGATTCCGTCGTTGCCAACATCGAAAAGTACACGCCTCTACGTGGTCGAGTCGGGCGCGAAGGGGTGCTGCATCTAACCGGTCCGATTGCCTACACCCACGCGGTCACCCCGATCCAGCATTATCACCCCCACCGGATCGTGCACAGCGAGTCCGATCTTGGCTACGTGTATTCGCTTTACGGCGCCGAGGACCCCCTCGGCCATGCGGAACTGTTCGATCATCACTACGAGGCACTCGTCGTACCGATTGTTAGCGGCGGGTTGATGACGCGTGTGTCGGGTTGGCTCCATGTCTTGGCCCGCCGAGTCACTTGGGCGGCGCGGTCTCTAAGGCGTTAGCTTCGACGGCGATGACCGAATCCTCCGCCCCCGCCGTAAACGTTCAAGGTTTCGATCATTTGGTGCTGAAGGTCGCCGACCCGCAAAAGTCCATCGACTGGTACCGAGACAACCTTGGCCTGACCTCCGAACGCGAGGCCGAATGGCAGGCCGGGACCGCGCCGTTCCCGTCGCTTCGAATCGACGCCACCACCCTCATCGATTTGCTACGGTCGCCCGCCGACGGCGCCAACGTCGACCATTTCTCGCTACGCGTAGACGACTGCGATCTCGATGCCCTTGCCGCATCGGGGCGATTCGAAGTGCTCGACGGACCAAACCTCATATGGGGAGCCACCGGGTGGGGGATCGGTCTCTACGTTGCGGACCCCGACGGCAACATGGTCGAACTCAAGCGAGCCCTGCGCCCCGACGAGTAGCCCGCCTATAACTCATCGTCGCCGATAGGCGCTACCCTCCCATGCCGCGGGCGATTAGCTCAGTTGGTTAGAGCGCTGCCTTCACACGGCAGAGGTCGAGGGTTCGAATCCCCCATCGCCCACCAAAACCCCTGCTCATGTCGCATGCCGTGGTGCCCACATCCTCCGCGGGAAGATGGATGCCTGCGGGTTCAAGGTGCGATCCTGAGCGAAGAGATCGGCGGTCGTGACGGGGACCCCGAACCATTCGTCTGGACCCCACCGCCGATGAGATCATCGGCTGAGTCGCCTCAACGGGATCACCAAATCCGCGATGCACCACTAGCGGCTTGTGCGAGCGGCTGATTTGCACCCCAGGCAGATCCCGACGACAGCGTGGGCAGTTCGATCGATTACGACGGTGTACACGTCGTAGACGGTCATTCTGTTTCATATACAAGATGATCTGTCATCTCGACCTCGAGCCCGGAAGCTCCTCTCGCTGAGCCGTCCTTGGTCGAGGTCTACGAGATAGCGGCGCGCGCCAGCGAGTCCATCTATGCGTCGGCGACCATGGGCGTGTGACAGACTGTCTTCCCCGATGGAGGACAACCATGCATCCGATCGCTGAAGAGAAGTACGTGCGGCTCACGACCTACACCAAAGACGGTCGGGCCAAACCGAGTCCGGTGTGGATCGCCGATCTCGGGGACGGACGAGTTGGTTTCACCACCGGCGACCACACATGGAAATTCAAGCGGATGAGAAACACGCCATCGGTAGAGTTGGTCGCCAGCAACAGTCGAGGGGTGCCCAAGGAGGGGGCCGAGTCAGTGCAGGGCACGGCGGCGATTGCCGAAGGTGACGAATTCGAACCGGTCCGCGCCGCGATCAAAGCCAAGTACGGACTGCAGGTCACGATGGTTCAGACGCTGGCAAAGTTCATGACGTTGATCGGGCGAGGTCACGGCGAGCCACGCGGAATTATTATCACGGTGGATGCCTGAGCAACCTGCGCCGGACAGAGCCCGGGTCGTCATCATCGGGGGTGGGGTAATCGGCGCCAGCGTCGCTCATCACCTGACCAAACTTGGTTGAAACGACGTGGTGTTGCTCGAGCCTGATCAACTAACCTCCGCTCCGGGGCCTAAGGCCACACCGTCGGTGGCGCCGTGGGGTTTGCATAGGTCGAACACGCCGACGGGGTCAGTGCCGATTTTGTGAAGACCGGCCACTTCGAGATCGAAGTGGCCAGCCAGCGTTACGCCGCTAAGGCGTCGTTTCGGTTGATGTATGACCCCGCCAACGAGCGGGTCCGTAGGTGATCGGGACTTGTCTGTCAGCCCAGCTTGGCGATGCCGGCCTGTAAATCTTCGAGATTCATTACTGGTAGGAGGTCTACCGAGGCGTTCACTTTCTGGAAGAACGGTTCGGTGATCGGCGGGATATCGGACGAGTCCGCCATGTCGAAGAAGATCATCACCCGTCGCTCGCCGTCTTCGGTTCCGATGTAGGTCGCCTCGGGGTTTACGAGGGCAATTACCTCTTGGAGCGCGGCCGGCAACGAGCCGTCCGCTAGTCCCGCGTTTCCGGCTTCGACCGGGATCTTGGCTCGCATCATCATTCGCATGGTTGTTCCTCTTTCGGGTTCGTTGCTTTAAAAATAAAAGCTAGACGGAACACTTGCAATTTGCAAGTGATGGTCCGTTGTTGTGTCGAAAGCGCTTCGGTGCCAAAAACGCTCCGGTACAGCGCTGGCTCTCGCCGAGAACGACGGTTTGCGGCATTGGGGCCCGGGTAAACATGTGGCGGGGTTGGTCAACACGTGAAACGCTCGGGGTCTTGGGCAACATCGATGGCGTGGACGCGGCGGTAGCGACGCAGGCAGCCGCGCTGGCCAAGGCGCAGTCCGCCGCTGCGGTGATTTTGGTTGAAGGGACCAGCGATCAAGTGGCGCTGGAAACGTTGGCCGATCGACGCGCTTACAACCTTGCGGCGCGAAGAATCGCCATTGTGTCAATGCGGGGCGCCCACGCGATTGGTCGCCATCTTGGATACTTCGCCGGGCAAAGGAGCGCCATCGCCATAGTTGGTTTGTGTGACGAGGCTGAAGAGGAGTTATTCCGACGCGCGGTTGCCAACGCGGGACGTGGCAACCCCCGAACTCGAGATGGGCTAGAGCAGTGTGGTTTTTTCGTGTGTGTGAAAGACCTCGAGGAGGAACTTATTCGGGCCGTCGACCGGTCGACGATCGAGGAAGTTCTCGAAAGTCGTGGCGACCTAGGTTCTTTTCGAACGCTTCAGAAGCAGCCGGAGTGGCGGGGCCGAGCTTTCGATCTTCAGTTTCATCGTTGGTTGCGCGCCAGCTCTCGCCGCAGCGGTCGATACGCGCAACTTCTGGTGTTGGCCGCGGATGCTGATCGCATCCCGCACCCGCTCGACGGTGTGTTGAACGCGGCACGGTCGAGCCGCTGAAGCTAGTCGAGGTCAAACGGGGGGTACTGATCGGTGAGCAGGTTGCCGTAGGCGCTGTACCGGGTCCCGTAGCGAAGCGCGCCCGTGGCGAATTTCAAAAGACCGGTTGGCCATTTGCCGGTGAATAGCACAGCAAAGAAGGCAAGGAACCACACGATTTCAGCGACGATGTAGATCACGATCGCGAACAGCAGGGCCGGGATGATCCAAAAGATACGGAAGAACACGGTTAGACGGCTGCGACCTTCGAGAGCTGGTTCGAAGTCAACCCGGATTGGTTGCCCGCCGGGATCGGCCGCGGTCGTCGCGAAATCGAACGGTGGGTACTCGCCATGGAGGAAGCCGGCGTAGGCGCCGACTCGGGTTTGGTACCGCACTGACATGCACACGAAGTTGGCGATGCCCGCGGGCAGCTTGCCGGTGATCACAATGGCGAACCAGCCGATGAAAATGGCGATTCCGGCGACAATGTTGATTACGTAGCCGATGATGAAATGCGGGATCGCCAGGATCCATTGCACGAGCGGCCGCCAGTTCGAGACCTTTTCGGGTGCATCGAAGGTGAGTGTGGCTGGGTAGGTCATGACGGTCGCCCTTTCTTGCGGTCGAACCACTGCATTGGTGGTCGTAAAGGCACAGTAGTGCGTTTGGTGGCGGATCTCCCGAACCAGGGTTGGTCAGGCGTCGGCCGCTATCTCTCCCAGCTCGGCTCGGATGTCGGCCAATAGTTCGGCGGCGATGGCTGATGTCGCGCCCCGAGCAACCCGGGCGACGTTGACGACCTCGGGTGGTTCTTCGAGTTCGGCCGCTCGCGGCCACGTGACCACCGAGTCGGTGATCGACCTTTGTGACAACAGTGCCACCCCGATGCCCGCGGAGACCGCAGACAGCACGCTGGCGATGCTTGGTCCAGAAAAGGCGACTCGATAAGGCACGCCGGCGTCTTGCAGTGCCGCTTCGGCCAGTGATCGATAGAAACCGTCCTCGCCAAAGGTGATGAGGGGCACGGTTCCGTCTTGGTAGGTCCAGTCGGGTGAGGAAACCCATGCCAGGTGGTCGTACCAGAGCAGAGTGTCGCGTTTCTTGACTTGATGAAGCTGAAGTTGGATCACCGCGACGTCAAGTTGATTGTCGGCGATCATGGCGGCGAGGCTGCTCGACCGGTCGACGTGGAATTCGAGCGAAGCGTGGGGATGGATCCGGCTGAAGCGCCCACACACCGCGCCGGTGCACGCCGAGCTGGCCTCCTCGGTCGAGCCAAGCCTCACGCTGCCTTCGAGAACGGTGCTGCTCAGACGCACGACCGCTTCGTCGTGGGTGCGGATCATGGTCCGGGCGTATTGAAGAAGTTCGCGACCGTCGCGTGATGCCGACAGCGTTCGTCCGTCTCGAACCAGTAGGTCTCGGCCGACTCGTTCTTCTAGTCGTTTGATCTTCCAACTCACCGCCGATTGGCTCATTCCGAGCGTCTCGGCCGCGGCGGTCATGCCGCCTTCGTCTAGGACGGCGGCGAAGGCCCGTAGTGATTCGATGTCCAAGTTCACGCTGGATATTGTAGTCGAACGCGCATGACAGAATTCGATGGAAAGTAGAAATACTGACGGGTAGCGTCATGGGCCTGCGGGGCCGATAATGAACCCATGACCTCCCCCCGTAACACCCAAATCAGCACCCAGACCATCGCTTTGCGCACCGCTCTTGGCCCCGGCCTTCAGTTCGGTGGAGTTACCGAAAGCCTCCTGCGCGAAGTTTCTCGGCGCGGCTGAAGCATCAGCTTCGGCTGATCATGGTGACGCCGTCGCCGATCGTGAGTTGCGCAACGTCAACTCGATCGTCGGCGGCCACAAAATCGTTGAACGCTCTTAGAGCGTTGGTATCGACATCGGAGTCCTCGGCGCCAGAGTCCTCGAGGATCTGCCCAGACCAAAGGGTATTGTCGACCAGAATCAGACCCTGTGGCGCCAACCTGGACAAGATCTCCTCGTAGTAGTCGTGGTATCCCGTCTTGTCGGCGTCGATGAATGCCAGATCAATACTGATACCCGAGTCGAGCGACTTGAGAGTCTCGAGCGCGGGAGCGATCCGGAGATCGATCCGGTCGGCTACCCCCGCTAGTTTCCAGTGCTCGCGGGCGATCGCCGTCCACTCCTCGCTGATGTCGCAACACAAGAGTCGGCCACCATCGGCCAAGCCGCGCGCGATACACAACGATGAGTAACCGGTAAAGGTGCCGACTTCGACGGCAAAGTTCGGTCGAAGAGCCTTGGCCAGAATCGACATGAATGCGCCTTGGTCCACGCCGATTTGCATGACCGCGTGACCGCCGGTTTTGGCGGTTGTCGCCGCGATCAGCGACCGTTGCACCGCATCGGGTTGCAGTCCATGGGCTACTGCGTAATCAGCGATGCTGTCGTGGACAATAGATGTACGGCTCATGGGCGACTCCTGCTCGAATGCTCCGGTCTAGCCGAACAACTTCGGCGGCTCCAGTTAGTGTCCGCTCATGGAACTCGGCATCGTTGATTTCAACGAACCCGCCGCGACGCAGGTTGCAACGATGGCCGCGGCCTGCACGAAGAGCGGCTTCTTTCGGATCCCGTTGTCAGTTGTCGACCCCTATGTCACCGAACGGGCGTGGGAAACCGCCTCAGAGTTCTTTGCTCTTTCGACACAACAAAAGAGTGACGTCGGTTTTCCCGAGCCTGGCTACCCGTACGGCTACTCAGCTTTCGGCGCCGAAACTCTTGCCCGGTCTCTCGGCGATACCAACGCGTTGCCAGATCTCAAAGAGTCGTTATCGGTCGGCCCCGATTGTGCAGCACCAGCTGTGGCAACCCCGGAGACCGCCCGCGGTATTGGCGAGGCGTGGATCCGTTCGCCGAGTCTGTGGCCGGAAGCCATCGCCGATCTTCGACCAGCTTGGGAGGCCTACTACCGGGCGTTGAGCTCGGTTGCCGCTCAACTGATGAGCGTGATGGCCGTAGCGCTTGAACTGCCAGCCAACTATTTCGACCGCTTGATCGACCGTCCGATCACTTCGATGCGAGCCATCCACTATCCGGCGACACCCTCGGCCCCCGGTCCCGCTCTGCGGGCGGGTGCGCACTCCGACTACGGAACGCTCACAATCTTGCGAACCGACGACGTCGAAGGTTTACAGGTTCGTGCTGACGATGGCAGTTGGAAAGACATCGAACCGGACCCCAGGTACTTCATCGTGAACCTGGGCGACTCGATCGCCCAATGGACCAACGACCGTTGGCGGTCCACGGTGCACCGAGTTGTGCCTTCGTCACGGGCCCGACAATCGTTTGCGTTCTTTCACATGGCGAACTGGGATGCGACCATCAAGTGCTTGCCAACGTGCATCGAGCCAGGGGCGCGGCCGAACCACGACCCCGTTCAAGCGGGGCCGTGGCTCATGGGCAAATTTCAGTCCACGGTTGGTTAAACCGCGTGTTGGATGGCTACGGAAGCTCGTTGACCCGGTCTGTTGCCGGAGGCGCAACTGGGCTGAACGTGCCCAAGTAATTGACCAGCGCTTCGAGATCGTTTCCACCGTCGACCCGCAACGCCGGATCGATGGTTGCCAATGTGAAGAAGTGATCGCCGCCATCAGCAAGGAAACTGTTCACGGTGACCATGTATGTAGCGGCCGGATCCAGCGCGACGCCGTTGAGTTGGACGTTGGTGATGGAGACCGTCACACACGTCCCCGCCACGACTGTTGTTGCCAAGTCGTAGGTGAAGCCCGCCGAGACACCGAGATGCAAAATCGGGCGGCTGGATCCGGCTGGTTGACATTGCTCTTCGAGCACCGAAACAATCTGCGCGCCGGTCATCGGCATGGTTTGCAGCGAATTACCAAAGGGCTGGAAGGTGAAGGCCTCGCCGAACGTGACCACACCATCACCTTCGGCCCCCAGCGCCGCGAACGTCAGGTCGGAGCGAACGCCACCCGGGTTCATGAACGCGATCTGGGCCCCGGCCGCGGTGGTAGACCACAGTTGAGCATCGGCGACCAAGTTCCCGGCCGCCGACTCGACACCGCGATCTGAACCGGTAGGACTCCCGCCGCGGGTGATGTCGGCGCTGATCGTGCCGATCGGCGTGTCCCCGGCCGCCGCGGCGAGAGGCTGCCACTTGGCGATTACTGCGCTGATCGCCGGATCGGGGGAGAGTGCCGACTGGGCAACCAGGTGATTCCTTGACCTGGTCAGGTCGCGACGGACGTCGCCGGTGTCCTTGTCGAGCACCAAGTTGATCTCCGACACCACCCGTCCATACGAGAACGCCGAGGTGACAGTGCGGCCAACCCCGTTGGGATCATCGAGGACGCAGTCGTAAGGCTGGTGCGTATGGCCGGTCACCAGGGCATCGATGGCCGGGCTGAGCGCCGCGTTGATCGCAACGATCGGACCAGCGATGCCTTGGCATCCATCTATCTCTACCGGGTTCGGTACGCCGCCTTCGTGCAGAAGCACGATGATCGTCTCGACGCCCTGGGCCTGAAGGATCGGCACCAACCGATTTGCGGTTTCGGCCTCGTCAAGGAAGGTGTATCCCTGAATCCCGGCTGCGGCCACAAGTGCCGACGTCCCTTCGAGCGTCATCCCGATAAATCCGACCTTGACGCCGTCGACAGTCTCGATCGAATAGGGCGGCAGCGGCGTGTCGCCGGCCGCATCGACGACATTGGCCGACAGCCACTGGAAGTCGGCCCCGGCGTACGGCGACCCTGGGAAGTAACAGCCATCCACGGGATGGCAGCCACCGTTTTGCATACGTAGAAGTTCGGTGACTCCTTCGTCGAACTCGTGATTGCCCACCCCGGAAATGTTGAGGTTCATGGCGTTGAGAGACTCAACCGACGGCTCGTCGTGGAACAGGCCCGAGAACGACGGCGAACCGCCGATGAGATCGCCCGCCGCGACGGTAAGCGAGGCTGCTTGACCCTCTCGCAAACGGGTGAGCATCGACGACAGATACTCCGACCCTCCTGCCGGGACTCCGCCGGCATTGCCCGGCGTGCCCGACTCGAGATGGCCGTGGTAGTCGTTGAATGCCAAGAGTTGCAGCTTGGTGAGGTTGCTTGGCTGCTCCATCTCGAAACGGGCCAACATTGGTTCGTGGTCGCTTGCTGTCGTGTCGACAAAGCGCCGAGGGAAATCGACATTGACGTGCACAACATCGAACTTGGCATCGTCTTCGAGGTTGTCGGTCACGAAGAACTGATCAAGCTCTTGGGAGTTGCCGTCAAAGATGAAGCTGTACTCGGCGTCATCAGGCAGCCCGCCGGACTCGTCGTGATGATCATCGCCTTCGTCGTCGTCATGGTCGTCGTCACGATCGGCGGTGGGGACAAGGTTGGTGAGTACTCGCTGGTCTCCGGTGCCGGGCAGGATCTCGGCGAGGTCGTTGGTCCACTCGAAGGTGTTCATGTCGCCCACCACCATGATGGCGGCGTTGGCATCGGCCGCAAGCAAGCTGTCGACGTATTCGTTGAGCGCACCCGCTTGGTCTTCGCGTCCTGCCCCGCCGGACTCGCCGGCCTGCACAAAGGGTTGAGGTCCGCCAAAGATGGGGGTTGAACCGAACCTCGACGTCAAGTGGTTGTTGATCACCGTGAACTCGTGCGTGTTGAACTCAAAGGTGGCGGCTAAAGGGTTGCGGGTGCCGGTGAACGCCGCAGTGTTGGTCACCGCGTTGGCGGCCAGCACGTCGGGGGTCAGCGATACGAAGTCGACCAAGCCGACTCGGGCTCGGTTGAACAAGAACGCGTTGCGGATGTTGCCGCCAGGGATGCCACCACCGGTTCCTTCGACCGGAGCCACGTCGAAGAAGTCGTAGCGTGGTCCGCCAGCCGCCGCTATCGCATCAACGAGAGCTTGCAGCGTCTGATCAGCGGCGGTGACACCATCGTTGGTTGGATCGGGGTTCTCGGCGCTGGCCCGTGGCACCCCGTTGTTGTCCTGGATCTCCTGTACGGCGATCACATCGGGGGAGTTGAGGGCGTTCACGACCTGATCAGCGAGGGCGGCCCGTTGGGCGTCGTCGCTGCTATCAGGACTCAGGTTGAGAACGTTGTAGCTCGCGACGGTGATCTTGTCCTTGCTGCCTTCGAGCTTGGACGACTCGGGGGTCAGCTTGCTTCGTTTGACCACGATCTCGGTCATCGCGTTGACTTCGTAGTTCCCGAAGCTGTAACCGACGACACCAGTGACATCAGCCAGACGATCACCAACCTGCACTGCGGGAGGCGGGAACATGGTGCCGGCATATAGCGGCGAGCCCAACAGCTGAATCTGCACTCGCTCGGGGTTCAAGTCGCCGGTGCCGTTCGGGTCGGGCTGCAACATGATGCCGCCACGATCGTTGATGGCATCCTCGGGTGACACGATGTCGTCATCGCCATGGTTGGGCACGGCGAAGAACTCGGCGCTGAACGTGCCGAACTGGCGTGTGGCCGACGTGGCCTGAGGGTCTTCGACTGTGACCAGCATGTTCTCGAGCGACTCGTAGAAGTCAATTCCGTCAACTTCGGGGTTGAACGTGCCGGGGCTGGTCTGAAGGTTGACCGGAAGCTCGCTGGCGCTGATCACTATCTCGTTCGGCGGTGTTCTACCGCTCTCGCCGATCACCACCGGTTCGGGGAACGCGTAGCCTGGGAATGTCGAAGCGCAGTCGATCAAGGTGATACGCGGGAACGCCATCTGGGTGAGCGACAAGTTGCCGGTCGACGCTCCACCGCTGATGCGTTCGTCGATTCGGTCGTTGAGTTCGACACAGGTGCCGATGGCGATCAGGTCGCTGGTTGAGCTTCGAGAAT
Source organism: uncultured Candidatus Nemicrothrix sp. (assembly GCA_964504305.1). Lineage (GTDB taxonomy): Bacteria > Actinomycetota > Acidimicrobiia > Acidimicrobiales > Aldehydirespiratoraceae > UBA11606. Next base: position 134,285 of record CAZDEB010000008.1, on the reverse strand, counting down.
CAAAAACGAAGAGAGCGTCGGATGTCGCGTCGTTGCCGTCTCCGATCGGGTCTTGCACATAGAAGCTGCGGAAACCGATCGCGGTGACCACCCCGTTGGTTGTGACCGTCGTCCCGGCGTCGGGAGAAAGGTGACCTTCGCCTTGGATTTCGTAGATCGGAGTGATGTGAGAATTCGCACCTGCTGGTCCACTCGGTACGATCGCCAACACGGCAGCAATCATCGCCACAGTGGCAGCAGCCCACAAGGACTTAACGCTCTTCATAGTTTTCCTCCATCGCCGTACTGAGCCGAACTTACGCCCGCACGCAAGTCCGTGCCGGCCGAACAATTTTTGGCCACGTAGCGTGGGCTTGCTCTTGTCTGCCGCTTTGCCGATGCCATGAACACTGGCTACGTTGCGGCCCATGTCCTTAGCCCCCGGGAAGTCCTTAGCTTCATTAGTCGTGGTTCTTGCGCTTGTTTCTGCGGCGTGTGGTGGCGACGCAGGCGAGGATCAGGCCGACGCCACGCCGACGGGGGCAGCCGCCGCGGTGCCCGAGTCGGATGGGCCCGAGCCGGATGTGCCTGAACCTGATGTGCCCGAGCCTGATACATCCGAATCTGGGCTACGTGACTTCTCGGCGGTGAGTCCGATCATCGAATCGTTCGTCGAGGACAAGGGGCTCAACGGTGCTGGCCTCGTCGTGGTATCACGCGACGACGGCGTGCTTTATGAGGATTACTGGGGTGAGTTCGGTGAGGACCGGATCTCGCTGATTGCGTCGTCGTCGAAGATGATTGTGGCCGGCGTTCTGCTGCGGCTTGCTGAGGACGGGCTACTCGACCTTGATGCTCCGGTAGCCGACGTTGTTGCTTGGGGGGATGCGAACCCCGAGATCACGCCGGCCCAACTCATTTCGAACAGTTCGGGACTCGTCGGGTTGCTCCCGGACCCGGCATACGGTCCGTATGTCTGTCAGTTTCTCTCCGACGCCACGCTGCAAGAGTGTGCGGCATCGGTCTTCTCGACGGCCGACGACGACGCCGACGTCGTCGCACCTGATACCGAGTTTCGTTACGGAGGGGCGCAGTGGCAGGTCGCCGGTGCGGTTGCCGAGGCGGCGTCAGGCAAGAGTTGGAATGAACTCGTCGACGAGATCTACGTGGTTCCTTGCGGGCTCACGTCTCTCGGGTTCAACAACCACTTCACTCAGATCGGGACCGATGGGTTTGATTACCCCTCAGAGTTCGACAGCGACCCGGCGGTGCTGGCTGACACCGACAATCCCAATATCGAGGGTGGCGCATTCATCACCGCCGGCGACTACGGCAAACTGTTGCTGATGCACCTGCGTGGTGGCCGCTGCGGGGATAATCAGGTCCTGTCCGCGGAGTCCTTGGCGCGGGCCCACCGTGACCGGATCGCCGACCGCTACGACGGTGATGCTTGGTCCGCCGATCTGGGATACGGGATGGGCTGGTGGATCGACCGTCAAACCGGATTGATCCGTGACCCTGGTGCCTACGGCGCCGTTCCATGGCTTGACCTAGAGGATGGTTATGGCGCGTACCTCGTTATCGAAGCCGATACCGCCACCGGGGGCGACCTTGTCGGCCTGCTCTACGATGTGGTCGAGACGGCGGTTAAGGGTGGCTAGCCTGCCTTCATGAGCAACCCGACGGGACCTTCAAAGTCAGAACGCAAGAAGGCCCGGCGACGCCAGAGAGAGCAGCGTGAACGTTCGGCGGGTCAGGAATTGGACAGCTTGGCCGACGACGCGGTGGCCGCGGCGTTGGCGGTCGTCGCCGAGGTAGCCGACGCACCAAACCGGGTTGCCAGCGAGCAGGCAATCGACGTGGCGATGCCGACGTTGGACGCGGCCCGGTTCGTGCTCAAACGCGTTAACGACGCGTTGGCGCCGGGGGAGTGGCTCAACGAGGTCGAGGCCTGGGTCTGGGATGCCCACACCTCAACCCGGCCCGCGCTAACCGCAGCGGGCCGGGTCGGAGGGGTGGAACTTCGTTTGGAGCAGCTAGCTGCTAGTTGATCCGTTGCGACAGTGCCATCTGGCCGGTGCCGGCAACAAACAAGTCGGCGACCGCCGAGGTGCGCTCGAGGTAACCGGGGTCGCCCATTAGTTGCTCTTGGGCCTCGTCAATGGAGGCGGCTTCGGCGTAGGCGGTTATCCAAGTGACCTGGCCAACTGCCGCGAAAGCATCGACGCAGAACATGGTTGCGTTGCCGGTAACGCTCGAGACGTAGTCGGCTATGTCGACCCCGAAAGCCATGACTTCGGCCGTCTTTCCGGCTTGGCCGGTGGCGGTCAGTCCTGACACGTACCCCACTGCACCAGGGGTGCCGGCGCTGTGGACTACCCGAGTCAGTGAGTCTTGAAACGATCCGGCCATGAATAGCGACCGGGCGTTCTCGCTTTTGGCGAGAAATGACTCGTTCTCGGCCAACTTTTGGTTCATGGTCGCCAAGTCGGCGAACGAATCGACCTGCACCGACCAAGCCAGGCTGCCGAGCGGGCGGCCATAAACCGCTCGCCAAACCCCGACGGCGAGGCCGGTTGCATCTTCGACATCTTGGGCGGCTTCGACAGCAAAGCCGACCGCTTCGGGAAGTGACGCATCAACTACGCCAGAGCGCACATTTATCAACATGATTTCTCCCACCATTAAGTGACGAGCGCCAGAGGTTGCCGCCCCTCTGCGTTAACCATGCCTTACCGAATTAAAAGATTCAAGGGGCTCTCGTTTCCGTGGCTAGTTGTGAGGTGACCACGGTTGATGCAATACCGGCCCACCAACTCGTGGTGCCTGCCGATCGAATCCCTCGGGCCATTGGGCATCGTTCGCGCCACGGATGTTGTGCACGGTTGCGTAAGTGAGGCCCGTTACGTAGCGCAGATCGGCGCCGTTGACCGCGGCTCCGTTCATCACGGTTTCGACGAGTCGGGCTTGACCGAAGTCGACGTCTTGCAGGATTGCGTCCTCGAGGGACGACCAAGAAAGATCGGCGTGGTCCAGGCGGGCACCGGTGAGATCAGCGTTTCGGAGGTTGCATTCACGTAGGTCGGCCCACCGAAGGTCGGCGCCTTGAAGCGACACCCCAACCAGCGATTCGCCGACGGCTGACTTGGGGGTACCGACCAACTCGTCATCTTCGAAGGTTTGTTGGCTCTGGAGATTGTCGAGCAGTGCGATGCGCAGTTCGCGACGTTCGCGTCGGTTCCCGAAAAGGCTCATGATTGTTGAGGCTTTCTTATTGTTCGAGTGGGACGTCGGCCAGTTCTCGCCAGAGCTCGCGAATGTTGCGATAGGCGTCTTCGTGGAGACGTCCGAGCACGCCGATTACTTGGGGCCGGGCCCCGTTGCTTTCGGCAAACTCAACCAACGCATCTGGGGTGAGTGGGGCGCTGTTGAAGGCGTTCTCGAGGCAGTCAGCGATTTCAGTTCTACACACAGTTGTCATGAATATGATGATATGACAGAAAAGTCATATTGCGGGAAAGTTCTTGCCGTTGTGGCCACAAACGCCAAAAGGGCCGCCGCCCCGTTGGTCCGGGACGGCGGCCGATCTTCGACGGAGTCGGCTAGCTGAACGTGACTTCTATCCAGCCCTGGTTGGCGCTTTGGGCATGCTCGGCGTCCTTCCAACCAGACACGCTGTTATCGGCATCCCAGTAGGCGACGGCCAGCTTTGCTGTTTCGCCCACCGCAAACTGGGCGTCTTGGCTATCGCCGGTGTCGAGGGGGCGTTGCATCTCGAAGGTCCAGGTGCCGTCGGCACCGATCTCTGAGGCGGTGTGGGTCCACACGCCGAACAGGCTGTTTTCGGCGCCTTCGGCCCGGTCGTCTTCGCGAGTTTCTGGGGTTGTGGCCCATTCGTCGTCGAAGTTGCAAGCAACGTCGTTGCCGGCATCGTTGCCCTCGCCGGGCCCCGACACTGCTCCACCCGCTTGTTCGCCCGGGCCGCACTCGAGTTCCCAGTGCCAAATGTCAACCATGCCGAGGCTGGTATCGCGGTCGGCGTCCTTTGTGCCCATGTGCTCTTCGGCAGTGGCGTCGATGCCCCATTCGATCGCGGCCGCGGCTGACAGGTGGCCGTCGTCGGCGTTCCAGTCGTAATCGTCGGTCACCTCAAAGAGCATGTAGACGTTGTCGGCGTCGTGGGCGATTCTTACGGTGGCTTCGTGAGGTGCGACGGCTTCGTCAGAGATGGCCTCGAGGGTCATGTCGAGCCCCTCGATGTCGGCCCAGTCAGCGCTATCGCCATCGACCACAATGGCATCGCTCGATACCGCGTCGATCGTGCGAGTAGGGCCATGGTCCTCTTCGACCGGGGTTTCGGTCGTTCCCTGCACGTCGGCCTGGTCGCCGTTGCCGCTGCTGGTGTCGCTGCTCCCGCAGCTGGCACCGATCAGAGCAAATAGTGCGGCGACAACGACAAGTTTCGTACGCATTGTGTGATCTCCTGTTCGGGGGCTTACACGTTCACCGTACGAATGTGAGGGTGCTTCGGTCAGGGCCGTAGGTCCCGGTTATCTGACGACTTGATAATATTTGCCATCCACTTTTTGGGGGCAGCTAGTGACCAAGCCGATCTACCAACTCAAGGCGCAATTCTTCAAAACCCTTGGGCATCCGGCCCGCATCAAAGTGCTAGAAGTGTTGGCGGCTGGGCCGCGCTCGGTTTCGGATCTTCAACCCGAAGTTGGTATCGAGTCATCGCACCTCTCCCAGCAGTTGGCGGTCCTGCGTAAGGCCGGAATCGTCACGGCAACTCGCCAAGGGTCCTCGATGATCTACTCGGTCACCGACCCGCAGGTCCTCGAATTGCTGACCGGCGCGAAACAAATCATCACGACCTCGCTTACGAGCGCCGGCGAACTTCTCGCCGAGCTTGATGCCATCGACTACGGGTTGTCAGATGCCTGATCATGCTTGCTGACCCATACACCAACAAGGGCACCGCCTTTACCGACCAGGAGCGCGATCAACTCGGTTTGCATGGGTTGTTACCGCCGGTCGTCGAGTCGCTCGAGACCCAGGTCGACCGCATCGCTGTCGAGTACGACGCCAAAACCGACGATGTCGAGCGTCACGTTTTCTTGCGTGCTCTTCAAGAACGGAACTCGGTTCTGTTCTACGCATTTGTCCAAGACAATCTCGACCAAGTGTTGCCAGTCCTGTACACCCCGACGGTGGGGTTGGCCTGTCAGCAATGGTCGAGCATCTACCGACGCGAGCACGGTTTGTTTCTCTCTTGGCCCATGCGCGATCGTGTAGCCGAACTGATCGACAACGTCGTCGGCGATCGAGAGATCGACGTGATTGTCGCAACCGACGGCGAGCGCATCCTTGGTCTCGGCGACCTGGGCGCGGGCGGAATGGGCATTCCGATCGGCAAGCTGGCTCTGTACACCGCCGGCGGAGGTTTGGACCCGGCTCGAACCTTGCCGGTCTTTCTTGATGTGGGCACCGACAACGAGTCGATGCTCTCCGATCCGCTCTACCTTGGCTGGCGCCACAAGCGTTTACGAGACGACTCTTATGACGAGTTGGTCGACGCTTTCGTCGAGGCGCTCGTCGCCAAGTTCCCCAAGGTCGTGTTGCAGTGGGAGGACTTTGCGCAACAAAACGCCAACCGCTTGCTGGCTCGCCATCGCGACCAGATTTGCTCGTTCAATGACGACATCCAAGGCACTGCCGCGGTGGCCACCGCGGCCATCGTCGCCGGCATGCGGGTCGCCGAGTCAGAGCTGGAGGATCTACGACTCGTGGTCGTGGGGGCCGGGTCGGCGGGAACGGGCATAGCCGAACAGGTCACACGGGCGCTGATGTCGGTGGGATTGTCCGAGGCTGATGCCAGGTCTCGGTGTTGGTTGGTCGATCGCGATGGGCTGCTACGCGACGACATGGATGGTTTGCTCAGCTTCCAGACGCCCTTTGCCCACCGAGTAGAGGATCTCGTCGACTGGACCACCGATGACGAAGGACATGTCTCGTTGCTCGAGGTCGTTCGCCGGGTCAAACCGCATGCTCTTGTTGGCGTTACGGGACAACCGGGGCTATTCACCGAGGACGTGATTCGGGCCATGGCCCAAGGCGTGCGACGTCCCATCGTGCTGCCGTTGTCGAACCCGACCCCAAGGGTCGAGGCCGTACCCGCCGATGTGCTGGCATGGACCGACGGACGGGCGCTGGTGGGTACCGGTAGTCCCTTCGATGACGTCGAAATCAACGGCGTCGGTCATCAAATAACCCAAGTGAACAACCTCTACGTTTTCCCCGGTCTCGGCCTGGGGATCGTTGCTGTTGGGGCCCAGCGAGTTACCGACTCCATGCTCACGGCGGCGGCTACGGCCATAGGTGATCTAGCGTCGCCCTCCGGCGGACTCCTGCCCCCAATAGACGGTTGTCGTGATATCGCTCGTCACGTGGCGTTCGTGGTAGCCAAGGCGGCGATCGCCGCGGGTGTTGCCGATTCTCTCGACGACGATGCGCTCTCTCGATGCATCGAGGACTCGGTTTGGCGGCCCGAGTATCGGCCGTCGTTCAGCGACTGAAGATCATCACTCCGTCATCGACGGGTCCTTTGCCCAAGAGTTCGCGGTCCTCTCTGAACCGTTGAGTATTGAGCCACGGCGCTTTGTCGCCTTGCTTGGGCATCATCGGCATCATCCGTTGCATGTAGCCGGAACTGAAGTTGTCGATCCAAGGCCGTGGGGTCATGGCTTGGTCTTCGGCTCGCAGAGTGGGCGTACACGATCGTGTGCCCGTGGTCCGCAGTTGGTTGAGTAGGCGGCATCCGTACGCGCTGACCAGGTCGGCTCGCAGGGTCCACGATGCGTTGATGTAGCCAAACGTCGAGATGAGGTTGGGGATCCCCGAATAGCCCAGCCCCTTGTAGGTGAAAGTGTTGGCGAAGTCGACGGCTTGGCCATCGACGGCGAAGTCCATGTCGCCGATCGTCACCAGTTGCAAACCGGTCGCGGTGATGATGATGTCGGCATCGAGGTGCACACCCGATCGCAACTGGATGCCGGTTTCGGTGAACCGTTCTATCTCGGCGGTGACAACTGATGCGCGTTTGTCACGCATCGCCGCAAAGAGGTCCCCGTTGGGAACGAGGCATAGCCGCTGATCCCAGGGGTTGTAGCTGGGGGTAAAGTTGTCGGTCACTTCCTCGGGGCCGACTTCTTTTTCGAGCTCGCCAAGCAGGAAGTTCTTGACTTGTTCCGGGTGGGTTCGGGTCCGGTTGTAGACCAACTCGGCGCGGGCAATGTTCTTGCGGCGGGTGAGGCGATACGCCAGCCGTTCGGGAAGGAACCGGCGGAGCCGGTTGGCCCAAACGTCGGTATCAGGACGAGCGACCATGTAGGTAGCGGAGCGCTGCAACATCGTTACGTGAGAGGCCTTTTCGGCCAGTGCCGGCACCAACGTGACCGCGGTCGCCCCAGACCCGATTACCACTACCGACTTGTCGGCGTAGTCCAAATCATCCGGCCATTTCTGAGGGTGAACGATCGGCCCATTGAAGCAAGCACGATCCGTGAACTCGGGCGTGTAACCGCCTTTGTAGCTGTAGTACCCCGAACACATGAATACGAAGTTGCAGGTGAGTTCGATGGTTTCGCCGTCACGGTCAATGGTTAAGGACCAGCGAGCCGAGTCGCTCGACCAGTCGGCGGCGATGACACGATGACCAAAGCGGATGTGGCGGTCGATGCCGTACTCGTGGGCCGTGCTCCGGATGTAGTCGAGGATCGAAGGCCCGTCGGCGATCGATTTTGGGTTGGTCCACGGCTTGAACGAGAAACCCAAGGTGTGCATATCGCTGTCTGACCGGATGCCCGGATAACGAAAGAGGTCCCATGTGCCACCCAGATCTGCACGGCCCTCGAGGATGGCGTAATTCTGATCTGGGCAGCTGGTCTGAAGGTGATAAGCCGAGCCGATCCCGGAGAGTCCTGCGCCGACAATTACGACATCGATGTGTTCGGCCATGGTTTCAGTCGAATTCCGGGGCGCGTTTTTGCACGAACGCGGCGATGCCTTCTTGGCCATCGTGGGTGCCCATTGCCGCGGTAATCATCGCCGCTTCGTAGTCTCCGGCTGTTTCGAGGGTGTGGTCCATGCCGTTGTAGATCACTCGCTTGGCCTGCCCCATTGCCCCGGCGGCGCCGCTGGCCAGGGTCGTTGCCAGTTCGGCGGTGGCCGCATCGACCTCGTCGTCGGGAACAACACGGTTCACCAAACCCCACGACTCGGCTTCGGCCGCGGAAAGCACCCGGTTGGTCAGCGTGAGGTCGAGCATCCGGCGAAGGCCGATGTGACGAGCAATGAAGTACGACGATGTGCCGTCAGGTGTCACCCCCGCTCGGGTGTACGCCATCGTGTACTTGGCCGACTGGCCCGACACGACAAGATCGAACGCGCCCATGAAACTCATACCGGCTCCGCCCGCCGCGCCACGGACGCCGGCCACGAACGGCTTGGGCATCCGGTTCATCAACTGGATCGCGGCGTGGAAGTCGATGAGCATGTCGTGGGCGTGGCGAGCCACGTCAGATCCCCAGCCGTGGAAAAGTTTGAGGTCGCCGCCGGCGCAAAACACTTTGCCTTCGGCGGTCACCGAGACGGCCTTGACGTCGTCGTCGTAGTTGATCTCCAACATCGCCGCTCGGAGGTCGCGAGCAAACGTTGGGCTTACCGCGTTGGCGCCTTCGGGGCGGTTGAGATGCAAGTGGCCCACACGGTCGCGGGCTTCGTAGGTGATGGTTTCGAACTCCATGGGTCAAAACGTAGTGCCCGCAGCGCTGAGGCCGAAAATGACGGAGACTGCAGGTGTGCCCGGTCGCCTGACCGTTACTGACTACCATCCGCTGATCGCCCACCCGAACCGGAGATGAGATGTCGGATACCACTGTTGGCCAAACCCCCCTGAAGATCGGATTCATTGGGCTCGGCAATGCCGGAGGCAAGCTTGCTGGGTCGCTTCTTCGCAACGGTATTGATCTCACCGTCAGAGATCTGGACAAGGCGGTTGCCCAGCCGTTTCTCGACGGCGGAGCCCGCTGGGGCGAGTCGCCCAGGCAGATGGCCGAACAGTGCGACGTTGTGATCACCTGCTTGCCGTCGCCCGCTGCTTCGGCGGCAGTGATGGAAGCCGAAGACGGCCTGCTCGCGGGTTTCGGCCCGGGCAAGATCTGGGCCGAGATGTCCACCACCGACGAGGCCGAAGTGAAGCGGCTGGCGGAGCGGGTCGAGGCCGTGGGAGCAGCGCCCGTCGATTGCCCCGTTTCGGGCGGATGCCATCGTGCCGCCACCGGCAACATCGCCATCTTCGCCGGCTGTGAGCGCGACGTGTTCGAACGCATGCTGCCGATACTCACAACGATGGGTCGCCGCATTCTTCACACCGGGCCTCTCGGCTCGGCATCGGTGCTCAAGGTGGTCACCAACTATCTGGCCACCTCCAATTTGTTGTCGCTCAGCGAGGCGCTCGTCACATCAAAGGCGGCGGGTATGGACCTTGACACCACCTACGAGGCCATCCGGATCTCATCAGGCAACTCGTTCGTGCACGAGACCGAGAGCCAGGTGATCCTCAATGGCAGCCGTGACATCAGCTTCACGATGGATCTGGTCGTGAAGGACATGTCGCTGTTTTCCGCGGTGGCTGAGCGGGCTGGGGTTCCCCTTGAGTTGGCTCCGGAGATGCTTCGGATTCTTCTGGACGCTCAGGAGCGTTTTGGTCCGCGCGAATGGTCGCCCAACGTGATCAAACGGCTCGAGGAAGACACCGGCCTTTCCATTCTGGCCGACGGATTTCCCGCGGCGATGATCGACGACGAACCCGAGGAACCGGGTTACGAAGTGGTTCCCAGAGGCCGCGTGATGTGAAAGTCTCGACGGGACCGTGACTCCCGCTACACATCGCTTGGGGGCGACAATTGTTGTCCTGGTCGGACTGGTCGGCACCGCCGGCGGGTTCAGTACCAACGCGTCGGGTGACTCGTCCAGCAATGCCGGACAAGGTGACGAAGCTGATTCGAGCGGTGTGTGGTTGGACGCCGATGCCGGCACGATTCTCGAAGCCTCATCGCAGGCCATGCACGACGTAACCAGCGTCTCGTTTGTGGTGGAACGCACCGGTGAACCCCTTTTCGTCGACGGGGCAAAGAGTCTGGCGCTCGACCGGATTGCTGGTCGCTTCGATGTCACCGGCGGCGCCGAGGCACTGGTCACAGTGACCATCGACGACAACCTCGTGACCGACCTTGGCGCGGTCGCAGTGGGTGCCGATATCTGGTTGTCGAATCCGATCACCGGCGAATTCGAGTCGTTGCCGCCGGGCTACAACCTCGATCCCCGAACGTTCTTTGATCCGGTCGGGGGATGGGCCCCTTTGCTGCGGGATCTGCAAGAACCGGTGCTGGTTGACGTTGACGGTGATCGTTATGTGATCGACGCGACTGCGACCGCGGTTGCGCTCTCAAACGTGACCGCCGGACTGGTCGACGACGAAGGCACGCTCCTGCGGTTGTGGGTCAACCCGGTTTCAGGGCTCGTGACCCGTCTGCACTTCGAAGTGCAGAGCCCTGGTCGAGGAATCTCGACCTGGGTCATCGAGCTGTCCGATTATGGCGTCGGGTTCGAAATCGATATTCCGGCGGGAGTGGATCAGTGACTGAGCGAATCGAGCGTAGCCCTCGAGCCATTCTTCTGGCCGTGGCCTTTGCGGTCTTTGTTGCCGCCGACGACCTCACCGTTGTCACCACAATGTTGCGTCCCATCATCAACGACCTCGGGCTGGCGCTCCCTGACGGACTCGACGATGCGGCTTGGGTCGTAAACGCCTACCTGATCGCATTCGTGGCCATCATGCCGATCGCGGGGCGGCTCAGCGACGTCTTCGGGCGTCGACAAGTATTTGTCGGGGCCTACGCGGTGTTTCTTGGCGGTACGGTCTTGATCCCACTCTCGACCACGCTCGGACCGTTCTTGTTGGGACGGGTCCTGACGGCGATCGGCGGCGGTGCCATGGTGCCGGTTGCCTTGGCGGTCGTAGGCGATGTTTATCCAGTTGAGCGTCGCAGTCGGGCACTTGGTTCTTTGGCCGCGATCGAGACGTTTGGCTGGGTCTGGGGTCCTCTCTACGGGGCCATGTTGGTGCGTTTCTTCGACTGGCGAACCCAATTCTGGCTCAATATCCCCTTGGGCCTGGTCGGACTCGTTTGGGTGTGGTGGGCCTTGGACGATCATCACGCGCCGGACCGAAGCCGCCGAGTCGATTGGAGCGGCGCGGCCTTGTTGACCGCGGCGTTGGTGGCGCTCGACCTGGCGTTGCTCGGCAATGCCGAGGTCCAAAGCGTTACCGGGCTCGACCAACTCCGCAACGCCGGCACCGGTTCGCTCCAGTTCCGATGGCTCTATTTGGTGGCTGCCGGTCTCGGGTGGGCGTTTGTGGTTCATCAGCGAGAACACCCGGATCCAGTTCTTGATCGGGGGCTGTTTGCCGGACCGGCGATCAAAGTCGCGTTGGCGGTAAATTTTGTGGTCGGAGCGGGCTTGGTAGTTGCCATGGTCGACGTGCCGATATTCGTCAACGCCGTCGAACTCGATCTTGAACGGTCAGCGGTAGTGGCCGGCTGGCTGCTGGCTTCGATGACCGGCGCGATGGCCATCATGTCCTATGTGGGAGGCCGTCTGAGCGAACGTCACGGCCCGCGGGTCCCAGTAGTTGGCGGAGTAGGGGCAATAGTGGTGGCCTTCGCGTGGATGGGGTTCACGTGGGCTCCGGAATCCTCGCGACCTCTACTTGCGCTGATGCTTGCGGTGCTCGGTACTGGATTGGGCCTTACCGTTGCGCCCACCACCTCGGTGGTGGTTGATCAAGCCGAGCCCGAAAAGCGCGGGAGTGCCGCGTCCACCGTCATGGTGGTCAGGCTCATGGGATTGAGCGTCGGGCTGGCCGCTTTGACGGCCTGGTCGCTGGCTCGTTTCAACGAGCTACGAGGATCGATCGAGTTGCCGCCGCTCGACAGTGTCCAGTTTCAGTCGGCGGTGGTCGAAGCACAGCAGACGCTGACCGCCGATGCCATCGCCGAAACATTCTTGGCGGTCGCCGCTGTATCGCTGGTCGGCTTCTTGTTGGCCCTTCGACTTCGACCTGTCACCGTGTCAAAAGGAGAGCGTATGTCTGTCGATAATGCTTCGCGGCCCGCCCCGACCGAACGCATCACTCGACCAGTGGCTGTGGCCGCGGCGGCGGTGGGCATTGTGGTGGCCGGCATTGTGGTGTTGGGCGTGATGTTGGTGTCGACAAGGGGTCGGCTCGACGAAGTATCGGCCGACCTTGCCCAGACCCAAGCCGATCTCGAACGGGTCGAAGCCGGCTCGGCGCTGTTTGCTTCGCAAGTGCAGGGCTTTCAGGAAGACTTGCTCGAGTTGCAACCTCAGGTTTCGGCCGGGCTCGACTCCGCCATCGAAGGGCTCGAAACATTTCGGGGGTCCACCCTCGAATTCATGGTCGACGTCGACGAGACCATCAACATCGACACCGAGGTGGTCATCGCTCGCACCGTCGACGTGCCGATCAACACGGCGATCCCGATCAAGGAGACGATCAACACCACCATTCGAGTCGGAACTCCGTTGGGGTTCGACGTACCGGTCGACGTGACTGTTCCCGTCGACCTCGAAGTGCCGATCGACCTCAACGTGCAAGTCCCGATCGACGAAACGGTTCCGGTATCGGCCGAGGTGCCGATCCAGGTTTCGGTCCCTGTCACGATCGAGGTTTCCGACACCGAGCTGGCTCCGCTGGCTGAGTCGTTGGCGAAAGGGCTGGCCGCGTTGCAAGCGATTCTCGCCGACCTCGGCGGCTAACGATCGAGTTGAGCGCGAACGAAACCGGCCATGTCAGACGCCGCGGCTCGCGCCTCCGGCAACTCGCGGTAGAACTCGAACACGTGCCACATGCCTTCGCGTACCCGCAGGTCGACATCCACGCCGGCCGTTCGCATCGCGCTGGCGATGCGTACGCAGTCCGAAAGCAGAAGGTCGCGGGTACCAGTGCTGATCATGGTGGGTGGAAAACCGTGATAGTCGGCAAATATCGGCGATATGAGCGGCGAAGTCGGGTCGTTGTCGCCGTAATAGAGCCGAGCCATCGGCGAGAGGTCGTCGGTCGCCATAACCAGTGTCGGATCCCGGTCGGTGAGGTGAGAGTCGCCGCTGAACGTCAGATCAGCCCACGGTGAAAACAGAGCTAGGGCGTGGGGTAGCGCAAGCCCCTCGTCGCGTGCGGCCAACGTGGTGGCCAGCGCCAGATTGCCGCCCGCAGATTCGCCCGAAACAACCACCCGATCGGCGCCATAGGTCGCAACAAGTTGACGATAAACCGCCATCGAAGCATCCAGCGCCGCGGGGAATGGCTGTTCGGGCGCGAGGGGGTACTCGGGGGCAATCACTCCGACCGATGCCTCACAGCAGATCGGAGCCATCAACACGATGTCTTCATCGGTTGAGCCGACGACATGACCGCCACCGAAGAAGTACATCACCACCGCGTCGTCCGACGCTGCTTGGCGGGCCGGTAGAACTTGTCGGCACCGCTGACCACCGACATCGACCATACGTTCGGTGACCGCGAACTCTTGGCGCACCGCGTCCATGGCTGGCTGAAACCCGGCCTTTGTAGCCGCCCGCGCCGCGGCACTGTTCGCCGCGGAGATGGGGGGCCGGGGCTCGGGGAGATTGGCTGCGAGCCATTGCCGGGCCTCGCGGCTGATGGAGCGACCGTCGAAATGATCAGAGGAGTTCACGGCTCAACCATTAGCATCTGCGCCGTGCGACCGCAGAAGCTTGTGACTCTCGATGTTGAAGGGGTGCTGATCCCCGAGGTGTGGGTCAACCTGGCTCGACGTACCGGTATCGACGATTTGTTGGTCACAACGCGGGACGAACCGAACTACGACCGTTTGATGCAACGGCGGCTCGAGATTCTCGATCAGCACGGCGTGAACATGAGCGACCTACGTGGCGTGCTGGCCGACATGGGTCCCCTCGACGGCGCCAAAGACTTTCTGGACGGCCTTCGCGCCGACTATCAGGTTGTTCTGCTTTCGGACACGTTTCAGCAATTTGCCGCGCCGCTGATGGCCCAACTGGGATGCCCGACCATCCTGTGCCACCAATTGAGAGTCATCAACGATCACATCGTCGACTACGTCTTGCGCATCGACGATCACAAACGCCGGTCGGTAGAGGCGTTTCGGTCGCTCAACTATCAAGTCGTGGCGGCTGGTGATTCCTACAACGACCTGTCGATGTTGCGCAGCGCCAACGCCGGGGCACTGTTTCATGCGCCCGCAAACGTAATAGCCGAGAACGCCGATTTGCCATCGTTTGGCACCTATGCCGATCTGCGGTCCTGGATCGACAGCGCCGATCCAGGACCAACCGGAAATTAGGCGTCGATTACCGGCACCTGAGCCATCGCCGCGGCGATGGCGTCGTCGGACAGGTCGTAATCGACCATGTCGCCGGCGAGGAATTGCTCGTAGGCCGCAAGGTCGAGATGGCCGTGGCCGCACAGAGCGGTGAGGATGGTCTTTTCTTCGCCGGTTTCCTTGCAGCGCAGCGCCTCGCGGATCGCCGCGGCGATGGCGTGGGTTGGTTCGGGAGCCGGCACGATGCCTTCGGAGCGAGCAAACTGCAGCGCGCCCGTGAAGCACTCGGTTTGACCGATGGCCTCGGCCTCAACCAGACCGGTCTCGTAGAGGTGCGAAACCAGCGGCGACATGCCGTGGTACCGCAGACCCCCGGCGTGGATCGCGTCGGGCACAAATCCGTGACCCAGCGTGTGCATCTTGACCAGAGGAGTCATGCCGGCGGTGTCGCCGAAGTCGTAGCGGTACTCTCCCTTGCTGAGCGACGGACACGCGGCCGGTTCGACGCAACGGATGGTGGGGTTCATGTTTCCCTTCAGCTTCTCGCGCAAGAACGGGAAGCTGAGGCCACCAAAGTTCGAGCCGCCGCCGGTGCAGCCCACGAGCAGGTCGGGAGTTTCGCCGACCTTGGCCAGTTGAAGAAGCGCTTCCTCGCCGATGATGGTCTGGTGCAACAGCACATGGTTGAGCACCGACCCGAGGGCATAGCGGGTGTTGGGATCGGCGACGGCCATCGACACGGCTTCGGAGATGGCGATCCCAAGGCTGCCCGGATGGTCGGGGTTCTCGGCCAGAAGCGAGCGACCAAAATCGGTGAGATCGCTGGGGCTGGGATGAAGCGTCGCCCCCCAGATTTCCATCATCGTCTTGCGATGGGGCTTGGCTCGGTAGGAGGCCGCGACCTGCCAAACCTCGCACTCGATCCCGTATTGGGCGGTCGCGAACGCAAGGGCGCTACCCCATTGGCCCGCGCCGGTTTCGGTGGTCAGTTTGGTAATGCCTTCTTGATGGTTGTAGTAGGCCTGAGGGACAGAGGTGTTGGGCTTGTGAGACCCGGCCGGGCTGACACCTTCGTACTTGTAAAAGATTTTTGCCGGAGTATCGAGAAGCTGTTCGAGTCGACGAGCCCGAAACAACGGGCTCGGCCGCCACAGCTTGTAAACGTCGAGCACACCGCCCGGGATATCGATATAAGAGTCGGAGGTGACCTCTTGCATGATCAGCGCCATCGGGAACAGGGGCGCAAGATCGTCGGGCCCGATCGGTTCGTGGGTGCCTGGATGCAACGGCGGCGGGGGCGGCGTCGGCAAGTCGGGAATCACGTTGTACCACTGGGTGGGCATCTCGGATTCTTCGAGTAGGACCTTGCTGTAGTCCGCGGCCATGGGTCGCTCCGTTCTGACGATGGTGTTGTCTCGGGTTTGATTAGAGCAGATTGAAGTAGTTCTTGTCGTAAGCGTGCTCTGGATCGGCTCTAACAATTTGGTCGAGTTCGACGGCGTCATCGCCCACCAGGATCCGCCACTGGTCGTTTCGAACCCCATCAAGGATCACCTTGGCGGCCTCGGCGGCGGTCATTGGTGCTCGGTCCTCGAACATCTTCGAGACCTCAAGCATCAGTTCGGCCTCCTCGGCCGTTGGTTCGTTGATGCTGTGGCGCATCGAATTGGCGACGATTTTGGTTCGGATGTGGCCGGGCATCACAAGGTGAGCTCGCACATGTGGAGCATTGAGGGCCAGATCGGTGATCAGCGCTTCGGTGAAGCCCTTGACGGCAAATTTGGCGGCTGAGTAGGCGGTGTGAGGACGATCCGGACCCATCGATGCGTAGAACCCATTAACCGAACTGGTATTGATGATCGCGGCCTCGTCGGCGGCCACCAGCAACGGGAGAAACACGCGGGTGCCGAGGTAGACGCCGCCCCACGTAACGGCAAAGGTGCGGTCCCATCCGTCTCGGTTGTCGGTGAACAGACTCCCACCGCCTGCTACTCCGGCGTTGTTGAACAGCAAGTGAACGTGATTGGTCTGCAACCCGACAGTGACAGCGTCGCGGAACTCGACCAGATCGGTTTCGGTAGAAACATCGGCGAGATGCGTCGCGATGCGGCATGCGGGCGACTGATCCTTGACAAGGGCGGCGGTCTCTTCGAGCGTGTCGGGCGACAAGTCGCACAAACCCAGATGGGCTCCGGCATCTGCGAGTTGCAGGGCCAGCTCGCGTCCCATGCCGGTACCGGCGCCGGTAACGACCGCGATTTTGTCGGTGAAGTTCTGCATCGAAGCGATCGTAGGTGACTTGGCTCGTGCCGAGAAATTTGGCCGTTCCACCGAAAACTCGCTCCAAGGCGTAGGTAGCGAGGTTGGACTTCGTCTAAGGTCGCAAACACATACTCCTTCCACCGAAATACAGGGGACAAAAGATGGCAACATCGCAGCCCGCGATCCTGACGGATCTGCAGAAGTACCAGTGGTACGTCCACATGAGCCGCACCGAGGGCGCCGACCTCGGCGTCATCAAGAGCGCGATCTCGGCCATGCGGGCCGATGCCGACGCTCAAGGCGTGAACCTTTGCGTCCTGCTCGGCCCGACCCTTGCCGATGATCTCGGTGTCGAAACCGGCAGCGACTTCCAGGCCTACCCGGGCTACGAATCGCCCGATGGTGCCAAGGTGGCCAAGGGCACCCAGGAAGAACTTCTCGTATGGGTTCACCATGCTGACAAAGACCTCATCTGGGAGGTTCAGCACACGTTCCGCAACGCTGTCGCCGGTCACATGTCGGTCGCTCGCGAGACACCGTGCTTCATCTACAAGAACAGTCTCGACCTCACCGGTCACATCGACGGCACGGGCAACCCCGAGCCCGAAGATCAACAAGACCGCGGGATCATCGACGACGGTCAGCCCGGCGAGGGCGGCTCGTACTGCATTGCTCAGCGTTGGGTACACGACATGGGCTACTGGGCGAGCCTTTCGCTCGGCGAGGAGGAGAACACCTTCGGTCGTACCAAGGCCGACTCCACCAAGCTCGGCACCCAGGTTCCGGGATCGCACCTTCGTCACGTAGAACTGCGCGAAGGCGAAACCGGCGACGAGTCCACCGCCAAGCGCGGCGAAATGGTTCGTCGCTCGACGCCCTACGCTTTCCACGACGGCACCGTCGGCCTCTACTTCATGGGCTTTTGCAAGACCCAAGCCCCGATGCGTGAGCGCATGGAAGCCATGTACGGCCTCGGCGGCCAAGAGACCGATCTGATCACCAACTACTCGACCCCGGCTTCGGGTTCGTACTACTTCGCACCCTCGGTCGAAGCTCTCGACGCTGCTCTGGCCTAGCCACCGCAGATTGATCGAAAATCACCGGCGGCCTCTACCGAGGTCGCCGGTGATTCATTTTTCGCCGCGCTCTACCAGCTAGCGTCGGCGCCGATGGCTCCCGCCCGCGTCTCGCTTCCGCGTTCTTCGGTCTCGGCCGCCGAGCTCATGCGAGGCCGCTTGGCCAGCGGCAGCCTGCCCAACCAACGAGATGACGAATTCGTGCTGGCCCTGGCGGTGGAAGGCGGCGGAATGCGCGGCGTCATATCGGCTGGCATGTTGCTCGCACTCGAGCAGCTCGGACTGCGATCCACGATCGACTTCGCCGTCGGCACATCGGCAGGAGCGCTGGCCGCGGCGTTCTTCGTGGATGGTCGCACTCTCGAGGGAAGCGTGTTGTTCTACACCGAACTCAATGCCGAGCCGTTCCTCGACCGGACCCGTTTGCTCCGTATGGAAGCGGCGCTCGACCTTGATTACCTCATCGACGAAGCAGCGATTGGTCGCGGCCTCGACCTCGACGCGGTCGCCAACAGTGATGTGCCTCTGTACGCGACCGTCTCGGGGATCGAACCAGCGAACACTTGCCGGGTCCTGCGAGTAGACGGACCGCCCGACCGGGTCGCCTCGATTCTCAAAGCAACGGCTTCGCTACCGGTGCTGGCTGGTGGCCCGAAGCTGGTCGACGACGAATATTATGTCGATGGCGGGTTGCACGAACAGGTTCCGTGGCGTGCTGCCGCGGCGCTCGGCGCAACCCACGTGCTGGTCCTGCCGTCTCGACCCGTGACCGACCGCGAAGAACTCGACTCGTTGTCGTTCGTCGAACGATTCACCGTTATCCCACTGGTACGGCGAGTGCACGGCGACCACGTCGGCGATCTGGTGGCCTCGTTGCCGCAGCGCTCCAGTTTCGAGGCGTGGAATCTGCGAGCGGTCGCGGATGGGTTGGCCACCCCGATCGAGTGGTACGAAGGGCGCGGCCAGCCACGGTTTGACATTGTCGACCTACCGCGGTCGTTGCGTCTTCCGGAACGCCTCGAACGTTCGCGTCCGGTTCTTGTTGATGCGCTCATCGGCGGAGCGGAGGCAGCGGTTGATCACTTCGGCCTTGGGGGGCCAGGCGGTATTGCAGTGGAGCAGAGAGTGGTGCTCACCCATCCGTCGGCTTCGGTAAAGGACGTGCGCTCTACTCGACTTTGCGAATTTCTGCTCGGCGAGTAAACCGGATCGATGTCCACGCCTCGTGTCGATGGTGTCTCGCCCGTCTTTTCGTCAATTGACGACGACAATGTTCCTTATGTCGCGGTGCGGAGCCAGCGCAATGCCGACGCCAGCGTGTCGCACGTCTGGGAGAAGTGGGTCGCCTTCTCGGTCGAACCGCTTTACCTCGCGCTGTTTGCTCGATGGGACCCGGGCATGATTGTGCGCCATCACGGTCATTACAGCCCTCACACGCTCGTGGTGCTCGCTGGCTCGTTCAAGTGTGGCGATGTCGAACTCGGCCCCGGCAATCACATCGAGTTGCCCTTCGGAGCATCGTTTGGGCCCTTTGTCGCCGGGCCAGAGGGGGTCGAACTGTACGAAGTGATGATGGGCGATCCCCGATCGTGGAGCGACGACGAGTTGTCGATGCGGCAGTGGCTGGCCGATCGAGGAGTGGAGCAGCTACCGGACCCGCCCATCGAAATCCCTGCTGGTTTAGAAGATCTAAGGGCAGTGTTTGCCAAGGCTTCTGCCGGCGCGACGGATCGCTGCGCCGACACGCCCTAAGGTGCGCGGGATGGCTTTTCACGCAACGACTGCCGCCAACAACCAGGCCCGCGACTATGCCCACATAGTGGTGGAGCCGCTGGCTGGTTCGCTTGGGGCGATCGTGGGCGGGGTCGACCTCGCGACGTTGAGCGAAGGTCAAATGGCCGAAATCCGCACCGCGTCTGACGACCATCTGGTGGTGTTCTTTCGAGATCAGCGCCTCGACCCCGCTCAACTCGAGCAGTTCACGCGGCGCTGGGGCGAGTACGGGCACGACCCGTTTGTCACCGCAATGAAAGATCATCCTCACGTGGTGCGCCTCGTGAAGGAGGCCGACGAGAAGCAGCCGGTGGTATTCGGTGGGGCCTGGCATTCGGATTGGTCTTTTCAGGCCTGCCCGCCGGCCTACACAATTCTGTATGGCGTCGATACACCAGCGTGGGGTGGTGACACGCTGTGGTGCAACATGTATCTAGCCACCGAGCACGCCTCGGAAACTTTGCGCTCCATGCTCGGCGGGGTCGACGCCGTTCACAGCCCAGAGATGGGATACGGACCGCAGGCCCGCCACAACGAACTGATCGAAAACATGGACATTGCTTATGGCGACGAAGGCGTCGATACCCAATCGCATCCGCTTCTGTGTCGCCACCCGCGCACTGGCCGCGAGGTGTTCGCGGTCAACCCCGTGTACACCCGCACGATCGCAGGAATGAGGCCGGAGGAAAGCGAAGCGATTCTCGCCCAGATATACGAGACGGCCACCGCTCCCGCGCATCTTTGCCGGTTCAGATGGCAGTCGGGCTCGGTCGCGGTGTGGGACAACCGCTGCACGATGCATCTCCCGCTGGCCGACTATCACGGACTGCGGCGCGAAATGTGGCGCACAACTGTTGCTGGAGAGCAACCGGTGGCCGCTCGACCACGATTACGATCAGATCATGGCATCGAAAGCACATGACTTCCCTCCGAATGCGGTTGTAGCGAAGATCACGGTCTGATGCGGCGGCTCCTGGCTGTTTGCGGTATCGCCGCGTTGACCGTTGTGATAGCTGCGACCCCGGCCTCGGCTCATGGTCTCGGCGGGCGCACCGACCTACCGCTACCCGCGTGGCAGCTGGCGTGGGCGGCCGGGTTTGCGGTGGCCATTTCGTTTGTGGCTCTCGGCACGTTTTGGTCCGAGCCTCGGTTGGCCCACGCCGCCGTCGGCCATCGCATTCTCGACCCGCGCGGCGCGGTGGTGCGGGTTCTCGCCGCGATGGCGAAAGTAGTCGGGGTCTTTTTGTTTGTGGTGGTGCTGTGGGCCGCGTGGTTCGGTAATGAAAACGGCGCCGTCAACATCGCCGGTGTGGCCTTCTTGATTTGGTTCTGGGTCGGCCTCCAGGTTGTGTCGTTTCTCGTCGGCGATATCTATCGTCTGTTCAATCCGTTGGTCACGATCGCCGACAGCGCCGCGTGGTTGAAGGCCAAGGCGACGGGTTCGGAGCTATCCACCGTCAGCGACGAGCGCCACAATCTGTGGCCGGCTGTGGCGGCAATCTTTTCGTTCGTTTGGTTCGAACTGGCCTATCACAGCCCCGGCGCTCCCCGGTCGGTGGCCGTGTTCTTGACGATCTACAGCATTGCAATGCTCGGTGGTGCCGCGGTGCGGGGACGCTCGTGGGTCCGCCAAGCCGACGGTTTCGCGATTCTGTTCTCGATCCTTGGCGCACTGGCCCCATTTTTCCGCGGCGACGACGGAAACTTGCGGCTTCGGGCGCCCCTCGCCGGGTTGAACCGCCTTGGCGTAGTGGCCGGAACGGTTCCCTTTGTACTGGTTGTGCTGGGGTCCACAACCTTCGACGGTTTCACCCGGAGTTCGCTTTGGGCCGACCTGAGCGGTGCACGAGCTGGGTGGTCGAAGACGGTGGCGAGCACCATTGGGCTGCTGGTGGTAATCGGGGTCGTGTCGATGATTTATTCGCTGGCCATCAGTTGGATGGCCGAGATCACCAAAGAGCGCCCCGCCGATCTGAGCCGTGCGTTCGGGCCCACGCTGGTGCCCATCGCCGCTGCTTACAGCATTGCCCACTATTTCAGCTTCTTGTTCCTCAACGGCCAAGAGTTGATTATTCGTGTCAGTGATCCGGCCGGGCGCGGCTGGGACCTATTCGGAACCACCGACTACGCCATCGACTGGACGCTTGTGAGTCCGGCCACCATTGCATGGGTACAGACCTTGGGCATCGCGGTGGGCCATGTGTTGGCCGTCGCCGCGGCTCACGATCTGGCCATCGGCCGGTATCCACACAGGGTCGCGGTTCGGTCTCAATACCCGATGCTCGGGGTGATGATTTCTTACACCGTGCTTGGTTTGTTCCTGCTGCTCGGCGGCTAATCGCCGCCGCCGGACTTTGTGGCTCCTAGTTGTTCGGTCAGAAAGTCGAGCGTGCGACGCAGGGCCACTTGGGTCGGGTGATCAGCCACATCGTCGGGCGCCAATGCCTCGGTCAACACACTGTGGGCGTCTTTGGGGATCGCCGGGATGAGGGTGTCGTCGGGGCTGATGATTTCCTCGAATAGGAAATTGTCTCCGAGTGCGTCCCGCAAAGTGTCGAAACGTTCGCCGGGACTCAGCGGGTCGCCGGTGAACCGCAAACCCAGAACCGGGCATCCGGCGTCGGCTCGTTCGGTCACAACGCGCAGTTGGTCGGCGTCGAGTCCGCTCGATGCCTTACGCGCTGCTCCGAACGGAAACGGCACCGATGGCTGGCTGAGTACAGGCGCAATGACGGCATCGTCAAGCATCATCGCCAGACCGAAACCGCCGGTGAAACACATGCCGACGAACCCGATGCCGCGGCCGCCGTGGCTGGCGTTGAGGTCGCGGGCCAGGGCGCGCAACCAGTCTGTTGCCGGCGACTCGTCTCTCATCGCCAGGGCGCGAAACTCGCGGCTGATGCAGACTCGAGCGATCATGGCCAGCGCTCGCCCTTTGGTGCCGGGTTTGCCGGGTGTGCCGAACAATGATGGGACCGCGACCGAGAACCCGTTGTCGACGAGACGGTCGGCGAACGCCGCGACCGTGGGGGTGATGCCGGGAATCTCGGGAGCAACCAAGACACACGGGCCAGAACCGCGGTAGTAGACGTCGTGGCTGATGCCAGAGTGCGAGAACGGCTGGCAAACGTATTCGGAGAGGGCCATGGCCCATGATGACACCTGGGTCTTGGGGTAGCGGGTGCCCGCAAGTGTGACAGTTCTGTTACGATCAGACGCTGGTGTCGTACAGGTTGGTTCGCCGGGCCCGTTTCGGGGTTTTTGCGGTGGCAGTTGCTGCCAGCGTCCTTGGCGGTGTCGTCGCGGCCCAAGACACCGTCGACGGGTTACGTGACCAGCGAGAACAGGGACGACGCGACGCCGCTTCTGTCGCCGCTGAGCTCGATGCCCTGAGCGCCCAGGACCAGGAGTTGGTCGACGCCCTTGCGGCAATCGACGCCCATATTGCTCTTCAAGAAACAAAGGTCGCCACATCTCGTGTAGCGGTCGCCGATGCCGAACGTCAAGCCGGACAGGCCCGTCAGCGGGCTCAGGCCATCAACGCTGAGATCGCCGTGCTCAAAGATCAGCTACGCAGACAGGCCATCGACGCGTTTGTGTCGCCGAAGCAAGCGACTCAGCTTGATTCCTCCGACCTCGTGGCCGCCACGCTACGTCAGTCGTTCCTTGACCAGGTTCTCGGCGACCGGTACGACTCGGTCGATCTACTCCGGACCAAGGTAGCCGAACAAGAGGAGGCCGAACGGGCCGCCGCCGACCTGTTGTCGATCGCCACCCACGAACAAGAAGCGATCGCCGTTCGCCTGGCCGAACTCGATGCCGCGAAACGCGAAGCCGAGGAACTACGCACCGAGGTGCGGGCGCGAATCGCCACCTGGGAAACCGAGAGCGCTCAGATAGCAGCCGCCGACCGCGCCATCTCCGCTGAGATTCGTCGGCTCGAGGACCAAGCTCGCAAAGCGGCCGAAGAAGCGGCCCGTAAGCAGGCCGAGGCCGACGCGGCCGAGAAAGCTCGGCTCGAGGCCGAGGCTGCGGCCGCGGAGAACGCGTCCGGCACCGGGCCTGCCGACGGTGACGATCAGGCCGACGACGATCAGGAAGATGATGACGCCGATGATGATCACGCCGGCGACGGCACCGGCGAGTTCACGATCAGTAGTCGTCCCGTACCGGGTCGTGTGACCAGTCCGTTCGGTGATCGGGTCCATCCCATCTTCGGAACCGTGCGCCATCACTACGGAATCGACTTCGACGCTGATTCAGGTGATCCAATCGGGGCGGCGGCGGCCGGCACGGTGTTGTCGGCGGGCTGGATCAATGGCTACGGGAACACTGTTGTTCTCCTGCACCCAGGCGGATACACCACGCTCTACGCCCATCAAAGCAACCTCAACGTGGTCGCCGGGCAGTCGGTGCAAAGTGGCGAACTGATTGGTTGGATCGGCAGCACCGGATGGTCGACCGGCTCTCACCTGCATTTCGAGCTTCGACTTGACGGCGCCGCTCTCGATCCCGCGCCGTTCTTGTAGGGGAGTCGGCTCGCGTGTTGTGGTAGTTGTCGGCCTGTACGGCCGCGACTCTCTCGGCTAGCTTCTCACTGTGCGTGAGCGGTATTCTCCCCGAGGGTGGTATTTGGTGGCTTGGGCCGCGTCTTTGGCCGCCAGTTTGGTTTTTGTTGGCACTACTGCGGCGCGCTATACCGCCAGCGGGTCTGACGCGAGCAGCAGCGCGGTTGGGTCGGCATCGGTCGAGACCGAAGTCGCCGGCGCAACGGTTGAGCGCCGAGGCGCCGTCGAACCGGCCCCAACGGGTCATTTGATCGTGGTAGGCGTCTCGGTTACCGCCTGTGGCACCCGTAGTTCCGGAACGGCGGTGCTGGTGGATCACGACTTGTTGCTGACCGCCGCGCACGTGGTGGGCGATGCCGGGTTGGTGCGGATCGACTACGGCGGCCAGATCCTCACCGGCGAGGTCCGGGGGGTGCTGGGTGATGGCCGTGATCTTGCCCTCGTCGAGATCGATGCGTCTATGGTCCAGCCGTTGCCGGCGGGAACAGTGCCGGCTTCGGGGGGACCGGTCACCTTTGTTGGCTTTGCCAACGGAGGAACGCGATCGGTACTTGCCGGCGCTCGACTCGAAGTTTCGCCGATGGCCGAAGCGGCTTTTGCCGGTGAGCTTTTGTCGGTGGACAGCCCCGGTATTGCGGGACTGAGTGGCAGTCCCGCGGTTGATGCTCGGGGCGATCTCATCGGCATAGTTGTGGGCAACGAGGAGTACCGCAATAGCGCGGTGGTGGTCACGGTGCCTGATATCGGCGAAATCGACGATGCGCAAGTAGTGCCCGGGACCTGCCCGACACGGGCTTAACCAGTAGCGAACTGCTCTACGATCGCCTCCATGAACGAATCGACGGTCGTAGCCGTAGTCGTTGCCGCCGCGACGCCAGATCAGCTTCGAGCCTGCAAGATCGATGCAAACATCGTGGTGGCCGCCGATAGCGGACTCGACGCCGCTTTTTCGGCGGGATGGAAGGTCGACGTCGTTGTCGGGGATATGGACTCGGTGAGCGAAGCGGCTCTGGCCCGGGCGGCCCGCCACGGAGTTGCCATAGAGCGCCATCCCGTGGCCAAAGATCTCACGGACCTCGAATTGGCTCTGGATGCGGCCGTCGAGCGCGGCGCCACGAATATCCACGTGGTGACCACTGATGGCGGACGGCTCGATCACCAGCTTGCCAACTTGGTCGTCTTGGCCGCACCGTCGCGTCGTGATGTGTCGATCTCGGCGTCGGTTGGCGCTCACCGGGTATGGGTGGTTCGCGGTCGCCGGGTGCTACCTCTTGAGCCTGGAGACCATGTTGCGTTGATGCCGATCGGTGGCGACGCGATCGGGGTTGTATCGACTGGCCTTGAGTTTTCGTTGGATAACGAAACCCTCGACGGCTTTTCGGCCCGCGGTATAGCCAACCGCGTGGTGGGCGAGTTGCCGACAGTAGAAGTTCGGGGTGGGGTAGTGCTGGTGATCAGCTCGCCCACGCGGCCCAGCGACCTCGTCGGCGCTCCAAACGCAACGGCATCGCGAAACAGTCGGACAGATTCGACTCGGTGAGGGTTTCGCTGATCGGCCCGGCGCTGCTCACGAGACCGTCTCGAATCATCAACACGTGGGTGAAACCATCGGGAATCTCCTCGACGTGGTGAGTTACCAACACGATCGGGGCGACGCCGGGATCGGCGGCCAACTCTGCGAGCGTTTGCACCAACGCTTCACGACCGCCGAGGTCGAGGGCCGCGGTTGGTTCGTCGAGCAAGATCAGGCCGGGGTCGATCGATAAGGCCCGGGCCAGTAGAACTTTCTGGCGTTCGCCTGACGACAGAACTCCAAAGCGCCGATCGGCGAGGTGGCTGATCCCTATACGACCGAGGGCGGCCCGAGCCGACGACCGGTCGGCATCGGTGTAGCTGTGCCACCACGGTTCGAGCGCGGCGTTGCGGGCGGTCATAACCACATCACGCACGATCAAATCGGGCCGCAACATGTCGGCCATGGAAGCGCTCGCGAAGCCGATGTGGGCTCGTAGCGTCCGCACGTCGGTGCGGCCCAACTGCTGTCCGAGAACCGACACCGACCCGGCCGATGGATGCAGCCACATCGAGGCGATCTTGATGAGGGTGGTCTTTCCCGAACCGTTGGGGCCGAGGACCACCCAGCGGTCATCACGGTTAACCGTCCAATCGATGCCACCCAAGATCGAAGTTCCGTCGATCACGCGGGTGACGGCGCTGAGTTCGAGAGCGGGCTTGGAGGAACTGCTCATTGTGCGCCTCCGTGGCTGACCCACGTCTCGTACATGTTGGCGTATCGGCCGCCGAGCGAAACGAGTTGCTCATGGGTTCCGAGTTCGACGATGCGGCCGGCATCGATCACCGCGATGCGGTCGGCGCGGCGGGCCGTGGCCAGCCGGTGGGCAATGATGACCGCGGTGCGGCCTTCGAGCACTACGTCGAGCGCAGCCTCGACGCGTGTCTCAGAGTTGAGGTCGAGGTTGCTCGTGGCCTCATCGAGGATCAACACCCGCGGTTTGGCCACAAAGGCACGGGCCAGCGCCAGGAGCTGGCGTTCGCCGGCCGACAACGAGGCGCCTCGTTCGTGTACCGCGGCGTCGAGGCCGCCTAGGCGCTCGATCAAATCGCCGATGCCGACCGCGTCGAGGGCGGTGTTGAGCTCTTCGTCGGTGGCTTCGGGGCGAGCGAACGCCACGTTGTCTCGCACAACCCCTGCAAACAGGAAGGGTTCTTGCGGCACGACACCAAGCTGGGAACGCAAACTGGCGAGGGAAACATCGCGCAAGTCGTGGCCGTCGATGGTGATCTGGCCCTCGTCGGGGTCGAAGAAGCGAGTGAGTAGACGGGCAATCGTCGATTTTCCCGAACCGGTCTCTCCCACAAAGGCGACAGTCTCTCCTGCAGCGATATCGAGCGAGATGTTGTGCAGTACCGGCCGGTCGGACTCGTAGGAAAAGGAGACGTTGCGTAACGCAATCGAGCCGTCGATCGGAGGCAGGGTTATGGCGTCAACTGCTTGTGGCACCGATGGCTCGGTCCCGAGTAGATCCCGTAGTTTGACGATCGCCGCGCCGCCCTGCTGGTACGAGTTGTAGAGCTGCACCAAGGTCTGCACCGGCGCAAAAAATGAGGTGAGGAACAACAAGAACGCGGCCATTTCGCCAACACTGATCCGGCCATTGGCAACCATCGCGCCACCGACCGCAAGAAGGGTCGCTTGGGTTCCGATGCCGATCATCTCGGTTCCCGGAGCGTAAGTTGAGTTGGCCCGTGAGGTGGCTACGTTGGCGTCTCGGTGACGGCCAACGACTCGCCGATGGTTGGTCAGGTTTGTGGCCCGACGGTTGTGAGCGGCAATTACCCGCACGCCGGCGAGCGATTCTTGCAAGTCCGACAACAAATCGGCGATGCGGTCACGAACCCTCAAGTATCCCGCCGCGGAAATGCTGCGAAACCACAGCGACAAAGCAATCGTTGGTGGCAGGGTCACCGCCAGCGTGATTGCCGCCAATAGCGGGTCGTACACGAAGAGGGCCACGATGATGACCAGCAACGTGAAGACTTGCACCAGCAGATTCACGATGCCCTCTTGAAACAGCATCGAGAGAGCTTCGATGTCGGAGGTCATGCGGGTCAGCAACACGCCCGCCTTTTCTTCGGTGTAGAAAGACACACCTTGGCGTTGAAGGTGGCTGAACACACGAATTCTCAGGGTCTCGTTGAGCCGTTCGCCGAGACGGCCGGTGTATGACACCCTGGCCCAGCCCAGAACTGCGGCCGCAGCCACGGCAACGACGTAGATCGAAGCGACCGTGACGAGCACTCCGCGGTCATCCTTACGCACGCCGTCGTCGATTCCGATTTGGGTGAGGATCGGTCCTAGTTGAAGGGCAATTGTCTCGATTAGGACGAGCCCGATTGCGCCCAGCAACCGCATGCGGTGGGGCCTAAGGAACCCGCGCAACGAAAATGGTTGACGGTCCCAGACGTCGACTTGCCAGCCAACGTCGTCGACTTGGTGCTCGGGTTCTCGTTCGAGTACCCGCTCGACCTTCTGACGCAACTCGCCAGGGAC
Organism: uncultured Candidatus Nemicrothrix sp.; assembly: GCA_964504305.1. Taxonomy (GTDB): domain Bacteria; phylum Actinomycetota; class Acidimicrobiia; order Acidimicrobiales; family Aldehydirespiratoraceae; genus UBA11606. The sequence goes on along the minus strand of CAZDEB010000008.1, from coordinate 106,084 downwards.
GTCAGCATGGGGCAACCCGGCTGCGGCGTTTGACTGCATCGATGATGGCCCGCCGGTCATACCACCGGGCCCCGCTCCCATGGAGAACATCAGTTGGCTTCTCCGTCGGTCTCGGTCTCGGTCTCGGTCGAGGCGTTGGTGTCGGCGAGGATGGCGGCGTATCGAGAGTTGGACGCCAGCAGTTCGGCGTGGGTGCCGCTGGCGGCCACCTTGCCATCGTGCAACAGGAGCACCCGATCGGCGAGGGCGATGGTCGAGAGTCGATGGGCGATGAGGATCGTGGTGCGATCGTTGCGGCGAGCTACCAGCGCGCGGTGTATTCGTTGTTCGACGGCGACGTCGATGGCACTTGTTGCATCGTCAAGGATCAGCACGATTGGGTCGGCCAGCAACGTGCGGGCGATCGCCAGTCGCTGACGTTGGCCTCCTGACAGTGTCAGGCCTCTCTCGCCAATCTCGGTGTTGGCGCCATCGGGAAGGTCATCAACAAAGTCGGTCGCCGCGGCATCGGCCAACGCGGCGTCAACCAAGTGGTCGTTGGCGTCGGGTGCCGCGAACGCGACATTGTTGCGAACCGACGTGGCGAACAGGAATGGATCGTCGGTGACTTGGGCTACGGCCGCCCGAAGGGTATGCAACCCCAGAGTTCGAACATCGTGACCGTCGACCCGAACGGTTCCCTCGTCGACGTCGTAGAACCGCGGCATCAGCCGGGCGATCGTCGACTTGCCGCTGCCGGTAGCACCGACAATGGCGACCGTTTCGCCCGCTTCGACAGTGAGGCTGAGGTCACTCAAGACTTTGGTTCCGTCACCCCCCGGGTAAGCGAATGAGACTTGTTCGAGATCGACTCGACCGGCGGGACGGCGTAACTCGATGGCATTGGGTGGGTCGACGATCGAAGGTTGCTCGTCGAGCACTTCGAACACACGTATCGCTGCGGCACCGGCCCGTTGCCATTGCAACAAGATGAAACCAAGCATGCGAAATGGCGTAGCGAGCAACACGACGTAGGTGCTGAACGCCACCAAGTCGCCGATCTGGATTGTCTCGTTGATGGCTTGCACGCCGCCGAACAACAACACCAGCGCCAGCCCGAGACGAGGTAGAGACTCCATGCCGGGGGAGTGGCGGGCTCGAGTGTCGGCCAGCGCGGTTCCGGCCCAACGCAGACGGCGCGCCGCGCTGGCGAGATGCTGGACCTGCGCGGGCTCCTGAGCGAACGCCTTGACCACCCGGATGCCTTGAATATTTTCGTCGACGATGGTGGCGAGATCGGCTTGGCGAGCCGTCATCACCCACGACAACGGAAAGAGCCGGTTTCTCAGGCGCATCCCAACCAGGTAAACGAACGGCAATGGCAGGATCGCCACGAGAGTCAGCGAGACGTTGATTGTGAGCATCACCGTCACGCCCATACCAAACAGCACGATCTGCATGGCCACCAGCGGTCCGAACGCAAACAGCAACTGGATCGACCGGATATCGGTATTGGCCCGCGATATCACCTGGCCGCTTTGCGTGCGATCCCAGTAATCAAACGAGAGCTCGGTCAGCCGTTCGTAGATGAGGTTGCGTAGATCGTTCTCGATGCGCAGAGCCGATCGGAACAAACCGAATCGATAGATGAACCCAAACACCAAACGGGCGAGGGCCAGACCGCCAAGGGCCACTACGTAAGGCGTCGGACTATCGCCCACGCTGACCGCGTCGATTCCTCCGCCGAGCATGACGGGAACCGCGACCGTTGCCGAAATTCCGATCACGCCAGCGACGATGCTGGCGACAAACGACCACTTCTGCACCCAGACCACCGGCCAGATCCGGGCCAGCCACCAACGAGTCCGGTCGGGGTGTACCGCAGCTGAGGGGCGGGGATAGCGCTGCGATTCGTTGAAGGCGTCCGAATTAGACGACGTTGCTGCAGGCATCGCTACACCGTAGGGCTAGATTCTGGACACCGACGATTCGACTTGGGAGGGTTGATCGACACCACACTGCGACTTCTGGCCGTGATTGGTTTAGTTGCTGCCAACGCAGGGTTCGTGGCGGCCGAGTTTGCGCTGGTAGCCGTCGACCGAGCGCGAGTCGACGAGCGAGCCGGCCAAGGAAACGGTCGGGCCATAGCCGCTCAGCGGCTGCTCAAGCGTCTGTCGTATCACCTTTCGGGCGCTCAGCTCGGGATAACGGTCACCTCCTTGATGCTTGGAATCTTGGCCGAACCGGCGATCGCGACTTTGATCGAACCCGGCCTCGAGGGTCTGTTCGGGTCCGTCCCGAGCGGAGTTTCGGTCGGGGTGGCGTTGGTTATCGCCACCGTGTTCCAAATGGTCCTCGGCGAACTGGTGCCCAAATCGGTGGCCACATCTCGTCCGCTCGAAACTTCTTTCGTAATTGCTCGACCCACCGCGATGTATGGCCTACTGGCTCGGCCGTTGGTTGCATTGCTCGATGGATTCGCGGCGACGATTACTCGACGACTTGGCGTCGAACCGGCCGAGGAACTCGAGTCCACCCCCGATCGAGACGAACTCGAGCATCTGATCCGTTCGTCTGGCGAGACCGGCACGCTCGACGAAGGCGAGGTCGAGTTGCTCACCCGTTCGATCCGCTTGGCCGAGAAATCCGCCGACGACGCGATGATTCCACGCGTGCGGGTCTCGGCCATAGGCGGTGCCGACTCGATTGCCGAACTGGTCGAGTTGGCGACGCTCACCGGGCATTCCCGGTTCCCGGTTACCGGCACCGACCTCGACGACATTGTCGGTGTTGTGCACGTCAAAGCGGTGCACACTGTGGCCTTCGCCGAACGTCAATCGCGCTCGGTGTCGTCGGTGATGACATCGGTGTTGGCAGTACCGGAGTCCCGTGATCTCGACGAACTGCTCATCGACTTGCGCCAAGGCGGAACGCAGCTGGCCGTGGTGATCGACGAGCACGGTGGCACCGCCGGCATTATCACCCTCGAGGATATTCTCGAAGAAATCGTGGGCGAGATCGACGACGAACACGACGCGGTGCGTGCCGCGCTCACCCGCGTCGAGGCCAAGGGTTCTACCGTGCTGCCCGCGGCCCTTCACCCTGATGAGGTCGAGGCCGAAACCGGGTTCGAGATGCCCGAAGGCGAGTACGAGACCCTCGCCGGTTTGGTACTCGATCAGCTTGGTCACATCCCGGAACCAGGCGAGATGTGCACCGTCGAAGGTTGGCGCATCGAGGTTGTTGCGATGGATCGACTGCGGATCGCCACGGTGCGCCTGGTGGCGCCGGCGGGATGGCCGTCATGACTGGATGGCTATTGCTGGCATCGTTGGCTTTGCTGATGGTCAACGCGTTTTTTGTGGCTGTCGAGTTTGCGCTGCTGGCCAGCCGGGCCGCCCGTCTCGAGCCAATGGTGGAAGACGGTGGTGATGAGCGCGCCGCGGTGGCCCTGGATGCGGTTCGAGATTTGCAGCCGCAACTGGCCGGCGCGCAACTAGGCATCACCATGGCCTCGTTGGGGCTGGGTTACGTCGCCGAGCCCGCAGTAGCCCATCTGCTCGAGTCGGCGATCGAGTCCGTGGTCGAACTTCCGTCAGGGGTGTTGCACACAGTCTCGTTCGTGATCGCCTTGGGACTCGTGGTGGTCGTACACATGGTTTTCGGCGAGATGGTGCCGAAGAACTTGGCGATCGCCGCGCCGGAGCGCTGGGCGCGGTTCTTGGCGCCCGCTCATGGCATGTACGTCGCGCTCTTTCGACCGGTGGTGTGGCTGCTGGCCGGAATCAGCAACGCCATCACCCGGCTGCTGGGCATGGACCCCGTTGACGAGATCAACACCGCGCTCACCGTGAACGAGTTCCATACTTTGATCGAGGGTGCGGTCGAGGAAGGCAAGCTCGAAGACGTTGAGCACGATCTCTTGGCCGGCGCGCTCGACTTCAGGGCGCGTACTGCCGGGTCGATCATGGTGCCGCGTGACGACATGCTCAGCCTTCCGAGATCAACTTCGGTCGCCCAGATCGAAAAGTTTGTTGCCAAGCATGGCCACAGTCGCATTCCTCTGACCGGGACAGGGCCCGCTGATGTTGTCGGGTTCGCCCATAGCAAGGACCTCCTGCGGTTCGGGTCCCACGAACGCGGCGAACCGGTACCGCTCGAGATGATTCGGCGCATGCTGATTGTCGAACCCGACCAACCGGTGCGAGATCTGATGTTGGCCATGCGTCGTCTGCGTCGCCACATGGCACTGGTGCAGCTACGCAACGGCGAACTCTTGGGCATGGTCACTCTCGAAGATGTGCTCGAGGCGCTGGTAGGCGACATCGCCGACGAAACCGACGGAGGTTCGATACCGGCGGGACCTTCTGCTACCTAGGCGAGAGGATCCCCGGCAGCGCGGTGGCGAGTAACCGTTTGGCCCGCGACGAGTCGAGACTGCAGTTCTGAGCACGGCCCGCAACCGCGCCACCCGGTGCGCCTTTGAGCCGGTTGGGGTCGATGCCCACGACCGCGGCCAGATGCTGGGCGAAGGTAAGTCGATCGACTGCGTCGGATCCGGCCACGTGAAGAACGCCAACGATGTCGGTGCGGTCAACGAGTTCGAGACAGGCCGAGGCCAACACGTCGACATTGAGCGGGTTGCGGATCTCGTCGTTGAAGAAGGTCATCGATGGGTCGCGAACAAGGTCGACTTGCGGCCCGCCATCGACTGAGGCTCGCCATAGGAGGCTGGTTCGCACGATTACCGCGCCAGGACAGTTGCGGGCCACAAGCTTCTCGGCCCGGAGCTTGGCGTTTCCGTAGTCGTTGATTGGGTTTGGCGGGCAGGCCTCGTTGTAGGGGGCTTTGTCGGTGCCATCAAAGACGGTGTCGCTCGATAGATGAACGTAACGGGCCCCTATCTCGGCGGCCGCTGAAGCAATAACGCCAGGAGCCTGCGCGGTCACAGATTCGAGGTTGGGGCCCCGTTGCACGTACGCGGCGTTGATGATCGAGCGGGGTCGCAAACGCCGGATCAGGTCTTGAGTTGCCGAGGGGTCGGTGAGGTCGAGTTGAAACCAACCGGCCCCATGGCGCGGAGTTGTGTGGTGGGTTGCTGCCACTTGCCGCGATCCGTCGCCGGCGCGAAGCAGAGCCTGGCCGAGCAGACCGGTCCCGCCTATGACCAAAAGGTCGACCGGACCGCCCGTAGAACTAGGCGCCGATGGCGTGGAATCCACCATCGACATGGATCATCGAACCAGTGGTGCTGGGAAGCCAATCAGACAACATCGCAACCGTGGTGCGAGCAACTGCTGAGGAATCTTCGACATCCCAACCGAGCGGAGCTTGGGTATCCCAAACATCTTCGAACTTCTTGAATCCGGGGATCGACTTGGCGGCCATCGTGCGGATCGGGCCGGCGGCGATGAGGTTGCAACGGATACCGGCCGGGCCAAGTTCGCGGGCCAAGTAGCGGTTGGTCGACTCGAGAGCGGCCTTTGCCACGCCCATCCAGTTGTAGGCCGGCCAAGCAACGGTCGCGTCGAAGTCGAGGCCGACGATCGAGCCTCCGGTGGTCATCAGAGGCGCTACTGCTTCGGCCAGGACCTTGAGCGAGTAAGCCGAGATCTCGAGGGCGACTTTTACATCGTCCCAAGTTGCTCCCATGAAATTCTCGCCGAGGCAAGCTTCGGGGGCGAAGCCAATCGCGTGCAATGCGCCGTCGACATGGCCCCATTGCGATGCCAGCGCCTCGTGCAGAGCTTGGGCGTGAGCGGTATCGGTGACGTCGAATTCGAAGACAGAGGGTTCGACGGGCAGCTTGCGGGCCGTGCGCTGTGTTAGACGAAGGCCCCGGCCGGCCCCCGTAAGGATCACTTCGGCGCCTTCCTCCTGAGCAAGTTTGGCGACGCCGAACGCCAACGATGCGTCGGTGAGAACTCCGGTGATCACAATCTTCTTGCCGTCAAGTACGCCCATGGTGGCGGCCTCCTCGATTCTTGTTTGGTGAGCTGTGCCGAGCCGAACTTCGACTGTTCGGTAACGCCGAACGTTACGGCTTGGAGGCTACGGTCGTCGTGATGCGCTTGTACGACACCCGCCGCGGCCAAGTCGTGTCATTTGAACCCGGACCGGTCGTTGCCATGTACGTATGCGGCATCACCCCCTATGACGCCACCCATGTCGGGCACGCCGCCACCTACATCACCTACGACATCTTGCAGCGTCGTCTCGTCGACATCGGACACGAGGTCCGTTACGTCCGCAACATCACCGATGTCGACAACGACCTGCTGAAGGCCGCAAAAAAGAGAGGCGTCCACTACCTCGATCTGGCCTTCGGCGAGACCGCACGATTCGACGACGACATGGCGGCTCTCAACATCTTGCCACCGTGGTCTGAGCCCCGAGCCACCGGCGCAATTTCCAACATTCGCGGCGTGATCGAGTCGTTGCTGCAGTCGGGGCACGCCTATCTGGTCAGAGGCACCGTCTACTTCGATACCGGCTATGTCGATACCGGTCACGGTGGTCGGCCACCATTCGGGTCGTTGTCGCAACTCGGAACCGACCGGATGATGACGCTCAGCCGCGAATGGGGCGAAGACCCTGGCGACCCGGCGAAACGCCATCCTCTCGACTTCGAGTTGTGGCGTCCGTCTGAGGCCGGTGAGCCCTCGTGGGATGCGCGATGGGGTAGCGGCCGACCCGGCTGGCATGTCGAATGCAGCGCTCTGGCGTTACGCGAGTTGGGAACGACGATCGATCTCCATGGCGGCGGTATCGACTTGTTGTATCCGCATCACGAATGCGTGAATGCCCAAAGCGAGGCACTGACCGGCGAGCCGTTCGTTCGCCATTGGCTTCATCAATCGATGGTTCACTATCGCGGCCACAAAATGTCGAAATCAACCGGCAACTTGGTGTTCGTCCACGAATTGCGAGCGCGGGTCGACCCACGCGTCATACGGCTTTCCCTTTGCCTGCACCACTATCGGCGGCCATGGAACTGGACTGATGAACTCCTCGAGGATGCCGCCGGTCGGCTCGCAACGTGGGAGGCGGCGTCCGGCGGTACCGAACCGTCGCTGCTCGACCACGTGCGGCGTTGTCTTGATGACGATCTCGATGTGCCCGGTGCGGTCGAGGCGATAGATGCCGCAGCGGCTGGTGGCGTTCGGGTCGATGATGCCGCGGCCCTGCTAGGCATTGACGTCACGGCTGGGCCAAGATGGCCTCGGAGGTCTTGTGATGGGTGATGGTGCCGGAAAACTCCAGACTGCGACGCTGCGGGTAGCTCGTCCGATATTCCATTCGCTGTGGCGCATCCGCGTCGAGGGGCTCCCGAATCTGCCCGACACCGGTCCGGTGATCTTGGCGCCCAACCACACGTCGGTGCTCGATTCGTTCTTCTTGCCAGTGGTGCTCCCGCGTTGCATCAGCTACGTCGGCAAGGCCGAGTATCTCGACGACTGGAAAACCCGAAAGTTGTTTCCCGCGCTGGGCATGATCCCCATTGATCGCAGCGGTGGTGACGCCTCCAAACGGGCACTCGATACCGCGGCCGATGTGCTCGACGGCGGCGGCCTGTTCGGGATCTACCCCGAGGGCACTCGCTCACGCACCGGATTCCTACACAAGGGCCATACCGGAGCGGCTCGACTATCGATTCGCACCGGAGCGCCGATCGTGCCGGTCGGGCTTATCGGAACGCGAGAGGTTCAACCTCCCGACGCAAGGTTCCCCAAATGTTTTCGCCGAGTCGATATTCGATTCGGTCGCCCGATCTTCCCGGCGGCATCGGACAGCGTCAGCGATGCCCGGCTTCGGTTACGGCAAATCACCGACGAGGTGATGTTCGAGATCCGCGAACTCAGCGGACAAGACTATGTCAACGAATACGCCACAAAGGGCAAGGCGGCCGCCGCGGAGACCTTGGAGGCCACGACCGATCCCGGCATGCCCGAGCGGCGTTCTTCGGCCGACGTGTTGAGGTCTGTCCCCGCCTGAAATTGTCCGCTCGGCCGCGTCATAATTGTCCGCTCGGCCGCGGATGCTGGCGGTATCCTCGGTGGTTATGTCCGATGTGATCTCCGTGCAACTTCCTGATGGCTCCAAACGCGAAGTGCCCGCGGGAGCGACAGCCGCCGATCTGGCGGCTTCGATCGGTTCGGGGTTGGCTCGAGACGCGCTTATCGCCGTCGTCGACGGCGAAGAACTCGACCTCAACCGCGAGCTTTCCCAAGGAGCGACGGTCGAGATCGTTACTCCATCGAGCGAACGTGGTTTGCACACCATTCGCCACAGCACCGCGCACGTTCTCGCCCAAGCAATCCTCGACCTTTACCCTGGCACCCAGCTCGCCATCGGCCCGCCCATCGAGAACGGCTTTTACTACGACGTCGACTTGCCCGATGGGCAGACCCTGTCCGACGAGGATCTAGAAAAGATCGAAGCCCGGATGCACGAACTGGTTGGCGCCGACCAACCATTCGTTCGTCACGAACTGCCGGCCCAAGAGGCCGCATCATTTTTCGCCGACGATCTCTACAAGGCCGAGATCATCGAGCGGGTCAGTGGTGGTGAGGCCTCAGGCGAAGACACCGCCGAGGTCGGTGATGTCGACATCATCTCCTATTACGCCAACGGCGATATGGACCAGCGCGGGACCTTCCGCGATATGTGCACCGGCCCCCATGTACCCAGCACCGGCCGGCTCGGTCACTTCAAGTTGCAATCAGTCGCCGGCGCGTACTGGCGAGGCGATGTGTCGCGCCCCATGCTGCAACGGATCTATGGCACGGCTTGGTCTTCCAAGAAAGAGCTTCGTACTCACCTAAACATGCTGGTCGAGGCCGAGAAACGTGACCACCGCAAGTTGGCCCAGGAGCTTGATCTGGTCAGTTGGCCCGAAGAGCTCGGCCCCGGTCTTGCCGTCTGGCACCCCAAAGGTGCGCTGATCCGCAAAATCATGGAGGACTATTCGCGGTTCCAACACGAGCACGGTGGTTACGAGTTCGTGTTCAGCCCTCACATTGCCAAATCAGTGCTTTGGGAGACCTCCGGCCACCTCGATTTCTACGCCGATGGCATGTATCCGCCCATGGAGATGGACGGTGCGACCTACTACCCGAAACCGATGAACTGTCCGTTCCACGTGATGGTATATCGCTCGAATCAGCGCAGTTATCGCGAGCTTCCGCTGCGCCTGTTCGAGTTGGGCGCCGTTTACCGGTACGAACTTTCGGGAGCTATTCACGGCCTGATGCGCAGCCGCGGGTTTACCCAAGACGACAGTCACATCTTTTGCACCCGAGAAGATATCGAAACCGAGCTGGCGTCACTGCTCGACTTTGTGCTGTCGCAACTTCGCGATTTCGGGTTCAACGACTTTCAAGCCAAGTTGTCAACCCGGCCGCCCGAGAAATCGGTCGGCGAGGACGAGCTTTGGGATCAGGCCACCGAAGGCCTCCGTAAGGCCCTCGATGCCCATGGTCTCGACTACGTGGTCGACGAAGGCGGCGGCGCGTTCTACGGACCCAAAATCGATGTCGACGTCAAGGACGCTATTGGCCGGGCGTGGCAGCTGTCGACCATCCAACTCGACTTCAACCTCCCAGACCGCTTCGACCTCGAATACGTCGCGTCGGACGGCAACCGCAAGCAGCCGGTAATGATTCATCGGGCCCTGCTTGGTTCCATCGAACGGTTCTTTGGTGTCCTGATCGAGCACTACGCCGGCGCCTTCCCCGCATGGCTGGCTCCCACCCAGGTCCGGCTATTGCCGGTGGCCGAAGCGCACGACGACTACGCCCACGACGTCGCCGCTCAACTGCGCGACGCCGGTTTTCGAGTCGACGTCGTCGATGCGGTCGAACCGCTCGGAAAACGAGTCCGCAATGGCAAAGTCGAGAAGATCCCCTACGTGCTCGTAGTCGGCGACGACGACACCGCCAACGGCACCGTCGGAGTCAACAAACGAGGCCAAGACAAGCCCGAACGAGACGTGGCCGTGGGCCAGTTCATCGCTCGGCTCCAGACCGAGGTCGATGAGAAGGTCTGATGGTCGCACACCTCTGGGCCGGTTGGCGTATCCCCTACATCCAAGCCGGTGATGGGCGAGGCCCCGACGGGCCCGAAGGTCTCACCTTGTTCGAGGCGATCTTTCAGAGCGATCAACCCGACGATCAGACCTTTATCTTGTGGCGCGGCGAACACTGTTTTGCCCTGCTCAACGCCTTTCCCTACACCAGCGGACACGTGATGGTTCTTCCCCAACGGGGCGTGGCGAGCCTCGAACAGTTGACCGACGACGAGCACCGCGAACTCTGGGACGGCGTTCGAGCCGCAACCACGGCGATCACGCGCGCCTACACGCCCGATGGCGTAAACGTTGGTGCCAATATTGGTCGAGGGGCGGGAGCGGGCGTACCTGATCACCTTCACGTCCACGTGTTGCCCCGATGGGAGGGTGACACCAACTTCATGACTGCGGTGGCCAACGTGAGGGTGCTGCCCGAAGCTTTGGTCGATTCGTGGCGGCGAATCCGTGATGCCTGGGCCTAGCCTTTCAGCGTGACTTCCGACGACGAAATTCGCGACGAACTTCCGGCCGACCTCGACCCGTCGGCCATCGAAGCGCCCTACCTTTTCCCCAACAACAGCCGACGTCGCATCCCCGCGGTGTTGTATTCGGTTATGGGGCTTGGCTGCATTCTCTTGTGGCAGCAAGCCGGGAGCGAGGCGGTGCTCGTCAACAACGGTGTTCTGGCCGCGGGCATCGCGTTGATCGTTATCGGGTTGTACCACTGGCAGGGCGGCTGGGACCTGTCCTTCGACGAGGAACACGCCCTCGGAGCGGCTACCCGCGAGGTCGGATTCCCGGTTGGTCACGCTTCGGCCCAACTGGGATGGCGAGGGCTCCGCAGCCGCCCAACCTGGCGAATCCTTCTCTACAGCAACGAGCCGTCGCCCGAGCAGCGAGGGTTGGTATTGGTCGACGGCGTCGATGGCGAGATCATCGATCGATTCATCGAAACAAACCCCGAGGACTGGTCGGCGTACGCTGGCTAATGGGCGCAGTGGTTGGCCACTGGTACCCTGTTGGTCGTCCCTTGTCTATGGGAGCTTTTTATGTTTGATGGAAACTGGCGTACCACGGTCGATCGGGGCCTGACCCCAATTGGTCACAGCCTTCGCCGGGCCGGTGTTCCCGCCGACGTGATCACGATTACCGGCATTGTCATGGCCACCGTTGCCGCGGTGACCATCGGTGCTGGCTACCTTCGGGTGGGGTTCTTGTTCTTGTTGCTTACCGGAATCCCCGACGCGCTCGACGGCGCGGTGGCTCGAGCTTCGGGTACCGGTTCTCAGCGAGGCGCTTACTTCGATTCGGTCTCGGACCGCCTCACCGATGCGCTGCTGTTCGGCGGCGTGGCCTGGTATCTGGCCAGCAACGAGCCGGGCCGGATCATGATGTTGCCAGTGGCGATCATGGCGACGGCGATGTTCATCTCTTACCAGCGGGCCAAGGCCGAATCGCTCGGCTACGACGCCAAGGGCGGGATCATGGAGCGGGCCGAGCGCATCATCGTGCTGGCCTTTGCGCTGTTGTTCCCCGAGTTGATGATCGGCACTCTTTGGGTGATGTTGGTGCTCACAGCAATCACCGCCATCCAACGTTTCGTGAAGGTCTGGAAGCAGGCATCGCAGGATCGACCTGTTCCTCAGCGTCGCCAGCGTCGTCAGCCTCGCCAGCGTCAATCCGAGCCGATGTGGCGCCAGCGAATGCGCGAGCGCCGTTCCGTTCGCGAATCCTGATCGGTGGCTTCGGTCTCTGCCTACAAGGCAGGGTCGCTGCTAGCGCGTTACGTCCCTGATCTGGCCGCTACCACCGCGGCTCGCGCCGCTGGCGTGGGTCTTGGTTCCCTAGCCGGTGACAAGGCCACGATCGTGGCCCGCAATCTCGAACGGGTTCTGGGTTACAAGATGGGCCCGGCCGAAACCCGCCGCCGGGTCGCGGCGACCTTCGAATGGTACGCCCGCTATTACGTCGAGAGCTTTCGGCTTCCCGGCGTCAGCCTTGCCGAACTCGACCACGGCTTCTCTTACGAAGGGGTCGGTGAGATCGAGGCCCATTGTGGGCCGGGCAAGGCCGGAGCGATCTTGGCTTTGCCCCACCTTGGGACCTGGGAGTGGGCGGCGTTCTGGTTGGCCCGCATTCCCGGGGTGAAGGTCACGGCCATTGTCGAACCGATCGAACCGCCCGAACTGTTCGAGTGGTTTGTGGGCCTTCGCGAATCGCTGGGAATGGAGATTCACCCGCTTGGTCCCGACGCCGGCCGGGCGGTGATCCGGGCGCTGAAGAACGGTCATCTGGTGTGTCTGTTGTGTGATCGCGACCTTCAGGGCAACGGTGTACCGGTCACGTTCTTTGGCGAGCGAACCACGTTGCCGGCCGGACCGGCCACATTGGCGCTGCGGGCCGGAGTCCCGGTTATGCCGTCGGCGGTTTTTTGGCGCGACAGCGCCCGTCACGGGCTGGCTCGACCGCCGCTGGTTATTGAGCGCCAGTCCAAACGGCTCCGCGACGATGTCCAACGCGTCACGCAGATGATCGCGACCGAGTTCGAGTTCTTGATCCGTCAAGCACCCGAGCAGTGGCATTTGCTCAACCCGAATTGGCCCAGCGACTACGCGGCGGCCGGGTTGGAAATGCCTGATCACCTTGCGGACCTTGTCTGATGCGGATCGGCATTATTTGCCCGTACAGCCTCACGCTGCCTGGCGGGGTCCAGATGCAGGTCTTGGGACTCGCTCGGGCATTACGTCGACAAGGCGAGAAGGTGCGAGTGCTGGCTCCCTGCGATGGCCCGCCTCCCGATGCCGGTGTCACTCCTTTGGGGCTGAGTCTCCCCACCGCGGCCAATGGCTCGATTGCTCCCGTCGCCCCCGACCCGGCTGCTCAGCTGAGGGTGATTCGGGCCATGCGCGACGAGGCCTTCGACGTCATTCATTTGCACGAGCCGTTGGCTCCCGGCCCGACTCAGACCGCGCTGTTAACCCGGCCCGCGCCGCTACTCGGCACATTTCACGCCGCTGGAGGATCGCTGGCCTACGACATGTTGCCCAACGTCGTGCGCTTTCTGGCCGGCCGCCTCGACGACAGATGCGCGGTGTCCGAAGACGCACGAAAGATGGCCGAAGGTTCACTCGGCGGCACCTACGATTTGCTGTTCAACGGTGTCGAACTGGCTCGCTACGCATCGGGGACACCGTTCCCCACCAGTGGTCCAACGGTTTTGTTTCTTGGCCGTCACGAGCCGCGCAAAGGACTACGGGTATTGCTCGACGCGTTCGCTCACCTTCCCGCCGATACCAAGCTGTGGATCGCCGGGGAGGGCCCCGAAACGCCAGAACTCAAGGCTCGATTCGGCCGCGACGGCCGGATCGAATGGCTCGGAACGATTTCTGAAACCGAAAAGATCGCTCGGCTGCAAGGTGCCGACGTTTTTTGTGCGCCGTCGCTGCATGGCGAGTCCTTCGGCATCGTCTTGCTCGAAGGCATGGCCGCCGGAACAGCTGTTGTGGCCGGCGATATTCCCGGCTACGCCAATGTTGCCGATCACGGCAAACATGCCGCCTTGGTTGCGCCCGACGATCCCGTTGCTTTGGCCTCAACCATTGGCTCACTGCTTCGTGACGAACGCCGTCGCGAAGCCCTTGTCGAGTCTGGGCTAAAACGTGCCGAAGAGTTCTCCATGGCTCGTCTGGCCGAGATGTACCTCGGTCGATACGAACGGCTCATGGCCAGCTCACCTCATCGGTAGGGTGAGGGCTCGCCAGCGCGCTGGCCCGGTACATTGATGCCCTGCACGGCGTCGGCCGTCGACGGAGGTTCTCATGGTCATACTTCTCATCGTTCTTGCACTCGTTGTGGTGTTGGTCTTGTACGTGATCGCGCTCTACAACAATCTGGTCCGGTCGCGGAACCGAATCGAAAACGCTTGGGCTCAGATCGACGTGCAGCTCAAGCGCCGCTGGGACCTCATTCCCAATCTTGTCGAGACCGTGAAGGGGTACGCGTCACACGAACGAGAAACCCTCGAAGCCGTGATTGCGGCCCGCAACGTTGCCTCGGCCGCCGCGTCGAGTGGCCCCCAAGCGCAGGCCCAAAGCGAAAACATGTTGTCTGGAGCGCTTCGGCAACTCTTTGCGCTCAGCGAGGCCTACCCCGATCTCAAGGCCAACCAGAACTTCCTCGAACTGCAAGAGGAACTCACCGCCACCGAGGGTCGCATTGCCTACTCCCGTCAGCACTACAACGACCAGGTTCTCAAATACAACAACTCGATCCAAACGTTCCCGGCGGTTGTGCTCGCTGGCCCGTTGCGGTTCACCGAACGGGAATACTTCGAAGCCGACGACGAATCGCGCGGCCCGGTCAACGTCGAGTTCTAGGTACCAGCCTTCATGCCCAACGTGTCGTCTCGCTCAATCTCGTTGATTCCCGCAGCAATGATCTTCGTTTTGCTGTCGTTGGTATTGGTGATCTTTTTGGCGCCGCTGGTCGCGGTTGGCATAGCGCTCGTTGTTGCGGTGGTGATTTGGGTACTCATTAGTCGCGGAGCGACCAATGCCGCGCTGCGTTCGCTCAACGCCCGTCCGCTCGATGATGCGGCCCATCCGCGTCTCGAGAGCCTGGTCGAGTCGATTTGTGCAAGTCACGGAATCGGCGAACCCGTTCTGTATGCCTCTGATTCGCGGGCGATTGACATTGCGGTGGTTGGCCGCCCCGACGACACCAGGTTGGTTGTCACAACGGGGGCATTACGTCAGCTTGATCGTCTCGAACTCGAAGCGATAATCGCCCGCCAGATGTCGCTGTTTGGTCGAGGCATAGCCAGTGCCACGATGCTCGTTGGCGTGTCCAAGTGGATTGGGCCGCTCGCGGCGCCGCTACGGACCCGACTTCTCGACGATCGCCGCCTCGCCAGGGCCGATCTGGACGGTGCCCGGCTCACCCGCTACCCGCCCGCACTCGCGGCGAGCCTGTCCAAAGCGCTCAACGGAGCCAGGGTCGCAACTAGTCCTGTCAGCGATCATCTGTGGCTGATTGGCAGCGAAACGTCGGTTCAACCCGACCTGATCGAGCGGATCGACACGCTCAACGAACTGTGAACCTCGTGCCGAGACCGATCTCATTTTTCGCGTTCGCGCTGGCGGTTGTCGCCGCGAGTTGTGGCGGAGGGTCTAGCGACTCTCTCACCAGCGACGATGTCGCCTCAGTCGATATTGGCAATGTCAGCACGCCCCCGAGTTCGGTCGCCCCAACAACATCAGCGGCACCGATCGAAGACGGCCCCAAAGCGACCTTTACGGGGCAGGGCACCAACGAAGAATTGTCGGCCCAGCCGGCGGTCGTGGTGAAGGTTTCCAACAACGACCAACGAAGCCGCTCGGCCCTTGTTGGCATCGAACACGCCGACATCGTCCTCGAGGAACGTATCGAGGACCGAGCCACCCGCTTCGCGGCGATCTTCCACTCCGATCTCCCAGAACTGGTGGGCCCGGTACGTTCGGCCCGCACAACCGACCTGGATCTGTTGGCAAACCTGGGCAATCCGGCGTTGGTGTTCTCGGGTGCCAACATCGCCGTGCTTCGCGAGCTTCGCGATTTCGCCGCCGACGGACTCGCCGTACTCGTTGTCAACGACGACTCAGAGACCTATCACTACCGCGATCTCGATTTCCGGGCACCCGATAACCTGTTCACCAACCCGAGCTTGGTATTACAAGACTTCCGTGACAGCGCCGGGGCGGCCACCCCCATCCTCAGCTTCCGTGACACCGAGAGCGACACCCGTCCGGCGAGCGTAGAAGGGCCCGGCGTTACCGTCGAAGGCCGAGACACCGTGAACTTCGTCTTCGACCCCGCTCGGGGATACGTGCGGGTGCAAGACGGCGAGGTTCATGCGACCAGAGATGGCCACGACCTGGTAGTCACCAATGTGGTCTTGATGGATGTCGAGTATCTCGCTAATGTCGACGACCCGTTGTCGGTCGATGCCGTGACGGTTGGTTCAGGGCCGGCGAGCGTTCTGATCGGCGGCCGACGTTGGAGCGGCACGTGGGAACGAGTCGCTCGTAGCGAGCCATACACCTTTCGCACCGACGGAGGAGCCGAGATCTTGCTCGAGCCGGGCCAGAGTTGGCTCACGATGGTGCCGAGCGGCTCCTACGAGTTCTCGGTCTCGGCCGAAATCTCCAGTTTGGTCCTGAACTAGTACAGGTAAGCTGCGCGCATGAGCGATTCCACTACCCGCGCCACCGGAAGCCCACTCGTCAAGCGAGGCCTCGCCGAAATGTTGAAGGGCGGCGTGATCATGGACGTCGTCAATCCCGAACAGGCCAAAGTGGCCGAAGACGCCGGCGCTGTAGCGGTAATGGCCCTCGAACGAGTTCCGTCCGATATCCGTCGCGACGGCGGTGTCTCTCGAATGTCGGACCCCGAAATGATTGTCGGGATTCAGCAAACCGTGTCCATCCCTGTCATGGCCAAAGCCCGAATCGGTCACTTTGCCGAAGCTCAGATTCTTCAGGCCCTCGACGTCGACTACATCGACGAGTCCGAGGTTCTCACGCCCGCTGACGAGGCTCACCACATCGACAAGTGGGCCTTTGATGTGCCGTTTGTCTGCGGTGCCACCAACTTGGGTGAGGCGCTTCGTCGTATCAGCGAAGGCGCCTGCATGATCCGGTCAAAGGGCGAAGCGGGCACCGGCAACGTCGTCGAGGCGGTGCGCCATCTTCGCTCGATCATGGGCGATATCGCCAAGATCACCAAGGCCGATTCGGCCGAATTGTTCAACTGGGCCAAGCAGCTTCAGGCTCCGGTGTCGCTTGTGCAAGAGATCGCCGAAACCGGCGAGTTGCCCGTTCCCATGTTTTGTGCCGGCGGTTTGTCTACGCCCGCCGACGCTTCGCTGGTTATGCAACTGGGTGCGCAGGCCGTGTTCGTCGGATCGGGCATCTTCAAGTCCGACCAGCCGGCCAAGATGGCCAGCGCCATCGTCGAAGCTGCTACTCACTACCGCGATCCCGACATTCTCGTGAAGGTTTCCACTGGGCTCGGCGACGCCATGAAGGGCCTCGAGATCGCATCGCTCGAAACGAAATTGGCCGAACGAGGTTGGTGACCCCGACAGTAGGGGTACTGGCGCTGCAGGGCGCGTTTGCCGCCCACGTTCGGATCCTCGAGTCGCTCGGGGTGAACGCCGTCGAGGTCCGCACCGTCGCCCAACTCGAGGCTGTCGATGCCCTGGTTATCCCCGGCGGCGAGTCGACCACAATGTCGATGTTGCTCGAGCGGTTCGCCATGCTCGATGCGGTGAGCCAGCGGGTCGACGCGGGCCTGCCGACATTTGGCACTTGTGCCGGCATGATCTTGTTGGCCGCCGAGGTTCTCGACGGTCGGCCCGACCAGCACTGCCTCGGAGCAATAGCGATCACGGTCAGGCGAAATGGTTACGGTCGTCAACTCGCCTCGTTCGAGAGCGATCTGGTAGTCGAGGGTCTCGACGAGGCGTTCCACGGAGTTTTTATCCGAGCACCGGTCGTCGAGGCCGCTGACCCTTCGGTCGAAGTGTTGGCGTCGGTCGACGGTCAGCCCGTACTGTGCCGTCAAGGGGCGGTCACCGTGGCAGCCTTCCATCCCGAGCTGGCCAAAGATTCTCGGGTTCATCGTGCTTGGCTGGCCAATGCTGGTCTTATTGTTTCGGAAAGTTCTTCAGAACCAGGGGAGTTGGCATGAGCGGTCATTCGAAATGGGCAACGATCAAACACAAGAAGGGTGCCGCCGATGCCAAACGCGGCAAACTCTTTGCCAAACTCATCAAGCAGGTCGAGGTCGCGGCCCGCACCGGCGGCGGCGATCCCGAAGCCAACCCGACGCTTCGTACGATGTTTCAAAAGGCGCGTGATAGTTCGGTGCCGCTCGACACCATCGAACGGGCCGTCAAACGTGGCACCGGAGAACTCGAGGGCGTCAATTACGAGACGGTCACCTACGAGGGTTACGCCCCGGGCGGTATTGCGTTGTTGATCGAGTGTCTCACCGACAACCGCAATCGCACTTCGGGTGATATTCGTTCGACTCTGTCCAAGAACGGCGGCTCGCTTGCCGAACCGGGCGCCGTTTCATGGCAGTTCGATCGCAAAGGCGTGATTTTGGTGCCATCGTCGGTTGAAGAAGACGATCTGATGATGGCCGCCTTGGACGCCGGGGCCGAAGACATCGTCGACGAGGGGGACATGTGGCGGGTCACGACTCCACCGTCTGACTTGCCCAGCGTTCGCGATGCCCTCGAGGAAGCCGAGATCGCGATCGAGTCAGCCGACCTAACGATGTTGCCAAGTTCGACGGTCGAGGTCACCGAAGTAGGAGCGGCCAAGAGTTTGTTGAACCTCATGGACCTGCTCGACGATCTTGACGACGTGCAAGATGTTCACGGAAACATGGATGCCAGCGACGAGATCATCGAGGCGGCCAGCAGCGACTAGTTGCCCGTCGTGGCAATGAACGCGCCGCTCTCCCATGTGCGAGAGGCGACGATGACCGCGAGTTCGGCGATGTAGTTGTCGGCGGCCGTGGTGTGCCAGCGCCCCGCGAACCAAACTCCCAGACAGCCCTCGGCGTCTCCGGGCCCGTAGGTCGAGCCCCGATCAACGGTGTTGAGCCACGTGAGGTTCCCCTCGTAGCAGTCACGCCACAGGCCGTAGGTGTAATCGGCGTTGTAGGCCGTGGAGATGATCGAGTTGTCCATCGCGTCGGCGTGGTACGGAAATCGCACCTGGAGTATCCCGAGCGACTCGGGGCACGGTGACTGGTTGCGCACCGATGGGTGACATCGGCTGACGTCGGTCGTCATGTCGCCGGTGGCCGACATGTTCCACCACGACTCGCGCACTGCCTGAGCCCGCACGAGGTCTTCGTCGATACCCCATTTGCACGAGACCCACTGCAGGATCTCGTCGGTGGTGCCCGTGAAGTTGCCGTCGACACGTGGGTACGTGGGGTGAGGCCCTGTACCAATCGTGTGGTTCTGTGTGGTGTTGGCAGCCCGGATCTCGACCGCGGGTCGAACCCGTGTTGCACACTCGGCTCCGCTCGGAAGCGCGGCGCCTACGCCGAGGGTGTCGAAGTGGGCTCCGCATGTTCCGTCGAGGGTTACCACAACACCGAGAGGAGCGACGTAGCGGTAAAGGAACGTTGCGATTTCGCCGCGGGTGACCGGTCGGTCGGGATGAAATGTGGTGGCAGTTGTTCCGGTGGTGATCTTGGTTCTGGCCATCCAGGCGATCGGGTCGGTGTAAAATTTGTTTGCGTCGACGTCGGTGAATGGTTCGGATCCACCGGCCGGGCGCCCGGCGTAGCGCCACAGAAATGTGGCCGCCTCACCGCGAGTGACATCGCGTTCGGGCTCGAACCTCGTGGCGGTTGTTCCGGTGGTGATGTTTCGTTCGACCATCCACGCGATTGCTTCGGCGTAGAACGCGGTCGGGTCGACGTCATCGAATCCGCTGTCTTTGCTGGCTGCTGGTTTACCTTCGAGACGCCAAAGAAATACGGCCACCTCACCGCGGGAAACATCACGTTCGGGCGAGAAACATCCGGCTGAGGTTCCTGATGTGATGGAGTTGTCGACCATCCACTGGACCGGCGCGGCATAGAACGTGTCGGCCGAGACGTCACCGAATCCGGCCGCGGCGTCGGCCGGTTTGGCGGGGCTGGCGGCCAAGGCGCCTACGACCATGGCAAGCGCGGCGATAGTGATCCATGGGGCGCGGTGAGTCAACGGGTCTCCGATCAACGGTGAGTTTGCCTCAATTGCTCCTTCGACGGAGGTCGCCGAATGTTTAGTCAGTCGAGCGATGCCGAGTGGCCAAAGTGCCAGACGTCCTGGCTTTCGAAGGGCGAAGGCACAGAGTCGAGCAACAGAGAGATCAGCGAATCGGCGATTTCGGAGGGCTGGCTCACTCGATTCAGCCGTTTGAGTTCGTGGTAAAAAGCGGTTGCCTCGATGGTCCTCGGTGCATCGAGGACCCGTGCGAGTAGTGGCGTCGCAACCGCTCCGGGATATACGCGGCCGATGGCGATGTCTTCGAGTTCGTCGGAGGCGGCCCGAAACGCCATTTGCGCTGCTGATTTCACAATCGAGTATCCGGCCCATCCCACGCGGGGGGTCTGCGCCGAGTAGCTGTCGAAGATGACGCAGCGTCGGAGCCCGCCGGACTTATGGAGTTCGGCCGTCAACGCTATTGGCGACGCGACGTGTACTGCGAAATGGCGCGTCAGCTCATCAGCTTGAATGTCGGACCACGGTTCGAGGTCGATGGCGGTCGCGGCCCCATGGATCAGGGTTGCGGTCGCGCTCCCCGCGGCCGCGGACACAACGGCGGCGCGCCCGTTGGCGGCGCAAACATCAGCCACGACCGGCTCGATGTTGTCGAAGCGGCGGGCCAGCGACTCTAGTGGAGCCGACCGTCGGGCCACGGCGATCACGTCCTCGCCGCGAGCGGCCAGACTGACGGCGCACGCCTCTCCCAACCCGGCTGAGGCTCCAGTGACAACATGCTGCGACATCTGCTCAGTCAACCACCGACCGAACCCAAGCGGCGATGCAATTGGCTCCCGTCGCGGCGCTCAGACGCCGTCTGCGACTCCAAGGAGACGTTGTCGACGCACGCCGGACATACCTCGCCACGTGGAGGCCAAGCCGATCGTCCACGCAATCGCGCCGATCACGATCGTGGTGGTGGCCGTGCCGTAGATCGCCCCGGAGGCCTGAGCGTAGGACACGGCAATCAGTGGCAATGTGATAAGTCCCGAAGCTTGCTGGGCCGCAGCGGTTGACTTGACTCGACCCGACAGTCGTAGCACTAGCGACAAGCCGATCAACAAGAAGCCCGGCAACACCCACAGCATCAAGAGCCACCATTGTTGGGTCGGGAAGAACCAGCCACCGACTTCGGGTCCGACGATCAAATTGACAATGAGCGAATAGGCGGTGAAGCCGACCATCGTTGTGAAGTAGCCGGGTACGAGAGACGCCAACAGTTTGCCGAGGTAGATCTCTTTGGTGGCCGCCGGCGAGTGGGCGAGAAATTCCCCGGTGCCTCGTTCGCGTTCGCCAACGAGGGTGGCGGCACCTACGGCGGTGGAGATGGTCAGTGGGACAACGACAGCCATCGGTGCAAAGAGAAACACGGCAAGGGCATATGAGGTGCGGCCCTGCGGAGTGTCGCCCTTGATCTGGGCTTGGGCTTTGGCTGGCAGGACCTCGAGGGTGTTGGCGATATTTTGAACTGCTTCGACATCGCCCAACGACGTGATCGACAACAACAACGCCAACGGCACGATCACAAAGAAGATGCTGCCCAAAATTCCCATGGGCATCCAAAAGTCTTTGGCCAGAACAAGTTGTTTGACGTCGGTTCGAGCAACTACCAGTGTGCGGCGCCAATTCATCGAACGACCTCCGTGGCCGGGAATCCTTCGCCGAGCTCGCGGCGGCTGCGTCGCACCGCGAAATACAACTCTTCGAGGCTCGGTTCGTGCGGAACGACTCGGGTTACCCGCGCCCCGGCCTTCACGAGTGCCTTCACCAGGTCTGCGGTCACTTCCGGGTGATCGATGGTGATGCGGTATCCGTTGGTGGTGGGCTTGCTCGAACGTACGCCGGCAACCACGGTCAGATCGGCGAGCGCCGCTTGGTCTCCTTCGATCGAGATCTCGACGGAATCGTCGGGCCACAGTCCGCGGGTCAGCCGTTCGGGCTCGCCGGCTACGAGGTCGGTGCCTTCGTCGAGCACGATTACGTGGTCGGCCAGCCCCTCGGCTTCGACGAGGTGATGGGTACACATCACGACCGTGTGGCCATCGGCGGTCATGTCACGGATCAGCGACAGCACGGCTTGGGCCGACTCGGGATCGAGACCCGACGTTGGTTCGTCGAACAGCAACAGACGGGGTTCGTGCAAGACCGAACGGGCCAGCGCCAGTCGGGTCTTCATACCCGTCGAATACCCACCGACTTGTTCGTCGAGAGCTTGCTCGATGCCGAAGCGACTAGCCGCCACAGTCACCCGTTCGTCCATTACGTCGCGTTTCACGTCGTGCAACTCTGCGGCGTAAACAAGATTGTCGCGTCCGGTGAGGCGGTCATACAGGGCCGGCTTGGCCGACACCACGCCACACTGGCTGCGGACGATTTCGCCCTGCAACGCGGGATCCAGGCCGAGAGTGGCGACGGAACCGGAGTCGGGGGTCATTGCTCCGGTCACGCACCGGATAGCGGTCGTCTTGCCGGCCCCGTTTGGTCCCAGCAAGACGGTGATCTTGCCGTCGGGCGCTTCGATGTTCAGGTCGCGGAGCGCCGGTTTCGAGCCGAAGGACTTGCTCACCGATTTGAGGCTTACTGCCGGGTGCGCCAAATGAGCCGCGTGTTCGAATTGATCAGTAGTCACCTTGGTTTCATCGGCTGTCACCTCTGGATCTTGATGGCCGACTAGAGTCGTACATGTGTTCGTCTTAGGGATCGATCCGGGCCTGTCGCGCTGTGGCTACGGCTGTGTAGAACATGGCCGCAAACCGCGTGCGGTCGCGGCCGGCGTTATCCGCACTAGCCCGCAACACGAATTGGCGATCCGGCTGGCCGAAATGCAAGTCGAACTACGCTCGCTGATCACCGACCTCAAGCCCGATGTCGTGGCCGTAGAACGGGTGCTGTTTCAGCACAACGTGTCCACCGCTATGGGGGTGGCTATGGCTAGCGGCTTGGCAATGGCCGAGGCTGCGGGGGCGGGCTGCGAAGTCGTCGAGTATTCGCCCAACGAGATCAAACAAGCGGTCGCGGGCTGGGGTAGTGCGGGCAAGGACGAGATCGGACAAATGGTGCAGACGCTGCTCAATTTGCCCAAACGACTATCGCCAGCCGATGCCGCCGATGCTGTGGCCGTTGCGCTGTGCCATATTGCCCGGGTGCCGTCGCGTCGTAGCCGAGCGTCGCTTACCCGCCTCGTAGCCCCAGGAGGAGCTTCATGATCGGATCACTTCGCGGCACTCTGCTCGACCGCGCTCACAATGGGGAGTTGCTGGTCGAAGTGGGCGGGCTGGGCTATCGCGTTCAAGTGACGCCTTCGACATCGGTCACCATCGGCGAGGTCAACGGCGAGGTTTTTGTACACACTCATCATGCCGTGCGCGAGGACAGCGAGACGCTTTACGGCTTTGCCACCATGGCCGAACGGTTGGTGTTCGAGGCGCTGATCGGAGCTCATGGAGTTGGGCCGGCGCTGGGCCTGGCGATCTTGTCTGTGCATGGGCCCGATGCACTGCGCCGAGCCGTTGCCGACGACGATGTTGCGGCGCTGTGCCTGGTTCCCGGGGTCGGCAAAAAGACCGCGGCTCGTTTGGTGATGGAACTCAAGTCCCGGCTCGATCTCCCCGATGCCGGCGTAGTCGTGCTGGCCGACGACGGTGCGGCCGTTGCGGTGGCCGGCGGGGCCCGCGCCGATGTGCGCAGCGCCCTCGAGGGGCTCGGCTACGCGGCCGACGAAATCCACGCGGTGCTTGTTGACCTGCCCGCCGACGGTGAGACCAGCGACTTGTTGCGCGACGCGTTGCGGCGACTGGCATCGGGCGTCTGATGGCCCGCGAAGAACTGCTGTCACCGGCGGAAGAACCCGAGGATCTGGTCGACGAGCCGGGGTTGCGGCCGCGCGTTCTTTCCGACTTTGTTGGCCAAACCGAGCTCAAGGGCCATCTAGGAGTGATGCTTGGCGCGGCCGCCAAACGTCGCGAAGCAGTCGATCACTTGCTCTTTGCCGGTCCGCCTGGGCTCGGCAAAACCACTCTGGCCAACATTGTCGCGGCCGAGATGGGATCGGCGATGCAGGTCACCTCGGGTCCGGCGTTGGAACGAGCTGGCGACCTGGCGTCGATCCTTTCCAAGCTCGAAGACGGCGACGTCTTGTTCATCGACGAGATTCACCGTTTGCCTCGGCCGGTCGAAGAGGTGTTGTACCCGGCGATGGAAGATTTCCGCATCGATGTTGTTTTGGGCAAGGGACCGGCCGCTCGGTCGATTCCACTCGAGCTCGCTCCTTTCACCCTTGTTGGTGCCACGACGCGCACCGGGCTCATCACCGGCCCGTTGCGTGACCGTTTCGGTTTGGTTGCCCGACTCGACTACTACGAGATTGACGACCTTCGGTCGATTGCCTTGCGGGCCGCCGGCATCTTGGGGGTCGACATCGACGACGCCGGTGCTTGGGAGATCGCTCGACGGTCTCGAGGCACGCCCCGAATCGCCAACCGTCTGCTGCGCCAGGTGCGCGACTACGCCGAAGTCGAACGAGATGGCCACATCGATGCCGACGTAGCCAGCGATGGGTTGGCGTTCTTTGGCGTGGACGAGTTGGGGCTCGACAAAGCATCACGGGCCGTACTCGAATCGGTTTGTCGTCGCTTCGGTGGCGGGCCGGTTGGGCTATCGACGCTGGCGATCAGCGTTAGCGAACCTACCGAAACGGTCGAGGACGTCTACGAGCCATACCTCATCCAGCAAGGCATGCTCATGCGCACGCCTCGCGGGCGGGTCGCGACCCCGGCGGCCTACGCTCATTTGGGCATGGTGGCTCCGGTTGGCGACACTGGTTCGTCACAGAGAGGTCTGTTCGGGGCCGACGAATAGCCTCTGAGCGTGACTGGTCGCCCCGAGACACTCGCCGACATCGATTATCAATTGCCGCCGGCCGCGATCGCCCAAGTGCCTATCGAGCCTCGAGATTCGGCCCGGCTGCTCGTGGACCACGGCCGTCACGTAGATCATCGTTATGTGCGCGATCTCCCTGATCTGCTGTCGGCGGGGGATTTATTGGTGGTCAACGACACCCGAGTGTTGCCGGCCCGGCTGTTGGCCCGGCGCCAAACCGGCGGCGCGGCAGAGATCCTGCTTCTCGAGGAGCGCGATGACGGGCAGTGGGAAACTCTGGCGCGGCCCAGCAAGAAGTTGTTGCCCGGAGCAACGCTTCATTGCGGTCGACTGGCGATCGAGATGGGCGACGACTTGGGCGAGGGCCGTCGGTTGGTTCGGCTCGATCCCGGGTCCGACGATCTGCTCGATGTTCTACACGAGGTCGGGCGGGCGCCGTTGCCTCCGTACATCGAATCTCAGATCGATGACCCGAGTCGATACCAAACCGTTTACGCCGATCGGCCGGTATCGGCTGCGGCGCCCACGGCCGGACTTCATCTGACCCCGGAACTGCTCGAGCAATTGCGCGGACGCGGCGTCGAGATCGCGACCGTGGAACTGGCCGTAGGGCTCGACACGTTTCGTCCCGTCACCGTCGAACGTCTTGACGATCACGCCATGCACAGCGAGTGGTATCACGTCCCCGAATCAACCGCGGCGGCGATCGAAAGGGCCGAACGGGTAGTGGCGGTCGGGACCACCTCGGTGCGCGCCATCGAGTCGTGGAAGACCTTCCAAAGCCGGACCGGACGAAGCGAGCTGTTCATCCGCAGACCGTATGAGTGGCAAGCCGTCGACGTGCTGCTCACCAACTTCCATCTGCCGCAGTCGACATTGCTTTGCCTGGTCGACGCCTTTGTCGGTCCCCGCTGGCGCGAGCTGTATCGCGCTGCGCTCAACGACGACTACCGGTTCTTGTCGTTTGGCGATGCAATGTTGCTCGGGCTGGAGTCCGCGGGACAACCGCGGCGGCGCCAATAACCTCAGCAGCAATGAAAGCGACATTTACTGAGACGGCCCGCGATGGCGAGGCCCGCTGCGGGGTCGTCGCGACCGCTCGCGGCGAGTTCACCACCCCACGATTCATGCCGGTGGGCACTCGCGGCGCAATCCGGCACTTGGCGTCCGACGATGTCGAGGCGCTGGGCGCCCAGGTCATCTTGGCCAACACCTACCATCTGATGCTGCGGCCTGGGGCCGAGACCGTTGCCGACCTTGGCGGCATCCACGGGTTCGCCGACTGGCAAGGACACTTCCTGACCGACAGCGGCGGCTATCAGATCTTTTCGCTCGAACCCACCCTCACCGACGAAGGCGCGACATTCAAATCGACCTACGACGGGACGACGCATCTCCTGACCCCCGAACGAGCCGTTGACGTGCAAGCAATAATCGGCGCCGACATCCAGATGGTGCTCGATGTTTGCCCATCGTCGGTGGCCGACGATCGCATCGTTGCCGCGGCGGTCGAACGAACGGCCCTTTGGGCGCGTCGCGGGCGTAATCAGTTCCTCGCTCATGAAGACGCTCCGAGTCGCCAGTGCCAGTTCGGGATCGTGCAAGGCGGCACCAACGAGGCGCTTCGCACGGAGTCGGCCGAACGTACCGTCGAGATCGGATTCGACGGCTATGGCGTTGGTGGTTTGTCGGTAGGTGAGGACCGAAGCGAGATGCTTCATGGCCTCGACTCGTGTATGAGCTTGTTGCCGCTCGACCAGCCTCGGTACTTCATGGGGCTCGGCGACCCGATCGGAATCGTCGAGTCGGTCGCTCGCGGGGTCGACATGTTCGATTGTGTTCTGCCCACTCGCCTCGCCCGTCACGGCACCGTTCTCACCGACGCTGGCCGTTACAACCTGACCCGCGCCGAGTTCGCTCGAAGCGATGAACCGCTCGACCCAACCTGGCCCGACAGTCCGGCCAACCGATGGCCGAAGGGCTACCTGCGGCACCTTTTGCTTACCAAGGAACCAACGGCGGCGCGGATCATCACGTTGCACAACGTGGCATGGTTGCTGCGGTTCATGGATCAGATGGCCGACACGATCCGAACCGGAACGTTCAGTAACTTTCGCTCCAACGTTCATGCGGTGTGGAAGGGGCGATAACCTCGCAGGCGGCCCGTCCTCACCCACCAACGGGACCCCCACTCACATGCAGCTTCTAATTCTTGTGATCATGATGGGCGCGCTCTACGCGTTCATGATCGTGCCCCAACAGCGTCGTCTGAAGGCCCACAATGCCTTGTTGAGTTCTCTCGAGGAAGGCGACGTGGTCGTGACCAATTCCGGTATCCACGGAGCGGTCGCCGAAGTCGAAGACAAAGTCGTGTGGCTCGAAGTTGCGCCAAATGTCGAACTGAAGGTCTCTAAGGGTTCGATCGCCGAGCGCGTGAGCGAACCTCAAGACACCGACGAGTCCGACGACGACGACATTTACGAAGACGATTCGGCCCTGGACGAAGCAGAAGAGGACGCCTGACGTGAGCCGTCAAGTCACTTATTCGGTAGGCATCATCTTGTTGTCGATTGCCGGCATCATTTACACCCTTGCGGTTGGCAACGAGCCGTTGCTCGGCCTCGACCTCCAAGGTGGGGCGTCGGTAGTGCTCGAGCCGGATCAGCCCGCCGACGGCAGCACGATCAGCGAAGAAACTCTTGATCAGGCCGTTGACATTATCCGTAACCGCGTCGATGGCCTTGGCGTTCGCGAACCCGAAGTAACCCGTCAGGGAGAAACAATTCTGGTTCAGATCCCTGGGGTCGACGACCAAGCTCGCGCTATCGATTTGGTCGGACAAACTGCCGAGCTGCGGTTTCGGCCAGTCCTCGAGTTTGCCAGCGCGGCAACCGAAATCCAGTACAACTCGGCGGTCGAGTTGCTGGCGAGCGGCGAAGCAACCGACGAAACAATTTTGGCCGAGGCCCAGGCGATGGTTGATCGGTGGGAGGTAACGCCTGATAACGCACCTGGCGAACCCACGGTCCTTCAGAGCAAGAACGATCCAACGTTCGCCGGTCGTATGCGGCTTGGTCCCGTTCCGTTGGCTATCGACCAGATCGCCAAACCAGGCCAGCGCGTTACTGGCGAGACTCTCGAGACCGCTGCGGCCCGATTCAACGTGCAGAGCGGATGGAGCGTTTCTCCGGTGTTTCACCCCGGTTCGCCTGGCATAGACGACTTCAACGCCCTCGCCGGGGCCTGTTTCAACCAGCGGGCTACCTGCCCGGCCGGCGCGGCCGCGATCGCCATCGACGGACTGGTCGAGAGCGCGCCGCGCATCAACGCCGAGGTCTTTCAGCGTGACGTGATTCAGATCACCGGTAGCTTCAGCGAAGAAGAAGCCAAGGACCTCGCGCTGGTGTTGCGTTTCGGCGCCCTGCCACTCGAGCTCACCCCGCAAGAAAGCCGGATCGTGTCGTCCACCCTCGGCGAAGACGCATTGTCGTCGGGCATCTTGGCCGGCCTGATCGGACTCGCGTTGGTTTCGGTATACCTAATCGCCTACTACCGGATTCTCGGTGTGGTCGCCATCATGAGTCTCGGTATTTCCGGGGCCCTCCTGTGGACCATCGTGGCGTGGCTGGGCGCTAGTCAAGGGCTGGCTCTCACCCTCGCGGGGGTGACCGGATTGATTGTGTCGGTCGGTGTTTCGGTCGACTCCAACGTCGTTTACTTCGAGCACGTCAAAGAAGATGTCAAGAACGGTCACTCGCTGCGCTCATCGATCGACAGGGCCTTCCCGGTGGCTTACTCCACCATCGTCAAAGCCGACATAGCGAGCCTTATCGCCGCGGTGGTGCTCTATTTCCTCACCGTTGGTCAAGTGAAGGGGTTTGCCCTCTTCCTGGGCCTGGCCACGGTGCTCGACCTTGTCGCCACATACTTCTTCATGGGGCCAGCCATCAAGGCTCTGGCCAGCCGCGATCGAACCTGGGCCGATAAACCTTCCAGATTTGGCATTCCCAAGACGGAGGTTGCCCAATGAGTTTCTTTGGCGATATGTATCGCGGCGACCTAAATGTCGACTTCCCCTCGCTTTGGCGCCGCACAGTAGCGATGTCGGCTGCTTTGGTTGTGATCAGCATCGGCGCGGTTGCCGTTTTGGGCCTCAACCTCGGCATCGAGTTTGTCGGCGGCACCTCGTGGGAGGTCAGTGCTCCCGGAGTAAGCGTAAGCGAGACGCGCGACGTGCTGGCGGGCACGGGAGCGGCGGCGGCAAAAATCCAGACGGTCGGCACCGACTCGATCCGGGTGCGAGCCGATCTCGATTCCGTTACCGATGTGGCCGACATCTCCAGCCGCTTGGCTGGTCTTGCCGGCGCCGAGGCCTCCGATGTGAGTGTCACGACGGTCGGACCGTCATGGGGCGACCAAATCACGTCGAAAGCCCGCAACGCCCTGATTTGGTTCTTCATAATCGTGGCTGGCTACATCGCGACCCGACTCGAGTGGAAGATGTCCGTCGGAGCGCTGGTGGCGGTAATTCACGACATCGTTATTTCTGTTGGTTTCTACGCGGTGTTTCAGTTCGAGGTAACCCCCGCGACGGTGATCGCGTTCCTGACCATCATGGGCTATTCGCTATACGACACCATCGTCGTGTACGACAAGGTCCGCGACATCAGCGGCCGACTCACCGCGACGGGGCGCTACACCTACACCGAAATGATGAATCAGGCCCTCAACCAGGTTTTGATGCGCTCGATCAACACATCGATCACGTCGGTGCTGCCGGTTCTCTCGATGCTGGTGATCGGATCGTTCTTCCTCGGCGCCCTAACTCTTCAAGAGTTCGCCATTGCGTTGATTATCGGCATCGTGGTCGGCACCTATTCGTCGATCTTTGTTGCCTCCTGGTTGGTTGCGGTGATGAAGGAGCGCGAACCGGAGCACATCGCGATCCGACGCAAAATCGAAGCGCGGGGCGGTGCTCGCGAAGGAACTCGACAGGTCAGCGAGGATGATGTGGCCTTGGGTGGTATTCCTTCTCGTGTAAGTCGACCCAACCGCTCGTCGGGTGATGGCGTCCGGCCCAGTGGTCAGCCGCCTCGACCGCGCAAAAAGAAGAAGCGCTGATCCCTGTACCGTGAGCGGATGGGAGACCGTTCGCTCACCGACATCTTGTCGCAGATTCGCGATGTCGCCGACTATCCCGAGCCGGGCATTGTCTTCAAGGACATAACCCCACTGCTTCGCGATGGCGATGGTTTATCCACCGTAATCGACGCCCTCGCCGATCCGTGGCGGGGGCGCGGCATCGACGTCGTCGCCGGCATAGAAGCCCGCGGGTTCATCTTCGGCGCGCCTGTCGCCTTGGCACTCGGCGCCGGGTTTGTGCCGATCCGCAAGGCCGCAAAGCTGCCCGGGCCGACCCTTTCCGAACGCTATGGGCTCGAATACGGCACCGACACGATCGAGATCCACGCAGATGCGGTTGGTTCGGGGGACCATGTCCTAGTGCTCGATGATGTACTCGCCACCGGGGGAACCGCCAAGGCCGCGGCCGCGCTCATAGAACGAGGCGGGGCCACGGTTGCGGGACTCTCGTTCTTGCTCGAGTTGGACTTCCTCGCCGGACGTGAGCGCATCGATCACTACCGCATCGAATCGTTGCTGAGGGTCGAGGCGTAGATGGCCACCGTTACTCGAGTTCTTCCGTGGCGTCGTTCGGCCAATCGGCCGGCGTCGGCAGAGATCGCGCCATTGCTCGACGTTTATCTGAAGCACCATCCCAAGGCCGATACCGAAACCATCGAACGGGCTTTCGATATCGCCAACCGAGCCCACGGGGGCCAGAACCGAAAGTCGGGCGAACCCTATATTCGCCATCCGGTCGCGGTGGCCACGATCGTGGCCCGACAAGGGTTGGACGACACCGCGGTCGCGGGCGCGCTCTTGCACGACGCAGTCGAGGACACCGCGATCAGCCTCGAAGATCTCGAACGGGAGTTCAGTCCCGAGTTGGCCCTGATTGTTGACGGGGTAACCAAACTCGACCGAGTGCACTACAACTCCAAAGAGGAGCAGCAAGCGGCCACGATGCGCAAGATGATCGTGGCCATTGCCCGAGACATCCGAGTACTCATCATCAAGCTCGCCGACCGCCTGCACAACTTGCAGACCATTGCCGCAATGCCGCAGTTCAAACAGGAACGAACAGCGCGCGAGACCCTCGATGTATACGCTCCGCTCGCTCATCGCCTCGGCATGCAAGAGCTCAAACAGC
Organism: uncultured Candidatus Nemicrothrix sp.; assembly: GCA_964504305.1. GTDB lineage: Bacteria > Actinomycetota > Acidimicrobiia > Acidimicrobiales > Aldehydirespiratoraceae > UBA11606. The sequence goes on along the minus strand of CAZDEB010000008.1, from coordinate 75,073 downwards.
AGCTCGAAGATCTTTCGTTCGCGGCGTTGCACTCTCGCCGTTACGCCGAGATCGACCAGATGGTCGAGCAGCGGGCCCCTGAGCGTGACATATATCTGGAACAGGTGATTGCTGATGTGCAGGCCCGCCTCGCCGAACTAGGTATCCGAGCCGATGTGGTCGGTCGACCAAAGCACCTGTGGTCGATTTACGAAAAGATGGTGGTCAAAGGCAAGTCCTTCGACGAAATCTTCGACCTCGTCGCCATTCGAGTCATCGTCGAGTCGGTGCGAGACTGTTACGGAGCGTTGGGTTCGATCCACGCCACGTGGCGCCCGGTGCAGGGTCGGTTCAAGGACTACATCGCCATGCCCAAGTTCAACCTCTATCAGTCGTTGCACACGACGGTGGTTGGCCCCCAAGGCAAGTCCCTCGAGGTTCAGCTGCGTACCCGAGAGATGCACGCGAGGGCCGAGTTCGGCGTGGCCGCCCATTGGGATTACAAAGAAGGGTCACCCGAGGGCGACTTGGCGTGGCTCAACCGCATAGTCGAATGGCAACAAGAGACGTCAGACCCTGGCGAGTTCATGTCGAACCTCAAGTTCGATCTCGACCAAGACGAGGTCTTCGTATTCACACCCAAAGGCAAGGTTGTCGAGCTGCCGGTTGGAGCGACACCGGTCGACTTTGCCTACACGATCCACACCGATGTGGGCCATGCATGTATTGGGTCCAAGGTCAATGGCCGACTCGTGCCGCTTCACACGCGCCTCGAGTCGGGCGACATGGTCGAGGTGTTTACCTCCAAGGTCGAAGGAGCCGGCCCCAGCCGAGACTGGCTCAAGTTTGTCGCCAGCCGTCGAGCCGCCAACAAGATCAAGCAGTGGTACACGCGAGAACGTCGCGAGGACGCCATCGAGCAGGGTCGAGCCGATCTGATCCAAGCCCTCCGCCGCGACGGCCTCCCGGCCCGCAAGCTACTCAAAGAACAGACGTTCATCAGCGCATGGCAGGCCATGAACTACGCCGACGAAGCGGCGTTGTACGCGGCGATTGGCGAGGGCCACGTTGCTGTTGCGACGGTGAGCGAACGGATAGGTCGAGACCTACGAGGCGAGGACGGACAGACCGCCCCCGAACAAGACCTGCTGCCCACAACCGTCAGCCGTCGCGGTGGGGCACGCCGCGCCAGTCACTCCGCCGGCGTGCACGTCGAGGGGCTCGACGACATCATGATCCGGTTGTCGCGGTGTTGCTCGCCGGTGCCGCCCGACGAGATCATCGGCTTTGTCACCAGAGGCCGCGGGGTCTCGGTTCACCGTTCCGATTGCCTCAATGCTTCGGAGCTGTCGGCCGGCCAACCCGATCGACTCATCGAAGTGGAATGGGACGCCGAACATTCGGGAAGCTTCGCCACCACGATCGAACTTCGGGCCCTCGACCGCAACTCTCTTCTAGTCGACGTGGCCAAGGTGCTGGCCGACCATGGAGTCAACGTCAACGGGGTGAATACCGAGACCGGCGACGATGCCGTGGCCAAGATGCAGTTCGAATTCGAACTGGCCGACCTGAGCCAACTCGACGCAGTTTTGTCGTCGATCTTGCGGGTCGAGTCGGTCTACGATGCCTATCGCGTTCTGCCAGGCGCAGCGGCGGGCTGATTGCCACAAATCAACAGCGACTTGCGGGCCCGCGGGTAGCCTGAGCGGCTGTGGCCGAACCGACTTTCCGTGCTCCCAAAGGCACCCGTGACATTATTGCGCCAGAGTCGTCACGTCGACGCGCTCTCGTCGACGCCTTTGCCCGTCAGGCCGAGTTGGCTGGTTTCGGCGAGGTCGTGTCGCCCATCTTCGAAGATCTCGGCGTGTTCAAGCGGCTCGGCGAAGCAACGGACGTTGTCACCAAGGAGATGTTTGATTTCTTCGACAAAGGCGAGCCGCCGCAGCATTTAGCCCTACGCCCCGAGCTCACGGCCAGTATCTGCCGGGCCTACGCCGAACATCGACCGGTTCCGCCTTGGAAAGTCTGGTACGAGGGTCCTCAGTTTCGCTACGAGCAACCCCAAGCCGGTCGCTACCGCCAGTTCACCCAGGTGGGGGTCGAGATACTCGGGGCCGACGACCCTCAGGCCGATATTGATGTGATCGCCTTGGCATGGCGGTTCTACGAGTCGTTGGGGTTGCGACAGGTGCGTCTGTTGCTGAACAGCCTCGGCGATCCTTCGTGTCGCCCCGCCTACCTCGACGCGCTACGCACTTATTTGCACGACAATCTCCAAGCCTTGTCGGCTCAAAGCCAAGTCACCCTCGAACGTAATCCTCTGCGGGTTCTCGACTCCAAACGCCCCGAAGATCAACCGATTATCGACGCCGCGCCACTCATGGCCGACTACTTGAGCGACGACACAGCCGCTCATTTCGAAGCGGTGCGTCGTGGCCTCGACCGGCTTGGCATCCCATACGAAATTTCGCCTCGCTTGGTTCGCGGTCTGGACTACTACACCCGCACCACTTTCGAGTTCGCGGCAGACGCCCTTGTGAGCGCCCAGAACGCCGCGGGCGGCGGCGGACGCTACGACGGCCTTGTCGAAAACCTCGGCGGCCCTGCCACCCCCGGCATTGGATTCGCCTTGGGCGTCGACCGCATCTTGTTGGCCTGCGATGCCGAGGGGGTGTTCGCCAACCCGGCTTCGGTCGTGCAGGTTTTCGTCGTCGATGTGACGGGCGGCGATCAAGCCCTTCAGTTGTGTGACTCGCTGCGGGCCGCGTCGATCGGCGCCGACCGTAGCTACGGCGGCCGGTCGATGAAGGCCCAAATGAAGGTCGCCGACCGCTCCGGGGCGCGCTTTGCCGTGATCGTCGGCGAAGACGAAGTAGCCGCCGGCGAAGTCACGCTTCGCGACCTGCGAGGCACCGCCCAACAGCGACGCGTCGCCGTTGACCAACTAGTGCCGACCATTCTTGACTCCACAGCGCGCGATCTCACAACCAGCGACTTCACATCTCTCGATTCGGCCCCTCCCGCGGCCACAGCGTAACTCTCCCAACGAACCCAGGATTTTAGATGGATCTCTCAACTGCAATGCGAACCGACATGTGCGCCACCCTGACGGCGGCCGACATCGGTCGAACCGTCACATTATGTGGTTGGGTAAGTCGTCGCCGTGAGCACGGCGAACACCTCGCCTTCATCGACTTGCGTGACCGTACGGGCCTCATTCAGTGCGTAGTTCCCGGCAACCGCGATCTGAGGTCAGAGTTCGTGGTGCAGATGACCGGCACGGTGCGCCCCCGCCCGGAAGGGACCGTCAACGCCGACTTGGCGACCGGAGAGGTCGAAGTTGACGTATCCCAGATCGAGATTCTGGCCGAGGCCGAACCGCCACCGTTCCCGCTCGACGAGCGCTCAGACGTCGACGAGACAATCCGACTCCGTCACCGCTACGTCGATCTTCGGCGTGACCGTCTTCAGCACAACCTGCGTACGCGAGCTGCCGTCAACAGCGCGATCCGTACGGCGATGGAAGCCGAGGACTTTGTCGAGGTCGAGACCCCGATGCTGATTGCCTCCACCCCCGAAGGCGCACGCGATTTTGTGGTACCAAGCCGCAAAGAGCCGGGGAGTTTCTACGCGCTGCCCCAGAGTCCGCAACTCTTCAAGCAGCTCTGCATGGTCGGCGGTATCGACCGGTACTACCAGATAGCTCGGTGTCTGCGTGACGAAGATCTGCGAGCCGACCGCCAATTCGAGTTCATGCAGCTCGATGCCGAAATGAGCTTTGTCGAACAAGACGATGTTTTCCGGGTGATCTCCAAAGCGGTTGCCGACGCCACCGAGGCCGTCACCGGCGAGCGTCCACTCGAGTTTCCTCGTATCACTTGGCTCGAAGCGCAAGAACGGTTTGGCTCCGACAAGCCCGATACCCGCTTTGGCATGGAACTAGTTGAGCTGACCCCGATTTTCGAAGGGACCGAAGCTCGAGTGTTTCAGGCCGCGTGTGTCAAAGGCATCCGTATGCCGGGCGGGGTCGAGGCGCTGAGCCGCAACCAAATAGACGGGCTGGTCGAAACCTGTCAACGGTGGGGCGCAAAAGGCCTGGCATGGATGAAGGTCGCAGCCGGCGAGTCGGGACCAACGCTCGAAGCAGGCGTAGCCAAGTTCCTGTCGGCGCAAGAGGCCGGCAGCGTTATCGAGGCTCTCGAAGCCGAACCCGGAGACATGGTGTTCTTGGTCGCCGACGAACGAAGAATGGTTCGCCACGTGTTGGGCCTGTTGCGCCTCGAGTTGGGTCGTCCGCCGGTAAACGAAGGCGGCCGAAATTTCTTGTGGGTCGTCGATTTCCCGCTATTCGAGGCGTTGGGCGATAACGGAATGCCGGTTCCTGCGCACCATCCGTTCACCATGCCGCACCCAGACGACATGGAGAAGCTTGATGCCGGGGGCGAGGCTTTGCTCGATATCCGCTCACAGGCCTATGACTTGGTGCTCAACGGCTGGGAGCTCGGCTCGGGTTCGATCCGAATCCATCGCCCCGAGATCCAAGCTCGGATCTTCGAACTTCTCGGGATTGGGACCGAAGAGGCGCAAGCCAAGTTCGGGTTCCTGCTAGATGCCTTCCGGTTCGGAGCTCCGCCTCACGGCGGGTTTGCTTTTGGCATCGACCGCCTCACCGCGTTGCTGGTCGGGGAGACCAATATTCGCGAAGTGATTGCTTTCCCCAAAACCCAGTCGGGCGCCGACCCTCTGACCAACGCGCCGTCGCCGATAGATCAAGCCCATCTTGATGACCTTGGTCTGCGAGTACTCCCGCCCGCGACCTGACCGGGCTTCTTGGTCAGATCAGCCGAAACTCAACTATCACCGAGTCGTCTGGCAGCACGCGTCCCGGCTCGGTCAGCCTGGTCGTCATCGTCGATGATTCCGGATGAATCCGCACTTCGATGCAGGCATCGCGTCGTCGGGCCTCGATGCTGCTGTCGTCGATCGACCTCAGAGAATAGTCGAGCCGTTCGAGCTCGTCGGCAATCGCCGACCCAACCCGAGCCGGTGTGGTTGCCGAAGTAGCGAACACCATGTGACGAGGGTTGGACATCGCGTCGGTTGCAGCCGGCGCGAGACCGACCGGCATCTGAATACCTGTGAGCGCCTCGCCGAGTGACGAGGCCCGAAGCGGTGCGGTCTCGGTCAGGACTGTGGGTACCGCGGGGGTCGCGGGCGCGAGCACGGCGTCGCCCTCGGCGTGAAGTCGAGATTCGAAGTCCGCTCGATCAATTGGGGAGGTAGCCGCAGCCTGCTTCTTGCCGCCCGGGCGGACGGTTCCGGTCGTTGCGACCCGAAAGACCAAGATGCCAACCGACGTGGCGGTCCAAACCCAGAACAATCCGATCAAAACGCTCTGCACCAGTTCTTCATCGGCACTTCGGTCAAGAGCCTGAGTGATCGCTAGGGTCCGAGAGTGGCCGACGATCTTTTTGCTGCAGCAGCTCAAGAACGATTGGCCGGCCGGTCGCCGCTGGCCGCGAGGTTGCGTCCCCGAAACCTCGACGAGGTGGTTGGTCAACGCCATATTCTCGCGCCGGGCAAGCCGCTACGGGCCCTGATCGAGGGCGACCGGATGTCGTCGGTCATCTTGTGGGGTCCACCGGGCACCGGCAAAACCAGCCTGGCCAGGCTCATCGCCGCGACGACCGACAAGATTTTTGTTGAGCTGTCTGCGGTCTCGGCCTCGGTCAAGGACGTTCGTGAGCAAATAGCGGCCGCCCGACAGCGGTTGGGCGAGCGCGGCGTGGGCACGATCCTGTTCCTCGATGAGGTTCATAGATTCAATAAGGCCCAACAAGACACGCTGTTGCCAGCGGTCGAGGACGGTCTGCTGGTATTGATCGGGGCAACTACCGAGAATCCCCACTTCGAGGTCAACCCGCCGCTGATGTCACGGTCGACGCTGTTTCGGTTGCAGTCCTTGGCCGAAGACGATGTAGCCGAGCTGATTGCGAGGGGCCTCGACATCGAAGGTGCGTCGGCTGACGACCAAGCGATCCGCCACCTCGCCCAGCGTGCTGGTGGTGACGGCCGTCATGCGCTCACCAGCACCGAGGTTGCCGTAGCCCTCGCCGCGGCCCGAGGTCGTCCGATCCACATCACTTTGGACGATGCCGAGGGAGCGGTGGATGCCAAGGCGGTTCGGTACGGACGCGACGGCCATTACGACGTCATCAGCGCGTTCATAAAGAGTATTCGAGGTTCCGATGCCGACGCTGGTTTGTATTGGCTGGCTCGCATGCTCGAGGCCGGCGAAGACGCCCGTTTCATAGCGCGCCGGCTGGTGATCCTGGCCTCTGAGGATGTCGGCATGGCCGACCCCCAGTCGTTGCTGATCGCCGACGCGGCGGCTCGCGCCGTGGAGTTTGTCGGCTTGCCCGAAGCACAGCTCAACCTTGCTCAAGCGGTGGTTCATTTGGCTACCGCGCCCAAATCGAACCGTGTCACCTCGGCCATTTCGGCTGCTCGGTCCGATGCGCGTGCGGCCGGAGTCGGGGAGGTGCCGGTCCATCTGCGAGATGCCCATTACCAAGGAGCGTCCAGCCTCGGTCACGGTGATGGTTACGTGTATCCCCACGACAACCCGGATGGGTGGGCCGATCAGCAATACCGGCCCGACGAGGTCGCCGGCAACATCTACTACGAACCTTCCGAGCATGGTCGAGAAGGACGGCTTGCGCAGTGGTGGCCTGGTCACCAACGCGACCATCACCCCGACTCTCAATGACCTGAGGTTGACTGGTCCTATGACTGCCGTTGATCTTGCCGCTCTGATTGTGACGGCGGTGTGTCTGGCAGTTGTGGTCGTAATGGTTTTCGCGGTGCAAGCTCTCGTCCGGACGCTGCGAGAACTGCGGCTGACGGTCGACGATCTGCGGTCGAGCACGCTGCCCATGGTCGACGACCTCCACAGCACTGTCTCGCGCGCCAGCGACGAACTCGACCGGGTCGACGGGGTTATCGACCGAGCGGAGCGCATCACCTCCACCGTCGATGTCGCCTCTCGCCTTACCTACAAAGCCGTGGGGCCGCCGCTCATCAGAACCCTGTCGCTGGTCGCCGGGGCCGGACGGGCCACGCGGCGCCTTGCGCGCCCGAGGTCTCGGCATGTACTAGAAGCGAAGGGTCGCTCGAAGTGAAACGCACATTCTGGGCCGGATTCGGCTACACCCTTGGTCTGGGAACCTCGTTCGTCGTTCAAAAACGGGTGCGGCGGACCGTCGAGCGGTATGCGCCGGAGCAGGTTCGTAACGATGTTGCCAACCGGGGCCGGGCGGTGGCCAACCGAGCCCGCGAGGTGGTCGTCGACTTGCGCGACGCCGCTCAGGTAGGCGCTCAAGCGGTGCGCGACGAAAGGGCCGCGCTGCTGGACGAATTCGCCGCTGATGATGCTTTGCACAGCGGACCGGCGCGGGGCCTCGGTAATTCGAGCAACTCTGATTACCGCTTTCGCCCGCGTCGCTGAGCGGTAGGCTCGCGCCGGTATGAAGGCCAATGATGTCCGCACCGCGTTCACCGACTTTTTCGTCGAACGGGGCCACAGCCACCAACCCTCGGCGAGTCTGATCCCGCACGACCCGACCCTGCTGTTCACCGTCGCCGGCATGGTGCCCTTCAAGACCTATTTCACTGGCGAGGAAACCGCTCCGTTCGATCGGGCCGTGACCGTGCAGAAATGTGTTCGAGCCGGTGGCAAACACAACGACCTAGACGAGATTGGTCGCACGTCGCGGCACTTGACCTATTTCGAGATGATGGGCAATTTCAGTTTCGGCGACTACTTCAAGTCCGACGCAATCGCGTGGGCATGGGAGTTTGTGACCGAAACGCTCGGACTCGACAAAGACCGTCTTTGGGTCACTGTTCACCTCACCGATGACGAAGCGGCCGACATATGGCGCGACGAAGTTGGGGTTCCCGCCGAACGCATTCAGCGTCTTGACGAGGACAACTATTGGAAGATGGGCGACACTGGCCCGTGCGGTCCCTGCTCGGAGATCTTCTGGGACAAAGGGCCCGAATTTGGTGCCGACGGGGGACCCGAACACGGCGACGAAGATCGTTTCATCGAGATCTGGAACCTGGTCTTCATGCAGTTCGATCAGCGGCCCGACGGGTCTAAAGTGCCGCTTCCCAAACCTTCGATCGACACGGGTATGGGACTCGAACGAACGGTTTCGGTTCTGCAAGGCGTCGAGTCGGTTTGGGAGACCGACGAACTGGCCGCCCTGTTGGCTACCGCTGGAGAGCTCACCGGAGTCGATCCCGCCACCGCTCGCCCCGAGCAGCTGGTGTCGTTGCGGATTCTTTCCGATCACGCCCGTTCGACGTCGCAACTCGTTAGTGACGGAGTGTTTCCGTCCAACGAGGCCCGTGGCTACGTGTTGCGTCGGATCTTGCGGCGAGCGGTGCGCCACGCTTACATCCTCGGCGTTGACCAACCAGTCATGGCCGGCATGGTCGACCGGGTGGTCGAGTTGATGGGCGATGCGTTCCCCGACTTGGTCCGAAACCACACCTTTGTGCGCGATGTCATCGACCGTGAGGAGGTCCGCTTCCGCGAGACTTTGCGTAAGGGCCAGGCGATTCTGGACGACCAGCTCGCGGAGCTCTCCGAGGGAGCTGCTCTCAGCGGCGACACCGCATTCTTGTTGCACGACACCTACGGGTTTCCACTCGAAGTGACACAAGAGATCACCGGTGAACGCGGCGTCGACGTTGATGTCGACGGATTTCAAAGAGCAATGGCCGAACAACAGCGCCAGGCCAAAGAAGCTCGCAAGGTAGCGGCTGGCGGCGACACCGTTCACCTAACCGGACTGGTCGACCTCCACGGCGAAACGGTCTTTACCGGCCGCGACGAGACAACTACCGACGCCACGGTTTTGTACGTCGACGACCAAGTTGTTGTTCTCGACCGGACCCCGTTCTATGCCGAAAGTGGTGGCCAGGTAGGGGACACCGGTTCGTTGAGCGGACCCACCGGGGTCGCTCAGATCTCCGATTGTCGGTACGGAGTTCCTGGTCTTCAGGTTCACGTCGTCGAGTCGGTCAACGGCGAGATCGAAGTCGGTCAGACAGTAACCGCCAGTATCGACAACGACCGTCGCTCCGCTATTCGACGTAATCACACTGCGACCCACATCCTTCATTGGGCGCTGCGAAAGGAGCTGGGCGATCACGTGAAGCAACAAGGCTCACACGTCGGTCCCGACCGCCTCCGTTTCGATTTCAGCCACTACGACGCCCTCAGCGACGAGCAAATTGCTCAGATAGAGCGGTTGGTAAACCACGAAGTGCTCGACAACGGGGCCTGTCGCCATTTCGAAACCACAATGGAGACCGCCGAGCAATTGGGAGCCATCGCCTTTTTCGGCGACAAGTACGGCGACGTAGTGCGCGTGCTCGAAGCGGGATCCAACTCTGTCGAACTTTGTGGCGGAACCCACGTGAGGGCGCTGGGCGATATCGGCCAGCTGAAGATCGTCTCTGAAGGCTCGATCGGGTCGAACATCCGACGGGTCGAGGCTCTTACGGGCATGGCGACGGTCGAGCTGCTCCACGAAACCACCGCGCAGACCGCTGCCGCGGCCGCCGAGCTCAACGTCCGAAACGACGAACTGCTCGACGGGATTGCCCGACTCAAGGCCGAGCACAAGGAGCAACGCGTCGAAATGGCTCGTTTGCGCCAGCAACTAGCTGTGGGGCAAGCTCCGGCGCTCGCCGCGAAAGCAACTGACGGCATAGTTGTTGCCCGTATCGAAGGCGTCGACCGCGACGGCTTACGCGATTTGGCGGTCTCGGTCAGAGACCAGGGCGGCGTGCGCGCCGCCGTCTTGAGCGCGGCGTTGGATGGCGGAGGAGTTGGACTCGTGGCGGCCGTTGCCCCAGACTCCGGACTCAACGCCGGCGAACTGATTAAAGACGCCAAGTTGACCGTGGGCGGTGGTGGCAAACCATCAGCCGACCTTGCGGTGGCCGGCGGCAAACACGTTGACAAGATCGACGAAGCCCTCGATCAGGCACGTGTTGCGGCCGGAATCGGCTGACATGCGGGCCATTGGCCTCGATCTGGGCAACAGACGAATCGGTGTCGCGGTGAGCGACAGCGCGGCAACGATGGCGATGCCGATCGAGGTAGTGGCCCGGCGCGGAGACCGCGCCCGTGAGCACGCAGATATTGCGGCGCTGGTGTTTGAGTGGGAGGCCGAGATCGTTGTGGTGGGACTGCCCTTCAATATGGATGGCTCCAAAGGGCCGATGGCCCGAAAGTACGAATCCGAAGCAAGTCGCTTGGGCGACACCCTGACCGTGCCGGTTGTTCTCTACGATGAACGTCTGACAACCGTCACCGCGGAGCGCAATCTTATGGAGCAAAACATGAACGCCCAGGAGCGCCGCCAAGTGGTCGACAAGGTTGCCGCATCAGTCATGCTTCAGTCGTGGCTCGACGCCGGGATGCCCCGTGGCTGATCGACAATCACCACGTCGCAAGTTCTCCGACTTCTTGACCGGCGCCGCGACCCCTGAGCCGCAGCCCGAACCGGCGCCGCCACCGCGTGCTACCGAAGCCCCGCTCTATCCGCCCGCGGGCACCCGCCGCCCGGTGACCCGAATCGCCAGGCCCGTTTCGGCGTCGCCGCCTCCGGCCCCCGGCCCGGCAACCCTTGTGGGCCCCGAAGGCATCGAGGGCGCCCCGATGGCGTTACCCGACCATGCCGCGCCACCCGGGGCTGTGCTGGTCGCCGGCGTCGACGCCAACGGCGTCGAATACGTGCTCGAAGACGACCCGGACGTCGCCCCGCTCGTCGATCCCCGGTACGACCTCGAGGACCGAAACTGGGTCCGTTATCGCACCAGCTGGGGTGGATTTCTTCGAATCGTTGGCCTGGTTATTTTTGTTTTGTGGGCCTTCACGACGGTTCGCGGCCGAATCTACGACTGGGTTGACGCCCAAGTCGTTCCCGGTGGTTTGGTTGGCGAAGAGATCGATTTCACCATCCCAAGCGGCGCGTCTACCAACAACGTTGCCACTGCTTTGGCCAACGACTCCATCATCAACAACGCGACGGTGTTTCGATACTGGTTGCGCTGCGAAGGCGAGTTGACGATCACCGGTTTTCTGGGTTGTGAGAACGACACAACGTTCCAGGCCGGCGACTACGTGCTGCGCAAAAACATGAGCTACGACGATGTTGTCGCGGTGTTGGCCGAGGGACCCATCCCCGAGGTTTACTTCAGCATCGGCATACCGGAAGGCTTGCGAGTCAATGAGCTGGTAGATCGGCTCATGGCCGTCAACGACAAATTCGATCGCCGCCAACTTCAAGATGCCCTTACCGATCCGTCGCTGGTATCTGAGTACTTCCAATCCAACAGTTCCTCAGAACTGGTTCGCCTCGAGGGAACCCTTTTCCCTGCTACCTATGACGTCGCCGAGGACGACATCGCCGACGAAGACAAGTTCCTACAGCGCATGGCCGACGAATTCGATGCTCGTTACGCCGGTTTGCTCGACGAACTAGGACGCGATTCGGTGGTCGACGAACTCGGTCTGACCGATTATCAAATCATCACGGTTGCTTCGCTGATCGAGGAAGAAGCTCGTGTCGCGGTCGATCGGCCGCTCATGGCCCGCGCGATCTACAACCGGCTGTTGCAAGGCACGAAGCTGCAGATCGACGCCACTGTGTACTACGCGGCAGGCAAGTCGTTCACCGACACCTTGTTCCAGTCCGATCTCGATGCCGAATCGCCCTACAACACTTACGTGAGCGCCGGGGTTCCTCCGGGGCCGATCGCCGCACCCAGCGAGGCCTCGCTTCGCGCCGCGCTAGCCCCGGCCGAGGGCGACTACATTTTCTGGGCCCGTACCGACGAGGGCGGTGTCCCTGGCGCCCATACCTTCTCGACGACTCTTGCCGAGCACAACGCCGCAGTCGCGATCTGTACCGAGCTCGGTTATTGCGGATGATTTTGCCGACCGCCAAGACGATGGTGGCTGGGGTGATCGGCGATCCCGTAAGGCACTCGCTGTCGCCGATCTTGCACAACGCGGCGTTCGCCGAAGCCGGTCTCGACTGGACCTACGTTGCCTTCCCCGTTGCCCCTGGAAACGCCGCGGCGGCGGTCGAAGCAATGAGGGCGCTGGAGATTGGGGGCCTGTCGGTCACCATGCCGCACAAACAAGGGGCCGCCGAGGCCGCCGACTCGCGGTCACCGGTCGTGGCGGCTCTGCAAGCGGCCAACTGTTTGCGGCTCGAGTCCAACGGCACAGTGTCGGCGCACAACACCGACGGCTCCGGGTTTGTCCGGGCCGTCGAAGGCGACGCCGATTATGTTGTGGCCGGGTCAAGTGTCGTGGTGATAGGGGCCGGGGGAGCGGCCCGAGCGGTGGTTCGGGCAGTGGCCGATGCCGGTGCCTCGACAGTTGTCGTGATAAATCGATCAAACGAACGGGCCGTAGCCACTGCCGCCTTGGCCGGGCCGGCCGGCCGGGTGGGCGACGAGGCCGACATCGGCGCCGCTGACTTGGTGATCAATGCGACTCCGGTGGGCATGGAGACGACCCCGGGTCGACCGATCCAGTTGGTGCCCGGCAAAGGACAAATAGGCAAAGGACAAATATTGGTGGATCTGATCTACCAGCCTGACCGAACCGAGTTGATGGTCGCGGCCGAGGCCGCCGGTGCTCAGGTGTTCAACGGCCTTTCGATGTTGTTGCACCAAGCAGCGGTGCAGTTCGAACTGTGGACCCACATCGATGCTCCGATCGACGCGATGCGAACCGCGATCGTTCGCGAGATCAATCGCGTCTAGTCCTTACTTCACATCAGTGACCTGCCGATGGTCAGGTGTTCTCAACTACGGAGGTCACCGTGGCGCTCTCGGGCACTCTTGACACCTTTGCCCTACCCGACGTATTGCGGCTTCTCGCGTCTACCGGCAAAACTGGCCGACTGCGGATTTCCGGAGACCGTGGATCGGGCAGTGTTTGGCTGAATTCGGGCGAGGTTTCGGCCACCGAACTGACCACCGTCAGCTCCGGCGAGTCCAGCGATGCCGACATAATTTTCGGCTTGCTCAGGTTCTCGGCTGGCTCGTTTTCGTTCGAAGCGGACGCCGCATCACCCAACGCTTCGGCCTCGATCGCGCTCGAGCCGATCCTGGCGGAAGCCGAGAGCATGATGACCGAGTGGAGGTCGATCGAAGAGGTCGTGCCCTCGCTTGCGGTCTGGGTCGGCTTGTGTCGAGAGCTCCATGGACCGGACGTTATGATCGACTCGTTGCGTTGGAAGTGCATCGCCGCGGTTGGATCCGGCGCTCAGGTTGGTTTGGTGGCCGAAGAGCTGCATTTCAACGAGATCGAGATGTGCCGGTTGATCAAGGAACTCATCGAGCTTCGTTTGGTGGAGTTGATCGATGCGCCGATCCCCGACGTGGTCGAGGTCGAGGTCGAGCCAGAGTTCGATCCGATCGGAGATCCGCCCGAACCGGTAGCGGTCGCCGACATTGTTGCCGAAGAGCCTCTCGTTGAGCCCGCCCCGGTTGCGGCCCACCAGGACGACTTCTCGGCGTCGTTCGACGACGTGCCAAACACTGTGCCGAGTCTGGCCTCGCTCGCCCCAGTTGAGGAGGTCGAGGCCGATGCCACGTTCGATCAGACTTCGCCCGACCTGTTTGCCGACAACGACAACGACAACGCCGCGAACGCCGACGATCTCAACCCTGCCGAGATGGCCCGCCAGCTGGCAAATCTGAGTCCCAAGGCTGCCAAGGCGGTGGCGGCTGCTGCCAAGGCTTCAACCGACGCCGAACGCGATGCCGCGTTGGCTGCGGTCGAGGCCGAGGACGGGACCGTGAACCGCGGACTTCTGTTGAAGTTCCTCGGGTCGGTCGACTCCTGACCTCAGGGTCAGCGGCGATATCTGTGAACTTGCTGGAGCTGTTGCTGGCTGTCCCGCTTGGGTTGCTTGCTGGCGGATTTGTGACGATGCTGGTCGACCGAATGCCGGACGCCACGGCGCTCAGTTGGCGATCGCGGTGCCCTCATTGCTCCCACCGGCTGAGTCTGGTCGACACCATTCCGCTGATTTCGTGGTTCGCTCGGCGAGGCGAATGTCGGCACTGTTCGGCCCGGATCACCGCGGCGTACCCGCTGGTCGAGGCGGTTACGGCGGGGCTGCTCGTCCTAGCGGTGTGGCAGGTCGGTGTCACCTGGCGTCTGTTGCCCATCGCGGTGCTAATTGTCGCGCTCGTGGCCCTCTCGGTGATCGATCTCTACGTTTATCGGTTGCCCGATCGACTGATGTTCCCGTCGATTGTCTTGTCGCTGGTCGCGATTGTGGTGGCGAGCATGGCCATCGGGTATCCCGAAGCCATCTGGCGGTCTCTCGCTGGCGGCATTGGGTACTTTGTGTTTCTTCTGATCGCTCACCTGATATCGCCGAGAGGTATGGGTTTCGGGGATGTGAAGTTGGCCTTGCTGCTGGGGCTGCATCTCGGGTTCACGGCCGGCTCGCGGTACGAGGAATGGTCGACGGTTAGCCGCCTGGTGTTCTACGCCTTGTTCATGGGCTGCGTTCTCGGCGTGGTGGTGGGGCTCTCGGTAGCACTCGTGCGGCGGTTCGCTGGTCGTGATCTGGTTCCTGATCCGGAGGCCGAGGGGGACCAGCCGGCAAAGCTGTTGCAGAACAGTTTTCCGTTTGGTCCGGCTCTGGCCGCGGCGACCTTGATAGCGGTTCTCTTCTCTGACGCCGTCTTGGGAGTCTGATTCGACAGGCCACGGCAACTATCCTGCGGGAGTGACTCACACGATCACTGTCGATCTCGCTGACCGTAGCTATCCCGTACTCGTGGGCCACGGGGCGCGCCACGAGCTCGGGGCGCTGATTCCTGATGGCGTTCGCCGGGCCGCGATCGTGTCTCAGCGCGACATCCCCTGGACCGTCGATGCCGGCATCGAAACGCTGGCCATCGACCTGCCACAGGGGGAGGAGGCAAAGTCGCTTCGAGTTGTCGAAGATGTGTGTCGCCAGCTTGCCGCGGCGGGTTTCACTCGGCGCGACGCGATAGTTGCCGTCGGAGGGGGAGTGGTCACCGACGTCGGCGGGTTCGTCGCGTCGATATATCACCGAGGCATACGATTCGTATCGGTCGCGACGACGCTGCTGGGGCAGGTTGACGCCGCAATCGGCGGGAAGACCGGAGTCAATCTGGTCGAGGGGAAAAACCTGGTCGGGTCCTTTTGGCAACCTTCGGCGGTCATATGCGACACCGAGACGTTGTCGACTCTGTCTCATCGCGAGCTTCAGTGCGGCATGGGCGAGGTGGCCAAATACCACTTTCTCGGCGGAGACAACCTCGATCAACTAGATCTCGCCGATCGGGTCGCAGCTTGCGTGCAGATAAAGGCCGACGTGGTGGCCGCTGACGAACGCGAGGGGGGCCGGCGAGCAATCCTCAACTACGGACATACCTTGGCTCACGCCATCGAAACGGCCGGCCGCTACGACCTTCGTCACGGAGAGGCCGTAGCTATCGGGATTGCCTATGCCGCCGAGGTGGCCCGCCTTTTGGGCCGTATCGACGAGTCCCGGGTTGGCGAGCACCGGCGGGTTTTGGCGGCGTACGATTTGCCAACTACTGCGCCCGCTTCTTTGTCCGACGACGCTTTGATAGATCTCTTCGACCGAGACAAGAAGGCCGTCGATGGCGTCACTTTCGTGCTTGATGGTCACAACGGTGTTGAACCGGTTGTCGGCGTCGATCGCGAGATTCTGCGTTCGGCATTTTCGGCGGTCCGATGATCCACGACCTACCTGAACTGTCGGTGGAGGGCCGGATTGGTCGGGTCGGCGATCAGTTCGCCACGCTCGGAATCGACGCCCTCGTTGTCGGCTCGCTTTCTAATCTGCGGTGGCTGACCGGCTTCACTGGATCGAACGGTGCGCTCGTTGTGGGCGATGGCGGACCAACGTTTGTCACCGACAGCCGCTATGCCGAGCAAGCGCCGGCCGAACTAGCCGCCGCCGGTTGTGAGGCCACCGTCGTGATCGAGCAGGCCCTCGAAAAGGCGGGAGCCGAACTTCTTGTTGGGTCCGAACGGGTTGGACTCGAGGCCGATCATGTCTCGTGGGCGCAAAAATCGCGTTGGCAAGAACGGCTCGGCCGTTCGCCGATACCGACCGAGCAAGTAGTTTCGAAGCTCCGAAGCGTCAAGGACGAAGCCGAAATAGCGCGGATGGCGGCCGCCGCCGCGGTGACCGACGAAGCGCTGGCTTCGGTGCTTGGCTACCTTGTTCCCGGGGTCAGCGAGCGAGAGATTGCGATGCGCCTGGACGACGCGATTCGGTCACGAGGAGCAACCGGGCCCGCGTACGACACGATCGTTGCCGGCGGCCCCAACGCGGCCCGACCGCACGCCACCCCCGGCGATCGGCCGCTTCGTGACGGCGATTTGTTGGTGATCGATGTCGGCTCGCTGGTCGATGGATACCGCAGCGACATGACCCGTTCGTATGTCATTGGATCACTTGATGGGCTGTCCAGCGATGTCGCCGCCACCACCAAGGATATTTGCTCGGTCGTGGCCGAGTCCCAGGCCGCGGGCGTGGCTGCTGTAAGAGCCGGTGTTACCGCCGAGTCGATCGACCATGCTTGTCGATCGATAATCGTCGACGCCGGTTACGGCGAAGCGTTTGGTCACGGCACCGGGCATGGCGTGGGACTCGACATCCACGAGCTTCCGGCCGTCCGTCGGGGGAACGACGCTATCCTCCAGCCCGGTCATGTGATCACGGTCGAACCTGGCATCTACCTTCCGGCAATCGGTGGGGTTCGTGTCGAAGACACCGTTGTTGTGACCGAAACTGGCTGCCGTTCGCTCACGCGAGCCCCCAAATTCTTCCTCTGACCCGTCTTCCTCTGACCCGGAGCAACCATGCCGACCATCACCACCAACGATCTCAAGAACGGAATGACCCTCGAACTCGACGAGGGGTTGTTCCAGGTTGTCGATTTTCAGCATGTCAAGCCCGGAAAGGGCCATGCGTTTGTGCGCACGAGTCTGCGCAACGTTCGCGCTGGCGGCACCGTGGAGCGCACCTTTCGAGCCGGCGAAAAAGTCGAGCGAGCCACTATCGACAAACGCGAAATGAACTTTCTTTATCGCGACGGCGACGACTACGTCTTCATGGACAACGAGACCTACGACCAGATTTCTGTCCCACCGGTAACCCTGGGCGACACCGGCAGCTACATCGTCGACGGATCTACGGTTGTGCTCGAAATGTTCGGCACCGAAATTGTTGGTACCGACCTGCCGGCCTCGGTCGAGCTCGACATCGCCGAAACAGAACCGGGACTCCAGGGTGATCGCTCATCAGGTGGCACCAAACCGGCCACGCTCGAGACCGGCCTCGTGATCCAAGTACCGCTGTTCATCAGCCCGGGCGAGCGGGTCAAGATCGATACGCGGTCCGGCGCCTATCTAAGCCGCGCGTGACCTCCGACATTCCCGGCCTGGGCAGCCGCCGCGAAGCGCGCGAAGAGGCGCTGTCGTTGCTCTACCAATCCGACGTTTCCCACGAGCCGGTTGTCGAGAGCCTTGCCGGTCGTGGCGTTTCACCAACCGATTACGCGATCGAGATTGCCGAAGGGGTCGACCAGGACCTGGCCGACATCGACGCAACGATTGCTCGCCATCTCACCGGTTGGCGGATCGAACGGATGCCGCTTCTCGACAAGGTGATAGCCAGAGTTGCCACCTGGGAACTTCGGCATCGTAAGGACATTCCGACCGCGGTCGTGCTGTCGGAGGCCGTGGAGTTGGCAACCGCCTACTGTTCGGAGCAATCACCTCGATTTCTCAACGGCGTGTTGAGCGGTATCGCCAGCGAGTTGCGACCAACGGATTAAGGCGTGCTTCGTCTCGATGTGCCACGGCTGAGCGTCGGTGAGTTCGACGTCGGGCTTTGGCGTCCCGAGCAGGCCCAAGCGTTGGTCGATGCTTGGCATGATCCTGCGGTGTTGCTCGGGGCCGAACCGCCCGTTGATCGATCGCTCGAGTCGGCTCTTCGGTGGATCGACGGCACCGAGCTTCGCGCCGCCGCGGCGCTGGCCATCGATGCGGTTGTCACCCAACGGTCGAGCGGCGAAGTGTGCGGCGAAGTCGGGTTGTCCTCCATCCAAGTCGAGCGGCGGGCCGCATTGGTTGGCTGGTGGGTTGCGGCGTCGCGCCGGGGCGAGGGAATAGCGACCGCGATGGTCACCGCTTTCAGCGATTGGGCCATTCACGAAGCGGGCTATGCCGCGTTGCTGGCCCAAATTGCGCCCGACAATACTGCGTCGATCATCGTGGCCGAACGGGCCGGGTTCAGCTTGTTGAAAGACTCCGACTCGGCGGACCAAGCTGCGGTTTTCGTTCGGCACTAAATAGTTTGCGCCTAGCGGGCCGCGCGGGGTCGCGCACCTGCTACCTTGCCCTCTCGACCGTGAAATGAGTCCCGTGAGGCTCATACGGACGAAAGTGAGACGTAATGGCAGAGCGAGAACGTCGCTTGGTCGCGCCGCCCTCAAGCGGTGTCTTCCAACCCCGAACGCGTGTGATGTCGGCTTCCGACGTTGCCCGAGCGATTCGCCGCATGGCCCACGAAATAATCGAACGCAACCACGGCGCGGCCGACCTAATGCTGGTTGGCATGCAAACCGGTGGGGTCGGGCTGGCTCGTCAGCTTGCTGCAGCTATTCAAGAGATCGAAGGCACCGAGGTGCCCATCGGCACGCTCGATGCCACGATGCACCGAGACGACTTTGGCCTGCGCCCAGTCATGCCCGAGGCCGCAACGGTGATCCCGGGTGACCCAACCGCCAAAATCATCGTGTTGGTCGACGACGTGTTGTTCACGGGGCGGACCATCCGAGCGGCCCTAGACGCCATCCACAGCTACGGCCGACCAAACGCGATCCAACTGGCGGTCATGGTCGATCGAGGTCATCGAGAACTCCCGATCCGCCCCGATTTTGTCGGCAAGAATTTGCCCACGCGTCGCGACGAGATGGTCGATGTCCACGACGATGGCGTTGATCTGGGGGATCTTCGGTGAGCCGACACCCTCGCGGTCCCCGCCACCTTCTTTCGATGGCCGACCTGGATCGTGGAGATATCGAACAGATTCTCAACCTCACCGAATCGTTCGCTGAAGTAGGCGAACGTTCTATCCCCAAAGTGCCAGCGTTGCGGGGCAAGACCATCGCGTGGCTGTTCTACGAGGATTCGACTCGCACCCGGCTGTCTTTTGAAACCGCGGCCAAACGGCTTTCCGCCGACACCATGAACTTCAGCGTCAGCTCTTCGTCGGTCAAGAAGGGCGAATCGCTGCGCGACACGGTCGAGACGATCGCGGCCATGGGCATAGACGGCATCGTCGTGCGCCATTCGGCGGCCGGTGCCCCTCACCGAGTCGCCAACTGGGTCGACGCGTCGGTCATCAACGCCGGCGATGGTTGGCATCAACACCCGACCCAGTCGCTCCTCGATCTGTACACCGCTCGGGAACACTTCGACGATCTCGACGGTAAACACATCGCTATCGTCGGCGACATAAGACACTCGCGGGTGGCTCGTTCCAACGTTGTTGGATTCGCAACGATGGGCGCAAAGGTCACGTTGGTGGCGCCCCCGACCCTGTTGCCTGCGTCACTCGAAGGTTGGCCGGTCGAGGTCTGCCACAACTTCGACGAGATCATCGAGGATCTCGACATGTGTTATCTGCTTCGGATGCAACTCGAACGCCAACGTGATTCGCTGGTTCCGACGCTGCGCGAGTTCCACAACGAGTTCGGACTCACCGTTGCTCGCGCTGATCGTCTTGGTCCTGGCGCGTTGATCATGCATCCCGGTCCGATGAATCGGGGAGTCGAAATTGCCGGCGAAGTAGCCGAGCGGCCCAACGCCGTCATCACCCAGCAGGTCAGTAACGGTGTCGCGGTGCGCATGGCCGTGTTATTCCTCTTGCTTGGTTCAGGTCTGGACATCGTCGATGATCAGAGGGCCGTGGCATGAGTCTCGTCTTGACCAACGGCACCGTTGTGGACCAATCGGGCCCACGCCAACTCGACATCGAGATCAACGATCAGGGCGTTGTTGCCAGCCTTGGCACCGGGTTGCGAGGCGATGTCGAGCTTGACGTCGCTGGTCTCGTTGTCGCTCCTGGCTTTGTTGATCTTCACACCCACCTTCGCGAACCCGGAAACGAGGAAGCCGAGACCATCGAGACCGCCACTCGCGGCGCCGCGCTTGGCGGTTTCACGGCGGTGGTCGCCATGCCGAATACGACGCCAGCGGTCGATTCCCCCGCAGTGGTCCAACAAGTCCGAGATTTGGCGAGAGGGGCACTGTGTGAGGTCGCAGTTGCTGCGGCGATCACGGTGGATAGGGCGGGACAAACTCTTGCACCGATGGCCGAACTAGTGCGACACGGAGTTCGTTTGTTCACCGATGACGGCCGGGGGGTACAAGACGACAAGGTCATGCGCACCGCCCTCGAGTACTCGACGGGGCTGAACCACCTCGGAGCCAACGGGGGACCGATCGTGGCCCAACACTGCGACCTCGAGTCGTTAAGCGCCGGTGGGGTGATGCACGAGGGTGCGTGGTCGAGTGTTCTCGGCATGCCCGGCCAATCGGCCGAGGCCGAAGAATTGATGATCATGCGCGACATCGCCCTGGTCCGGCTCACCGGGGCCCGCATGCATTTTCAGCATGTGTCAGCCGCCGGATCGGTGGCCATGATCAGTGCGGCCAAAGAAGCCGGCCTCGACATCACCGCCGAAGCCACGCCCCATCACTTCACCCTTACCGATGCCGAGTGCGCCAGTTTCGACTCGGTCTACCGGGTGCATCCTCCGCTGCGGACCGATGCCGATGTGGCCGCGGTCAAACAGGGGCTGGCCGATGGCACCATCGATGCCATCGCTACCGACCATGCCCCACATACCAATCACGAGAAAGATCGCGCCTTCGGCGACGCACCCCCTGGGATGCTCGGACTCGAAACCGCGTTTGCCTTGGCAGTCACCGAACTCGGCCTGCCGATCGACAAGATCCTTGCTTTGTTGTCGTGGCAGCCTGCCGCCATCGCCGGTCTCGCCGACCGTCACGGCGGGCCGATCGCCGCTGGTCGCCCGGCCAACCTCGTGGTTGTCGACCCGGGCGAGTCATGGACAATCTCTCGGCAGGCGATGGCCAGCCGTAGTACGAACACGCCCTACGACGGTCGCTCTGTGACCGGGCGAGTGCGACACACCATCTTGAACGGAGAAATTGTGGTGCGAGACACGTTGGCCCAACGATGAGTGGGCTCCGTGAGTATCAGTTGGTCCTGGCCGACGGAACTGTCTTTGAAGGCGATGGCATCGGCTCCGATCTCGGAGATGGCACCGCGACCGGTGAGGTGGTGTTCAACACTGTTTTGTCCGGCTATCAAGAGGTGATCACCGATCCGTCATATGCCGGTCAGATGATCACGTTCACTTATCCCCATATTGGGAACTACGGCGTCAATGCTGTCGACGAAGAAGCGGCTCGGCCCTACTGCCGAGGCGTCATAGTTCGCGACTTGGCCCGTCGTCACAGCAACTGGCGCAGCGACGGCGACCTCGATGGGTTCTTGAGGCGCCACCAAATTCCCGGTATTGCCGGCGTTGATACTCGTCGTCTCACCCGCCATATTCGCGACGCCGGTGCGATGCCTGGGGCCTTCGGCGCCGGCGACGTAGCTGCTTTGCGGGCCGCTGCTCAGGCCGATCCGGGCACAGCTGGCGGAAACCTGGTCGATTTGGTTAGCACCAAAGAGCGATACGTGGTTGGCGCCGGAGATCGTCACGTGGTGGCTTACGACCTCGGCGTAAAGGCCACCATGCTGCGTCACCTCGGCCAGATGGCGACCGTCACCGTCGTGCCTGCCTCGACTACCGCCGAGGAGGTGCTGGCGCTGAATCCCGACGGGGTGTTCTTGTCAAACGGCCCTGGCGACCCCGAAGAAGCAGGGAGCATCGTCACCGAACTGCCCAAGCTGCTCGGAAAGGTTCCGATATTTGGGATCTGCCTTGGGCACCAGGTGCTTTCGCTGGCGCTCGGAGGCTCGACGTTCAAAATGAAATTTGGTCATCACGGCGGCAACGTGCCCGTGCAAGATATGCGCACCAACAAAGTCGAGATCACCAGCCAAAATCACAATTTTGCGGTCCGGTCGGGGTCGGTGCCCAACGTCACCGAAACTCACGTTTGTCTCAACGATGGTGCGCTCGAGGGGCTGGTGGCCAACGACGTACCGGCCTTCAGCGTGCAGTATCACCCCGAAGCCGGCCCCGGACCCCACGACAGTCGTTACTTGTTTGGTCAGTTTGGCGAACTCATGGACAACGGTTCGATCGCGACACGCCAAGGAGCCGCATAATGCCTCGCAGAACCGACCTCGAGTCGATCCTCATCATTGGTTCGGGGCCGATCGTCATCGGCCAAGCGTGCGAGTTCGACTATTCGGGCACCCAAGCCTGCCGGGTCCTGAAAGAAGAGGGCTTTCGCGTTGTTCTGGCCAACTCAAATCCGGCCACGATCATGACCGACCCCGATTTTGCTGATGCCACCTACGTAGAACCACTCGATGTTGCCGTGCTCGAAAAGATCATCGAGAAGGAGCGCCCCGATGCGGTGTTGCCGACTCTTGGTGGCCAAACCGGACTCAATCTGGCGATGGAACTCGAAGCCGCTGGCGTTCTCAAAAAGTTTGACTGTGAGTTGATAGGGGCCGACGCCGAGGCCATCGAAACAGCCGAGGATCGCGAAAAATTCAAAGTCGCCATGCAAGGCATCGGTATAGAAGTTGCTCGTTCTGGCACTGCTCACACCATGGAGGAAGCTCGCGAGGTGGTGGCCGCGGTGGGTCTACCGATCATCGTCAGGCCGGCCTACATCCTCGGCGGGCGCGGAACCGGCATGGCCGAGACCATGGAGGAGTTCGAGAAGGTCGCGGCTTTTGGCATCGAGTGCAGTCCGATCGGCGAGATCTTGATCGAAGAGTCGATCAAGGGTTGGAAAGAGTTCGAGCTGGAAGTGATGCGCGACCGCGCCGATAACTGCGTAATCATCTGTTCGATCGAAAATCTCGACCCAATGGGCGTACACACCGGCGATTCCATCACGGTTGCTCCGGCGCAGACCCTCACCGACGTCGAATACCAACAGATGCGCGACGCCTCGTTTGCATGCATCCGCCGCGTTGGGGTCGAGACCGGTGGGTCGAACGTGCAGTGGGCGGTGCATCCCGAGACCGGCCGGCAGGTCATCATCGAGATGAACCCTCGGGTCAGCCGCTCCTCGGCGCTGGCGTCCAAGGCCACCGGCTTTCCGATAGCCAAAATCGCCGCCAAGCTGGCCATCGGCTACACCCTCGACGAGATCCCCAACGACATCACCAAGAAGACCCCAGCATCGTTCGAACCGTCGATCGACTACGTGGTTACCAAGATTCCCCGGTGGGCGTTCGAGAAGTTCCCTGGCACCAGCGGCGTTCTTGGCACGTCGATGCAGTCGGTCGGTGAAGTGATGGCCATCGGGCGTACGTTCCCCGAATCGCTGCAGAAAGCTCTCCGGTCGTTGGAACAAGGTCGTCACGGACTCAACGCCGATCCGGGCGAGGTCTTGCTCGACACGATCGAAACCGCCGATATGTTGGCCCAAGCAGCGATTGCTACTCCGGACCGACCTTTCCAACTCGAAGCCTTGCTGCGACGCGGGGTGTCGGTCGACGACATTTTCCAGGCCACCGGGGTCGACCCTTGGTTCCTTGATCAGATGTTGATCATCACCGAGGAACGGTCGCATCTAGCGACCCTGTCGGCGGCCACGATTTCGCGGCGCGGTTTCAAGCGGGCCAAACAGCTCGGATTTTCCGATGCCCAACTCGGTTACCTGTGGGACACCGACGAACTCGAGGTGCGGGCCGCTCGTCTCGCGGTAGGCGTGAAGACCACGTTCAAGACCGTAGACACCTGTGCCGCCGAGTTCGAAGCCGAGACGCCATATCACTACTCGACCTACGAGGACACCGACGAGGTCCGGCCCAGCTCGAAGCAAAAGGTGGTGATCTTGGGCTCGGGTCCGAACCGCATTGGTCAGGGCATCGAATTCGATTATTGCTGCGTTCACGCCAGCTTTGCCTTGCGAGACGCCGGTTTCGAGACCGTGATGGTCAATTGCAATCCCGAGACCGTTTCGACCGACTACGACACCTCGGACCGCCTGTATTTCGAGCCGCTGACCTACGAGGACGTGACCGATATTCTCGAGGTCGAGAAACCATTGGGGGTAATCGTGTCCTTAGGTGGGCAAACCCCTCTCAAACTCGCCGATCGACTGCCACCCGAGCTCGTGCTCGGGACCTCGCCGGTATCGATCGATCTGGCCGAGGACCGCGAACAGTGGAACGCATTGTGCGCTCGTCTCGAGATCCCCCAGCCGGCCGGCGGAACTGCGGTCGAGATCGATGCCGCCCTCGCCATTACCGAACGAATCGGATATCCCGCGCTGATCCGGCCTTCGTATGTGTTGGGGGGGCGAGCGATGGAAATCGTCTATGACGACGAGAATCTTCGCCGGGCCATGAAAGAACTCGCAGGGTTCGGTTCGTTGGGCAAGGAGGGCGGCCTTTCGGCCGAGCGACCCGTTCTCGTGGACCGCTTCCTTGAGGACGCCACCGAGGTCGACGTCGACGCGATCCGAGACCACACCGGGGCAATAGTGATCGGCGCGGTGATGGAACACGTCGAGGAGGCGGGGGTGCATAGTGGCGACTCGGCCTGCTCGATTCCACCAGCGCATCTTTCGGCTGAGACTGTTGCCGTTATCGAGGACTACACCCGACGTATCGCCACCGCGCTCGAGGTCAAGGGCCTCATCAACGTGCAGTACGCGGTCAAGGCCAATCAGGTGTTCGTGATCGAAGCCAACCCGCGGGCTTCTCGGACGGTGCCGTTTGTTGCCAAAGCCACCGGCGTGCCTTTGGCCAAGGTCGCAAGTCGCGTGATGGTCGGGGCCACTTTGGCCGAGCTGCGCGAAGAAGGGTTACTGCGCGACAGGGTCGTGTCCGATCACGTTGCCATCAAGGAAGCGGTTTTGCCGTTCAACCGCTTTCCCGAAGCCGACGCGTTGCTCGGACCCGAGATGCGGTCGACCGGCGAGGTGATGGGAATCGACCTGACGCCGGGTTTGGCGTTCGTCAAGTCGCAGCTCTCAGCTGGCACTCGATTGCCCGAGGCGGGAACAATTTTCTTGTCGTTGGCCGACCGCGACAAGGTCGTGGGCATAGCCGCGGCCGAAATATTCGTCGAGTTGGGCTTCGATATCGCGGCGACGTCGGGAACAGCCGAAACTCTTCGCGATGCCGGGGTAGTTGTGGCTCACGATGTTGCCAAGCTTGATGATCGCGACGGCGAAAATGCCGTCGACCTCATTCGACGCGGCGACGTTCAATTGGTGATCAATTCGCCCAGAGGTCGTGGACCGAGAGCCGACGGTGACCACATTCGTTCGGCCGCCGGACTGGCCAGCGTGCCGCTTCTCACCACCGGCGCCGCGGCGCTAGCCGCCGCTCGCGGCATGCGCGACTGGAGGCGTTATCCGCTTCGCGTCAGGAGCCTGCAGGAATATCACCAAGGGGCATCTCGCGACGAACTAGCCGCGCACGGTTCGTGACCGCCCTCACGACCACCGTCGGTTCAGTCGAGCTGCGAGCGCCCGTTCTGACGGCGTCGGGCACCGCTGGTCACGGCGCGGAGCTGGCGCGGTACCTGCGGCCCGCCGAGTTGGGAGCGGTGGTGGTCAAGTCGATGAAAGCCGAAGCGTGGGCCGGCAACCCGGCGCCGCGCGTCCACCCCACCGCCGCAGGCATGATCAACAGTGTCGGTTTGCAGGGCCAAGGAGTTGCGCACTGGCTAGAACGCGAGCTCCCACCGCTCGTCGATGCGGGCGCAACTGTGGTGGCCAGCATCTGGGGCTCGACCGTGGCCGAGTACGAAGCCGCGGCTCGCTCGCTGGCGGCCGCGCCCGAGCAAGTAGTCGCCGTCGAGGTCAATGTTTCGTGTCCGAATCTCGAGGACCGCAGCAAAATGTTCGCCCACTCCGCGACCGCCACGGCCGAGGTGATCGCCGCGACCGAAGCCTGCGGTCGACCACGTTGGGCCAAGTTGAGTCCCAACGCCGCCGACCTCCCCGAGATCGCCGCCGCGGCGGGCGAGGCCGGCGCCGAAGCGGTAGTGCTGACAAATACGTTGCTGGGGATGGTTATCGACGTCGAACAACGTCGCCCGGTGTTGGGCGCAAAGCGGGGAGGGATGTCAGGCGCGGCCATGCACCCCGTTGCGGTTCGGGCCGTCTACGACGTGCACGAGGCGTGCCCGGGGTTGCCGATCGTGGGGGTGGGTGGAACATCCAGCGGAGCTGATGTCGTAGAGTTCCTGCTCGCCGGGGCATCCGCGGTAGAAGTAGGCACCGCAACGTTTGCCGATCCGCGAGCAACATGGCGGATCCTCAACGAATTCAAGTCTTGGTGCGAGCGACACGAGGTCGAGTCGGTCGCCGAATTGATCGGAGCAGCACATGAGTGACTCAAACACAGACTCAGGAGAAATCGACGGAGCGGTCAAAGCCAAACTGGCGTTGGCCCTCGATGTGGACGACCTGGTTGCCGCGATCCGGTTGGGACGCCAATTCAAGGACTATTTCGGGGTCGCCAAAATTGGGCTCGAGCTGTATTCGGCAGCCGGTCCAGAGGCCATCGGCGCGATTGCCGATCTCGGCTATTCGATCTTCCTTGATGTCAAGTTGCACGACATTCCAACCACTGTTGGCAAGTCGGCCAGGGTGCTCGGCGCGTTCGGGGTCAGTTACCTCACCATGCATGCCCACGGCGGCGTCGACATGCTGCGAGCGGGGGTCGACGGACTGAGCGAAGGGGCTCGAAACGCAGGCCTGCCAGACCCGACAGCGTTGGCTATCACGGTACTCACGAGCGATGGTGATGCGCCGGCGCACATCATGCCCAAGCGGGTCATGCTCGCGGCCGAAGCCGGATGTGGTGGTCTGGTCTGTGCGGTAGGCGACCTCGAGGAAGCCCATCACTATGCGCCTCGGCTCACAAGGGTGACACCCGGAATCCGCTTGCCCGGCGACAACGTCGACGATCAGCAACGCGCCGCATCGCCGGGCGAGGCCATCTCGGCCGGATCAGACTTGTTGGTAATCGGTCGTTCGGTAACCCTCGCCGACGATCCGCTGGCCGCGGTCGAACGAATCTATGCCGACGCGTCGGCAGCCGGCTGATCGAGCGGCGCTACAGTCCCCACTATGCCGACCCCGCCACCGTTGACTGATCAGGCGCGGTTGGCCGCGCTCCAAAAGGCGGCCGAGGTGCGCACCGAACGGGCCGAGCTCAAGGTGCAGCTCAAATCGGGTTCGCTTACTTTCGCCGAATTGCTCAGGCGGTCCGAGACTGATCACACCATTGCCACGACAAAGATTCTTACGATCATCGAATCACTGCCCGCGGTCGGAAAGGTCAAGGCGAGGCGCACCATGGCCGCTATCGGCATATCGGAATCGCGGCGGGTACGAGGCCTCGGCAAGAGCCAGCGGTCGAAACTGTTAGAGGCCTTTGGCTGAGATGTCCGGACTCGCCGACCGGTTGATCATTGTCTTGTCAGGTCCTGGCGGCGTTGGCAAGGGGACGATTGTCGCCCAACTGCTCGATCGCGACCCGGCCCTTTGGCTGTCGCGGAGTTGGACCACGCGAGATCGCCGCCCGGGCGAGGCAATGGAGGCCTATCACTTCACCAACCGAGACCTGTTCCGTGCTCATGTAGCTGCCGACGGGTTTCTCGAGTGGGTCGAATTCCTCGACTACATGCAAGGCACGCCTCGGCCGACGCCGCCGCCGGGGCACGACGTCGTGTTCGAGATCGATGTTTACGGAGCCGAGCAGATCCAACAGCAGTACCCCGATGCGTTACTGATCTTTATCGATGCCCCTTCACGTGATGCTCAGGAGGCGCGGTTACGGGCCCGCGGCGACTCCGAGGAAAAGATTCGGGCTCGTCTGGCCAAGGCCCGTGACGAGTTCGATGTTGCCAAGCGACTCGACATGGCGGTCGTCATCAACGACGAGCTGCAAGGGGCGGTTCAAGAGATCGCCGACATCATCGAGGAACGTCGTTCTGCCCCGTCGGGCTGTTAGCCTGCAGCGTCGGTTCTACCCTCTGGAGACGAGCATATGGTGCACGGTCACGACACGATGATGAACCCATCGATCGAGCAGTTGCTCGAAGAAACTGGTTCCAGGTTTCGCTTGGTTGCGCTGTCGTCCATGCGTAGCCGCGAGATCACCAATTACGTCGGCCAACTCGGTCACGGCATTGGCTCTAGCGTGCCGCCGCAGGTGACTTCAACGGCCGCCAAGCCGTTGTCGATCGCCTTCGAAGAGATAGCGGCCGAGAAAATCGTTGCCATCGAGATCGATCCCGAGGCCGAAGCTGCGGCCGAGGCCAAGGCTGCGGCCGAAGCGGCTGCGGCCGCCGAGCTCGGCGACGAGTCGGCCTGATCCGACTCTGGTCGGGCCGTGTCTAATCTTGAGGGACGCCGGATCGTTCTTGGAGTGACCGGCGGCATCGCGGCTTACAAAGCCGTCGAAGTGTGTCGCCGCTTGGTCGACCTTGGGGCCCACGTGGTTCCCGTGATGACCGACGGCGCACAAAAGATGGTCGGAGCTGCCACTTTTTCGGCTCTGGCCAGCGAAGCGGTTCGTACCTCGTTGTTCGACGACCCCGAAACGCCGATCCCTCACACCAAGATGGGTCAGAGCGCCGACTTGGTGCTGATATGTCCCGCTACCGCCCGAGTTATCAGCGATATCCGCACTGGCCGGTCGGCCGATCTGCTGACGGCCACGGTGCTGGCAACCCGCGCGCCCGTGATGATCTGCCCGGCCATGCACACCGAAATGTGGGAGCAGGCCTCGGTACAAGAGAACCTCGAAGTGCTCGCTGATCGAGGTGTGCTCATTGTCGAACCCGAAGCTGGTCGACTCGCCGGCGGCGACGTTGGTAAGGGCAGGCTGGGAGACCCCGCGAATATCGTCGCTTCGGTCGAGGCCGCCCTGGCGGGCAACGACCTCTCGGGACACACAGTTTTGGTGACCGCCGGCGGCACACGCGAACCCATCGACTCGGTCAGATACGTCGGGAACCGGTCGTCGGGTCGTCAGGGCCATGCGGTTGCCGCCGAGGCCGCGGCCCGAGGAGCATCGACCGTGCTTGTCACTACCCAGCCCGACCGAGCCCCCAATGGCATCGAGGTGGTGGCGGTAGAGACGGCGGCGGAGATGACCGAGGCTTGTGCCGAGCGCGCCCCCACGGCCGACATCGTGATCATGGCCGCCGCGGTGGCCGATTTTCGGCCGGCCGAGGTAGCCGACCACAAGCTCAAAAAATCCGATGGCGCGCCGGCGATAGATCTTGTACCAACCACCGACATTCTCGCCCAACTCGGAGCAAACAAGCCGCCGGGACAGGTGCTGGTTGGATTCGCGGCCGAAACCAGCGACCTGGTTTCGAATGCGTCAGCGAAGCTTGTAGCCAAGAACCTCGATGCCATAGTTGCCAACGATGTCTCGCAACCAGGTGTCGGGTTTTCTCATCCCACGAACGAAGTGACCATCATTCTCGCCGACGGTCGGCGCGAAGAGGTACCCCTGTCTGATAAGCGCGAGGTTGCCCGTCGCGTGCTAGACACCGCCACAAGCCGACTCGGCTGACTACCCAGGAGCAATTGTGACCCGTTGGACTTTTACGTCTGAGAGCGTCTCGGAGGGCCATCCCGACAAAATGGCCGACCAGATTTCTGATGCCATCCTCGACGAAATGCTGGCCCAAGACCCGATGAGTCGGGTGGCGTGCGAGACCCTCGTCACAACGGGACTGGCGGTGGTGGCGGGAGAGATCACCACCGAGGCCTATGTCGATATTCCGGGCACGGTTCGCCGCACGATCAACGAGATCGGTTACGACCGCGAGTCGTTTGGTTACGACGGCAACACCTGCGGAGTGATGGTCACCATCGACGAGCAGTCGCCCGACATTTCTCAAGGCGTCACGGCATCCGAAGAGGTGCGGTCTGGCTCGGCCGGGGAGGAGGACGCCCTCGACAAGCAAGGTGCCGGCGATCAGGGCATGATGTTTGGCTACGCCTCTGACGAGACCGATGTTCTCATGCCGCTGCCGATCCATCTTGCTCATCGCATGGCCGAGCGTCACGCCGAGGTTCGCAAAGCGGGCACCGTTCCTTACCTACGCCCCGATGCCAAGACCCAGGTCACCTTCGAGTACGAAGACAACGTTCCGGTTCGGCTCAAAACAGTGCTGGTCTCCACCCAACACAATGATGGCATCGACCGCGACACCATGATTCGTCCCGATCTCATCGAGCACGTAATTCGCCCGGTCATTCCGGCACAGTTTGCCGATGATGACTACGAAGTCCACGTCAACCCAACCGGGCGCTTCGTCATTGGTGGCCCGGTCGGCGACGCCGGTCTTACCGGCCGCAAGATCATTGTTGATACCTATGGCGGAATGGCTCGCCATGGTGGCGGCGCGTTCTCCGGTAAGGACCCCTCGAAGGTCGATCGTTCGGCTGCCTATGCAACTCGTTGGGTGGCCAAGAACCTCGTCGCCGCCGGTGCGGTGAGCCGTTGCGAAGTCCAGGTTGCTTATGCAATCGGCATGGCTCGTCCGGTGTCGGTCCTTGTCGAGACCTTCGGCACCGAGACGGTCGACGCGGCGGCGATCGAAAAGGCCGTTGACGACATCTTCGACCTGCGTCCTGCGGCCATTTTGCGCGACCTCGACCTGCGTCGTCCCATTTATCGCAAGACCGCGGCCTACGGTCATTTCGGCCGCGATACTGCGGGTGACATGTTTCCGTGGGAGCGCACTGACCGCGTCGACGACCTCAAGTCGGCTCTCGGCCTCTGAACTCAACCGACCAAGGTCGTCTCGACCTCGGCTCGTCGCTGCCACCCAGCGCGGCACAACAAGACCAAACCGCGCCAGCCCGCCCGCTTGGGCGGGTGGTTCGCGTTGTGCCCGACGTTGCCGCGATCGAAAAGGAATTTGACTATGTGGTGCCGGCGTCGTGGGACGATGGCCGGTCCGATCGGCTGGTGGTCGGGTCGATGGTTCGGGTGCCGCTGGCCGGGCGGCGTGTAGCGGGCTGGATTACTGCTGTTGATGTCGATCCGGAACCAGGCGTCAAGCTCGCCGAACTATCAAAGCTGAGTGGTATCGGTCCCGATGCCGACATGCTGGCGTTGGCCGAGTGGGCGGCGTGGCGGTGGGCCGGGCGGCGAGTCGCTTTGTTGCGTGCCGCGTCTCCCGAACGCATGGTCGCCGCTGCGGCAATCGCCCCACGTGCAGCACCGGTGCCCGACGGACCCCGCGACGTCTTTGACGAGGCCTTTGACCTTGGGGTTGCCACGGTACGGGTCGCTCCGAGTGATGATGGCATCGCCGTCGCGTTGGCGGCGTGTCGCCGCGGTGCAGCTCTGATCGTGGTGGCCGACGCGGGCCGGGCCCGACGGCTCGCGGTCGCTCTGCGGCGAGCGGGCCAACGAGTCGCCCTCGGTGGCGACGACTGGGCGATCGCCGCCGGCGGCGCAACTGTTGTGGGATCTCGGTCGGCCGTATGGTTGCCGATGCCCGATCTCCGCGCCGTGGTGGTCATCGACGAGCACGATTCGCGGCTCAAAGAAGAGCGCACACCGGCCTGGAACGCTCGAGATGTCGCCATCGAGCGAGCTCGCCGATCCCAAGCCCCAGTTGTCCTTGTTTCGCCGGTGCCGAGCCTCGAGGCGCTGACGTCGGGAAGACTTCTGCGCCAACCGCGCTCGACCGAACGTGACGGCTGGCCGATGATCGACGTACACGATCGTCGCGACGACGACCCGGTTCGGGCCGGGCTATTCGGCGAGAGGTTGGGACCGCTGCTGGCGGGCCGGGACCGAATTGTGTGTGTGCTCAATCGTAAGGGTCGGGCCCGGCTGTTGGCCTGCTCGGCGTGTGGCGAACTGGCAAGGTCAGAGGACGGCGCGACCACGATGGTGTTGGTCGAGGATCACCTGCAAACCCCCGATGGTCTAGAACGTCGGCCGGTGGTGTGCGCCCATTGCGGGTCTACGACGCTGAAGAACCTGCGACTCGGTGTCGAACGAGCGCGCGAAGAACTAGCGGCGCTGGTCGGCGAAGCCGTCGACGAGGTGACCGCGACCACTACCGAAGCTCCCTCGAGTCGCGTGATCATCGGGACCGAGGCCGTTCTTCACCGCGTCGATCGGGCCGACATCGTGGTGTTCTTGGACTTTGACCACGAACTCTTGTCAACTCGTCAGCGGGCGGCCGAGCAAGCCCTCGGATTAGTCGCTCATGGGGCCCGCCTAACCGGTGGCCGCGGCGACGGCGGCCGCATCGTGATCCAAACTCGTCAGCCCGATCACGAAGTCATCAACGCCGCGGTATTGGGCGATCCGTCGATTGTTGCGATAGCCGAACGCGACCGGCGCCGAGCGTTGTCGCTGCCGCCCTACGGCGCTCAGGTTTCGGTGTCAGGCGCAGGCGGCGCGGAGTTCATAGCGGCGCTACCCAGCTCGGATTCGTTTGACGTTCGAGGGCCAATTGATGGTCAGTGGCTTCTGCGCGGCGAGGCGCTCGAACCCATCCTCGACGTGCTGGCGAACACCACCAGACCGGCGGCCCGGGTGCGGATCGAAGTCGATCCGCTGCGAGTATGAGCCTATGACTCGTATGCGTCGCCGTCTTGCTCTCCTCGCTTTGTTGATCCTTGGCATCATCGGCTTTGTTCTTGTGATCACCGCCGACGAGTCTGCGGTACTCGAGGCGACCAAAACGGCCGAAGGCGTTTGGGTCGAGGTTCCGATCGATTGGCAAGCCGAGCCTGATCGGCCGTTCGAGTATCGACCTCCTGTCTCGGCCGGGCGGCTCACCGACCGTTGGATCGTGGCGTGGACATGTGGTGGCGATGGGTGCGAGCCCCGGTCTTTGCAACAGTGGCGAGCTATGGCAACCGATCTGCCCACGTTCGTCGGGATCCGCGACGCCGAAGGCTCGCTGTTATTCGACGTGACCGAATCGGGCGACGAGTCGAGCTACGTGCTTGCTTCGCTGACACAAGCGGGCGAGACCCAGGTGGCCGTCGCCGTGTTCTTCGACGGCTCCGACCACTACCTCGAGTGCGGGGTGAGCGTCTTTGACGATGTCGACGATCTGGCCACCAAGATTGTCGAGGCGTGTCGGGCCGCGGTGCCTCCTAGGAGCTAGCCGACCAGCTACGCCGTCGAGCCTCGTAGATCGCTATCGAGGTCGCGGTCGCAACGTTGAGCGAACCCACCTTGCCGAGTTGAGGGATGAAGGCGACCGCATCGCACGCCGCGAGCGTGGCCGCGGTAACACCTCGATCCTCGTGGCCTATGACCAACGCGACGTGGGCGCCCATTTCGACAACGTGGAGCGGCTCGGCGTCGCTGGTGAGTTCGATTGCCACACACCGGTAGCCAGCCGCTCGCGCCGCCTCAACCGCACTCGGGCCGTCGGGGGTGACCGTCCAGGTGAGGTACCTAGCTGTGCCGAGAGCGGTCTTGTTGACCTTGGTGTGCGACGGCTCGGTGCCACCGCCTATGTAGACGTGATCGATGCGTTCGGCCGCCGCGGTGCGAACGATCGACCCAAGGTTGAACGGATTCTGCACGTTGTCGAGTACGAGCGCGACTCGACCGGTGGTCTTGCGGCGCCAGTCGCGATGGAGCCGTTTCATTGCGGTGCCGTCTAGTTGGCTCATTGGTCGCCTTCTTGGGAGGGGTTCGGCTCGGTTCGTGAACCGACCTCGAGGATACGAAACCCGGCTCTGCTTTTGAGCCGGTGCACGCCGTGGCCTTGGCCCTCAAGCCAGTCGGCTAGCGAGTCACTACCGAGGTGACGTTGCACAACGAGGTGAGCCACGCCGGTCGGGGTCAATCGCGCCAGCCAACGATCGAGTAGGTCGTGAAGCGCGGCTTTGCCGATGCGGATCGGTGGATTACTCAAGATCCGGTCGAATTGCTGAGCGGCGTCGATGGCGTCGGGGGTCCCAACCGTGATGCGATTGGCCAAACCCAGCGCCGCGGCGTTTTGCGTGGTGAGATTGCGGGCCCGTTCGTTGACATCGATGGCCCACACATGGGCATCAGGCGCGCGCCGGGCCGCTACCACCGCGATTGGGCCCCAGCCGCAGCCGACATCGAGGATACGCCGATCGTCGGGGCCGAGCGGCGGCGCTTCGAGCAGCAGAAATTTGGTGCCGGCATCGAGATGCTGCGAGCTGAAAACGCCGCGGTCGGCGGTGAGCTGCAAAGCAAGGTCGGGCAAGTTGATCTCGACCAACGTCGGCTTGGACTTGGTATCGGGATCATCGTCGAAGTAGTGACCTTTTTGCACCGCGCCGACGGTAGTCGTGACCTCGCTACGCTTGCTTCATGGCTGCCTATGACATTCGCGTGATCGGCGATCCGATTCTGCGTCAAACCGCACGTGACGTCACTGAAATCGATGGCGCGCTCGTCCGTCTCGTCGACGACATGATCGAGACAATGTATGCCGCTCCAGGGCTGGGGCTTGCCGCCCCGCAGGTCGGGGTGCAAAAGCGCCTCTTTGTGTGGGACCTCGGCACCGGCCCGCAATCCATTGTCAACCCCGAGATAGTCGAATCCGACGGCGAGTGGCTGTTCGAAGAGGGCTGCTTGTCGATTCCCGGCCTTTCTTGGGAGGTTGCCCGTCCCAAGACCGTGCACGTCATTGGCCACGACTTGGATGGCAACGAGATGTCGTTCGAAGCCGACGAGCTCGAGGCCCGAATGTTTCAGCACGAACTCGATCACCTCGAAGGAACTTTATTGATCGAACGCCTCGACGAAGATACCCGTAAGGCGGCCCTCAAGACCTTGCGCGACCTTCAGATCGGCCCGGTGCCTCGGCCCGCAGGTGGCGGACTGCAACTGCCGTGAGCATCGCCGCACCGGAGACGGTTCGGCGGATCGTTTTCATGGGTACGCCGGCACTGGCTGTTCCCTCGCTGTTGGCGTTGGCCGATGCTGGCTACGAGATCCCCCTTGTTGTGTCTCGGGCCGATGCCAGACGTGGACGGGGAAAAGATCTGCAACCTTCACCGGTCAAAGCCGCAGCGCTCGATCTCGGTCTGCAGGTAACCGACAACCTTGCTGATGTCGATCCCTCCGAAGCCGACCTGGGCGTGGTTGTGGCCTACGGGCGCTTGATCCCGACCGACCTGCTCGATCGGTTGGCGATCGTCAATACCCATTTCTCGTTGCTGCCTAGATGGCGAGGCGCGGCTCCGGTCGAGCGGGCGATCTTGGCCGGCGACCACGAAACCGGCGTGTGTTTGATGGACCTGGCCGAGAAACTCGACACCGGCGACGTGTACCGACGCACCAGCATGCCGATCGGCTCAGACGAAACCCTCTCAGAGTTGCGGGGCCGTTTGGTCGAGATTGGGGTAACCCAACTTCTCGACGCAATCGAAAACGGATTGGGCGAGCCGGTCCCTCAGCAGGGCGAGCCGCACTACGCGGCCAAAATCACCAAGGCCGAGCGCCAAATCGATTGGACGCAGAGCGCGGTCCAGATTCATCGCCGAGTGCGGGTTGGTGATGCCTTCACTACCGCCCGAGGTAAGCGAATCAAGATTCATCGCACCGCCGTAGCCGACACGGGAGCAGCCCTCAGCGGCATCGCCGTCGAGACCGGCGACGGAACCCTCGACGTGCTCGAGGTCCAGCCGGAGGGTCGGGGTCGTCTCGATGCTCGGGCCTGGAGCAACGGTGCTCGATGGACCAACGACGACCGGTTCGGCGCATGACCGAAGACGCTCGCCGGGTCGCAATCGCCGCCATTGTTCGCATCGACGAAGACGGCGCTTATGCCAATGTCCTATTGCCGAAGATGCTGGCCGAGTCGGATCTCGAGCCTCGTGACCGAGGGTTCGTCACCGAGCTGGTTTATGGGTCTACGCGCATGCGGCGCCAACTCGATCACCTCGTCGACCGCTTCCTGGTCCAGTCTCCGCCGCCGACCGCTCGAGCGGCGTTGCGGATCGGGGCCTACCAACTACTGCATCTCGACACGCCGCCGCACGCCGCGGTGTCGGCGACCGTAAGCGCCGCTCCCAAACGATTCCGGGGCCTCGTCAACGCCATCTTGCGCAAGGTCGCAACCGCGGTGAAATCCGGTGTCGAGTTTCCGTCACGTGCGGTCGAGCTCAGCTATCCAGATTGGCTGGTCGACCAACTCGGCGCCGACCTCGGGGCCGAAGACGCAACCGCGGCGTTGCGAGCCATGAACAAGGCTGCCGCGGTGCACACTCGCGCCGACGGATACGTCCAAGACCCCAGCTCTCAACTGGTAGCGGCCGCGGTGCCGGCCAACCCCGGAGACCTGGTCCTCGATGTGTGCGCAGCGCCGGGTGGCAAATCAAGTGCCATTGCCCAGCGCGGCGTTCGGGTGATATCGGCTGATCGTCGTCTGAGCCGAGCGGGGCTGATTGTCTCGAACCGTGATCGCCTCCAACTCGATGACGTTCACGTGGTCCAGTCCGACGCCACGGCCCCGCCCTTTCGCCCCGAATCTTTCGACGCGGTCTTGGTCGACGCGCCGTGTTCGGGCATTGGGGCCCTACGCCGTCGTCCCGATGCTCGTTGGCGAATTTCGGGCGCCGATGTGGCCGAATTGGCCGCCCTGCAGGCCCGGCTTCTCGGCGCCGCCGCAACAATGGTACGACCCGGTGGGGCCTTGGTATACAGCGTCTGCACACTTACCGTCGCCGAATCAGTGGACGTTGTCGCCCAAACCGCAGCCGAGTTGGCCGCCCAGGGTTTCCGCGAGATCGAAGCTCCCGAAGGTGACTGGCGAGCCATGGCCGCGGGTGTGCATTTCTTGCTGCCGAGCGCCGACGCCGACGGCATGGCCATTGCTCGCTGGCGACGAGGCTGAGATCGATCGCTAACCTGCTCGTCATGTTGAGCGTCAAGATTCTCACGGTGTCTGACGGGGTAGTTGCCGGGACCCGAGAAGACCGTTCCGCCGGGCTTCTGGCCGATTACTTTGGCAATGCCGGCTGGCGCCTGGTTGAGCGGTCGGTCACCGAGGACGGCGCCGAGCCGGTTGCCACCGCCCTTCGCGACCTTTGCGTGGACTTCCACGGACTGGTTGTTACCACGGGTGGTACAGGCTTCGGGCCACGCGACCAGACCCCAGAAGGAACGAGGCTGGTGCTCGATCGAGAGGCGCCGGGGCTCGCCGAAGCGATGCGGCTCGTCAACCCCTTGGGGCGGTTGAGCCGAGCGGTGAGCGGCACTCGCGGTACGGCGCTGATCGTCAACACCCCGGGTTCTTCCAAGGGTTGTATCGAGGTGATCGATGCGGTGATCGATGTGCTCCCTCACGCCGTCAAGCTGCTGGTCGACAACTACGACCCCCATCCATCTGGTGAAGGCCCCGGCGCCCCGCACGGGGCTGGATCATGAACAGCGCCAGCAGGCCCGATATCGCTAGGCCCGATATGGCGGTGTTCATGCGCCGGGCCGTCGCCAACGCGGGACGCGTCCGGCATTCGACCTCTCCCAACCCGTGGGTTGGAGCGGTCGTCGTGGCCGCTCATGGGATATTCGACGGCGCCACCGAACCGCCTGGGGGTCGACACGCCGAACGGGTCGCGCTCGATGCGGCCGGCGATGCTCGCGACGCCACCGTCTACACGACTCTCGAACCTTGCAGCCACACCGGACGAACCGGTCCCTGCGCCGATGCGCTGATCCACGCCGGGGTCCGTCGTGTTGTTGTTGGCATCGAAGACCCAGACCCGCGGGTCGCCGGCCAAGGTGTTGCTCGACTTCGCGCCGCGGGAATCGATGTAACGGTTGGTGCCGAGGCCGCCAGCATCGAACAGCAGCTGGCGCCGTACCTGTTTCATCGGCGTACCGGCCGACCTTGGGTTGTGGCCAAAATGGCCGCCAGTCTCGATGGCCGAACCGCGGCACCCGATGGCAGCTCCAAGTGGATTACCGGCCCGCAAGCCAGAGCCGATGCCCATCGGCTTCGGGCGGAGTCCGATGCAATCGTGGTCGGAGCGGGCACTGTTCGTGCCGACGACCCCGCGCTCACTGTCCGCGACTGGACCTCGCCCGAAGGCACCCCGGCGGCGTCTGATCCCGAACGCATAGTGCTGGGCACCGCCGTTGCCAACGCCAAGGTGCAACCGTGCCAGCAGTGGGACGGCCCGCTCGATCGGTTGCTCGAAATGCTCGGCGGTGACGGAATTGTTCAGGTGATGGTCGAGGGCGGTGCCGGGGTGATCGGCGACTTTGCCCGAGCCGGGTTGGTCAATCGCTTCGTGCTCTACACCGCGCCGGCCTTGTTCGGCGGCGATGACGGCTTGGCCCTGATGGCCGGTCCTGGCGCGGCCACGATTGGCGACCTAGCTCGTGGCCGAATCGTGGCTCACGATCTGGTCGGCGACGATCTTCGTATCGAGTTCGAACCCGGTCACAGCTAGCTCACCGAGCGATAGCCTCATACGGTTCGCTGCCAACATTTAGGACCTTCACGTGCTCAACCTTGTCTTGCCCAAGGGCTCCCTCGAGAAGGCCACTCTCGAACTGTTCGAGGCCGCCGACTTGCCGGTCGAGCGATCCTCGTCCGTCGCTTACAAGGCGACAATCAACGATCCTCGTATCGATTCGGTACGCATCTTGCGGCCCCAGGAGATCGGCACCTACGTCGCGGATGGCTTGTTTGACATCGGCATCACCGGCCGCGACTGGATCGAGGAAACGGGTAGCAAGGTCGAGTCACTGGGCCAACTCAAGTACTCAAAGGCCACCGCCAAGCCGGTCCGAATCGTGATGGCGGTGCCCGGCGACTCGCCTTGGCAGAGTGCGGCCGACCTGCCGGCCGGAGTACGCGTATCGACGGAGTATCCCGAGATCACTCGTCGTTTTCTCGAGGACGCCGGCGTCGATGCCGATGTGCGGTTGAGCTACGGCGCTACCGAGGCCAAGGTTCCCGACATAGTTGATGTGGTGGTCGACATCACCGAGACCGGTCGGGCCCTCAAGGCTGCTGGTCTGCGCATCATCGACACCCTCGTTACGAGCTACACCGAACTGATCGCCAATCCCGCGGCTTTCGCCGATCCCGACAAAGCCCACGCGATGAGGCAAATCCACACTCTCTTGCAAGGCGTTCTCGACGCTCGCGGCAAGGTGTTGGTCAAGATGAACGTGCCGATCGATGCCCTCGACGACGTCATTGGTGTTTTGCCTTCGATGAAGTCGCCAACGGTTAACGAATTGTTCCGGGGTGCGGGCTACGCAGTCGAAACGGTGGTTCCCAAGGACCAGATCAACATTCTGATTCCTGCGCTTCGAGACAAGGGCGCAACTGGCATCGTCGAAATGCCGATCACCAAGATTATTTCGTGACCGACTCGGCCCCCAGGTGAGCATCACTGCTATCGCCCTGGTTCTGGCCGCGTCGTTTCTGCATGCGCTGTGGAATGCTCGTACTCACGCCGGCGACGATCGGCGGGCGACATTGGCCGCGTCCTATCTGTTTGGCGCTTTGTTGTTGTCGCCGTGGTTGCTCACCAACCCACCAACCGAAGTCTGGCCCCTGGTGCTGCTGAGCGGCACCATCCACGGCGGTTACCTCTGGGCGTTGTCCGGTGCCTACGACCGCGGCCAGTTGGCCACTACCTATCCCATCGCCCGCGGATCCGCACCGATCCTCGTGGCGATAGTGGCGGTCTGGTTTCTTGACCAAACGCCCTCAGCAGCCACGCTTGGCGGAGCGGCCGCAGTGGCGGTTGGACTAGCGCTGATAGGCAATGTTGCGTGGGGAGTCGGCGAGCGCATGTCGATCGCCATGGCCTTGGCTACCGGGTGTTTCATCGCCTCGTACACGCTTGTCGATGCTCGAGGCGCGTCCGAGGTCAACGCTTGGGGGTTTTTTTCGGGATCGTCGTTGGTCGCGGTATGTGTCGTGTCGGCACTGGGGGCGGTGAGCCCGACTCGCCTACGTCGATCGGCGCGTGCGGGCGCGATCGTAGGTGCCGCATCGGCAAGTGGTTATGCGCTGATCTTGTTGGCCTACACCCGCGCTGATGCGGCCAACGTTGCGACGCTGCGGTCGACTTCGATCTTGTTTGGACTGGCCCTGGTGCCGCGCACCCTTACGCGCAAACTAATAACCGGCGCGGTGTTGGCCGTGGCCGGCTCGGTTCTGGTCGCGCTCTAGGCGCCGGGCCGATTTCTCAGCTTTCGCTTGCTTGATTCTTGAGCTGCACAAACGTCATGCGGAGTTGGTCGAGGCCTTCGTGCAGCGTGGGGGCGGCGTCGTCGAGGCGATCGCCCAACGTGTCGACGATGGCTCCCATTGCGTCGATCGCGACGCTGGCCTCAGCGAAGTTGGGCGACTGCTGCGACAGGTGTAGCGCGGCGAGTTCGTACAAGCCCATGGCGTGATTTGCGACCACGGTGCTGGCCGGCGCTTCGAGCAACCGCTCACGGGCGCCAGCCATTTCGCGGACCATCTCTTCGGCTTGGGCTCGTTGCTCCGGCGTCAGATCGTCGAGCCGGACGCCGTCGGGGAGCGCCGCGGCGATGGCATCATCCATCTCGGGGTCATCAGATGGGGGAGGGGGTGGCGACGACAGTCCGGCATCGGGTTGGACCGGGTGTTCGCCACTAGGTGTCCAGAGAGAACTCATGCTGGTACCCTAACGCTCACAATTCATTGGGAAGTGGGGCAATCGAGTTCGGTTAGCCCCCACCCGGCCACCAACTCGGAGATTTCGATCACCGTAGCCGTGCGTCCGGGTCGGCCAAACGGCAAGGCCGGGTGTTAGCGCACCTTGCGTTTCGCGGACGTCGACTTCCAGGCGTCCGCTTCGTCGTTTTCCACCTGGTAATCGGCGGGACGTTTCCACCACTACGGAGGTTCCGTGCTTAACAGGAGTTCAGGGCGATAGCACCGCCAACCAACGAACCAAGGATCAACGACCGGATCCGCGCTCGAGAGGTCCGACTTGTCGGCCAGGACGGCGAACAGATCGGCATCAAGCCAATGCCCGAGGCGCTAAACATTGCGCGAGCGGCGGGTCTCGACCTCGTAGAGGTTGCCGACCGTGCCAATCCGCCAGTGTGCAGAATCATGGACTATGGCAAGTACAAGTACGAAGCCGATCAGCGGGCCAAAGAGTCGAGGAAGAAGTCCTCGAACCTGACGGTCAAGGAAATGAAATACCGTCCCAAAATCGGGCCTGGCGATTTCACTACCAAGACCCGAAAGGTCGAGCAGTTCCTAGGCGAAGGCCACAAGGTCAAAGTCACGATCATGTTTCGTGGTCGAGAGATGCAGCATCCCGAGTTGGGACGGCGGATTCTCGACAGGGTTGCGACCGAAGTCGAACACGTCGGCAAGGTCGAGTTCCATCCTCGTCAGGACGGACGCAACATGATCATGGTGCTCGCCCCCGACAAGCAGGCGCAAGCCCGCCACGAGAAAGAAAAGAAGAAGGCAGCCGCAGAGGCTGCTCAAGCCGCAGCGGCCGAAGCTTCGACCAACGAAGCTTCGACAAACGAAGCTGCGACAGACGAAGAAGAGTAGAGACAAATATGCCAAAGATGAAAACCCACCGCGGTGCGGCCAAGCGATTCAAGCGCACCGGTAGCGGCAAACTCCGTCGCCGCCAGGCCAACAAGAACCACATCCTGGAGAAAAAGAGCCCGAAGCGGATCCGTCAGCTTCGCGGCTCTGCGCCCGTCGCAAAAGCCGACGAGCGCAACCTCCGCGACCTGGGC
The DNA here is from genome assembly GCA_964504305.1 of uncultured Candidatus Nemicrothrix sp. GTDB lineage: Bacteria > Actinomycetota > Acidimicrobiia > Acidimicrobiales > Aldehydirespiratoraceae > UBA11606. The sequence continues at coordinate 33,020 of CAZDEB010000008.1, read as the reverse complement.
GTCTGAGCCCGTTACCCCAACCGTTACGTAAGAATTGATTGAAGGAGAATCGAGATGGCACGCGTCAAGCGCTCTGTTCACTCGAAGAAGCGCCGCCGGGTAGTACTCGAGCGCGCCAAGGGCCACTACGGCAACCGTTCGCGGTCGTTCAAGTCGGCCAACGAGTCAGTAATGCACGCTGGCAACTACGCATTTCGCGACCGTCGGGCGCGCAAGGGCGAGTTCCGCAAGCTTTGGATCCAACGCATCAACGCGGCTTGCCGCGAGAACGGCACGAGCTACAGCCGTTTCATCGCTGGTCTCAAGGCCGCCGAGATCGAGGTTGACCGCAAGGTTCTTGCCGATCTTGCCGTGACCGAACCGGCGGCGTTCGCCGCGCTGGTCGAGGCGGCCAATGGCGCCCTCACCGAGGCCGCTGCTTCCTGAGCTCCAGGTCATGAATCTGGTTCTCGGGGCAAAACATCCGAGAGTTGTCGAACTGCGTCGCCTTGTCGGGCGGCGCAGTTCGCGTTCTACCGAGATTCTCATCGAGGGACCCCGGACCGTGGGCGAGTTGCTCGACGCTGGTCATAAGCCGTCGACGGTTGTGGTTCCCGAATCGTCGGCTGACGATGGCAGTGTCGGCCGCGTGGCCTACCGACTGGCGGCCGACGTCGAATACCTGGTGGTCCGCGATCACGTGTTTGACAAGTTGGCGCAAACCGTCAACCCGCAACCGATGCTGGCGTTGGTGAAGCGTCCCCGCACCGAATTGCCCAAGAAGCTCGATCCCGATTCGGTGGTGTTGGTTTTGGTCGACGTTGGCGACCCTGGCAACGTTGGCACGATGATCCGGGCCGCCGACGCTGCGGCTGCGACGGCGGTGGTCGTAGTTGGGGGCGCCGATCCTTGGGGTCCGAAAGTTGTTCGAGCATCGGCCGGGTCGATCCTGCGGGTGCCAGTGGTTTCGGGCGACGACGCTCGCCACGCCGCCGATGTACTAACGGCGTTGCGCGGCGCTGGTGCTCGCATTGTCGGCACCAATGTGCGCGACGGCGAGCCCCACGATCAAGGAGCGCTGACGCCTCCGGTCGCGATCGTGATGGGTTCAGAACCGGCGGGACTTGATGATTCGCTCGGGGCGACGATCGACGCATGGACCCATATACGTATGCCTGGCAATACCGAGTCTCTCAACGTGGCGATGGCCGCCACCATCTTGTTGTTCGAGTCTCGCCGGCCCAATGTCTAGGCAAGCAATGTCTAGGAAAGCAATGTCTAGGCGAGTAGGGCCTGGTCGTCGGGATGTTGGCGTATGTAGTCGGCGGCGAATGGGCACAGCGGGTTGATGCGTTGATGCTGGCGTCGGAGGTCGTCGAGCATGCCTCGCATCAGCCGGTCGGCCATGCCTTGGCCTCGAAAGGCCGGGCTGGTTTCGACGTGGGGGACAACAACGGTTTGACCGTCTCGGCGGTAATCGGCGATCGACACGATTTCGTTGTTGATCACGAGTTCGTAGCGTCGTCGGGTCGGGTTGTCTTGTACGACGTGGTCCACCGATCGATTGTGGCACGAATTTGCGGTCTTTCCGCGACGCTTCGCCCATAACCTGTTCGACAATGATCGACGAACTCGACGCGCTGGTTGCGAGCGCAAAAGAACAAGCGGCGCGGGCTTCTGGCCTCGAGCAACTGGCCGCGCTCGACACCGAGCTTTTGGGCAAGAAGTCCCAGCTTTCGGCGGCGAAGAAGCAACTCGGAGCGCTCGCGCCTGAAGACCGTAAAGCGGCGGGTCAGAAGCTCAACGCCGTGCGAATAGCCATCGAGGAAGAGCTCGAGGGGGCGAGGGTTCGGTTGGCGGCGGCGGCCCGCGAGGAGCAGTATCAGGCCGAACGCCTCGATCTGTCCGAGCGGCTGGGCGAAGTTCGACGTGGTTCGCTTCATCTGGTCACGCAGGCCCGCGATCGGCTCGAGGATGTGTTTGTGGGCATGGGGTTCACGGTTGCCGAGGGTCCCGAGGTCGAGTCGGCCTGGTACAACTTCGAGGCTCTCAACATCCCAGAATGGCATCCAGCTCGTGGCAGCTTCGACACCATTTTTGTTGATTTGGGTGAGCCCGAAGAGGTGATGTTGCGTTCGCACACGTCGCCGGTTCAGATCCGCACGATGGAAAGCACCGAGCCGCCGATCTACATTGTTGCGCCCGGCCGCACCTTCCGTACCGACACTGCCGATGCCACTCACTTGCCGGCGTTCAACCAGATCGAGGGTCTGGTGATCGATCGTGGTATCACGATGGGCGACTTGGCCGGCACGATCGACGAGTTTGTTCGCTCGTTTTTTGGCGGCGAGGTCAAGACTCGGTTGCGGCCCTCATATTTCCCTTTCACCGAGCCGAGCGCCGAGTTCGATATCAGTCGTCCGGATGGGTCTTGGCTCGAACTTGGTGGGTGCGGGATGGTTCACCCCAATGTCTTGCGTAATTGCGGAATCGATCCCGAGCAGTGGCAGGGTTTTGCGTTTGGCTTCGGCATCGACCGGTTGGCCGTGATGCGTTATCAGCTCGACGACATCCGAGAACTTGTTAACAACGACGTGCGATTCTTGAGGCAGTTCTGATGAAAGTAACCCTGTCATGGCTGCGCGAGTTCGCGCCCGGAATCGACGGCGACCCCACCGAACTGGGCGAGGTGTTGTCCGGTTTGGGTTTGGCGGTCGAAGAAATGACCATCACGGGTGGCGGCATAGATGGAGTGGTGCTGGCTCGGGTCCTGGACCTTCGCCCTCACCCCGATGCCGACAAGATTCAGTTGGTCGATGTCGATCGCGGCGACGGCGAACCGCTTCAGGTTTGCTGCGGCGCATTCAACATGGCGGTCGGCGACCTGATCCCGTTCGCCACGATCGGCACCGTGATGCCCAACGGCATGGAGATTGCCCAGCGCGAGATGCGAGGGCAGACCTCCAACGGCATGTGTTGTTCGGGGGCCGAGATTGGGATCGGTGGCGACGTCGACGGCATCCTTGTTTCCAACGATCGTGTGGTTGGCGATGCCCAATTGGGGATGCCCTTTGCCGAGGCCATTGGGCTTAGGTCCGACGTTGTGTGGGATCTCGAGGTCAACGCCAATCGTCCCGACGCGATGTCGGTCGCGGGCGTGGCCCGAGATTTGGCGGCCGCTCTGGGCGTGCCGTTCGCCTTCCCCGAGATCGAACCGGCGACTACCGACGAGGCCATCGATGGCTTGCTCGACATCGAGATTGACGATCCCGAATTGTGTGGCCGGTTCGTGGCGACCGTGTTGCGTAACGTTTCGGTGGGTACTTCGCCAGTGTGGATGCAGGAGCGCCTAACCCAGCTGGGGATGCGGCCTATCAACTCGATTGTCGATATTTCCAACTACGTAATGCTCGAGCTCGGTCAACCCAACCACACCTTCGATTTGGACACTGTTGCTGGTGGCAAGCTCACTGTTAGGCGGGCCAAGGACGGCGAGACACTCGTCACCCTTGATGGCGTCGAACGTTCGTTGGTCCCCGGCGACGGGGTAATTGCCGATGCCAGCGACGACGTGGTCAGCCTCGCCGGGGTGATGGGCGGAGCCACCACCGAAATCTCCGACTCCACTACCAACGTGCTGCTCGAGATGGCGTGGTGGGATCCGCCATCGATCTCGCGCACGGTCAAGCGACTCAATCTCCCGAGCGAAGCCTCAACCCGATTTCGCCGGGGTGCCGATTACGGCGAAAACATCCCCAGAGCGATGCGTCGCTTCGTGCAGTTGGCCGCCGAGTCCGGTGTGACCGCCGTTGCGGGCCACGTCGACATCGCCGGCACTACGCCCGATCGTTCGCCGGTCGCTGTGCGGGTCGACAAGATCAACGCACTGTTGGGCACCGAGATGTCGGCGGCGGTTATGGCTTCGCATCTCGAATCCATCGGATTTGGCATTGAGACTGCGGGTCACGACCTCGCCGTTGTGATTCCTACTTGGCGGTGGGACACGGTCACCGAAACCGACATCGCCGAGGAAATCGGGCGAATGTTCGGCTTTGCCAACCTGGTCCGCACAGTTCCGACCGGTACCGAGGCCGGGGGACTCTCGCCGTATCAACACGATCGTCGTTTGGTCCGTCAGGTCTTGGTTGGGGCCGGTTGTGACGAAACCCAACCGATGCCGTTTCTGGCGCCGGGCGATCTTTCGCGGGCCGGTTTGCCCGAAGACGGCGTAACGCTCACGAACCCGCTGCATGCCGAAGAGTCGGTGCTTCGTACCTCGTTGCTGCCCGGACAGCTCAAGGCGGTGGCCTATAACCAGTCTCATCGAAACGTCGACGTTCGGTTTTTCGAGATCGATCACGTGTTCTTGCCCGCACCCGAAGGCCAGCTGTTGCCGGACGAGCGCGAATATTTGGCCGTGGCCCTGGCCGGCGAAGAAGCCCCGGCCGCGATAGCGGTTCTCGACGTTCTTGATCGGGCTCTGGCGCTGCCAAACTTGCAGCTCCGCGCCGCGGCGCCTGCTGGTCTGCACCCGACTCGTTCAGCCGAGGTCGTTATCGCTGGTCGCACTCGCGGCTTTGTCGGCGAAGTCGATCCGGCTGTGCTCGAGGCTTATGGCGTTTCTGGCCGGGTGGCTTGGCTCGAACTCGACTTGGGTGCGGTTCTGGACGGACCTCACGGTGCTCGCAAGTATGCGCCGGTCAGCAAGTTCCCATCGGCCGATGTCGACCTTGCCTTCGTTGTTTCCGACGATGTCGCGGCCTCGCAGGTCGAAGCGAGTCTTCGCAAAGGGGGCGGCAAGATGTTGGTCGGGCTCGACTTGTTTGATGTGTACCGCGGTCAGGGAGTTGTCGAAGGTAGCCGCAGCCTCACTTACGGGCTGCGATTCCAAGCCGTCGACCGCACCCTTACCGATGCCGAGATCGCCGATCTTCGCCAGTCGTGCATCGACCAAGTCGCCAAGAAGACCAAGTCCGTCCTCCGCGCTTAGCTTGCTCATCTCAGAACTCGTCGATCACCAAACCGGCTGTTCGAATGTTGGCGGGTTGGGGGCTACGGTCCAAGGATGAAGATTTGGCGTTCTCACGAACTTGGTGACCCACTCGACGTACTGCGACTCGAGGAGGTGGACGATCCCACTGCGGGTCCCGGTCAGGTAGTGATAGATACCCAAGCGGTTGGACTCACCTTCCCGGATGTTTTGAGCTGTCGGGGGATGTACCAGGTGCCGACGAGGCTGCCCTACACACCTGGCGGCGAAACCGCCGGTGTCGTAAGCGCGGTGGGCGAAGGGGTCGAGAACCTTGAGGTCGGCACCGCGGTCACGGTTCTGGGCGGGGGGCTACGGGAGAAGAACGTGGTCGCGGCCAACTCGTGCTTTGCCTACCCGGCCGACGCGTTGACGGCCGCTCAAGCCGCGGCGATCCCGGTCAACTACGGAACGACATGGTTCGGTTTGCACGACCGTGCCCAAGTGCAGCCGGGCGAAACGGTCCTCATCACCGGAGCAGCCGGAGGTACGGGAACTGCTTGCATCCAGTTGGCCTTGGTGGCAGGAGCGGTCCCGATCGCTGTGGTGGGCGGCGAAGAGAAGGCGGCCTTGGTGCGCGGTCTCGGCGTTGAACATGTGGTCGATCACAAGCAAATACCGCAGTGGGTCGACACGGTCCGCGAGATGTCGGGCGGCGGGGTCGACGTTGCCCACGACGCGGTTGGGGGCGACGCGTTTCATCAGGTCCGGCGATGTATGGCATGGAACGGTCGACTGCTGATCGTCGGATTCGTTGGTGGTATTGCTGATGCCCCCACCAACCATGCTCTGCTGAAGAACTACTCGATCGTGGGTGTGCACTGGGGGGCGTCGCTGATGCGCGATCCCGACAGTGTTAAACGCCAGATGGAGTCGGTGTTCGCTCTGGCTCGCGAGGGCAAGGTCGCGCCTCCGCTCTACCCGCCGTTCTCGTTCGATAAGGCCGCCGAGGCAATTCAGGCCATCGCCGATCGGCAGGTGTCCGGCAAGGCGGTAGTAGAGCTCGGTTAGAACTAATCACAGAAGCGCTAGACCCTCTAACTTCTTTCTGTTATGTTTCGCGGACGGTTCGGAACCGTTGCGCATGTCTCATTAGGGGGAGTCACGTGTCTGAAGTTCGTTCTGCGGCCCAAGCCCATGTCGTGCCGCATTTCACCAAGGGCGCGGCATGGAACGCCAATGACCTCGTTGTTATGGACCACGGCGAAGGCTGTTACGTCTGGGACACCGACGGCAACAAATACCTCGACGGGTTAGCCGGACTTTTCTGTACCAATCTCGGTCACGGGCGTTCCGATCTTGCCGCCGCAGCTTCCAAGCAGATGGAGAAGATGGCGTTTTATCCCAACTGGGGATTCACTCACGAGCCCGTCTCGCAGGCCGCAACGATGATTGCCGAGGTCGCGCCGGGCGACCTCGAAGACGTTTTCTTTGTGAGCTCGGGATCAGAGGCGGTCGAGTCGGCTCTCAAGTTCGCTCGTAACTTCCACGTCGCCAACGGCGACGAATCTCGTTACAAGGTCATCTCGCGCGATTGGAGCTACCACGGCACGACACTCGCGGCGCTCACCGTCACCGGCGTCCCAAAGTTCCGTAAGACCTTCATGCCGATGATGTGGGACGGCGTTCGTCATGTTCGTCACACCCTTGGCGACACCGCCGATGCCCTCGATTCGGCCAAAGCGGTCGAGGACATGATTCTTGCCGAGGGCCCAGAGACGGTCGCGATGGTGATTGCCGAGCCGGTGCAAAACGGTCGGGGTTGTGTCGTGCCGCCGGACGGGTATTGGCCAGAGCTTCGTCGCATCTGCGACAAGTACGGAGTGTTGCTTTGCGCTGACGAGGTGATCTGCTCGTTTGGCCGGCTGGGCCACTTCTTCGGAAGCGAACGATTTGGCGTCGTTCCCGACATGATCACGTTCGCCAAGGGCGTCACCAGCGCTTACCTCCCTCTCGGAGGGGTAGTGGTTCGGCGGCCCCTGCTCGAAACAATTTGGGAGTCAGAGGTAGGCCTCTTCAACCACGGCTCGACCTTTGGTGGCCACCCTGTGTCGACCGCGGTCGCGGTTGCCAACATTCAGGCCATGCACGACGAGGGTGTGATGGAGCACGTGCGGGCCAACGAGTCGTACTTGCGCGATGGCTTTGCCGCTCTGGTAGAAAATCACAACGTGTTGCGCGAGTACCGCGGCGCCGGATACTTCTATGCGCTCGAGTTCATGGCCGACCGCGCCAACGGGGTTGATCTGAGCGACGAGCAGGCGCAGGGACTGCAAAGCGGCGTCTTGGCCCGCTTCCTTCGAGAAGAAGGTCTGCTGGTTCGCCCCGATGATCGCGGCGCCACCATGCTCACCTTTTCTCCGCCGTTGGTGGCCGACAAGACGGTCATCGACGACTTGCACGAAAAGGCCGACCGGGTCGTTGCCCGGGCCGCGGCCTGGCTCGCGGGAGACCGCTGAGCCGATGAAGCCTAGGGGATCGCGCAAAAGTGAACTACCGTCTTGGCCACTGGCCGGCCGGGGGATGCTTTTGTCGGTTGCCAGGAGCCGTTGGATCCGATCGGACCCGACATCACGTATCAATCTCTGGAGAGGGATAAATAGATGAAGCGATTGCTTGTAGTCCCTATGGCGTTCGGCTTGTTTGCCGCCGCCTGCGGCGACGACGACACGACCGCGACGAGCGACAACTCGGCGGCGGACGATGCCGGCGGCGGTCTGTCGGTCGACGAGATCAACGTTGCCTACTTTGCCGAGTGGCCGACGCCAAACCAGTTCTGCCAGGCCGACGGTTCGTTTGGTGACGCGGTTGGTGCCACGATCAACTGGTTGCCGTTCAACAGCGGTGGCGAAATGTCCGAAGCCATGATTGCCGGCGATGTCGATATTTCGTACTCACAGGGTCTTACCCCGTTCGCTGGTGCGATCAACGGTGGCGCCGACCTCAAGCTCGTCGGTATCGCCGTGTCCTACAGCGAGGCCGACAACTGTGTTGCCCGCGGTGACCTCGGTGTCACCCAGGAGAACGCGGCCGAAGTTCTTGACGGGGCAACCGTCATGACACCGTTCGGCAACGTGACCCATTACAAGATGCTCACCATGATGGATCACCTCGGTGTCGACATCGCCGGTCTCAACATCGTGCAGGCTGAGGGTGGCGCAACCACCGCAGCGGCGATGGAAGCCGGCGACATCGACGTCGGCTGTGCATTCGGCGGCTCGGTTGTCAACATGATCGAGGGTGGCGGAAACGTCATCATGACCGGCGCTGAGCACGAGGGCATTGGCATCTTCACTTACGACATCGTCTCGATCCCCACCGCTTATGGTGAGGCTCACGCCGATGCTGTTTCGGCATTCTTGCAGGCCACGCAGGACTTCAACGATGCTTGGGCGGCCGACATGGAAGGTCAGAACCCGACCATCGCGGCCGCGGCCGGCATGGAAGACGTCGCCAACTTCCTCGGCGGCGACCTCTGGTTCGCCTTCCCGACCATCGACGAGCAGCTGGGCGCTGACTGGCTCGGCGGCAACGTCGCCACGGCCATGCAGGGCCAGGTTGAGACGCTCGCCGAACTCGGCGGTGGCGAGCCCGCAATCGGCGATTTCGCCGGCGCCGTCGACACCAGTTACCTCGAAGCAGCCAAAGGCTGATTCGGATTTGTTCGGCGGGTTAGCCCGCTGATCCAAAGAATTGATGAGCGGCGCCGGGGCTCGCCTCGGCGCCGCTGTCAGTTCGACAACTACAACCACTCGATCTGGGGGGACCAGTGAAGGATCTATCGGTCAAGAACGTCGACATGGTGTACGACGTTCCCGGCGGCACGGATGTGCACGCGCTCAGCAATGTCTCTTTTGATCTCGAGGGCGGACGACTGTTGTCGCTCCTGGGGCCGTCGGGCTGTGGAAAGACCACCCTGCTCAACATTCTTGCCGGCTTCCTGGCGCCCACCGGCGGCACTGTGACGCTGAGTGGCGACCTCATCACGGGTCCCGACAAGCACCGCGGCATGGTGTTCCAGCAAGGCGCACTCTTCGAGTGGCTCACCGTCGAGCAGAACATCACCTTCGGTCCGCGAATGAATCGCGACGACAAGGCCGGATTCGGTGCGAGGGCTCAAGAACTCCTCGAGATCGTCGGCCTCGGTGGTTTCGGCGACAAACGGATCTATGAACTCTCCGGCGGCATGCAGCAGCGTGTTGCGCTCGCCCGCTGCCTCGCCAACGACCCTGATGTCATCTTGATGGACGAGCCTCTGGGCGCACTCGACGCGCTCACCCGCGAGAAGATGCAGAGTCTGATCCTCGAGCTCTGGAAGGAGACGGGGAAGACCATCATCTTGGTCACCCACTCCGTCGAAGAGGCGCTGTACCTCGGGGATCGCCTCTTCGTGATGGCGCCGCGCCCAGGTCGCGTCGACCAGGACTACTCGCTCCCGTTTGCCGAACAGGGCCTCACCATGGACGCCCGCGAGCTCAAACGATCGCCCGAGTTCCGCGCCAAGAGTGAGGAGATCCTCAACATCATCTGGGAGATGGAAGAGGAGATCATGGGTCGTACGGAAGGAGCCGCCTGATGACCGGTTCGATGGGTACTGGCGCGAGCGGGGTGCGTGATGGGGACACGCTCGAGATGGCTGACAAGCTGCGCTGGTCGGCGAAGTTCTTCAACTCGGGCAACGACCAGCGCAAGACGGTCACCTTCGGTGACTCCAGCGCGGTACGGAGCCTGCCGTTGTGGAGCCTGCTTTCGCTCGTCTTGGTTATCGCCTTTTGGTTCCTCTCCACCCAGGCATGGGGTCTGTCGAGTGATCTGATCGCGGTCCCCGATTCACTCGCTGAGGACGGCGTGACCTACGACGATCTGAGCGACAAGCAGCGGATCTCAATCTGTAGTCAGAGCGATGAGTGCAAGGCTTCGTACTCCCAGCTCGTCAGCCCGCTGCAGTTCCCGTCGCTCCGCGACACCTGGAACACATTCGGCGAGCTGAACGGTGAAGGCTTCCGGGGAATCACTCTCTGGGAACACACCAAGGCCAGTCTCGTGCGGGTGCTCAAGGGAATGGGCTTCGGCACCTTGTTCGGTGTCCCGATCGGTTTCGCCATGGGCCTCTCGAGCCGCGCTCGAGGATTCTTCGACACGCCAGTCGAGATGCTGCGACCGATCCCGCCACTGGCGCTGATTCCGCTCTTCATCCTCATCTTCGGGATCGGCGACGCTTCAGCGGTCCCACTGCTCATCTTTGCCAGTCTGTGGATCATGATCATCGCGTCGCGCTCAGGCGTTCAGGCCGCCAGCCTGTCGAAGATTCGAGCGGCGTATTCGCTCGGAGCGAGCAAGCGTCAGTTGCTGTTCCGGGTTCTGCTCCCCAACGCCCTTCCGGAGCTCTTCACCGGCTTCCGCGTCGCTCTCGGCGTCTCGTGGGGCACGCTCGTTGCCGCCGAGATCATCGGTTCACAAGATGGTCTCGGTGCCATGATCTTCGCTGCTCGCCCGTTCTTTCGGCTCGACGTGATCGTCGTCGGCATCATCGTGATCGCCGTGCTGGGTGTGCTCATGGACATTCTCCTGAGGTTCCTCGAGTCCAAGCTGATCCCGTGGCGGGGCAAAGGCTGATCGCCGATTGTCGTGAGCGTGCTCGATGACTGGTATCGACGGGCCGCTGCCGCGCCCCGACGGATCTTGCTGGCCGATGACGACCCGCGCTCGCACGAGGCCGCCGACCGCCTCAACGCAGAGGGGCTCGCTGAGGCGATCGTGATCGGGCGCGACCTCGCGAGCCTGACCCACGCCGGTCATCCGGCGGCTGAGGCACTCGTCGAACGCCTCGCGGCGGCGACGGACGGCCCGTGGGCCGGGCGCTCGCTCGATCCCCATGACCCGCTCACGATCGCGACCGCGCTCGTCAAGACCGGATGGGCCGCCGGTGCGGTCGGCGGAGCCACCCGCCCGACCGGCGACGTCATCCGAGCGGGCCTTCGCATCCTCGAGGTTTCGCCCGACGTGAGCGCGGTCAGCAGTTGCTTCTTCTTCGTGCTGCCTGATGGTCGACCGCTGGTCTACGGCGATTGTGGTGTGTTGCCCGATCCCACTGCCGAACAGCTTGCGTCGGTCGCCATCTCGAGCGCGGCGTCGTTCGCGCAGCTGGCAGGGGAGGAGCCCCAGGTCGCGATGCTCTCGTTCTCCACGAAGGGCAGCGCCCAGCACCCCCGCGTCGACAAGGTGATCGAGGCCACGGCGCTTGTCCGTGAGCAGGCTCCCGACCTGGCGGTCGACGGCGAGCTGCAGTTCGACGCTGCTTGGGTTCCGGCCGTGGCCGAAGCGAAGGCCCCGGATTCGCCGGTGGCCGGTCACGCCAACGTCTTCGTGTTCCCTGATCTCGACAGCGGCAACATCGCGTACAAGATCACGGAGCGCCTCGGAGGCGCGCAAGCGTTCGGGCCGCTCCTACAGGGCCTCGATGGCGTGTTGCACGACCTCAGTCGAGGCTGCAGCGCCGATGACATCGTCAACGTCGCAGTGATCGCATCCCTCCAAGCCGCCAATTGACACGGCCTGCTCGACCCAACCGCTCATCCGGTTTGCCGAGTTCACGCCGGTGATGCTCGTCGGCGCGGCGATCGGGGCGCGGCGTTCGGCAAGGTCGACCCGGAATGGGCACGGTTCGTGGGGGTCGGCGTCTTGATGCCGTTGGCATTGTGGGGCTGGTCGCCTAGCTCTGACGCTTCGTGAGGCCACCTCGCGCCCCGATACCATCTAACCAATGGCGCGAATCGCACTAGACAGCACAAAAGTCATCGACGAGGCGGCGGCGCTCGCCGATGAGGAAGGCCTCGACGCCGTCACTCTCACCAAAGTTGCGGCCAGGTTGGGAGTCCGGCAGCCGGCTCTTTACCGTCACGTGGACGGCTACGACGATCTCATTCGCAGTCTTGGTTTGCGAGGTCGCGAGCTGTTGGCCGAGCGCCTCAGCGACGCCGCCATCGGCGTGTCGGGGCCCGACGCCGTACGAGCGGTGGGCGACGCGTGGCGAGGAGTGGTTCGGGAGTCGCCGGGTCTGTATGCCGCGACCGATCGCTATCCCTGCGCTGGCGACGCCGAACTCGAAGACGCGGTCGAACGAATCGTCACCATCATTGCTCTAGCGCTCGGTTCCTTCGGCCTCACCGATGGTCAACGGATCCATGTAGCGCGCGGGCTGCGGAGCGCCTTTCATGGCTTCGCTCACCTCGAATCCGGCGACGGCCACCCGCACCCTCACGACCTAGACGAGAGTTTCTCCGGCTTGGTCGACTTGTTGGTCGCAGGAATTTTCCAGCTCGAATCCGGCGCGTGACACGCGACACCGAGCCGCGATAAGATATTGCAATTCTGTTAGAGCCTCTCACTCGCGAGGGGTCAACCAAACCGGGGGTACCTAATGACTCGTATGACACCGAGCGAGGCCTTTGTCGAGACGTTGGTCGCCAATGGCGTAACCACCACTTTCGGCATCATGGGCAGCGCCTTCATGGACGCGATGGACATTTTCGCTCCGGCCGGTATCCGACTCGTACCGGTGGTGCACGAACAAGGAGCGGCCCACATGGCCGACGGCTTTGCTCGGGTCAGTGGCCGTCACGGTGTGGTCATTGGTCAAAACGGTCCCGGCATCTCCAACTGTGTGACGGCGATCGCCGCGGCGTTCTGGGCCCATAGCCCGGTAGTGATGATCACCCCCGAGACCGGCACGATGGGAATCGGTCTTGGTGGCTTTCAAGAAGCCAACCAGCTCCCGATGTTCCAGGAGTTCGTCAAGTACCAAGGCCACATCGTCAACGAGAACCGCATGGCCGAGATCACCGGCCGGTGTTTCGACCGGGCGATGTCAGAGATCGGCCCGACCCAACTCAACATCCCCCGCGACCGTTTCTACGGCGACATCGATGTCGAGATTCCCGAGCCAATGCGACTCGATCGTGGCCCGGGCGGCGAGCGCACTCTCAACGAAGCAGCCGAGTTGCTGGCCCAAGCCGAGTTCCCGGTGATGGTTAGTGGCGGCGGCGTGGTGATGGGTGATGCCATGGACGAAGCCGTGGCCCTTGCCGAACGTCTCGGCTGCCCGGTCGTCAACTCTTACCTCCACAACGACTCGTTCCCAGCCAGCCATCCGCAGTGGACCGGCCCGCTGGGTTACCAAGGGTCCAAGGCGGCCATGAAACTGATCGCCAAGGCCGATGTGGTGCTGGCGCTCGGGACTCGTCTGGGCCCCTTCGGCACTCTCCCTCAACACGACATGGATTACTGGCCCAAAGAGGCCAAGATCATCCAGGTCGACGCCGATCAGAAGATGTTGGGCCTGGTCAAGAAGGTTCAGGTCGGGATCTGCGGCGACGCGGGAGCGGCCGCCAAAGCCATCCTCGAACGCCTCGACGCCAAGACCCTTGCGTGCGACTCGACCCGCGACGAGCGAGCCGCCACAACCGCCGAAGAAAAGGCGGCGTGGGAAGCCGAGCTCGACGAATGGACTCACGAAAAAGACGACTTCAGCCTCGAAATGATCGAAGAGGCCAAGACCGAGGACGGCAACTGGCTGCATCCTCGCCAGGTTCTGCGTGAGCTCGAAAATGCCATGCCCGCTCGGGCGATGGTTTCGACCGACATCGGAAACATCAACTCGGTGGCCAACAGTTACCTACGGTTCGAGGAGCCCCGTTCGTTCTTTGCGCCGATGAGTTGGGGCAACTGCGGCTACGCCTTGCCGACCATGATCGGGGCCAAAGCTGGTGCTCCTGATCGCCCGGCCATCTCCTATGCCGGCGACGGGGCGTGGGCGATGAGCATGTCCGAGATCATGACCGCGGTTCGCCACGACATTCCCGTCACGGCCATCGTTTTCCATAACCGCCACTGGGGCGCCGAGAAGAAGAACCAGGTCGACTTCTACGGTCGGCGTTTCGTCGCCGGCGAACTCGAGGGTGGCGAGAATTACTCCGAGATTGCCAAGTCCATGGGTGCCGAAGGCGTGCGAGTCGACAATATCGACGAGGTCGGTCCGGCTCTCGAGGCCGCGATCGATGCTCAGATGAACAACGGTAAGACCACCGTTATCGAGATCATGTGCACCAAGGAACTGGGCGACCCGTTCCGCAAGGATGCGCTCAGCAAGCCGGTGCGTCACCTCGATAAGTACAAGGATTTCGTCTAATTCTCGAACCAACCGAGCCGGTCGACATCGAGGCGACTTTTGGTTTTGCCAGCGCGTTGAAAGTCCGCGCGTTTGGCGAAGCCGACGAGCACGTCCCCGAGATCGATTCCGCGTATCGGTTCGATCCCGAGGTCACCGAAGCGATCCTCGCCGGTTTCGTTCACAACCGGCGGGTGTTGCTTCAGGGGAGTCACGGAACCGGCAAGTCAACTCACCTCGAACAGGTCGCGGCTCGGCTCAACTGGCCGATGGTGCGGGTCAACCTCGACGGTCACATCACGCGGCTCGACCTCGTTGGCCGGGACGCAATTGTGGTGCGAGAGGGCATGCAGGTAACCGAGTTCCAAGAAGGCGTGTTGCCGTGGTCGCTGCAACGGCCGGTGGCTTTGGTGTTCGACGAGTTCGATGCCGGGCGCCCCGACGTGATGTTCGTGATCCAGCGGGTGCTCGAGCGCGGCGGCAAGTTCACCTTGCTGGATCAGAACCGAGTGCTCAAAGCCCATCCATCGTTTCGTTTGTTTGCCACGGCCAACACTGTCGGCCTCGGCAATCTCAGCGGCCTTTATCACGGGACTCAGCTGCTCAATCAGGCTCAGGTGGATCGTTGGGACATCGTGGCCCGACTCGACTACCTGGAACCCGACGCCGAACAAGCAATCGTCGCGGCGCGAGTGCCGGCGCTGGCCGCCAACAACGAAGGGTTGGCGACGATCGCCTCGATGGTTGCCGTGGCCAACATGACTCGCGTTGGTTTCGAAGCCGGTGATCTGTCGACGGTGATGTCGCCTCGGACCGTTATTGGTTGGGCCGAGAACCTCGAAATCTTCGGCGGGATTGCCGCAGCCTTTCGTCTGTCGTTTCTCAACACCTGCGATCCAGCCGAACAGTCGATCATTGCCGAGTACTACCAGCGGGCGTTTGGCGTGGAGCTTGACCCGACCGGTGATTGACGCCGCTCGCCGTCGCTCGGCCGAACGCCATGGCGCGGCGATTGTGAGGGCGCTGTCGGGCGAGCAATCAGCCGACCTCAGAGGACAACGGCTGCGGCTCAACGGCCACGCGGTTTCGCTTGCCTCACCGTACCTGGCCGCCGATCTCGCCACCGTCGACCAGGCCCACGCCCGTGGCGTGGCCGACAACCTCGGTCTACTCGTGCGCCATTGCGACCTGAAGCTCCATCGTCGGTTGGCCCCGGACGCCCCAGTCGAGCGGGTGGTGTTCGACCTGATCGAACAGATTCGCTGCGAATCTTTGGTTCCGGCCGAATGGCCAGGAACCGTTGCCAACCTCGACGCCGCGTTTGTGGGTTGGTCGCAGGCGGCCCAGGGCCAACGAATCGCCGAGACCGGCGTTGGATTACTGATCTTCACCATTGCTCACATGGTGCGGGGCCGTCTGGTACGCCCGATTTCTGACCCTCATGTCGACGAGACGATCGAGGCCACCCGGGCCACATTGGCCCCCATTATCGGCGAGTCGCTATATGCGTTGCCGCGAGTCCGCGACGATCAAGAATCGTTTGCCTTTCATTCCAGGACCATCGCCGAAGCGGTGGCGTTGGTCGCCGGCGACGCGGCGCTCGCTCCCGCCGCCAAAGCCGCACTCGACCGCACCCGCCTGGTCCTGGCGGGATTCGATTCTGACAACGTGCACCAAACCGGAGACGGTATTGCCGGGCGAGGCTTTGGTGAGGGCGGAGACGTCACGAACCTTGCCGACTTGGGCGACTACTGCGTCTACACCCGTGAGTTCGACCGCGAAGTCGGTGCCGATCATGTCGTACCGCAATCGCGTCGCACGCAGCTGCGAGCCCAACTCGATCAACATCGGCGCGCTCAGGCGGTTGGCGCAGCACGGGTTGCTCAACGACTGGTGCGTCAGTTGGCCCACCCGGCGGCCGACGGCTGGACGTTTGGCGAACAAGATGGTCTGCTCGACGGCGCCCGTCTCAGTCAGCTGGTAACCGACCCCGCAAATCATCGAGTGTTTCGCCGCGAGCGACGCCAGCCCCACTGCGACGTGTGCGTCACGTTCCTTGTCGATACCACCGGTTCGATGAAACAACAGCGGTTCGAGGCCGCCGCGGTTCTTCTCGACACGTTCGCCCAGGCCCTCGATTTGGCGGGAGCTTCGTCGGAGATTCTCGGCTTTACCACTAGGCGCTGGAACGGCGGCCGGGCCCTCAAGGCCTGGCGGGCCGGTGGAGCGAACTCCCCTGCTGGGCGAGTCGCGGAGGTTGAACACATCGTGTACAAGGACGCTGAGACATCGTGGAAACGTTCGCGTCGTTCGATCGCCGCCATGTTGTCGACCCATCACTACCGCGAGGGGGTGGACGGCGAGGCGCTGATCTGGGCCTACGACCGACTTTGTGCCCGACCCGAGGCCCGGCGTTTGCTGGTGATGATCAGCGACGGCACGCCGATGGAATCGGCGACCGCGACCACCAACCGTGATGGTTTTCTCGATGACCACCTGCACAGTGTGGCGGCCGCTATCGAGCGCAGGGGCGATGTGGAGCTCGGTGCCTTGACTCTTGACGGCGATGTGTCGAGCGTGTTTCGCCGGTCGCTGGCGATCGATTTGAGCGGGCCCCAATCGATCCGATCCTATGGCGTTCTGGCGGAGCTCTTCGGTTGATCGAGCCACCGCTAAAGTGCCGCCATGTACATCGATGGTGAATGGGTCGACGCAATTGGCGGGACTCGCTTTGAGGTAACCAACCCGGCCAACGGCGAGGTTATTGGTGACGTACCCGACGGCGGGGCCGACGACGCCAGCGCCGCGATCGCCGCGGCTCACCTGGCCGGGTCGGGCTGGGCCGCAACACCGGCGTACGCGCGAGCCGATCTCCTGATGGAGGCGTGGCGGCTCATGACGGAACGTTCGTCCGACCTTGCCGCGCTCATGACCCGAGAGCAGGGCAAACCGCTCAAAGCCGCGGCGGCCGAAGTTAAGTACGGCGCCGACTTCGTTCGTTGGTTCGGTGAGCAAGCCCGACGAATAACAGGGGAGTGGTTGCCGTCGGCGCGTCCCGATCAACGGTTCTTGGCGGTGAAGGCTCCAGTGGGAGTGGTCGCCGCCGTCACGCCGTGGAACTACCCGGTCTCGATGCTCACTCGCAAGATGGGCCCGGCGCTGGCGGCGGGTTGCACTTTGGTTCTCAAGCCGGCCGAGGCCACGCCGTTGTGTGCCCAAGCGGTATTTGAGTGCTTCCACGATGCTGGGATACCGGCGGGAGTGATCAACCTCGTTACTGCTCGGGACCCGAAGCCGATCGGCGAGGTGTTCACGACCGACCACCGAGTCGCCAAACTCACGTTCACCGGGTCGACCGCGGTGGGTCGCCATCTGGCGGCGCGAGCGGCTGGCAATCTGCAACGGGTGTCGGTCGAGTTGGGCGGCCACGCTCCGTTCATCGTCTTTCCCGACGCCGATCCCGTGCACGCGGCCAAGGGGGCGACCGCGCTCAAGTTTCTCAACTCCGGCCAGGCGTGCATAAGTCCCAACCGGATCTACGTCCATGCCGATCATGTCGATGCGTTCACCGAGACGATGGTGCCAAGGGTCGCCAAGATTCGCGCTGGCGACGGGACCACGGAGGGCGTCACCGTAGGTCCGCTAGTGAGCGAAGCGGCAGTCGCCAAAGTTGCGGCCCAGGTCGACGACGCTCGAGATTTGGGAGCGACCATCGAGGTTGGAGGAACGCGTCTGGCCGACGATGGCCTCGATCGGGGCCATTTCTATGCTCCGACGGTTCTGACCGGGGTCACCAGCGAGATGGCTATTTATCGTGAGGAAACCTTCGGGCCGGTAGCGCCCATAGTCGTGTACGACGATGTCGACGAAGTCATCTCGATGGCCAATGACACCAACTACGGTTTGGCCGCCTACGTGTACACCCGCGACATCAGCACCGCCATCCGTGCCGTCGAGGCGCTGCGGTTCGGCATCATCGGCGTCAACGATGTCAACCCAACATCGGCGGCGGCGCCGTTTGGGGGTATGGGCGATTCGGGCTTGGGACGCGAGGGCGGCCACGAGGGGTTGGAAGAGTACCTCGAAACCAAGCTGGCCGGCCTGGCGCTTTGAGTCGCGGTTCAGAACCCAGACTGCAAAAGTATTTTATCAACCGCATAACAATGCTCGCATAAGTATGCCTAGATGAGTATAGTGTCCGGATGTATCAGGTAGCGATCATTGGTGCGTCAGGTTTCACCGGCGCCGAACTCCTCAGAATCTGTGCGACGCATCCCGAGTTGCAGGTGGTCTCCGCCACCGGTGACACCCAAGCCGGCAACCGGGTTGGCGATCTCTACCCGAGCCTCGCGGCGGCGTATGGAGACATGACCTTTGTCCCCTACGACGATTCGATCGCCGCTCAAGCCGACCTGGTATTTCTCGGACTACCTCACGGCGCGTCGCAGTCGGTAGTGCCGTCGCTGCGGGGCAAAGTCGGCCACATAGTTGATTTGGCGGCCGACTTTCGCCTTGACGACGCCGAGCTCTATCCGACTTGGTACGGCGAGCCCCACACGGCACCGGAGTTGCTCGACGAGTTCGTATTCGGGCTTCCCGAGTTCTTTCGCGCCGACATCGAAGGGGCCGAATTAATTGCCGCTCCTGGGTGCTATGTCACGACTTCGTCGTTGGCTCTTGGTCCGCTCGTAAAGGCCGGTCTGGCCGAGCCAACCGGGATCATCGTCGATGCCGCCAGCGGAGTCAGCGGCGCGGGCCGTCCCGCCAAACCCAACACCACCTTTTGCACCGTTGACGAGAACTTTGCGCCCTACGCGGTGCTGAACCATCGTCACACCCCCGAGATCGAGATGACCGTGGGCCGCCACTCCGGCCAGGAAGTGCAGTTGCTGTTCACCCCGCACCTCGCCCCCATGAACCGGGGCATCCTGGCTACCTGCTACGCCCGTCCGGCCTCGGAGACCACAACCACAGATGACGCCATTGCTTGTTTGGCCGATGCCTACCGAGACGAACCATTCGTGCTGGTTAGCGAAGCGCTTCCATCGACCAAAGCAACTTTGGGTTCCAACAGTTGTCACGTAACTGCGAGGGTCGATCCTCGCACGGGGTGGATCGTCACCATCGCGGCGCTCGACAACCTCGTAAAGGGAGCGTCAGGCCAGGCCGTGCAGTGTGCGAACCTTGCTCTTGGTATCCCCGAACAAACCGGGCTGGCCGTCGCTGGCATGTTCCCGTAAGGAATTTTGTGTCCGATTCAGTTTCGCCTCTCGCCCCCGACTCGTTCCCGGTGCTGCCACCGATTGCCGGAGTTGCCCTGGCGACTCACGCGGCCGGGATTCGCTACGAGAACCGAGCCGACTTGTTCCTTGCCGCGCTGGCCGAGGGAACATCGGTCGCTGGGACCTTCACCCAGTCGCTTTGCCCGTCCGCTCCCGTCGATTGGTGCAAGCAAGTGCTGGCCGAAGGCGACGGCACCGCTCGAGCGGTCGTCTGTAATTCTGGTAACGCCAACGCGTTCACTGGCCAGGCCGGCGTTGCGGCGGCCGAGCTCACTGCTCGGACCATTGCGGCCAATTTGGGGCTCGAGCCCGACTCGATCTATTTGGCGTCAACCGGCGTCATCGGCGAGACCCTGCCTGAAGCCCCGCTGCTCGCTGGGTTGCCGGTGCTGGCCGAGACGATTGCTCCGTCCTCGCCGGCACTTTGGGAGCAAGCCGCGGCGGCGATCCGCACCACCGACACGTTCTCCAAGGGCAGTGCCCAACGCATCGAAGGGGCGGTGTCTCACGTTGTTGGCATCGCCAAGGGCAGCGGAATGATCGCCCCCGACATGGCAACCATGCTGGCCTTCGTGTTCACCGACCTGCCGGTCGAGCCCGACTTGTTGCAGAGCTGTCTGTCCAAGGCCGTGGCCCGCAGTTTCAATCGAATAACGGTCGACTCCGATACGTCGACCAGCGACACCGTGCTCATGTTTGCCACCGGCGAACAAATTGACGACGAACTGATTTCGGCCGACGACCCGCGATATCCGGCATTTCAGGAGGCTCTCGATTCGGTACTTCTCGACTTGGCTCAACAGATAGTGCGCGATGGCGAAGGGGCGACAAAGTTTGTCGAGGTGACGGTCACTGGTGCCTCTGACGATCGCGCCGCCCGCACGATTGCACTGGCCATTGGCAACTCGCCGCTCGTAAAGACCGCGCTCGCGGCCGAGGACGCCAACTGGGGCCGCATCGTCATGGCGATTGGCAAGGCCGGTCAGGCCGCGGACCGTGACGCCATTGCTATCTGGATAGGTCCCGAACAGGTGACGGCCGGGGGAGTGGTGCTCGATTCCTACTCCGAGGCGCGGGCCACCGAACACCTTCGCGAGCCCGAGATTGCGATTCGAGCCGACGTGGGGGTCGGGCAGGGTGAGGCCACAGTCTGGACCTGCGACCTGACCCACGGCTATATCGATATCAACGCGGGGTACCGCTCATGACTGCCGACTTGCTTCCCGAACGCGGCTTCGCTCCGTCGCAGCGAGCAGGCGCGCTGGTCGAGGCGCTGCCCTACATCCAACGTTTTCGTGACGCCATTGTTGTGGTGAAGTTCGGCGGCAACGCCATGACCAACCCGGCGCTGGCCACCACGTTTGCCGAGGACGTGGTGCTGTTGCGCTCGGTTGGTTTGCGCCCGGTGGTGGTGCACGGTGGCGGTCCTCAGATTGGCAATCTGTTGGGTCGACTCGGCAAAGAGACCGAGTTCATCGACGGTCTGCGGGTCACCGATGCCGAAACGCTCGACGTGGCGCGCATGGTGCTCGTGGGCAAGGTCGGGCGCGACATCGTCGGGGCCATCAACATCCACGGGGCCTACGCCGTTGGTTTGTCAGGCGAGGACGGGGGACTCATCACGGCGGCGCCACGAGATCCGTCGCTGGGATTTGTGGGCGATGTGGTGTCGGTTCAACCAGGGATAGTGCAACGACTGCTAGCCGAGAACATGATTCCGGTGATCTCCACGATCGGGTCCGATGGCCGCGGCCAGGCCTACAACATCAACGCCGATACGGTCGCGGGGGCGTTGGCGGGGGCGCTGGGCGCCGAGAAGGCCATTTACCTGACCGACGTTGCCGGCCTTCTTACCGACGTCGACGATCCGTCGTCGATCGTTGCTCGCACCACCGTCGACGGTCTGCGTTCGATGCTCGGCGACGGCACCATCTCCGGTGGCATGATCCCCAAGATCGAGGCGTGTATCGCGGCGGTCGAAGCCGGCGCGGCGTCGGCTCACATGCTTGACGGCCGTATCCCCCATGTGTTGCTGCTCGAACTGTTCACCGACGCGGGCATCGGAACCATGGTCACCGAAGCCGTAATGATCGAAGAGGACCACTCGTGACCGAAACCCAAGCCCACGCGTGGGGAGCTAGCGGTTCTCACAGCCCGCTAATGAACAACTACGGGTCGCCCCCTCGGCTGTTCGTCAAGGGAAATGGCGCAGAGCTATGGGATCGCGACGGCCAACGCCATCTCGATTTTCTTTGCGGCCTTGCGGTAACCGGTCTCGGCCATGCCCACCCGGCGGTAACCGAGGCGATCGCGGTTCAAGCGGCGACCCTGACCCATACGTCCAACCTGTTTGCCAACGAGCATCAGGCGCCAGTGGCCGAAGCCCTTTCGCGGCTCATATCTGCCGGTGACGGGCAGGTGTTGTTCCAGAACTCGGGCGCCGAAGCCAACGAAGCAGCGATCAAACTGGTGCGCAAATACCAGGGCCGCGGTCGCCATGTGATCGTCAGCGCTTTGCGCAGCTTTCACGGTCGGACCATGGCCGCGCTCGCAGCTACCGGACAGCCCGAAAAGCACGAGCCCTTTCAGCCGTTGCCAGAGGGGTTTCGCCATGTGGTGTGGAACGATGTCGACGAACTCGAGCGAGCACTCGGCCCGGAGGTTGGGGCCATCATGCTCGAACCGATACAGGGCGAAGGCGGCGTCAACCCGGCCGAACGCACTTATCTGCAAGCGGTGCGGACCATTTGCGACGAACGCGGCATCTTGTTGGTTATGGACGAGATCCAGACCGGACTCGGACGCACCGGCGACTGGTTTGGCTTCCAATACAGCGACATCGTCCCCGACATCGTCACGATTGCCAAGGGCGTGGCCAACGGAATGCCTGTGGGCGCAGTTTGGGCCCGCGACGACGTGGCCGCGGCGTTTGGCCCGGGCGATCACGGCTCGACTTATGCCGGCCAAGCACTGGCCTTGGCTGCGGCTCGAGCCACGCTCAACGAACTCGAGCGCATCGACGCTCCCGCGGTGGCGCGGCGACACGAAGCCCGACTGCGCGAGTTGCTGTCTGGTGTCGAGGGTGTCGCCGGCGTTAGGGGCCGAGGCCTGCTGCTCGCTATCGAACTGGCTCCCGACATCTTGGCCGGGCGTACCGCCCCCGAGATAGCAAGGGCTTGTCTCGATCTCGGACTCATTTGCAATGGGATCACCCCGACCGCTTTGCGCATCGCTCCGCCGTTTGTCATCTCCGACGAACAGTTGGTCGAAGGCGTAAACATCATCGCCGCCGCTCTCAACCAAGAAGGATCCACTCCTTGATGCGTCACCTACTCGAAATCGATGATCTGTCGGGATCTGATCTCGAACGAATTTTGGATTTGGCGACCAATCCCGACCCGCAGCGCTCGCTGGCCGGAAAGGGAGCGGCCCTCATTTTCGAAAAGCCGTCGTCGCGGACCCGGAACTCGATGGAGATGGCGGTGGTGCAGTTGGGCGGCCATCCGGTTTACATCCAAGGGCACGAAGTCGGGCTCGACACCCGCGAAACGGTCGAAGACGTGACTCACACGATGGCCGGATTCCATGTGGTGCTTGGTGCCCGGGTGTTTCGGCACTCCGTTGTCGAGCGGATGGCCGCGGTCGACGCGGTGCCGGTGGTCAACATGTTGAGCGATGCCGCTCATCCACTTCAGGCCCTCGCCGACTTGCTCACTATGCGCCGCGAGTTCGGCGAGTTGCGGGGCCGTACGGTGGCGTATGTGGGTGACGCCAACAACGTGGCCCGGTCGTTGGCTCTCGCCGCGGGCCTCGCGGGGATGACTTTTCGCATAGCGAGCCCCGGGGGTTACGGTTTCAACGAGGTCGACACCGACCGCATCAAGGCGGCCGGTGTGACTCCTCAGGTGTTCGATCGGCCCGAGGATGCCGTTGCGGGGGCCGACGCGGTTTACGCCGACACCTGGACATCGATGGGCCAAGAGGCCGAGGCCGAGCAACGGCGTCGCGACTTCGAAGGCTTTCAGATCGACGAACGCATGATGGCTCACGGCCAGGCTGGTGCGATCTTTTTGCATTGCCTCCCGGCGCACCGCAACGAAGAGGTCACCGACGCGGTTCTGGACGGGCCCCGAAGCCGTATATGGGTGCAAGCAGCCAATCGCATGCACGCGGCCCGTGGTGCGTTGGCCTGGCTGATGGCCGAGAACGCCGATGTCTAAAGCCCATCGTCAGCACCGCATCGCCCAACTGTTGGCGGCCCAAGCCATCACCAGTCAAACCCAACTGGTCGAAGTCCTTGAGCACGACGGGCTTGCCACCACCCAGGCAACCGTGTCTCGCGACCTCGAGGACCTCGGCGCCATGAAGGTCAGGGTGCCAGGTGGCGAAACCGTCTATGCCATCCCCGAACATCCCGTTGATCGCATCGCCCCCGAGGATCACCTTCGGCGGGTGTTGGGCGATTGGGTAGCCGATGTCAACCATTCGATGAACCTGGTTGTGCTGAGGACCCCACCCGGATCAGCTCACGTGGTGGCCTCGGCGCTGGATCGTGCTGGGATTCCCGAAATCCTCGGTACCGTCGCCGGAGACGACACGCTCATCGTCGTTGCTGTCGAAGAAATCGGCGGCGCAAACTTGGCCAGTCGCCTCCGCGACTACGCCGGACTCTGAAGGAACGTTTAGCTAAATGAAGGTTGTTCTTGCCTACAGTGGAGGTCTCGACACCTCCATCATCCTGCGTTGGTTGCAGGAGACCCACGACGCCGAGGTCATCACGTTTACCGCCGACCTCGGCCAAGGCGAAGAGGTCGAGCCGGCGCGCGCCAAGGCCCTGCAAATGGGGGTCCCGGCCGCCAGCATCCACATCGAGGACCTGCGTGAAGAATTTGTCCGCGACTTCGTCTTCCCGATGTTTCGAGCCAACACGATCTACGAAGGCGAGTACCTCCTCGGCACTTCGATTGCCCGCCCGCTTATCGCCAAACGGCTGGTCGAGATTGCCGCCGAACACAACGCCGACGCGATCAGCCACGGGGCGACCGGCAAAGGCAACGATCAGGTGCGCTTCGAGCTCGGGGCTTACGCCTTGGCTCCCGATATCAAAGTCATCGCGCCGTGGCGCGAGTGGGATCTCGGCTCCCGCGAATCGCTGATGAACTACGCGGCCGAACACAACATCCCTATCGAAATGAAGCGAGGCAAGAAGTCGCCGTTTTCGATGGACGCCAACTTGTTGCATATCTCCTTCGAGGGTGGCCCGCTCGAGAATCCCTTCACCGAACCGCCGTCAGAAATGTGGCGCTGGTCGGTCAGCCCCGAGATGGCCCCCAACGAGGCCACTTACCTCGACCTCACCTATGAGCGAGGCGACATTGTTGCCATCGACGGCAAGGCCATGTCGCCGGCCGAAGTGCTCACCTATCTCAACAAGGTTGGTGGCGAGAACGGTATCGGGCGCCTCGACATTGTCGAGAACCGGTTCGTGGGAATGAAGAGCCGCGGTGCCTACGAAACGCCGGGCGGCTCGATCATGTTGCGGGCCCATAGAGCCATCGAATCGATCACTCTCGATCGAGAGGTCGCTCATCTCAAAGATTCGTTCATGCCGAAGTACGCCGAGTTGATCTACAACGGGTTTTGGTGGAGCCCCGAGCGAGAGATGCTCCAAGTAGCGATCGATCACAGCCAGCAGTACGTCAACGGCGACGTGCGGGTACGGCTCTACAAGGGCAATATCGACATCGCCGGTCGCAAATCGCACGATTCGTTGTTCGACGAGAAAATCGCCACGTTCGAAGAAGACGAAGGCGCATACAACCAGGCCGACGCCGAGGGTTTCATCAAGCTCAACGCGTTGCGGTTGCGCAACCTCGCCCGCAAACGGGGCTGATATGTCCAAACGTGGTCAGCTCTGGCACGGACGTTTCGAGGGCGGACCAGCCGAAGCGTTGCAAGCCCTCAACGACAGTTTGCCCTTCGACCAACGGATGTTCCGTGAGGACATAGCCGGATCGCGGGCCCACGTGGCGATGTTGTGCCAGGTCGGGCTGTTCACCGCCGACGAACGAGATGGAGTTTTAGCAGCGCTCGACCTCACCGAATCCGAGATCGCCACCGGCGTTTTTGAGTTCGCCGAAAGCGACGAAGACATTCATACCGCGGTCGAGCGGCGGGTCACCGAACTGCATCCGGCGGGGGCCAAGATGCACACCGGCCGTAGCCGCAACGACCAGGTCGCGACCGACGTGCGGCTGTGGACCCGGTCCGCTATCGACGAGGTGATCGAACTCGTCCAACGGCTTCAGGCCACCTTGCTTGCTCAGGCCGAGGAGGCGGGCGACGCGTACTTGCCGGGGTATACCCACCTCCAGCAGGCGCAACCGGTGGCGCTTGCGCACCATCTGCTGGCTCACGGCTGGGCCCTGGGCCGCGACGTCGAACGGCTCCAACAAGCCCGCACCCGTGTCAACGTCTCTACTCTCGGTGCTGGTGCTTTGGCCGGATCGTCGCTGCCGCTGGACCCGGCCATGACGGCCGCCGAATTGGGGTTCGACTCGGTATTCGACAACAGCCTCGATGCGGTCAGCGATCGTGACTTTGTGGCCGAAACGTTGTTTGCCTTGTCGCTGCTCGGGGTGCATCTCAGCCGGATCGGCGAAGAGATGTGGTTGTGGGCCTCGACCGAGTTTGGTTTCGTCGAACTCGACGATGCCTTCTCTACCGGATCATCGATGATGCCGCAGAAGAAGAATCCCGACATCGCCGAACTCGCTCGCGGTAAAGCGGGCCGACTCATTGGTCACCTGACCGGGTTTCTGGCCACTCTCAAGGCCCTGCCGCTCACCTACAACAAGGATCTACAAGAAGACAAGGAGCCGCTGTTCGACTCGGTCGACACGGTGCGGCTCACCCTGTTGGCTCTCGACGGCATGATGAGCACGATCCGGTTCCGAACCGATCAAATGGCTGCCCAAGCCAGTTCGCCGTACGCGGCTGCCACCGACCTGGCCGAGTATCTGGTCGATCGGGGCATGGCGTTTCGTGACGGCCACGCGATCGTTGGCGAATTGGTTCGCCGGGCGTTGGCGGGGGAGGCGTCTCTCGAGTCGCTTGTGTCCGATCATCCGGCTCTTGGTACCGAGGCGGCGGCTCTGCTGGCCCCCGGCGTTTCGGTCACTCGGCGCACCACCCACGGCGGAGGGTCGCCTTTGGCCGTCGCCGAGCAGTTGACCCGCTTTCGTGCCCACCTTGGCCGGTAGCGAGGCGAGGGTGAACAAGCCGACAAAGTTGCTGAAGGCCGGCCACCCCGATCTGGCGAAGTCGGTCAGCATCGACGACACGTGGGCTGCGATCGACCCGGTTGACAATCCGGATTGCGCATCCCAACGCCAACGGATGCGTCAACTCATCGACACTCGGCCCCGACCGCTCGACCGAACCGAACGTCCGGGACACTTCACAGGATCGGCGTTGGTTGTGCATGCCGACCTCGAACGCACCCTTGTGTTGTTTCACACCAAGTTGCAGATCTGGGTTCAGCCGGGTGGCCACGCCGACGGAGACGCCAACCTCGCGGCCGTAGCGCTCAAGGAAGCAACCGAGGAGACCGGCATCGACGACCTGGCCGTGTGGCCGATAGCGGTCGATCTCGACGTCCACGAGGTTCGGCCCCCCAAAGAAGACCGGCATCTTCACTACGACGTGCGGTTTGTTGTGATCGCTCCGCCAAACGCTGAGGTGAACGCCAACCACGAGTCTCAAGCTCAGCGCTGGGTCACGCCCCACGAGTTGACCGCGCTCGGTGCCGATACGGGGCTGCGTCGCCTAGCCGGCAACGGGCTGTCGATGGCTCGTCGGTTGAACGAGGCCTAGTTGTTTGGATAGCCAGCTATCTAAATGTCGCCGGGGACATGACACGATGCCATGTCGTTGACGTTGGCCAGTCCGTCGATGCGGCGCGTGTAGAAGCCTCCCGAAACCCGTTCCTGCACGACAAAGGCGAGATCTTTGTCGTTGGTCTCGGGGGTGGCGGTCTCGAGGCGGTCGACGTGACGCCACCGGTCGACCAGATAGCCGTCTTCCCAGTCCTCGAACCAGCGGCCCAGCGTCGTGGCATCTCTTTGGTTGGCCGCGAGTGGGGCGAGGGCTTTGAGGTCGGCCACCATTTGTTCGGTGATTTCGGTGGCAAGGCGCACCGTTACGGCTCGTTCCTGCGGCGTGTGGGCGGTGCGCCCACTGGGCAGCGCATCGATCTGAGCTTGAGCGGCGGCACAAACCGGTTCGGCTGCTTCGGCGTATGCCGTGGTTTCGAACCGGTCGGGGTTGTTGCGAGGCGCAAACGCGTAGATCCAGATCCAGAACACCACAAAGCTCGTGACCAATAGTGTGAGGGCGAATCGCCCGAGGGTCCAGTAGCGCCGAGCTTCGTCGAGATCGGACTTGACGGGGTCGGTCATCCTGATGCTCCCGAGGTGGTAGTGGTTGGAGTGGTGGTGGTCGTTGTCGTAGGTGGCGGCTCGGGGTTGACGGTGATGATCACGGTGACTATTTCGTCTCCGGGAGTCTCAGGCGCCGGATCCTGAGACCACACCCGTCCCACAATCGGACCTGACGACGAAGGGTTGGTGAGGTAGGTGACGCTGACCCCAAAGCCTGCCGCGGCGATGACCTGTTTGGCCTCGGACTCGGTGAGGCCGATGACCGATGGCACCGGCAGTATCGGTGGCGTTACGGCAATCTCTACAGTGATGGTCGAGCCGCCGGGCACGATGGTGTTCGGCGCCGGGACTTGGTTGAAGACTTTGCCGGCTTCGAAGTCGTTGGTTTCGACCTCGACCGCTTCGATGATCCAGAATTCTTCGGTCAACAGGGTGCGGAGTTCTTCGGTTAGTTCGAGTCCGATTAGGCCCGGCACCGGGGCTTCCTCGGGGATTTCCGGCAACGTCGTGGTCGTCGATGACGGCGGCGGCTTGGGGAACTCCACTACTGGCAGTCCTTCGTGAGCCGCCGTCATCAACTCGTGCCAGATCAGTGCGGGGAACGTGCCACCTTGCACCTTCTTACCGTTGAACTGGGTACGCATCGGCAGTTGCTCGTCGGGGTAACCGACCCACACGGCGGTCGCCATTTGTGGGGTGAACCCGACGAACGTGGCGTCGGCGTTGTTTTGGGCGGTGCCGGTCTTGCCTGCTGATGGCCGGTCGTCGAGCGCCGCTCGGTGTCCGGTGCCGGACATGACTCGGCTGAGCGCCCAGGTGAGTTGGGCATCGACGGTTTCGTTGAGTACGGGTGTTGCCACCGAGACGTTCTCGTAAAGCTGCGTGCCGTCGGGGTTTGTGATGTGGGTAACCATCACCGGGTCGACTCGCACGCCATGGCGCGAAAAGGTGGAGTACACCGTCGCCATCTCGACCATGTTGACGTTTTCGGTTCCGAGAATGGCCGCACACACCGGCTGGATGCGTCCTTCGCCGATCCCGAGAGCCTCGGCCATTTCGACGTATCGGCGCGGACCGATGTCGACCATCAGCTGAGCAAAAACCGTGTTTCTCGACCACTTGGTTGCGTCGGCGATGGTGCTGTCGCCGTCGGTGCCACCGCGCACCTTCCACACCGGGCCGCACACGGGCGGGTTGTCGATCTCGATTGGGCTGGTGGCGTCGTAAACGCGCGTGATCGGGATCCCGATCTGTAGGGCCGCGGCCAAGCCGATCGGCTTCATCGACGAGCCGGCCTGGCGCCCCGACCCCGAAGCCAGGTTGAATTTGGAGTCGTCTTCTCCGCCAAAGAAGTTGCGACCTCCGACCATGGCGAGGACATGGCCATCGTCTTGGGGAGTGGTGCCCATGATCACCGCGGCGGCGTCGGGGTTTTCGGTCCCGTTGTCGGCGATCTTTGGCAGAACCCGTTCGATCCCGATCTCGGCTTTGGCCTGAAGTTCGAGATCGACGGTGGTGTAGATATCGAGCCCACCTTCGAACAGCAGTTTGGTGCGGTCGAGTCGGGTCTCGCCGAACTGCGGGTTGCCCAGGAACCACTGCTTCACATCTTCGACAAAGTGAGCCGCAGGGTATTGCTCTTCGAGAATCGGGACATCGGCAATCAGATCGATCGGTTCGAGCAGGGCCGCTTCGTATTCGTCTTGGGTGATGTATTCGTTGGCGTACATCCGCAACAAAACGAGGTCTCGCCGGTCGCGAGCGCCTTCGTAGTTTCGGTACGGGTCGAACCGGCCGGGGGCCTGGATCAGGCCGGCGATGGTCGCGGCTTGCACGATTGTGAGCTCGGTGACCTTGAGGCAATCGAGATTGTCGACGCCGCTGATCAGCGACTGCCGGGCGCAGTTGGGTGAGCCGAAATACGTGCGGGCGGCTGCCTCGACCCCGTAGGCACCGTTGCCGAAATAGACCCAGTTGAGATACTTCTCGAGGATGAACTCTTTGGTGTAGCGCTGCTCGAAGCGGCGAGCCATGAAGATCTCTTCGACTTTGCGACCGCCGGTTTGGTCTTTACGGTCGAGGAACACGTTGCCCACGTATTGCTGGGTGATCGTCGAGCCGCCCTGAGAGATGCCGCCAGCGGTCACGTTGGATCGAGCGGCCCGCATGATGGCTTTGAGGTCGACGCCTGCGTGATCCCAGAAGCGCTCGTCTTCGATAGCTACAACCGCGTTGTACATCACCGGCGGGATTTCGTCGAAGCTGATATCGGTTCGGTTTTGTTCGCCTCGTAACTCGGTGATCAACACACCGTTGCGGTCCCAGACGCGAGACGACTGCGCCGTTTCGAGCGCATCGACCGAGAAGTCAGCGCCGAAGAGAGTGTCGAAGTCTTTGGTTTCGACCGAACACGCGGAGGCGATAAGGCTCGCGGTTAGTGCAGCGAGCAGGAGGCGGCGGGGGCGACGCATGGCGGTCATTCTGGCGCCAAAATCTCTCCGAATGACAGCACCCCGGCATATCGTTGGGCCGATATGGCTGGTTCTTCAATCATCGACGATCTCAGGGCCCGTGGCCTGATTCAAGATCACACCGACGAAGCTCAACTACGGGCGCTGCTCGACGCCGGACCAGTTGTGCTTTATCACGGCATCGACCCCACATCGTCGAGCATGCATCTTGGCAATCTGATCGGCGTCTTGGTCATGCGTAGGTTCCAAGACGCCGGGCATCGCCCTTTGGCTCTCGTCGGCGGCGCGACCGGGATGATCGGCGACCCCAGCGGGCGCAGCGACGAACGCAATTTGCTCGACGAACAGACCTTGGCGGCCAACCAGGCCGGGATCCGTGCCCAAGTCGAACGGTTGCTCACGTTCGAAGGTGATGCCGCGGCTCGAATGGTCAACAATTACGACTGGACCAAAGGGGTGTCGTTCCTCGACTTCCTTCGAGATGTTGGCAAACACGCCACGGTCAATCAGATGGTCGCCAAGGACTCGGTCAAGAGTCGTATGGACGGCGAGCACGGCATCTCGTTCACCGAGTTCAGCTACATGCTTCTTCAAGCATTCGATTTCTGGCACCAACACGTCGAGTTCGGATGCATGCTGCAGATCGGCGGATCAGACCAATGGGGCAACATCACCGCCGGTATCGATCTAACCCGTCGTCGCGCCGACGCGGCGGTGCACGGTCTCACTTGGCCGCTCATGATGCGAGCCGACGGCGCCAAGTTCGGAAAGACCGCCGATGGGGCGATCTGGCTCGACCCCACTCGTACTCTGCCCTATGAGTTCCATCAGTACTTCTTGCGCACCGACGACCGCGACGTCGAACGTTTCTTGCTCCAACTCACGCTGCTGTCGCTCGATCAAATCGCCGACATCATGCAGCGCCATCGGGCCGCACCAGACGAACGTGTTGCTCAGCGGGCGCTGGCCGATGCCGTCACCGAACTGATTCACGGACCCCACGAGGTCCGCCGGGCCACGCTGGCCGCCGGCGCCTTGTTCGGAGGCGCAGATCTCGATGGCGCCTCGCTCGATGCTCTACGAGGCGTGGTGCCCGAGAGCGTGCTGTCCGCCCCGTCGGTCGAGTCGGACGAGCCGGCCGTCGATCTCCTGGTCGCAACCGGCGTCTGTTCCTCACGAGGCGATGCTCGACGCACGATCGACCAGGGCGGAATCCGGCTCAACGGAACAAAACTCGAAACCTCCGACGCCCCCGTCGAAGCAATCGACCGCCGCTTCGTGCTCATCCAGCGAGGCAAGAAGCAGCGACACCTGGTTGTGTTCGACTAGGTGTGACCTCGTTCACGCGAATTCGTTGCCAACGAGGTTGGTGCACTGTTGGCACACGGCTAACGTTCCGCTCGCTGCTTCCGACGGTGTTCGCACCGAAAGAAATTTGTGCGGTCAGGGTTGAACTTCCCGGGTCGTCCAGATAACGTAGCAAGTCGCTCCAAGCAGTCGCCAATAGGCAGCTGCGATGAGCACGCAACTGGCACCAACCTTCCGCCCAGCGGATCGAGTGCCCGACATTTCGGTGTCGATTGCTCCTTGAAAACGGAAGAGACGGACGCAAAAGCGAGTGCGGGTAACGCAATACGTTTCGCGACGTGTTGGCGTTATCTGTCAATTCAATGCCGGGGACCCTCAACGGCCCCGGCGAGCCACGTCGTTTCATCTCAGGAACTTGTTCCGAGGGTGGATCGGCAAAACCAAAATGGTCACTGCTAGCCAGCGGTGGCCGGCTCTCAGTACGTTGGTGTCTCCACGCGATTACGACGACTTCGGTCGAAGTGATTGGAGATACCGATACACCGATTTAAGGATCAGCTTCGGCTGGTCTGGAGATCTCGACGGAGAGTTTGATCCTGGCTCAGGACGAACGCTGGCGGCGTGCCTAACACATGCAAGTCGAACGAGATCCCGGAGCTTGCTCCGGGGGACAGTGGCGAACGGGTGAGTAACACGTGAGAAACCTGCCCTAGAGACCGGGACAACCGTTGGAAACGACGGCTAATACCGGATGCCTTCACATGGTCGCATGGCCGAGTGAAGAAATGCTCAGGTGCTCTAGGAGGGTCTCGCGGCCTATCAGCTAGTTGGTGAGGTAATAGCTCACCAAGGCATCGACGGGTAGCTGGTCTGAGAGGACGATCAGCCACACTGGGACTGAGACACGGCCCAGACTCCTACGGGAGGCAGCAGTGGGGAATATTGCGCAATGGGCGAAAGCCTGACGCAGCAACGCCGCGTGTGGGATGACGGCTTTCGGGTTGTAAACCACTTTCAGGGATGACGAAAATGACGGTAATCCCAGAAGAAGCTCCGGCCAACTACGTGCCAGCAGCCGCGGTAACACGTAGGGAGCAAGCGTTGTCCGGATTTATTGGGCGTAAAGAGCTCGTAGGCGGTTTTGTAAGTCGGATGTGAAAACTCAGGGCTCAACCCTGAGACGCCATCCGATACTGCAATGACTAGAGTCCGGTAGGGGAGCATGGAATTCCTGGTGTAGCGGTGGAATGCGCAGATATCAGGAGGAACACCAATGGCGAAGGCAGTGCTCTGGGCCGGTACTGACGCTGAGGAGCGAAAGCATGGGGAGCAAACAGGATTAGA
>CAZDEB010000007.1:104091-198194 GCA_964504305.1 uncultured Candidatus Nemicrothrix sp. | reverse complement strand
ACGCCCAAAAATACAGGGTGCTCGACGCGTAGCCGAGCACGCCCAAGAGACCGGGGTTAGCGGAAGTGGGCGAGGACTTCGTTGTCGAAGCGGTTGTACGTGTCGAGGCGGTGTTTGGGTGGTATGGCGAAGTCGGGGATGACGAGCTCGTCGACGCCGGTTTGGTTGTAGGCCTCGACCGCGGTTTTGAGTTCGTCGATGGTGCCGATTAGCCCGCCGCGGTGCGCCATGGTGGCGCGGATGGTGGCGGATTCGTCGGTGGTTTCGCAGATGCGAAGGACGGCGGCGGCGGTTACGTAGATGTCGTTGAGGTCGCGGTTGGCGGTGTCGCAGTGTCGGGCGAGGACGTTGCGGCTGTGGGCCATGTCGGCGGGGGCGCCCCACGCATTCCATTCGTTGGCCCAGCGGGCGACGGTGCGGAGGGTTCGTTGTTCGCCGCGGCCGCCTACGAGGAGGGGTAGGGGGCTTTGGATTGGGGCCGGTTCGGCCGGTGCGTCGACGAGTTGGTAGTGGGTGCCGTCGTAGTTGACGCGTCCGCCGGTGAGCATGGCGCGGATGACTTGGCAGGCTTCTTCGAGTTTGTCGGAGCGTTGGCCTACGGAGCCGAGTTCGATTCCGTAGCGTTGGTGTTCGTTGAGTTGCCAGCCGGCACCGATTCCGATGACGGCGCGGCCGTTGGAGATGTGGTCGACGGTGACGGCCATTTTGGCGACTACGGCGGGGTGTCGGTAGGTGTTTCCGCCGACCATTAGTCCGATGCGGACGTCGGGTATTAGTGCGGCGATGGCGGCGATGGTGGTCCAGCCTTCGAGCATCGGGCCGGTTTCGGCGTCGGTTGGACCGGGACCGTTTTGGGGGTCGGCTTGGGGCATGAAGTGGTCTGGTACCCAGACTCCGTGCCAGCCGGCTTGGGCGGCCCATTGGCACCCTTGGAGCAGGGTGGCCCATGGCTGCCCGGTTCCGGCCCAGTACGACGCTTTCATTGGATGGTCAGCGTTCTTCTCGACGGTAGGCCTTGCCGAGGCCAGCGGGTGATGGTGACGGCTGGTTGCGGGCGCGGTAGGAGATGACGATGAGCACGATGATGGTGAGCAGGTAAGGCGTCATCGATACGAGGATCGGCGAGAATTCGATCCCGAATGGTTGCAGTCTTAGTTGCAGGGCGAGGGTGAATCCGAAGAGGAGGGCGCCGAGGGCGACGCGGCCGGGGCGCCACGCCCCGAAGATTACGAGGGCGACGGCGATCCATCCGCGTCCGGCGGTGACGCCGACGCTCCAGGCTCCGACGACGTAGGTGGAGAGGTAGGCGCCGGACATTCCGGCTAGGGCGCCGCCAACCATGACGGCGCTCATACGTACGAGGGTGACGCTGTGGCCGGCGGCGTCGGCGGTGGAGGCGCTTTCTCCTACTGCTCGTAGGCCGAGCCCGACGCTGGTGCGGTTGAGAACGAACCAAGTGCCTATGCCGATGGCGACGGCAACGTAGGTGACAGGCGAGGCGTTGAAGACGGTGTCGCCGAGCCAGCGGATGTCGGTGAGTACGGGGAAGTCGACGTTTTCGAAGAGGGCCCGTCGGGGATCAGCGGTGTATTCGTCGCCGACGAAGTCGGCTAGTCCGAGCCCGAGAATGGTTAGGGCCAAGCCACTTACGACTTGGTCGGCGCCGAGCCCGACCGCGGCGACGGCATGGATGCCAGCTAGCGCGGCGCCGGCCAACGACCCGACGATTAGTCCGACCCACGGCGACCCGGAGCTGATCCCGGCGATGTATCCGACTACGGCGCCTATGGCCATCATGCCTTCGACGCCGAGGTTGAGGACGCCGGCTCGTTCGGAGATCGTTTCGCCGAGTGCCGCTAGGTAGAGCAGCGTTGCGAATTGGATGCTGGCGACGACGAGTCCGATTACGGCGGGCTCGGTGATGCTGATTTCGGCGAGCATCATGAGGCCACCTTTCGTTCGACGCGTCGGAGTTCGTAGGTTGAGAACACCACCGCGGCGATGGCGCCGAACAAGATGAGCGCTTGGATGATCGCCGAGACGGCGGGCGAGACCCCCAACGTTTGGATACTGAGGCCGCCGACCTGCACGGCGCTGAAGGCAACGGCGACCAGGGCGACCCCTGACGGCCTCATGAGGGCGAGCGCGGCAACGATGATGCCGGCAAAGCCGAAGCCGTTGGAGATGTTCTCGCTTAGACGAGCGGCGGTACCGGTTAGTTCGATTCCGCCTGCTAGCCCGGCTATGGCGCCGGACAGGACCATGACGCCCAGAACTTTGCCTCGCATCGAGATCCCGGCGTAGGTCGCGGTTTTGGGTGATGCCCCGGCGATGTCTAGTTCGTAGCCCCAGGCACTGCGGTTCACGAACCATGCAAACGCGGCGATTACTGCGATGGCGATGATGACCCCGAGGTGGGCTCGTTCCCATATCGCACCGAGTTGGGCTTGGTCGGGCCGAGCTTCGATGTTGGGGAACCCGAAGCCTTCGGGGTCTTTCCAGCGGCCGTTTTGGAGGTAGCGAATCAGGCGCAGGGCGACCTCGTTGAGCATGAGGGTGGTGATGATTTCGCTCACGCCGAGTTCGGCGCGGGCCAGGCCAGGGCCGAGGGCCCAGAGCGCTCCGCCGAGCATGGCGGCGATGAGCATGGCGATGATGAGGATTGGCCCGGGCCAGTCGGCGCCGATACGGCCGATGAGGGTTGCCGCGGTGGCGCCGAACAGGATCTGACCCTCGGCACCGATGTTCCATAGCCCCATGCGCGCCGCGATGCTCACGGCGAGACCGGCAAGGGCCAGGGGAACAGCCCGGTTGAGGGTCGTGGATAGTACGTCGGCGGACCCGAGGCTGCGTTCGAACATGCGTTGGTATGTGTCGATTACCGGGTCGCCGGAGATGACGAGTAGCACTGCGCCGAGCACTAGGGCGAACACCAAGCCCACGAAGAACGCAAGGGGTTGGCCACCGCGCACTACTTGTTCTCGGCGGGCTAGAACCAAGCGGCTCATGTAGGGGCTCCCATCATGGCTTCGCCGATTTCGGATCGGCTGACCACCCTCGGATCGAATTCGCCAACGATTCGGCCCTCTGACATCACGACGATGCGATCGGCGAGGGCGAGTATTTCGTCGAGGTCTTCTGAGATCATCAGGACTGCGGTTCCGGCGTCTCGTTGGGCGACGAGAAGGTTTTGGATGGCGGCGACGCCGGCGACGTCGAGCCCGCGCGTGGGTTGAGATGCAACAACGATGCTGGGGTCGCGGCTGAGTTCGCGGCCGAGCAGCAACCGCTGAAGGTTGCCTCCCGACAGCGACGCCATCGGTAGGTCTTCGCGGCCTACTTTGACTTCGAAGCGTTCGACGAGCTCGCGCCCAAAGGCCTTGGCGCGATCCCATGAGAGAAGGGGACCGTTGCGTAGGTCGCGGTAACTTCGCAAGATCGCGTTGTGGGTGATCGGTAACTTCGGCGCGAGTCCTACGCCGAGACGGTCTTCGGGAATGTAGGCCAGACCTCTCTCGACTCTCCGTCGTGGTGGGTCGGCGGTTACGTCAACGCCGCCGATCGATACGGTGCCCGACGTTGCGACATCGAGCCCGGCGATCGTGTCGGTGAGCGAGCGCTGGCCGTTGCCTGCTACCCCGGCGATCCCGACGATTTCTCCGGACCGCACCGAAAGCGACAAGTTGTCGACGGCCACAAGATTGCGCGAGTCCATCACCGTTAGGGAGTCGACCGAGAGCATCACATCGCCAGGGGTCGCTAGTCGAGGCGATGGCGGAGTGGCCGAAGATTCGCCGACCATGAGCTTGGCCAGCTCGCCTGCGTCGACGGTGGCGATATCTACCGATGTCGCAACGCTGGCGCCACCACGAAGCACGGTGGCTTCGTCGCAAAATGAGGTGACTTCGTCGAGCTTATGGCTGATGAAAATGACCGAACGGCCTTCGGCGACCATCCGACGCAGGACCTTGCCGAGCTCGACTGCTTCTTGGGGGGTCAGGACTGCGGTTGGTTCGTCGAGAATCAGAACTTTGGCGTCGCGCCATAGGGCTTTGAGAATTTCGACTCGTTGGCGTTCGCCCATGCTGAGCTGCCACACCGGCCTGGTGGGATCGGCTTCGAAGCCGAATCGATCGGCCAGTTCGGCGACTTGTCGGTTGATCGCCGCCGCGTCGATCACTCGGGGGGCGGCGCCGAGGACAACATTTTCGGCAACGGTGAAGGTCGGCACGAGACGAAATTCTTGGTGCACCATGCCGATGCCGGCCGCGAGCGCATCGGACGGCGAGGAGAAGCGCATCTCCTCGCCGTCGATACGAACCGCACCTTCGTCGGGGAGGTAAACCCCGGCGAGGCAATTCATGAGCGTGGTCTTGCCCGCGCCGTTCTCTCCGAGAACGGCGTGAACAGTGCCGGGGCGAACGGTGAGGCTCGCCCCGGCATTGGCGATCACGCCAGGGAAACGTTTCCAGATGCCGTCTAGTTCGACGGCAGGGTGGCTCACCCTGCGGCCGAGCCGATCACGCCTTCTACGAAGACGTTCATTCCGAGAAGCGATAGACCTTCGGCCGCGAAGTCGGGCGGGACTTCGCCATCGGCGATGATCTCGTTGCCGTCTTGGTCGTTGATCGGTCCGGTGAACGGCTCGAACGTGCCGGCGATCATCTGGGCGCTCAGATCTTCGATCTGGCCCTTGATGTCGGCTGAGACGTCGTCAGCGATGCTGCCAACCTGAACAATGCCGTCTTCCATGCCGCCCCAGTAGGCGCCACCGTTGTAGTTACCGGCGGCTACGTCTTCGATGACCGAGGTGTAGTACGGACCCCAGTCCCAAACTGCGGAGGTGAGGTAGGCGTCGGGTGCGAAGGCGCTCATGTCGGAGTTGTAAGACACCCAGCGGGCACCGGCGCCTTGGGCCTTTTCGCCTGCTGCGGTCGAGTCCTGATGCATGGCAATCACGTCGGCCCCACCATCGAGGAGGGCTTGAGCGGCATCGCCTTCGACGGCAGGGTCGAACCAGGTCGAGGTCCAGTTGACCGACACGGTTGCGTCGGGGTTGACGGCGCGGACGCCGAGAGTGAAGGCGTTGATACCGCGGATTACTTCGGGGATCGGGAAGGCCGCGACGTAGCCGACGTTGCCGGATGCCGAAGCTTCGCCGGCGGCAAGACCGGTGAGGTAGCGGGCCTGGTAGATGCGGCCGAAGTAGTTACCGAAGTTGGTGTCGTTGGACTTGAAGCCGGTGGCGTGGTCGAACGCCACGTCGGGGAATTCCGCCGCCAGGGCTTCCATGGCATCCATGTAGCCGAAGGACGTAGCGAAGATGACGTCGGCGCCGTCGGCGATGGCGTCGCGAGCGGCCTGCTCGAAGTCGGGTCCGGTTTCGGGCACGTTCTCGATCGTGAGAGTGGTGGCACCGGTGGCCGCCTCGGCGGCTTGGCGACCCTGATCGTGGGCCCAGGTCCAGCCGGCATCGCCGGGCTCGCCGATGTAGATGAACGCCGCGGTGACCCCCGACGCATCGTCGGCCATGTCGTCGCTGGCAGCATCGCCACCGGTTGAGTCATCAGCGGAGCTGTCGCCTGACTCGTTGGTTGAGGTGTCGTCGTCACCGCAAGCCGAAGCAATAAGGGTGAACGCGAGAAGTGTCGAAAGTATGAGCCAAAGTCGGCGTTGCATTTTGTGGTTCCTCCAAGGATGAGAATGCGCCCACAACCTACGACGTTTTCCGACATTGTCAATCTCAACTGACGACAACGGCTGCTACAACCGCTGGTCATATGAGGATCGGCTAGAACGTGCTCACCGGTCCACGGGTGAGCGAGTCGAGCGACTCTGCGGCGTGGGGCATTTGACCAGTCGAGTCGTTGGTTACTGCGCCCTTCCCATACCCGCCGCGGACCGCCATCCCCTTCGTGTAATACAAAGCGAGGACCCGGTCGATCGTGGGCCGGTCGAGCACGGGGGGAATGCCCTCGTATTGCGATACGGCCTTCAAGAGCTTGCATACGTCAGCGGGAAGATACG
This sequence comes from uncultured Candidatus Nemicrothrix sp., assembly GCA_964504305.1. Taxonomy (GTDB): domain Bacteria; phylum Actinomycetota; class Acidimicrobiia; order Acidimicrobiales; family Aldehydirespiratoraceae; genus UBA11606. The sequence continues at coordinate 192,167 of CAZDEB010000007.1, read as the reverse complement.
GACGTAAGTCGCCGCCGTGTTCGATGCAGAGGCCGCGCAGGTATTCGGCCGCCTCGGCGTCGCAACCCACTCCCATGGCGTGGGCGACTCGAGCAAGAATCCAGTCGAACGCGTCGGCCGTTATCGCCCCCACGAAGATCTTCGACTGGATCCGACGAAAGAAGGCCTCGTCGCCGAGGTCGGCGGGGTCGAGGTTTGTCGACAACACAACCTTTACGTCGAATGGCACTTCGAAGCTGACCCCATAGTTGAGCGACAGATAGTCGATACGGCGGTCCAGCGGCACGATCCAACGGTTGAGCAACTGGTCTGGGGTGAGCACCTGGCGGCCGAAGTCGTCGATGATCATCACGCCATTGTTGGCTTTCATCTGCAACGGAGCGAGGTAGACGCCGCTCGTGTTGTCGTAAGTGAGGTCGAGCATGGCACCGGTCAGCTCGCCGCCCACCACAACGCGGGGTCTATGGCACAGGACCCAGCGAGGATCCAAGTCGTCTGGTTGCTGATCGGCAGCAACATGCACAGTCTGGTCGAACACACTAACGATCTGCCCGTCGACCTCTATGGCTCTGGGTACCAGCACCAGGTCGGGACTGATACGGACAATCCGTTCGGCGATCGATGTCTTTCCCGTGCCGGGAGGTCCATAAAGAAACATGGCTCCGCTGGCATTGAGGGCCGGCCCGAGCTCGTCCAACAACTCGTCGGCGATTACCAGATCGGAGAACGCGTTCTTGAGCACCTCACGATTGACGTAAACCGCCAACCGCTGGCGTGCGACCACCGCACGATAAACGTCCAGCGACACCGGTGCGGCGCCGGCGTAGCGCGACTGCGCCATGCGGTCGTTGGCGTGGGTCTGCCCGAGTCCGGTGAGCGCGATGGTGAAGTCGCGCCCTTCCATACCGAGAACCTCGACCTCTTTCTTTTCCCGCAGTTCTTGAACGATCTTGTCGACCAGTGTTGGGTGTAGCGCCAACGCCCGGGACAGTCCCGTCACGTTGGTTTTGCCTTCGAGCACACAGCGACGAAGTACCAGATCGGTTACGAGCGCGTAAGGGATGCCAAGTTGTTCGGGCGCCTTCGGTGCCTTCATCCCAAAGTCTTGCTGTTGCCCACTCGACACGCGCATCTCCATAGTCGTTGCCCACTCTGTAGCTTCCTGTCGGCTGGTCGCTGTCGAACCTGACGGTTGCTGATCGAATTTCGAGCCACCAAACGGTGCCACGCCGGTTAGACGCCCGATCGACGAATGGCCCGATCGTCGGTTCCGAGATAGCTGGCCACAACCGCCGGGTCGTCACGGACCGTTGCCGGAGATCCGGCGGCAATTATTCGGCCGGACTCAAGGCAGTACACCCGGTCGCTGATGCCCATAACCAACGCCATGTCGTGTTCGATGACCACAAACGACGCGCCAAGCTCGGTCTGAATTTGTTTGATCAGCGGGCCGAAGGCTTCGCTCTCACGTTGGGCGACCCCTCCCGTTGGTTCGTCCAGCAGAACCACCTTGGGCTGCACTGCCAGCAGGCAGGCCAACTCGACAATGCGTCGAGTGCCGGTCGATAGCTGCGCGGTTGGCTGGTCCCGGTACCGCCCGAGTCCGAGAAAGTCGACGATTTCGGCCGCTTCGGCCCGTTTCCGCCGCTCGATCCGGGTCGACGCCGGAACTCCAATCGCCGAGACCAGCAACGGCGTTGGCTCCCGTGCTTCGAGAGCTACTTGCAACGTCTCTGTGACCGTCAAGTCGGGGTAGAGCCGCGCTGATTGAAAGCCCCGTCCCAAACCCAGCCGATGCCGGTCCCGCGCCGAACGATCCCCGATGTCAACGCCGTGAACCCGAATCTCGCCGGTGGCGGGAACAAACCCGCCGATGGCGTTGAGCAGCGTCGATTTGCCCGCTCCGTTGGTTCCGATGAGCCCAACCATCTCCCCCGATTCGACGGTGAGCGTCACATGATCCACCGCGATGTTGCCACCGAATCGCACGGTTACCTCGTTCACCTCGAGGGCCGGGCCGGTCGCAACTTTCGGTGTTTGTTTCGGCTTCCGTATCACCGTTTCGCGGGCCGCTACCGCGCCCCGATGATGGTCTGGCGAGCCAGCCGCTTCGCCAACACTTCGCTCCGCTCGTTCCAGCAGTTGATCGCGTGCGCGGTAGACCAACTGCAGCAGACCGCCGGGGAAGTACATCAACAGCACCAGCAACCCGACATCTGAGGTGAACAACTGTTGGAGCTCGCGGAGTCGATCCGGCGTGACTTGAGGGATTCCCCGAACCCACAGCGCACCGAGCACTGGACCCGCAACCGAACCCAGCCCGCCAATTATGGCCACGACCACTACTTGTACTGATTCGCTGGCCGCGAAGGTCGTACCCGGCGAGATGCTGGGCAGAACCGTCACCAGCAAACCCCCCGCAAACGCCGCGATTCCACCGGCGACCGCAAAGGCTGCAAGTTTGGCTCGAGTGGGCGAGACCGTGGACGCCGCGGCCATGTCCTCGTTGTCGCGAACCGCAATCAACGTTCGACCGATACCGCTTCGGCGCAACTTTGCGACCATCCACGAAACCGCCATCAACGAGCCAAGACATAGGTAGTAGAGGCTTCGACGACTTTCGCCGAAGTCGAGTCCCCAAAGTGAGGGAGCGCTGACCGGACGCGGCGCGCTCGTGCTGCCGGTGAAGAAATTCTGAACCAAAAGCCACCGCGCCGCGGCCACCGCGAACGCCAGCGTCACCACCGCGAGGAAGAGCCCCCGGACTCGCAACGCCGGAAGGCCAATCGCCGCGGCAAATACGATGCCGAAGAGCGTCGCGGCCAAGATCGCCAGACCCCAGGGTAATTCGAGCGACACGTCGAACAGGTCGAAGGGAACCGGGATGTCGTTGCCTTGGCTCAGGGCAAGCGTAGTGAGACCACCCACACCAACCATCCCGAACTGGCCCAGTGAGAGCTGCCCCGACCAGCCGGTCAGAACGCTGAGCGAAAGCGCAACCATCGCCCACACCACAATTACCGTCCACGTAAACAGCCCCGACGAGGACGTCACCACGAGTGGCAGGACGGCCAACGAGCCAAAGAGGATCGTGAACCCGAAGTGGTTCAGATACCGAACCCACCACAGCACCCGGAGACGTTCGGGTATGGGGTTGACCCTTGGCGACATCGACCACGCAACATCGTCGCGTTGGCCTCGAGCCAACCACAGCACCACCAGCAGCACCGCGAGAAACATGAACAGGTCGACGACGGTCTGGTTGGTGGACGCCACATTGGTGCGAATCAACTTCTCGACCAACCCCACACTCAACCCGGCCACCAACACCATCGGGAGCGACCGCATCCTGGCGATCAACGAAACAACCAGCACCCGCAACAACAAGACTTCGGCGAGTGCCTGACCGGTGTTGTCGACCAGCGCCGACTGAATCCCATTGAGCGGAGCTATCAAAATTGTGGTGGCCGCCGCGAACGCGCCGCTGATCGACCACACGATCGTCGATACGCGCCGCGGCGAAATGCCGTACACCCGAGCGGTGTCGGGGTTTGACGCCGAAGCTCGAACGGCCAAGCCGATCCGGGTCCGGGTCAAGAACCAGCCGAGGCCAGCTACGAGGATGGGCACGACCGCCACCACCGTTAGCTCCCGGGCCTGGAGCCGAAGGTTGGAGCCCACCGTCCACGTGGTATCAAACGCAGTCGGTACTACACCCCCCGCGGTGATATCAGGGATCCACGCCACTCGCGCCAAGAGCAGGATCTGTCCGACGCCAATCGTGGCGATGAGCAGCACCAGCCTTGGCGAATCGAATAGACGGCGTACCACCACCAATTCGACGACCATCGCGACCAGGGCACAAGCGCTCACAGCCAGAAAGAACGACACCCACCAGTTGACGCCGTAGTTCGCGACAAGCAGAACAAACACCACCAGACCGAACGCACCCATCTCGCCATGGGCGAGGTTCAGCACCCCGGTCGACCGATAGATGAGGACGAACCCCGCTCCGAACGCGGCGTAGGTAAGCCCGGTGATCAAACCCAACACCACCGCTTGCAGCGCGAATTCGATACCGGCGATCTCGATCATGTATCCGCACCACCAAGAAAGACGGCTCGAGCCAGATCGTCTCGTTTAACCAACTCGTCGGCCGGACCAGCAAAACGCACCTCACCTTTCTCCATGAACACGGCCCGGTCAGCAAACGCCAACGCGATGTTTAGCGACTGCTCGACGACCACCATCGTCTGGCCGGCGGCCTTCAGTTCCTCGATCACCACCAGCAGTTCCTGCACGACCACCGGAGCCAAACCCAAACTGAGCTCATCGATGAGCAACACCTCTGGCTCTTGAACCAACGCCATCGCCAACGCCAACATTTGTTGTTGACCCCCCGACAACGACGACGCCGGATCGGCGGCGCGGGACTTCAGGGCCGGGAACCGACCAATGGCGCGGTGCGCACGATCATTGCGCTCTGCAGGGGAAAGACCGCTCCGAAGTAGCGAAGCCGTCAGGTTCTCCTCGATCGATAAGTCGCCGAAAACCCCCGAGCCTCCTCTCAGCGAAACAATGCCCGCTTCGTATCGAGTCTCTGCTTCGGCGTAGGTGATGGTGCGACCGTTGAGCCTCACGACGCCACGGTCGGGAATCCCCAGTCCCGAGACCGCCCGCAACAGTGTGGATTTGCCGGCCCCGTTGGTGCCAAGTAGCGCCACCACCTCGCCACGCGCCACGTCGAGATCGACGTCGAACAGCACTTGGACCGACCCGTAGCTGAAGTCGAGACCGCGAACTTGCAGAGCGGGGACGTCCTCGGGCGCCGAGAGGATTCGCGCTGTCTCCTCTTGCTCTTCGCGTAGCTCCTCGACGGCCAGCGAAATGTCTCGCCGGATGAACCTTGCCCCTCGGCGAATTCGCCAGCCACCTATAAGCGCCGCCGGTGGCGCAACGATGAGCATTGCGGTCCGTTCGTTGTAGGCGTCAGAAATCTGACCGGTGATCAACAAACCGAAAAAGCCGCCCATCAAGAAGATGAACACCGGCAACAGCGCGAACGCTTGAGAGCGCATCCGGTACGGCGCGACCGCGGCGATGATCGTGGGGGCCGCAACCAGCGCCGCCGAGCCCGCGGCCTGAGCCAGGGCCATCATCAAGACCAGCAACCCCAGCATCTTGATCGGCAGAGCAATCAAGAACAACAGCCCGGCCAACATCACCAAGCTCCCGGCGGTGCGGACCATCTTTTCCGGATCGGCCCGGAACTGGCGGTCAAACGCCCGCCCGGCCAGCGGGATGGCAACCATCGAACCAATCCACATGAACGACTCGACCACGCCGCGCTCAAAGGCGTCGAGCGCATACTTGTCTTCGAGCAGCAAATTGAATTGGATCGGCACCGCGATCAACGAAAAACCAAGGACCCCCACGCCGGTAGCCAGGAAGTAGAAAGTACGAATCTTGCGCAGCCTCGCCAGCGCGGTACTCATCGAGGGTTTCAACTCGTCAACGTCTAGGCCACGCGAGTCCTCGGTGTCGTGGTTGGCATCCGGCGAATGGTCGAATTGGCCTCTCGGCGGTTCGGACATCCTCGTCGCGGCGATGGCCAAAACGACTGGCGCAATAGCGATCACGAAGAAGGCCCAACGCCAGCCTTCGTCGCCTCCGGCCAGGGTCGCGACCGCTCCGATCAGCAACGGGCCGGTTAGCTGCCCAAGCGGACGACTCATACCTTCGACAGCGAAAACGCGAGCCCGGGCCTGAATCGGATAGGTGTCAACGAGCAATGCGTTGGCCACCGGGATCCGATACGACTGGCCAAAGCCACTCACCGCATTTGTCCAAAACAGTTGGAAAGCGTTGACTACGAGCCCCGAACAAAACGTGGCGGCGGCCCAAACCAGCGACATCACCGGTATCAGCGAGACCCGCGGCACGCGGTCGGCCAACGACGCCATCGGTACCGTGCCGAGCACCAACGCGACTCCACCAAACCCCAACACGCCGAGCAGCACGGTGTCAGAGACGTTCAGCGACCGCTGAATATCCGGGGCGAGAACTCGAATCGCCCGAGGGAACTCATCGATGACGCCCAACAAGAACACCATGACGAGGGTGCGGCGACCCCCTACTTGCACGGCTTGGCGCAACCGCATCGGAGTATCGCCGACCCCGGGGAGCAAGTCGTCGGGCAGAACCACCTCGGCGTGGCGCAGATCCTGCTCGGCCTGACGACGGGCTTCCTCATCAAGCACCGCGGCGGCGAGGGTCGCGGCATCAGCAGCGGCGCCGTGGCCGGTCTCTGGTCGAGCCTCTCTCTCCTGTTGACTCATCGTCCCCCCGGACCGGTTCACCGCGTGCCCATCATGGCCTCGCCGTTCGATCCGCACCAGTCGACTTGTGCGACGCTTCGACGCCGACAACACTCGCTACGGACCTCAGACGGTCTCACTGCAACGATTCCTTGGGGGGAACATGTCGCACGTCATCACCAGAGCCAAGACACCGCGCCGCATCATCACCGTGCTCGCAACCGGGCTGGCATTCGCCTTGATCGCGACGGCGTGCGGAGGTGAGGTGACCGACAATGCCGACGATGTCGTAGTTGGCAGCGACCCCTCGACGACAACAACAACGACGGCCGCTAGTACAGGCGAAGGGGCAACCAGCACCGTCCCCGACGAGCCATCCGGTCCCAACATCTACGAAGATCCGCGCGGCGGCATTTTCGCCGATTTTCAGGCTGGCTACGACCGGGGCGACAATCCGTTTTCCCAAATTGACTCGTTCTGCACGTCGACCGAGTCGGCGCCCGATCGGGTCGACACCGATGCCGGTATCACCGCCGGCACCATCAGCATCGTGCACATCAGGTCACGTCTCGAAGATGCCGTCGAGATCGGATTCGGGATCCCGGTGGGCGATCCAGCCCACATGTTCGAGGTATTTGTCGACTATGTGAACAACCAATGTGGCGGAGTGCGCGGTCGAATGATCGACCTTACGACCATCGAGGTCCCCCTCTTTGGCCCGACCGTCGAAACCGATCGCAACGCCGCCTGTCTCGAAGCAACCGAAGATCACGACGCGGTGATCGTCGTGAACAGTTCGGGATTTCAGGGTGCGGCAACAGTTTGCATTACCGAGGAGAAGGAAACGATCTTCATATCGACTCAGGGCCAAACCGAAGAGTTCATGCAGCGCGCCGACGGCCGACTGGTCTCGATCTCGCTGACCCTCGAAGAGAGCTTGCGCTTCTCGGCCCAAGACCTTATTGCCGGCGGCGAACTCGAAGGCAAGATCTTGGGGGTGGTCACCCCTGACACCCCGGGCCAGCCCGAAGCAGTCGAAGCCGGACTCGTAGTTCCATTGCGTGATGCCGGCATCGACGTGGTGTTCGACCAAATCGGCTGTGGCGGATCGACGATCTGTGTTGATGGAGTCACGGAATCGGTCGCCAATATGAAGGATTCTGGCATCTCGGCGTTCTTCAACGCGATGGGCATCCTCACCGCTCCGGGCTACATCAACGAGATGGTCAACCAAGGCTTCGAGCCGGGCGACGTCACGTTCTACGCCTCAGACTTCAATAGCCAGGCCAGCGAGCTTGTTTCGAGCCAAATCCCCAACGAGCCGGCGGCCGGTGCGCTCTACAACGGGGCAACCATTCGAGACTTTCGCGGCACCGGGCTGTATCGCAACGACGGCTACGCCCCGACTGCTTGGCAGGACCTCTGCGTCGGCCTCTACAACGACAACAACACGATCGGGGCCAATCACCAGTGGCAAGACCAAGGCGGCGACTCCGGCTTTGGCATGACGGTATCGGTGTGCTCAATCATGCGGATTGCGTTGCGAGCGCTATACAACGCCGGCGACAACCCGACCCGCGCTGACGTTGAGGCCGCGCTCAGCCATCTTGGCCCGATCGACCTGGGCCAGATGATCCCGGCATCGATCACCCCGGGCAAGGGACAGGCCCCCGACGCCATCGAGACCCTCGATTTCAGTTACCCGTGTGACCAGCCTTACCCGTACGCCCGTGAGAACGCCGAAGCGGTCTGCATCACCGGTCGCGACGACTGGCGGGCCGCGCCGCGCTGAACGGGCTGGCAAAACTAGAAAGTCCCAGGCTGCTGGCCTCGCGGCCAGTTCCTGGGACTTCACGGGGTGGAGGTGAGGGGAGTTGAACCCCTGGCCTCCTCGATGCGACCGAGGCGCTCTACCAACTGAGCTACACCCCCGAGGAGGTCACAGCGTAGCGGGTACAGCTGCGGACCCGGCCAACCAAAAAGCGGCTTGCTCAGCCGTTGACCAAGCGTCGCCCAGCGATCGATGCAACGCGTTCGGGGTGCAGCATCTGCACCTTGATTTCGCGCTCGGCGGCAAGGTTGCGTCGCTGCACCATTGCGTAGGCGTAGCCGCCGAGAGCCATGTCGATCATCACGTGAAGCAGCACGGCCGGGGCGCCGAATACAAACGAGGCGAGCAACGTTACCGCGGCGGCGCCCGCCAACCCGGTAACTATTTGCTGGCGGCGGCGGGCCGCGGCGTTAATGGAACGCGGCATGAGCTCGAACTGGCGAGCAGCCATCCCGAGCGAGCCAACCGCCGAGCTGACCGATGATCCGCCAAGGGTGCCCATGCCAGACGAGAAGTTGGTGATCTGGTTACCACGGCGAGCGGCTTGGCGGCGTGAGTCACGCCACCACGTAGCCAAATAGCCGCACCACACGGCAGCCAAGACAAGCAGAACAAGCGTTGTCGACATCTTCGGGCATTCCTCCAGATTGGAAACCAGCGCAGGGAACGTGGTTTCGAAAGGGTCTCGCCCGAAAGCAAGACCCGCACTCCACGTGACGATTGTATGACGAACCGACACAGCAAAGCAATCCGAACGTCAAGTTTTACCCATAGTTAATGTCAGCGGGCTGACAGATCAGTCGGCGTTTCGGAGATAGTGGCCTGATCGCCCACCGGTCTTCTCCCACAACGCAATGTCGCTGATAACCATCGAACGGTCGAGCGCCTTGCACATGTCATAGATCGTGAGGGCCGCGACCGAACACGCCGTGAGCGCCTCCATCTCGACGCCGGTGCGATCAAAAGTGTCGACCGACGCTTCGATCTCGATTGACGCCTCGTTTATTTCGAAATTCACCGTGACCGCGCCGATCATCAGCGGGTGGCACAAAGGAACCAAATCAGAAGTTCGTTTGGCGGCCTGGATACCCGCAACCCGCGCCACCGCCAAGACGTCGCCCTTTTTCATCGCCCCTTGAGCGACCGCGGTAGCGGTTTGCGAGGTCATCGAAACGCGCCCACGCGCCGTGGCTCGACGGTGGCTCGGCTCCTTGGGCGTGACATCGACCATGCGCGCCCGGCCTTGAGGATCGAGATGAGTGAACCCGGAGTCGGACATGGCGCTGAGTCTAGAACGACTCGGTCAGCCGCCGATCTCTGACATGGAACGTCGCGGTCGAATGAACTGGACCTGGTCGATCTGGTGACCAGCCCATTTGGAAGCCACGGTCCGTTCGAGAGCTTCGGCAACCACGTCGTCGGAGGAACCGTCGCGCAGCAACGCCCGCACATCGGTCTCTTCGGTAGCAAACAGGCACGAACGGAACTGACCATCGGCGGTGATTCGCACACGATCACACGTGGTGCAAAACGACTCGCTCACAGTCGCGACCACGCCAATCTCTCCCCCGCCGTCGGCGTAACGCCAACGGGTCGCCGGCGCAGAGGTCCGCGTGACTGGTTCGAGTTCGTACTCCTCAGACAACTGCTCGAGGATTTCGGCCTGGGTGAGCACAAGACTCTTGTTCCAGATTTCGTCGGCGTCGAGGGGCATGAACTCGATGAAACGCACCACGACACCCTTGTTGCGTCCAAACTCGGCAAAGTCGAGGACCTCGTCGTCGTTGATCCCTTTCATTACGACGACGTTGATCTTGACCGGATCGAAGCCGGCCGCAATAGCCGCGTCGATGCCAACGAGGACACGATCAAGTTCAGCCCGTCTGGTCAACTCGAGGAATCGATCGGGCTGCAAAGAGTCGAGCGAAATATTCACCCGCCGAAGCCCAGCGGCTTTAAGGTCGTCGGCCAACAACGGTAGTGACACGCCGTTGGTGGTCATCGACACGTCGACATCCAACGCCGCGAGTTTCTCGACCAGCAACGGCAGATGGGCCCGCACCAAAGGCTCGCCACCGGTAAGTCGGATCCCGTCGATGCCATAGCGCTCGACCATGATCGAAGCGAGGCGTTCGATCTCTTCAAAGGTCAGGATGTCCTCACGGGGCTGCCACTGCATGCCTTCCTGCGGCATGCAGTAGGTACAACGAAAGTTGCATCTATCGGTTACCGAAATGCGCAGATCTCGGTGAACCCGGCCAAAGCCATCGACAAGTGGTGAAGTCACAGCCTCCACGTTACCCGAGGACCAAGATGCCCACCTCGTCGCCCGGCTCGATGACCGCGCCATCCGCAGATACGGCAAGGGCATCGGCGCGGGCCATCGCGGTGAGTTGATGAGACCCTTGACCGCCCGCCCGCGAGACATGCCATCGACCATCGGCTTCGACGCGACCCATCACCCGCAAGAAGTGAGTCTTGCCATCAGCGCTGTGAGACAGCGAATCGTCGGCTATCGCCGCAACGATCGGGAGCGGCGATCGGGGCTGGCCGGCCATGATCTCGAGCGATGGCCTGGCGAACAATTCGAACGAGACCATCGATGAGACCGGGTTGCCGGGCAACCCAAATACGGGGACATCACCGATGAGTCCAAAGGCAAAAGGTTTGGCGGGCTTGATCGCCACTTGCATCCAACGCATGTCGCCGATCTCGTCGAGCACCACTTTGACGTAGTCGAACGCCCCCATCGACACGCCCCCCGATGACAAGATGGCGTCGCACGTCTCGGCCCCGTCGAGGAAGGCTCGCCGGATGAGGTCGGGGTCGTCGACCGCGATGCCGAGATCGACGGCTTCGCAGCCTGAGGCTGCCACCAACGCCAAAAGAGTGTGACGGTTGGAGTCGCGGATCTCTCCCGGCATCAGAGGCCGGTCGTCGTCAACCAATTCGTCTCCGGTGGAAATTACTCCGACCCGGGGCCGCCGGATCACCTCGACAGCCCTGACCCCAACACTGGCCAGCACACCAAGGTGGCCGGGGGTGAGCAAGGTTGCGGCGGGAAACAAGACGTCACCGGGTTGGACGTCTTCGCCCGCGCCGCGCACGTGATTGCCTACCGGAACGGTGATCTCGATCTCGACGCTTTGTTCGTCAGCGGCGAGAACCGTTCGCTCGACCATCACCACTGCGTCGGCCCCCGCCGGCATCGGCGCGCCGGTCATGATCCGGATCGCCTGACCGGCCTCGAGCGTGCCCTCAAATGTCGAACCGGCCGCAACAGTTCCGACCATGTCCAAAACAACGGGAACGTCTGTGGTGTCAGCCGACCTCACGGCAAACCCGTCCATGGCCGTATTGGCAAATGGCGGCACCTGCTCGGTCGCGACAACCGCGTCGGCCAGCACCATTGCATCGGCCTCGGCAATCGGGACCTCGACCGCCGACAACGACGAAATCCGGTCGAGTACAAATTCGCGGGCGTCTTCAAGAGAAATCACGACGTCAGAATGCCACTCCAAACCGGACGACCCAACCCAGGCCGCGGTTGGTCACCCGAGCGAACGTCGCTCCACGATCTCGCGAAGCATGGTCGCCACGGCCTCACCCGCTTCGCGATCATCCAAGGAAAGTTCGATGTTGGCCCGCAACCAATCAAGTTTCTGGCCAGCGTCGTATCCGGCTTCGTCGATCACAACACCGCGGAGGCCCGGATTGCCAATCAACATGGCCATGGCATCGGTCAGCTGGATCTCGCCACCCTTACCGGGAGGGGTGCGCTCGAGTCGTTCGAAAATTTCGGGGGTGAACACGTACCGCCCTGTGACCTTCAGGTTTGAGGGCGCATCGGCAAATGCCGGCTTCTCGACAATGCGATCGATGTTGACAAGATCACCATCGCGGTGATCAAAACCGGCGCAGCCGTAGTTGGAAATATCCGGACCATCAACCGCAAAGAGCGAAACACACGACTCGTTGGTCTGCTCGGTCACTTCGATCATGCGACGCAACGTGGCGCCGCCGTCGGGCATGAGTTCGTCAGGCAACAGCACCGCAAAAGGCCTATCGCCGACGTGGCGGGCCGCCATCAAAACGGCGTGACCGAGTCCGAGCGGCGCTCCTTGGCGGGTGAAATGAAACGTCGCCAGATCGGAGATTCTCCGAACGCTGTGCAAAAGGTCGTCCTTGCCTTTGGCCTCAAGGAGCGCTTCGAGCTCGGGCATACGATCAAAATGGTCTTCGAGAGCCTTCTTGGCCGGACTGGTGATAATCAACACATCGTCGATCCCGGCCGCAACAGCTTCTTCGACCACCCACTGAATCGACGGCCGGTCGACCACAGTCAACATTTCCTTGGGTTGGGCTTTGGTGGCCGGCAAAAAGCGGGTTCCGAGTCCGGCCGCGGGGATGACCGCGGTACGCACCTTCTCTTCTGACCTACTGTCTCCTGGCCGACTGTCGCTCATCATCTCTTCACCATCACGTACTCGCCATCCTTTATTCGCCCGTCGGCGCAGCCCAACGAAAGGTGAGCTTCAGTGTCGCAGCATCTTGCGAATATTTGATTGGTGGCGAACCACCAAGATTGCCGCGATACCCGCAGACACCGCGACCTCCCACATCGGTCGGCCGGCGACGAGGCTGACCACCGGGAACGCCAACGCGATCGATAGCGAACCCAACGCCGCTACCCGCCCGAACTTGACGACCAAAAAGAACAGTGCGGCGCAAGCAACCGCTATCAGCGGGTTGATCATGAGTCCGCCGCCGCCCGCGGTCGCCACGCCTTTCCCACCGCGCAGACGGCGCTGTACCGGCCAGACATGACCAACAACGGCCGCGGCCCACACCGCGTGAGCCTCGGGGCGACCCGCCACCAACAACGCGATCAACACCGGTACGGCCCCTTTGAGGGCGTCGATGACACCAACAATGATGCCAGCCCGCTTGCCGCTCAACCGGTAGACGTTCGACGCCCCCGGGTTGCGCGACCCGTGCTTGGTCGGGTCGGTTCCGATCCGTCGTCCGATCATCAACGCGGTAGGAAAAGTTCCCACCAAATAGGCGACGACGATCCCCACAACCAACAGCACGTCGACATCGTACGGTGCCGCGCCGGGTGACCGCCGGTATCCTCCACGTCGTGCCGACCTATGACTACCGCTGCGAACGCACCGGCGAGATGTTTGAGCTTTGGCAATCGTTCTCAGACGACAGCCTCACTGTGTGCCCGCAAACCCACGACGGCGAGGACAAGGTCTGTGGCGCCGAGGTCAAGAAGGTCTTCTCGAAGGTAGGCATTGCCTTCAAAGGCGACGGGTTCTACAAGAACGATCACGGCTCGAGTTCCAAGCCGTCCTCCACCGCAACCTCCGAGTCTCAGTCGTCCGGCTCGACTTCTGGCGACAGCAAGTCGGACTCGTCAACCTCAACCAACTCGTCGGCCGATTCCAACGGCTCGTCTAATTCGTCGTCCTCGACGGCCACATCGACTTCGACAACAGCTGCGTCTTCGGACAGCTGAACTCGAGCGCATCGCGCTCCGCAATCTGATCGTTCGACTTCCCCGCCGAACCCAACTCTTTTGTGGAGATTTCCGATGTCTGAGCTCTCGCGCCCAGCAGCCAATTCCTTCGACGTTTCTGTCCTCAGATCGCGCCTTCGCTCGTCCGGGCGGCGCTACCGCCTCGGACGCCTAACAACCGTCGTCGCTATCGGCCTCGTTTTGGGGTCTCGACTCAGTAGCGCCCAATCGAGCGCGGCAGCCAACCGAGACCAATGGGGTACCGCTGCACAAGTGTTGGTGATGCAAAACGATCTTGCGGCCGGCGACACGATCGGCGCTGACGACTTTGCTTGGACCGATTTGCCCACAATCGCTGTGCCAGCCGACGCTGCATCGTCAGACCCAACGGGGATGCGGGTCAGCGTTGCGGTCGCGGCCGGGGAAATACTGCGAGATCAGCGTCTCGTAGCATTCGCACCTTCGGCCTTGGGCGCCCGCCTCGAGGCTGGCTATGTCGGACTAACCCTTGATGTCGATGCCGACATCTATGTCGTGGGGAACCGAGTCGACCTGTTCGACGCCCTCGATGCCTACCTGGTTGTGCCCGCCGCCGTGGTTGTCGACGTCGGCGATGGTCAGATAACGGTTGCCACCCCCGCGGCCGAAGCGCCAAACGTGATCAAGTCGATGTCGATGGGTGGAGTCGCGATCGCACTAGTGGGCTAACCGCAGATAGCGCTGCTCAACGCCACCCGGTGGCAAGGATCAACAACACCGAGACGCCGGCCACTACACGGTACGCGACGAAGGGCTGGAAGGTTCGTGTCCGGATGATGCGCAGCGTGCCCCATACCGCCGCAAAACCGGTCAGCGCCGAAGCCACCATTCCCCAAATAAAGGCCGGCCAGAAATCGGAAGGGATCGACGCGTCGAGAAGCGAGAACACCCCAGCACCGGCGATCACCGGCAGGCTCATCAAGAACACAAGACGGGCGGCAGCATCACGCTCAAAACCGAGCCCTCGACAGACCGTGAGCGTGGCCCCCGAACGGCTGACACCTGGCTGAAGAGCCAGCGCCTGTCCGACGCCCATGGCCAGCGCGTCCCTGAGATTGAATTCGTCCAGCGAACGTCGTTGCGCAAGGCGATCGGCCGCCAACAAGACGAGGCCAAAGATGATGAGCATCACCGCGATCATGGCGATGCTGTCGAGCTTGGCAATCTGGTCTTTGAGCAAAACGCCGGTGACGCCGGCCGGCAGCACCGACGCCACCAAGAACCACGCGATCCGCCCATCGGTATCGAGCGGCTTGCCGCCGAGCGGCGCCAACCCTTTGGTGAGGTACTTCCACACGTCTCGACGAAGGTAAGCAATCGCTCCGACCAGGGTGCCGAGGTGCACGGCGACATCGAACGATGTCTCGAGTTCGTCGGTGAGTTCGTCCCACCCGAAAAGCCATCGGGTGAGCTCGAGATGGGCGCTGGAGGAGATCGGCAGAAACTCCGAAATGCCTTGCACAATGCCCAGAACAATGGCGTGAAGGATCGGCATACGGGCGCTGATACTACGCTGACGGCTCAGTCATCGTCGCCACCGAGCGCCAATCCGTCGAGCACGACCGATGGCACGAAAGCGCCGCTCGGCTGGCGCTCGAGGTCGGCACCAACGCTGACGATGTCGAGCAGCATCCTCGGTATCGCTCCGGCCAACGTGGCTTCCCGGATCGGATCGGCCAGTTCGCCGTTTCGGATCCTCACCCCTTCGACCCCAACCGATAGATCACCGCTGACGGCATTAACGCCACTGTGGAGTCCCTGAAGCGAGCAAACCAAGAGGCCGTCGTCGATGCCGCCAATGAGAGACTCGAGCGACCCTTCGCCGGGGGCGACATTCAATGAGCGAAAACCAGGGCTGGGCGTCCCTCGAACCGACCGCAACGCTGACCCCGTCGAAACAACTCCCAAACCGCGGGCGCTGCGGCTGTCGTGTAAAAAACCGTCGAGCACCCCGGCCGAGACGAGTGGCACCCGCCGACAAGCGAGCCCCTCGCCGTCGATCGCCGACGCACCAAGTGAGCGCGGGTCGGTCGGCTCGTCAAACATCGTCAGCGTCGGAGCTGCCACCGGTGAACCCAACCGATCACCAAAAGGAGTACGGCCTTTGACCACCCGTTCGCCCGACAACATCGAAGCAACTATGCCAAGCACCGTGGCGGCAAACCGCGGTTCGAGCACAACCAGCGGCCGACCAGACAGGGGCCGGCGCGCGCCGAGTAGCTGCACCCCTCGCTCGACGGCACGCGCTGCCAGCGCCGCAGTGTCGATCTCCTCCGGTGCCACTGCGGCATCAACGGCCGAACCGGTGCGGGTTCCTCCGCCGACGTCGTCGAGCAGAGCGCTCGTGGACATCGACACCGACGAGCCGCGGTCCCAACGGTCGATTCCGAGCGAGTTGACGATGGCGCTCTCGGCCCGAGTATCGGCATAGATCGAGGCCCGGACCCCGCGTACTCGCGGGTCCGCGGCCCGGGTTGCGGCCTCAAGAGCGAGTGCCATGTCGACTTTGTCGTCGACACTGGTTTGTCCGACGCGGTCGTCCCAAGGATCTATGTCGACCGGATCGACGCCATCCGGGGCGGCGAAACCCACACGATCATCAGGTTGAGCAAAGGAAGCATTGTCGCGCGCCTCGGCCAGAAGCGACCGCACGACATCGGGGTCGAAACTGCCGGCATGGGCGACCCCCTCGCGGCCGTTACGGATGACACGGACGCCTACGCCCATGCTTTCGGCAACCGTCAGAGACTCGACGGCGCCGCCGTGGACCCGCACCTCGGTGCGCACCGCGCTACCGGCACAGACCTCGACCGACTCTCCGCGCTGGGCATCGGCCACGATCGAACGAGCCAGCGCAATGGATTGTTGCTGCCGCTGGGCCACGCGGTTAGGCCCCCGACATCGTGACGTCGTCGACCACGAGTGTTACCCCCGCCGCGCTCATGGGCAACCACTCGATGTCGCTGCCGACCGCCACGATGTCTTTTAGGAGTCGCTGCAAAGTGGACGCGATCGTGACCTCGCGGATTGGTTCGGCCAACTCGCCGCCGCGTATGCGCAGTCCCTCGGCGCCGGTGGAGAAATCGCCGGAGATCGGATTCACACCGGAATGAAGGCCGGCCACGCCCTGAACCAGGAAACCGTTGTCGATCCCGGAGATCAGATCGGCTTGGCTGACGTTGCCAGGCATGAGCGACAGCGACTGCGCCCCTACCGACGGCGCACTTTTGAACCCCCCGCGCACCGCCGATCCGGTGGACGCGGTGCCCGACCGACGACCTGAGTACGAGTTGTGAAGAAATCCGGTCAGCACGCCGTTGGTGACGAGTGGCGTGGATCTGGTTGCCAGTCCTTCGCCATCGACCATTGACGCGGTGAATGCCGCCGGGTTGGTGGGGTCGTCGACGAGAGTGATCGAAGAAGCGGCCACTTTGTCTCCCATGCGCTCGGCGAACAACGAGCGACCCTTGAGCACTGCCTCCCCGGTGAGGGTATGGCCAACAATTCCGAGCAGTTGAGCGGTGACCCACGGATCGAGCACAACGGTTAGTCGCTCCGAAGCCGGCTTGGATGCCCCAAGCAACCGGGTGGCTCGCTCCGCAGCATCAGCAGCCGCTACCAATACGTCGAGTTGATGTGGGTTGCGGGCAATCGAGAATCCGAACCCGGTTTGGGTCTCGCCGTCGGCTTCGGCCAGGGCATAAGCCGACACGTAACAGCCAGTCTCGCGAGTGCTGGAGGCAATGCCGGTAGACGTGGCAACGGCCGACTCGTAGAGGGTGTCGATGTACTCCGCCGACTCGATGCCACTGATGCGAGGGTCGGCGGCCAGGGTGGCCCGCTCGAGTTCGATCGCCAGTGCGATCTTCTCGTCGGTCGAAAAAGCTTCCATCTCTGGGCTGAACAAAGCAAGATCGGCAGGAGCAACCCCGTCGGCTTGTGCTACGCCGTTGAATTCGTCGGGTTCGGCGAACCCGGCGTTATCTCGGGCCTCGCGCAGCGTCTCGCCGAGCGCATCTTTATCGAGGGTCCCGGCGTAGGCATATCCCTGCTTGCCGCCAGCAACGACCCGAACGCCGATCCCGCGGGACTCGGCGCTGGTAAGCGACTCGATCTCGGCGCCATAGGCCCGAACTTCGGTTTCTCGCTCGTGAACAACAAAGGCTTCGACCTGTTCGCCGTCACGGGCCCAACCGGCAACCTGGGTGGCAATATCAAGAAGTTCAGACATGTCAGGCTGCGGTGCCGCCAACCGTGAGGCTTGTGACCCGTAGCGTCGGGGTCCCGTCGCCCACCGGCACGCCCTGGCCGTCCTTGCCGCAGGTGCCCGGTGAGCCCATGGCAAAGTCGTTGCCGAGCGCATCGATGCGGGTCAGTACCTCTGGTCCGTTGCCGATGAGGTTTCCTTCGCGAATCGGTTCGGTGATCTGGCCGTCTTCGATCAGGTAAGCCTCGGTCATACCGAACACAAAATCGCCGGTTGCCGTGTTGACTTGGCCTCCACCAAGCTCGGCGACATAGACGCCGGAGTCGGTGCCGGCAATGATGTCGGCAGGGTCGTCGGGGCCGGCGGTGATATAGGTGTTGGTCATGCGCACCATGGGCAGATGCTGATAGCTCTGGCGGCGACCGTTGCCCGAACTCGCCCGGCCTTGTTTGCGGGCCCGAAGTCCGTCCCACATGTAGTCGGTGAGCACACCATCTTGGATCAAGACGTTGCGACCGGCTGGGCGACCCTCGTCGTCGATCGCGAAATGACCCCACTCGCCAGCCATGGTGCCGTCGTCTATGAGAGTGACAAGAGGGCTCGCGACCTGCTCACCGACGCGGCCAGCAAACACCGAAGCGGATTTGCCAACAAGATCGGCTTCGAGGCCGTGCCCGCAAGCCTCGTGAAATAGCACGCCACCGCCGCCCGGCCCGACCACTACCGGCACCGCACCCGAGGGAGCGGGACGAGCGGACAGCTTGGTGATTGCTCGGCGAGCGGCTCGCCGGCCCATCTCTTCGACATCGGTTTCGTCGAACAACTCGAAACCGACGGTGCGGCCGGCGCTCTCGCGCCCGGTTTGCAACCCCGTGTCGCCGGTGGCAACACAAGAAACCGAGAACAACGTGCGCACCTGATCGTCTTCGGCCAACAAACCTTCGGAGTTGGCCACAAGAATGCGACGACGGCTGTCGCCGTAACGAGCCGAGACCTGCGAGATACTCGACCCTTCGGTGCGGGCGGCCTCGTTGGCCAGCGTCAGTAGACCGACCTTGGTGGCCTTGGCGACCTCTTCGGGAGTGATCCGAGCGGGCGCGCTACGCGCCACGTTAATCGCCGACACCGGCACGACATTGGTGCCGCCACCACCGCCACGAGCGGCAGCCGCGGCGGCGCCAGCTGCCGCGGCAAGACCAGCTTCGGTCAGGTCGGCGGTGTGGGCGAAACCGGTCGTTTCGCCCACAACAACCCTGATACCGGCGCCCCGATCGCGGCCGCTGGTTAGTTCTTCGACCCGGCCGTCATCGAACACCGCCGACGACGAGCGTTTGTCTTCGACAAACACTTCGGCGAAGTCGCCACCGGTACGCATGGCGGCTGACAAGGTGCGGTTGATCAGTTCGTGGTCGAGCACAGGGCCTCCGGATCTGGGGAACCGCAATGGTACATCGCCGAGCCGCCCGCGCTGTTCCGGCGACTCAGCTGGTTTGTGGTGACGGCGCCTTGCCGGTCCCGAAATCCCAGCGGTACCAACTGAGGGTGCCTTCAAACGGCACCTCGATGAAGGCGTAGGCCACTTTGTCGCCCGCAAAACCAACCTCGACCTCGTCTGAGGTCAAAACGGTCTCGAGATCGCCGAGCAGTTCGCGGCGGATGTCGTCGACACCGTCGGGGCCGAACGAAATGTCACCTGGCCACACCTTGGGGAGGGCATCGATCGCCCCTTGCTCGAAAGCGGCGGCCCAATCGTCAGGCATTTCGGGGGCGGCCGTCTCGACCGTGAGCCAGCGCTGGCCGCCGTCGGGGCTCCATTCGGTGGTGATGACAGCCTCGAGAGTGCCATAGCCAACGTCGACAAACAGCGTCTGGGTTGCAAATCCGGACTCGACGCTCAGCGTCGCCAGCACCGCGGCCTCTATATCGGTCGGGGCGTTATCGGCAGTGTCGTTATCGGTCGGGGCGTTATCGGCAGGGGCTTGAGTATCAACCGGGGTCTCAGCAACGGGGGCTTGGACAAGCACCCCGTCGGAAAGCAGCGCGCTCGACCCTCCCTCGGTTATGAACGTGTCGGGCTCGCGGTCGTCGACCGTCGGGCCCGGTTCGAGCGAACCGCTATTTTGCTCTGGGTCGGCCGAAGCGGCCGAGCACCCCGACACCACAAGCGTCGCGGCAGCTAGGGCCGCGGCCAGACGAGACGAGGGTGGGCGGTTGGTGTTTGTTTGGTGAAGACGCATCGCGTCACCTCCTGGAGAGTTCCATCAGGTGACGGTGTCGATTCACACCGCAAGAGCGAGGCCGACCCTATCGTCAACCCCGGTACGATCCGACAGATGCCTGCCCAGCCGGTGCCAGATCCCCCGCGCACCCCCACCACCGCGCAACCCGAACCGGCGCTTCGATGGTGGGTCGAGATCCTGCTCACTCTCGGGTTCTATACGGTTTACTCGGCGGTGCGTAACCAGTTCGGATCGGCGCTGGGCGATTCGGCGGCGCAGTCGGCCTACGCCAACGCGGTACACGTCATCAATCTCGAAAAGGCGCTCGGGCTGTACCACGAAGAATGGATCCAAGCCAGGTTCATCGACTGGGACCGGTTCATCATCTTCTGGAACGTCTTCTACGGGTCGTTTCACTTCTTTGTGACCATCGGTGTGATGGTGCTGCTGTTCCGGAGATTTCCGGCCCGCTACGCCTACATGCGCGCCACGTTGTGCGCGGCGACGACGCTGGCGCTCATCGGATTTGCCTTCTTCCCTCTGATGCCGCCGAGGCTGCTGAGCAACTGCGTGTCGCAATACGGCGCGTGCCAGAGCGGCCATGCCTACCTCGACACGTTGGTCAGTCCCGGCGGTCTTTGGTCGTTCGAATCGGGGACGATGGAGACAATCTCGAATCAGTACGCGGCGATGCCGAGCCTTCACATTGCCTGGTCGACGTGGTGCGCAATCGCGCTGTTTCCGGTTCTGGCCCGCCGTTGGTCGCGGGTCGCGATCGTGTTGTACCCGATGATCACCTTGTTTGCGATCATCGTCACAGCCAACCATTTCTGGATTGACGCAGCGGGTGGTTTGCTCGCTCTTGGTGTCGCCCTCAAGGTTGCACCGGCACTGACCCGGATTCTGCCTGGTCCTACGGGTAACCTTCGAAGCGATGTTGATCGACGCCCTCTCCGGACCTGACGACCTGCGCGGCCGAAGCTACGCCGAACTCGAAGACTTGGCCGAACAGATTCGCCACCTTGTCATCGACTCGGTCAACGAACACGGCGGGCACCTCGGCTCGAACTTGGGTGCGGTCGAACTCACGATTGCCCTGCATCGAGTTTTTCGATCACCCCACGACGTAATCCTGTGGGACACCGGTCACCAGGCTTATGTGCACAAGATCGTCACCGGCCGAGCCGCACAGTTCCGCGATCTACGCGAAGGCGGTGGACTGTCGGGTTATCCCAGCCGGGAAGAATCCGAACACGACTGGATCGAGAACAGTCACGCATCAACAGTGTTGAGCTACGCCCACGGACTCGCCACCGCGTTCAAAGCCAACGACGAACGGCGCCGGGTAGTGGCTGTGATCGGCGATGGAGCGATGACCGGTGGTATGGCGTTCGAAGGTCTCAACAATCTCGGGCACAGCGGCCGCGACGTCGTGATTGTCCTCAACGACAACGGCCGCTCGTACGCCCCCACCGTCTCGCGCCTCTCCGAGAGCCTGGTCAAGATCCGCAACAACCCCACCTACATGCGGCGCCAGGCCAAGATCGAGGAGATCGCCGAGCGCATCCCTTGGGTCGGCGAACAGATCACCCGCGGCCTCAAGATGTCGAAGGCCGCAGTGCGAGAGATGTGGGAGCCGTCGGCGTTCTTCGAAGACCTCGGAGTGCGTTACATGGGACCCTTCGATGGCCACGACGTGGCGTCGGTCGAAGAAGCGTTGGAAAACGCGGCCGAGTTCGAGGGCCCCGTCGTGGTCCACGTTTTGACTCAAAAAGGTCGCGGCTACGGCCCCGCCGAGCAAGACCACATCAAGTACATGCACGACACCGGCTCCATGAAAGAAGGGTCCTACACCGCGGCGTTCTCCGAAACCCTGGTCAAGCTCGGCGACCAATACCCCGAGTTGGTGGCAATAACCGCAGCGATGCCCGACTCAACCGGGCTGCTGCCGTTTCGAGAACGGTTCCCCGACCGTTGCATCGATGTTGGCATCGCCGAGCAACATGCTGTCACCGCGGCCGCCGGCATGGCTATGGGTGGGCTACGACCCTTGATCGCGGTCTACTCGACGTTTCTCACCCGCGCCATCGATCAGGTAAACCTCGACGTCGGTTTGCACGGTCAACCGGTCATCTTCTGTCTAGACCGGGCCGGCGTCACCGGTCCCGACGGAGCGTCTCATCACGGAGTTCTCGATCTGGTCCTGCTGACCAAGGTGCCGGGCATGACAGTTTTTGCCCCATCGAGCTACCAGGAACTCCAGCAGATGATGGAGGACGCCATGGGCCTCACCGATGGCCCAGTGGCGATTCGCTGGTCGCGGGGCAAAACCCCTCACGTTGACCACGAGGACGTCGGACGGGGTCTGCAAGCACGCAAAGTTCGCGATGGTTCCAAGCGCGTAGCACTTCTCGGATTCGGTCAGATGCTCCCCGCAACGATGGCCGCCGCCGACCTACTCGCGTCGCAAGGGGTAGACGCCACTGTTTACGACCCGCGCGTTGTGGTGCCGCTCGACCCGGCCATGATCGACGACATTGCCGAGCACGACATCGTTGTCACCGTCGAAGACGGGCTCCGCATCGGCGGTGCCGGTGCGGCGGTGCGCGACGCGTTGGGCGACCGCGACGCCAACTGCCGGGTCCGGGTCCTCGGCGTGCCGGTCGAGTACATCCCCCACGATCACCCCGACGTGATCCACGCCCGCTTCGGGCTAGATGCCGAGGGCATCGCCGGCAGCGTCTCGAAACTGCTCGACTAAAGCCAGCATTCAGCTGTAGTACGGGTTTTCGCCTTGTTGGTGATCGGTGGCGTCAACTACTTCGGTTACCTCGGGCACGGCTTCGAGGATCGCTTTTTGAATGCCCTCTTGGAGGGTTGCGGCGCTCATCGAGCATCCCTGGCAACCGCCGCCCATAGTGACGTAAGCGGTCTGGCCTTCGACGCCGACCAGATCGGCGTACCCGCCGTGGGAGGCCAGCGCCGGGTTGATGCGCTCGGCCAACAAAACAGTGATCTTGTTGGCGGCGTCTCCGGTGAGTTCGAGCTGGCCCATGTCTCCGAGTGGGTTCGGCCGGTTCGGGTTACGAATAACCAACCCGCCCTGACCAGCGACCGAAGGCAGGTCGAGGGTCGAGCCCCGCATGGCGTCGACGCTGTTAGCCGGGATGATCACGCTCAAGCCGCTCACCTCATGGATGTGATCGTCCTCGGCGGCTTCGGCAATCGGCTCGAGCGAAAGGTCGTAGGTGTAGTCGACCCCTAACGCGCCAGTCACCTCGACCCGCAGGCCGAGTGCTTCGGCATCGTCTTCCTTGGATCGGATCTCGAACACTGTCTCGCGCGCCGCGTCGCTCACGATGAGGATTTCTTCGGCCCGGTCGGTACTGGTCTGCTCAGCCGTATCGGTCATGGCAACAAGGCTACCCAGCTGGCCTTGATCAGCGACTGTCGATTTCTTCGAGCTCGCTCGACAATTCGAGCCAACGCTCTTCGTGACTCGCCAATTCGGCCTCCCGGGCCGCCAACTCAGCACCCGATCGAGCGAGGATCTCGTGGTCGTCGCTGGCGGCCAGCAACGCTTCGTGGAGCGCGGCGATCGATTTCTCGAGCTTGGCCAGCGCCTTTTCGGTTTGTTTCAGTTCGTGACGCACGGTGCTGCGAGAGCGAGTGGTCGTGGTGACAACAGCCGCGGGTTGCTTCGGTGCGCCGGGGCGCGGGTCGTTGCCACTCTTGACCCCAAGGTTGCGGACGTTGGTGCCCGATACCCGGTCTTGGAGCCAACCGGCGTAGCCACCGGGCCAGCGCTGAGCACGCCCGTTGTGGATAACCAGCACGTCGTCGACCGTGCGGTCGAGAAACGTACGATCGTGGCTGATCACGACAACCGCCCCCGGCCACTCGTCGAGAAAGTCCTCGAGGGCTCTGAGCGTGTCGAGATCCAGGTCGTTGGTGGGCTCGTCGAGCAACAACACGTTGGGTTTCGCCGACAGAGTCAGAACCAGTTGCAACCGCCGTCGTTCGCCGCCCGACAAGAGCTCGATCGGTGAGCGCTGGACATCGCTGTCGAACCAGAAACGTTCGAGCAGGGCCACGTCCCACCAGTCGGGTTCGGCGCCATCACCGGCAATTGCTTGGCGGACCCGCATCTTTGGGTCGAGGGTTCGCCCCTGCTGGTCGTGTAGTCCAATATCGACCGTGGGGCCGACCTTACGCACGCCGGCCTGCGGCTCGCGGCGCCCGGCGATCACATCGAGCAACGTCGACTTTCCCGACCCGTTGGGGCCCACGATGCCGATCCGTTCGCGCCGATCGAGCAACAGGTCGAGTCCGGTCACCAATGGAGGCAGCCCATCGAAACCGATGGTGACGTCGTGCAACTCGACGACTTGATCGCCCAATCGAGGCGTGCCCTTGTGCAAACTTGCAAGGTCAAGATCGCCGGAACGTTCCGGACCGTCGGGCTTGCCATCTATCAACTCGTTGGCACGTTCGATGCGCGACCGGCTCTTGCGGGTCCTGGCTTTGGCGCCGCGGCGAAGCCAAGCCAACTCACGGCGGGCCAAGTTTTGCCGAGTCGATTCGTGAGCCGCGGCCCGTTCTTCGCGAGCAGCGCGGCCTTGGAGATAACCGTCGTAGCCGCCGTCGTGGACGTAGGAGACCCCTCGGTCAAGTTCGAGAACCCGTGTTGCCACCCCGTCGAGAACATGCCGGTCGTGGGTGACAATCACCAGTCCCCCACGAAACGCCGCCAACTCATGCTCGAGCCATTCGATGGCGTCGACGTCGAGATGGTTGGTGGGTTCGTCCAGAATCAACAGGTCGGCGTCGGCAACCAGAGCCTTGGCCAACGAGACCCGCTTTTCTTGGCCACCGGACAGCTCCCGCACCGACCGGTCAATGTCGGGGCCGAGGCCCAGTCGATGAATCGCCGACTCGCCGCGCCACCCGCCACCCACTGCTTCGCGCACGCTGCCGTCGGGCAAGGTCGACACTTGATCGACAGCGGCAATGGTGACATCTCGGCCGCGCCGAACCGTGCCGGACTCGGCGTCTCGGGTACCGGCAATGAGCGACAGCAAGGTCGACTTGCCGGTTCCGTTGATACCGACCACCCCCAGCCGGTCACCAGTCGCTACCGTTACCGACACGTCGGTGAAGAGTGGTCGGTCCGGCCGACTCATGCAGACGTCCACAACGTCGATGAGGATCACGTGGCGCAGACTACGAGCGAACCAGGCCCATGCCGCACCGCCACCGGCTGACACGCGAGCTGGCAGCGCGCCCGCCATGGCGGGCCGGTCCGCTGGCCAAGACCATGGGTCGTGTCAACCGCCACGTTCGAGACGTTTCGGCCAGCGTCGACCCGATCGAGCGCGAATGGCATCGGCTGACCGCCGACGCTCTCGACACCGATCATCCCCGTTGGGTGGTGCTCGGAGACTCCACCGCCCAGGCCATCGGCGCCACCGGTTTGCATCACGGGTGGGTACACCGAATCGCCGATGCTCTCAGCGCCGAGAACCGCCCGCACGCGGTCGTCAACCTGAGTCGCAGCGGCGCGGGCGTTACGCACGTCATCGACGAACAACTCCCCCTGCTCGATCATCTCGAGGAGCGAGCCGCGATTGTGACCATTTGTGTCGGGGCCAACGACTTGATGCGCAATCCTCACGCGCCGGCACTGGCTCGCAAGATGATCGACCTCGCCGCGGCCGCACCCACGGGCTCAATTATCGCCACGTTGCCGTCGCCCCGGCTCAGTCCCTCAGCGGTCGTGGTCAACCGGGCGATACGTCAGGGAGCGGATGCTCACGGCCATCGGGTGGCCGACCTGACCCCCCACCTGTCATCGCCGTTCAAAGGTCTGGCCAAGGATCGGTTCCACCCCAACGACCTCGGCTACCAAGCGTGGGTTAGAGCGTTCGCCGAGCCGCTCGATCTGGACCAAACCGAGACCGGCGCGAGCCAACGAGTTACCGCTAGTTGAGGCTGACCCGACCCCGAAGCGCTCTGAACGACAGGGTTTGGCTCACAACCGCGAGCCCGAGAATCGCCAAGAATGACTTTGCCAGCTCGCGCCATTGCCATCCCACGAACAGCGACCTCAGGCCAGCCAAGAGATAAGTGACCGGATTGAACCGCGCCACCTCGGCCAACCAGCCGGTCATCGAGTCGAGTGGCAAGTAGGCGGTGGTCAAGAACGCGAACGGAAAGAACAACAAGAACGACGAGTTGACGGCTCCGGGGTTCCCCGTCTTGAGGGCAATCGCGTAAGGGATACCGGTATAAGCAACTCCCCAGCACGCTCCGATCGTGACGAACATCAACACGCCAAGCGGACCGGTCGGGAAGCGAACCCCGATCGCGAAACCCAAAACGATCACCGGAACAGCCAACATCACCACCAACACGAAATCGGCAAGCATGTGGCCAAGGAGGAGGGCCCGACGAGACACCGGCGTGGTCATAAGCCGATCGAAATATCCGTTCTGGATATCGAGCACGAGGGCCGGAGCACGCGAAACGCCGGTCACGGCAAACACGATGCTCACCGGGAGTTGAAACGCCTTGTAGCTGATCTCGATGTCGGTGAACGCCGCAACGTCTTGAAGAGAACCAATGTTCACCATCAAGAAGAACAATGGGATCATCAGCGCCGGCACCACCGTTGGCAGATCGCGGGGCAACTGACGAATGGATCTTCGGGCAATGGATACGACGTCTTGGACGAAGCCCGCCTTGCGAGCAACAATCGGTGCGCACATGGTTATTGCATCAGTATCAGCGGTCATGCCGCGCCTCCTTCGAGTCGGTGTCCGGTCACATCGAGAAATACGTCGTCGAGGGTTGGTGTGCGTAGCGACAACTCACGGACCTCTACTCCTGCCCCCGCCAAAGCCAAGGCAATGGGACTAAGGGCACGACCGCCGTTTTCGGTGCTCACCCGAACCTCGTCGCCAAATACGTCGACCGGTCCCAGCCCATCGATGCCAGTGAGAGCGGCTTGAGCAGCGGCGGTGGCGCCATCGACCACCGCGGTTACCACGTCGGTTCCGATCGACCGCTTGAGTTCGGCGGGCGTCCCCTCGGCCACAATGGTGCCGTGGTCGATGATGCCGACACGGTCAGCAAGTTCGTCGGCCTCCTCGAGATATTGGGTGGTGAGGAAGAGAGTTAGCCCTACTTCCTCGTTGAGGCGGCGCACCTCCTCCCAAACCCTTTGGCGGCCGGCAGGATCGAGACCGGTCGTCGGTTCATCCAGGAACAAAACCCTGGGGTTGTGCATAAGCGCGGCGGCAAGGTCGAGTCGGCGGGCCATGCCCCCCGAGTAAGTTCCGACCAGGCGGTCGATGGCGTCCATATCGATGATGGGCGACAGCTCCTGAATCCGTCGTTCGATCTCGGCGCGGGTTAGTCCGAACAATCGACCCTGGGTAAGAAGGATTTCGCGGCCCGTCATGTTTTGGTCAAGGCCTGCTTCTTGAAGCGCCACACCTATTGCCAAACGCACTTCGTCAGGCGACTCGACAACGTCGAGACCAGCGACACTGGCCGAACCACTTGTTGGCGCCAGCAGCGTGCAGAGCATTCGGACAACGGTGGACTTGCCCGCACCATTGGGGCCCAGAAAACCGTAGATCTCGCCGGGCTCGACAACAAGGTTTATGCCGTCGACCGCGGTCAGAGGGCCGAAGGAGCGCACGAGATTTTGCACTCGTACGCCCGCGTGTTCACGTATCGTCATGACCTACGACGATAGCCAGGGCCTGCGACACGGCGGGAAGTTTCCCACCCGCTCACGGGTTTCAGCCCCCAAGCGAACACAATCGCGCCCAAGGAGACAAGAAATGTCAGACCGCAACCAAATCGACGCCATCGACTTTTACTGGCGACCCGGTTGCGGGTTCTGCATGATGCTCGACCGAGCCCTGTCCAAGGCCGACGTGAAACTCGACAAGCACAACATCTGGGACGACCCCAGTTATGCAGCCACGGTTCGATCCCACGCCAACGGCAACGAGACCGTGCCCACGATCGTGATCGGCGACCAAGCGCTCGTGAACCCCTCCGCCGACGATGTTCTTGCCGTGCTATCGCAGAAAGCGCCGCACCTCGTGCCTGACGGCTGGACCCCGCCGGAGCCAGGTCGCATCGGCCGGGCCGCTCGGCGATTGCTCGGCGGCTGATCGAACCCCCGACGCGCTACTTAAGGAAGCGACCACAAACCGGCCAGGGCTGATCGCCCCGCCTGGCGTAGAGTTCACGCGCTCTGGCGTCTTGTTCCGCGGGTGGAGCCAGGGCCGGGTCGCCGTGGCCGCCGACCGTGCGCCAGGTCGCAAAGTCGAACTGATAGGCGCCGCGGTAGAGCCCCGACGGACTAATCGCTTCGTAGTTGTGAGTCGACTCGCAGAACCGCAGCTTTTCCCACTTGTCGGCAGGCGCCATGCCGTAAGCGCCCTCCTTGATCGCGATCTCGGCACGATCCCAAGCTTCGGCAAGAGGCAGCACCTCGTTGGCCTCGACCGCTCGCTGTTCGATCGCCGCGAGATCGTCATCGATCGCCATTATTTGAACTCGGAGCTCGTTCGCGGCTTCGATCGTGGCCAGAACCTCGTCGCTGGCCTTGGCCCGCAACAATCGGAGTCGGTCGATGGCTTGGCTCGACGAGCCGGCGTGGGCTTTCACCAAATGTTGCCGCCACGCAAAGTCGTTGGCGCCCCCAACGCTGGCCAACAACTCCAGTTGGCCAGACTCCCCACCAGTGATGAACGCCTGCACCGCGAGACGTTGCAAATTTGTGAGCGCGGCGTCGATCTCGGCCACTTGACGACGCTGATCTTCGGCAAGTTTTTCGCGCTGTTGCAACACTGCAGCAAGCTGCGCCTCTGCGGAGGTCAAATCGGCAAGAACCGTGGCTCGCTCATCAGCGATTTGGGCGAGGTCGTGACGGATCGAGTCACCAGAAGGAATATCGCCGCGCAAATCTGATGCCGACTCGGCGGCGGCTCCCAGTGACCACCACGTGGCACTCAGCATCAAGGCCACCAACATCAACACGAACGCCGCCGAGCCTGGTCGCGACGATCTGTCGATGCGAGGGTCCCACGACGGTTCGGGGGCGACGGAGCAGAAACGAAAAGACATGACAAGACCTGAGCGGGCCAGGGGCTCACACGCGACAGCGTGCCGAACGACCCTCCACCCGTCAACCGTGGGAGGCTATCGACCAAATCGTCTCGTGGAAAGGGGCCGACTTGGTTGTTGGGCCAAGCGCTACGCTCCGCGATATGCCCGAGCGCTCAACCACTCCTCCGATCGACGCCGTCGTGCTGGTGAGCTTCGGGGGTCCAGAGCGACCGGATGACGTCATGGCGTTCCTCGAGCGAGTCACCGGCGGACGCAACATTCCCGCCGAACGGCTAGCCACAGTTGCGGCCCAATACGACTCTGTTGGTGGCGTTAGCCCACTCAATAGTCAGTGCCGTCAGATTCGAGACAGCCTGCGAGCCGAGCTCCAAGACCGCGGACGTTCATTACCGGTCTATTGGGGCAACCGAAACTGGACACCATTGCTCGACGAAACCGTGGCCGAAATGGCCAAGGACGGTGTTCGCCACGCGGTGGCCATCGTTACGTCGGCCTATAGCTCCTACTCGGGGTGCCGCCAGTACTTAGACGACATCGAAGCTGCCCGTGAGGCCGTGGGTAGCAACGCTCCGATGATTACGAAAGTCCGACCGTATTTCAATCATCCGGGGTTCATCGGGCCGTTCACGGAGTCGACGATCGCGGCCCTCGGCCAACTCACCGCCCCGACCCCAAGCACGCCGCTCGTTTTCACGGCCCACTCAATCCCCACCGCACAGGCCCAAACCTCCGACTACGAAACTCAGCTGCGCGAAGCCGCCCGACTGATCGTCGAAGGCGTGGGCCCCTCGGACCGACCGTGGACCTTGGTGTGGCAGAGTCGCTCTGGTCCGCCGTCGGTGCCTTGGCTCGAGCCCGACATCAACGATGAGCTCGCCCGACTTCGCAACCGCGGTGAACAAGAAGCAGTGATCGTGCCCATTGGGTTCGTGAGCGACCATATGGAGGTGTTGTTCGACCTCGACGTCCAAGCAGCTCGTACCGCGGCGGAGATCGGAATCAATGTTGAACGAGCCGTATCGCCCGGCACCGGGCCCCACAGCCGGTTCGTCGAAATGTTGGCCGACCTCGTCGAGGAACACACACTCGGACGAACCCCGGTAGCGCTCGGGTCGTTGGGTCCCAGACAATCCCCGTGCCCGAATAGTTGTTGTCCCAGGCATTCTCCCAAGGGCTGATTGCCGCTATCGACGTCACCTGACCAGCACGGTCCCCTACAGCCCGCGCGAATCTGACTACTGTGTCCACAGATTCAGCTGTTTTCCACAGGCACTGTGTATATCTATGACAGCTCAGGGGACGGACTCACTCGGTGAACCACACGCAGATTGCCGCCGCCGCCCTTCGGTACCGGTGCCGTCTGGTGCAGGGACCCCTTATTGAGCTCACCGGAGCCGAAATCGAAGCGATGGCTGTTGCCACCGTCGTCGCCGCCGACCCGGCAGTTGATAGCGCCATCCGCCAGATTGCCACCGCTTGGCTGAAATCGGGCCTCTCGTCGGACGGATTGTGTAAGCCATGGGCGTGCGCCGCGACCGACGAACTGTTCGGGTCAAACACGGAGCTGATCGACGCCCTCGACGAAATCCTCAAGGTGGCGACTCGCGCTTTAGCGGCCTAACGCGGCGGGCAACAAGACCCGCACGAGCGCACCGCCTTCGGCTCGATTCGGGCTTCGAACTGCAGCAAACGAAGGTGGGTGGAGGGATCCTCACCTGACTCGCCAAGCGAACCATGATGTGTGGCCGCTACCGTGGCGGCCGTGCCAGTCATCGCAATCGTGAATCAAAAGGGCGGGGTAGGCAAAACCACGGTCGCGCTCGGACTGGCCGCCACCGCATGGTCGCGCCGCATCGATTGTCTCGTCGTTGATCTCGATCCCCAAGGTAATGCGACCACCGGTTTAGGAGTCTGGGATCCGCCGTTCAGCGTCGACCACGCACTCGCCGAGGAATCCCCCGGTTCGATCGCCGGTCTTCGCATAGCAAGCGGATGGCCCGAGAACGGCGGCCGACCACCATCGGTCGTGGCCGCTACACCGGCCCTCGCCATGCGCGAACCACAACTACTCACCGATCCAATCGGAGCAAACGACCGCCTCGCGGTCGCCCTTACCGGCGTGAGCCACGATCTCGTAATCGTCGACTGCCCACCGTCGCTCGGTCTCCTCACCGTCAACGGACTGTTCGCGGCCGACCGAGCATTGGTCGTCACCGAACCAGGGGCCTGGTCTTCGGACGGCGTGAGTCAGATCCTCCGCACGATCGAACGCATCGCGACTCGACGCAGCACTCCATTGTCGGTGGCTGGCGTCGCCGTCAACCGACTCGGCCGGACCCGCGATGCGCGATACTGGGACAGCCAACTCCGCACCGATCACGGCGACATCGTGTTGCCACCCATTCACCTGAGAGCAGCCATTCCGGAAGCCTCGGCATCGTCATTACCAATCCACGCCCTAGGTAACCGGCCCGGTACCCAAGAAGCGGCAACGGAGTTCGACCAGCTATTTGACACGATCCTTCCGGAGTTCAGCAATGGCATATGACCCGCAAGCCAAACGACCCCGGCCAAAACCCCGCGATACCGACGCCGCTCCCGTCGAAGCCCTCCTCCCCAACAAAGCGCCCGACGAATCACCGGCCAACAACACTCCTCCCCTTATGGATGATCGGCCCCCGAGCCCCGCGGTAACCCCCGAAAGAGCCGATCCACCATCGGACGCGTTATTGGTCAACACCGGTCTGACAGCCGCGATTGGGGTCTTCCTTGCGCTGGTTGTATTGCGCTATCTGTGGCGGCGCCGGGGAAAGAGCCCGCAAACACCCGACTGCTAGCTAGCGGCGTCGGCGTATTGACTAGCGGCTGCTGTCGCTTGCTCGTGGGCCGCCGCCGTGGCGGCCGAACGGGCGGTGCGTTTGGCAACCTCTCGGGTGCCCTCGGCGCACTTATCGACATATGGGCACCATCCGCACAGCGGGCCGGTACGAGGTTCGAACTCGTCTTTGCTGCAAGCCGTGGTTAAGTCGGTCCACGTTGCGGCCAGCTTGCCCACTACTTCGTCGATCTCGGCTTGGTTGACGTCGATGCCGACGGGACGTTGGCCGAGGTAAAGCAGCCGGGCTCGTACCGGCATCTCGCCCGCCGATTCGGTGACGGCCGCGGCGTAGAGCAAGACCTGATCGAGCCGAGCACGCCGGTACCGAGGCGAGGGGGCCTTACCCGACTTGTAGTCGGTGACTACCAAGCCATCGCCTTCTTCGTCGAGGCGGTCGACGATGCCCCGAAACGGCACTCCGCCGAGCGTCGCCTCGACATCTTGTTCGGTGGCGCGCACCTCGACCGATTTGGGATCTTCGAGAGCCCACAGCCCTTCGATGGCTTGCCACGACTTCCAACGAAATCTCTTGGACTCGGCATCGTCGTAGCCGAGGGCAATGAAGTCGTCGTCGCCCTCGACTTCGGGCCACTCTTGGCGAGCGAGGGCCTTCGCAGTGTCGACGGTGCGATCGGCTGGCTCGCGCTGCATCAGCAGTTCGAGGACTCGATGAGCGAAACTGCCGGCCAGTGCAGCTTCGCCTGGCGGATCCGGAAGACGTTCGACGTAACGAAACCGCCAACGCCGAGGGCACTGCTCGAATGTCCCTGCTCCCGACGGTGACAACCGCGGTGGCGGGGTTGGTTGAGCGGGCGCCTCGAACTCCATGGTTGTAGTTCTACCCCACCGGTGTGACAGCCGCTCGCGTGCTGCCCTAGTTTCCGGGTATGAAAACTCGAGCAGCGGCCGTATACGAAATCGACGGACCTTGGGTGGTCGACGAATTCGAGATCGGCGAGCCCGGACCCAACGAGGTACTGGTCAAGATGTCCTTCGCCGGCCTGTGCCACTCAGACGAGCACATTCGCAACGGCGATTTCGGGCATGGTGTTGTCCCAATGGTGTGCGGCCACGAAGGCGCTGGCGTTGTTGTCTCGGTCGGCGATCGCGTCCAACACCTGGCGGTAGGTGACCACGTCGCAGCCTCATTTGTTCCGGCGTGTGGAGTATGCCAATCGTGTGCCAGCGGGATGACCTATCTCTGCGACAACGGCGCCGAGATAATGGCCGGAACCGAAAAGTTCCATGGACCGCACGGAGGCGTGAGGGCGATGAGCGGAATCGGAACGTTCTCCGAATACGCCAACGTGAGCGAGAACTCCTTGGTCAAGGTAGGCGACTGGTATCCGCTCGAGGCGGTGTGTTTGTGCAGCTGTGGAGTCGCGACGGGCTGGGGCTCGGCGGTAAACGTTGCCGAGGTGAGTGCGGGCGACACCGTCGTCGTGGTCGGCACCGGCGGGATCGGGGTCAACGCCATACAAGGCGCGGCTATGGCCGGTGCTGCCAATCTCATCGCCGTCGACCCGGTCGAGATGAAACGAGAATTCGCCCAAACCATGGGCGCCACCCATGCGGTGGCATCGATGGAAGAAGCCAAACCATTGCTCGACGAACTCAGCTGGGGTCGCGGCGCAAACTCGGTCATCCTCACCGTGGGCGACGCCACCGGTGACATGTTCTTGCCGGCCATGGGGCTGGTGGGCAAGGGCGGCAATCTTGTGCTCACATCGCTGTCCAACATCGAACAAATCGAGATCTCGGTATCGACGGTCGATCTGGCAATGAGCGGCAAGCAGATCCGCGGTTCGATTTATGGATACTGCAACCCCCGATCTGATATCCCCCGACTTCTGCGCATGTACGACCAAGGCAAACTGCGTCTTGACGAACTGATTACCGCTCGCTACTCGCTCGACGAGATCAACGAGGGGTACCGTGCGTTGCATGCCGGCGAGAACATTCGCGCCGTGATCGACTACTCGCTCTAA
The DNA here is from genome assembly GCA_964504305.1 of uncultured Candidatus Nemicrothrix sp. Lineage (GTDB taxonomy): Bacteria > Actinomycetota > Acidimicrobiia > Acidimicrobiales > Aldehydirespiratoraceae > UBA11606. Next base: position 158,014 of record CAZDEB010000007.1, on the reverse strand, counting down.
AGCCAACCGCCCTGGCTCAACCGAGCCAGCCCAACCAGAACAGACAGGTTCACTCATGGGACGCATTAAGAACACCTTCGCCCTCGCCCGAACATCGTGGGGGGTGTTGCAACAGGACCGAGAGCTGTTGTGGATACCCGTGCTGTCGTTTCTGACCTCGATCCTTGTGGCCGCGGTGCTCGTAACGCCAGCGTTACTCACCTTGGAGACCACCCAAACCGCAACTGGCGAGTCCACGACCATCAGCGCGGTCGGAGGCTTCTTTTTGCTTCTCGCGGCCCTCGCCCTCGGTGTGGTCAGCGTGTTCTTTACTGGCGCGCTGGTCGCCGGTGCCCACGAACGTATGAGCGGCGGCGACCCAACGGTTCGCAGCGCAATCAGCACCGCGTTCGGCCGTATCGCCGGCCTCGTCCCGTGGGCGCTGCTGACCACCACCGTGGGCATGATCATCCGGGCCTTGCGCGAACGGGCAGGCTTTCTTGGTCAGATGTTGCTCGGCGGAATCAACATGGCGTGGGAGGTTGCTGCCTTCCTGACCATCCCGGCGATCGTGATCGACAACAAGGGACCGATCGACGGTTTCAAAACCTCGGCCGGCCTGCTGCGTTCGACCTGGGGCGAAAATCTCGCCGCCCGCGTCGGGTTCGGACTCGTGGGTTTCCTTCTCGTGATCCCGGCCGTTGTGCTGGGCGGGTTGTTGGTGGCTTCGGGTTCTGCCGCGCTGGCCGTTGTGGGCATCGTCATCGCCGTTGCGTGGATTGCCCTCAGCGTTGTGGTGATGACCGCTCTCGGAGCGATATTTCAGACCGCGCTCTACATGTACGCCACTACCGGCACCTCTCCCGGCGGGTTCGAATCGACAACACTGTCTCAGTCGTTCGCTCGCCGCTAACCGCTGGCGGAGCTAGACGTCGAGGGTGGCGAGGTCGACGAGCGCCGAGTTCTTGACCAGGAAATCTCGGCGGACCGCCACGTCGCTGCCCATCAAGACGTCGAACATCTTCGCGGCGTTCTTTGCTTGAGCACCGTCTTGCATCGTAAGGCGGCGAAGCGTTCTGGTCTCGGGGTTGAGAGCGCAATGCCGCAACTCGTCGACGTTCATTTCGCCCAGGCCCTTGAACCGCTGCCACTTGATGTTTTCGCGTTTGCGGTTGCCCTTACACAGCTCGTCGGTAACCGATTCTCGCTCTTCGTCGCTGTAAACCCGGTAGGTAGAGTCGCCGACCTTTGTTGTGTACAGCGGCGGCTGTGCAGCGTAAACATTGCCGGCCGCAAGCATCGGACGCATATAGAGGTGGATCAGTGTAAGTAGCAAACAGCGGATGTGACTGCCGTCGACGTCGGCGTCACACAAAATGACGATTCGTCCGTAGCGAGCATCGGCGAGGTTGAAATCTCGTCCGGCCCCCGCACCGACGCTAGTGAAAAGCGCCTGTGCCTCGGCGTTGTCGAGGACCTGTTTCTGGCTGGCTTTCGCGGCGTTCACCACCTTGCCGCGCAACGGCAAGATGGCCATTGTTTCGGAGTCCCGCCCCCTCTTGGCGGGGCCAGCCGCCGAATCACCTTCGACCAAAATCAGCTCCGAACCCTCGCCATGCACCCGACAGTCGGCCAGCTTCTCTGGCATACCGGTCGAGCCGAGTCGGGCCGCTTTCCGTTTGTTCTCGAGAACCTGTTTGGACGCCACCCGATTTTGAATAGCGGTAGCCAGCTTGTCGGCAATGGCTTTGACATGGCTGCGAGGGCCGCCCTGGGGTTCGAACCATTCTTTGAGCTGTTCGTAAACAATGCGGCTGACAATGCCTTCGATAGAAGGCGTGCCAAGTTCTTGTTTGGTCTGACCTCGAAACTGGGGTTCGGGAAATGTCACCTTGATCGCCGCCACAAGACCTTCTTGAACGTCGTCCTTGACCGCTTTGTGTTTGTCTTGTTTGCGCAGCTTGGACAACTTGCGGTTGTCCTTGAGCAACACGTTGTTGACAACCCTGGTGAGGGCCTTGTCGAAGCCGGCCTGATGGGTTCCGCCCTGGCTGGTCGGGATGGTGTTCACGAACGACGTGACGTTGGTGTCGTAACCAGCAACCCAACGAAGCGCGACATCGACGGTGCACTCGCGTTCCACATCGGTCATCTTGCCGTCGACCGGGACCTTCTCGTGGAAGGTATCGATGCCCGTGCAATGGATTATCTGGTTGACCGGCGCCCCGACCGACAAGTGATCGACAAGGTCGGCGAGCCCGCCGCGGCTCACGAACTCGAACGGTTCGATGAGGCGCACCGAGTCGCCGGCAGCCACGCCCGACCGCTTATCGATGACCCTGACCTTCATACCAGGCACCAAGAAACAGCTGCGAGTGACACGGCGACAGATCTCTTCGGCGTCGACGACCGCCTCGGGATCGAAGATGTCGAAGTCGGGCCAGAAACGAACGCGGGTTCCGGTCTTGTTCTTGGAGATGCGTTTGGACTTTTGCAGATTGTGACCGGGCTTGAAACGGCCGGTACCGGCGCCGTTGGTGCCGGCGAACTGCCCGGCTCGGCGTTCGTTGAAGCCAAGCACGTGAGTTGCGCCGTCGCGATCTACTTCGGCCACAAGTTTGCACGCCAGGGCGTTGACCACCGAGGCTCCGACCCCGTGCAAGCCGCCTGACGACGAATAGGCACCACCACCGAACTTGCCACCGGCATGAAGCTCGGTGAACACGACCTCGAGGGCCGAGACCTTCAGCTTGGCGTGAAGGTCGATCGGGATGCCCCGCCCGTTGTCGCTGACCTCGATCGACCGGTCTCGGTGCAACGTAACTTCGACCTTGTTGGCAAAGCCGGCCGAGGCCTCGTCGACGGCATTGTCGATGAGTTCCCAAACAAGATGCATAAGCCCGTCGGAGCCGGTTCCGCCGATGTACATGCCGGGACGTTTGCGGACCGCCTCGAGCCCTTCGAGGGTCTGAATCGCGTCGGCGTCGTAGTTGCCGTTTGCCGACACCTTTTCAGCGGCGGGTTTCTTGGGGGCGGGACTCATTGGATCGCCACCATAACTTGCCGCAATGACACGGCGGTGACACTGCGACTAACCGCTCAACAAGCGCTCAGCCCGGCTCGCCGATCACCAAAACACCGGACGAATCAGCACCCACGGCTTCGCATCTCCACCGGTAAGCGGCCAAAATTGTTTGGGCATCCACCACACCGGTGACCTGGCCTTCGCTGTCAATGTTGACGTTGGCGCCATGAATTGCAAACCACACATCGGTTGGTTCGGTGTTGTCGGCCGGAACAGTAAGAGTGTGAACCGAATGGGCCGGTTCATATAGGTACGAACCAGCCACGTTCATGTATTGCGGGTACTCCGAATAGCACCATGCGCCGCTTCTGGTAACCGCGAATACCGGACCGGTGTGGTAGTGCTTGGACACGACGTAACCCGGCTCGAATTGGTTGCGGACCACCCACAGCCCCTGGTTGAGATCGACCTGCAACAGTTGCAGCTTGCTGCCGCCGTCGAGGTCGACCCACGGAACATCGTTTTCGCCAATGTGCACGGCTTCGGTCAGCCCGTGCATTGGCACCATTGGTCGCGGTGTAGCGGGCTGCTGACTGGTCGGCTCGCTCATGCTGGTTTCGGTTCCTTGGGCAAGCCGAGCACCATTTCACCAAGAATGTTTCGTTGCACCTGGCTGGTGCCGGCGTAGATCGTCCCGGCACGGGCGTTGTAGAACGCACCGATCCACGACCCGGGCGAGTTGGGGGACCCGGCCAGATCAGCGTGAAACGACGACTTGGCCGTCGATCCCGATGTCATCGCCGCCGGCCCGAGTACGTCAAGTGCCAGTTCGGTGACCCGTTTGTGGTACTCGCTCCAGTAAAGCTTGAACGCCGATTCTGCCGGTCCCGGCTGGTGGCCAGCCAGGAATCGGGTAAGAGTCCCCATACCGGCGTAGCGCATGATCTCGACCTCGATATACATCTGAGCGAGCCGGTCCCGCAGCACCGGGTCGCTGGTGGCGCCGGTCTCTTTCGCGAGAGTAGCCAGCTTGTCCCACTCGGCTTTGAACATGATTGGTTGCGTGGCGGCCGCTTCGCCTCGTTCGAACCCCAAGAGACTCATCGCAACAGCCCAACCAGCGTTGACCTCGCCAACGACATTGGATTTGTTGGTGCGGGCGTCGGTGAAGAAGGTCTCGTTGAAGTCGTAGTCTCCCGACAACATTTGGATCGGTCTGACCTCGACCCCGGGCTGGTCCACCGGGCACAGCAAAAAGCTGATCCCGCGGTGCTTGGGCGCATCAGTGTCGGTTCGGCACAGGACAAAAATCCAGTTGGCGTGTTGGCCCGCCGAGGTCCAGATCTTTTGGCCATTGATCACCCACTCGTCGCCGTCAAGAACGGCCCGGCAACCCAAGCCGGCAAGGTCGGAGCCGGCGTCGGGCTCGCTGTAGCCCTGGCACCAGACGTCCTCGCCGGAGATGATGCGGGGAAGGAAGTGAGCCTTTTGCTCGTCGCTACCCCAGTGCAGGATCGTGTTGCCCACCATTTGGATGCTGAAGGCGTCGTTGCTTCCTCCGGTAGGAGCACCGGCCTTTTGAAACTCTTCGGCCACGACGACCTGTTCGAGTTCGGACAGCCCACCGCCCCCGTACTCCTTGGGCCACGATGCCGCTAGATAGCTGTTGGCGGCCAGCTTCTGGCGCCACGCGTCCATGAAGGGCTTGACGTCATCGGCGTCGAGCGCACCAACCCCTTTCCACCCCTGCGGCAAGTTGGCGGCAAGGAACTCCTGAACATCGGATCGAAATTCTTCGGCCTCAGCGGAATAGGTCGGTTGCATTTTGCCTCCGGGGCAATCTTGACTCGGCCCGACGAAACCTACTGCGCGCGTCGCCGGTCGCCCCATTTCTTGAGCTTTGCCGATGCCCGGAATATCAGATCGGTGGACCGGGTTTCGAGGGCGATGAGGTTGGTCCACTACCGAAGGCGCGCGCTTGTTGCCGTGACGATGGCCGTTGGTCTTGTTGCTTCGGCGTGCGGCGGCGCAACGTCGACAGCTACTGCCACCGACTCAGCCGCGGCGACGCCTGACCAATCTCTGGTGGCAAACTCCGACGTTCGTCTGACCGAGGTTCTCGATGTCCGCACCGGCGCCGCTTCGAGCCTAAGTGCCGCGGTCGATGGCGACCGCCCGGTGCTGTTGTGGTTCTGGGCCCCCCATTGACCAACTTGTCGCCGAGAACGTTCGGCGGTCGGGCAGTTCGCCCGAGACAATGTCGACAAGATCCAGGTGATCGGGCTTGGGACCCAAGACAACTATTCCTACGCCCAAGAATTCATCTCCGACCCAGCCCTCGGCGAAGAGATCACCTTCTTGTGGGACGAAAGCTTCGCGACATGGGAGTTCTTCCAGGTGCGGGCCAACTCTCAGATGGCAATTCTCGATGCCGGCCTTACCGGTTCGAGTTCGTTGTTTTACGGATTCGGGGCATCAGAACAAGCCGAAGTCCTACGGGTACTCCCCGAATTCAGCTAGCGCAGGAAGTCGACGAGTAGACCGGATCGTCACCACCGAGCCGGAGCGAGAACCAGTACTTGGCGTTCGGTACGAACCGCCACCAGGTCACGTTTGGTTGCGTCGATGTCGATCGGAACCGGATTGGGATCGAGCTTCTTGGGATCTTCGTCGTCGGCCATTTGAGCGAGCAGCCCGCCAAACGGAGAATGATCGAACCAGGCAATTGTGAGCGTTTCGTTGTCGGCCAAACGAGCGACCCGCACCCCCTGGCCACCCCGCCCCTTGGAGGCGATTTCGTCGTACAGGGTGGCCTTGGCGCCAGATTGCGAAGTGATAACCAACAAGCATCCGACCGCTGCGACCAGGCCAGCACCCACAATCGACGCGCCGGGTTTCAGCTTCATGCCGCTGACCCCACCGGCCCCGCGTCCTTGCACCGAGATCGTGTCGACGGCCAAACGAAGAACCTGACCATCAGAAGCCACCAGCACCATGTCGCGCCCGGCTTCGGCACCAACGGCGGCAACGACTCGATCACCGTCCTTGAGACCGATTACCGGCCGGCCTGACTTGGTGCCCAACACTTCTGCGGCGGTGAGTTGTTTGGCGACGCCGTTCGAGGTGACAATCACCACGTTGGTCTCGCCCGCGGCGACCAGCCCGACGACCTCTTCGTCCTTGTTGAGCCCCAACAGCTGGCGGGCAGCAACGCCACGGGTGCGCCCTCCAACGTCGCTGACATCGCCTCCCCGGATAACAAATCCGCGACCTTCGGTTGTGATGACGCCGATCGGCGACCCGGTCGAGGTATCGACACTGGCGCGGATCAGATCGTGTCGGCCGACAACGCCTTTCTTGGAGTCGGCGCCGGATCGGCCCAAGTTGCCCGACGTGGAAAGGGTTATGACGCACGGCTCGTCGGTCTCTGGCCCCGTCGACGCCTCGACTTCTTTGGGCACCTCGAACACCGGTATGTCGTCGGCCAACACGATGTCGGCCCGTCGGTCTTGGCCGTGTTTGTCGACGAGAGCACCCAGTTCTTTGAGCACCAGTGTTCGCCGCCGATCTTCGCTCGCCAAGATCTTCTCGTAACCAGCAATGTCGGCTCGAAGCTCAGTCGCCTCGGTTTCGAGTTCGAGTTTGGCCAACGCGGTAAGCCGGCGAAGCGCCATGTCGAGGATGTGAGCGGCTTGCACCGCGGTCAACGAGAACCGTTCGATGAGCCGCTCGCGAGCCTCGGCCGCGTCCTGCGATGAGCGAACGATGGCCACCACCTCGTCGATGGCATCAAGAGCAATAAGGAGGCCTTCGAGGATGTGCAGGCGATCTCGGGCCTTATCCAGGCGGAACTGCGTGCGCCGGACCACAACCTCGAGGCGGTGCTCGATGTAGTGGCGACAAAGGTCGTAGAGCCCGAGGGTTGTGGGAACGCCGTTGACCAACACCACGTTGTTGATTCCGAACGATTCCTCGAGCGGCGAAAGCCGATACAGCTCCTGGAGCACGGCCTGAGGGTTGACCGCCGGTTTGACGTCGATCTGGATTCGGACCTGGTTGTCTTCGGTGCTGTGATCGGAGTAATCGACAACGTCGCTTATCCCGATGATCTTGCCGTTGTTGACAAGGTCCTGGACCTTGGCAATGACCCGCTCGGGACCAACGAGATATGGCAATTCGGTCACAACGATCGCCTGCACGTTGCGACTGACTTGTTCGACGTGGGCCTTGGCCCGGATACGGAAAGTCCCGCGGCCGGTTTGATATGCATCGGCCAGGCCGTCGTCCACCACGATGCCGCCGGACGGAAAGTCGGGACCCTGTAGCACTTCCATCAGCTCTTCGATTGTTGGCTTGGGTCGGCGTTTGGTCATCACCAGTTCGATCGCCGCCGCGACCTCCCGGAGATTGTGAGGCGCCATGTTGGTAGCCATGCCCACGGCAATACCGGTGGTGCCGTTGACCAAGATGTTGGGCAACGCGGCGGGCAGCACTGCTGGTTCGTCGCCCTCGCCGTCGTAAGTTGGCCGGAAGTCGACGGTGTCTTCGTCGAGTTCGCGGACCATGTCCATCGCCGGCTCGGCCAGACGGCACTCGGTGTATCGAGCGGCGGCCGGAGGATCGTCAAGCGACCCAAAATTTCCCTGCGGATCGATGAACGGGACCATGCGCGAGAAGTCCTGGCCCATACGGGTGAGGGTGTCGTAAATAGCGGCATCGCCGTGAGGGTGATAGCGACCCATGGTGTCGCCAACGATGCGAGCCGATTTGCGATACGGCGTTGCCGGTCGCACACCCATCTGCAGCATCGACCACAAGATTCGGCGTTGGACCGGTTTGAGACCGTCACGCACATCGGGAATGGCGCGCGAGGTAATAACCGACAAGGAGTACGCCAGGAACGACTCACTCATCTCATCAGCGACCGATACGTCGACAACTTCGCGAGCAAAGTTCGGTTCGAATTCAAGCTGTCCAGACACATCGCTGACCGTAGCCAAACCGACCGACACCGATGGGGAGGGTTGACTAGAGGTCGTTGAGTTGGGTGATGGCCTCGTCGTGAGCGTCGGAATCGAACAAGATGATCAGGTCAACGAGCCCGGATGGCGTGACACGATCGATACTCATCCAGCCGTAGACAATCGAATCGGCCACGGTGTTTGTGCCTCGCAACAGAACCAGATTTTCGCCGCGACACGTAACCGTATCGACCCGCGATTCTCGCCGGGGCCCGAGTGCCCCGTAGGCGCCTCTCCCAAACTCCTCGATGACGGTTCGTTTGCCGACGAAAACCTGCGCCGAACTCAGCCGACGATCATCGAGCACGACGTAGTCATCAAGGGTTGCGGCCCACTCGTCGTAACGGTTGGCAAACAGCGCTTCGATTGACCACCTCGCCAACTTGTCGGCCCTGTTCGTCATCTGCCCCCGTCCCGCTGCGAATCCAGTCCTGAGCGTGACCGCCAAAGCTGCGTTGTTGGCGGATTCTCACTCTGTGTGGTCTCACTTGGTTGGCCAATGGCCAAGCATCTACGGTCGGTGAAATCAACTGGGGGCCATCGTGCGGAGCGTGACGTCCCCTCAACGTGGAGGTAGAGAGTGAATCGCAAGATTCTTCATATTCTTGTCGCGCTGGCTGCGGCAATATCTGGCTTGGCGATCAGCCCGGCCGCGGCGGGAGAGGTTCAGGTCGTCCAGCCCGACGACACGAAGGATGTGCCGGTCAGCGATACCGGCAGCTACATCGTCGTGCTCAAGGGAGACCCTCTGGTCAGCACTGTTGGCGCCGACAACCTCGCCTCGGCTCAAGCCGAATCGATGGCCGACGCGATGAGCAAGTCGCACGGCGATCTCCTCGTAGCGGCTGGCGCAAACCGCACCGACAAAATCCAAAGTTTCACCAACGCGGTGAACGGGTTTGCCGCCACCCTGACTCACGACGAAGCCGTTTCGGTTGCGTCCCAGGACGGTGTGGCCTTGGTCATGGCCGACGAACTCCACCAAATTGAGACCGATTCGAGCGGCAAGTTCCTCGGACTCACCGGGAAGAAAGGCGCTTACGCCTCCGGCGTCACTGGCACCGACGTCATCGTTGGCGTGATCGACACCGGGATCTGGCCAGAGCACCCGAGTTTCGCCGACACTGGCTACTCCGACCTTGGTCTTGTGCTCGAGGACACCCCGGAGAACCCACTTTGCAACTTCGGTAACACCGCCCAAGACCCGCGCGACGTTGCCTTCACATGCAACAACAAGCTCATTGGCGCCCGTCAGATGCTTGGCACCTACCGAGCTCTCATCGGTGCGTTCCCCGGCGAGTTCGACTCGGCCCGAGACGACAACGGTCATGGCACCCACACCGCTTCGACCGCGGCCGGCAATGCCGACGTCGAAGCCTCGATGTACGGCGAAGAACTCGGTGAGATCAGCGGTATCGCTCCTGATGCTCGAATCATTGCCTACAAGGGACTCGGCGAACTCGGCGGATTCACCTCCGACCTCGTCAGCGCCATCGACCAAGCCGTGGCTGACGGCGTCGATGTCATCAACTACAGCGTTGGTGGCGGCGCAAACATCGGCAGCAGTGATGCCATCGCGTTCTTGTTCGCCGCCGACGCCGGCGTGCACGTGGCCACCTCGGCTGGCAACAGCGGTCCGGGAGCCGCCACCATCGGCGGCCCCGCCGACACCCCTTGGGTGACCTCGGTGGGCGCCAGCACACAGGAACGGTTCTTCAGCGCCGAGATAAAGCTCGGCAACGGCGAAGAGCTCGAAGGCGCATCGGTCACCCTCGGGATCGAAGACGAGCTACCACTTGTCGACGCCGCCACCGCCGGTGGCGATTTGTGTTTGCCTGGCACGCTTGATCCTGCTGTCGTGGCCGGGTCGATCGTTGTTTGTCGACGAGGAGCCATCGGGCGCGCCGCCAAGGGTTACGCAGTTTCGCTGGCCGGCGGCGCCGGAATGATCCTTTACAACAACAGCGATGACGACAACCTGTTCACCGACACCCACTGGGTGCCGGCCGTTCACGTCGACCTCACCGAAGGCCTCGCAGTTCTCGACTACCTCGCAACCGCTACGGCGCCGACGGCCACCATCGAAACCGGCGAAACCGAGGACTGGGAAGCCGCACCGTCAATGGCGATCTTCTCGTCACGGGGCGAGAACCCGTCGAGCTCTGATCTGATCAAACCCGACATCACCGCTCCCGGGGTGCAGATCCTCGCCGCCGGCTCCCCCGCCGTCGATGCGGGATCGGTGCCCGGCGAGATGTTCATGGCTATTGCCGGTACTTCGATGTCGAGTCCTCATGTTGCCGGCGCGTTCGCGTTGCTCGACCAAGTCCACCCCGACTGGTCACCGGCAATGGCCAAATCGGCCATGATGACCACGTCTGATCAAGACGTCGTCGACAACGACCGGGTCAGCCAGGCCACCCCATTCTCGATGGGCGCCGGTCATCTCGACCCGGGCCGAGTCAACAAGAAGGGTTCGATGTTTGAACCCGGACTGGTTTACGACGCCGGCTTCTTCGAGTACGTCGGGTTCCTTTGCGGTACTGATGCTGGTGTGGTCTCGGCCGGTTTCTGTGGATTCCTCGACTCAATCGGTGTTCCGAGCGACGGCAGCGACCTCAACGTGCCGTCGATCGGCATCGGCGAACTGGCTGGTTCCCAAACCGTTGTTCGTACCGTCACCAGCGTCGCTGACGCTCCGCACACCTACAAAGCCAAGGTCAAAGCCCCTCCAGGCTTTACCGTCTCGGTCAGCCCAGCTCAGTTGGTTCTAGCTCCTGGCGAAAGCGCTACTTTCGAAGTCACCATCACCAACGATGGCACGGCCACGATCGGCGCCTGGGAGTTCGGTTCGCTGACCTGGAAGGGCGGCGGCTACAAGGTGTTCAGCCCCATCGCTGTTCGTGCGTCGTTGTTTGATGCACCTTCGGCCATCACCGGCTCCGGGGCTGCTGGGACCGCCAGCATTCCCGTCACCTTCGGCTACACCGGTGTTTACTCGGCCGCGGCCAACGGTTTGGTTGCCGCGGCAATCACCACCGACACCGTGGTGCAGGACCCGGATCAGAACTTCAGCCCCGCTGATGGTTTCTCCAACCTGCACACCTTCGACCTGACCGGAGCTAGCTACTTCCGGTTGGCGTTGCCACCGGGATCAACCGAGGCCAACGCCGACCTCGACGTGTTTGTCTTCGACCCGTCGGGGGCGTTCTACGGCGCGAGCACGGCCGGCGGGACCGACGAGCTCATAGACATTCCGTTGCCAGCGGCAGGGGTCTGGAGCGTTTACATCCAGGGCTGGGCAACAGTTGGGCCCGACTCGACCTATGACCTGTCGACTTGGACGGTTCCGTCAACCGGCGGCGGCAGCCTCACGATCGACGCGGCACCCGCCGCGGCAACGGTGGGGGCGACCGCATCTGTTGATCTGAGCTGGGCCGGCCTCGCGCCGGGCGCCGACTATCTGGGAGCGGTGTCGCACAACGACGCAACCGGCCCGATCGGCTTCACCCTCGTGGAGGTAGCTGGCTAGTCGCAATCATTCAACGGTGGTACGCAGTGGACTTTCACACAAGAACGGTCCCTGCGTACCACCGGAGTGATACCAGTAGGTTGTGCCACCGGCGTTGAGAGCAATGGCTGCTCCGTCGGTTAGGACTTGGGCGTACATCAGTTTCGGGTCTGGGCAGCCCAGGCTCGTATCGGCCCACACCGTCAACACCGCCGACTCGACAACGATGTCGGTGACCAACATCGATAAGCGTTCGGCCAAGTCGACGGCCGCCGTTTCGATGAATGGCTGAAGTCCGGGGTCGATCTCGCCGGTTCCCACAATCGGGCCTCCTTGATTTGCGGGTAGAAGCGTCACGGTCGTGACCGGGGCTTCGATGGTGGTCGACGTGGCTTGTTGGGCAAGGCTCATGCTCGGCTGAACCGCCACATTGTTTTCGGGTGAGGTCGTCTTTGGGTCGTCAGAACCGCAACCGGAAACGGTCAGTGCCAGCACCAACCCGGACGCCACGTAACCCCGCCGACGTTTCAAAAACATGAGGATTCCTCTTCGTTCAGGTCACGCGCACGGTAGCGGACGATTCGATCGGTGCGTTGTCGGACACATTTTGATAGGCGCACCTTGCGCCAATGAAAATGTAACGATGCCGACACTCGGGAGTCTTAGTGCTGATTCACGCTGGGCAGGGGGCTCAGCGCGAAAAACAAAACATCCGCCTGCCTATGCAGGCCAGAGGGAGAAAACCATGTACATCGTTGCATCGCTCATTGTCTTGGCGATGGCTCTTGGAGCCGTCTCTAGTGTGCTTGACACTGTGATCGACACTTTGGGGCTCGGCGCGATCCGCTCGATCCCCGTACTCGGCGGCCATCTCGACGTCGCTATTTCGATCGGCATGATTTGGCTGCTTGACATCAGCGTCGTCGAACGCTTTACCGGAGGCATGCGCTCGGACTGGATGGGTGTCGTCGTCAACGGCGCGGTAATCGTTGCCTGCATTCCGCTCAAGGACAAGGTCCTAGAAGCGGTAGGCAAGGGCTTCGCCCGAGGCTGACAAAGCTCGAAGAAGGGGGGATCTTGGTCTATTCGGACCGGGGTCCCCTCTTCTCGCGTTTTGGCTTGGCTAGGGGGTCGTGGGTAGTAGGCAGCGGGCTAAGCGAGACTGTCGGCTATCAAAGCCGCGGCATATTTCACCTGCGCGCCGTATAGCGAGCCACCCACGCTTACCCTGCGCACGCCGGCCTCGGCCAAATCATCGACCGGAATCGCCAAGCCGGATCGACCGATAGGGACCAAGACGTTGACCGGACCGCCGGCCTCGTCGACCACCGTTTTGATCGAGTCCAGTTCCCAAGTACCCGGCGCATAGAGACAGTGGGCCCCGACCTCGGCCATCGCTTGAAGGCGGGCCAGGGTTTCGGCCATTCCCCCATCAAGGTCGTAAAGCAGGATTTCGGTACGTCCTGTGATGAGAAACGGCCGGTCCAGCCCGTTCGCGGCCTCGGCCGCGGCTTCGATACGAGCAACGGCCAACGCCCGGTCGTAGAGGCCGATTTCAGAATCACCCGACCAATCCTCGATGCCCATGCCGGCCGCGCCAGTAGCGGCAAACCGTACCACCGCAGCAGCCATGTCTTCGGGCTGATGTCCGTAGCCGTTTTCGGCATCGACGTTGCACGGGACCTCGGCGCTTGCCACCAGCACCTCGGTGTGTTGTGCGTGTTCTTCCATGGTTACATCGCCCGCCGCGTCGTCGCGCAAGATCGTGCGGGCGTGGGCCGAACTCGTTGTTGCGATTGCCGGCGCCCCGGCATCGACAACCGCCGCGGCGGTACCGGCGTCGGCGACGTTGGCCATCACGAACGTGCCGCTCTCGTGCAACTGTTTGAAGCGCTCGCCCATATCGGCGGCTCTGGTGGAATCCATACCTCAGTCTTGCAGGCTTGCTCGGAGGGGGCGACACGAAACCGGTCGATGCGCTACCTTCGACCTGAGGTGATCATTATGTCGTCGAACATCGTCCACCACTTTGAGTCGCTCCAATTGACCGACATGTTGCTCTCGTCGCAGGTGACTGTCGCCACCGGCACCCCAGTCAGGGCCGCGGTGCGAGCCATGGCGGCCCAACAGCAAAGTTGTGCCGTAGTGATGAGGGGGCGAGAAATTTCGGGCATCCTCACCGAACACGATGTGACAACCAAACTGGTAGCCGCGCCCGATCGCTGGGACGCCGAGGTTGACGACTTCATGACCGCCCACCCACAGGTCATCAGCGACAACAAGACGGCAATTGATGCGTTGCGGGTGATGAACGCCAACCAGTTCCGAAACCTTCCTGTCGTCACCCAATGGGGCGACGTTCTCGGCAACATCACCCAATACGACCTGGTTCGGCTGGCGTCGCGATTCTTGAAATCCACCGACGATGTTGGCCCCGATCTCGAACCCGAGCACAACCTCTTGTTCGTTGATTTCAACGGTCTCCCCCACCGCGTTCCGGTCTTGGTCGAGACCAGCACCACCCTCGGCCAAACCATCAACGCAATGCTCGATGCCGGCACCGGCCTTGCTTCGGTGGTCGACGAGCGAGGTGCTGTTATTGGCGAATTCACCGAACACGACGTCTTCTCCAAGGTGGCGTTTCGGGTCGAGGATCTGACCGACGAACTGGTTGGTCACTGGATGACCACCCCGATCGCCGCCGCTCCTCCCGACACGCCCATCAGCGAGGGCATCCATCTGATGGCCGAGCTCGGACATCGCTACTTGGTGCTGCTCAACGAAACCAATCGAGCGTTGGGGGTTGTGAATTTTCGGGATATCGCCGAGTACTTCGACGCGGCGTTTGCCCTGCCGCCCGCTTGACGACCAGTCGCTGGCTTGGCGCTCTCGATGACCGAACAGGTCGCCGGCGGTTAGCGGGCGCGCCACGCCAGGTCGAGAGCTGACGGCAGCGCGGCGACCCCAAAGTCGGTGAGGGCACCGTTGGACACGACCCCTGTGGCCGACCAAAGCTCGGTACACACCGCCAGCGCCCAAGCGACCCGAGGGCGGTCCTTCTTGGGAATAGTGGACGTTACTTCGGGGCAACGATTGATCAAGTCGACAAGATGATCGGGGTCAGCCGGGGTTCCCGGGCCAGCACGCACCAAACCGATCACGACGCCCAACCAGTCGGCCCACTCCAGTTCGAGAACGGCGTTGCGGGCTTGGGGGCTCAAAGGCTCGAGTCGCTGCGGCGCGACCACTGCTGCAAGAGCGGACAAAGCCACCGACTCGTCGTCATCGAGCAGGTCGACTGGGCCAACCGAAGCCGCTAGCCATTGGGCAGCCTCACCGTCGATGGCCGCGGCGTCGCGCAACACCGCGGCAGCTGTGGCGTACTCGGAGGTCGACCCAACAGCCATCGAACCCAGCGCCCGATGCAACACTTCGAGTGCGTAAGCATCGTCTTCGGGGTCTCGCTCGGGCAGCGCCGGCACCTCGCCGTCGCTCCAGACCGGCGGCACTAGCCCGGTGATACCAAAGGTCGAAAGCCGCAGCATGAGCAAGCGACCAGCAGCGACCAGGGACGCGGTCGGTTCGATAGTTGCCCGAAATGCATCAGCCACCCGTGCGGCCAACCCCGAAGGGTTGACGGTCGAACGATCGATCCCGGCGTCCTCCTCGCTGAGAACATCCAGCAAATCGTGGGGGCCGACAGTCACTTCCCCCAGCGTTTCGACTTCGCCAGGCACCAAGTCGATCACCACGATGTGTCGGGTATCGGAGGCGTCAACGAAGCGAAATGCCGCCGACAGACCACGCCGTTCGCTCAGCAACCAAGCCCCCTCGCTACGACTGGTCGCAAGAGTGTCGGCCCACTCCGGTGACGGCTGAAATGAGGGGGCATCGAGGTCGACCCCATCGATGACCGCATCAAGAGCCCACAAAGCCGCCGCCGACGCCGGACTGCCAGCCTCGCGAATCGCGGCGACGAGACGGGTTATGCCATCGTCGCCGGTCTCGGCCGCCAGAGCGGCGAGGTCGCTCGCCCACAGCTCGGCGCGCACGGCGTCGAGGTGGCGAAGCTCATCGGCCTGCACGAGCGCATCATCAACAATTGGAGCCAGCAAGTCTTCCACGAACTCCCGAGCCTACAGTTTCGACATGCCTGAACTTCCGGAGGTCGAAACGATCCGCCGACAGCTCGAACCGAAACTCATCGACGCGGTAATCGTCGATGCGGGGTCACATTGGTCCGACAAGTTCACCCCCGCCCTCGAAGCCGTAGACGGCCAAGTCGTGGCCATCCGACGCCGAGGCAAGTACCTCGTATTCTCGCTGCGCCACGACGACGGCCTACTCAAGGAATTGGTGATCCACCTCGGCATGACCGGACGGCTAGCGGTGTCGGAGCCCGGCGAGCGGGTCGACTTGGACCACAGCCATCTCCGTGCTTGGTGGCTACTCGACGACGAACGACAGTTTACGTTCCACGACATCCGCCGGTTCGGCCGAATCCATCACGTCGATGCCGCCGACTATCGAGATATTCCCACGTTGCATGCCCTCGGGCCCGAACCGTGGGACGACGCCTTCACCGGAGCGCACCTTGCCCGCTTCGTGCAACGCCGCGATCGACATCTCAAGACCATCTTGCTTGGTCAGCGAGCCGTGGCCGGGGTGGGCAATATCTACGCCGACGAAGCGCTATGGGACGCCAAAATCAACCCCGCTACCCGGCGGCTATCTCGCGAACGGGCCGACCGGCTGGTGGTGGCGATTCGTGCCGCATTGCAGTCGGGGCTCGATCACGGCGGCACAACACTACGCGACTACGTCGACTCCGAAGGCCAAACCGGCGCCAACCAGCACGAGCTGTTCTGCTACGGCCGGGCCGGCGAACCATGCCCGCGGTGCGCCACGATTCTGCGGTCGCGGTCTCTTGACGCTCGAACCACCACATGGTGTCCGTCGTGTCAGGCCCGCTGACGATCAGCCAATTGTGATCGAGCGAAGGGCCCGTGAAGCTTCCGGGGCGAGCAGGTCGCGTAGACGGTACGACCCGATGACCACGTAGAGGACGAAACGGCGTTCGCCCACCGTAAGGAACCGCTGAAGTCCGGCCTGGCCCGGCAGCCTTCGTTGAAGGGCTTGTGGCGAGAAGTCGCCGCCGCGCAGCCGGCGCGGCAGCCCTGAAGCGCTGAACACCCCGCCCGGTGACGTTGGCGCAAATTCGAGCAGCGCGACGAATATCGCGTTGGCATCCAAGTGTTCGACGGCCCCAGATCCGTAATCGCCACGCACGGTCGGCAAAATGAAGTTGGCCAGGTGGGCCAGAATTCGTGGCGGAGACGAATACCCGCTGGGCGCCGTTTCGCCGGCCCACCCGATCTCGGCCTCCCAGCCGGCCGGCACCGCAATGTCAACGCCGTGAAGCGACAACGATGGTGCGGCCATCAGATCAGCACCGACACAACAAATACCCCCGCCACCAGCGACACCGAGAACAGCCCGCCCCACATGGATGGACGCTCAACGCGATCGAGACGCTGATGCAGAGATTTCAAGTCGCCAACGGTGTGCACTCGCGCCGACAAGACGGCCATGGCCCCACGAGTTGCTCCGTAGAGCACGCCGATCAATAGACAGAACCACGCGGTATTGAAGATCGCCGATACAACGAGAACCACAAACAGCGATGTGTTGACAACGGTAAAGAAACCGGCCCCCAATTGGATGCCGAATCCGAGGCCGTAGACCCAACCGCGATATTTGGTGAGCCAGCGCTCGTCGACTTGGCGGCGGCCGGGGAGTCGCCACCCCAAGCTGTCGGCCGTCGCGGCTATGAGTATCGCCGCGGCCATTACCAAAGCTGACACCGCTGATGAGGGGTTTGCCACCAAGTGACTGGCCATACTCACGACGCCAAGCACGGCGCCGAACAACAACCCGCCGACGAGGTGGCCGACCAATAACCCGCTGGCCGTGAGCCACCAGCGCTGGCCCCGTCCCCGCTCACCGAGCGGAGTGATGCTCGTAAGCATCGAGACCCCTCAAGGAGACCAAGCGGCCCGCACCGCGGCGACGACCGCGACGACCGCGGTAACAATCCCTACGTTCACTCGTCGACCGTGATCTCGAGGTCGGCTTCTGAGGAGCCGCGGGACGGTGGCGGATAGAGGCTTGCGTGTCCGGGGCCGATCCCGGCCTGGTCGAGGATTTCGTCGACACCGCGATGGCGAGGGTCGTGGGCACTGTCGGCCAGCGCCTGCTGCAACAGATCGGCTACTTGGGCCCAACTCGTTGCGGTGCCCGAGCCGACAACCGACCGAGTCCGGCCATCGACCAGAGCAAAGAACGGCGAACCGGGCACGTCCAACTCCTGCCAGGTGTCACTCGAGCAAACCACTCGAACCCCGGGCGGCGACAACTCGATGAGCCGAGATACCGAGTCGTGAGCGGGGTCTTGGGCCACAATTATCAAGCGAGTGGAATCGCCGGGCAACAACAACTGCGGGTCGCGGAACTCCTCCCAGAATGTCTTGCAGGTGCGGCATCCCGAACTCAAGAAAGCCAGCAGCGTGTGATGCTCACCGCTCAGCGACACTTGCACCCCCGCCCCGGTAGGACTGGTGCCGATAATGGATTCGGGTGACAAGGCGCCAGATATCCCGGCTCGGCCAGGCTGGGGACCGAGCACCGGGCCCGCCGCGGGGCGGTCTGACAATCCGTCGAGGCTCAGCCCGGCCCGATCAAGCGACCGCAATATCTCGGCGTGAGTACGAAGAAGCCCAAACACCAGAATTGACAACAACCCCACCGCTATCGCCAACAGAATTATGAGGGTGATCATCAGCCACCAACCATCGAGGACAGCTGATCGTAGCGAAACAAGAAGGTGGCGATTTGGGCCCGGTCAACGGTCTGAGCCCCGCCGAACTCGTTGGCGCTCACACCGTTGGTGATGCCGACCAACGACGCCCAGGACACCGCCCGATCAAAAAAGTCCGAAGGGGCCACGTCGACAAACGTATGACGGTTCGCAACCATTGGCTCTCCGGCGAAACGCCAAAGAAACGTGATTGCTTCGGCACGCGTCACATCGCGGTCGGGACTAAATGTGGTGGCCGAAGTACCAAGCGTGTACTTGTGCTCGGCCATCCAATACACGGCCTGCTCTTCGGGAGCGCCCGGCTCGACGTCATCGAAGCCGGTGGTGGTCGAAGGAGTCAGCCGTCCGGCGTAGCGCCACAGAAACGTCGCGATATGAGCCCTTGTAGCGGCCTCACGAGGTCCGAACAGGTCGCGGCTGAACCCGGTGGTGATGTTGTTGGCAATCATCCACGCCACCGCATCGGTATAGAACGCGTTGGGGGCGACATCGGTGAAACCGTCGTGGAGGCACGGGCGGTCGTGAAATGCCGTCGCGTTGTCGGTGGCAAAGTCGGTCGTGCACGACGGGTCCCACTCCCACGGCGGCACGCACGTGACGATGCGACAGGCGATTGCTCCGACACACTCGACATGCTGGTTGCATTGCCCGTACCGGAACTCGGTGCAATCCACTGCGCGCGAGTGGCAGTCGCTCAAACACCGACAATCAGCCGTGGTACAACTCGCATCACAGATTCCTGACCCGGAACAACCGCACCCCGAATCACACGGCTGATTGCAGTCAAGATAGAACCGAGGACGAGGCTCGCCAATATCGCAGAACCCGCTGCCATCAGCCTTCCACCAGCCGGCGACGATCGTTCCCGGAGGACACAGATTCTCGCCGGTGAGAGCGCAACAGAAATCGGTGTATCCATCGCAACAGCCGTTGTCGCAATCGCAGTCGAGTCCCTGACACATGCAGATCGCAGCGTGAGCCGAAGTTGGCCGAAGCACATAGACCGCCGGTGCAACGGCCAGCGCCGTTGCCCCGAATGCCGCGCGTGACAAGAGCCCGCGGCGCGACGCTCGACGTTCGACTATACGGCTCAGCCGCGCCACGACCGCTTGGCTCACCCGCGCCGTCCCGACACCGCGGCACGCGCCGCTAGCGCTTCGGGAAGGGCGGTAAACGCCACAAGGGCCAGGCCGGCGATAACTCCGATCAGCACTACAAAACCAACGCCACCGGCGGGCTGATCGGCCATCACCTCGAGCGGAGTTCTTCCCGCGGCCGCAACTGCCGAGGCAATCGCAAACACTGCGTTACCCGCAACGTGAATCCAAGACGGAGGAGCCTCGACCCGTCCAAAGCACCCGCAAGACGACGCACCAACTGATAGCGCCTGCACCACCGACAAGGCGAAAATCACATAGAAGGCCGACACAAAAAGGGCCAACGCCAAACCACCGACCGCGAGCGCCGCGACTCCGACGACGATCTCGACGAACCCCATGACCCACACCAGTCGATGAGCTGGAACCACATCGACCTGTGGCGCACCGAGGTCCTCGAGCAAGTCGACCGTGGACGCCGGTCTCGCCACTTTCACCGCCCCGGCGACAACGAGCAACACGGCCGCCGATGCGTATAGCGCGGTGGCGACATCCATAACGACGTCACCATAACGGCGTCGGCCGATACGGTGGCGCGATGGCGCAGGCAAGACCCGATTTCTACACCCTCATCGCGCAGAACCGGCGCCGCACGTGGGTGCTGATGTTCGCCTTCTTTGTTCTGCTGAGCCTCGTCGCAATGACGGTGTCGATTGCTTTGCGCGGCGGAATTGTGGGGGCGGTAGCGGCGGTGGCAATCTCGTTTGGCATCACCTTTTCTTCTTATTGGACTTCGGCTTCGCTGGCACTGAGTTCGACCCGAGCCGTTCCTGCCGATCGCACCGAATTCGGTCGTCTCCACAATCTGGTCGAAGAGGTTTCGCTCGCCGCCGGGATCACTCCACCAAAGGTGTACGTGGTTCACGACCCGGCCCCCAACGCCTTTGCCACGGGTCGCAACATCGACAACGCCGCCGTCGCCGTAACCACCGGCCTCCTCGACAAGATGAACCGAGCCGAACTCGAAGGCGTCATCGCCCACGAGATCGCCCACGTTCGCAACGGCGACATTTTGGTGATGACCGTCGCCGTTGCGACCGCCGGGGCCATTGCTCTCATCGCCGACATCTTTTGGCGGATGCTGTACTGGGGGTCGCTGACCGGCGGCGGTGCTTCGCGGCGACGCCGCAGCAACAACAACGGAGGCGGCGGAGCCCAAGCCATCGTGATCGTCGGCATGATTCTCGTGGCGGTCCTGGCTCCCCTGGCCGCTGCGTTACTAAAGGCCGCGGTAAGCCGCAGCCGCGAATCTCTCGCCGATGCCACCGCCGTCAAATTCTTGCGTTATCCGGGCGGCCTGCGCCAAGCCCTCGAGAAACTCGACGCCGATATCACGGTGGTTCGGCGCACAAGCCACGCCACCTCGCACTTGTGGATCGAATCCCCCGACGATCACGAAACCAAAGGCCGGGGCCGCAAGTTCAACGACATGTTCTCGACCCACCCTCCCCTATCCGAACGAATCAACCTGCTGCGCGAAATGGAAGGACTCCCGCCCTACGAAGGGCCAGACCGCTCGGTGTCCGAAGCGTTACGAACCTTTCAAGACGAACGCACCGACCCCGAGTCAGCCGCCACATCGGTCAACCTGACGTCGATCTTTGCCGGTATGGGCGAAGTCGCAGCATCTGATCCCGACCCCAACCATGCCGCCGCGGGCTGGTACGCCGACCCGAGCGGAGCCGACGCAACTCTGCGCTACTGGAACGGTTCTGGCTGGACCGACCACTTTCATCAGATCCCCGGCGCCAACTCGGTAGCCGATCCTCAATCCCATACGCGGCCACCAAAGCAGCGGCGCCGGGGCCCCCGATGACCAACCCCGAGGTAGGTGTCGGCCCCCGTGCTCAACCCTGGCCTGACGATCCCCGACTCGACCCCGAACTGCTGGCCCAAGGCGACCGACGCAACGTGGTCGACCAATACCGCTACTGGAAGGTCGACGCCATCGTGGCCGACCTGGACCCGCGTCGCCATAGCTTCCACGTCGCAATCGAGAACTGGGAACACGACCGAAACATTGGCACCATTGTTCGTACCGCCAATGCGTTCCTAGCCGCCGAAGTTCACATTGTTGGCAAACGCAAATGGAACCGGCGAGGCGCGATGATGACCGACGTTTACCAGCATGTGCGTCATCATGTCGATGTCGAAGCCCTCACGGAATGGGCGGCCGGCAACGACCTCACAATGGTCGGGATCGACAACTTGCCAGGATCAGTTGCCATCGAAACCAGCGAACTACCCGAACAGTCGCTACTGCTCTTTGGACAGGAAGGTCCGGGATTATCGACCGCCGCCAGCGCGGCGTGCGCCGCTACTTACTCGATCAGCCAGTACGGCTCTACCCGCAGCATCAACGCCGGCGTGGCTGCCGGGATCGCCATGCATTCGTGGATTCGGCGGTGGGCTTAACCCTCGAACATGGCGACAAGTTCTTCGTCGCTCGGGATCTCGACACCTGGCAGGTAGAAGGTGTAGAGACCGGTAATGGCAGCCTCGAGATCGCCGGGATCGCTCGAAGCCAATTCGCAGGTGACCATCGAGGAGTAGATGTGCACGGCCTCAACACCGCCCGCGGCAAAGATTCGTTTGGCCAAATCGGCCGCCGGATCGGTTTCGGTAATCGTGTCGTCCGCGGTGTAGCGAACGTGCCCCATACCGGTGAGGCTGCGATTTAGTTCGAAGCGCACAATTCCGGGCCGAGGCGAGGAAGTGCGAAGAAGAGTGACCGGCTGTCCCATAGCGATTCGCAGGTTAGCGACTATGTCGGACCCAGACCCACATGGCCAACCCAATCGACACGATCATCAGCACGGCATGAACAATCAGAAAGCTCGTCTCGTGATCGTCGAGCATGATCGCCGTGCCGCGAACCGCCCAATAACCGACCGACCAAACAGCCAGGGCCCGCATCGCTGGCCAAGCCCATGCCGGTTGGCGAACCACGCCCCAGCCCGCGGCTAGACCAAGGGCGGTAAACAACACCACGACGCCAACCCGCCATGTCGTGTCCCACCCGCCGAGATCGTCGTTGGTGAGGACCAGCCGGAGTCGAGAAGCCCAGACAAACAGCGTCCAAACTACGAGTGCGATCTCGGGCCTAGAAGAGGCCCAGTTGCGGTTCATCTTGTCGCTCCTCCAAACGCGGAATTGCCGTCCAGCGCAGATCGTCCATAAACGCCCAGCGGCGGCGGTGAATCGTACAAGGGCCGTAGGCCGCCAAAGCAGCCTTGTGTTTGGGGCATGGATAACCCTTGTTGCCGGCGAATGAATAGGCCGGGTAGGTGAGATGCCAATCCCGCATCATTTGATCGCGAGTGACCTTGGCGACTATCGATGCTGCGGCAATCGACAAACTGATGGCGTCGCCTTTGACCAGCAGAGTCGTGGGATGGGTCTCGACGAAGTCCCAGTTGCCATCCACCAGAACGTGATCGACGGTCACCGCAAGGTTGTTCAGCACACGTTGTGCGGCGAGCTTCTGAGCGGCCGACATGCCAAGCTCGTCGCATTCGGCTTGACTGGCGTGCCCCACCGAAACGTGATCAGCCCAGTCCATGACCCGACCATGCATCAGCTCTCGTTCGGAGCTGTTGAGCATCTTCGAATCGCGGACCTTGTAAAGCCGCTTGTCACGAGGTACGACTACCCCAGCCAGCGTCAGCGGGCCGGCCCATGCGCCTCTACCCACCTCGTCGATGCCAACCACCACATCCTTGCCGCCAGCCCACAATTCTCGCTCGAAGCGAAGCCCCGGAGAACGCTTCTTGAGCGAACCACGAAGGACAGAAGCGGTCATCGCCGGTCAAGCAAGGCTTCGCCGTTGCGTTCGTTGGTCGACCAGTCATTTCCGAAGCCGCCGCACGCGATCATGACATCGTCGGGGCCGCCGACCCGTTCCCACAACGCGGCCGGCCGGTCGCCATGCCACCGCACGCTGAACGACAACGTTCCGAGTCCGGTGGCGAGGCCTCGCACGTCGATCGGCTGTCCGTCCCAAGCCGCGGGAACTTCGGGCAGCATCTGTATGGTTCTCGACGATCGGCCATCGCGAAAGAGCGAACCCAGCACGTTTGCCGCGGCCGCCGCAACGAGCGACGAGTCCGAACGACGCTCGACGGTGAGATCATCAAGAAGACGCAGGGCGTCGGCGGCTCCCTTGGGCCATGAGATTTCCAGCGCTCGGGCAACGATGCTCGCCGTCTCGCGATCAAGCATCGACCCCGCTACTCGCACGAGTGGCCCGGCGAGTTCGTCAAGGCCCGACGGTTCGGCAGTTCGCAGATCGCGAGACGCCAAGGCTCGCAACGCAACAACCGCCCCGTCAGCCGTTAGTTGACCGCGATCGCAGGCATCGAGCACCGTCCGGCGGGCTCGATCGGCCTCGTCGTGAAGACCAGCCAGATCAAGCCACCACGCGGCCTCGCCAGCAGCAACAACATCGGTATCGCCGGCGGCCAAGATCAGATCGCAAACAATACGTCGCCAAGCGGCGGTGAGTTCGAGGTCGGGCACCTCGACCTGAAGCGATCGCGCTGTAACGGTTCGCCAACCGGCGGCGGCATCGGTAGGCCTAAGCGGCCGACTCGGCAGCTGGCCTTCGATTCCAACGACAACCACAAGCTTCTGGCGATGAGGCAGCGCATGCAACATGGCGACGTCGCCGTGACCGGCCGCGTCCGCCGACCCGGCATCGGATGTCACCGCGGCCCAGATGTCGGAACTCACCGCGACGGCGCCAGCAGGTCGTTGGGGCCGAATCCACTCCGACGACCCAACCACGACACATTCGAGACTGGCCTCAACACTCTTGGCGGCGCGGCCAACCGTCGCGACCATGACCGCCTCGGCAGAGTCGTTTTCGTACTCGACGACGATCGACCGACCGCGGCCGTCGTTCAGTACTGCGACCCGCTGGATGACGTCGCCGCCAGGCACACGAAGCCAGGTCTCATAAACCGGGGTGTCGTCAACGCGATTTTGGCGCACCGCGCGTTCTTCGTGGGCCAGGCGCCAACGATCTGCACACCGAACGCCCCACTCGATCTTGCACGACTGGTCGCCAAGGCAAACCACCCCCGACGGACTTATGCGACCGATCGGCCCGTCGAGATCACCGATGAGGGCGCCAAAGCCAGGACCGAGGGGCGCGGCAGAACGGCGCCGCAAAACGTCACGAATAGCCATAAGTAATCAGTCTGGGTCGATCTCGCGAGATGCCGGATTTTGCACGAGGCCAGCGTACGCGTCGACGGCGCTTCGCCCTTGCTCGACACAAGCACACATCTGTTCGGCGATCGGCATATAAACGCCGACGGCCTGGGCCAAAGCCACCACGATGGGGGCCGACTTGACGCCCTCGGCGACTTGGTTCATCTCCGCAGCAATTTCGTCAAGCGAACGTCCCCGACCCAACTGTTCGCCGACATAACGGTTTCGGCTTTGCGGACTCATACAGGTCGCCAACAAATCGCCCATGCCGGCCAAACCCGCGAACGTGTGCGGTTCGCCGCCCAAAGCAACCCCCAAGCGGGTGAGCTCGGCCAAGCCGCGAGTCATTACCGCGGCCCGGGTGTTATCACCGGTGCCCAGACCATCAGCCATCCCCGCGGCAAGGGCGATCACGTTCTTGAGTGCGCCGCCCAACTCGCAGCCGACCACATCGGTGCTCGAGTAGACCCGAAACAGCGCCGACGCAAAGACCTCTTGCAGCCGTTCGGCGATGGTTTGATCGGTGAAGGCAATAACCGCCGCCGCCGCGCTTCCGGCGAGAATTTCCTTGGCCAGATTTGGGCCCGTCAAGACACCTACCGGGTGACCGGGAAGTTCTTCCTCTACTAGTTCGGTCATTCGTTTGCCGGTGCCGAGCTCGAGACCCTTGGCCAGCGAAACCACCGGAACCCACGGGCGAAGATGCGGGGCGACCTCGCGAAGCGTGTCGCGAAACCCGGCCGAAGGAACACCCATCACCAACACGTCGGCCGTACTCACCACCTCGGACAAATCACTCGAAGCGGTGAGCGACGGGTGCAGATCGAATCCATCGAGGTAGCGCGGGTTGCAATGACGTGTGTTTATGGCCTCGACCACGTCGTCGCGCCTCGAATGCACCACGGTGACCGCGTTGTGAGCACAGAGATGGGCAACGGTTGTCCCCCACGATCCACTTCCGACAACCGCGATCCTCATGTCCATGGCCTCACCATAGACTGCGTCGAAGACCCACCGAGCTTTGACATTTGCGACCCGGAACTTGCGAACCACACCGTGACCCCAGCCTCGTTGCTCGACTCAGTCGTGCTAATCCCGATTCGATCATTCGCCGATGCCAAGTCCCGCCTGTCCGCAGTGCTGGCCGCATCCGACCGCGAACGACTGGCGCGAGCAATGGCCGAGCGGGTCGTGCGGGCCGCTCACGATTTGCCCGTAAGAGTCGTGAGCGACGACCCGGCCGTAGCAACATGGGCCGCGGGCCTCAGGGCCGGGGTCATTGCCCCTCTCGTCAACGGGCTCAACCCATCGGTATCGGCCGCCGTCAACGCCCTTCGTTGCGAAATCACCGCCCAAGGACGCATAATCATCGCTCACGCCGATCTGCCGCGGGCCAACGATCTTCGGATTGTGCGCGGTCCGGGCCTGGCCATTGCACCGGACCGTCACGGCGATGGGTCAAATGTGGTGTCGATCCCGGCGCACGTCGACTTCAACTTTTGCTACGGCCCCGGATCCTTCGAGGCCCACCGGGCCGAAGCAGCCCGGTTGGGACTTGATGTAACCGTAATCGAGGACCCAACCCTGGCCCTCGACGTCGACCATCCAGCCGATCTCGTCGAACTATCCCGGTAAGGACCTGCCGATGCGAGTCAACATCCCCACCCCATCGAGCGCGCTGGCCATCGGTGCTCACCCCGACGACATCGAATTCGAGTGCGGCGCAACGCTTGCCAAGTGGGCCGATGCCGGTGCCGCTATCCACTTTCTTGTATGCACCGATGGTTCAAAAGGAACGTGGGACGTCGACGCCGACAAAGCCGAGCTCATCTCTAGGCGACGCCGCGAGCAAACCGCGGCGGCCAGGCGGATTCATCCCGGGGCTCAAGTCCATTTCCTCGACCAGGTCGACGGAGAACTCGACGTTGCTCTTGTCCTTCGAGGGGCGGTCGCTCGGGTCATTCGCCAGACCCGACCCGATGTCGTCCTCGGCCACGATCCTTGGCGGCGTTGGCGAATGCACCCCGACCATCGCGCCGCCGGCCAGCTAGCCGTCGATGGTGTAGTAGCAGCCCGAGATCCTCACTTCAATCGCGAACACATAAACGATGGGCTGGCTCACCACCGCCCCGATCATCTGCTCCTGTTCGAATGCGAAGAACCAGATCTGACCGAGTCAGTCGAGGCCCATCACGTCGCCCGGCAGGTCGATGCCCTTCTCGCTCACGAAAGCCAGTTCGAGACCACGATGGTTATTGCCGCCAACGACGACGGCTCACAAGCCGAGGCCTTCGGGCAACGGATCCGGACCAACGCTCAAGATCGCGGCCGCCGGGCCGGAGTCCCGTTTGGCGAAGCGTTCAAACTGATGAACCCGGCCGGCTAAGCGGTCGGGAAATCGGTGTAGCCCTCAGGCCCGGGGTCGTAGATGTGGGCTGCCTCCGTCGAGGCCAAATTCGTTCCGGTGCCGATTCGTTCGGCTAGATCGGGATTGGTTATGTACAAACGACCAAACGACACGGCATCGCCCACGCCCTGCTCGAGAGCGTGACGCGCCTCCTGGGGTGTGTAGCTGTCGTTGATGATCAACGGGCCGTCGAATCCCTGACGAGCCAACGCCTCGTTATCGATCCCAGTCGAAGCCATACGCAGCACATGGCAGTAAGCCAGACCCAGAGGATTCAGCTCGCCCAACAGGGCCGTGAACGTCTCTTCGGGATCATCGTCATGAAGGTCGTTGTAAGGATTGCCGGGGCAGATTCGAAATCCCACACGTTGGCCGCCGTCCACCGCGGCCATCGCCGCGGCTACCTCCACGAAGAATCGCAGCCGGTTGGCGAGGCTGCCGCCCCATTCGTCGATCCGCCGATTGGTGCCGGTCGACAGAAACTGGGCGGGGAGATAGCCGCTTGTACCGTGCAGCTCGACGCCGTCGAAACCAGCCTCGTAGGCCAGGGCCGTGCACCGGGCAAAGTCGTCGATCACGCCCGGAATTTCGTGGGTGTCAAGTTCCCTCGGAACCGGGCAAGGCTGCATCAGCCCGCCATCGGTGTCGGTAAACATTTTCCATTTCGCGGCAACGGCGGAGGGAGCGATCGTCTCGACTCCCGGCTCCTTGTTGTCGGGGTGCGCAACCCGACCAACATGCATCATCTGCATCACGATCGAACCACCCTCAGCATGCACGGCATCGGTGACGCGGCTCCACAACTCGCCTTGATGACGATCGACCAGACCCGGGGTGCGGCAGTACCCCTTGCCGACCTCGGTTGGGTACACCCCCTCGGTGATTATCAAGCCCGCACCGGCGCGCTGGCGGTAATACTCGACCATCAACTTGTTGGGGTCGCCATTGGCATTGGCCCGCGACCGAGTCATGGGCGCCATCACTACCCGATTACGAAGATCGATGGCCCCGAACCGGCCGGGGGTCATAAGGTTCACAAACGACATCAGCGTTCCAGCAAGTCTTCGATCAGAGACGCCATCTCCATGGGCTTGTCACCTTGAATCGAATGACCGGCGCCCGGCACAACAATGTGCACGGTGTCGGGTCGCCTTTGCATCCACTCGTCGACATCTTCGTCGCCGATGACGCTCCACTTCCCGCCCTGCCACAGTGTGATCGGCACGTTTACCAAGTCGACCTTTCCCCACAAGACATCGAAAGCCGGAGCATGCTCGCCGCTCACCTTCCAATCGCGCATCCGGTCATAGCGCCATGTCCAGCGACCATCGTCGAGTTCGTGAGCATTGTGCAAAATGCCACGCCGCAAACTCGATTCTGACCGACCCGGATTGAACTCGATCGTGCGATCGAGGATCTGCTGAAAGCTCTCGAAATACTCCGGGCCGTCGACGAACGCGATGATCGGTTCGGCCTTGTCATGGTCCGTTCCGGGCGTGACGTCAACAACGCCGAGTCGACGCACAAGATCGGGATGATCAGCCGCCAAACAGATCGCCGTCATCCCGCCAAGCGACATGGCGACCACCGCCGCGGCGTTGGGGGCCAACGCCTCGATCGCCACTGCGAGATCAGCAGCCATCGACACCGGCGTGTAGTCGTGAGCCGGTCGGTGATCGGAGTGGCCGTGGCCCGGCAGATCGATCGCCACCAGCGGCCGCGCCAACCTCATCGCAACTGTGTCCCACGTGTGGGCGTTTTGGGCACCGCCATGGATCAAGACGAGCTCAGGATCGCCGTCGCCCCAAACCAACGCACTCAACCTCAGCCCCGACGAAAGCGCCACCGACTCTCGTCGCACCAGCGGCGGTGCGTCGAACGTCAGGTCGTACTCGGCGGCGTTCTCGTGAAACAGGCCGAACTCGTCATAGGGAGTCATCGGCGGCCTCAGTCGTAGTCAGGAGCATCGAAGAAGCCCTCCAAGCCGTATTTACGGTAGGGGCCCAGAATATTCTGTTCGAGGACGCCAATGCCTTCGTGGGGGCCGTAGCGAGCCCTCACGAAGTGCTGCACGTGCTGATTTTCGTACGCGGTTTCGTCAACGTCGTCAAGATCCCAACTTTCGAGCTCGACCGCCATCTCGCCGTGGTACTGACCGTGCACCCATTTCGGATGCGAGTAGCCGAGTCCTTTCATCCGAAACGCGAACAGTGGCTCCAGTTCAACAACGTGGCGAGCGTCATCGACCAACGAGGTCATTGCGATTTCGGCTTGGCGGATCATTCGATTGCCCGACTTGAACGTGACCTGGTGTTCGAGATTGCGCATGTGTTCCACTGCATCGTCCTCAACCCCAGGCAGATCGTGGTGAGTCGGATAAACCGGGAGTTTCGCGCCAACCTGAAAGAGCGGCCGCCCGAGACTGTCGTCAAACAGTTGATAGTGCAGGCAGAAGTCGTCGAAGTTCAGCGGCGCCCACAAAAAGAACAGGCCGCCCAGACCGCCCTTGGGCGGCGCACCCCGCTTGTCGCCGCCTATGAGCGGCCGGACCCCCCACGAACGATCCTTCGTTCCCCACGTGTTCTCGCGCTGAAGCTCGATTCGAGTGCCGCCGAACTCGACCCATCCGCTCCAGTGGCCGAGCTGGGTGAAACGGGTCGTGTCCATGATCTTGCGCGGACCCCGCCCCAAGTGATGACGAGGCTCCTCCACACACGATGTGCGCCCCTCGAACAGCAGATCACAAGCGAAATCGGTCTCGTTGTCGACGACCGTGACCCGACACGACCTCATCGGTTCGACAATTTCGAGACAAAACGGCCCGATCTGCATATCGGTGGGTTCGTCGGTGCTCACCGCCGACGCGTGAAACGCATACTGACGGCCATCGTGAACAACCGAAACGGCGCTGTCGTGCAACCCGAGATGGGGATAAAGCGCGGTTCCGACGCCCAGGAAGAAATCGCCGGTCTTTGAATACCCGTTGAACCAGTAGCGCTCGTAGAAGTCTTTGTCGCTGGTCCCCGGATGAGCAACCGGTTCGGGGGTCTGATGGATCGGGAAATCGTCAAACTTCGAAAGCATCCCGACAGATTGACAGGTGTCAGCGAGACCGTCGACTTCGTCGACCTCGCGGCGTGGCGCCCGCGACCGGTTCCCAGGTGAACTTACGGGAAGCCACTAGGGCACCTCCGGCGGTCCAAAGCAACAACACACCGAGATGCCCCCACTCGATCGCCGGCGTCTGGGTAAACGGATTCATCGATGCCGAGAACGCGGTGGCAAAGTGTTTGAGGGGAAAAATGTCGCCCACCACTTCGAGCCAGCGCGGCGAGTCCTGCCCAAAGCTCACGAAGACGTTCGACACGAACCCCAACGGCAGCAGCGTGGCATTGGCAATCGCTGGCGCTGATGCTGCCGACTTCGCCACCGAGGCAAGTGTTATGCCAAGCGTCGCGAAACAAACCGCTCCGATAACAAACGAAAGCAGCATCGCCGGCACCTTGGCGAGTTCGATGTTGATCCCATAAGCCACGATGCCAAGCCCCACCATGATCACCGTTGAAACAAAGGCGATCCACACCGCCGATAGCACGACGCCAGCCAAGAACACGCGGGGCGGGATGGGGGTTCCTCTCATCCGCTTGAGAATCCCATCATCTCGGCGAACAGTGAGCAACATTCCGATATTGGTGTAGGTCGCTGATGCGGCGGCAAACACCGCCAGACCTGGAGCGTAGAACTGCGAGGTCGTGATGCTCCCGCTGAAGCCCGCTTCGTTGCCGAACATCGCAACGAACAAAACCAACATGATCAGCGGAAGCCCGAGGGTGAAAAATGCCCCGATCGGCGTTCGCCAAAAAATTCGGTTCTCAGCCCGCACACTTTTGAAGAGCAGCCGAAGATCGTTCATGACGACACCACCTCGTCGCCGACCAATCGCAAGTACACGTCTTCGAGATTCATGGATTCGACCGAGAGACCGGCGAGTTCGATGCCGTGGCTCACCGCCCACGCCGTAACGTGAGCCAGATCGGCGGTCGGCTTCGCAGTGACAATCTCGATCTTGCCATCTCGCCCGGTGGCATTGCCCACCAGCGGATCGAGGAGGCCGGCGAGAGCCGCGTCGACCGCCGGCAACGTAAACCGAATGACGGTGCCGGCATCGGCGCTTGCTCTCAACTCGTCGGGGGTGCCGCTGGCCACGATCTTGCCGGAGGCCATCACCGCGACTCGATCGGCCAGGTACTCGGCTTCCTCGAGGTAGTGCGTAGTCAGGACCACCGTGGTTCCCTTGCTGGCCAGAGCCTCGATCAGTTCCCAACTACGGCGACGAGCGGCGGGATCGAAGCCGGTGGTGGGTTCGTCCAAGAAGATCAGCTCGGGATCACCAATGAGGCCAAGCGCGAGATCGACCCGTCGCTGTTGACCGCCCGAGAGGGTCGAGACACGATCATCAGACTTTTCGACTAGCTCGACCATGGCCAAGACTTCGTCGGCCGGTCGACGCCGGGAGTACGCCGAGCCGTACAAATCCAGGACCTCCCCGACCGTGAGCTCCTTGTCGATACCGGCAGCCTGCAAGACAATGCCGATTCGGTCGCGAAAGGCCCGGCCACCAGTGGCTGGGTCGACACCGAGAACCGATACCGAACCACCGTCCCTTGTCCGGTGGCCTTCGAGTATTTCGACCGCGGTAGATTTTCCCGCGCCGTTCGGACCAAGGATCGCAAAGATCTCGCCGCGAGCGACGTCGAAAGTCAGCCCGTCCACGGCTTGATTGTGGGCATAGGCCTTGGTTAAATCGCGGACTTCGATGGCGTTCGTCATGCAGTGCAGCACCCTAGCGAGCACCCGCGTGCTCTGAACCGTCGCTGGCGGGCAGACTGGCTCGATGCGACCGTTGCCCGGAAACTCGATAGTCGCCGAGTTCACCACTCGATTCGACGCCGACCTCGCCGTCGCAATGCTCGGCGGCGCCGGGATTGAAGGCGTCGTGCTGGGCGACCCGGCGGCGTCTGTCGCTCCGCACCATGTTGTTGAAAGGGTGTTTTCGGTCGTGGTGCGAAGCGAAGTCGCCGAAGACGCGACCATTCTGCTCGCCGGGGATCACGATTCGAATGCCGAAGTAGACGCGCTCGACGCGATGTATCACCGACGTCGCTTCAGCAACCGACCCAAGTGGGTGCGCTACAGCACCTACGCCGTACTGGCTGGCGTAATAGGACCAACGATAGTGGCGGCGATCCTGCAGGCCTGGACCGCCCTCAACGCTCTATTTCCATGATTTGTGCACCGAATCCGGGGCCAGAGGCCCCGATTCGGTGCACAAATCCAACTACATCCCTTGGCCGCCGCTGGATTCGGTGACGGATTGTTTGCCGGCGGAGATCCAGGGCATCATGGCGCGGAGCTCTTTGCCGATTGTTTCGATCGGGTGATCGTGCCCGGCTTGTTCGAGGCGAAGGAAATTGGCCCGGCCGGTGCGGCTCTCGTTGACCCAATTGGTAGCAAAGGTGCCGTCCTGGATTTCGGTGAGAATCTGCTTCATGGTGGCCTTGGTTTCGTCGTTCACGACCCGCGGACCGCTGACCAGATCTCCCCACTCGGCGGTGTCAGAAACGCTGTAGCGCATCCCGGCAATGCCCTCTTCGTACATCAAGTCGACTATGAGCTTGAGCTCGTGAAGGCATTCGAAATAGGCGACCTCGGGTTGATAACCAGCCTCGATGAGAGTCTCGAAGCCCGACTGCACCAGACGGGTGGTTCCGCCACAGAGCACCGCTTGCTCACCGAACAGATCGGTCTCGGTTTCTTCGGTGAACGTGGTCTCGATCACACCCGCACGAGCACCACCGATCGCGTCGGCGTAGGCCAACGCCAGCGCCTTGGCCCCACCGGTTGCGTCCTGTTCGACGGCAATAAGCGCCGGCACACCGCCGCCTTCGGTGTAAGTGCGACGTACCAGATGACCGGGACCCTTGGGCGCAACCATGCACACATCGAGGCCTTCGGCCGGGCTGATCAGGTCGAACCGGATGTTGAAACCGTGGGCAAAGAACAAGGCATCGCCGTCGCTGAGGTTAGGAGCAACATCGGACTCGTAGATCGCGGCCATCTCGGTGTCGGGCATCAGCATCATCACGACATCGGCCTCGGCTGATGCGTCGGCGATGGAGCGAACCGTCAGGCCCGCGGCCTCGGCCTTTGCCGCCGACGACGAACCGTCGCGCAAGCCGACGCGTACGTCGATCCCCGATTCTTTGAGGTTCAACGCGTGGGCGTGCCCTTGCGATCCGTAACCGAGAATCGCAACCTTGCGATTGGCGATCGCCGAGCGATCGACGTCCTTTTCGTAATAGATATTGGCCATGGCCTGTCCCTTCCTTTGGTCCCCTGAGGGCTGAGTTAAGTCCCCGAAGGGCGATCTAGTTGAGCCCCGGCAAAGCAACCCGGCCGGTGCGTTGAATGGCCTCGATCCCAAAGGGACGGAGGTTCTCTTCGAATTCGTCGAGGCGAGCTGGCCGCGCCGACAACGACATCATCATCGCCGACTCGTTCTCGCTGAGCACGTAGGCGCGCCAGTCGTCGATGACCTGGAGCAGTTCCTGGCGGCGCTCGTCGGCCTTGACGGTGATGAGCATGAGTTCTCGTTCGACCGACTCGTCGGGGTCGAGCTCGCTAATTTCGACCACATTGATCAGCTTGTTGAGTTGCTTAACAACTTGGTCGAGGGGTGACTCGTCGACGTTGACCGTGAAGGTTATGCGGCTGAACCGCGCGTCGTCGGTGGGGGCGACCGCCAAAGAGTGGATGTTGTAGCCGCGCCGCGAAAACAACCCGGCCACCCGAGCAAGCACGCCCGGCTTGTTCTCGACGGTAGTAACAATGGTGTTCCAAGCGCTCATGACAGGAGCCCTTGTTGGCTGGGGTCGACCATAATTTCGGAGTTCGTTTTGCCTGACGCCACCATCGGGAAGACATTCTCCCTCGCATCGGTGCGAAACTCCACAACTACTGACCGGTCGTTGATCTCGTTGGCTCGCTCGATCGCCGGCGCAACCTCTTCGGGTGACTCGACCCGAATGGCTTCGCAACCCATTGCTTCTGACCACTTGACGAAATCCGGCACCGAATCGGATAGATGCACTTCGCTGTAACGCTCGTCGTAGAACATCTCCTGCCACTGACGAACCATGCCGAGGTAGGAGTTGTTGAGCAAGGCCACTTTGATCGGGATTTTCTCGACCGTTGCAGTGACCAGCTCCTGGGCCGTCATCTGGAAACAACCATCACCGTCGACCGCCCAAACCCGACGGTCGGGCATGCCGGCTTTGGCCCCGATTGCTGCGGGGATCGAGAAACCCATCGTGCCGAGGCCGCCGGAATTGATCCACGTGTAGGGATGATCGAACTTCCAGTACTGGCTGGCGTACATCTGGTGCTGACCCACCCCAGAACACAAAATGGTGTCGGCCGGATTGTGATCCCGGAGTTCTTCGATGACGTACTGCGGCTTGAGCTTTTCGCCGGGCGCCGACTGTTCGTACACCAGGGGGAACTTCTCTTGCCAACCCGACACGGTGGATCGCCAAGCGCCCCGGTCGGTTTGGGCGTCGGCTCCGCCGAGCTCGGCCATAGCGGCGATCATTTCTTCGATGACCAGCTTGCAGTCGCCTTGGATGCCGACGTTGTATTGGCGGACCTTGCCGAGTTCGGCCGGGTCGATGTCGACGTGCACGATCTTGGCGGTAGGCGCAAACCCGTCGAGTCGACCGGTCACCCGATCGTCGAAACGAGCTCCGAGCGAGATCAACAAGTCGGACTCTTGCATGGCGGTCACTGCCGTGTAGTTGCCGTGCATGCCCGGCATGCCGAGACACAAGTCGTGGCGGTCGGGGAACGCCCCGCGCGCCATCAGGGTGGTGACCACCGGGATCTGGGTCATTTCGGCAAAGGCCAAGAGCGCCTCGGCGGCCCGAGCTTTGAGGATTCCCCCACCCACGTAGAGAACGGGACGTTCGGCATCACGGATCAACTCGACCGCTTCTCGAATGAGCTTGGGATCGCCCTCAGTAACCGGGTTGTAGCCAGGCAGTTCCATATCGACGTCGGTGGGCTCGTACCAGTCGATAGCCGAAGCGGGATTGTTGGGGTCGACGACGTCTTTGGGGATGTCGACCAGCACCGGCCCGGGACGGCCGGTCGTGGCGATGTGGAACGCCTCGTGAATGATCCGCGGAATGTCTTGAGCATCGGTGACCAAGAAGTTGTGCTTGGTCGCGGCCATGGTGATACCGGTGGTATCGGCCTCTTGGAACGCGTCGGTGCCAATGGCCGAATACGGAACCTGCCCGGTGATGCACACCATCGGAACCGAGTCCATATAGGCGTCGAGCAACGGGGTAACGACGTTGGTCGCCGCGGGCCCGCTCGTGACCATGGCGACGCCCGGGCGACCAGTTGCGTGGGCGTACCCTTGGGCCATGTGGCCGGCGCCCTGCTCGTGACGCACCAGCACGTGACGGATCGACGAGTCGCGGATCGGGTCATAGACCGGAAGAATCGCGCCCCCTGGAAGGCCAAACATCACGTCGACACCTTCGAGTTCGAGGGCACGGATGAGGGCATCAC
Organism: uncultured Candidatus Nemicrothrix sp.; assembly: GCA_964504305.1. Lineage (GTDB taxonomy): Bacteria > Actinomycetota > Acidimicrobiia > Acidimicrobiales > Aldehydirespiratoraceae > UBA11606. The sequence continues at coordinate 122,189 of CAZDEB010000007.1, read as the reverse complement.
CGCCGTTGGTTGGAGTTTTGCTCATGGGATGAATCCAGGTTGGGTCGCTAGGCGAACGGACAAAAACTATCGGCCGAAAAAGCAAACGACCTCCCGTTGGGAGGTCGTGGCGCACATTCAGTCGAGAAGACGTGGACGCGCGCTAGCTAAGGCCTACTACTACGAGGAGGACAAAGGGAGCGCAGTTCACGTTGGGAAGTATGGCGACATCAGGTCAACATGGCAACGTGAATCGTTCTTTGCGCGTTGGCGTCTACCCCGGATCGTTCAATCCACCGACTGTTGCCCACATCCAGATCGCCCTCGCCGCACTTTCGGCCCATCGCCTGGATCGAGTCGATTTCGCCATCTCCGTCACGGCATTGGGCAAAGACGCGGTCAGCGTTCCGTCTCTGACCCATCGTCTCCAGGTGATGAAGGCATCCGTCGAGTCGATCGAAGGGCTCGGTGTGATTGTCACCGAACACCAGCTCATCGCTGATATCGCCGAGTCCTACGACGTGGTCGTAATGGGCGCCGACAAGTGGGCTCAGGTCAATGATCCGGTGTGGTACCGCACCGCCGACGACATGCACGAGGCCCTCGCCCGACTCCCCACTCTTGCCCTTGCCCCTCGCTCCCCTCATGTTGTTCCGTCCGAACATGCGCTCGACGTTGCTCCCGACTTGCTCGAAATCTCCTCGTCGGCGGTACGGGCCGGACGAACCGAATGGATGACGCCCGCCGCGGCGGCATTCGACAAAGCAACCGGGGCTTGGACTGCTCCCGACCTCTACGAACGCGACTACTGCTCATGAAGTCATGGCTGAAAACGCGGACAGGCTGGGGCCCCACCGATCGCGAGATTCTTCGACTGGCGCTCCCCGCCCTCGGCGCACTCATCGCCGAACCCCTCTACATTCTGGCCGACACCGCGGTAGTCGGACATCTGGGCACCCCCGAACTAGGGGGACTGGCGCTGGCCTCGTCGATCCTCTTGATCACGTTCGCGATCTTTATCTTCCTGGCCTACGGCACGACGTCGGCTGTTGCTCGACTGCTAGGCGCCGGAGAGGATCGCCTTGCCGCCCATCAGGCGGTGCAAAGCGTGTGGCTGGCCTTCATCGTCGGCGTGATGGTCAGCCTCGTCACGTTCGTGTTCGCCGAGCCGCTGCTGGCTCTCATGGGCGCTGAGGCCGAAGTTGGCGACCATGCTCTGGTGTACCTGCGCATCAGCCTTGCCGGCGTTCCGGCCATGCTCATCGGGCTCGCCGGCGTCGGCTATCTGCGCGGATTGCAAGACACCCGCCGACCGTTCTATGTCGCGCTCGGAACCGCGCTGTTCAATCTCGTGCTCGAGATCATCTTGATCTACGGGTTGGGTTTCGGCATCGGCGCATCGGCGCTGTCGACCGTGATTGCTCACTGGATTGCCGCGGGATTCTTTGCCATGTGGATCCGCTCGGCGGTCAGCCAACACGGCGTGAGCATGCGGCCCGACCGGCGCACGATTGGTCAGCTCGCCGGTACGGGGTTCGATCTTCTGCTTCGTACCACCGCGCTGCGGGGCGGGCTCACGATCACGCTGGCCGTAGCGGCCCGTATAGGCACGACCGATCTTGCCGCCCACGAGATCTCGTTTCAGGTCTGGAGCATTCTTGCCTTCAGTCTCGATGCCGTTGCCATCGCGGCTCAAGCATTGATCGGCAAGGCTCTGGGCGCAGGCAACGCCGACGAAGCGCGACGCCTTGGTACCCGCATGATCCAGTGGGGGTGGTGGGGCGGGGTTCTGCTCGGACTTGTGGTGCTGGCAACCTCGCCGTTGGTGCCGTCGATCTTCAGTGACGACCCGGCGGTAACCGCGTTGGTCGGGTTCTTGTTGCTTCACGTGGCGCTTTGGCAGCCGCTCAACGGCGTGGTGTTCGCGCTGGACGGCATCCTCATCGGGGCGGGAGACTTGCGATTCCTGGCCAAGGCAATGGCGGCAGCGTCGGGAGTTCTCATCGTCGGCGCGCTCGGAGTACTTCGATTCGACCTGGGTATCGGCTGGTTGTGGGCCGCGCTCGGGGCCTGGATAGCGGCACGCGCCGTTTCGTTGCTGGCGCGGTTCCGTGGCCACGCCTGGCAGGTGCTCGGAGCGACCGTCTAGCTCACCGACTTGCGGGCAAGAAGCTCGCCGACGGCGCGGCCATCGGCCTGGCCCCGAGTGGCTTTCATGATCTGACCGGTGAAGAAACCTTGCATCTTCTTACGGTCGTTGTCGTCGTCGCCACAGAACCGCGCCCATTCGTCGGCGTTGTCAGCGATGAGCTGATCGACAAGACTTTCGAGCTCGTCGGACTCCATGGCTTCGAATCCGAGGTTGGCGGCGATCTTGCGGGGATCTCCACCGTGCTGGACCAGTACCGAGAGAACTTGCTTTGACTGGGTAGCGCTGAGCTCGCCGCCCGTCTCCATGATGATCACGGTGCCAAGCGCTTCGGCCGTGACGTTTGACCAGTCGTCCACCGCTAGATCGTTTTGGATCCGGGTGAGGGTCTTGTCGGCATCGGCACCGGCGTCGATCGCCCCGAACGCCAATGCATCTTGGCCCCGCTCGACAACCGTGGCGAGAACGTCGGGTGGTACCGAAGACAACTCGCCGAGCCGGGTTCGGCGCGCCGCAGGGAGTACGGGCATGGCCGCGTCGATCGCAACAATGTCCTCGGCCGATGGCACCAGCGGAACAAGATCGGGCTCCTGAAAGTACCGATAATCGTCGGCGTCTTCCTTGGCTCGACCAGACGTGGACCGGCCCTGATCTTCGTCCCAATGTCGAGTTTCTTGCCGCGGTGATTCGCCGTTGTTGTAGAGGTCGAGGTGGCGTTGCGCTTCGTATTCGATGGCGCGGCCCATCGACCGAATCGAGTTGATGTTCTTGAGTTCGCACCGAGTGCGCAGTTCGTCAGACCCAGCCGGACGCAAAGACACATTGGCATCTACGCGCATCGAGCCCTCTTCCATCTTGGCGTCACTAACCCCGATGGCGAGCAGAATGTCGTGCAACTCCGACACGTAAGACTTGGCGTGATCGACCGTTCGCAGATCGGGGCGACTCACAATCTCCACTAGTGGCACTCCGGCCCGGTTGTAGTCGACGAGCGAATAGGTGGCGTCGTTGATACGCCCGCCGCCACCCACATGGGTCGATTTCCCGGCGTCTTCTTCGATGTGGGCTCGTTCGATTCCGACTACGAAACCGTCGGCCAAGACCAGTTGACCGTCGCTGTTGGTGGGCTGGTCGTATTGGGTGGTCTGGTAGTCCTTGGCCATGTCGGGGTAGAAGTAGTTCTTGCGGGCCATTACCGACGGGTTGACATCGCATTCGAGAGCCCGGCCGAGACGCATGGCGTATTCGACAGCGCGGCCGTTCATCACCGGCAACGAGCCCGGCAAACCCAGACACGTCGGACAGACGTTGGTGTTGGGTTCGCTGCTGAACTGGTTGGCGCAACCACAAAACAACTTGGTCTGGGTGGCCAACTCGACGTGAACCTCGAGGCCCACGACCAACTCCCACTCCGAAGGCAACGACGGTTCGTGAACGGTGCTCATAGCGCACTCCCCTCGCCCGCTGCGGACTCGAGCACTGCCGCGGCCTGATAGATGGACGGTTCTGACAACGCTGGTCCGAGGATTTGCACGCCGACCGGCAACCCGTCGTCGCCCACACCAAAGGGAACCGATATGGCTGGATGGCCAGTGAGGTTGGACGGAATCGTGCAAACGTCGTTGACGTACATGGTCATGGGGTCGGCGGTCCGCTCCCCCAGAGCAAAAGCGGTGGTGGGGGCAGTGGGGGTCAACAACAAGTCGACGTCGGCATAAACCTCGGCGAACTCTTGCAGCATCAGGGTTCGGACCTTGAGGGCCTTGCCATAGAACGCGTCGTAGTAGCCCGCCGACAGGGCATAGGTGCCAAGCATGATCCGCCGTTTGACTTCGGCTCCGAAACCGGCGGTGCGGGTAGCGGCGTTCATTTCGCCCGTTGTTGCAGCATCGACCCGCAGTCCGTAGCGCACGCCGTCGTAGCGGCTGAGGTTGCTTGACGCTTCGGCCGGCGCGACCAGGTAGTAGGCGCTGAGCCCGAGGGTTGATGACGGGACCGACACTTCGTGTATGGAAGCGCCCGCCGCTTCGAGGGCGGCGGCGGCGGCTTGAGTCCTGGCGATCACATCGGAATTGATGCCTTCGACTCCGCCCGAGCCGCCGGAAAGCTCGGTGAGAATCCCGATGCGCATGCCTTGCACGCCACGATCGAGCACTCCCTGAAGGTCGAACGTCGGCCGATCGATTGATGTCGAATCCCGCGAATCGTGGCCGCCGATAACTTCGAGCACGGCCGCCGACTCGGCAACCGTTCGCGAGAACGGCCCGATCTGATCAAGCGAGGAACCAAAGGCAATCAGGCCGTAGCGAGAAACCGCCCCGTAGGTGGGTTTCATGCCGACCACACCACAAAACGCCGCGGGCTGGCGGATCGAGCCGCCCGTGTCGGAACCCAGGGCCAAAGTGGCGAAGCCAGCAGCGACGGCCGCCGCGCTGCCACCGCTGGACCCGCCCGGCACACGTGAGTGGTCGAGGGGGTTTCGGGTCGGCCCGAACGCCGAGTTCTCCGTTGATGACCCCATCGCGAACTCGTCAAGGTTGGTTTTGCCGACCGCCACCGCACCAGCGTTGCGCAATCGGCTCACCACCGTTGCGTCATAGGGCGGTTCCCAGCCCTCGAGAATCTTCGACGAGCACGTAGTAGCGATACCGCGCGTACACATGTTGTCTTTGAGCGCGACTGGAACGCCGGCGAGCGGGCCGGGATCCTCACCACTCGCGACGGTTTCATCGACACGAGCAGCGGTCTCGCGGGCGGCGTCGGCGATAACCAGGTTGAACGCGTGGATCTCGTCATCAGAAGCCGCTATTCGGGCGAGATGCTCTTCGAGTACGTCGACGGCTTGGCGTTGGCCCGAGCGAACCTGTTGGGCGATTTCGAGGGCACTCATTGTGATTCCCCCAGAACGGGAGGTACCCGATACTGTCCGTTCTCGGCGGCCGGCGCCTGGGCCAGAACCTCTTCACGGTCTAGCGATTCGCGGCGCTCGTCGGCCCTAAAAACATTGGTGAGCGGCAACGGGTGAGAAGTGGGGGCAATGTCGCCCACATCGAGTGCTTCGACATCAGCAGCGTGTTCCAGGATGTCGCCAAGCTGGCCGGTGAACTCGTCAATTTCGGCGTCGGTCAAAGTGAGCCGGGCCAGGCGTGCGACGTGGACTACCTCGTCGCGGGTAATGCGTTCAGACATGGCCCAAAGGATAGGCAGCCGACGCGTCTACGCTGCGCAGATATGCGTCACGCCTTTCTCAGTCCCGAATGGATTTCGGCCGTGCAAGACATTCGCGCCGAATTCATCGACCACGACGGGCCGGTCGAACTGGACTTGGCGGCCAACGTGACCGTCACCGATCCCCCATTTGGCGACGGCCCCGTATTGGGTCACATCGACACCAATGGACCGACGCTGATGATCGAGCACGGCCATTTGGCCAATTCCGATTTCGGTATCGAATTGCCGTACACGCTGGCCCGTCAGCTTTTCGTCGACCGTGACGCGGCCGCGGTGATGCCGGCGCTAATGGGCGGGCAGGTCAAACTGACCGGCGACTCATCGAAGGTGTTGATGCTCGCCTCGACGTTCGCTCCGCCGGCCGACGACCAACAGGTTTCGATCGTGCGGGAGGTTGTGCGGCGCGTCGATGCCGTCACCGCCTGAGACCGCATCTCAGCCGCTCAGGCTGGTCAGCCGCTCAGCCGCTCAGGCTGGTCAGCCGCTCAGCCGCTCAGGCTGGTCGCGATCACGATCTCGGTGCCGACAGCATGAACCTCGCCGGCTTTGGGATCGGTGGCCAGGACCGGCAGCGACGGGGATCCTTGGACTCCGACCACCACAAATCCAGCATCTTCGAGAATCGCAGTGGCTTCGTCGACATCGAGTCCGATAACCGCGGGTACCTCTCGGGGAGCAGGGCCATCGGAAACCACGATCACAACCTCGGAATCAGCCGCCACAAAGGCTCCCGGGGACGGCTCGAACCGGATGACTTGACCAAGCGCAACGGTGTCGGAGAACTCGTGATCCTCGACCGGCACGAGCCGCAGATCGATCAGAGAAGTCCCGGCCTCGCTGGGCGAACCGGTGGCGGGCAGCGCCGGAACGATCCGTTGGGCTGGTCCGGTCGAAACCAACAAGTCGACCGACTCGCCCGGTTCGAGTTCGGCGGCTTGGCCCGGCGACACCGCTCTGATAACCAAACCGGCGGGAACCGTTTCGTCATCGATGTCTCGAATGTCACCAACCCTGAGGCCCTGGCGAGTGAGTTGGTCTCGAGCATCAGTGACGGTGAGGCCCGCCACATCAGGTACATCAACCAGCGGTTCGCCCAAAGAAACAAACAGCGTGAGGGGCGAACCAACATCGAGCTCGACGCCGGCGGCCGGGTCGGTCCCGGTGACCTCATCGAGCACCGTGCCGGCCTCTCGAACATCGGCAAACGACAACTCCCACCCCAAGTCGGCGAGTGATTCGATTGCTTCGAGGCGGGTCATCGTTGCCACGTCGGGGACCGGGTGCGACTCGGTCTTGCTGGCCTGCCAACCCACCAAACCGGCCGCCGCGGCGGTGGCAAGGATCGCGCCGAGCAATACCGCCCAAGGCCAGCGTTTGGCGGGGGCCGTCTCTTCCACCGGCATCACCAAGCGCGGCAGGGCCGCGGCGTGCAAGGTGCCGTGTTCGGTTTGGTCAAGCTGCCCTTCGCCAGGCAACGCCGCGCCAACGAGCGGTAGCGGGGTCGGTCGAGCCAAATCGCTGGCACTCGACATCAGTGACGCCGCCAGCTCGCCAGCGGAAGGACGATCGCCGGGATCGAGCGCGCCGGCGCGACGCAACACACTCTGCAGCGGCCCGAGGCTGAGGTCGGGTTCGAATGGGGCGTCGGCGCGAGCCATGAGCGTCGCGATAGTGGTGTCGGAGGTAAACGGCACCTCGCCGCATACCGCCTCGTTGATTACCAGTGCCAGCGAGTAGACGTCGGCGGCAGGCCCGACCCGTTCGCCTCTGGCCTGTTCTGGCGCCGCGTAGCGAGCCGTGCCGACCAGCGAACCTTCTTCGTCGGTCCACCCCGCCTCGGCGATGGCCCGAGCCAGTCCAAAGTCGGCAATGCGCAAACGGCCGCTGTCGTCAAAGAGCAGGTTGGCGGGCTTGATATCTCGATGGATCAGTTCCTGTCCGTGGGCGTAGTCGAGGCCACGCGCCGCTTCGAGTCCGACCAGCAAGGCCTGAGAAGTTGTGAGCCGGTGACCGGCGGCGAGCAGCGAACGCAGCGATCCGCCACCCAGAAACTCGGTCACCAGAAATGGAAGCTCGTCGTTTCCCCAGTCGTACACGCCGAGAACGTGAGGATTGTTGAGCGAAGCCGCGGACTGTGCTTCGGCGCGAAAGCGCCGCAGAAACGCATCGTCGGAGGCGAGGCCTTGGTGCAAGACCTTGACGGCGACGCGTCGTCGCAGGGTGATGTCGTCAGCCAAGTAAACGCGCGCTGAAGCCCCGCTACCAATCGGTAGCAGCAGGCGGTAGCGGCCGCCGAGAACGCGGCCCACTTCGCCGTCGAGCGGCTCTGATGACATCGCTCAAACGTAACCGCCCAACGACCACTGAGGGTGACTCTCCGCTCAGCGAATCCCGGCATCGGTTTTGGGGTCGCAATCTGGCAGGATCGTGACGTGGCTCGGAAACAAAAACTCATCTTCGGTTTCATGATCTTGGTCGGTCTCGTGCTCTTGTCGAGCGCGTTCATCATCGGCAACAGCGGCAACGACGACGATTCGGTGCTCAACAATCCGGCCGTCGATGCCTTGATCCCCAACCGCGGCGACGAAGTCCTTCAGCAACAGACCGTGGGTATCGACTTAGCGGCCGGATACCGGCTGGTGAGGCTCACCATTTCGGCCAACGCCAACTGCACTCTGCCTGTCGACGTCACTTCCAACACTAGATACGTCGAAGGTTTGCAGCAGTTCCTGTTCACCCCTGGCCAGGACAAGCCCATCGAATCGCTTGCCGCCGATTTCAACTGCGCCGAAGCGGTGTTTGAGGAGATTGCTCAACCAGGAAACGTCGACCGCATCGAGTGGGCCTTCACCGTCAACTAGCGGCCGGGGCCTCACCGGTCCGCAACAATTCAAGAAACCCTTGCTCGTCCAAGATGGGAACGCCCGCCTCCTCGGCTTTGGTGACCTTGGAGGCCCCCGGGTCGGAGCCGACAACCAGTGCGAAGGTCTTCTTTGAGACGCTTCCCGGCGACTTTCCGCCTCGCTCGACGATTGCTTCCTTGGCCCCGTCACGACTGAAACCTTCAAGCGTGCCGCTAACCACCACTGCCTTGTCAACCAGGGTTTGCGGCTTTGACCGGTCGACCTCGGCCGCTTGCATGGTGAGTCCGGCGGTTTGAAGCCGCGTGATGAGATTCCGGGCCGAGTCGGTGGCGAACCAGCCGTAGACCGCGTCGGCAATCACCGACCCGAACCCGTCGACGGCGGCGATCTCTTCGACCGTTGCATCGACGATCCGGTCCATCGAACCGAACGCCGACGCAAGGGTTTGGCCATTGACCTGGCCGATCTCGGGGATGCGCAAACCAAAGAGCAGGTTTCCCAGCGGGCGCGCTTTCGAAGCCTCGATGGCGTTGCGAAGGTTCTCGACCGATCGCTCCTTGAAACCCTCTAGTTCGAGAACTTTGTCGAAGTCAAGGGTGTAGAGGTCGGCCACGTCGTCAAGCAGTCCGATGCTCACGAACCGGTCGATGTTCTTCTCGCCGAGGTACTCGATATCCATAGCCGCTCGACCGACGAAGTGTTCGATACGGCCTCGCACCTGGCGGGGACACCGGAAATTGACACAATGGGTCGCGGCCTGCTCGTTGTCGCGAACCAACGGTTTGCCGCACACCGGGCAGTCGGTGGGAAAAACCCACGGCGACGATTCGGGTGCCCGTTCAGACAGAACTGGTCCGACGACTTCGGGAATGACATCACCAGCGCGGCGTACGATCACGATGTCGCCCGGCCGGACGTCTTTGGCCGCTACCTGATCTTGGTTGTGCAACGTGGCAGTGCCAACCGTGACCCCTCCAACAAACACCGGATCGAGCATGGCAAAGGGCGTGGCCCGCCCCGACGGACCGATCGAGACATGAATGTCGAGCAACCGGGTCGTGCGTTCCTCGGGCGGGAGCTTGTAGGCAATGGCCCAGCGCGGGGCCTTGGCATCGGCGCCCAACTCGGACTGCAGGCCAAGATCGTCGACTTTGACCACCACACCGTCGAATTCGTAGTCGAGATCGTGACGTTGTGATTGAAACTCTGAAATGCGGGTCTCGACGGCGTCGATCGATTCGAAACCGCGGGTGTGTTCGTTGATCGGTAACCCGAGCGAGCCGAGCCAGTCGAGGGTCTCGGAGTGTGATCCGAGCGCCGGTCCCCCTTCGACCAACCCGAGTTGGTAACAAAAAAACGACAGCTGGCGAGAGGCGGTGACCGCGGCATCGATCTGGCGAAGCGAACCGGCCGCGGTATTGCGAGGATTGACGTAGAGCTTGGCGTCGCGTCCGGTCTCGGCCGCTTCGTCGCGCTGGCGTTGGTTGAGTTCGGCAAAACTGGACAGCCGCATATAGACCTCGCCGCGAACTTCGAGCACTGGCGGGGCGTCGCCGACCAACTGGTGAGGAATGTCGGCGATGGTGGCGACATTGTGGGTGACATCCTCCCCGACCTTGCCGTCGCCTCTCGTGGCCCCCTGGACCAGTCGGCCATCTTCGTACCGCAGCGAAATCGCCAGACCGTCGAACTTCAGTTCGACCGCGAACCGCGGCACCACGCGCCCATCGAGTCGACGAACCACCCGATCGTTCCACGACCGCAGTTCGTCGATGTCGAACGCGTTGTGCAACGACATCATCGGAACCGTGTGGGTCACCGGCGAAAACGCACTGTTTATCGCCCCTCCGACCTGCTCGGTAATGGAGTTATCGGCTCGTAGATCGGGGTTGGCCTCTTCGATGTCGGTCAACTCGCGCAATAGACGGTCGTACTCGGCATCGGGGATCTCGGGCTGATCGAGCTCGTGATAGATGCGGGCGTGATGCTCAAGCGTGGCCCGCAGGGCCGCGGCACGAGCCGCAAGTTGCTCGGGAGCTGGATCTTTGGAAGCTTCGGCCATCGCGATTGAGGATAGTTTGGCGGAGGCGTCGATAGTTTGGCTGCCGTGTTCGCATTGCCTCAAAGCCCGCGCCAGCGTCAGACCGCGCTGATGGTCGCGTTGTGGATCAGCCAGCCCTTCGCAGCCGGCGAACTGATAGGCACTCGACTCGCCGATGTCGACAATCCGTTCCGAAGCACGGTGTCGATCGCGGCATGGTTGCTTTGGGCCGCGGTGTTGGCAGCTATGGCTGTTCCGAGGCCGGTGACGCTCACAATCGTACGAGTCGGGACCATCGGCGGATTCGTCGCCGCGATTTGGGCCGCCGCCGGCGTCGAAACCTCGGTCACCAGCACCGTCGGCGTGGTCGTCGCGGCGGTGGCCGTTCTCGTCACGCTTCTACCGGGCGTTGGTGACCGGTTCGTCGACGGGGTCAGCTACGGCGACGAACAGCGCTTCTTGCTCAAGGCGCCGGGCGTGGCGTTGATGTTCTTGGTCGGACCAACCACTGCAGCAGTTCTCGGTGGGCTGGCAATCGGCCCGCTGCTTCTAGCCGACACCCGGTGGGTGTTGGGCGCCCTCGCCGTCGTGATCGGATTCCCCGTTGCCTGGTTCGCTATCAATGCCCTTCATGCGCTCACCAGCCGATTCATTGTGTTCGTGCCCAACGGCGTTGTGGTGCACGATCCAACAACGTTGCTCGAACCGGTCTTGTTTGTCAGCCGCGAGATCGCGGGCCTGGGTCCGGCGCGTCGAGACACCGCGGGCACCGATCTCACAAATCAGGCCCTCGGTCTGGCGCTCGAACTACGCCTGAACGAGCCAGTCACGGTGTCGATGGTGACCGGTCGTGGTGAGGCCGAGGAACAGGTGATCAGGTCGCTGCTGTTTTCGCCAACGCGTCCGGCGACGCTGCTCCGGGTTGCCGCCGATCGGGGTCTACCGATCGCCTAGCGACTCGGCGGTTACCGTCCGGCAATACCGCCGCCAACAACCAGATCGTCGACATAGGCAACGATGCTCTGGCCGGCGGCAATACGCCGGTGGTCAGCCTTCCACGAGACCCCGTCGGAACCCACCATGCCAGCGGCGACCGCACCGTGGGCCGAGCACTGCAGTTCGACTTGACCAGCTACCGGTGCGCTGACCCATTGCCAAGAGTCGAGCGGGGTGTAGCTGGTTTGCAAGTCGTCCTTGCTCCCGACCACTACGTGACCGGCCGCAGCATCCACGTCGACGACGTACTTCGGGTCGGTGCCGCCGGGCAACCCCAGCCCTTTGCGTTGCCCGATCGTGACCAACTCGATCGAATCGACCGCTCCGAGCGTCGCGCCGGAGTTGTCGACCACGCGCGCTGGTTTAAGCGGGATCCGGCTCCCCAGAAACGACTCACGACCGTGCTCGTTGGTTATGAAGCACACATCTTGACTCTCGGGCTTGTTGGCCGTACGAAGGTCGAGATCGGCGGCGATTCGTCGCACGTCAGCCTTGGTCATTGCACCGACCGGCAACAAGAGTCGAGCCAAGACTGGTTCGGGTATCACGTGCAGGACATAGGACTGGTCTTTGCGGGGATCGTCTCCTCGACCCAGCCGCGGCCCGGCCGGCGTATCAACAATCCGAGCGTGGTGCCCAGTGGCGATATGCCTGAAGCCAAGGGCATCAGCGCGGCGTAGGAGCCGGTCGAATTTGAGATGACGATTGCACTCAATGCAGGGATTTGGGGTCCGCCCAGCAGCGTGGTCTGCGACGTACGGCGCGACCACATCGCGTTCGAAGTCGTCGCCGAAGTTGAAGACGTGATGCTCGATGCCGAGGCGGTCGGCAACGCGGCGGGCGTCGTCAACGTCGCTCACCGCACAGCAGCCAGTGTCGCTCGGTCCGCCCCACAACTTCATGGTTACGCCCACGACTTCGTGGCCCGCGTCGAGCAACAGCGCGGCGGCAACCGACGAGTCGACTCCGCCCGACATGGCGACCATAACTGGTCCGTCGATCGCCATCAGCCGCCCCCGTAGCCGTGAAGGCGGCGCACCGCGGCCACGATCAACTCGATGGCCCGGTCGATGTCGGCGTCGGCGGTGGTGTGGCCAAGCGACAGGCGAAGCGACCCTTGGGCGACCTCTCGAGGTATGCCCATCGATGCCAACACGTGCGACGGATCCTGAGCCCCGCTCGAACATGATGACGCCGCAGAAGCACGCAGTCCTTGCGTATCAAGCAAAAAGAGCAGCGCCTCGGCCTCGATGCCCTGCAAACACACATGGGCAATGCCCGCCACCGCAAGGTCGGGGTCGATATCGAGCACGGTGGCCGTGACCGAATCGCCGAGGTCGTCACTCAGCCCCCGAACGAGCCGATCGCGAAGTGCGCCGAGTCGGGCTACTTCGGTGGTCCTCGTTGACACCGCGATCTCGGCGGCGACCGCGAAGGCAACCGCACCGGCAACATCAGGCGTACCCGCTCTGCGACCTCGTTCTTGACCGCCACCCAGAATAAGAGGATCGAGATCTGAGCCGTCTCGTACGAACAGTGCTCCCGTCCCGACGGGACCGCCGAGCTTGTGCCCGGTGATCGAGACGAGGTCGGCGTCGGCCGCGTGAACGCCAAGATCGATCCAGTTCATCGCCTGCACGGCATCGGTGTGAAACAACGCATCAGGCGCCAACGTGCGGGTTACATCGATGAGAGTGGGTAGATCGTTGATCGCTCCCGTCTCGTTGTTGACGGCCATGATCGAAACGAGGGTGACGTTCTCGTTGGTCCGCAGCGCTTCGGCGAGGTCGTCGGGGCTCACTCGGCCGTCTCGACGAAGGGCCACAGTGGCACCACCCGCGTGCTCGACCGGTTCGAGCACCGCGTGGTGTTCGCCGGCGCTGCATACCGCTATGCCGCCACGGGAGTTGAGCGTGCCTCGCACAGCCGCATTGTCGGCTTCGCTTCCGCCGCTCGTGAACACAACTTCGGCTGGCGCTCGGTTGAGCAACCGAGCCAGCACGTCGCGAGAATCGTCCAGCGCTCGTCGCGCCGCCCGAGCCGCAGCGTGAGATCCAGTGGGGTTGGCGTGATGAGTTGACGAAGCTTCGAGCCACGCCTCACGGGCCTCAGGACGCAGCGGGGTGCTCGCCGCATGATCAAGATAGATCTCGGTACCGGCCATGTCAGCAGCCTACGGTCCAGACGCGGCACACTGGACCAGATGGCCAACTACGACCCCGCAACCTACGGCGACAGTTTCGCCGACGTCTACGACAGTTGGTACGGCGATATCACCAACACCGACGAAACCGTTGCCGGAATCAGTCGGCTGGCCAACGGCCACGATGTGCTCGAACTGGGAGTCGGCACCGGTCGACTGGCATTGCCGCTGGCCGGCACCGGCCTCAGGGTCGTCGGGATCGATGCCTCGGCCCCGATGCTGGCCAAACTGGCTGCCAAACCAGGCGCCCACCGCGTCGAAACCATTTGCGCCGACATGGCCCACCTCCCCTTGACCGAACGGCAGTTCGGCGTCGTTTTCGCAGCCTTCAACACTTTCTTCAATCTCACCAGCAGCCACGATCAACAGCGCTGTCTGGAGGCAGTGGCCCAGCTTGTGCAACCAGGAGGCGTCCTGGCGATCGAAGGCTTCGTCCCCCCGACCGAAGGGCTCTCCGATGGCGGCATCTCGGTGCGAGACATAACGCCAACCACCGCGGTTCTGAGCGTCTCGATGGTCGAACACGAGACTCAGGTCATCCGGGGACACCACATCGAGATCAGCGCCGCCGGGAACCGCATGAGGCCCTGGATGCTTCACTACCGCACCCCCGCTCAACTCGATGAGTCGGCCAAAGCGGCCGGTTTCACCCTTCGCGAACGGTGGTCCGATTGGACGGGCACTCCGTTTGGCGAAGATGCCGACACCCATATATCGATCTACCAGCTCGACCCGGCCTCGTGACATCGCTGCGGGTCAGTACCCACCTCCAAGCCGATCCGGCCACGGTGTGGGCCGACCTTCGTCACATCGAACGCCACGCCGAATGGATGCACGACGCCGAGTGTGTCGTGTTCACATCGGACCATCACGAAGGGCTTGGCACGACCTTTGTGTGCCCAACCCGAGTCGGACCGATTCGCCTAAAGGACCGTATGGAAATCACCTCTTGGATTCCCCAACAAGAGATGGGGGTCCGCCACGTCGGGTTGGTCACCGGCCACGGAAAGTTCACCCTCCTTGAAACCGGCAGTAACCAAACACAATTTGTCTGGGAAGAAACGCTGCGGTTTCCGTGGTGGCTCGCCGGCCGGGTAGGGGCCCACGTTGGAGCAATGGTTTTGCGCCAGATCTGGAAGCGCAACCTCCGCCTACTCGCTCAGCGCTTCGCCGCTTAGAAAATGGGATTGGCCCATTGCGCGGCGGCCCACAAAGAACCCAGGAAAAAGACCAGCCCCAGGACCGAAGCCGCAGTCACCGCAACCCCATCGGACTGACGCTGGCGTAGGGCCGCCACATATATCGCGCCCACCATGGCTCCACCGATGAGACCGCCGAGGTGCCCACCGATCGAGATTTGGGGAACGGCGAAAGTGAGCAAGAGATTGATGCCGAGAATCGGCCCGAGTCCACTGGACCAAATACTGGCGCCTGATGATCGCTGAACTACCGCAATCGCCCCAAACAGGCCAAACACTGCACCAGACGCTCCAACGGTGGGCGCAGTTGGGTCGAGCAACAGGACCCCAAACGCCCCGCTCAACAGCGAGATGAGGTACAAAGCGACATACCTCGGCGGTTTGAAAAGTCGTTCGAGTTGGCCGCCGAGGATCCAAAGCGCGTACATGTTGAACCCGAGATGCAAGAACCCGTCGTGCAGAACCGACGCGGTGAAAACCCGGTAGAACTCCCCATCGTCGACGAACGGTCCAAATAGCGAGTACTTCTCGACGGCCTTGCCTGAAAGACCGGCAAACGAACCACCCCAGACCCACGCCCCGACTGAGGCAGCCACATTTATCGCGATCAGCGCCTTGGTGACGATCGGGTCGAACGCGACCGGACCGCGGATCACTCGCTGCTTTCCGGCCTTGGCACATTCGGGACAATGAAACCCGACGGAAGCCTGATGCATGCACTCGCTGCAGATCGGTCGATCACAACGTTGGCAAATAACTCCCGAATGGCGGTCGGGATGCCGATAGCAACTGGTGCCCTCTGAATCACTCACGCCCGTGACGGTAGTGCCTGGCGCGGCCTCATCCGCGGGCGCGGTTCCTCTCTCAACGTCGCCCGGCGCAGTAGCGTCGCCGGGCATGAGTGCCCACGTGTTGAATGACCCCGACCTCGCAGCGCGGGTCGCGCTGCTCGCGCAGTCGCCGATCTTGCTGGTGGCCTGCGACTACGACGGCACGGTGGCACCGATTGTCGACGACCCGATGAAGGCGTTGCCTCTGCGAGAAACATCTGTCGCCCTGCGAACCTTGGCGGCGCTGGCCAACACCGAGGTTGCCGTGATCTCTGGAAGGTCGCTTCGAGACCTGGCGATGCTGAGCCGCTTGCCGGCCGAAATTCATCTGGTTGGGTCCCACGGCACCGAGTTCGACATAGATTTCGCGCTCGATCTCGACCCGGTGCTTCGTGACCGTCGTACCCGGCTGCTCGAGGCCCTCAAGACGCTGATCGATGTTCATCCGAGCGTTTCGTTGGAGAAGAAGCCGGCCTCGGTGGCGGTCCACTACCGCAAAGTCGACGCCAACGAAATCGACACGGTCTTGGCCAAGTTGGCCGAGATCGCCGACACCATCGGCGAGTTGGTTGTGCGCCACGGGAAGATGGTTTGCGAGCTTCTGCTGATTCCCACCAACAAAGGCAAGGCTCTGCGCACCGTCCGGGCAACGGTTTGCGCCACCGCCGTAATGTTCCTGGGCGACGACGTCACCGACGAAGACGCATTCCGAACGCTGCACGGACCTGACGTGGGCGTAAAGGTCGGCGATGGCGCAACGATTGCCCCGTTTAGGGTCGAGTCACCCGAGCAAGTCTCAATGCTGCTGGCGGCGTTGGCCAGCCACCGAGCCGAATGGCTCGCCGGCGCGGGCATCACACCGATCAACGAACACTCGATGCTTTCTGATCAGCGCACCGCCGCCATTGTCACGCCGGATGCCCGAATCAGTTGGTTGTGCGTGCCCCGTATCGACTCCGCCGCGATCTTCGCCGAATTGCTCGGTGGACCAGCGGCCGGCCACTTCTCGGTCGAACCGGTTCTGCCCAACGGGAAACCTCACCAGACCTACGTAGACGACTCGCTGGTTCTGCGAACGTCGTGGGCCACCATGTCGGTAACTGACTACCTCGACTGCTCCGAAGGCCGACCAAACCGCATCTCGGGCCGTACCGATCTCGTTCGGGTGATCGAAGGGTCGGGCCGCGCCCGCATCGAGTTCGCACCCCGCCTCGACTTCGGCCGTTTCCCGACGCAACTCGAAGTCCGAGACGGTGGACTCGAGATCGTTAATGCATCGGACCTTGTGGTGCTGCGTTCGCCAGGCATCGACTGGAAAATAGAGTCAACCGGGATGCACCAGACGGCCGTGGGCATCGTCGACCTCGATAGCGGTCCGGTCACTCTCGAACTTCGATGCGGCACCGCCTCGCTTCGGGCCGACCGAAGCGAAGAAAGCGAGCGACGCGAACTCACCACGAACTTCTGGCGCGACTGGGCTCATCGTCTCGAGTTGCCCGATGTCGAAGCTGATCTGGTCCGCCGATCGGCGCTCACCCTCAAAGCGCTCTGCTACGGCCCCAC
Source organism: uncultured Candidatus Nemicrothrix sp. (assembly GCA_964504305.1). Taxonomy (GTDB): domain Bacteria; phylum Actinomycetota; class Acidimicrobiia; order Acidimicrobiales; family Aldehydirespiratoraceae; genus UBA11606. The sequence goes on along the minus strand of CAZDEB010000007.1, from coordinate 105,134 downwards.
CGGCGCAATCTTGGCCGCCGCGACCACCAGCTTGCCCGAGTTCGTGGGGGGCGTCCGCAACTGGGACTATCGGTACTGCTGGATCCGTGACGCCTCGCTGTCGGCGGGGGCGCTGGTGAAGTTGGGCTCGATCAACGAAGCAATGGAACTTCTCGATTGGCTCCTCAAAGTCATCGAGTCGTCCGACGTTGGCCCCGAGCGACTCTCGCCGCTCTATACCGTCAACGGTCACTCGCTACCGCCGGAGGCGACCATCGAGGAGCTAGCCGGCTACGCCGGTTCACGCCCGGTACGGGTCGGCAACGCCGCCGATCATCAGGTGCAACTCGATGTCTTCGGGCCAGTTCTTGTGCTGATCGATCAACTCGGCGATGTAGGTGCTCCCCTCTCGGCGAAACATTGGCGGCTCGTAGAGGACCTGGTCCGCGCCGTCGAAAACCGTTGGATGGAACCCGACCAAGGGATCTGGGAAGTGCGCTCGGCCCCGCGCCACCACACCAACTCCAAAGTGATGTGTTGGGTCACCATCGACCGAGCCATCAAAATCGCCGACGAGGTCTTCGGTCGGCTCCGTCCAGAATGGGCCGTGCTGCGCGACGAGATCGCCGCCGACATTTTGGACAAGGCATGGAAGCCCGAAGTGGGCTCGTTCACTACTGCCTACGACGGAACCGATCTCGACGCGTCGGTCCTGGCCGTGGGACTATTCGGCCTCATTGCACCGGACGACCCTCGTTTCGCGGCAACCGTGGAAGCAGTCGAAACTTGGCTCCGCAACGGCGACACGGTTTACCGATACAAACACGAAGACGGTCTGCCCGGTGAAGAGGGCGGGTTCAACCTCATGACTTCGTGGCTGATCGATGCCAAGCTACTGATCGGCGACCTCGACAGCGCCCGTCAGCTCTTCCGCGCCTATGTCGACCTTGCCGGCCCGACCGGCTTGTTGGCCGAAGAAGTCGATCCGGTCAGCGGCCGGGCGTTGGGAAACCATCCCCAGGCCTATTCGCACCTGGGACTCATCACCAACGCGCTTCATCTTG
>CAZDEB010000007.1:41497-103991 GCA_964504305.1 uncultured Candidatus Nemicrothrix sp. | reverse complement strand
AACCATCCCCAGGCCTATTCGCACCTGGGACTCATCACCAACGCGCTTCATCTTGTCGAAGTCGACGCGGCCCAACAAGAAACCTGAAGATCAGAGCTGCCTGAAGATCAGAGCTACCTGAAGATCAGAGCTGAACGGGGCTCTCGCTCATTCCGAGAGCGTTGATCTCGACGACTTCGGTTACGCCGTCGACGCGATCTCGCATGATGCGTTCGATCCCGGCCTTGAGAGTTTGGGTCGACGCCGGACACGTGACGCAGGCGCCCATGAGTTCGACCGTCACCACACCAGTTGACTCGTCGACCCCGATCAGCTCTATATCGCCCTCGTCGGCTTGGATCGCCGGGCGAATCGCTTTGATTACCTTTTCGACCTGTTCGAGCACAGAAAATCTCCGCGAGACAACGTTGGTAGCCACCAGTGTGACAGCACATCACCTCAACGCCGACCTCGCTCGCCGCATTCCCAATCAGGGCCCGACCGGGTCTACGGTGGAGAAATGAACCTTGTGACGGTATTCGCTCATGCGGGCGGCTGGGACGAAATTGCTCTGGTGACCGGTCCGGTGCTTGTTCTCGGTGGGTTACTTTGGGTTGCTCGCCGCCGAGCGCTGACGCTAGCCGAGAAAGCCGATGCCGAGCCGGGGACCGACGGCAGCTAGCCGCTAGTCGGCAGTTACTTTGCCGCCGATTCCTCGGAGTTTGGCGGCGATGTCGGCGTAGCCCCGATCGATGTGTTCGGCGTCGGACACAACCGTTTCTCCGTCGGCGGCCAGACCGGCGATCACCAGCGCCGCGCCCGCTCTGATGTCGTGGGCTCGCACCGGAGCACCCGACAAACGATCGACCCCGCGGACAACCGCGTGATGGGAGTCGGTGCGAATATCGGCACCCATCCGACGCAACTCGTCGACATAACGGAAACGACCCGAAAACAGGTTTTCGGTGACAATTCCGACACCTTGCGATGTGGCCAGAAGGCTCACGATGAAGGGTTTGAAGTCGGTAGCGATACCGGGGTAGGGCAGCGTTGAGCAGTCGGCGGCGTTGAGCGGGTTTGATGAATACGCCCAGATACCTCTGGGGTCAGACGAGATTCGCATGCCCATATCGCCGAATTTCTGGCACAACATGCTCATATGTTCGTGATGGGCGCCCACCACGGTGATCTCGCCACCGGCGATGCCGACCGCGGCCAAATAGGTCGCGGCCTCAACGCGATCAGCAACGACATGGTGATCAGAACTGTGAAGCGCATCGTCGCCGTCGACCCCGTCAATGATGATGGTCGACGAACCAGCACCGGTTATCCGGGCGCCCATCTTGTTGAGCAGCTCGCACAGATCGGCGATCTCTGGTTCTCGCGCCGCGTTGTCGATAATGGTGGTGCCCTTCGCTCGCACCGATGCCATCAACAAGTTCTCGGTCGCGCCCACGCTGGGGAACTCGAGCAACACACGGGCGCCCTGCAAGTTGTCGGACCGGGCGTGAATGTAGCCATGAGCGGTGTCGAAGTCGACCCCAAGTTCGGACAACCCGCGGACATGCATATCGATGGGACGCGGACCGAAATCGTCTCCGCCCGGCATGGCCACGCGGGCCTCGCCGCAACGGGCGAGCATCGGGCCCATCACCACTATCGACGCTCGGAATTGTTCGACAATCGCGTAGGGCGCGACCGGTTCGATCACCGCCGGTACAACGACGGTGAGCCGATCGTCATCACGGGTCACCACGCAACCAGTCGCCCGGAGCAGGTCGGCCATCAGATCTACGTCGGTGATGCGCGGGACATTTGACAATACGTAGGTGCCCTCGGCCAGCAACGTTGCGGCCATCAGCTTGAGTACCGAATTCTTGGCGCCGCCGACCCGAATCTCGCCCTCGAGCGATGGGCCACCGGTTACGCGAATGATGCGGGTCGAGGTCGGGGACGATTGGGACATCACAAAATAGTCTGCCAGCGAACCAGCGCAGTCGCGGTCATCGCCGCCAACACGACGACAACAAACGGGGCCCGCCTCCACACGGCAAAGAGGCCGACGCCAACGCCGCACAGTCGCGCGTCGATCGTGAGGCTCCGGCCATCGCCGAACGTCTGCACGGCCACGAGTGCCGAAAACAGCGCGGCGGGAATCAATGCGGCCAACGGCGCAAGCCGCGACGCCAATCGCTCGGACAACTGACCAAACCCCAAGACGCCAAGAACTTTGAAGCCGAAGGCCCCGGCGGCCATCGCCGCGATCGCCCACCAGCTCATTGTTCGTCGTTCCCGAGCTGTGAGCTGCTTCGACCCCGGTTGCCTCGAGCCAACCAGCCAGGCGCGATCCCAATAGCGGCCAGCAAGAGTGGCACACCGCTTGGGGTCATCGGCACTGCGACTATGGCGATCGCCGCACCCGTGAGCGCCGCTACTCGTCCCGGTTTGGACCGAATGTGGGGGGCCAACAGTGCAGCGAACGCCGCGGGGAAAGCAGCGTCGAGTCCCCAAGTTTCGGGCTCGCCGATCACCGATCCGAGCAATGCGCCCACAACTGTCCCGATGTTCCACAACGACCACAGCCACAAGCCGGTCCACCAGAACGCATCGCGAGCGTCGACGTCGTTGTCGGGAAGTGTTGCCATGGCCGTGGTCTCGTCGATCACGAGATGGGCGCTGGCCGCACGGGTCAGACCTCGACCGGGTAACAACCGGGCCACCACCGGGCCATAAAGTGCGTTGCGAGCGGCCAACAACATCGCCGACCCCACCGCCGCCAAGCCAGACCCGCCACTGTCGATCACGCTCACCGCGGCAAACTGCGACGCTCCGGTAAAAACCAACGCCGACATGGCGACGACTTTCGGAAGTGACAAGCCCGCGGCGTCGGCCAGGACCCCGAACGTAGCCCCCACAATGCCGACGGCGATTGCCAGCACCAGCCCCTCGCGGCGGTGCTCACTCAACGTTTGAGCTCCACAACCAACGCATCGATGAGCAAAGCCAGTTCGTCTATGCACGAGTCGAAGGCGTCTTGGGTTCCCGAACCGGGATCGATGACCTCTTCCCAAGGCTCGAAGGTGTGCTCGGCAAGGTTCAGCTCGGCCACCCGCGCGGCCAGATCCGAACTCGTCGACGCGGTCGCCGGCAGCTCGGCCACAACCCGCTTGAGCGACCCGCTCAATTTCAACGCCGCGGGAAGTCGCCGGCGCATCCACTGCCCGTGCGATTCCTCCATTGTCAATATCAACGTGCTGCGATCGACCAACGCTTCGTCGAGCTGTTTGGAACGGTGGAACGGGTCACGAAGTCCGTGGCGCTCGAGCGCCGATCGTGTCCGGATGCTCATCGGCTGGTCGGGGATCACCAATGTGCCGGCGCTTTCGACCGTCACCGCGCCGTTCTCGCCGAGCCGGTCTCTGAGTAGCAGCGCGGCCATCACCGACCGGGCGGCGTTGCCAGTGCACACCATGGTTATCACCGGTCGCTGGTCGCTCACGAACGAGGCCGCACAAAGATCGCTTCGGCTTCGGCGGTAACCGTCGGGCGATCGTGGTCGAGGGTGGCCGCAATCAAACATTCGGCCTTCATGGCGATGCGAAGGCTCCGCTGCTCGCCGACCCAAGCGCGAAACAGTAAGCCCGTGCCGAGGGGGGTCGGTTGGCGATACTTCACAGTCATCTTGGCGGTCATGCCACCCGGCCACCCGGACAGGCGTTGGCCGGCGCCCATAACTTCGTCGAACAGCCCCGCCACTACGCCACCGTGGGCACAACCGGGCGGGCCTTCGCGCAGACGGTCGAGTTCGACCCACCCCAGCATCGCTGCGTCGCCGTGACGTTCGCCTACTTCGAGTTGCATGGGCGGAGCGGCGGCGTTCAGTTCGCCCGACCAAGCCGACAACTCGCGGTTGCGAGTACGCGGGGTCGTCTGGTCGTTGGCCTCGTACCAACGCAATCGGGGCTGACCCCCCACCAGCGCTTGTTGGGCTTGGCGCAAAGAGTCGAGCGCCTCTTGGCGAGAATCGGGCCCCACGACCGTCTCGTGAAGAGTGAGGGCGATGCGTCGCAGCTCGGCCGCCAGTTCGGCGTCGGTCGTCATCGCGGTCCCCCGTTGGATTGTGCCGCAAGGCGCTCTAGCAGTTGCAGAGTAGTCACCTGGAGTCGCGCCGCGGCCATCGTAAGGTTCTCGGTGAACTGTTCGGGAGTAGCGACCGGAGAATCCACCAAATCGGTGATGGCCTTGACAGCGCTAACCGGAACCCGATGCAAACCAGCTATCCACGCAACCGCGGCCGCTTCCATGTCCTTGACCTGAGCGGCCGACGCCGCGATGCGAGTGGCATCGTCGGCGGATTCGTCGAGTGAATCCCCGGTCGTGATGATGCCGAGGCGACAGCCAAGCGCCGCAGCATGAGAACGCAAATCGGCGGCGCGATGGTTTCCGACGCCGTACTCGTCGAACCGGGGCAGATCGATCCGGCGGTCGTGGGACACAAACCGGTCCCACGCCATGTACACGTCGCCGATAGAGGTGCCATGACGTTCCCAACCGCCGGCCGTGCCGACCGACAGCACAAGGTCGCTCGGACCGTCAAAGCGATCAGCGGCGGCGCAAAGCGCGACCTGCGTCGTGATCGCGGCCGCGGTCGACCCGATGCAGTCGACACCGCAAGCTGGGTCGACGCCGTTGAGAGCCAACAAAACTCGGGGTCGGGCGCGGTCGGGCTGAGCCTCGAACAGCTGGACAGGCAGCGAGTCGGCCCAACCCGGCACCGCTACTGGCCGGGCATCGAGGGCGTCACCTAGCGGTGCGGCCTCGGCCCGCATGGCCATAACGATCACCACGCGCTCAGCACGTATTGCGGGGGAGGCCATAACGGGAGCGTACGTGCCACGTGACACATCGCCGAACCATTGCCGTACCGTTACGCTTTCCGACGGTCTTGTCAGTTCCCCCAAAACCGGCACCCGCACCGGGACATTGGTCACAAGCCCCTGAGCAGCCAGTCCCGAGCGTCTCAATGCCACCCTCAACAAGGACGAACCCTTAACCATGCGAAACCGTGTCTTCTCTCGAGTTGTCGCGAGCACCGTGCTCGCGTTCGCGCTAACCACATCAGTTCTTGCCTCCCCCGCCGGCGCCGCTTCCGGGTTCGGCGATGTCGAAGACGGCCGCTGGTACACCGAGCCCATCGCTTGGATGGTCAGCGAATCGATCACGACCGGCACCGAGCCAGGCTGCTTTTCGCCCAACGACCCGGTGACCCGTGGTCAGATCGTCACCTTCCTTTACCGACTCGATTCGGCCCGCGGCAACAATCCGACCTCCGATGGTCACCCGTTCGACGATGTCGTCGCCGACTATCAGCAGCAACCGGTTGGGTGGGCCTACAAAGACGGGGTAACGCGAGGCACCGGGCCGACATCGTTCTCGCCCGAAGCCCACGTGACCCGAGGTCAGTTCGCCGCTCTACTTTGGCGCTACGCCGGAAGCCCGACGCCGTCGACGACGCACCCATTTCACGACGTAGTGCGGGCCTACCAAGCTCCGGCTATCTCGTGGATGGCCGAGGCAAAGATCACTACCGGGACCAGCCCCACGACTTTCAATCCGTCCGGCTCGATGACCCGAGCCGAAGCGGCCACATTCTTGTTCCGCTACATGGCACCAGGCAACGTCGCTCAGATTGCGGCCTCTACGTCGTGCCTCGCGGAACTTCGTGGCCTTCTCGAGCAGGTCGGGCTAACTCCTTCCGAGGCGGCCTGCGCCGCTCCACACCTCAGCACCTTCGAGGACACCTACCTGCTGAGCGTGTTCGAGGATGTCGACAAAGCATCAACAGAACTGCTATCGGCGGTGGTCAGGATCGTGAACGATGGCTGCATCCCGTTCACTCGGTTGAACACCCTCATAAGCCTGATCAACTAGCTGGTTCGGCGTTGCGCGCAGGCGTACTCGCCGACGCTCTGAGGCGACACTCTCACAAAACCCGCCGGGCGAATTGCCATTACTACCCGACATGTCGGGTCGGATGGCAACAAGCCACCGGCGGTCCACTCCCTGCTGCTTTCGGCTCGTAGACAAGCTTGGCTGAGATCGACCCCACAGTTGGTTGAGGCATCGACAAAGTGCCAGAAACTAGCGGTCGCCAGCAGCGCATCGCCGGTAACTGGGGCGCCCGCTTCGTCGAGGATCGCCGCAAACTCCGTGGTGAAAGGCGCCGCTACCGCATCTTCTATGGGCAAGAACGGCAACTCGACCAACACCTTGTCAAACGACACGCCGAACAGCTCGGCATCGGTGACGCACTCACTGTCGTAGGCGGAAGGTCCGACCACCACGGTCGGCTCGTAACGACGTTGCTGAGCGGCATCGAGAAACGGAACCAGGGCCGACTGACAGGCGCCCCAGAGATGCACAAGTCCGGCCCCTGATCGGTCGAGTCTCGAAACAATGCCGTTCCAATCCGGCTCAGCAGCAACGGCGTAAGACTCGATGTCGGTGACCGCGAAAGGCACCAGACCGACATAGTTGTCTATGGCGTCGGCAATTCGTTGACGGTCAGACTCGCCCAAGAGCGTGTCGGGACCAACTATCGCAATGTCGATAGATGCCGGATCGACCGTCACCGCGAACTCGTGGGCGGCCAGCGGCGGCGGATCCGAGGCAAGAAGCCAACTCGGCCACCCAGGGAAAGAGGCCAGCCCACACTCGTCGCGCTCGAGTTGGGCAAAGATCTCTCGCAGATACCCGTAACCAACGGCTGCCAGCGATGACGCACACTGTTCGGCTGTTCGCTGCTCGATTTCCACCACCGCGGCGTCGCCATCGACGACCACAACCGTTCGCCCGGCGAGGCCGCCACGCGAGTTGCACAGATCGGCCATGGCCACAACCGCTTCGGGCATTCCCCGGCCCGACCCCGACGTATAGAGGCCGCCACGGTCATTACCACTGGCAATCTCGATGGTGTCATTGCTCACCCCCGTCGCGGTAGATGGAGTAGGAACCGCTATCTCGCCACAAGAAGCAGCCAGCTCCCCCAACGCCGGCTGCACTATCTCGGGCGGATCGGTCGGCGTCGGAGGCACCAGTGTTGTGACGGATGAAAACGGCCGTTGCGCCGCAACCTCGGGTTCCGCAGCGTTGTCGGTAGGGCCAGAGCAACTTGTAGCTAAGAGCCCAGCCGCTACGAGCCACACCATCGGAACAATTCGGCGCATACAACCGCAGTTTGTCACCGCTGAGTGGGCCGAACGGATCATCGGTTGGACCGCAAGCCCCACTATTCTTGGACACTAGGCCCATTCACCGTCGAAGCTACCCCGCCGACAATACAAACATGCCCGACCCTTACACCTGTTGCAACCTTTGTGGCAACCATCAAGGGCGACCCCGCGATGGGCGGCTCGGTCGGTACGGGCAGACTTGTGACGAGTGCGAGGCCCGTAAGGGATCGCACCTGTTGGCCGCCGAAACCGGCTATGTCAGCCGAGCGGTGCACGGGTAGCTCAGAGGCCAAGGGCATCAGCGACACGATCGCGATGCTGGCGAGCATCGCCATAGGCCGCGGCCAAGGCCCAGCCCCGTTTGAGCCATAGCTGAAGGTCGTACTCGAAGGTGTAGCCAATGGCACCGTGACACTGCAACGCGACTCGACAGGCCTTATCGACGGCGTCGCCTGCCGTTGCTTTGGCCATCGACACGTCGCGGCCACGAACGATGGGGTCGTGCGATTCGGGGTGAGCGACCGACCAAGCCGATCGATAAACCAGCGGCGTGGCGAATTCGATCCCGAGGCGCACGTTGGCCAAGTGGTGTTTGACAGCCTGATAGCTGCCGACCGGTTTGCCGAACTGATGGCGGTCACCGACATAGTCGACGGTGGCATCCAACAGTCGACGAGCAACACCAACACACTGCGCCGCAGTCCCCAGCACGGCCCGGTCGTAGGCCCGCGCCGCGTCGGCACCCGCAAGCGGATCGCTCGCCACGACCTCGAGTCCGGTCGACAGGCGTCGCGATTGGTCGATCGACGTTGTCTCGGTGGCAGTCCACTGTGTTGCAGCCACTAGCCCGTCGGGACCCTCGACAACCACGAGGTCGGCGCCCGAGGCCCCGACTACCGGCCGCTCACTCGCCGCGTCGGGCTGGTCGCCGCGGAGCCGAATCGTGCATCTGCTCGCCCCCGATATGGCCGCAGCCAGGTGAGGACTCGATGCTTCGGCCAACGCCGGAACCGCCACCGCCACGTGCTCGACGAGGGGTTCTGGCACACCGGCGTAACCGGCCTCTTCGAGAATTTGAACCAGATCCACCTCGTTCATTCCCAGACCACCGGAGGACTCGGGGGCCAGCATCGCCAGCACTCCCATGTCGCCCAGCGCCGACCACAACCCCGGAACCCGACCGTCTTGACTGGTCCACGTGGCTCTCACCGCTTCGGGCGGGCACAGATCGCCGAACAGGTCGCGAACGGTGTCGCGAAACATTTCTTGCTCTTCGGTAAATGCGAATCTCATCAGCTATCTCCGAGGCAAACCGAGGACACGTTCGGCAATGATGTTGCGCTGGATTTCGTTGGTGCCGGCATATATCGGTCCCGACAGAGCAAAGACGTAACCGTCGAGCCAGTCATTTCCCGAAGCGATCTCGCCATGTTCGGCCAACAGCCTCAACGCAGTGGCGTGAAGTTCGAGGTCCATCTCGGACCAGAAGACTTTCATGAGGCTGGCTTCAGAACCAATCTCGGCGCCGTCCATCAGCTTGGCGGCCATCATGTAGGTCTGCCATCGGTAGGCCTCGGCGCGGATCCACGCGTCGGTGACCTCGTCGCGCAAACGCCCATCAATCTTGTGGCCGTCGCATTGTTGCTCGCGAACGAGGTCGCACAGTCGTTCGGCCGCGGCCATGAACCGGCCCGGGCTACGCAGGTTGAGTCCTCGTTCGGAGCCCGCCGCGGCCATTGCCACCGCCCAGCCCTGACCTTCTTCGCCAAGAACGTTGTCGACCGACACCCGGCAGTCATCGAAAAACAGCTCCGCGAAGCCGGGTTCGCCGTCGAGTCGTCCGATGGGTCGCCGCTCGAGTCCCTCGGCATCGGCGGGGATCAGCAGGTAAGTGAGGCCGGCATGTCGTTCGGCTTCGGGATCGGTACGCACGATGCAAAATATCCAGTCGGCAAACGCCCCTCTGGAGCACCACGTCTTTTGGCCGTTGAGCACGTAATGGTCGCCGTCTCGTAGCGCTTTGGTCTTGATCCCGGCGAGGTCGCTGCCCGCTTCGGGTTCGCTCCAACCCTGAGCCCAGATCTGCTCGCCGCTGGCCATGCGGGGCAAGAAGTAATCCTGCTGCGCCTTGGTTCCGAAATTGAAGATGGTGGGGGCCAGCAAACTGACCCCATTGGCCGAGACTCTTCCCGGCACTCCCGAACGCCAGTATTCCTCTTCGGAGATGAGCCATTCGATGAGGTCGCAGTCGCGGCCGCCGTACTCGGCCGGCCAACCGGGCACCGACCATCCGCCGTCGAAGAGCACCCGCTCCCATTGGCGGTGCTCCTCGAACCCTTCGGGGGTGTCCATCGACGCCAGCGGACCAGGGTGGTTGGCTTCGAGCCAAGCGCGACACTCGTCACGGAATTCGACGTATCTCGGCGCCAGGTCGAGATCCATCAGCGGAACTCGCCTTTGCGAACACCCTTGGGGTCAAAGACGTTGCGTATCAGTTCGAGCTCTTGGGGCGTGGGCGCCCTACTCTCGGGCACGTCATCGGTCAGCGTCAACTCGAACGGGGACGCGGCCTGAGCCTGTTCGACACTTACTCCTGGGTGCAACGACCGGATTCGCATCGTGTGATCGGGGGTTTCAAAGTCGTAGGCGCCGAGGTCGGTCACGACCCGGCGAATCTCGAAGTGGGCTTGGCTGGCAGGAGCCAACTCGATGATGCGGTCATAACCCGGACCTGATACCACGTCGACGGTTTCGGAGAACGCCCTAGCCTGGTTGGGGACCCAATAGGTCGTGGCGTGATTGATCAGGTTGCCGGGAGCGCCCCGCAAACCAAGTAGTTGCGCTTTGGGTTTGCGGTACTGACCAATGGCGGCAAAGTTCTGGTTCCCGTAGCGGTCGATCTGGCTCGCTCCCATGACAACGTGACGTTTGCCCGACCACACTTGATCGAAAATCGACCGGAACGGCATGTAGCCCTCGACCACGGCGTCCGAAGGATCTCCACCAAACGCCAGATTGCCCTCGATGGCGTAGGCGATCGTATCGGTGAGCATCAAGTCGGGTTCGAACGTCGCTCGGGCCAGGCGACCAGCAATGACCGGCACCGGCCCCATCGGGTTACACAACAGTTCGCCGTCGCCGCGGAAGGCTTCGGCCAGAGCGACAATACAAATTTCGTCAAGGGTTGGTTCGCTCATGTCGGCCCCTGTTCGGCGTTGGCCCTTTCGGACAGTTTGGCTTGGTAGGCCTCGTGGGTTTCGAGTTCGAGCCAGTCGGTGCGGAACTGAGTCCACGCGTCGGCGTCCTTGGCCGTCGCGGCGTAGTCGCGTTGGAACGCTTCGTCTCGGCCGTAATCGGGGGGACACTCGGTGAAGTGGGCGCCCATTGGGGCCTCGACTACACCGTCAACGTGGATTCGGGGAATCCTCAGAGTATGAACCGGCCCCTCGTCAAGGAATTGATCGGTGGGAATGATCTTCTCGGCCGAGATGTAGGTCTTGGCCCCGGCCATGGCGAACAGGTCATCGAAGTAAAGGTCGGGTCCGAGGAACTGACCGTTGCCCTTGGCATCGGCCCGGTTCATGTGAATGAGCGCGGCGTCGATCTCGAACGCAGGTATCGCCACCAGATCTTCGCCATCGCCATACGGGGACTTGACCGTCTTCAGTGAGGGATTCTCCGACAACATGGCGCTGCCAAGACCGGCTCTCGTGGGGTAGAACGGGACGCGGTGCGCGGCCGCCATCAGCCCGAGATAGAACGCCCCTTCGTCGAGTTCCATGAAGTCCTCGAGCGTCCCAGCTTGGCGAGCCGCCCGAAAGTGAGGCTCGAGCGGGATCGAGTCGAGCGAAACAAATCCGTAGGTAACTTTGCGAACCTTGCCCGCGGCACACAAGATTCCGACGTCGGGGCCTCCGTAGGACACGACGTGCAAATCGGTGAGGCCGCTGCGAAGAATCGCCCTCACCAGCGACATTGGTTTGCGACGAGATCCCCAGCCGCCGATGCCGATGGTCATCCCGCTTGACAGCTCGCCGAGAATCTCGTCCTCGGTCATGCGTTTGTCAGCCACAGCTCTCCTTCACGACGCCAACCCCTCAGCTCCACGACTTCCTGACGGTCCGTCAGATTCCAAACCGTACCCGCCGCGGCCCGACCATGCGAGATGAGGCGAGCGGCTACTAGCCTCCGAGGATGCATCGTGTCTTGGCTGTCTTGATCGCACTGGCTCTGCTCTCGGGGGGCTGCTCCAACTCCGACTCCGACGAAACATCCAACGTGCACTGCGCCAACAGTTCGGTTCTCAACAACCGACTAGACGAAGTCACTCGCCTCATCGCGGCATCGCTCACCGAAGACGTAGCCGCCGAACTCGAAGCTAGCTTGGACTCAATGATGGCAGCCGCCGAACAACTCGAGGCCGAGGCGCCCGACGACCTTGCGGCCGACGCCCAGTACCTACGGCAGGTGTTGACCGACTACCGCGACGTGTTTGCCGAAGCGCAATACAACACCCGATCGGTGGGTATAAACGACCCCCGGATAGCCGGCTTTTCGACCGACGAATATGTCCAGGCCAACGCTCGGCTCTACGAGCAATGCCCGTCTCCCCAAGCCGACGCTGATCAAGGCTGATTCGATGACGCCCGACGTTCTCGACCTGAGCGGTCAAACCGCAATTGTCACGGGCGGAACCAAGGGCCTCGGACGCGTTATCGCCCAACGGCTGCTCACGGCCGGAGCCGATGTGATCATTTGCGCTCGCAATCGGCCCGAAACAAACGTCAGTGCCGGGTCGCGTGTCGCTCACTTCGTAGCCGCCGATGTCCGCGAATCCGACCAGATCGCCGCCGTAGTCGAAGCCACAACCCAACTCACCGGCCGTATCGATCTGCTCGTCAACAACGCGGGGGGCGCACCTCCGGCCAACAGCGCCACCGTGTCGCCTCGCTTCAACGAAAAAATCGTAAGCCTCAACTTGTTGGCTCCGTTGATGTTCGCCCAAGCGGTACACGACACCATGCAGGCCCAAGACTCGGGCGGCACCATTGTGAACATCGCGTCGGTGTCGGGCCAACGAGCCAACCCGCTTGGGGTTGCATACGGAGCTGCCAAGGCCGGCGTCATAAACATGACCGCAACCCTGGCCCACGAATGGGGTCCCAAGATTCGGGTGATGGCACCAGTCGTTGGCATGATCGTGACCGAAGACGCTCACCTTTTCTACGGCGACCAACAAGGCATCGACGCCGTCGGACGACTCCTGCCCATGGGGCGTATGGGTGACCCCACCGACGTTGCCGATGTTGTGCTGTTTTGTGCGTCGCCGTTGTCGCGATGGATGACCGGCTGCGCAATCCCCGTCGACGGCGGCGGGGAGCGGGCCGCCTACCTCGGTGCCTCCAACGCCGAGATCGGTGGCCAACAATGATGCTCGCCAACACCGCGCTCGACTTTGGGGCAATCATCGGCGCCCTTGCCCAGGTCACCGACCCCGACTACATAAACGAAGCGGGCCGGATCATCGGCACACCCGCCGCGGGTCCCAAACCCGAGCATCCCGGCGATCGAGGCGGCTACGCCCAACTGCTCACCCTGCTCATGTTGGCTCTCGGCGTTTCGTTCATCGGTTGGCGGGTCTGGCGCGAAGCCCGACGCAACCAGGCCGCCCGGTCGGCGCCCCGGTAATGACCGGCCCCCAGTTCGTCACCGAGTTCGATCCTCAGTACGGCGAAATGGTCGACGTGTCGCCGTTGCTGCGACGACTCGTATGCGAGAACCCGTCGAAGTACACGTTTCACGGCACCGGTACTTACATAATCGGGCACGGCGACGTTGCCGTGGTCGATCCTGGTCCGCGTAACGACCAACATGTGCAAAATCTGCTCCGGCTCCTCGATGGCGAAACCGTTCGCCACATCCTCATCACCCACACCCACGGCGACCACTCGCCAGCGGCAAAGGCTCTTTCGGCTGCCACCGGCGCACCGGTGCTGGGCTTTGGCCCCCACCCGACCAACGCCGCAGCCGAAGACAGCACTACTGAAGCCGAGACCGACTCTGATCATCGTCCCGATGTCGAGTTCGTGCCCGACTCAGCGCTGGCCCATGGCGACATCGTCGAGGGCCCGACGTACACAATCGAAGCGCTGCATACGCCGGGGCACATCAGCAACCATCTCTGTTTCGCGTTGGCCGCAGAACAAGCGGTGTTGTCGGGCGATCACGTTATGGGTTGGTCGACCACCATTATTCCGCCGCCCGATGGCGACGTGGCGGCCTACTTGTCTTCGTTGCAACTGCTCCTCGATCGGCCCAACGATTCTCGGCTTTACCCCACTCACGGAGCGCCGATCGAGCAGCACCACCATTTCGTTCGGGCGCTGATGGTCCACCGCCAGGGTCGCGAACACGCCATCATCGAACAATTGTCAAACGGCCCGAAGTCGGCGGCCGAGATCGTCGCGGTTCTGTATGCCGATGTACGCAAGGAGCTGCACAAACCGGCGGCTCGATCGGTGTTGGCTCACTTGGCCAAACTGGCCATTGAAGACACTGTCGAGGTCGCGGTCGCCGGAGATTCGCCGCTGTCGTCCAAGACCGTGTGGGTCAGACGCTGACCGCAATCTCGACGGGATGATGGCAAGCCAAGTAGTGATCGGCGTCGCCGACCCGCTGCATCATTGGTTCGTCGGTAAAACAGATGTCGGTTGTGTGCCCGCAACGGGTGTTGAACCGGCAGCCGGTGGGCGGATTGATGGGTGACGGCAATTCGCCGGCGATGTCTCCCTCGGACACGTCGACGGTGGGGGCCGGTTCGGGGATCGATGCCAGCAGCGCTCGCGTATAGGGATGGCGCGGTCGGGCGTAGAGCTCTTCGGCGCTGCCGATCTCGCAGGCCTTGCCGAGGTACATCACGATGATGCGGTCGGACACATTTTTGACCACCGACAAGTCGTGGCTGATGAACAACACGGTCAGGCCGTATCGCTCCTTCATATCCTGCAAGAGATTGAGGATCTGAGCTTGCACCGACACGTCGAGAGCCGAGACCGGCTCGTCGCAAATCAACACTTTGGGGTCGAGAGCCAACGCTCGGGCAATGCCGATTCGCTGGCACTGACCACCGGAGAATTGGTGGGGACGCCGAGCCCCGAACTTGGGATCGATCCCGACCGCCACCATCAGCTCTTCGATGCGGTCCTGGGACCAAGCACCGTGCTCGTCACCCCACACTGCAAGACCTTCGCTGATCACGTCGCGGATCTTGCGCCGCGGGTTGAGTGACGAAATGGGGTCTTGAAAGATCATCTGCAAGTCGGGACGGATCTTGCGCAACGGCTCGCCCTCGAGAGACGCCAGGTTGTGGCCCTGATAGTCGACCGACCCTGATTTGATGGAGTTGAGCCGGATAATCGACCGAGCCACGGTGGACTTGCCACAGCCGCTCTCCCCCACGATGCCGAGTGTTTCTCCTTCGGCGACATCAAAAGAAATACCGCTCACCGCATGAACTACCTCGCCTTTGCCAACCGGGAACTCGATCTCGAGGTCGGCAATGCTGAGCAGCACATTGGGATCGTCACGAAGCGGTGCTTGTCCGGATCCGGCCATCAGTTGCCTCCTGCGTAGCCGATGACTTCGAGCCCGGCCGCGTTGCGGCCGGCTGCCACGTTGGCGGCCAGGGCCTCGCGACCGCGGTCGGTGTTGGCCGGGTGGTGGCACGCGAACTCGTGAGTGCCCATAACCCCTTGCACCGCGGGAATCGAGTCGAGGCAATCGGGCTGGGCGTACCGGCACCGAGGGGCGTAGGCACACTGCACCGGCGAATTGATCAACTCGGGCGGTCGGCCAGGGATGGGTTCGAGCCGGGTGTGGCTCGGCTGATCGATTCGGGGAATCGATCGGAGCAACGCGTCGGCGTATGGGTGACGGGAATCGCTGAACAAGGTTTCGGTCTGAGCTCGTTCGACGATGCGACCGGCATACATGACGGCCACGTCGTCACAGCGCCCACGGGCCACACCCAGATCGTGGGTGATGAGGATCATCGACATATGGCGCTCGCGGCGCAGTCGGTCGAGCAAGTCGAGCAAATGCTTTTGAACGGTGACATCGACCGCAGTAGTGGGTTCGTCGGCGATCAGCAGCGATGGTTCGCAGGCCAGCGCCATGGCAATAACGACTCGTTGGCGTAGACCGCCCGACAGTTCGTGGGGGTACTGATCGACTCGCTTGGCCGGTTCGGGGATTCCGACCTGGCCCAGCAGGTCGACGGCTTCGGCCAGCGCCGTCTTTTTGTCTCGCCCCATGTGGTACCGGAGGGTCTCGGCGATCTGTTCGCCGCACTTCTTGACCGGGTTGAGCGAGGTCATCGGGTCCTGAAAGACCATGGTCATCTTGACGCCCCAGAAATGCTGGCGTCCTTCGGCGGCGATCTTGCGCACATCTTCGCCCTCGAAGGTGACCTCGCCGTCGATTTCGGCGGTTCGAGGAAGCAGATTCATCAGCGTCTTGGCGGTCACCGACTTGCCCGAACCTGACTCGCCGACGATGCCAAGCGTTTGACCCTTCTCGAGATCGAAGGTCACACCGTTGACGGCCTCGACGACGCCGCGTTCGGTTGGAAACCTAACGGTGAGGTCACGAACTGAGAGCTGGACTTCGGCCATCAGAACGCGGTCTCCTTGACATCGGTGTATTCGCGGATTCGGTCGCCGGCGAAGTTGAGGGCCATGACCGTGAGAAACATGGCGAAGATCGGGAACATCGCCACGTGAGGATTGTTGTCGAGGTCTCGTGTCTGGGACCCGTCAACAATCGACTTGCCCCACGAAATCGCCTCACCCTCGACCGAGAGGCCGAGGAACGCCAAGCTGCCTTCGGCGACAATCGAGATGCCCATTCCGAGCAAGGTGAGGGCGCCCATGGGGATCAAGACATTGGGCAGAAGTTCGCGGATGATGATGCGACCGTTCTTGGCGCCGATCACCCGCGACGCCTGCACAAACTCTCGCTCGGCGAAGACCAGTGTGGATGCTCTCGCCAAACGGCCAATGGGGGCAATGCCCAAGATGCCGAGGGTCATGGCGACGGTAAGCAGGCTGCGGTTGAGCGACGCGGTAATGAGCAAAGCAAGGACGAGGGCCGGAAACGACAGCAAAGTGAAGAAACCGAAGCTCACGACCTGATCGATCTTGCCTTTGAAGTAGCCGGCCACAATGCCGAGCGCGCCGCCTACGACGACCCCCAAGAAGATTCCGAGAAAACCAACGGCCAACGAGATTCGGGCTCCCCAAATCGTGCGAGAGAATACGTCGCGCCCCAGCGCATCGGTACCAAAAAGGTTGTCCATCGATGGTCCGACCCGTGGCGGACCGGTAGCAATAGCGTGCGGGTCTTTTATCGGGAGCACGGGCGCCAACAGCGCTGCGAGACTAATTATCACGATCCAAGCAATGGCCACCCAGAAAGCAATACCAAGCGTCTTTTGTACCGCGCCCGCGACCTCGTCATCGATGGCGTCGGGAGTGATGGTGGCGCTCATGACACCCTCACTCTCGGGTCGAGCCACGAATAGAGCAGATCGACAACGAAGTTGATCAACACAAATCCGACCGCGATCACAACGACCGCCCCGAGCACTACCGGAAAGTCGTCACGTACGACGGCGGTAACGATCTCGCTGCCTATGCCAGGAATGCTGTAGATCCGTTCGATCACCAGCGACCCGCCGATGAGAGCACCGGTGTTGATGCCAAACACGGTGATAAGTGAGAACATCGAGGGCCGAAGCGAGTGGCGCAACATGATGTGTCGATCAGGCATGCCTTTGGCGCGGGCCATATGCACGAAGTCTTCTTGCAACGTGGTGAGCAGATCGGTACGCAACAGCCGCTGGTAGGTGGCGGCGATCCCGACGCCCAACGTGGTGGCGGGTAACAGCAGCGAGTGCAGCCGGGTGAACACCGACGTGTCGTCAAACGAGGCCGGCAGAAGCTGCCATCGGAACGCGAACACTTGCAACAAGATCACGCCCAAAGCAAAATTGGGTATCGACAGCAGGCCGAAAGACGCGATCGAGGTTACGCGATCGATCCGTCGACCGGCGCGGTAGGCCGCCCAGATCCCCATCGGGATCGCGACTACCAGAGCAATGATCTCGGCCATCACCATCAACAGCAGCGACTTGGGCATCTTTTGACGGACGATGTCGCTGACCGGCAAATCGTTTTGGAACGATCGGCCAAGGTCGCCCTGAGCAATGTCGCCCAGCCAGAGCACGTAGCGTTTTACCACCGGTTCGTCGAGGCGGTATTCGGCTTTGGCCTCGGCGATGAGCTCGCAATCGCCTTTGGCGATGTTTGCCCCGGAATGCGAGTCCTCGCGCAGGCCAGCGGCGACGTCGTCGCAGTAGTCGATTTCGGCGACAACCCCGATGATATTGACCAGCGGATTGCCGAGCAAATGAAGCGATGAGAAGGCGAGAAAGGTCACCGCCAGCAGAACAAGCATCAACTGCAACACCCTACGGGCCACGAACTGGGTCATAAAAGTTCCCTTTGGTTAGTGGACCGCATGGGTCACGAGCTGGGTTTTGCCTGCCGGCGGTGTCACGTCCTTTGCTCAGCTGATTACTGGGCCAGCCACACGTTGTGGAAGAACTGGTTACCCGAGTTGTTGCAGAACATCAACTCGTCGCCCGGTCCTCGTTGACCACAGATGTTGCGCACTCGTTCGCTCACACCGATGGTCCAGTTGGCGTAGGTGGTGAAGATGTAGGAGTAGGTGTCGTGAACATCTTGTTGCACTTCGCGCCACAGGCCAACACGGGTATCGAGGTCGGTAGTGGCCCGCTGCTCGAACAACTTGGCATCACGGTCGGGGTTACAAACCCGCACCCAGTTGATGGTGATGAAGCCTTCGGCGGTGGCGCATTCGAGCCAAACAACTTCGTTGTCGGGGTCGGCGGCACCAAACTGACGCCAGGTGACCACATCGAACGCACCGGTCGCCACATCGAGGATGTGGGCGTCCTGCAACAACTCCTGCTTGGTGATGTTGAAGTAGTCGCCCCACATGGCCGAGAAGATGTCGGCGATACGGGTCTGGCTGACCGATGGGCCGGAGTACTGCAACTCCATGTTGACCCTGCCATCGGTGCAGTTCTCCGGGACATCAGCGCAATAAGCCTCGACCAGCGGAGCAGCAAGCTCGGGGGTGTTGCCCTCTTGCACGATGTCGGGGTTGTTCCAGATCAGGTCGGGATGAAAGAACGTGTTGGCCAACGGCGACGTTCCCTGGGTAATTAGCGCCGAATACCCTTCGCGGTCGGCGGCATAAGTGAGCGCCTTGCGCACCCGAATGTCGTCGAACGGCGGTTTGCGGGTGTTCATCATGACGTCGTTAACGCCCGAACGAAGGTTCTCGATGGTGCTCACGGTGTCGGCATCGCGCAGCGTGAGGATGGCGTCGGGAGACGAAGTGATCTGCACGTCGATTTCGCCGGCTGCTACCCGCTCGGCGGCGATGGCCGAGTCGGTGATGACGATGAACTCGATGCCATCGAGGTAGACCTTGTCGGCGCCTTGCCAGTAGTTGGGGTTCTTGACCACAATCGTTCGATCGTCTTGTGTGCGACTCTCGAGCATGAATGGGCCAGTGCCCACCGGCGCTTGGTTGAGCGATGGGTCGTCGGTGGCGGCCGCGATCCAACTACCCGCGGCCAGCATTCCGAGCTGGCTCGTCAGGTTGGCGGGGAAGTGAGCGGAGGGACGAATCAAGTTGTACTGAACGGTGTACTTGTCGATCTTCTCGATGCGATTTTCGGGCGGGAAGCTTGGAGCCACGGCCAAGGAGATCACGAGATCGCCGAGCTGAGCTTCGAAGTTGGCAATAGCGTCGTCGGCTGTTACTTCTTCGCCGTTGTGAAACATCACGCCTTCGCGAAGTTTCATCTGCCACGAGTTGGTGCCCTCAACCGGCGTGAACGACTCGGCCAGGTAAGGGAACCAGTTGCCCTCGGCGTCAAATGCGGCCACTGGCTCGATCATCGACAGACCCATGAGGTAAGCCGAAACGGCGAAGCGGTTGACGGCCGGGTTCAGGCCGTCGGTTTCGGCTTCGACGGCAACCTTGAGCACCCCACCCGGGGTGATGACCTCTTCGGGCTCGTCAACTGGAGCATCCTCGACCGTGCCGACTACCGCGTCTCCGGCGGGCTCGTCGGCGGCGGTGTCGTCAGCCGCCGTGTCTGACGCGGTGTCGTCGGCGGTGGTGTCGTCGGCGGTGTTGGTGGCACCGTCGCCATCGCTACCGCCGCAGGCCGCGGCGATCAGCGAAAACGCCAGCAGGGCGGCCAGCAGCTTTGCCAGCGTCGCAGAAGCGGATCGGGATTTCATTGGTTCCCCCAGGAAGTTGGAAGCCGCAAGGGCGGCCCCGTTCGAAGAACGGGTGGTGTGACTCGCGCCACAAGGTTTAGCAGGTTGCCGCGTTCTATGAAAACCGTACAAGTCGGGCGGGGCGAGAATTTAGGATCGCTGCGAACTCACCGACACGACTTCGCCAGTCATGTAGCTCGCCAGATCGCTTGCCAAGAACACCATGACATTGGCTACTTCCCATGGCTCGGCCGCTCGTCCGAACGCTTCTTGTCGAGAGAGATGCTCGAGAAAGTCGGCGTCGCTGACCTTTTCGAGAAAGGCGTGCATGGCGATACTTGGGGCAACCGCGTTGATCCGTATCCCGTGTTCGGCCGCTTCGATAGCCGAACAACGGGTAAGCGCCATCACCCCGGCCTTGGCTGCCGCGTAGTGACTTTGTTCGGCTTGGGCCCGCCAGCCAACCACACTCGCGTTGTTGACAATGCTTCCGCGAGTACCGGCGGCAATCATGTGGCGCATCACTGCGCGAGTGCAGCGCATAGTGCCGTCGAGGGTGACACCCATGACCGACGACCATTGCTCGTCGGTCATGTCGACCAACTTGGTCGATCCCCCGAGTCCGGCGTTGTTCATCATGACGTCGATGCCCCCCAGGGAATCGACAGCCGCGCTCACCAAGGCCTGCACATCGTCCTCAACCGTCACGTTGCACACCGCAACACCCGGCCGATGCCCAGTTTCGGTCTCGAGTCGATCGGCAGTCTCGGCCAGGCGACGTTGGTGAATATCGGAGATCAGAACCGAAGCGCCCTCGACCAAACACCGTTTGGCCACGGCCGAGCCGATACCCGTACCCGCCGCGGCCGTAACAACTACCCGCCGACCGGCCAGCAGGTCACGCCCATCGGGTTCGGCAGGGACCACCATCAGCCGTTGCCCTGCATTTCGGCCATACGTCGTTCGAGGTCGCCGATGAACGGGTTCGGCTCTTGACCGATATCGCCCGGAAGCTGGGCCGCGATTTGTTCGGGAGTCCAGCGATCACCGTCGGCCATCATCGTGCGGACTTCTACCGGTTGGTTCCAGACCGAGATCCGCCGGCCAACGCACGTGTAGATCTGGGCGTTGACGTCGCGGCCGGCGTCGCTCAACAAATAGATGACCATCGGCGCAATGTCTTCGGGTTCGCCCGTCTCGATCTCGAACGGAACGTTTTCGCTCATCCGGGTTTTGGCAACCGGGGCGATGCAGTTGGCGTTGATCGCGGGACCGCCTCTGAGCTTGAGGCTTGCCGCGGTCATGGCGGCCGAACGGGTAAGGCTCACAATGCCGCCCTTGGCCGCGGAGTAGTTGGCCTGTGCCGTCGAGGCGGTAAACGCCCCCGACGTAAATCCCACGAGCGATCCGCCGGTCTCCTGCTTGCGCATTCGGGCCAATGCCGCCCGGTAAACGTTGAAGTGACCTTTGAGGTGCACGGCGATGACATGGTCCCATTCGTCTTCGCTCATGTTGAAAAGCATTCGTTCGCGCAACACCCCGGCTGGACATACCACTCCGTCGATCGTGCCCCAGTTGTTACAAGCCGCAGCAACCACCGCCTCGCCGACATCGAATTGAGAAATGTCGCCCGCCACCGCTACTGCGTCTGCGCCACTGGCTTTGATCTCAGCCACCGCGGCGTCGGCCACTTCGCTCGACGGATCGCTACCGTCCATCGACACCCCGTAGTCGGCAACGACGATGTTCGCGCCCTCGGCTGCCGCCGCAAGAGCGACCGCTTTACCAATCCCCGCGCCGGCGCCGGTGATCGCAATGTTCTTCCCGTCGAGATAACCGGCCATGTGAGTTGCTCCTAGCTTTGGGTTGTCGAAGTTGATCGACCATCGGCCGGACTGTAGCTGTGCTCGACACGAGCACCCAAACAACCGCTCCGAGTAGTGGAAACGCCCACACAGGGTCAGATGCAATGCGAGCGGGTCCACCGACAACCTGAAGGTCAGCACTAGCGTTCAGCAACGTCCGTCCAACCGCTTCGATCAGCAGGATTGTCGCTTGAGCGACCAGCTCCACATTCCACCTGTCACCGCCGATCCGACGCGCACCGACGCGCTCAATTTGCTGGTCCGTCTGGTCGATCCCGCCACCGACGACCTCACACGCGGCCTGCAAATGCGGATCGCGCTCGGGCATCTGACCGAGCCTGCTTTGCTGGTCGACCTCGACGGAACGGTGCTCGACGGCAACGATCTCATAAAACAGCTCGGGCTCGACCGCGACGCCCTCCGCGGCCACCCGTTATGGGCAGGCGACCTCTGGCACGGCCCCGACGCGACGGCGGTGCTCGGTCCACTCATCGAAGCCGGCCGAGCCGGCCGAATAGGTTCCCGCACGGTCGACACCGGCGAACCAGCCCAGGCAGGTGGCCAATCTCAGCCAGGCGGCCCATCTCAGCCAGGCGAGAACGAAGCAGTCGCACTGCGGGTCACCATTTCTCCGATATTCGACGAGCACGAACCGGTCTTGTTGCTGGCCGAGCTGAGCCGGCTCACAGATCAGGGCCAAACCGACGCCATCATCGCCGAAACAACACAGCGCCTCGCCGTCGCCGAGGACATCTTTCAAGCCGTAGCCGAATACACCTCAGACCTCGTGTGCCTTCACGAGACTGACGGAACGTTCACCTACGCATCACCGTCAGCGCGGCGACTGCTCGATGTCGAACCAGCCAGCCTGATCGGTACCCATCCCGTCGACCTTGCCCATCGCTCGACACGCGACGCCCTCATCAACGCCATCGAAGACTCCGCTCGACGAGGTTCCGAACCGACCCGTTTTCGTCACCGTCTAAGACATCGCAATGGCGGTTACCGCTGGTTCGAAACGGCAATCAGCCCAATTCGCGACACCGACGGCACGCTGCGCCAACTGCAGTCCTCCAGCCGAGACATCACCGAACAACGAGAAACCGAGCAGAGCCTCATCAAGCAGGCCTTTCACGACGAGCTGACCGGGCTACCAAACAAAGCCCTGCTACTAGATCGCATGGACCAGGCATTCGCGATCGCCCGACGCACCTCTCAACCGGTCGGCGTGTTGTTCATAGACCTGGACGGGTTCAAGACCGTCAACGACACCCTCGGCCATCACGCCGGCGACACCGCACTCACCAAGGTCGCCGAACGCCTGATCGCGATTGTTCGTCCCGGCGACACTCTTGCTCGGATCGGAGGCGACGAGTTCGTGATGTTGTGTGCCGGCACCGATGGCGCCCGGGGCGCATCCACGGTGGCTCGCCGCATTCTCGATGCCTTCGATCAGCCGTTCGTCCTCGACGGTCGCGAGGTCGCCCTCGGTGCGTCGATCGGCATTGCCACGTCGCAGGGCCACGACGACCCGCACCCGGTGCTCGATAGGGCCGACACCGCGATGTACGAAGCCAAACACGAAGGCCGCGGCCGTTATGCAATCCACGACGAAGTCGACCAAGACATCGAACTCGAACGTCACGACACCGAAGAAGCGCTCCGCCGCGCCATTGCCAACAACGAGCTTCGTCTTCACTATCAACCCGAAGTCGATCTCGAGTCGGGCCGAATCGTCGGCTTCGAAGCATTGGTTCGTTGGCAAAGCCCCGACGGTCGGCTGATCCCGCCTGGGGAGTTCATTCCGCTAGCCGAAGAGACCGGCCTCATCGTCGAGATCGGTCGTTGGGTGCTGATCGAGGCGTGTCGACAGGCCAGCATCTGGCGGGTTCATCGCAAGCCCGAACAAGAACCGGTTCGCATATGGGTCAACTTGTCGGGCCGCCAACTCGGCGACCCGGATCTGGTCGAGTTCGTTAAAGACACCGTCGAGGCCGCGGGCATCACGACCGACGAGATCTGCCTCGAGATAACCGAGTCTGCGCTCATGGGCGACACCGACGCCGCAACGGCCCAACTCGACGAGCTCCGCGAGCTCGGAATCAGTCTCGGTATCGACGATTTCGGCACTGGCTGGTCGCAGTTTGCCTATCTACAGCGGCTGCCTCTCGACGTCTTGAAGATCGACCGATCGTTCGTGTCGGGGCTCGGTACCGAGGCCAACGCCTCTACTATCGTGGCCGCCATCATCGACTTGGCTCATGCCCTCGGGATGATCGTGATTGCCGAAGGAGTCGAGACTCGCGAACAGTTGGCGGTGCTCGAAGAACTCGACTGCGACCAGGCGCTGGGCTTCTACTTCTCCAAGGCCCGAGAACCAGAAGCATTCGAGCAAGCGCTCAGCCGCCCCTGACCTCCGCCGTCACGTTCGCACCCACCATCAGGCGAGCGGCTTGTAAGAGCTCGGCGGCAACACTCCCGTCGGGGGCGATTCCGCCAACCCAACGGGTAAGCGCCGACCCCCAGACATGCATGAGCACCTGTCCCACGCCTTCGGTATCGATGCCCGGCGCGGGGCCGAGCGCGGTAACGACCACCGCCTTGAGTTCCTGCTCGACCTGAAGCTTGTAGGGCGCGGCTGTTGGCGACGTAGTCCCGAGTGCAGTCACTAAGGCCCCCATAAGGGTCGGCCGGTTCTCGGTTCGTTCCGCCGATCGTTCGAGCAACACAAAAAGTCGGTCGGCGGGAGTCGCGCCCGGGATCGCGCCAGTCTCAATTCGTCGACGGGTGCGGCGCAACCACCCGGCAAGACCGGCGATGAGCATCTCGTCCTTGCCGGAGAAATAACGATAGATGGTGCCCAAAGCAACGCCGGACTCGTCGGCGACTGCACGCATCTGTACGGCTTCGTACCCGCCTTCGCCGGCCATCCGCATAGCGGTCTCGAGCACCCTGGTGCGGCGCTGTTCTTGGGACTGGGTACGGCGAGAGCCATCGGTGGCCATAGTCGAGTGTGGCGGAACGTCAGCGAGGAAGCGAATCGAGGATACGGTTTAAGCCGTGCCCAGCGGACTCCTCGACATCCTCGGCCCTGAAGCGACCCGGTGGCGCCAAAAGATGCAGCGTCGCCGGTTCAACCGCGACGAAGTCATCTTTCACGAGGGCGACCTCGGCGACACGGTTCATGTGATCGAAAAAGGTCGGGTGCTGATCGAGGTAACCACCGCCAGAGGAGACGTCGCCGCGCTCTCGGTGCGTGGACCGGGCGAAGTAATCGGAGAACTGGCGATCGTCGGCGGTGGCCGCCGGCGAACGGCACGAGTCACCACGCTGGAGGCCACGCAGACGCTCATGTTCAGCGAGGCAACTCTCGACGAATTGCGAGCCGAAGATCCTCGGGTCGATCAATACCTGATCGAACTTCTCGCTTCGAAGCTGTCCGAAACAACCGCCCAGCTCATGGAAGTAATGTTTGTGCCGGTCGAAAAGCGAGTGATCAGGGTGCTCGACCGCTTGGCGCAGGTGTTCGACGACGGAGCCGAAAAGATTCTCATCCGAGTTCGCCAAGAGGACATCGCGGCCATGGCCGGAACTCGGCGTCAAACCGCCAACCGCCCCCTCAAAGCCGCAGAGGTCGAGGGGGCAATTCGGATCGGTCGCGGCCGAGTCGAGGTAATCGACCGCGACCTTCTGCACGCCATGGCCCGCTGACGGCGTCTACTCGCCAGCCGCGGGAGGCGGAGGCGGGGGCGGGGGCGCCAGCTCGGATTGCTCTGGGCCATCCTCGCTGTCGTCTCGCATCGAGCCGAGAATATCGACGCCGGTAGCCGCGCTTATCTGCTCTGAAAGAGCGACCACCGCGCCGGGAAGCTGGCTGACAAATCCGGGAATTCCGCCCTGACCGCCACCGCCGTTGTCGACAACTGCAACTCGGTCGATGTTGACGCTGTTGACGGTCGACACGATCTTGTCGACCAACTCCGGAAGCATGTTCAAAACCAGAATGCGTTGACCATCATCGCCCGCCTGTTGGTACTGGTCGGTCAATCGCCGGAACACATCGACCTGAGCCTTGCCGTCCTCGATGATCTTTGCCGCGTCGGCCTGGGCCTTCAGTTGCTTTGCTTCGAGGTTGGCTTTGGCGGGAGTGACCACGTCGGCTTCGAGACGGCGCCGCTCGAGTTCGATGCGCTGCTGCTCTAGTTCTTGTTCGGCGGTGGCACGAGCAATGTCGCCTGCGACTTGAGCCTGCTCTTCTTTGGCCCGAGCAATCGCGTCGAGTTCGGCGGTGCGAACCCTGAGCATGTTCTGCTCCTCGACAATGTTCTTGTCGGCCTGAACCGAGGCGATTTGGGCCCGCTCGCGAGCCGAG
Organism: uncultured Candidatus Nemicrothrix sp.; assembly: GCA_964504305.1. Taxonomy (GTDB): domain Bacteria; phylum Actinomycetota; class Acidimicrobiia; order Acidimicrobiales; family Aldehydirespiratoraceae; genus UBA11606. Next base: position 78,163 of record CAZDEB010000007.1, on the reverse strand, counting down.
GCTTCGGCCGCTTCGGATTCGGCCATGCGGTTGGCCTCGGCGACACGCGCCTCTTTCACGACCTCGGCGGTGAGTCGGCGACCAACCGATTCGAGATACAGGTTGTCGTCGGTGACATTTTGGATCTTCATCACGTCGAGTTCGAGACCAAGAGTCTTGATGTCGTCGTCGGCCTCGTCGATGAGCTGCTGAGAGAACTTGAGCCGGTCCTCGTTGACCTCTTCGGGAGACATGGTGGCCAGCACCCCTCGGAGGTTCGCTTCGAGAGTTTCTTTGGCGATCTGACCAATGCTCGCAGTGGGAACGTTCAAGAACCGCTCGGCGGCGTTTTCGAGCAAACCCTCCGAACTCGACACTTTGACGTTGGCAATCCCTTGCACGTTAAGGGGAATCGCGCCCGCCGAGTAGGCGTTGGTCACCGAAACTTCGAGCGGGATGGTGTTGAGGTCCATCCAAGCCACCTTCTCGATGATCGGGATGCGCAGCGTGCGACCACCCCGAAGGATCCGGTAGCCGACAGTGCGGCCATCGGACAACTGACGGCTGCGTCCCGAAATCACGGCCACACGGTTTGGGGGACAGATAATGATCAGCGAACTGACGATCATGATCACGAAGATCATGGCCAATGCGGCAATGAGACCTATGGCGAGCACGGTGCCCATGAATATCTCTCTTTCTGGGGAGGATCTGGCTTTCTGGGGAGGAACTGGCTTTCTGGCGAATCTGGCTTCTGGAGCAGACGAGAAATCTAGTCGAGTTCGAGGTCGGGGCCGAGCGGCGCAACCACGGCGACACCACCGTCGACGCGCACAATCACGACCCGTTCGCCGAGCCCGATGTGGGAACCGTCAGCGGGCGATGCCGTCATCTGTTGACGAGCACCGGCGATGTTCAGCGTGATCTTGCCCCGTCGCTCGGTCGAAATGGGAAGGGCCACTTTGGCGATCGATCCTTCGAGTTCGTGATCGGCCACATCGCTGGAGGCGGAGTTACGGCGAAGCCACGAAAACGCCGCGCCGTTGAGCGTTCCGGCCACAACCCCAACGACAATCGCAAGAACCAGCGCCAACGCGGCGCTGGCACCGGTAACCCCTGTAGCCAAGCCGGTCAGACCAAAGAAAGCCATAACAAAGGCCACCGAAGACAAAGGAATTACCGACAACGGTCCGCCATCGGCGTCACCGCCGAGTCCGTCGGCATCGGCGTCACCGGCAAAAGCGAACCACAACAACAATGGCGCACCCAGCGCCAAGAAAAAAACGTACAGATTCGTCATACCCGCATCACCTCTTGAACAGTAGTTGCAATTCGTCGTCGCGTTGACGCGAGTAGCGTCCCGGCATGTCAGAAACCCGCCCCATCGTCGTGGCCGACTGTACCGGTCTCAAGCTAAGCGGCCAGATGCCCGATCTGCCCAGCTGCCGTTGGATAACGGTCGATCGCGACCAACCCGTCGACCAGATCAGAGCCGAGGTCGTTGTTACCCGGATCGACGGAAGTCCCCAACTGGCCCAGCTCCTCGACAACGGCGCTCGCTGGGTTCACACAATCGGAACTGGAATCGATGAGTTCCCGCTCGAACTCATGGGCGACCAAACCCTCACATGCAGCCGAGGAGTAAGCGGCCTACCGATCGGCGAGTTCGTTCTCGCGCAGATGTTGGCCCACACCAAAGCATTCCCGGAGATCTGGCTTGATCGCGAACCCGACCGTTGGGCGGACGCCAAGCTCGTTGGCACTCTGCGAGGCCAGACCGTAGTGGTGGTCGGGCTTGGTGGCATTGGTACCGAAGTCGCCCGCCTGTCGCTGGCTCTGGGCATGCACGTGGTCGGGGTCAGACGAACCAATGCCGCTTCGCCAATCGTGGGCGTTGACGTAACGACCAACCTCAGCGCCGCGGTTGGCGACGCCGACCACGTCGTACTTGCTCTGCCAGCGACCAGCGAAACGGAGCAATTGTTCGACGCCACGATGTTCGATCGCCTCAAGCCGGGAACCCACCTTGTCAACGTCGCACGAGGCGCCCTCATCGACCAAGAGGCCCTACGAGCGGCTTTGGATTCTGGCCAAGTGAGTCGGGCCAGTCTCGACGTCAGCGACCCCGAACCTCTGCCCGACGGCCACTGGATGTACAGCGATCCCCGAGTCAAGTTGTCGGCTCACGTTTCGTGGGCATCGCCAACATCGCTCGACGACCTTTTGGACGTGTTCCGCAACAATTATCGTCGCTACCAAAATGACGAGCCGCTCACGGGCATCGTCGATGTCGAAGCAGGCTACTGAGTCGCCTACGATCCGGCGATGTCGTTCAACCAGCACTTTCACGATGTCGCCGCCGAAGTCCGCAACTGGGGACGATGGGGCGACGACGATCGGATCGGCACTCTCAATCTGATAACCAACGAGGCAGTGGCCGCCGCCGCGGCAACAATCACCACCGGTAGGCGTGTGTCGTGTGTACTGCCCTTATCCAACGACGGCGTGCAAATGGGACAGATTCCCGGACGGGTCAACCCATTGCGGTCCATGAACTACATCGAGAACGCCGATCTGGGCGACCCCGACGGCAATGCGATGGTCCCGCACTTCAGCGACGACCATGTGCTTATGGGTCTGCAGGCCGCAACACACTGGGACGGCCTCTCCCACGTTGCCTACGGTCATCAGCTCTACAACGGTGTATCGGCCGCGTCCATCACGGCTCGAGACGGCGCCACTGTGCTCGGTATTGAACACGTCAAAAGCCTGGTTGGCCGAGGGGTCCTGCTCGACGTGGCCGCGGCGAAAGGCGTCGAGCAACTCGACGGTGGTTACGAAATCACCGGGGCCGACCTGGACGAGGCCGCGGCGTGGGCCGACCTCCAAATCAGGTCAGGCGACATAGTGCTCATCCGCACCGGTCGGATTCGTTCCTTCTTCGAAGGTGGAGCCATGGGCTACATGATGGGTCCCGCCGGCGACGCCTCGTCACCGGGACCGGGCATCGACGCGGCACGGTGGTTTCACCGCCACAACATCGCCGCCGCGGCCGACGACACCTACATTTTCGAAGTCTTTCCCGGCCCCGAACCCGACAACATGCTCGCGGTTCATTGTCTCGCGATCGTCGACATGGGACTTACCCAGGGCCAGAACTGGAATCTCGAACCGCTCAGCGAAGCCTGCCGAGAACTCCGACGCTACGAGTTCTTTCTTTCGGCCACCCCCGAACCGTTCGTCGGTGGGTGCGGGGCGCCGGTCAGCCCGGTCGCGGTTTTCTGATAGACCATCGACCAAACCGATCGGCACAAATGTTGTGCGTCAGTGGAGGATCCAATGTCATCGCTAACCGACCGTCTATCGCAGATCGAGCTCTTCTCCGAACTCAGCGTCAAAGAGATAAAGAAGATCGCCTCGTTCATGACATCGATGACCGTGAAGAAGGGCCGCGATCTCACGGTGCAAGGAACCCCCGGCCGCGAATTCATGGTGATCGAGACCGGCGAAGCAAGCGTTCGTCGCAACGGTCGACCCATCGCCACGCTGAGCCCCGGCGACTTCTTTGGCGAGCTAGCGGTCATCGCTGGCGTCCCTCGCACCGCCACGGTTACCGCCGAAACCGACATGAATGTCGAAGTGCTGAACCGCCGCGAGTTCTCTTCGATGCTTGACGAAAGCCCTCGGTTAGCCAAAAAGATTCTCGTCGGTGCCGTTAAACGGCTTCACGAAATCGAAGAGGGCGTCGTCCGCTGACCGCGGTCGATCCACCAATCGAGATCGCCGTTGTCGGGAGCGCCAATCTCGATTTAGTGGCTGAGGTAGCCCACGTTCCTCTAGTGGGCGAAACGGTGATGGGCGGCGACCTGGCCCGAAACGCGGGGGGCAAAGGAGCCAACCAAGCCGTCGCCGCGGCCCGGTTGGGTCGCTCCGTCGCCATGATCGGCCGACTCGGCGACGACGAGGCCGGCGCAATCCTGCGGGGCGCGTTGGATCGTGATGGGGTCGACACCTCTTTGCTGCTGACAACCACCGATACCCCCAGCGGCGTGGCCCTGATCGCAGTCGCGGCTGATGGCGACAACGCCATCGTCGTGAGTCCCGGGGCCAACGGGCGGGTGTCGCCTGCTGATGTCGATTCGGCGGCCACCGTCTTGGCCTCGGCCAGCGTCACATTGCTCCAACTAGAAATCCCGCTCGCCGCGGTTGTTAGCGCCGCGAAGCAATGCAGCGGCACGGTCGTACTCAACCCGGCCCCGGCGCCCACCGACCCGCTTCCGGCCGAGTTACTAGCCAACGTCGACGTGTTGGTACCGAATCAAACCGAGCTGGCCCAGATTTGCGGCCATGTTGGTGACGTTGATGTCGAGGTCGCGGCCCGGCTGGCTCGACAGCTTCCGTGCCCCGCCGTCGTCGTAACCCTCGGAGCCGACGGAGCGATGGTTGTCGACCACGACACCACCACCCACGTACCCGCTCCCTCGGTAACTCCAGTCGACACCACCGCCGCAGGAGACTCGTTTTGCGGCGCATTAGCCGACGCTTTGGTTAGAGGCGAACCGTTGGTGGCGGCCGCAACTTGGGCCGTGAGGGTCGGGGCAGCCACCACCCAGCGAGCCGGCGCTCAACCATCGCTGCCAACCCCGGCCGAAGTAGAGCAGCTGGTCGGACCGACCTGACCGCGGCAGAGCGCACCGCAGGCCCTAACATCGCCAAATGTCACGCGTGCCCATGCTCATCGATTGCGACCCGGGCCTCGACGATGCCATTGCTTTGTTGGCCGCTGCTCAACTCGCCGACCTGGTCGGCATTACGACCGTCAACGGCAACGTCGGGATAGATCACACGACCCACAATGCTCTCGGCGTCATGCAAGCCGCCGGGATGGATGTGCCCGTTCACCGAGGCGCAAGCCGACCGTTGATTGCCCCCATGGCCGACGCGGCCCACGTCCATGGAGCGACCGGACTCGGCTCGGTCCAACTCCCAAGTCTCGAACGAGCCGAAGCGTCGAGCGACGCGGTCGGCTTCTTGCTCGATGCCGCCCGCTCGGTCGATCAACTGCAGCTGGTTGCGGTCGGGCCGCTCACCAATATTGCCCTCGCTTTGCGCTCCGATCCCGATCTCCCGAGCCTGATCGGCGGTCTGACGATCATGGGCGGCGCCGCGGTTGGTGGCAACGTGACCGCCACCGCGGAGTTCAACGTGTGGGCCGATCCCGAAGCCGCCGCCATCGTCTTTCGCGAGTTTCCGATGCTCACGATGGTCGGGCTCGATGTGACTCATACGATCCTCATGGGACCTCCGCACAGAGATCGACTTCGTGCTGCTCGCACCGAACCCGCGACCCTTGCCGCCGATCTCCTCGACTATGCGGTCGCTCGCGCTGGCGAGATCCGGGGCTGGTCGGGGGCACCAATCCACGATGCCTCGGCGGTGATCGCTGCACTTCGCCCCGAGCTGTTCCAAGGTTCGATCCGGCCCGTCGACGTCGAGCTGTCTGGCTCTCTCACGCGCGGAATGACAGTCGTCGACGAACGACCGGGCGGCATCGACGGCTCCGTCGACATCGTCGGCAACGCCAACGTCATCAGATCAGCCGATGCCGAGGCGGTGCTCGACACGATCGTCGACGCCATCATTTCGATCTCGCCCAACACGGGTTCCTCGGCCCCATCAGCGTCATGATCGACGAGATCCTCGCCGGCGACCGAGTCGTCTACTCGTTCTTCGTGATCTGGATCACCGCGGTTGTTGTTTGGCTCGTGCTCGACTGGCTGGGCAACCCCAACCGGGGTCGGTTCCGACCCAAAGGCACAAGGATCAACGGCACGTGGCGCGAACGCTACGCGGCTTACCGACTCAAACGAGCCGAAGAAGATGCGGCGATTCGGTCGACTCTACGCGATGCCTATGGAGCGTCGAGCCTCAGGCTCAGCTGGACCAAAGACCACGAAACGGCAGTTCTCAACGCCGACGAGCAGCTCGTGCGTCCCGACCCACGTGCTCGGCCCGAGGTCGAACCACGTCGTCTCCCTCGGCTCTTGGGGTTTTTCCGCGACGATTCTCATGACAACGAGCCCCTTCTCGCCACTTATGACCCCAACCCCCCCGTGCCGGCGTCGCGTGGGCGGTGGCGGCTCGGTGGCGACCCGTTCATGGCTAGCAATACCGGCAAACCCCCAAGCGCCGCGACTATTCGGTCCAGAGCTTGGAAAAACTTGTCGGCCGACGAAAAGTGGGGGGCCGATAACCAGGAACGGATGCGTGCGGGGAAACCGCCGCGGCGCCTCAACCCCAATACCGACAAGATCGAGAACGCGGCGATCGATCTCAGTACTGCCGAACCGTTCTGGCGCTCCGATCGCGTGGCCGCGTCTGCTCCGAGTAAACCGTCCTAGCGTCCCAGACCTTTGGCCCGACCCATTGGTCACCTCACACCCCGACCAGCAGCTCATTTCCCTGATGGCGAGGTCGAGACGTGTCGATGAGCCGTCATGAGCAACCAGCTATCTCTCGTGACGGGCCCCGGAAGGACACCGCTGACTCGCCGTCAGGCCAACGCTTTGGGTCGGGTCCTCGGAACAGTGCCCGCTACGGGTTCGGTAAGTGAACCTCGGCGACCCACTGGGTCCCGGGCTCGATAACCGTACGCAGGACGGTCGCGGCCACGATCAGCCAGGTCAGAACCTGCGCGGGGTCGACGTCGCGGGGCAACTCGGCCACAACCCCGTGCTTGGCGTGATCTTGGCGTTTGACCCATCCATCGGGCAGTCCCAGACCGAGTTCGTCAAGCCTCGCCAACGCGTTCGGACCCGTGCCGTGAGCTAGGCCGACCTGAGCTGGTTTGGCCTTGGACCCGGTAGTAGGCGGCATCCAAGTGCCCATTGCAATGGCTGGCCCGCGACCCGAGAACCACGCACCAAGCGTTGTACGAACCGGAACATGGGCCAAATCGTCCTCGTCAAGGAGCGGACGAAAATTGATCCATCCCGCACCGTCGCCTCGCCGAGCGAGTTCGGCCATGGCCTCGACGACTTCGGATGGTTCGTCTCGGTGAAACAAGATTTCGCGAGTCTCCATAGCCACAAGGCGACCGTACCGCGGCGGGAGGGGCAACCAGCCAGAAATCCCGTTGTTGGCGACCTTGCCGACGGCTCTCGAAGCGGTACCTTTAGGTGGCGGGTGGCGAGTAACGCCACGATCAGGTGCTCATGAATCGACCAAATCGACATCTGCGATGGGCCGCCGCCGCTATGAGCGCGGCCTTGCTGGCAATGGCTGCGCCGGTGGCCGGACAAACCGAGGCCGAAATAGGCGCGCTCGAAGCTCGTCGCAACGAGATCACCGCCGAGCTGGGTCGGCTCGAAGCCGACCTGGGCGCAACCGAAGTTGCCCTCGACGCGCTCGATAACCAGCTGCGCGGCGCCCGAGTCGACATCGAGCTCTTGGCCGACGACTTCGAACAGATCGCCGATGCGCGTCGCGAGCCAGCTCGCACTCGCGTGCAAATCGCCATCGTCGGGTTCACCAACGGCGACCCTAGACAAAATGCCCTCATCGACGAGGTGCTCGCCCTGCAGGGTTCCGATGCAAACACCCGCACCCGCGAGCTCTACGGCGCGGTCATCGACGATGCCCAGAAGCGACTCGAAGCGGTCGACGAACAACTGCGCGCGCTAGCGGCAGAACTAGTCGATCGGCGCGCAGCTGTAGCGACGGTGCTCCAAGAACGAGACAGCGTCGAGGGCACTTACACCGATCTCGGGCAACGCCGCGCCGAGCTAAATGTCGAGCTCGAAGACACCATCGCCCGCATCGAACGGCTCAAAGCGCTCGAGAACAAATCGGTGCTCACCGGACTCTCTACCTTCGACGACCCGACCCGGCCCGTACTCGCGATCAAGATCGACAACGTCGCCGCGGCCCGTCCCCAATCCGGCATCAACCAGGCCGACATCATCTACACCGAAGAGGTCGAGGGCGGACTAACTCGCTTCGCGGCGATTTTCCACTCGAGCACACCGGCGGCGATCGGCCCGGTGCGGTCCATGCGCACTGGCGACTTCGACCTACTTGGACAGTTCAACTCGCCGTTATTCGCAAACTCCGGGGGGAATCGCATCGCACGGCGCCTACTTCGCGACTCGACACTGGTCGACATCGGGGCCGCTACCCACAACGACCTCTATTACCGCAGCAGCCGGCGAGCGCCTCACAACCTCTATACCAACCCCGCCAACCTCTGGTCAGTGGGAGTGGGCGACGACTACCCAACCGGGTTACCACTGCCAATCTTTCGGTTCCGACTCGTTGACGACCCGCTGCGAGGCGACGTTTCATCAGCGTCAGGCGTCGACATCGACTACGGCAAGAGCAACGTTTCCTACACCTGGAACGGCGCCGGATGGGACCGCAGCCAAGACGGAGCTCCAACCATCGACGCCGACGGCGTTCGCTCCACCCCAACCACCGTCATTGTTCAATTCACGTACTACGGCGAATCGGCGGCCGATCAACTTTCGCCCGAGGCCGACACAGTCGGCCAGGGCGAGGCCTGGATCCTCACCGATGGCAAAGTCAGTAAAGGTTTCTGGCGGCGTACCGAGTCGACCGCGCCCATGGAGTACGTGGACGCCAGCGGAAACTTCATCGAGATCTTGCCCGGGCAAACGTGGATCGAGATGCCCCGCGTCGACGGCGCCGTCCTTCGCTGACCGAGCGCGCTAGCGTCCATCAGCGTGCCGTCACCCTCCCTTCGCTGTCAGCCCGACGATTCGATGTCGGCCGGCTTTCGTGACATTCGCCGTCAGCTCGGAGTGCCCGAAAAGTTCAGCGACGATGTCCTGCAAGAGGCTCACGAGTCGGTCACCGCCGGTCCTGTCCTACCCGACTCGGCTCCCGACGACCCGATAGACCGTCGGGACCTCGAGTTCGTCGCTATCGACCCGCAGGGTTCGACCGATCTCGACCAGGCGTACGCGGCCGAACGCACAGGGCGGGGTTACACCGTGTACTACGCAATTGCCGACGTGGCCTCGCTGGTCCGCGCTGGCGGTGCGGTCGATCAAGAAGCTCGGAGCCGTGGTGTCACGTTGTACAGCCCCGACCTGCGAACCTCGCTTCATCCCGAATCAATTTCTGAAGGCGCGGGCAGTTTGCTCGAGGGCCGTGATCGCCAAGCATTGCTTTGGACTATCGAGCTTGGCACCGATGGGGAACAGCGGTCAGCTCGTCTCGAACGGGCGATCGTCCGCAACCGGGCGCAATTGTCGTACCACGCCGCTCAACAAATGATCGACAGCCGCTCCGGCGCTGGCGCCGACATCAACTCGTCACTACCGCTTCTCCGCGAGATCGGAGTGCTGCGACAACAACAAGAGGCGGAGCGCGGAGGCGTGAGCCTGGCCTTGGCCTCCCAAGAAGTTGTGCGTCGCGCCGACGGCACTTACGACATCGAATACGACGAGTCGGTCCCGGTCGAAAACTGGAACGCCCAAATTTCGCTGCTCACAGGAATCGCCGCCAGCCGCATAATGATCGAGGGAGGCATCGGCTTGCTCCGTACACTCCCGCCCCCCGACCAACACACAATCAGCCAGCTCCGACGTACCGCACAAGCGCTCGGTATCCGGTGGAACCGCGATACGAGCTACGCCGACCACGTCCGCCAGTTACGTCCAGACTCTCCGCAACGGGCCGCAATGTTGAGCCAGTCGGCCCGCGGGTTGCGCGGCGCCGGTTACGTTTCGTTTCACAATCACCAAATTCCCGAACACCCAGAACACTCGGCTATCGCCTCAACCTACGCCCACGTCACTGCGCCTCTCCGTCGCCTTTGCGACCGGTTCGCCAACGAAGTAGTCGTCGCATTGTGCGCCGACCGACCACCGCCGGGCTGGGCCACCGAAGCGCTCGAGGAGCTACCAAGCCTCATGGGGTCCGCCCGATCCAAGGACCGCAATCTCGAGCGGGCAATGGTGGACTACGTCGAAGCCGTGGTTTTGAGCAACCGGGTCGGCGAGTCCTTCGAAGCGGTCGTCACCAATGTTGACTCCAATCGCGACCGCGGCCGCATCCAACTCCGCGACCCTGCCGTCGTGGCCAACTTGGCGGCCGCCGGACTCGAGCTGGGCCAACAAGTTCGAGTCCGATTAGCCGGAACCAATCCGACCGAACGCCACATCGATTTCGAGCTCGCCTGATTGGGGCTGCGGTTCAGGGCCGCCGGCCGTGGCGAAGCACGAACTTGAGGTCGTGCCGCGAGCCGAGGGCATCGCCCATCCCCGCTACATATCGGATGCGGTAAATCACGCTCAAGGCGCCATGGCCAACCCAACCAGGACCCTTGCTGAGCGGCCGTAGCACCAGTCCAAGGATCTTCTCGATGGCTACCGATCGAGCCCCAACGAGTACAACCGCCCTCATGGCGATAGGCGTCTCGTGCCAACCCTCTGAGGTCAACGACAGGATCCAATCCCAACGATCCGAAAAAGCTACGTCGTTGTGGCCATAGTCGTAGGCAATCGTCCGCCATGCCTCAAATGACCGTTCGGCATAGTGATAGCCCTTGGCCGTGGGGACAAATTCGAAGTCGACTCCGAGGTCGGCCATGCGCAGCCCCAGTTCCATATCCTCGGCCCGGTGGTAGCGCTCATCAAAGCCACCTACCTCCTCGAGCAAGGAACGGGGCGCCGACGCATTCCCGGTGTAGAACAGGCGACCGCTGGCCGCCATCTCGCCCGACTCGAGAACACGGTACTGATCTTCGAGCTTGGCCTGCTCCCATTGGATCCACGGACTCATCGGGTGATCGTCTGGGGTGAGCATCGGTCCGGTGAGCACCACGGGTTCCGCTGCCGACCGATGTGATTCGAGATGGGCTTTCAGCAAACCTTTGTCGGCAACGATGTCGTCGTCAACAAAGACCACATACTCGCCCTGGGCCAATGCCAGCCCACGATTGCGAGCGGCGGCCGGGCCCCGATTTTGCTGAACCTCTACCTTGACCGCAACGGCAAAATCGAGCGACTCGAGATACTCGTGGGTGCCGTCGGTTGAACCATCAGACACAACGATGATCTCGTAAGGCTCGGCGAGATCTTGACAAGCAAGTGCTACCAGAGCCCGTTCCAACCGATCTCGCCGGTTGAACGTTGGCATGACAACGCTGAGCACGGGTTGAGGCGTCATTGTCGACGCAGTGTAGGCGCCGTTGCCCGCACCCAGCGGCTATAAATCAGTGGCTGACCGCGGGGTCGAGTTCTTTGGCGTGCGCGACCCAGCGTTCGACCTCACCAAGCGACGGGGGCCGACGAACCAACGCCCGCTTCTTGGCCGAATTCACCTCGAGCATCTTGGCGTGAAGGTTTGCCGCATTTCGATTGCGGAGCTCCTTCACCGTGTCGATACCGGATTGCTCGAGCAGATCGCTGTACTCCTCGCCTACCCCGCGTACTCGCATGAGGTCGGCCCGGTTCACCCACTCCAGAAGCTGGGCCTCGGTGCAACCAGATTCGCCGGCCAGCGCTTTGCGGCCCTTCTTGGAGCCCGCTGATTTGAGAAGACCGGCAGTAGAGCGGATACCTGCTTTGCGCAGGGCCTTGCCGTTTCTTACTCCGATGCCTTCGATGGTCTCGATGGATACCATTGGGATTGTCTCCTAGCGGTGGATTCTTGCGCCGACATTAGGCGGTCGTGGCCGCCGGTGCCCGCCACATCACGGGTTCAACCAAGTAGCAGGTTCATGAATCGCACAGGTTCATGCGAGTGCTGATACGACCAGATCGTGAGCGCAATCACCCGACGCGGTGACCGTGAGTCGATCGACGCCGTCCTCGGTAACAACCAGAGTGTGCTCGAACTGTGCGGTCCGGGTGCCGTCGGCGGTGACCGCGGTCCAGTCGTCATCCCACATATAGGCATCGGGGGCACCAAGTGTCAGCATCGGCTCGATCGTAAAAGTGGTGCCGAGTTCGAGTCGACTGGCCAGGCGACGTTCGTAGTAGTGAGGGATCTGCAAGTTGGAGTGAAACTCGGTGCCAACTCCGTGGCCGATGAATTCCCGCACCACACCCAGAGAGTGGGTTCGGGCGTGGTTCTCGATTGCTTTGCCGATCTCGTTGACCAAGCCCCCGGGGGTAACAGCGGCGATGCCCAAGGCGAGCGAGCGAGCAGTCTCGCGAACCAACCGGAGCGACGAGTCGTCGACAGTTCCGACAAGGAAGGTGGCCGAGGTGTCGCCGTGCACGCCGTCTTTGTAGATCGTTACGTCAATATTGACAATGTCGCCGTCGGCGAGGGGGCGAGAGTCCGGGATCCCATGGCAGATCACTTCGTTAACCGAGGTGCAAACCGATTTGGGGTAGCCGCGGTAGTTGAGCGGACTGGGATAGCCACCACAATCGATGGTTGCTTGGTGGACGAACTTGTCGAGATCATCGGTGGTCACTCCGGGGCGAACCAGTTCGCCTGCGGCAAGAAGGATTTCGGCGGCGTCTTGGCCGGTGGAACGCATGGCGGCCAACTCGTCGGGCGTACGAACCAATGCCGATACCGACGGCCCCGGATCGCCAGTAAGAGCGTAAGGAGGGCGGGCAATGTCGGCCGGAACCCGACGGGTCGGACTCTGCAGGCCCGCGGTGACAGGAGGCCGTGATGGGCCGACGGCAGCAGAGCGCTGATTTTTCTTCTTACGTTTGGCCATCCTTAGAGCCTACGCCGCGAGAAACGCCTGAGTCATCGCAGAAACCGACTCACCGACTCGACCACGCACGCTGGCTTCGACTGTCCCTCGATCTCGACGGTCATCGTTATCACCGCCTGTACACCACCGGCGACTTCGATCGCGTCGCTGAGCACGGCATTGGCTCGAACACGCGAACCAACCACCACCGCCTGCGGGAAGCGGACTTTGTTGACTCCGTAGTTGACTCCCATCGAGGTCGCATCCACTCTGATTATTTCGGGGAGAAACAAGTTGGTCAGAGCCAAGGTCAGGTAGCCATGCGCGATCGGTGCGCCGAAAGGTCCCTCGGCGGCTTTGGCCGGGTCGACATGGATCCACTGATGATCACCGGTGGCATCGGCGAAGGTGTCGATTCGGTCCTGATCGATCGTGATCCAGTTGCTCGACCCGAGATCGCGACCAACGGCGCCCAGAAGATCGTCGGGGGTCGAGAACACGATGGTCACAGCTCGAGACTATCTACTCGCCACCAAGGGCACTTCGACGAACCCACCCAATCTTGCTTCACCGACAACGGGGTAGCCAAACAAGTATCCCTGACCGAACAGATCTACGCCGGGGACAGCCTCATGCAGCCGCAACAACTCGGCGACCTGGTTGTCGGTTTCGACCCCCTCGGCAACGACTACGAAGTCCAATGCTCGGGCCATATTGAAGACGGCAGCGACGATCGCTTCGGCTCGCACATCCTCGCCCAGCCGCCCCACAAAACTCCGGTCGATCTTCACCCCGTCCACCTCAAAGTTCTGCAGGTACGACAATGATGAGTAGCCCGTTCCGAAGTCGTCGATCATTATGCGAATACCAAGGTCGCGCAGGGCCGACATTTGTGCGGCGTTCGCGCCGCTTTGGTCCATCAAGACCGTTTCGGTAACTTCAATAACTACGCGGCCTGCGTCGACCCCGGACTGCGACAGCTCGGCGGCCAACCAATCAACGAGCGCAACATCAGAAAACGTACGCGCCGAAAGATTCACAGCGATCGGGCGGGCGTTGTCGTGGGCGGCCAGCAACTTGATGACCCGACTCATCATGATCCGGTCGATCTCCGCGATGACTCCTAGCTCCTCGGCAAACGCCACGAAGGCCTTTGGCAGCAGCAGCCCTCTGGTTGGATGGTTCCACCGGACCAGCGCCTCGAAACCCGTCACCCGTCGCGTCGGCAGGGCTACGACCGGTTGCAAGAAGACATCGAACTGATCCTCGTCGATAGCTTGGCGGAGGTCCTGGCCGATTTCGAGCCGCTCCTCCACTTGATCACGAAGCTCGGTGTCGAACACATCGATTCGTGACCTACCTCGTTGTTTCGCTCGGTACATCGCAAGATCGGCATTGGCGAGGATCTGGTCCGCGGTTTCGTCCGCGGTTGGCGACGCAATACCCACCGACGCCGAAATGACATGGGTGACACCGTCGAGCGCAACCGGTTTGGCTATCACCTCTTGGAGGCGTTCGGCGAACTCGACTCCACCCACCTCGGTCATTCCCGAACAAATCACAACAAACTCATCACCGGACAGTCGGCCAACCAAGTCCTCAGATCGGACCACCGTACGCAAACGTTCTCCCACCACGCGCAGCACTTCGTCCCCAAACGCATGACCGAGCGTGTCGTTGGCCAGCTTGAATCGATCGAGATCGACAAACAGCACGACGACCGGTTCGGCATCGACTCGCTCGAGCCGTTCAGCGAGATCGCGCCGAACCGTGGCCCGGTTGGGGAGTCTCGTCAGAGAGTCGTGTTCGGCGCGGTGGCGTTCTCGGTCGAGAGCCTGGCGCATGGCGTCGGTCGCTCGTGCGTCTTGCAAGGCCAGCGCGGCATGTTGGGCGAGAGCAACCAACGCTTCTTGTTCCGGCGGGCTGAAGTAACTTTCGCGCGGATCGCCAACCGACAGACAGCCAACCGGTACGCCGTCGACGGTTACGGCGGCCGACATCAGCGAAAGTCCGTCAACGTCGTAGCGCACGACGAGGCGGCCCTCGGTGATCACCTCGGGCGGGATACGGTCGCCGAGCCGGAGCTCGCGATAGCGCGCCGCTTCCTCAGGCGCCACGCCGTGGTGCGACACCAGCAGCAACGATCCGGCATCTTCTGGATCCACGAGGCGCAGACTGGCTTGTTCGATACCAAGCAAATCGGTGGCCCCTTCGGTCACGGCGTCCAAAACTTCTTGGGTGGGCAACCGGTGCGAAATCGATTGTTGAATCCGAAACAGACGATCAAGAAGCCCTTGCCTCTCACGAAGCTGCCCCACCAACTTCCGATTGTCCTCCACCCGATTCTCGAGATCGTGGCGGGCCGACCGCTCAGCAACGAGCGCGGCATGCATCTTTTGTGCCATGGCGATCACCCGGGCCACGACGATCACAAAACCCACCTCATCGGGATCGAAGTCGCGCTCGGAGCGACCGATGACCAACGAATCTGCGGTGTCGTCGATGTTGGCTGACACGACGTGTGTCGAAGGCCCCGAACCGGCGCCGAACCCATGACCTGGCCCTTGACCGGGCCCATCGGCGCGAGACGAGTCGACGACGATCGCGAACTCGGCGTCAAGGGTTGTGGCAACGCGATCGAGGGCTGCCGACAGCTCAAATGTGGACTCAGGTTCGCCCAGATCAGACAGCAGACTGGAAAGCGATAAAAGGGACCAGGACGCCATTGCTTCTACCGGCCCGCAAGTTCGACAATGACCACGCATCTCACCAGTTTGTGATCGGCAACCTCGGCGCGATCGTGAGCCAACTGACGTCGCTTGGCCCTATGTGGTGGGCTGGGCGACCGATTCGGCGGCCCGGATTTGCTTGAGAAGGCGATAGAGCGACGCTCCACCGAAGGCCACCATAAGAACGGCGATGATGATCCAAGCCAACAGCGGCATGTCGCCCGAACCCGCTCCGGCAATGTACGCATAGGGCGCGACAAACGACAGGAGGGTGATGAGGGCCCACAGTTGGACCTGACCCCAGTCTTGGGAGCGCGCTCCTTTTACCACCCGAACTTGTCCGTAGGCGTAGGGCCACGCCGTGCCGACGTCGATAACAAGAAACGCCAGGGGGCTGATGCCGTAGTCGCCAAGCGTTGGCCACACGATCAACGCCCGCAGGACTGCGTAGCCGAAAACACCAGCAACCCAGGCCTTTCCCATCCATCCGACTGCGGGGTATTTTTCCACAGCGGAACTGTAGCAGCTGTGGATGAAGTGACTGATTTCACCACCCTTCGCGTCGCAGTGGGTGCTTTTAGAGAGACCCGGCTTGACTTACGCCCACACGACCGGCCTATGGTCTAGGGCCGTATGGCCCTATTGCCCGCCGTTCAGGGACTCTCAGTCCGCGTTCTCGAGTCGACCGAAGATCTCCTTTCGGCTCGGCGACTTCACGCGGCTTGCTACGTCGACGCTGGTTACGTCGAAACGTCTGATCTCGACGAGCACGGCTTTATCGACGACCAGTGGGTATCGGTCAGCGACTACTACGGGGCGTTCGATACCGAAGTCGGCGAGTTGGTAGGCACGTGTCGCATCATTCGTCCGTCGGTGTTCGGGTTTCCCGTGTTCAACGAGTGCGAGTCGTATTTCGAAGCCAACGACGTGTTCTCGCGGCTCGACCCGAACCGCTGCGTCGAAGTCTCGGCACTCGCAACGCCTCGCACCGGCATGCAAAACACGGCAATCTCGGCGGCTCTCTACGGAGCGGTTTGGCAAGAGGCTCTCACCAACCGGAGGGGATACCTCCTGGCTTTCATGGACAACCGCCTCCTTCGAATCATGCGACGGTGGTTTCACTTCCCCTTCGAGGCCACTGGGCCCTCAACGAACTACATGGGCAGCGAGTCCACACCCGTGTCGCTTTACATACCGCGAACCATTGCCAACGCCCAAGAGCACCATCCCGAGAACCTCGACTTCTTCTCCGGCGATATCCCTCTCAGCGAAATCGACGACGTGTTGATCGAACTCCGAGACTCGGTGCCCGAGCACAAGGCCAAAGTCATCGATTTGCGGGTCCAGGCGGCCCCCGTCATTTAGGACTTTCCTCACAATCGTCGATGGAGGGCCGACTGGTCCCCCATGGGAAAGGCATGGCAGACCACGATTGTGGTCGGGTGTGTTGCTGTCTCGGCAGCTGCACTAATGGGCGAGAGCGCGCTCATTGCCGTTCGAGCTGTGGGTGGCGCCTACTTCCTCACCGTGCTGGCCATTCAGTTGCGCCGTCGACCCCAAATTGCTCGGGGACCGTGGCTGTGGATCCTTGCCGGCGGGACTCTGGTACTAGTGTCCGCTCTGGTACGACTCGTCCACGGCCTCAGCATCGGCGAACCCAACCCGTTTCCCAGTCCCGCCGAGATACCAGCGTTTCTCGGCTACGCCTGTTTCATCGCCGCCGCTCGTAGCTTCTGGTCGCATCGTTCTCGTCAGCGAGATATAGAAGCCGCGCTCGATGGATTCCTCGTCACCGCGGCAACGGCGGTGGTGGTGTTCTCGGCGATCTTGTCGCAGTACGTTCGCGACGGTTCGATCGGCATCGGAGCCCGTGCCGGCAACGTGGCTTATACGATCCTTGATCTCGTCCTGATCGGCCACGTTTGTCGACTGGCCGTTGGTCCCGGCGTCCGCAACGCGGCTTGGAGGCTGCTGGCGGTGGCCTCGGGATTGATATTGCTCAACGACCTGCTCTTCCTGCTCGACACAACCGGCAGCGTGTGGGCTCTCACCCTGGCTCGTCTTGCCTCCCCGGTTGCTTTCTTCTTCGCCGCAGGAGCTATCCAGCATCCCGAAGCACCAGACCTCACGACCGCGCCTCCTTATAGGCCGCCGCGGCTGTCGTTTGGGCGCCTCGCTTTGATGGCGACCGCGCTGTTGACCCTTCCTGCGGCTCTGCTGGCGGCTCTACTGCGCGATACCGAACCCGACTTGCCGGTCCTGGTATCTGGTTCGAGCGTGCTGGCGCTCGTCAGTCTGATTCGCATCTCGCTGCTGTTTCGCTCGAAAGAACGCGTCGCGGACCTCGAGGGAGCGCTGGCCGACAGCGGCCGAGCCCTGATCGCGGCAAACACCGTCGACGAAATAGCCGAGGTCACCGCCCAAACCATCGAAACAATCGTGGCGCCCAGTTGCCGCTACGCCGCGACCATCAGCGTCGGCGGCACCCTCCCTCGTCTGATCTTACGTATCGACAACCGGCTGCCCGTCGACATCACCAAGGTCGATTCTGTCGACCCGCCAGCCCCCGTTGGCGAGTTGGTCGAAGCGGCGACGTCCAATCTGGTCACCCACCTGGAACTCGGTGAAGCGGCCGAGTTCGGGGTCATGGCTGTCGAAATCGTCGGACCGCTCGACTACGCCCACAGTCTGGCGTTACGCACGATGTCGGCGCAGATATCGCAGGCTCTTTCGTCGCTTCAGTTGGCCGAATCAGTGTTTGCCAACCGAGCCGAACGGCGGCTGACCGCACTGGTCGAACAGTCGTCTGACCTGGTAACTGTGGTCGACGAAAACCACGAGGTCATCTATGTCTCCCCCAACGCTCCCACCATTCTCGGCGACCGAGCCGACACCCTCACCGCCGCTGACCCTCTAGCGTTGATTCACCGCGATGACTTGGCTCTCGTTACCGAACTGATCCGTTCCCCGTCGCAAGCATCCGAAGTGCCGCGAGCTGTCGAGGCCCGGGTCAGCTCCGGTGAGGGCTTTCGTTGGTTCGATATCACTACGCGCGATTTCAGTGACGATCCCGAGGTCGGCGGCGTTGTCATCACCGCGCGAGACATCACGGCCGAACGCGCCGCCAAGATCGGCCTGCAGCGAAGCGAACAATGGTTCCGAGGGTTGGTCCAGCACAGCTCCGACGTAATCGCCGTCCTCGACGAAGCAGGGGTGTTCACCTACGCATCCCCCGCCGTCGTGCAACTCGCCGGGCTCAGCCCCGCCCAGCTTCGAGGCCGCAACTTCGTGGAGTTGTTGCGTCGAGATGACGCTCACGGCCTCGACCAAGTTCGTCGAGCCATCCAACTCGACCCACCAGGCGTCCGAAATCTTGAACTAGCCCTCGCCCGTCCCGATGGCACTTCGCGAACGGCCGAAATCACCGTCACCGATCTTCGCGACGATCCGTCAGTGAGCGGCCTCGTGCTGAACATTCGCGACATCACTGACCGCAAACGTCTCGAGGAAGACCTCCGGCACCAAGTGATGCACGACGATCTCACTGGTCTCGGCAGTCGGGTTCAGTTCACCGATCAACTGGCCAATGCCCTCGGCCCGGCCAGACGACCGGGAAGCAAGGTAGCCGCGCTGTTTGTTGATGTCGATGATTTCAAAAATGTCAACGACTCGCTGGGACACGCGGCCGGTGACCAACTCCTGGTCGAAATTTCGTCGCGGCTCCTCGGCCGCTTGCGACTCCACGACCGCGCCGCCCGTTTCGGTGGCGATGAGTTCGCGATTCTCTTGACCGACGTGTACGGAGACTCCGACGTAACCACCGTGGCCGACCGACTGATCAGCGAACTATCCCAGCCGGTAACCCTTCTCGGCCAGGAGGTGCAGCTCAGCGTTAGCGTCGGGGTCGCGATTGACGACCGAGGCACAGAGTCGCCCGAAGATCTTCTCCGCTCCGCTGACGTAGCGATGTATGAGGCGAAGGCCCAAGGCAAAGGCCGTTGGGCCATGTTCGAGCCCGGCATGGCCGACCAAACCCTCGAACGCTTCGAGATATCCAACGCCCTCGGTGCGGCGATCGAGAACGACGAACTGATGGTGTACTACCAGCCGATAGTCGACCTCGAGTCTGGTCGATCGGTCGGAGTCGAAGCACTCGTTCGCTGGGATCACCCAATTCGAGGGATGATCAGCCCGGCATCGTTCATTCCTCTGGCCGAACGCAATGGGTTGATCGTTCCCCTTGGACGAGCAGTTCTTCAAAAGGCGGTCACCCAAGTCGCACAATGGCGTCGCGATGGCCACGACATCTACGCCAGCGTGAACGTGTCTGCCGTGCAGCTTCAGCGAGAGGGGATCGTCGCCGAGATCTTGGCAATAGTCGACGAAGCCAAGATGGATCGCGGCGCGGTGGTATTGGAACTCACCGAGTCGGCACTGATCGACGACTCCGACCTGGTTGTTGCTCGAATCGACGCGCTGCGGGCCGCGGGCGTGCTCGTCGCCATCGACGACTTTGGCACCGGCTACGCCACGCTCAAGTACGCCGACGAGTTCTCGGCCGACATCTTGAAGATCGATCAGACCTTCGTTGCCAAACTCGAAGATCAAGACGACTCAACAATCGTCTCCACCGTCCTGTCGATCGCCGAAGGCATGGGAGCCAAGACCATCGCCGAAGGCATCGAGGTCCCCGACCAGCATCGACGCCTGATGACCCTCGGCTGCAAGCTCGGCCAAGGCTACTACTTCAGTCGACCCGCGCCCGCCCATGCGATCGCGCAGACGCTGAGCCAAGAACGCGACGGCGAGGCGTTGGCGGGCCACGGACACTAGACCACGAACACTAGATAGTCGCTAGACACCGAATTCCCGCCCGCTTCTGGCAGGCTTCTCGAATGCCTGGTCTGCTCACCCGTGTCGAACCCGTCCTTGATGGCAAAGAACGAGTTGGTTCGATCGGCACCCTCATTATCGACAATCCCGACCGTCGCAACGCGATGAACGCCGCGATGTATCATGCCGTTCCCAACGCGGTTGAGACCTTGCTGGAAGAGCCCGACCTTCGGTGCGTGATCGTTCGAGGATCCGGCACCGAGGCTTTCTGTGCCGGCAGCGACATCAGCGAATTCACCGACCGTCGAATGGGCCAAGAAGCTCAGGGCTACGACCGCGCCGAGCATCTGTCCTGGGAGGCGCTCGCGTCGATCCCCGTCCCGGTACTTGCTGCTATCCACGGTCCGTGCCGAGGGGGCGGCGTTGCCATTGCCATGCATGCCGATCTTCGGTTTGCCGCGGTCAACGCCTCGTTCTCGATCCCACCAGCAAGACTCGGACTCGCCTACCCTCCCGAAGCAACCCGTCGACTCATCGAACTGGTCGGACCAGCCAACGCCAAAATGTTGCTCCTCGCCGCGCCGGTCCTCGACGCCGAACAAGCAGCCCGTATAGGACTCGTACAAGAGGTTCACCCACCCGACGAACTCGACGACCGGGTCAACACGTTCGCCCACGAACTCGCGCGGCTTTCGCCGCTGTCACTCAAAGCCGCGAAGGCGACCGTCAACGCCATCGCCGCGCACGGATCGGGCGAAACGGTGCCACTACGCAGCCTTTCGCCAATCGCGGCCGACGCCATTGCCGCCTGCTACGACAGTCTCGATTTCAAAGAAGGAATACAAGCGTTCATGCAAAAACGTCCAGCCCAATTCCGCGGCCTTTAGATCTGATATGTCTACGAGCACCAAGCTTCATGTCGAGTCCCGCGGCCCCGACACCGGCACAACCATCATGTGGGTGCATGGCGTCGACTCCGACCTGCACGTGTGGGACCACGCAATCAACCAAGTCTCCAAACATCAGAGGTGCTTGGCTATCGACCTACCGGGGCACGGACGATCACCCTCGCCCGACAACCCGGACTCTTATACGCGAGACGCCGTTCTCGAAGACTTGGACAACACGATCGGCGCGATTCGAACCGCCAATCCAGCCGAGCGGCTTGTTTACGTCGGACACAGCCTCGGCGGATATCTCGGGATGGCTCATGCGCTGACCCGAACCGACGCGTCCATACGAATCGACGGCCTCGTGCTTGTCTCTACCGGACCCGGATTTCGAGATCCTGACGCAATGGCCTCGTGGAACGAGCGTGTCGCGGCCAACGCCTCGAAATACTCGGTGAGCGAGGCGGCGGCTTCGATCGCCTTTCACGTCGACTCGCTGGTGATCGACCACATCACCGAACTCACCTTGCCAATCGCGCTGGTCATCGGAGAACAAGACAAGGCGTTCCTGGGAGCGAATGATTACCTGCAAAAGAAGCTTCCCAACGCCACCCGAACCACCGTCGACGGAGCCCGGCACTTCGTTATGAAGACCAACCCCGAATCGGTTTCCGAGGCGGTCGACACGATCGTTCGCAGCCTCGACAGCCGATGAACACCGCGGCGTCGAACAAACTCCCGATCGACGCAGCCCTCGGACAAATCCATGCCGCCTTGGGTCGCCAACGGCTCGTTATCTTGCAAGCTCCCCCGGGCACCGGCAAGACAACCAGAGTGCCACCTTCGCTGATCGGCCAACCATGGCTCGACGATCGTCGGATATTGCTGCTTGAGCCCCGCCGGGTAGCAGCTCGAGCCGCGGCCAGCCGCATGGCTGACGCCCTCGGCGAGTCGGTCGGCGACACCATCGGCTTACGCACCCGAGACGACACCCGCCGTAGCAACAGCACCCGAGTCGAGGTTGTCACCGAGGGAGTCCTGACCCGAATGCTGTTGGCCGACCCCGGCCTGGCCGACGTCGGGGCGATCATCTTCGACGAGTTCCACGAGCGCAGCATCCATGCCGATACTGCTCTCGCATTCAGCCGCGAAACTTGCGAAGCCCTGCGACCCGACCTTCGTCTACTCATAATGTCGGCAACCCTCGATGTCGACGCGCTCGCAACCCGACTCCGAACCGATGCCATCATCCGGGTCGAGGCCGAGACCCATGCCGTCACCACTACCTACCGCCCCGCAGAGCCCGGCCTGGATCGTCACGCTCATGTGGTCTCGGTGGTGCTCGAGACCGTCAACGCATCTGAGCATCGCGGCGACATCCTCGTGTTCTTGCCGGGCGCAAACCTGATCAGCCGCGTCGATCGCGAACTCCGGACCCGACTCGGATCACGAATCGGGCACGACCTTGTCGTCACACCCTTGCACGGGAGTCTGGACAGCGCCGCTCAAGACCGTGCTCTGAAAGTTGATTCCGAAGGACGCCGCAAAATCATCTTGTCGACCCCGCTGGCCGAAACCAGCGTAACGATCGACGGAGTGGCCACCGTTATCGATGGTGGCCAGCGCCGCCGACCCGAACTCGATCTTGGGCGGGGAATGAGCCGGCTCCGAACCGTTACTGCCAGCCGAGCCGCGGCCGACCAGCGTCGCGGCCGCGCCGGTCGCCAGCAACCCGGATCGTGCATACGGCTATGGGCCGAAGCCGAGCAACAACTTCGCCCCGCCGAGGAGCCACCCGAGATCCTCATCTCCGACCTCACCTCGCTCGCATTGCAGGTGGCAGCTTGGGGCGCCCGCGAGCCCGCTGAGCTGGCCTGGCTCGATCAACCGCCGACCGTCGCGTACGACGCCGCTCGATTCGTTCTTCGCGACCTTGGCGCAATCGACGATGCCAACAGAGTCACGCCGCATGGTCACGAACTGCTCAGTCTCGGGGTCGAACCACGACTCGCCCATATGCTCCGTCGCGGCCGAGAGCTCGAAATCGACGGCGTCGCCGGCGCGTTGCGCACGGCTTGTCACCTTGCCGCGGCTCTGAGCGACCGAGACCTGCTGAGAGGACGCGATCGGCCCGCCGACCTGCGAGCCCGACTCGAAGTGATGCTTGGTCGCCCCACCCCGTCGACCGACCGCGCCGCCCGTGACGCGGCGTTGCGATCGGTACGCCGGTGGGAGCGCCGACTATCCAAGGGGCTCGAGGGCGAACCCGGCAACGTCGACCCCGACCTGGCCGGTTTGCTTGTCTCGTTGGCGTTCCCCGAACGGATCGCCCAGCGGCGCAAGAACATCGGGGGATATCTGCTCGCCGCCGGCGCCGGAGTCGGGATCGACAGTTCGGACGGACTGGCTCGTGAACCATGGTTGGCCATCGCCGAGACCGACGGGGTCGGCTCCGACGCCCGGATTCGGTCCGCGGTGCCAATTTCTCTCGACGAAATCGAAGAACATCACGGCAACCGCATCTCTGAGGTGGCCCACGGCGGATGGGATCGACGCGTTCGCGACGTCGTGTTCGAGCGCCAGACCCGTCTCGGCGCGATCATCGTGGCCCGCCGTCCGGAGACAAACGTCAACCCGGAGATGGTCAATCAAGGGCTGATCGCCGGGTTGAGGCGCGAAGGGCTCGGCTTGCTCAACTGGACCAAGGCCGACGAGCGCTACCGGTCACGGCTCGACTTCGTTCACCAACTTGATCCGACCGCGTGGCCAGCAGTCGACGACCAGTCGCTCGTGGACAATGCCGAGACTTGGCTCGGGCCGAGCCTCGCCGGGGTTCAACGCCGCAAGGACCTCGAACAAATCCGGGTCCGCGACGCTTTGTCGAATCTGCTTGATTGGCGAAAAGGGCGCGAACTCGACGAACTGGCGCCCACCCATCTCGACGTCCCCTCAGGATCGAGACTGCCGATCGACTACAGCGCCGACGGCGGACCCGCGCTGGCTGTTCGGTTGCAAGAAGTCTTTGGACTCACAGAATCGCCCACAGTTGGACGAGGCGACATCGCAGTGGTGTTGCAGTTGCTTTCACCGGCGCACCGGCCAGTACAGGTCACGAGCGACCTGGCGTCATTTTGGTCAGATGGCTACCACGAGGTGCGAAAAGATCTGCGGGGCCGGTATCCGAAGCACTCGTGGCCCGACGATCCCACCACCGCGACCGCCACAAGCAAAGCAAGACGACGGCCGCAGCGAGGGAGCTAGGCCGGACTGCCGGCAAGGCGCCAAAGAAACGTTGCCATTTGCCCGCGCGTCACGACTTCGTCAGGTGAGAACTTGCCCGCCGACGTTCCGGTGGTGATGCCTCGGTCGAACAGCCAATCCACCGCGGGTGCGTAGTAGCGATCGCCGCGGACGTCACTAAAGGTCGCGACCGGCGCCGAAGGCTTCCCTTCGAGGCGCCACAGAAAGGCCGCCATCTGCGCTCTCGTCACTGGTTCCTCGGGCGAAAACGTGGTGGCCGACGTACCCGTGGTAATCCCGCTCGTAGCCAACCAATCGATGGCGTTGGAGTAAAAGAATCCCGTCGGAACGTCGACGAAACCGTTGGCCGGCGACCCGGTGGGCTCCCCTACGTATCGGTGCAGGAAAGTGGCCATCTGGCCCCGCGTGACCGGATCATCCGGCGAGAACATGGACGGGCCGGTTCCCTGGGTAATACCCGTTGTTGCCAGCCATCGAACGGCCGGTGCGTAGTAAGCGCTCGAGCCGACATCCATGAACAAACTGCCGCCTCCGCCGGCGGCGAACAGGTCAAGCTTGGGGTACGAGGCGCCCAGCACCTGGCGTGAATCAGCAACCAGCCAATCTTCAAGCACGGACGCATAAACCGAACGGAAGTCGACGTGGTGTTGCATGTCCCCGCGCCGATCGAGGTTTGTAAGCGACGGCTGCACCCCGTGCAACCCGCCGTTTACGTCGGACCCGAGCAACATCATCAAACCGGCGGTGCCGTGATCGGTGCCGGTGCTGTTGCGGGCCACCCGCCGCCCGAATTCAGAAAAAACCAGCACCGAGGTGCGGGCCGCAAATGCCGGCGAAAGGTTGTTGAAAAAGGCGTCGAGCCCCGCGTCCAGCTCGGCCATGAGGTTGTCGTGATCAGGGCGTTGCGAGGCGTGAGTATCGAAGCCGCCGAGCGCGACGTTGACCAGCTGGGTCCCGAGATTGAGGTTGATTACCTGGGCGGCCAGACCAAGCTCGCGGGCCAACCCGTCTTGGGCCAACGTTGGGACAAACGCCGGCGAAATGCTTTGGGCGGTGTCGACGGCATCAGCAAACGCGTCGGCGACCGTCGAGCGGAAAGGGCCAATGCCCGCGCCGGTTCCGCCTAGATCACTCAACACGTTGAATGCCGCGGTTTCCCAGGGTTCGGCACTGCCAGCGCCATAGAGGTTGCCGCCAGGAGGTAAGGACACCGCCGACGAATTGGCGCCTCGGAGCAGCAGCGGCACGCCGTCCCAGCCGACCGAAACTGCGCCCAAATTGTCGAGACCGACCCCGTCGGAGAATCGCCCCAACCATCCTGTTGGCGGCAACATATTTTGCACACCGGACATCCAGGTTGCCGTCGAGGTGAAATGGCTGTGGTCATCACTGGCTTCCCCGACTCCTCGTATCAGCGCAACCTGGCCGGCATCAAAGCGAGCCTTGGTGCGAGTCAAGTTGGGATGGAGATGCAGCCCTTCACCCACCGCGGTCGAACCATCAACGCCCACCGCTAGAGCTCCACGGGCCGCTTGGTACGCCCCGTCTTCAGCCGGCACAAGCGTATTGAGATGATCGTTGCCGCCATTGAGGAAAACCGTCACCAGAATCTTGTCGGTAACCGGGAGCGGCGTTGCTGCCGCGGCAATTTGATCGAGGATTCCCGGAGTTACCGTGAGTCCCGCGGCACCTCCCGCGGCCAAGGACCCCTGCAGGAACCGTCGGCGAGCCACCCCGGTTGACGACGTGTCGGTCCTCGACAGGCGCGCCAGCGCCACATCGGCCTCAGTAAGTCGACGGGCCCGGCGCCCGAGATTCGATCGAGTCAACGAGGATCGTGAAAGTACAGAAGAAGTTGTCATGGTTTCTTTCAGTAGACCTGAAATTCGGGAACCAACGCTCCGAGCATGAAGCCTTGCGGTTCGATCGACCATCGATGGTTGGCGTGGGCCTCGTCGAACCACGCCAACAGCCGATTGCGGGTGGGGGCTGAGACCTCGTCGAGCCCGAAAACGTCAAAGATGGCATTGATCGCGGCGTCGCGGCCAAGATCAGCAGCTCCCGCCAGAAGTCCATAGGCCGCGCCCGAGCCGCTCCCGCCCCATCGCATAGACCCGGCAAACTGGCCTCGGCCCCATGCCGAAGCCG
Source organism: uncultured Candidatus Nemicrothrix sp. (assembly GCA_964504305.1). Taxonomy (GTDB): domain Bacteria; phylum Actinomycetota; class Acidimicrobiia; order Acidimicrobiales; family Aldehydirespiratoraceae; genus UBA11606. The sequence goes on along the minus strand of CAZDEB010000007.1, from coordinate 51,638 downwards.
TCGACAGCCAGGCTGACCCTACTTCCCAACCAGCCACGCTGGGAGGGTCGAGAGGCACCATGCCCATCAGGTGCATCCGCCAACGAAGATTGAGGTCGGCAGCCGGTACGCCAGTTTCGCGGACTATCGAAACCACATAGTCGAGCGGGTTTTTTACCTGCGCCCACCGGCTTTCGGGCGCCCAGAAATCGTCATGCAACAAGATCGCTCGAACCAGACTGCTGATCTCCATTCCCCCGGCGACAAAGGACTGAGCCAGTTGATCCACGGTGGCCGGTGACGGCTCGAGGTTCGCAAAGTAGCGAAACATGAGCCGCGCGATTCTCGACGCAGTGGCCGATTGGCGAACGCCAGTTACTAGTTCGTCAATGACGTCGCGCTCCGAAGCGTCTTGAGCAACCCCGTTCCAGTTTGCCGTGATCCCAAAAAGAGTCTTTGACCCGTGGTCATGGCGAGCCGGATCGTACACGTAGGCGTTGTTCCAGAACTGCAGCACGCTGTTCCAACCAACCGTGTTGTGTCCGGTCCAGGCCGCGGTCATTGCGACAACGTCGGACTCGGTGAAGTTGCCGACACCACAGGTGTAGAGCTCCATGAGCTCGCGACCGAAGTTCTCTTGAGGATCCCACACCGTGTTGTGCTGATTGTCGAGGTGCACGAGCATGGCCGGATGAACGGAGACCGATCTGAGTAGCGAAGCAAAGCTGCCCATGCCGGCCCGGCGAAACAGACTTAGCTGATCCCACATCGCGTCGATGTCACTCACCTTGTCCTGGGCGCAGGCAAAGTGGTTGTGCCAAAAAAAGGCCAAACGATCGTAGATGGGCAAATCCGCAGCCACCGCGGGCACGGGGCTGGGAGCAACCGCCGGGTTGGTCATCGTTGCCATACGGCCAACCCACCAATCGATCACCGCACCATGGGCCTCCCACTGCGACGGGTTACCAATGCCGGTCGGCGGGGCCGGCGTCGGACCAACAGGAGTGGTGTCGGTTTCGCGATGTCCCATCACCGCGTCCACCGCATCGGTTCGAGTCATCCCGGCCAGCGAGGCAACCTCCGTCGCCGTGCCGCCATAGCCGCTACGACGCAGCAAATGAGCCGAGTCGGCAGAACTCAATAGATCGCCTGCTGGCATCGCTTAGCCCTTCCCCATCGCAAAAGCTACGACCAATGGACTGGCCGCTCTAGGGTCATCGGCCTACGAAAACGGGGTCTTGACAGGAATTTAGTCCCGGGACTGAGCCCGATTTGACGGTTTTAGGCTCCGAGGAGGCTGCCAATGACGTAGGTTGCGCCACAGGCCGCTACCGCTACCAGGACCTGGCGGATGGCGGTGCGGACCCGGCTGCGCTCGGTCAGGTGGCCTATCGCCATCCCAACAGCAGCCGCCGCGACCGTACCGAAGCACACCGACAAAGCAGTCGCGGCAGGGCCTTCGGAAACCAGCCAGGGCACCAGCGGGATTACCGCGCCGATCCCAAACGCGACAAAAGAAGTTGCCGCGACGGCAAGTGGTGACCCGATCCCGTCGGGGTCGACGCCCAACTCTTCTCGGGCATGGACGTCGAGGGCAATTTCGGGATCCGACATGATGCCGCGGGCGAGATGCTCGGCCTGCTCATGGCCAAGGCCGCGCCGCCTATAGACCGCCGCGAGTTCGCGAACCTCGGCCTCGGGGTTATCGCGAAGAGATTGACGTTCGATTGTCAACTCTCGCTCTATCAACTCGTTCTGGGCTCGCACGCTCACCCATTCGCCGGCCGCCATCGAAATCGCTCCGGCGAGAAGCCCGCTGATCCCCGCAAGCCGCACCAGCGACCCATCGGTGGATGCGCCGGCGATGCCCAAAATGAGAGCGACGTTGGAGACCAGTCCGTCGCTGACCCCGAACACCGCGGCTCGGGCGGTGCCACCCTGAACGTCGCGGTGACGGTGAACCATGTGGTCGTGGTGATCATGATCGTGCTCGGAAGCCATGACGTCAGTTTGCCCCGATTCGCGCCGCGGCGGCGCAAATGTCAAAGCGGTAACGACTCGATGACGATGACGGTGGGCGCGGAACCTAGTAACGGGCTGAGACGTAGAACGGTAGGCAAACCAGATCGTCCGCCGCCCGGCCTGGAGGGGATTACCGGGCGGCGGGCTCCCCTCTGGCAGGATCGAGCCGTGAGCAACGGACGCTTCGCGCCAAGTCCAACCGGAAATCTTCATGTCGGCAATTTGCGCACCGCTTTGGCGGCGTGGCTTTGGACGCGCCATGACGGCGGCCAAATCCGCCTACGGTTCGAGGACCTCGATGTAGCGACAGCACGCCCAGAGTTCGAACGTAACCAACTCCACGATCTCCTGACCCTCGGACTTGACTTCGACGGAAAGCCCGTTCGCCAAAGCGAACGGCTGCCCGCCTACCGAGACGCAATTGCCAAGCTTGAACAAGACGGGCTCGCTTACCGGTGCTGGTGTTCTCGAAAAGAAGTTCGTGAGGCCGCGGCGGCGCCGCACGGGCCACCAGGTCACTATCCGGGAACATGTCGAGATCTCACCGTCTCGGAGATCTCCGAAAAAGAACGATCTGGCCGACCGCCGGCGTTACGGCTGCGGACGTCCAACGAGCCTTACGAAATTTTCGATGAGATTCACGGCGCTCACCGTCAGGTAGTGGACGATTTTGTACTGCGCAGAGGCGATGGCACGCCGGCCTACAACCTCGCCGTGGTTGTCGACGACGCTGCTCACGATGTCGATCAAGTGGCCCGCGGCGACGACCTTCTTGCGTCGACCCCCCGGCAGGCCCATCTGTACGATCTTTTGGGTTGGACCAGACCACGGTGGATGCACGTCCCGCTCGTTCTCGGGCCCGACGGCCAACGACTGGCCAAACGTCACGGAGCCGTCACGCTCACCGACCGTCTCGACGTCGGCGACACGCCCAGACGGGTGGCTGCGGTCCTGGCTCGGTCGCTGGGCCTGCCCGTTCCTGAGCCGGAGATCGACCCAGTCGATTTGCTCGAACGCTTCTCACCCGATCAGATCGGTCGATCAGCATGGACCCTTGCCCCCGAACAGATCAACAATCCGTGGTAGCCCCCTTCGAGGTCCTGGTATGACACCGCCTTCCAATGCCACGATCGCCGCGGTTGATATCGGCACCAACTCCCTTCACCTCGTCGTTGCCCGAGCTGTCGACGGCGCAGCCCCCGAAGTGTTAGCGCGCGAGAAGATTCCGGTCCGGCTCGGTTCGGGCCGTTCGGACATGAAGCGACTGGCCCCCGAGGCCATCGAGCGAGCGGTCCAGGCCCTCGACCACTTCCGCCAGATCGCCGCGGCCCACGATGCCGAACTGGTAGCAGTGGCCACTTCGGCGGTTCGCGAAGCCGAGAACCAAGCCGAGTTCATCAACCGCGCCGCCGATGCCGCAGGAGTGAGGGTGGCGGTCATATCCGGGGTCGAAGAAGCTCGACTCATCCATCTCGGCGCCATCAGCGCGGTTCCGGTCGCCCAACGGCGCCATCTGGTCATCGACATCGGCGGCGGGTCGACCGAGGTCGTCATCGCCGAAACCACCAAACCGCTGTTCTTGCGTTCGCTGAAGCTCGGGCACATCCGGCTCAGTGACCGGTTCTTTCCCAACGGCGAGGTCACCGCTCAGACGGTCAAACAGTGCCGTCGGTACGTGCGGGCGTTCTTGGCGCCTGTCGCCCAAGAAGTGTCCGACGTGGGCTTTGAGCTAGTGGTCGGCTGCTCGGGAACCATCGAGAACCTGTCCCGAATTGCCGCGGCGGCCAACGGCCAGACCCCGCGCACCGTCGACAACCTGGAGCTGACCCGCAAAGACCTCGACCGGGTGGTGGCAATTCTTGCTTCGCATCCCAACGCGGCCGAGCGGGGAATGGTGGACGGCCTCGACTCCCAACGCTCTGACGTCATTGTTGGCGGAGCCATCCTGCTACGACAACTGTTCGCCAGCTTCGATATCAACACCCTGACCGTCTCCCCTTCGGCGCTGCGAGAAGGAGTGCTCCTTGATCGGCTCCGGCGTCGCACTCCGTCGCACGACCCGCTCCATCACCTGGGCGACCTTCGACGATCGAGCGTGCTGGCGGTAGCGCGGCGCTTCGACGAAGACCTCGATCACGCCCAACACGCCACCGACCTGGCTCTCGAGCTGTTTGACGCCACTAGACCCCAACACGGCCTGGAGCAACCGGACCGCGATCTTCTCGAGGCGGCCGGGCTGTTGCACAACATCGGCCGGTTCGTGGCTCACGCCGCGCACCACAAACACTCCTACTACCTGATCCGTCATAGCGAGCATTTGGCCGGGTTGACCGAGAACGAAATCGAACTGGTCGCGCAAGTGGCGCGCTATCACCGCAAGAGCAATCCCCGGCCCAAACACCGCGAGTTCGCTTCGCTCCACGATGCCGACCAACGCAAAGTTCAAATTCTCGCTGGGCTTCTGCGGATCGCTATCGGCCTCGATCGCACCTACCGCGAAGCCGTGTCGGCTATCTCGGCAAAGATCAACACCGAAGGCCAAACCGAAGAACTGGTGATCAACGCTCATACCAACAACGGCGTCGACATCGAACTCGAACTGTTTACGGCGCGGGAACGAAGCGGCCTGTTGGCCGACATTTTATCGACGGCCCTTCGCATCGAACAGCACACCGATGCCCCGACATCCTCGGCCCTAGCCTGACCTCATGGACTCTCCCTCCCCCAAGTGGTTCATCGACGCCATCGCCACGTCGCCGTCGGTTCAGACCGTCGAGTCGGGCGGGGTAAATATCAACTATTTGGCATGGGGAGATCCGGATGCCCCCGGACTGGTCTTTGTCCATGGCGGCGCGGCCCATGCCCATTGGTGGAGCCACATCGCCCCGACGTTCCTGCCCGATTATCGCGTAGTAGCCCTCGACCTATCGGGACACGGCGACAGCGACCGCCGCGAGGCCTACTCGCTCGAACTGTGGTGTGACGAGGTCGCCGATCTCATCGCCGCGGCCAAGTTCTCGAGTCCGCCGGTGTTGATAGGACACAGCATGGGCGGCTTCGTATCGATCGCCACCGCGGCCCGGCACTGCGACGTCATCGGCGGCGCAGTGATCATTGATTCGCCCGTTGTCGACATCGACCCGGAGGTCGAGCACGCCCGCCGCACTGACGACTTTGCCAAGGCCAAGACCTACGACGACCCGGCGATTCCAATCGAGAAGTTCCGCACAATTCCGGCCCAAGCCGTCTATCTGCCTTACGTCAAACGCCACGTCGCCGGCCACTCCCTCACCGAGTTGCCCAACGGCCAATGGACCTGGAAATTCGATCCGAGCATCTTCATGCCGCGCCGAGCTGATGCTGGTTCGTTCCTGCCTCAGATTCGGTGCCGTGTTGCGTTGTTGCGCTGCGAACACGGTCTTGTTACCCCCGACATCGGCGACTACATGTACGACCAACTTGGTCGGGTCGCACCGGTCATCGAGCTACCCACTGCGGGGCATCACCCGATGCTTGACGTGCCGCTGATTCTCATCACCGCGCTGCGGGCGTTGGTAGCCGATTGGGATCACTCCCGACCGCTTCGCCGCAGCACCTAACGGCGCGGGCTAGCCGCCGTAATTGGCAATAACCTGCTCGCCGAATGCCGCCATCTTTTCTTCCATACCTCGGAAGTAGAAGAACCCGGGCACAACCATGCGGTCCATTCCCCAAGACGCGGCCTCTTCGACCGCGGCGCCGGGATCTTCGCCGAATAGTCCGGCGTGGACGCCCGTGATCTCGATCGTTTCGGGGTCGCGACCATGGTCGGAGGCGGTTTGGCGGCAGATGTCAAACAGTTCGGCCATGTCGCCCTTGGCCGGGTAGAAACCGTCGCCCATACGGCCGGCTCGCTCCGCCGCGGGACGGCTATGGCCGCCGATATGAATCGGTACCCGGCCATTGGCGGGCTTGGGATTGGACGAGATGTTGTCGAAGTTGACGAACTCTCCATGAAAACTCACGTCGTCGCCTTGCCAAAGAGACCGCATCACTTCGGCATATTCCTCGGTGCGTCGGGTTCGGCCCTCCCAAGGCACGTTCAGCGCGGCGAACTCTTCCTTGAGCCAACCGATTCCAATGCCCAACTCGACCCGTCCCTCCGACATGTTGTCGAGCGTCGCGACTTCCTTGGCGTAGGTAACCGGATGGCGTTCGGGCAACAACGAGATACCGGTACCGAGCTTGAGTTTGGTGGTCGCGGCGGCCGCAAAGGCCAACCAAATCAAAGGATCCGGGATCGGGTTCTCGCCGCTGCCAGGCATTTTGCCGTCTGGCGAATACGGGTAGGTCGACTCGTACCCCTCTGGGTAGAGGATGTGCTCAACGGTCCAAACCGACTCAAAGCCGGCCTCTTCTGCGGTGCTGGCAAACGACGCGGCCCCGGCACCGGTAGAGAACGGACCAGTGTTGGCATAGACAATTCCGAATTTCATGGGGCCATCCTGCCCTGCTTCGCCCCTACTTCAAATTCGGCGGGAGGGTGATATCATTTTGATCTATGACTGAGATCCCCAAATCCACAGTGTCCGTAATCGACGAGAGAGCCGCCACATCGGCTCGGCCTGGTTTGGTCGGCGTGGCCGTAGCTGCCACGATGGTGGTCTTGTTCATCGTCTCGGTGACGCTCACCGCCGCCGTTAGCCCCGGCTTCGCGCCATTGATCGTTCTGTCGGTGATCGGGTTTGTGGCAACGCTGCCCCCTCACTACGTCATCCAGCCAAACACCGCACTGGTCCTGGTTCTGTTCGGCAAGTACCGGGGAACCATCAGCGAGCCCGGCTGGTACTGGACCGCCAACCCCTTCACCAAAGCCGAGTCACGCAAAATCAGCCAGCGGGTCCACAATTTCCAGACCGCGGTCTCCAAGATCAACGACGCCGAAGGCAACCCAATCGAAATTGCTGCCGTCGTTGTGTGGCGCGTTGTCGATACCGCCAAAGCCATCTTCGACGTTGATGACTACGAAGACTATGTCGTGGTCCAAAGCGAAACCGCAATCCGCCACCTCGGCACTCAGTACCCCTACGACGACTTCGAAGGCAACCGCACGTCGCTGCGCGCCGACCCCGACACCGTCGCTGCCACGCTGCACACCGAACTTCAACATCGTCTCCTGGCCGCCGGCGTCGAAGTGGTCGAGACCCGCCTGACCCACCTGGCCTACGCCACCGAGATTGCCGAATCGATGCTTCGTCGTCAGCAAGCCGCTGCGGTTGTGGCGGCTCGGCGAACCATCGTCGAAGGGGCCGTCGGCATGGTTGAGGACGCTCTCGAACTGTTGAGCGAACGAGAAGTAGTAGTGCTCGACGAGGAGCGCAAGGCAGCAATGGTGTCCAACCTCTTGGTGGTTTTGACCTCCGAGAACCAGACAACCCCGGTCGTCAATACCGGGTCGCTCTACTAACAGGAGGCCGACCCAACCCATGACCACCCGGCGCCCCCGAAAGAGCTATCCGCTAAGAATCGACCCCGACATTCATGGCGCCCTCGAGAAATGGGCCGCCGACGAGTTGCGCTCCGTCAACGGCCAGATCGAGTACCTGCTTCGGCGGGCCCTTCAAGAAGCGGGTCGGCTCAATGCCTGATTGGTCCCACGCTCAGTCGCCGATCTACGGGTGTCCGGTAGTGAAAACGGCCCGGCTGATCCTTCGCCCAATCGAAGAAACCGATGTCGATGCCTACTTCGAGATCCACAACACGCCCGCGGTAAGAAACGCGCTTCATATCCCGACATCCTTCGATCGCGACGCCGCTTGGCAGGGCATCGCTGCTTGGCGTGGCCAGTGGGTGCTCAGGAATTCCGGAAACTGGGCGGTCGAACTCAAAGAGACCGGCGAAATGATCGGTCGAGCTGGGCTGCACCGACCGCAGCTCACCGGTTGGCCCGGATTGGAGGTCGGGTGGACGTTTCACCCCGATCACTGGGGAGTTGGCTACGCGACCGAGGCCGGCCGCGCCTCGGTCGATTGGGCCTTTGCCAACCACGACGTTGCCGAGCTCGTGAGCGTAATTCTGCCAACGAATGCCGCTTCACAAGCCGTAGCAAGGCGACTGGGGTTTCAACTTCGCGAAGAACGAGTCCTGGCGTTCTTTCCCTCGGCCCCTCACGGAATCTGGGTGCTTCCAAGACCGGCCTAGGCTCCAACATCTATGGCCGGACCCCGCACCCGCTACATCGATCTGCTCATGGGTTGTCTCACCCGCGAACTGTTCCTCGACGAGGAAGCCCACGACGTTGATCTTGGCGAGTGGCCAGGGGACACAACCCAACTAAGAGCAACTTTGCGGGCCAACCGTTGGCGAGTCACTCGACATGGAGGCGATGCCCAACGCCGAGATACCGGCAACGACTGGCCGCCCAGCGCCGAAACAATGGTGGGACGCCAACGGCTGACCAACGTGCGTTGGGCAACCGAAACGGTCCTCGCCGACAACATTCCCGGCGACCTGATCGAGACCGGCGTGTGGCGAGGCGGCGTCACCATCTTGATGCGCGGCATCCTCGAAGCTTGGGGCGACGCCGAACGCCGAGTCTTCGTGGCCGACAGCTTCCAAGGATTGCCGGAGCCAAACAACGCCTACCCCCAAGACGCCGGGCACGACCTATCGAACGTCACAACGTTGGCCGTGTCGGCCGATCAGGTGCGGGCCAACTTCAAGCGTTATGGGCTTCTTGACCAGCAGGTCGAGTTCCTAGAAGGCTGGTTCCGCGACACGCTTCATCAAGCCGCCATCGATCAACTGGCAATTCTGCGACTCGATGGCGATCTTTACGAGTCCACAATGGACGCACTCGAGGCGTTGTACCCCAAAGTGGCACCCGGCGGGTTCGTGATCGTCGACGATTACGGCGCTTGGGAGCCGTGTCGCAAAGCAGTAGACGACTACCGCGCCGCCCAAAACATCACCGAACCAATCAAAGAGGTCGACTGGACCGGTGTTTACTGGCGACGCGACTCATGAACGAACCAATCGGCACCTATTACGGATTGCTGGGTCGGATCCATCAGACATTGCGCCCGGCGCTCTACGTAGAAATCGGAGTCCACGAGGGTCATTCGTTGGCGTTCGTGCAGCCGGGCACTCGGGTCGTTGGGATCGACCCCGAACCCAAGGTCGCCACACCGCCGCCCGACACCACCCTGGTCACCGCCACCAGCGATGCCTTTTTCGACTCGCCCGATGCTCTGAACGGCCAGGCGATCAGCCTTGCCTTTGCCGATGGGCTCCATCTTTGGGAACAAACCCTTCGAGACTTCGCCAATCTTGAGCACCACAGCGACCCCGGCGGTGTCATCTTGATCCACGACTGCAATCCCATCAGCGAAGTCACCGCGGCCCGAGAGCGCACGACCGCGATCTGGTCCGGCGACGTTTGGAAGACGGTGGTTGCCCTGCGCCGCTATCGGCCCGATCTTGAAGTGCACACCGCTGACGTCGAACCAACCGGACTGGCCATCGTTACCGGACTTGATCCGACCAACAGATCGTTGTTCGACAACTACGCAAAGATCGTTGCCGACGTCGACCAACTCAGCTGGGCCGACATCGAATCTGGCGACCGCCGTCAACTGCTTGGCCTCAGACCAGGCGACTGGTCGCAGCTACGGCCTCTTGTCACTCTGCCGAGCTAGACCGGCTCAGCTGATGCCGTACTCGGAATAATCGTCGGAGTCGGAGTCGTGATCCGAATCACTCGAATCGGAATCATGGTCTGAGTCAGAGTCGCTGCCGCCACAGGAGTCGGAGCTGTCGGAGTCCGAGTCGTCGTCAGAATCGTGATCGCTCGAATCCGAATCGCTCGAATCAGAGTCGCTCGAATCGTCGTCGGAATCGTGATCACTCGAATCAGAGTCGCTCGAATCCGAATCGCTCGAATCGTCGTCAGAATCGTGATCACTCGAATCCGAATCGCTCGAGTCATCGTCAGAATCGTGATCACTCGAATCCGAATCGCTCGACTCGGAGTCGCTCGAGCACTCAGACTCGTCGGAACCATCGCTGCTATCGGAACCATCGCTGCTATCGGAACCATCGCTGCTATCGGAACCATCGCTGCTATCGGAACTCGACTCGGTACCCGTAGCCGACGTGGTCG
>CAZDEB010000007.1:38805-41397 GCA_964504305.1 uncultured Candidatus Nemicrothrix sp. | reverse complement strand
TCGGAACCATCGCTGCTATCGGAACTCGACTCGGTACCCGTAGCCGACGTGGTCGCGCTGCTCGAACTGGAATCGCTCGAACTCGAGTCGCTAGAGCTCGAGTCGCTAGAACTGGAACCGCTCGAACTGGAGCTGCTCGAACCCGAATCACTCGAACTCGAGTCGGGAGCCGGAAGCGCTGAAGGCGTCGGCTCGGTTGCCTGGGCGGCGGCCTCGGCTTCTTCGGCAGCAATCTCTGCGGAACTAGGACCATCAGCGACGATCACATCACCGCGGATCGCGTCGCCCGAACTGATGAATGGCACACCGGTGTCGACACCCACTGCGGAGGCACCGCCCGCCGCGATCGACACTGTGCTGCCAACCAACACAATGTATTCAACAAGCGTTGTGCCCCGTTCGTCACGTGAGCGTAGAAATCGCGAAAATCGTCCCATGCGAATTGGTGTCGTCCAGCACGGCATCAGACTCCACCGAAAGGGGACGTTTCGACTACACAGCAGGCCACAATGGCCCAGTGCCGTGGGCCGACCGAACCAACGCGGCGCGGTACAAATCCTCTAGCGGCGACCATTTGCGGTGCCAAGGTCGACATCGGCTGACCGGACGGGCGCTGCCGCCTAGAGTGCTGACGTTCTCAACCAGTACTAGGTCCTCGAAAGGGAGCCGATAATGCCGCAAGTAGTTCAGGGTGTAGTCGCAATGGCCGAAGGCGCCGAAGTCGTAATCGAAAACATAGTCATCCCCGATCCCGGCCCAGGCGAAGCAGTTGTCGCCATACAGGCATGTGGCGTGTGCCATACCGATCTTCACTACCGCGAAGGCGGCATCAACGACGAATTCCCGTTCCTGCTCGGTCACGAGGCGAGCGGCATAGTCGAATCGGTCGGTGATGGAGTAACCGACGTGGCTCCGGGCGATTTTGTGATCCTCAATTGGCGGGCGGTGTGTGGACAATGCCGGTCGTGTCTGAGAGGCAAACCCCAGATCTGCTTCGACACCCATAACGCCACACAGAAGATGACTCTCGAGGACGGAACCGAACTGTCCCCGGCCCTCGGCATCGGGGCATTCGCCGAAAAGACCTTGGTTGCCGCGGGCCAATGCACCAAAGTCGACCCGGCCGCGTCACCAGCGGCCGCGGGGCTGCTCGGTTGTGGCGTCATGGCCGGAATCGGCGCGGCGATCAACACCGGCGAAGTCGGTCGGGGCGACAGCGTTGCCGTCTTTGGTTGCGGCGGGGTTGGCGACGCGGCGATTGCTGGCTCCAAGCTGGCCGGAGCGTCAACCATCATCGCCGTCGACGTCGACGACCGGAAGCTCGAATGGGCCGAAGGGTTCGGCGCCACCCACACCATCAATTCTCGCGACGAGGACCCGGTGGCCAAGATCCAAGAGTTGACCGGCGGCAACGGAGTCGATGTGGCCATCGATGCCATTGGTCTCCCCGAGGTCTACAAACAGTGTTTCGAGGCTCGCGACCTCGCGGGCACCGTGGTCTTGGTCGGCGTCCCTCACCCCGACATGGTGGTCGAGCTGCCGTTCATCGAAATGTTCGGACGCGGCGGCGCGCTCAAGTCGAGTTGGTACGGCGACTGCCTACCGAGCCGCGACTTTCCAATGCTGATCGACCTCTACCAGCAAGGTCGCCTCGATCTCGACGGGTTTGTCTCCGAGCGAATTTCGTTGGGAGAAGTGGAGGAGGCATTCCACAAAATGGAACGCGGCGAAGTGCTTCGCTCGGTAGTAGAGATCTAGACCGCCGGCGATGAGCATCGAACTAGTAACCACCGACGGCATATTCGCGCTCGACGGAGGCGCGTGGGAAGTCACCAACAACATCTGGCTGGTTGGCGACGACGTCGAGGTAATGGTCTTCGATGCCGCCCACGATCATCAACCAATAGTCGACGCCATCCACGGTCGTCGCGTCAGCGCCATCGTGTTGACCCACGGCCACAACGACCACATCAACGCTGCGGCCGATCTGCGCGAGGCGGTCGACGCTCCAGTACTGCTGCATCCCGCCGACCGCATGTTGTGGGATGTCGTTTATCCATCCTCTGCCCCTGACGACGACCTCGTCGCCGGGACGACGCTGGCGGCCGGCGGTCACCGGGTTGGGGTCATCCATACCCCGGGCCATTCGCCGGGCTGTTGCTGTTTCTACGATGTCGACGCCGGTCGAGTGGTGAGCGGCGACACCCTTTTTTGTGGCGGCCCGGGAGCGACCGGCCGCAGCTACAGCGACGAGCCGACCATTCTTCGCTCTATTCGAGACTCTCTGCTGACTCTTCCGCCGGACACGATCGTGCACACCGGCCATGGCGATGCCACAACGATCAAAGACGAGCGCCAAAGGGTGCTGGATCGAATTTCCGAACTCGGCATCAGCTGGCTAAGTTCGAGGTGATGGCCAACCGATCACAATTTCGGATCACCCCGCGGCGCGTGTTCGTAACCGGCACAGCAATCTCGGTGGTGCTTCTTGTTCTTCACACCGTCACCAAGATTCTCCGGTATCAGACCGGGACGTTCGGTATTCGGTGGCTGAGCCTCGGCCAAGAACAAGCGATAGGCACTTGGGTTGCT
>CAZDEB010000007.1:4421-38705 GCA_964504305.1 uncultured Candidatus Nemicrothrix sp. | reverse complement strand
GCGGTCGTGATCGAAGCGTTCAACGGCCGGCTTCAAGACGCCGCGGAGATCCGCAACGGAGGCGAGCCAAACCAGGCCGACGAACTCCGTTACGACCTACAGACCGGGGTCGAGGAGTTCTGTGAATTTCTGGGTGCCACGTTGTTTCTCACCGCGGCGGTCGAACTCGCAGCCGGTCGCGGCGCCGGCGTCAGCTTGGAGTTCGAGCAGTCGTAGCTCGAGCAGCGCAACAGCTCAGATCTCGAACCGGCGGCCATCAACCGATACTGAAACGCCGATCATGTCGTCGCCGACAGCCCGACCAGCCACCTCGACATCGTCGGATGCGGCCACGGCCCGCTGACCGGAATCGAGATCGACTATGGCGATCATCCGCGTCGGCGGTGGGAGCTCGCCAGCCGCGGGGCTTTGGCCATAGGTAACGGTGTAGCTCACGATGCTGCCGCGGCCACGAGGATCTTCGTCCAGTTCGCGAACCGAGGTAGCCGCGGCCGCTTCCTCGGCCAGATCGGTTCCGAGACATTCGGCGGTGGTGTCGTGGGGGGCGTCGGTGTTCCACACCGTGAGTCCCGGTTTGGTCAACAGACCGCTCACTGCCGTTACCAGCCCATACGATCCGGGGTCGCGGCGAAGTCGTTCGACCATGGCCACAGTCGCCTGAAACACGAAATTGTTGAATGGTCCGCCGGCAAAACTCATCCCACCAGTGATGGTGGCCGGCGCCGCTTCACCCAGACTCAACTCTGCTTGTTGTACTCGGACCGCAGCCGGGAAACACGAGTAGAGCTCGACGTGTTCGATCTCGCTGAGAGGTCGGTCCAATTCGGATGCTGCGACCTGGCCAAGGACGTACATCGCCGGCCATCGGTGGAGTTCGGATCGACGAGACAACGACAACGAATAGGAAGATTCGAGCGCCACGTGAGGATGGACGCAGGCCTGCGGGTCAACACCAAGCTGTCGCGCCGAACTAGCCGAACAAATCACGAGGGCGGCTGCTTGATCGACTCCCCACTGACTGTTGTGCCACTTGTTGTAAGGGAACGCCACCGGCCGGTTCTGAGGGGACGGGTCACGTATCTCGGCCGCCGCCATCGGCGAGGCGAACGCCGCGGCCGAATTGCCCTGAGCGACGAGGTTGAACTGCGCCCACAGCGAAGCAATGTCGTCGCGGTGGGCGTCGAGGGACCAACGATTGGCGAAACGACGGGCATTCTCGATCAGCGCATACTGTTGAGCAGGAACCACCGCCCCAACCTCGATTTCGGGACGAGCGACGATTTCGCCCTCCGGGCGGATCAGCTCGTCGGCCCCACAGCTGGGCCGAGGGTCCGGCTCAATCGATACGCCACCGCGACGGGCGCTGTCGTCTCGATGCTTCGTCTCCGCGCCGGCAACAATTACCGTGCGGGCTTGACCTCGCCGCACCGCACCGATAGCTCGGTTTATCAACGTCTGCTGGGGGATACCCGGCTCGTACGCGACGCCAAGGGCGTCGGATGCGCCGAGGGCTGCCGCGATCTGGTTGGCGCCATCGGGCAAGCCTGACAACCCTCTTGTGACGAGTACCAAGTCGATCTGCGAGGCCAGAGCGGCGGCTGGCGCTCCGGAGTCTGCTACGGCGTTCTGGGCCGCCTCGATCATCAGGGCCGTGCAATCAACGCCGTCGCCAGGAGACTCGCCTCTCTGGGCGGCGGCCGCGGCACCAATCAGTACGGGGCTAAACCCCCCAGTTGCCACGATGCTCGCTATCCCAACTGAACGACCGTGAGGTCGTCCCCGATTATGATTTCGCCATCGAAATGCTCGGCTCCTGCAGCTACCCAAGCGGGGTATTGCTCGGGGCGAGGCGCAGGCACCATGTGCGTCAACACCAACCGCTTGACTTTGTTGCGGGCCGCGACCTGAGCGGCCTGACGCACACTCGAGTGGTAGTCCAAGATGTCGAGGAGTCTCGGGATGGCAATGAGACGAACGAGGTCGTCGTCGATAACCGTTTGGACATAGGCATCGGCATCTTGGGTCAATCGATCGAGCCCGGGACACGGAATCGTGTCCCCGGCGAGGGCCACAACCAACCCGGCGTGCTCGATACGAAACCCGATCGTCGGGTCGGCCGGTGCGTGCATCGTCTCGTGCACGTCAACCTGAGCCGAACCGACCTCAAAACGATCGCCCGTTGACACTTCTGACACTTCCAGGATTGGGGTCCAGGTGAGGTCGTCGTGATGCTCGGTGCGATACGTAAGGTCGGGAGCAAGAGCCGCCATCGTGTGGTCGACAAACTGTCTGATCCCCGGCGGACCCCAGATCCGCAGCGGCGTAGGCTCTTGCGACATGATCCAGTGGGTCGTGATCACATCGTTTAGGTCGGTGACGTGATCGCTGTGCAGGTGAGTGATGAGCACGCCCGACAAGTTGATGGGAAGCGACCCGGCCCCGGCCATACGCATAACGCAGCCCCGGCCGGCATCAACGAGCACATGCTCGAGTTCGCCAACCTTTACGAGCGTCGCCGGGCCGGCCCGATTGGCGTCGGGTATCGGTGAACCGGTTCCGAGCAGAACGATTTCCATTAGACCGAACCCTCCGCCAGCTTCTCGTAAACCCGGGCCATCATTTCTCGGGCCACCATGGGCCCGGCGTTTTGGTTCTGACCGGTAATCAAGTCGCCGTCAACGGCCACATGATTGGCCAAGAAGTCGCGGCGACCCGACTTGGCCTCGAAGACGGCGCCGGCCTTTCTGAGTTCGGTCTCGGGATGTTGGGGGGTGTCGCCAATCCCCAACTCGCGAACCTGCTTGTCGGTGACCGCAGTGACGTGGCGCCCTGCGACAAACGGGGTCCCGTCGGCCAGCTTTGCTTTGAGCAAGCCCAAAGGACCATGACACACACCCCCCAACACGACGTTGTGCTCGGCCGCGATAGAGACTTGATCGCCTACTGCGTCGGACGTGCCGAGATCCCAGGCCGCACCCCAACCTCCCGCGAAAAACACAATGTCGTAGGTGCTGATGTCCAGGTCGGCTATCGCCAGCGAAGCCGCGGCTTTGGCCTGAGCTTCGGGGTCGGCCAGATATCGATCATCGGCCTCCGAGCGCACAATGGGGCGAAACGACAACGGATCAAATGGAATGTCGCCTCCACGTGGCGAGGCGAGATCGACCTCCATCCCAGCATCCACGAATGCGTAGTAGGGGGCGGTCAATTCGGAGGCAAACACGCCGGTCGCCTTACCGGGTTTGAGGGTCCCGTGATTGGTCCCGACGATCAGCGCTTTGTGACCGGACAAGTCGTGCTCGAACGGCGTGTCATCTTCGGGATGCAGACCAAGTCGTTGGGCCAGGTCGCGTAGTGCTCTCGCTGGTCGAGGCGGCGCCTTACGTCTGGGCGCGAGTCGGTCGGGTCGGGTGGCGTAGGGCCGGCCGGCGTTGCGCTGGGGAACGTTGTTGTCTCGGGCCGCGTTCAGCTCGGTTTCGAGCGCCGTTCCAACGGTGCGATAAGCCGGGTCGGCGCTGAGGTTGTGTTGCTCGATCGGATCGGTGTCGAGGTCGTAGAGCTCGTACTGATCGGGAATTGGTTCGGTGCGGTACAGCGGCCCGCCGGGGCCGCGGGCCGACAAGTTCCGTACGTGAGGCTCGGTCCAGGTTGATGGATCGTCGAAGGTGCGTACGAACTTGTAGAGCACGCCTTGGTGAGTGGCAACGATTGCTTCGACGTTGGTTGCCGTGTGAGGCGGCACACGGATCTGGAGCGGAAACTTGACCTCCCGGCGGCCTCGTTGGCGCAAAACCGCGCTGGCCGAACCATCGCCTTCGAGCATGTTGTCTCGGGTGATCAGATAGACCGATCCGGTGGTCGAGGCGGGATCTGAATCGCCGGAGATCAGTCCGCTCAGATCGCGCCCCGGCAGCGGATGAACCTCTGTGTGGGTTTTCTTCAGCTGTTTGGCCAACGATTTTTCGTCGGCGCCGGCGAACCCCAGCAGCGTGGGCAACAAGTCGATGTGGCTGGTCGGCGTACCCTCAATCGAGGTTGGCGAAGTCGGGGTAGAACCAACCCGGGCGACCGTGAACGGCACTCGGACCGCTTCGTCGTAGAGCTGATACCACTTCTGATGCAGCCCCCCATGCGAACCCAGCATGTCGCCATGATCGGCGCTGAAAAACAGCACTGCATCTTCGGCGCCATCGGTAACCGCTCGGCGAACCCGATCAATTGGACCATCGACGTCGTGATGGAATCGGTAATACGTCTCGCGGTACTCGTCGAGGCGATCGAGGTAGGCCTTCTTGATCAACGGGGTGGGGCCGTAGCCCGAATAGTACGAGTCGCGATACGCGCTGTGCAGGGCCGGCTTGGTGGCGAGATCCTCGTCGTCGGTCGGCGAAGGCGGCACTGGAGGCGGCGGCGCAACCGATGGCGGGTACGGTCGACCACCCCGCACGAAGAGCGGCCACAGCACGATGTCGTGAGGATTCACAAACGAGCAGACCAACAGAAACGGCCGAAGGGCGGCGGCGTCCCCCGCCGCTCGCCGGGAGTATCGATCTTCGAGCCAGTCGCAGACCCGATCGGCGATTAGCGGATCGCGCATGTAACCCATGTTGGCCGTTGCGCCTCCATGGGGCTCTGGCCCCACCCAGCCGCTGAACCCGAACTCGTCGAGCGGATCGGCGTCGAGGTAGGCCTGCACGGCTTCGGGGATGACCCGCCCGTCGCCGGTGTTGGTGGCCAGAGGGCGACCATTCACCATCAGATCGGCGTGACTTACATGCCATTTGCCGTCGTAATGGGTGTCGTATCCCGCGGCGCGGAACCAGTCGCCCATGGTCGGCACCTCGCCGGCGACTAGCCACCGCATGCGGCTGTCATCGTGAAGTTTGCCAAGACCATCGGTTTGAGTGACACCGTGCAAGTCGGGATACTGCCCTGTTAGCAGAGACGGTCGGCTCGGAACACATGCGGTAGCCGCCACGTAGTGGCGATCGAAGTCGACTCCGTTCTCGATAAACCACTGCCGACCGCGAAGACTGTCCCTTCGCCACGCCCGCAGCTCGTCGTTCTCATAAGACGGCGCCGCTCGTTCCTCGTCGGTCAAGATCACGATCAGGTCGGGTTGGGTCATTTTGTCGTTCCTTGCTCGACTGTGGCGACAAGATCAGCGACGAGGCTCGCATTGGTGTTCCCGGCCCGGTTGGCTACGGCTTTGGCCGCGGCCTTCATGGGCGGTTTTGAGCCGGGCGTGATCGTCAGGGTCAGGGCGATGTCGGTTCCGCCATTGTGACCGGGCGAAAGAACCCATTCGTTGACTGCTTGGTCTACGAACCGCGGCAAGCCGATCAACTCGTATGCGAGTCCGACTCCGGGCTCCCAGGAGCGCACCTTTTCGACGAGAACCGCAGACCCAACCTGAGCGCGTCGAGACGCGCCAACTCCTGCGGGCGTCGCGGTCATCGGGCTCGAATGGCCGACGGCCGACGCCCACTCGGCAATCGCAAAGAAGTCGGCGAGCACCGACCAAACAACATCGGGTGACGCGGTTGTCGACGCCGACTTGGTTACCGAGGTCACGAGCGGGCCAGCGCCGACAAGATCACGGCGACGAGTTCGTTGGGCTTGTCTTCTTGAAAGAAGTGGCCGCCACCCTCGATAGTCACATGAGGCATATCTTTTGCACCGGCGAAGCGTTTGAACACGGCGTCGCCACCAGCCGTGACCGGGTCAGAGTCAGAAAAGCAAGTAATGAACGGGATTGAGAGTGCTGAAAGCACACCGAAGGCTGCTTGGTTGGCGGCCGCGGCGGGATCGTCGGTACTAGTCGGCACCAGAGACGGGAAGATTCGGGCGCCGGCTTTGAACGAGTCATCAGGAAACGGCGCTTCGTAGGCGGCGACTTCGGCCTCGGTCAACTCGCGAACCGTTGCCGACTGAACCAGGTTGCCGATCGGCAATACCGGGCTTTCCTGACTGAACTTTTGCCAAGCCAAGAAAGCCTCGCTCATCCGGCCCTCGCCGGTCGGCAGGCCGGTGTTTCCCACCACGATCGCTCGAAAGTGCTCGGGATGTTCGCCCGCCAGACGCAGACCGACCAGACCGCCCCAGTCCTGCCCGAACAGAGTGATCTCATCAAGTTCGAGATGATCGATGACCAGCTCGCGCACCCACTCGACATGACGGGCATAGGTGTAATCGCTCATCTCGGTCGGCTTGTCGGATTTGCCAAAGCCGATCAGATCCGGGGCAATGCATCGCATACCCGCCGCGACAAGTTCGGGAATCATGAAACGATACAGAAAGGACCACGACGGTTCGCCGTGCATCAACAGCACCACCGGACCGTCGCCGGGTCCTTCGTCGAGGTAATGCATCCTCAAGTTCTCTGGGTTGTCGCCGTCTGGATCTTTTACGATTGCGTAGTTGGGAGCGAAGTCGTAACCGATGTCGGCTAGCGCTTCGAAAGCGTCGTCAGACGTGCGAACGGTCTTCATCTGGGGTCCTTGGATTCGTGGATGGTCATGGCGAACTGAAAAGTCGGGTTAGGGCGTGGGTCAGCGCCGCGCTGGTCTGATCGGCGCTCAGTTTTTGGTCCACACGCATCGATTCGAGCGTTTCGAGCGAACACAGTGCGGCGGCAGCCGCTCCCAACGCTTTGGACTCTGGCTCAGCAAGAGCGGCCAATTCGCGGCTGAACTGATCGAGTACTTGGCGTCTTAGGTTTGAGCGGTGGATGTCGAGACTCGTCGCCAAGATCTTGTGACGCGGCGCCCGCATCCGGCCAACGCGAGCTACCGGTGCGACCGCTTCGTAGAGGCGGACCCGGTGGGCCACCAAGACCGCGACGCGATCGGCGAGGTCAGCAATCGGGCCGTCATCGAGGGGCAGATCAAAGAGATGTTGGTGGGCCCGAAAGTGACGTTCCACCGCAACACGATTGAGCTCCTCGAGGTCTTCGAAATAGCGAAAGACACTGCGATGTGAAACGCCGGACCGTTCGGCTACGAGGTCGATGCTGGGAGCGATGTTCCCCTCGGCGTACAGCGCTAGCAGGGCGTCAACCACCCGTTCGCGGTTGCGGTCACGGCGGGCGCGTCGGCCATCGACAACGGGAGGATTCGTTGGGATCGAGACATCCACGAGACCACCCTAAACTGTCAGTCGAACTGCCACAAGATGGGCAATAGCTCGTCGGGGGGCTCGCGGCTTCTACAATGACCACGTCTTTAGGGGTAGTCGTGACCAAGCTGCAGAGCATCATCGCCGAAGAGTTTGCGGGTTTGCGTCCCCGCAAACACTTGGCGTACCTGATTCTGTCCGTACTCCCTGACAGCGTCGGTAATCGGCTTCGGGTGCGCGTGCTACGGATATTTGGCTTCCGCAACATTGCCCGCAACGCCATGATGCGCGATCTCCCAACAATCACCGGCCGCGGCAACGTTTATCGCCGACTCGTCATGGGCCCGGTTTCGAGATTCAACTCCGGGTGTTTTTTGAATCTTGGCGCAGAAATCCGCATCGGGGAACGCACCGGAATCGGTCAGCAAGTGATGATTCTCACCGAGTCCCACGACATAGGCGGACCCGATGCCCGCTCCGGAAACCTCTACCCGAAACCGGTGCGCATCGGCGACGGCTGCTGGATCGGGGCCCGCGCCACCATCTTGCCAGGGGTCTGCATCGGCGATGGCGTCGTGGTGGCTTCGGGGTCGGTTGTGACCAAAGACGTACCCGACCACGTTCTCGTCGCCGGGGTTCCCGCAACGGTGATCCGCCAACTTGACCAGCCAGCGACCCACTGAAGGCTCAGCCGCGTCTACCATCCCGGCATGGAATCCAACATCGGTTCGTTCATCTCCAAGCGTGCGCTGCTCAACCCGACCACCGAAGCAGTGGTCGACATCACCAGCTCCCAACGCCTGACCTACAAACAACTCAATGGGCGTTGCAACAAGGTGGCCAACGGACTCACCGGCGGTGCGGTCACCGGATCGGGGTTGACCCCCGGCGACCGGGTCGCCACGTTGTTGATGAACGGCTCGGAATTTGTCGAGCTGTTCTTTGGCGTAGCCAAGGCCGGCGGAGTGATCGTGGCGCTCAACTGGCGGCTGGTCGCTGACGAGTTGTCGTTCATCCTCACCGACTCGGGTGCCGACACCATGGTGTTCGGTACGGCCTTCAACGAAGTAGTCACCGAACTCCACGGACGAGGCACCGACGGCACTCAAGTGACCAAATGGATCCATGTCGGCGACGCCGCTGACCGCCCGGCCTTTGCCGTCGGGTACGACGACATGATGGCCGCGGCCTCAGCGACCGAACCAGAGCTGGGTGCAAGTGGCGACGACCTCCTGTTCATCATGTACACCTCCGGCACGACCGGACTCCCCAAAGGGGCAATGCACAGCCACAACACCACGCTGTGGTCCGTGCTCACCGGCAACGCCACGGCCGACACCCAATTCGGCGACAACTATCTGATCTGTCTTCCGCTGTTTCACGTGGGCGCGCTCAACCCGCTGCTGTCGACCATGCAGCTTGGTGGCACCGCCACCATCATGAGCGAGTTCGACCCGGTCAAGATCTGGGAAGTGTTCCGAGACGAGAAGATCACGGTCACCCTCGCCGTTCCGGCAATGTTGCAGTTCATGCTGCTCACCTTCAACGCCGAAGAACACGACATATCGAGCCTGCGGTGGGTGATGTCTGGCGCCGCGCCGGTGCCGGTAACTCTCATAGAGACCTACGCGGCGATGGGGGTCGAGATTCACCAGGTTTACGGGCTGACCGAAACCGGCGGACCGGCCTGCCTGATCTCGCCCAACGACGCGCTGAGCCACGCCGGCTCGACCGGCAAAGAGTTTTTCTTCACCGAAGTCAGGGTCGTAAATTCTGCCGGCGACGACTGCTCCCCTGACGAACCGGGCGAAGTGATTGTGCGCGGTCCCCACATCATGGCCGGCTACTGGAACCGCCCCGAGGCCACCGCAGAGACCATCGTCGACGGCTGGCTGCGCACTGGAGATATCGCCACGATGGATGGCGACGGCTTCGTCTACATCCAAGACCGGGTCAAGGACATGATCATCTCGGGCGGCGAAAACGTTTATCCCGCCGAGATCGAGAACGCCATCTTGTCGATGGAGGGAGTGAACGAGGTCGCAGTGATCGGGGTTCCCTCCGAGAAGTGGGGAGAGTCGCCGCTGGCCATCGTCGTACGCGCCGACGAGTCGGTAACCGCCGAAGCCGTGCTCGCCCACACCGACACAAAGCTGGCCCGCTTCAAGCAACCCAAAGCGGTCGAGTTCGTTGACGTGATTCCTCGTAACCCGACCGGCAAAGTTCTCAAGCGGGTGTTGCGCGATCAGTTCGCCGACATCAGCACCAGCTGACGAGCCCAACCGACGAACTCAGTCGACGAATTCAGTCGACGCGTGAACTCAGCAGGGCTCCGGCCAGAACCACACCGGTGCCGACGATGGCCCAGCCGCTCACGGTTTCGCCGTTGAGGGCAACGCCGAGCACGACCGAAACAACCGGGATGATGTAGGTGACAATCGACATCCGCACCGCGCCCACTCGTCCCACAAGGGTCGCAGCCAGCGAGTAAGCAATCCCCGTGCCGCCCACGCCGACCGCCGCGCAAGCGGCTAGCGAAGACCACGAAAAGGACGAGGCCGGCACCGCGTAGAGACCCAACGGCACGGAGAACAATGTCGCCACCATGAGGGCACGGCTGATGACTGGCAGCGAGCCGTGAGCTCGTTGAAGGGGACCAGCAATATTGGCCGCGAGCCCATAAGAGCTAACAGCAAGCACCACCAGCAACACCCCGACGGCATTGGTTCCAGCCGTTGATGCCTCTGGTGCGCCGATAAGAACGATTCCGACCAGTCCCACCAGTACGCCGAACAGCCGCCGCGGGCCGGTCGGGGTGGAGAACGCGGCCCACGCGATGAACAATGTCATCAGCGGCATCGCACTGTTGAGCATTCCGGCAACTGACGAGTCGATCCATTGTTGCGCGATCGGAAACAAGGTCAGCGGAAACGCCAGCCACACAAATCCCAGCACCACGATGCGGGGCCACGCTTCGCGAGGAACCGCTTTACGTGCTCCGGGCAAAAAGGCGGCTGTCGCGGCGCCGAACCCGACCCTCAACAAGCTGACCAGACCCGGTTCGAACGACTCGAGGCCGATCGCCATGAACAGAAACGACGAACCCCAGATCACAGAGATCGCCGAAACCATCGTCCAGTCAACAGTCTCGAAGGGCCGGTCTTCGGCTTTTACAGAATCGGTGACCTCGGTCATCGGGTGAAGCTAGCGTGCCCCTTGCTATGCGCGTTGGTCGATTTCTCTATGCGGGGCTGTTTGCGCTCTCGTCGGCCGTCGGCATGGCTTTCGCGTTACTGGCCGAGATCCAAACCGAGCACAACTTCCAAACATCGACGCTCGGACTTATCGCCGCCAGCGGCCTCTTTGGTGGCGTAGTCGCCCAACTCGGTTTGGCCCCACTCGCCGATCGCGGCTGGTTGAGACCGTTGATGGTCGGCGCCATGGTTACCGGCGCGGTCGGGTCGCTGGGATTTGCGGTGGCGACCGAAGCATGGCAGTTCGTGGGGTTTCGACTGCTGAGCGGAGTTGGTCTCGGCGCATTCTTTCCCGCCGCGCAGGCAGTTGTGGTCAACGCCGATCCGGCGCGGGCCGGTGAGCGGCTCGGCAACCTTTCGGGTGTGCAAGTCGCGGGCTTTATCATCGGACCCGGTCTGGGCGCGGTGCTGGCCAACGCCAGCAACGTCGACGCTCCCTTTCTCGCCACCGGCGTGGTGCTGCTGGTTCTCGCCCCACTCGTCTCACGCGTGGCGGTTTCCTCCGAAGACCCATCTGCGCCCCCGACGCCATCAGCCATGCCTCCCAAAGTGCCAATCCGCACCTTGTTGAGACGCCGTAATGCCCTCGCCGCGACCCTCCTTTCGGCCTCGTTGTTTTTGCCCATGGGCACCTACGAGGCAATTTGGTCACGGTTCATGGCCGATCTCGGAGCATCCACCCTTTTCACGGGAATCACTCTCAGCATCTATGGCCTCCCCTTCGCCCTAATAGCCCCAATCGGAGGTCGCCTCGCCGACCGCCACGGCACCATCCCAGTGATGTGGGCGTCTTACGCGGTGATCTGTCCCTTGATCGCGATTTACGGCCAGGTCACAGTCCCTGGACTGCTGGCGACCTTGGCAGTGATAGAAGCAGTGGGCAACGGGCTCGGGGTGCCGGCATCTCAGGCGCTCATGGCCCGGGCCACATCAGAGCACGAGCGAGCAACCGGACTCGGACTCGCCGGCGCCGCCGGCCAAGTGACCGCGGCGTTCACCGCGCTCGTATCAGCGCCCCTCTACGACGCCGTTGGACCGCGGTGGATGTTTGCCGCCGTCACCGCGACCATTGTGGTCGTTGGCGGCGCCGGCATGGTCGTGGGCATCAAAGCGGACGAGTAAGCGCCGCCCGCGCCGCATCACATTCGTCTCCAACTTGGCAGCCCGGCACGTGATCGTTAACCAGTCCCATGGCCTGCATGAACGCGTAAACGGTGGTTGGTCCAACAAAGCTCCAACCTCGCTTCTTGAGATCCTTGGCGATTTGCGTCGACGTAGGAGTGGTGGCGTTGACGATGAAGTCGCTATCGGCGCGGCGATTACGGTCTGGCGGTTCGTAGCTCCAGAAGAACCGGGCCAGAGAACCAAACTCGTCGACCATTTCCAGGGCGCGCGACGCGTTGTTGATCGTTGATCGAATCTTGCCGCGATGTCGGATAATGCCGGCGTTGTTCACCAAACGTTCGATGTCGTCGTCGCCGAACTCGGCCACCGCGGTCATGTCGAAACCGGCAAACGCGGCCCGAAAGTTCTCGCGCTTGCGGAGGATCGTGATCCACGCCAGGCCGGACTGGAATCCTTCGAGGCAAATCTTCTCGAAGAGTCGGGTGTCGCTCACCACCGGCCGACCCCATTCGTGGTCGTGGTACTGCACATAATCGGGGGCCGCGCCCGGCCACCAGCAACGGGCAATACCGTCCTCGCCGATCGCCAGCAGCTCACTCATGTCAGAGCATTACTCCAAGCACCAGCGCTCCAAGGGCCGAGAGCAACCCAATGGCGCCGGTAGCTCCTCGCACCGCAACCGAACCGGTCCGCGAATGCACAAACGCCGCGACACCCGACGAAGTAACGAGCACCAGTTTCAGGCCCAGCGTGGTCATGTATTGAGAAGACTGTCCGCTTTCGACTTCCAGCAGGTTCCAGATACCGGTGAGAACGGCCAATCCAAAAAACGGCCACGCAACCTGACCAAACCGTTGGGCTGCTTTCTTGGTCGCCTCCGGTGATACCTCTCGCAACACCGGCACCAGCGCTGCGAGCAGGATCTGACCGCCGATCCAAACCGACACCGAGAGCAGGTGAAGGGTGAGGCGTAGGGTTTCGAGCTCAAATGGCAGCATCAGTAATTCCGATCTGTGAGGGCGAGTCCGTTGGTCCGCATGATCTTCTCGATGTCGCTATCTGAGAATCCGCCTAGGTCGTTGACAAAGTCGACTGGCTCGGCGAGTCCCTCGGCGTGAGGCCAATCGGATCCAAACAAGATGTGGTCAGGACCGATCTTGTTTCGCAGGCCGTGAAGGTCGTCTTCGTAGTAGGGCGCAACCCAAACTTGACGGGCAAAAACTTCGGCTGGGTCCTCGGCAAAGGCGTGACGTTGCTGGCGAAACACCTTGTCGAACTTTTTCAACAATGCTGGTACCCAATCGGACCCGGTTTCGATAGTGGCAACCCGAATGTTGCGGTGACGGCTGAGCACACCCTCGGCAATGAGCGACGAGAGCGCGTCGCTGACCGGCGAATTGGTTAACAGCGACTTGAAAGCGTTTTGGCGAAATGCCTCGAACTCGCTGTTCAGACCCCAGTAGTCACTCAAAAATTCGTACCCCGAATCGCCGGCGTGCATAGCCAGCGTGACGCCCGACTCGTTGAGCCGCGCCCAGAACGGTTCGTGGCTCGGGTCGCCGAGCGACCGACGTCGACCGTCGCGGCCAACAACGGAGGAGGGTCGCATGTTGATTACCCGGACGTCGTGATCGATCATCCACTCGAGTTGGTCGATTGCCCAATCAATATCGCTCAACGAGACGTAACCGGCAGCGAATAGCCGGTCCTGGTAGGCAAACCCCCAGTCGTCTTGGACCCAGCGGTTGAAACCGTCGAAGGCGGCCAACATTGCGGTGGGGTCAGACTCGAGCGCGGTCTCCATCCCCACCCCCAGAGTCGGGAAAAGGAAACAAGCGCCCAAGTTCTGAGCGTCCATCACCTGTAGCCGAGCGTCACGATCGCGATACTCAGACGGGATCGGCACCAACTCGCCGAACGCTTCGCGCATGTCGGCCTTGGCCACGTTGCCCCGAAAGTAGTCATCGAGACATCCGGGCCGAGCTACCGGATCAAACGTTGGGTTGGGGATGAAACGGTTGACTTTGCCGCCAACGAGCAGTCGGCGACGACCATCGATCTCGGCCCATTGCATACAGCGTTTGCGCATCTTGGGATCGACGTAACGAATAAACGCGTCTTCGGCTTCGTAATAATGATTGTCGGCATCGAACGCCGCGAATGCCAGCTCGGGCGTGGAAGTCATGGCTTCACTGTAGAAGCCGAGTTCATGGGGCCCCGCATTGCGATTCGGTCAGCATCGAAATGCCCGGTTTCGTTGATCGAACGAATCGCCGGGCCATGCTCACCGACCCGCACGCGAGTTATCGAGGCGTAGTCGACCGAAACGCGAAACGAAGGTCGATCCTCGCCGCTGATCGCACTCAATATCGCCCGGATGGTTCCGCCGTGGCAGCCCACTACGACACACTCTCCTCGGGGATTTTCGACAAGCTCGTCCCACGCGCCGCGTACTCGCGCTTGGAAGACTTCGGGCTGGTCGTACCCGATCTCGTCCCATTGGCCGGCAACGATCTTGTCCCATAGTTCCCCGCCCTCGGTCGGGAGGAGATCGGTCGGCACATATACGCTCGAGTTGCGGTCGATTTCGTCGAGGTCGGCGACGACCTCAAACTCCAGCCCGGACGACTCAACCAGCGGAGCCAGAGTTTGCTGGGCGCGCCTTTTGGGACTGGCGATGATGGCGTCAACCGGTTCGTGAACCAACCACCGCGAAACGCGCTCGGACTGCCACTCCCCGTATTCGTCGAGGGTGGGGTCGGCGATGCCGGACACTCGACGTTCGATTTGGGGGCGACCGTGTCGCACCAAGATGATGTCCATCGCGCTGCCTAGAGGGTATTGAGCGCTGCCAAAAGGGTTAGACAGGCTGACCAAAACGGGAGTGGGCCCGGTCCACGTTCGCCGCCGACCGGGCCCCAGTTTCCCTGGAGGGGGATCGGGAGCCAGCGGCTCCCGAGCTTGGCGTTTCACGGCCCTGCACCCGTGAAATACCTAACCCAAGGCGACGTTAGCTCAAATAGTCACCTCATTACCATTCACGTGGCTAAAAAACCGACACGAAATCGCAATGTGGGCCGATTTGGGCACTTAGAAGGTAGTGACGCCCCATGGAAATCGGTGAGATTTACCGACTTTGGTTCCTGCGAAGGCTTCTTGCACGTTTCGATATCGCGACAGCGAGGTCAGAAACGACAGCGTTGGCGCGATCGCCGCGATTTCGCCGAGATCGAGTCGCCGCAACGCATCGGCGGGACGTTCCCACCAGACATCAACCAACTCTTCGTTGTCGCACACCGGATCGCCCGAAAGGTAACGAGCCAAGAAGAAATGAGTGTCGTATCTGCGAGGCGAATCTTCGGGTGTGACCCAATGCCCAACATGGACAAAATCACGCCCATCAATCGAGTTATCCACAAGCTCCAGACCCACTTCTTCTCTGGTCTCACGCAACGCCGCAAGCAGGTGAGCGGCGGCTTGGTCGCGGTCAAGCCCGGGAGCTTCGGCATTCTTGATGAGTTTGGGGCCATCGGCAAAATCTTGCGGGTCGACGCCGCCACCCGGGTAAACAATCAGCCCGCCGACGAATGTCGACCCGGGCCGACGAAGTCCGATCAGGACATGTAGGTCGGGCCGGTCGTCGATGATCACCATCGATGCCGCCGCAAGCGCGGGAACGCTCACGTGTCGAAGTACTCCCCGGCGTTCACCAACAGCCGCTGACCGGTCACCATGCGGGCGCGGTCCGACAAGAAGAACATCACTGCTTCGGCGACGTCGTCATCATGGGGCATTTCGCCCAGCGCCATACCAGCGGCGATCTCGTCTCGGACCGCTTCGACCGTGATCTTGCGTTCGCCCGCTTGCCACTGGCAATACATCTCGACGTTTGGCCCCCACATCCACGTTGGGACGACCGTATTGACCCGGATCTTGTCGGGGCCGAGATCTATCGCAAGATCACGGGCCACCCCGAGCAAAGCCGCTTTGGATGGACCGTAGGGACCTTGAGGAATCGGGTTGGGCTTGAGCGAAGACTGCGAGCCGATCAAAACCACCGAGCCTCCTCCCCGCGCCTTGAGGGCCGGAGCCGCGGCTCTCACCAACTGCGTCGGGCCCAACACGTTCACCGCCAGCACGTTCAGCGCAGTGTCGAAGTCGGTGTCAAGCAGTTTGCCCATGATGGCGTCGTAGGCGGCAACGCTCACCACGCCGTCGATACCCCCAAAACGTTGCACCGCCGCAGCTACCGCGGTATCGATCGTTTCGGCGTCGGTGATATCGGCCGTGACGGCGAGGCTGCGCTGACCTCCCGGGTCGAGTTCGTCAACCTGGGCCGACAACCGCTGCTCGTTGCGAGCGACGGCTACGACCGACGCTCCGTCTCGAAGCGCGGCCGCCATGCACGCTCCTCCCAGTCCCGGACCTACACCAGATATCAGAATCGTCTTGTTCTGCAGCATTGAGTCAGCCTGTCACGCCGCTACGGCCGTGCCCAGTTGATCGCCACGGGGGTGTCGGCGCACTCGGTGTTGAGAGTCCGCGCCGGATCGGCCACGAAGTCCTGCACGATCGAGGCAATGCATTCGTTACCGAACCAAATTCCGTGGGAGCGACCAGCCTGAACAACTTGGGTTGAGGCCGAAAGTGTGGCGGCGGCTGCGGCGGCGTACGACGGCGGGGTGATCGGATCGAGCGAACCTGACAGCAATAGAGCGGCGACATCAGAAGATACGGCGGTGCCGGCAATTTCGTAGGCCTCGTCTTGATCCCACGCCGCGCAAGATTCTTCGAGCGGTCCGGCTTGCAGCGCGGCAACGAAGGCGCCCAACTCGTCCGGGACCGAATCATCGGCAAAGGGCAGACGGTCGTGACAGGTGACCGCAAAATAGGTGGCCTCGTCGTTGGCCGAATAGGAGGCGGCAGTGATGCGCGACCCGAGGGCGACCAACGTCTTCGCCGCCGATGGGTCACCGTCGTCCAGAGCCCCCAGAAGACTCGGCAAATATCTGATCTGAGCTTCGCTGTAGAGCATGAGGAACACAAACTCGGCGAGGCGAACGCCGTCGAGACGAACGCTGATGGCCTCGCCGAAACCGGTCTCGTTGGCTCCGAGGTCGACCGTGAGCGGCTCGGCGTCCAGCCGTGAAACCAACGAGTCGAGAGTGGCCGAGAAGTCATCGATATAAGAACGGCAGATCTCGCTCGAGGCACACGCCGCCGCCACCGCATCGACCGACGCTTGACCCGAGAACATGACCCCAGTCTCAACATCGAGGTCGGGCGGGTACACGCCGTCGAGCACAACGCCGACCAGACCGGTGGGCGGTTGGCGCAACAGTTCGAGTCCGATGGTCGTTCCGTAGGAAACGCCGTAGGCCACCCAGCGGGCGTAGCCGAGTCCGGCCATTACCGCGCCAACGTCGGCCGCGTGATTTTGAGTAGTCGTGGCGTCGAGCAAGGCATTGTCAACAAAACGGCCCGCACACGCATCGAACGCTTCGCCGGTGAGAGTCGCGGCTTCGTCGGCGCCCGATTCGAGAATGGTGGGCAACACCAAATCAAACTCATCGCAGTTGAAGTCGGACTCGGCGAAACCTGTGCCCCGTTGATCGATAAAGACTTGGGTGAATGCTTGTTGAGGAAACCATGCCGCCATGTCAGTGCTCGCCCCGCCGGGGCCGCCTTGCAAGACCGCAACTGGGGTCACGAAGCCGTCGTCATAGCCGGGCACCGCGGTGATCGAGATCGTGGTCTTCGCATCCGGGTCGGTGTGTGAGTCGAGCGCCACGGTGGCGATGCCGCACGACACCCCCTCTCGATCGAGCGACGAAGGGCACACAACCTGCTCGATCTCGGCCGCCACAACCGGTGTGGCACTGGTCTCGGCCGGGCCAGCCGGCGGCGTGGTGATCAGTGGTGCGGTTGCGGGTTCGTCAACCAAACCGCAGCCGGCGGCTACCACCGCGAACACGATGGCCGACGCGACAACGCGTCTTGTTACCAAAGCTGATCGGTGTATGTGTCGGTCCCGACAATGGTAGGGACGAACGGCGCCGCGAACGAAACCGTTCCTTTCCCGCTGGCCGCTACCGCGTCGGCATAAGCCCTGAAACGATCCCACTCAGCTTGTGGTTGGCGGTCGAGGAAGAACATTTGCAGCTGCCGTTCGGGAGGACCGGCGGGCATACCCAAGTCCATCGGTGCGTTCTCGGTTCCCTCCCCCATTGCCACGTATCGCCACGACACCATGCTGGCCACTCCCGAATCCTTAAGTAGGTCGGGAACAGCCACGTCGGCCAAGTAGGCATCAAACTCTTCGGGATCGACTCCCTCGGCCGGGTCAACGGCAACGACCGCGAGTCCCGCGTAGTTGTGATCGAGAGCCAGTTCGACCGGCACCGGATCGTCGTCGCGGTATTGCGATGTCGGCTGCTCGAGCAGCACGGTGTGGGCGTGTTGACGTTCCATGAACCCTCGTTGAGCCTTGTACAGCTCCACCACTTGCTCGCCGGCCCACTTGAAGTGCGCACCGTGCTTGCCTTCGAGAATCCAGTAGGTGGCCAGATACGAGCCCTTGTCAACCGGTGAGGCCACTGGCGTATCGCCGGCAGGGAAGCGCAGGTCTTTTAGCTCGCGGGTCGCCACCCAACGCTTCCCGGCAAACAGCCACGGCCCGATCATGCAACCGGCGTAGAAATGATCACGTTCGTACCAGCGGTTGTAGGCCACCTCGTGACCCTTGCTCGGGTCGACGAGGGTAAACAACGCGCTGCCGACCTTAATGGGATAGTCGTTCATCAGAGTCAGGAGTCGAAGACGATTCGGCCGATCCAGTCGGCGACCAGAGCCGGCTTCGGTCCATCCTCGATCTCCACGGTGATCGTGCGGGTGGTGTTGATCGCCGAGCCTTTCAGCTCAACGGATTTGACGAGTGAGTGAGCCCGAACTCGTTTGCCCGAGTTGACCGGATTGATGAACCGGACTTTGTCGAATCCGTAGTTGATGCCCATCAAGATTCCGTCGAGGGGTGCGATGTCACTCGATATCGAGGTGGTGAGATGAGTCAGCATCGACAGCGTCAGGAAACCGTGGGCGATCGTGCCACTGAACGGTGTTTCGGTCACGGCCCTTTCGGGGTTGACGTGAATGAACTGGTGGTCGACGGTGCAGTCGGCGAATTGATCGATCTGGGCTTGGGTTACTTCGAACCAGTCGCCGAATCCTTCGTCGTTGCCTTCGTTGGCGCTGAGTATCTCGAAAGCCGCAGCCGCGTTGCTCATCAACACTTCTCCTCTGTTGGTGTTGATGCGACTCTAGGCCAGCGGCACCGAAGCAAGCAGAGCCGACACCAGCATTTCGGCGGCCGGATCGAGCGCAGTACCGACCCGAGTGGCCACAACCAGGTTCCGTTGGGCGATGACCTTTCCGGGGCCAAGCTCGGGGCCAGCCTGCACTACCGGCAAAACCGTTGAGCCAACTCCGAGCGAAACCATGGTGCGCAGAACCTCGGGTTGGTTCGACTCGGCAACTATTTCCGCCGGCGCACCGAGGTGGTGAAGAGCATCGTCGATGACCTTTCGGGTGTGAGAGCCAACCGAAAACAACACCCACGGTCCCCAGTCGTCTACACGGCGGGCCAGCTGGCCGGTCGGGGTGAACACGGCAAGCTCCTCAGACATCAGCGAGGTTGTCTCGATACCGGGGCGGGCAGTTGACGGTTCGACACACACCGCAAGGTGGATCTCGCCGGCTTCGAGTTCGTCGAGCAGCCGACTCGATGGCGCGACCCTCAGCCGCAGATCGAGTTCGGGTTGCTCGGCGCGAAAACTGCGAAGCAGATCACGAAAGTGACCGACCGCGGCGGCATCGATCATCCCGACGCGAAGCTGCCCCGACCGGCCGGAGCGGGTGCGCTCGACCCACTCGGCTAGGTCGCCGGTCAGAGACACGACCTGGCGGGCGTGGGCGAGAACCGGCGCCACAACCGGTCTGAGGACCCGCCGTCGGCCTTCGCGATCAAACAGCGGCAACCCGACTCGGCGCTCCAGCTCGGCCAACCCTTGCGAGAGCGCAGAGGCCGACACGCCAACGCGGGCCGCAGCATCGGCCCAGCTCGGCTCTTCGGTGACAGCCACGAGGTACTCGAGTTGGCGAATCGAAAGATCGGGAAGCACTGACCGCACCCGCTCACGATAGTACCCCGCGCTCGATACTTCAGTCTTACTTATCTTTTTATGTGATCCCATCAGGGTTGCTTATGCTTGCCGGTATGACTGCTCGTGACATTGCTCCCGCCACCGGCCGCCTTGGTGTTCTTACGCCTGGGCTCGGCGCCGTGGCCTCCACTTTCATCGCCGGGGTGCTCAGCGCCCGCAAGGCTGGTCAACCGCCGCTCGGCTCGGTTAGCCAGATGGCTCACATCCGTCTTGGTACTCGCGAGGAGGGTCGCAATCCGCTGATCCGTGACTTCGCTCCGCTGGCCAGCCTTGACGACATCGTGTTCGGCGGCTGGGATCCGATCTCGGCTAACGCTCTCGAAGCAGCTCGTACTTGTGGCGTGCTCGAGGAGAAGGATCTCGCTCCGATTTCTCAGGAGCTCGAGGGTGTTGTGGCGATGGACGCGGTGTTCGATCAGAAGTGGGTGAGCCGTCTCGACGGGACCCGCGTCAAGACCGAAACCAACAAGTGGGATCAGGCAATGGCCCTGATGGCCGATATCGAGAACTTCCGCATCGAGAACGAGTGCGACCGGTTGGTGATGGTTTGGTGTGGTTCGACCGAGGCGTTCCAGGAAGCTTCGGCGGTGCACGATTCTGTGGCCGCGTTCGAGCAGGGCCTCAAGGACAACGACGACAACATTTCGCCGTCGCAGATCTATGTGTATGCGGCTTTGCAGAGCGATGTTCCGTTCGCTAACGGCGCTCCGAACCTTTCGACGGATCTGCCTTGCATGATGGAGTTGGCGAAGACCCGCGGCGTGCCGATTGTCGGTAAGGATTTCAAGACCGGCCAGACTTTGGTGAAGACGTTGATCGCTCCGGGTTTGAAGGCCCGCATGCTTGGTTTGCGGGGCTGGTATTCGACCAACATTCTCGGTAACCGTGACGGCGAGGTGCTTGATGCGCCTGAGAATTTCAAAACGAAGGAAGAGTCGAAGCTCGGCGTGCTTCACAAGATTCTCGAGCCGGACGTGTACCCGGAGCTGTACGGCAACGTCGACCATGTGGTGCGGATCAACTATTACCCGCCCCGTGGCGATAACAAAGAGGGTTGGGATGCCGTCGACATCTTCGGGTGGATGGGTTACCCGATGCAGATCAAGATCGATTTCTTGTGCCGTGATTCGATTTTGGCGGCGCCGATTGTTCTGGATCTTGCTTTGTTCATGGATCTTGCGATGCGGGCCGGCGAGTCGGGTGTCCAAGAGTGGTTGAGCTTCTATTTGAAGGCGCCGCAGTCTGCAGGCGACGCCGCCGCGGAGCAGGATTTGTTCATTCAGCAAACCAAGTTGAAGAACACGCTGCGCCAGTGGATGGGCGAACCCGCCGTCACGCACAGCGAGGCTGGCTAGCCCAGCCGACCCTACAAAACCGAGGCTGGCTAGCCCAGCGGGTCGGCTGTCCAGACTTTGGGGTAGAGGTCGCCGCTGACTTGGTCGCCGGGGCGGAGTCCGGCTTTGGTCATTACGTCGGTGTGGTCGGGGTCCATGCCTTCGGGTCGAAAGTTGATTCGTACGTCGTCGCCGAGCCATTGCGTGTTGAAGACTCGTAGGTCGCGGTCGTCGCGGAGCAGGCCGGATCCGCCGTGGATTACGCGGGCGTTGAAGATGGCTACGTCGCCGGGTTCCATGTCCCAGCTGAGGATGTCGTATTGCTCGCGGTTGGCTTCGATGTCGGGGAGCGGCGTGGCGTCGGTGTTGTCAAACGTGACTTGGTCGCGCGGGTCGGTGGTGAGCGCTCCGAAGTTGGTTTGGGCGAATCGTTGGGTCCAGCGGTGTGATCCTTTTACGAATTCGAGGGCGCTGCGTTTTTCTACTGGGACGAGCGGCATCCAGCATGATGATGTGTCGAATCCTTCGACGGACCAGTAGGGCTCGTCTTGGTGAAATGGGGTTCGAAATTGGCTGCCGGTTGTTCGGGTGAAGATGGCGTCGAAGAAGAAGTTGACGCCGGTGACTCCCATGACCCGGCCGGCGAGTTCGGCCATCGGCGAGTTGAGGACGAAGTCTCGGTATTGGGGGTTGTAGCGCCATACTTGGCTGTCGTAGAAGGTGACGTGTCCGTGTTGGTCGCGGTTCCAGATTCGGCCGCGTTCGGATGGGTTGGCGATGTTGTGGTCGATGCCGGCGCGTAGCGTTTCGATCCATTCGTGGCCGACGGCTTGGCGTAGGCACACGACGCCGTCGGTTCGGTAGTCGTCGATGATTTGGCGGGTGACGATTTGGGATGGCGCGGCAGCCGCGTTGGTCATGCGCGCAATCTAGTTACTGCGATTTGCGGTGTCTATCGATCTCGGAGAGCACGTCGAGCCATGATTGGGATTGGGCGCTTATGACCGAGAAATGGTCGGCGTACTCGTATTCGATGTAGACGAGTTGGTCTCCGGCGGCGTCGCGGTAGCGGGCTGATTGGTTGGCGGGGACGGTGGTGTCGAATCCGCCTTGCACGATCATTTGCGGCACTTCGATGGGTAGGAGCCTCATCGGGTCGGCGGCGGCGTAGGCGTCGGGGAGTTGTTGGGGCGTTCCGCCCATGAAGGCAACGACGGCTCCGTTGCCGAGTCCTAGTGATCCATCGAAGTCGGTTACGGGCGCTTGCCCGACTACGAGCATCGGGGTGACTGTTGGGTTGTAGTTCTTGGAGAGTCGGTTTCGTTGGCCGGCCCACAGGGCGAGGTGGCCTCCGGCGCTGTGGCCGACGACGGTTACTTGGTCGAGGTTGAGCGGGGCGTCGATGCGGGCCAGCATGTTGATTGCCGCGGAGATGTCTTGGAGGGTGCCGGGGTATCCGCCGCCTTCGTCGCCGAGTCGCCGGTATTCGACGTTCCACGTGGCGAAGCCTCGTTGGCGGGCATCGTCGGCTTGGGGTACGGCGAGGGTGAGGTCGTAGGCGTTCTTCCAGAATCCTCCGTGGATGAACACGATTACGGGGAATGGTCCTTCGCCGTCGGGAAGTTTCATGACCCCGAATTGTTGGGGTGCGTCGCCGTAGAAGACGACGTCGCCAACCGGTATTTGGACTTTTGGTTCAGCCATGTCGGCTCGTCCGCATGATGCGATGATGGCTGCCGCGGCGAGTACGGCCATCAGTTGCCATGGCGACCGGGTCCGGCGCATTCACGGTTCCGGGTGGTCGAGTTCGAGCACACCGGCTGCGAGTAGTTCGTCGATCTCGTCGTCGTCGTAGCCGGTTTCTTTGGCTACTTCGCGGGTGTGAGCGCCAAGGCCGGGGGCGGGACGGATGTCGGGTCCGTCCATTCCGGTTGCCTGGAAAGCTGGCCCTTCGAAAGTCATTTTGCCAATGGGCGGCTGGTCGAGTTCGACGATGAATCCTCGAGCCCGCAGGTGTGCGTCGTGGTATTGACCTTCGCTGTTGAGCATCGGTCCGGCCGGCACCCCTTCGGTGAGGCAGGCGTCGACCACATAGGCAACGCTGTGCACTCCTGTCCACGCGCTGATTAGTGCGTCGATCTCGTTCTCTCGTTCGCGTCGTCCCGCGACGACGGCGAACTCGTCGGTCATGGCCCATTCGGGCGAGCCCATGGCCTCGGCTAGTCCTCGCCAGTCCCGATCGTTGCGGGTGCAGATTGCTACCCAGTTATCGCCGTCGACACATTGGTAGAGGCCCCACGGGGTGCCGCGGTCGTTGTGGTTGCCGCGGGCAACAACCGAGCCCGGGTCGAGCGATTCTTTGGCGAGAAGGTCGGCCATCACGTTGATGACTTGTTCGACTTGGCACACCTCGACGTGGATGCCCTGATCGCCGTGAAGTTTGCGCCCGAGAACTCCGGCTAGGGCGGCTACGGCACCGGTTCGGCCGGCGAAGTGGTCGGGGAATATTGACATGCTGCCGGCGGGGGCGTCGTCCCCTTCGTAGTTCCAGAGGTGGGTCATGCCGCCGGTGACTTGGGTGTTGGGGCCGTAGCCGGACCATGTGGCCCATGGACCTCGCGAGCCCATTAGTTGGCTCGACATCATGGTGAGGGCGGGGTTCTCGGCGTGCAGGTCGGCGAACCCCAAGCCCATCGAGTCCATGATGCCAGTCGAGTTGTTCTCGATGGCGATGTCGGCGCGGCGGGCCATACGGCGTAGGAACTTTGCGCCTTCGGGAGACTTGGCATCGACGCCAACACTTCGTTTGCTGCGACTTGACGTGGCGAATGAGGGCGACATTTCTCCTCCCAACACCACTCGGATGAAGTCGGGGTAGGAGCGCGACTCGATTTTGACGACGTCGGCGCCGTATTCGGCGAGCAGGCGTGATGCTTCGACACCGACGCCGCCATGACCGAAGTCCATGACTTTGAGTTCGGCGAGTGGCCGCCCTGATGGCGTCGATTCGGGGGCGGGCCGGGGGTCGCCGAGCGAGGCGAATACGGTTTTGGTGTCCTGACCGGGCACGGCCGGCGGCGGGCCGGTTGGACCGATACGAGCACCGTTGATTTCGAAGAATCCCGAGGCCAGCGACATCGTGGATGTGCCGCCGTCGAGTTTGACTTGGTCGAAGCTTCCCCGGGCTTCGAAGTGAGGGTTGGCAAGCACGTCGGAAGGTTTGAGAATCGGCGTGCATACGATCCCGCGGTCTTGGCACTGTTCGGAAACTTCGAGCATCGTCATGGTCGAGAACAGCTCGGTATACAGCGGGTTGAGAATGGCGTCGGCGATCCCGAATCGGCCCATGAACGTCTCGTATTCGGGTTCTTGCAGATAGTCGGGTTCGCCCAACCAGGCCCGCATTGCTTTCCAGTGCCGAGGGGCGATGATCACGAGGCGCACGTAGCCGTCGAGGCAGGGCAGGATCGTGTAGACGGGTCCGGGACCGATGCGACTGTCGAGCGATGGCGAACCAGCATCAAGCGAACGGGTCCAGTTCGACAACGACCAGTCGGCGATTTGTGCGCAGGCTTCGTTGACCGACAAGTCGATGAGTTGCCCGGCACCGGTTTCGATCTGTTGCAGCAGCGCGCATTCGATGGCGAACACGCCGTGCATGCTGGCGGTGTCGTCGGCAACGTTTCCTGGTGGTAGTAACGGTTCGCGATCCGCCGCACCGGCCTTGAACGCCATGCCGCCGGTGGCGTCGAGCACCGCGTTGGGCACATCTCGGCCGGCGTAGGGGCCGGTGCGGCCGTAGGCGGTTATCGAGGTCACGATCAGATGGGGATGTCGTTTGGCGATGGTCTCGGGGCTCAACGAATCGTCTCGGCTGCCGGGTTCGGCCGAATCGATGAGCACGTCGCTGTGCGCGAGCAGTTCCTCGAAACGCTCGACGTCTTTGGTGATGCTCAGGTCGAGCCCAACGCTTAGTTTCCCGGCGTTACGGAACGTGAAGAACAACGAGTGGTCGCCAACCAGCGGAGGCAACGACCGAGAGTCCGAACCGTTGGGCGGCTCAACTCGTATGACCTCGGCGCCGAGGTCGCTCAGGAGTCGCCCGCACAACTCCCCTCGCTCGACGGCAAGATCAACAACACGAATTCCCGACAAGGGCCGATGCTTCATTGCCGCAGTGTGACACGACGGCTTGGTCGCCGCACGACAAACCCGTCGCGGCGACTAGCCGTCGAGCTCGGTTCCGTAGATGCCGACGAAGCTGACCATCTCACCGGGATAGCCACCCAGGTTGTGGGTGAGGCCCAATGTGCGGTCCGACTTCGGGATGGTGCGATCAGGGGGCGCCTGCCCGCGAAGTTGCAACCACACTTCATAAAGCATTCGGAGTCCCGAAGCCCCGACCGGATGGCCGAACGATTTGAGACCACCGTCGGGGTTTACCGGCAGTCGACCGTCGAGGGCGAACGCCCCGTCGAGCACGTCGCGCCAAGCCTCCCCCCGATCAGAGAATCCGAGGTCTTCCATCAATACGAGCTCGGTGGGGGTGAAACAATCGTGAACTTCGGCCAACGCAATTTCGGCTTTGGGATCGCGGACTCCGGCCTGAGCGTAAGCGTCGTCGGCCGCCCACTTGCACTCCGAAAGAGTCGTGTAGTCGTAGTCGGGGTCGAGGGACCCGGCACCGGTCCCCGCCACAAACGACAACGCCTTGATGTACAGCGGATTCGAACAGTACTTGTGGGCATCTTCAACGCGGCACATGATGACCGCCGCGGCGCCGTCAGCAACCCCGGCGCAATCAAAAACACTCAGCCGACCGGCGACCGCGGCCATCTGACAGATCTGTTCGGCCGACGTTTCGCGCCGGAACTGAGCCAACGGGTTGCGGGCCCCGTTGTAATGATTCTTCTCAGCGATCTTGGCAACGGCATAACGAATCTCGTCCTCATCAACGCCGTACCTTTCGGCGTAGGCCGGCAAGATGAGACTGAACATCCCGGCCGCGGTGAGCGTGCGTTGAGTGCCATCGGTTGGGATCGGGAACGCGTTAAGTCCTTGATAGCCCCCGTCCTTGACCTTCTCGGCCCCCAACGCCATCACGACGTCGTAGGCCCCCGACGCCACCGCGTACGCCGCTTGGCGCATAGCTTCGGACCCCGTCGCGCAGTAGTTCTCGACCCGACTGATCGGCTTGCCATGAATCTTCAACGGCCCGCCCATCGCCAGCCCCGATGCCGCCGACTGCGACGTGCCGAACCAGAACGCATCAATGTCGGTCTGAGCCACCCCCGCCGAAGCGTACGTGCTGAGGGCCGCGTCGATGATCAGATCGTCGAGCGACTTGTCCCAATGCTCGGCAAACGGGGTACACCCGACGCCGATGATCGCGACCTGGTCTTTGATGCCGTGAGATCCCATCAGGCTTCTCCCTCGCTGGTCGGCTTTACTTTCCAAAAATAGTTGTGGATCTCGTCGCTGGTGAACAACCGGCGAAAGGTCGGCGCTACCCGGTCGCCGACCTTGACCTCGTCGGGATCGACGTCCGTGAGTTCGAGCGGCGCTCGGCCGCCGCCATCAAAGTCCACCACCGCGAATACCACCGGAGGGCTCGGCGAATACACCAGCTTGTCGATCGTGAAGCTCACGATCGTGCCGCCCCTATTGGCCATCGGCACCAGTTCCATGTCATCAACCGCGCCACCTTTTTCCGACACCCTCGCCGGCGGGAGATGAATCATTCCCGTCGAGCGGTCGCGAGACCCGACGAAACCAAACTTCCAGTCGTCACGACGATGAGCAGCCGCCGCCGATGGTCGATTGGGGGCCGGCCGGTTGGGGGGCTCGACAGCCACCATGCCGCGCCACGACAAATACTTGCCGTAGCTCACCGCCGCCCCGGTCGATGCTGCGGTTTGGCCCCTGAGCGCCACTGCTGGTTCGTAGCCAACCAGCGCATCAGTGGTCCTCACGATCACCACTTCGACACCGTCAGCCAGCATCACGGCCGCGATGGTCTGACCCGGTTCGGCCTGCTCGATCGTCCCGGCCAGCAGCATCAGCGGGTGGGCCGTGCCGGTGTTGCCAACCGTTGCCGACAAATCGTCGATCAGATGCTCGGCCGCGGCCCCGAAGGCCTTGATGCCTCGTTTGATGGCGCGACCGTGAAGGCCGGCCACCGCAAGGTGGTCGATGTCAGTATCAGCAAGATCGGCGGCAGCGAGCGCGGCCGACCATGCCTCTTTCATCAAAGGGGCGTAGGCAACTTCGCCGAATC
Source organism: uncultured Candidatus Nemicrothrix sp. (assembly GCA_964504305.1). Taxonomy (GTDB): domain Bacteria; phylum Actinomycetota; class Acidimicrobiia; order Acidimicrobiales; family Aldehydirespiratoraceae; genus UBA11606. The sequence continues at coordinate 11,380 of CAZDEB010000007.1, read as the reverse complement.
GCTCCTCCCACGTGCGAGACCGCTCACCGCCTGGCACTCTCCATCGCTCCAAGAACTCGTCGGTAGCTATACCGGACCCGAGGTACTCGGCGATCACATCTCCAGCGGAGTCGTCGCCGATCAGGAGCGCCGCGGCGCCATCGCCACCGGCGGATTCGTCGGCCGAAGTGGCCATGCCGTCGCGAACATCAGCAGCGACCACCAGCGTGGTGCCACCGCTCGTCAGCGCGGTCCGCATCGCGCCGACACCGGAACGGATCGCCCCACCCAGATCAAGCGCACCGACCGACGATGGCAGGCCCATCGCGGCATGGATCGCGGTGGCATTGGTTTTCTCGAGATACGCGGGGGTTGATGTCGAAAACCACAGCGCCTCCGGGACACACCCTGGAGTCCCGCTCACCGCTCGTCTAGCGGCCTCGAACCCCATCGTGGTGGTGTCCTCGTCGTAGGACGCAACGCTGCGAGTACCTTGTCCCCCGCCCTTGCCGAAAAGCGTCGACACCTCACGTCGATCGAGCCGCCAATGCGGAACGTATGTACCGGTGGCGATAACGCCTCGCATATCTCTCCTGAAGCCGGGAACAACGGGTAACCCTACTGGGTCTACCCGATGGGCAAGAATGCCAACATGACTGACGGCATCGACCTCAACGGACCGCGTGGCGAAGAAACCACCGAATTACTTCAAACGCTGATTCGTAATCAGTGCGTCAACGACGGAACCGAATCGTCCGGCCAGGAAATCCGGAACGCCGACGTGCTTGCGAACTATCTCGAGGGCGCCGGCATCGAAGTTCAGCGCTATCACGCGGCGCCAGGTCGCACCTCTCTCGTGGGTCGCATTGCCGGCACCGATCCCGACGCCCCGAGTCTGTGTCTCAACGGTCACACCGACGTGGTTCCGGTGTCGCCTGATGGGTGGGAGCACGACCCGTTCGGCGGCGAGATCATCAACGGCGAAATCTGGGGACGTGGTGCAGTCGACATGCTGAACCTGACCGCGTCGATGGCGGTCGTGACCCGCTCGGTCGCCCGCGCCGCGACAAGGCTGCGCGGCGATCTGGTGTTCTTTGCCGTCGCCGACGAAGAAGCCGGATCGGCCTATGGCGCTCGGTGGATGGGCGAACATCACCCCGAGGCGATAACCACCGACTATCTCCTAACCGAAAACGGCGGGTTGCACGCCGGGACCAGCGAGAACCCGACCATCAACATGGTCGTCGGCGAAAAAGGAATCGCCTGGCGCCGACTTCGCGTCAAGGGTGTGCCCGGACACGGCTCGCGTCCGTATCGGTCCGACAACGCGTTGGTCAAAGCCGCGGCAATCGTGCAACGAATCGCCGACTACCAACCCGGGCCTCGGTTCCACGAGTTCTGGCGGCCCCAGGTAGACGCCATGGGACTCGATGACGAGATGCGGGCGATCCTTCTCGACGACCAAGCCCTCGATACCGCGCTCGCCGCGCTGCCCAACGCTTCGATGGCCGGGCATCTTCATGCGTGCACCCACACGACCTTTTCCCCCAACGTTGCGGCCAGTCAGACCAAGACCAACGTCATTCCCGATGTGGTCGACATCGACGTCGACATTCGCACCCTGCCGGGCGAAGGACCCGACGAAGTCGACGCTCACTTACGAGCCGCGCTGGGCGACCTCTACGATCAGATTGATGTCAGTGTGATCCTTGAAGAGCCATCGACCAGCAGCCGCATCGACACGCCGCTGTGGGACTCCCTTCAAAAAGCAGTCAGCAACCCGTTCCCCAACAGTCGGGTGTCGCCGTCCCTCAGCGTTGGGTTCACCGACGCCCGCGTTCATCGCGAGCTTGGCGCTATCGCCTACGGCGCTGGTCTGCTCAGCCCCAACCTTTCCGGCGCCGAGTTCCGGTCCCGGTTCCACGGTCACAACGAGCGCATCGACCTCGAATCGATCGACCTCACCACCCGCTTCTACCACGACATAGTCACCGACCTCCTCGCCTGATTGTTGGATTTGTGCACCGATTCCGGTGCTATAGCACCGAGAACGGTGCACAAATCCAACTCAATAGCCGGTGGCGAGGGCGACGAGGGCTCTGGGGTCGGCCGCGCCGGCCAGCGCTCCATGCGGTGACACCTCAATCACGTGAGCATGACCAAACTCGCCGTGTGACGCCGTACCAAGCGAATGCCCGCGCTCGCTGAGTCCGGCCCCGACCGACGCCGCAACATGTTCCTCGAGTTCGACACGTCTACCGGTCGCAGCGTCCCATGTATCAAACCCGGTGGTCGGATCCTGGCCTATCCGCCACCGTCCCTGCCCCACGGCGCGGCCAGGATCTTTGCCATGCAGGAGAGTTGCGGCGAGGAGCTGGAGCACTACCTGAGGTTGAGCATCGCCGCCCATCGTGCCCAGCACCGAACGCAGCGACCCATCAAGATGGGTGACCAGCGCGGGAGCAAGGGTATGGGGAGGCCGGCGACGCGGCCCGTACTCGGCGGGATGATCGGGAGCGAGGGTGAACCCGAGACCACGATCTTGAAGGAAAATGCCGCTCGAACCCGCCACAAGGTTCGAACCGAACCCGCTGGCGTTCGAGTTGATCAACGAGACCCCCATCCCGTTGCTGTCGACGACACACAGGTAGGTAGTGCCTCCCGCTGATGCCGGTGAGGTCAAAGCTCCGGCCCGGTCGGGGTCGATCGCGGCTCGCCGACTCGCAACCAGCGAAGGGGCGAGGAGTTCGTCGGGGTCGGCGCCTTCGAACAGCACGTCTGGGCGGTCGTGACCAGCCTGAATCGCCGACTCGATCAAGAGATGAACACCGCGAGGGTCGTCTCCGACTTCGAACCCGTCAGCAATCGCCGCGCCTAAAATCGATAGATACCCCTGGCTCGTTGGCGGGACTGTCCAGAGCCGATGCCCAAAGGCGTCAACGGAGATGGGCATCACCCAACGAGCCTGAGTCTCGTCAAGATCCGAAGAGGCGAACTCTGCGCTGCCGACCAGGAGAAGGCCTTCGCCGAATTCGCCGCCATAAAACCCAGCTCGACCTTGCGATGCGATTGCCCTCAACGCTCGCGCCGACCCTGGCCTCGTCAGCGGGTCCCCGGTTTTGGCCGAAGCCGGCAACTCGTTGTGTTCGACACCTGCGACTCGTGCCAGCGAGGCCGACAGCAACGGATGAGTCGGGAACCCGCCCTCGGCCAGGGCGATAGCACCCGCGAACACATCGGAGAGCGGTAAGCGTCCGAACCGATCGTGCAGCAAAAGCCAGCCGTCAACACAACCTGGCATTGTCACGGCTCGAATGTCGCCTTTGAGCGGAATAGAGGTGAGACCTTCGGCTCGCGCCTGCTCGGCATCGGCGAGCGAGCCAGCCATACCCGACGCATCGACCGCCACCGGCGGACCTTCCTCGCTATGCACCAATGCCCAGAGGTCACCACCCATACCGCAAGCGCTCGGACAAGTGACCGACAAAACCGCGTTGGCCCCGATCGCCGCGTCCACCGCCGATCCGCCTTTTTGCAGAAGTTCGATCCCCACCTGGGTCGCGAGGTGATCGATGGTCGACACCATCGCATGGGGCGCATAACGGGTAACGACTGGATGCAGCATGCCCCCAGTCTCGCGCTCGCAAGCCGCGCCGTTGGATTTGTGCACCGAACTCGGTGCGATAGCACCGGTTTCGGTGCACAAATCCAACTACGAGCGCATCGACCTTATTCGGCGGCGGGCTACCTCGAGGTCGGCGGGGTTGGTTACGCCGATCCAGGGTTCGCTAGTGGGGACGACGCTCACGGTGAGCTCGCCCGAGTGCATCAAGTCATTGACAACCGACGGCAACAAGAACTCGGTCTTGGGTTCGTGACCGTGTTCGGCATAGAACGAGTCGAACCCGGTTTTGAGCTCATCCATCAGCCGCGGCGAAAAGACCCAGCAGTTCATCGACGCGATCGTGTCGTCGTCCAACCGTCCCGCCGGGTCCGTTGCGGTGATGGTCCCATCTGTTTGTCGACCAATCCCGTGGGTCTCGACCAGAGAAACCAGTTCGGAGCCGGCGACCTCGCATATACCGCGGCTGACCTCCCCGATCTCCGGCAACGTCTGATCGAGCCGGAACCCGGCCAGCAGTGCTTGATCGAGAGCCATGCCGTGGGCCGCGTCGGCCAGCAACCGATACGTCGACGCGCCGTAATAGTCGTCGGCGTTGATCACGATGAAGTTGCCGTCGACCTCAGACGCGGCGGCGAGCACCGCGTGGCCCGTCCCCCATGGTTTGTCGCGAGCCGCGCCCAGTTGATCCTGCATCACGTAGACGATCGGCACCGAGTAGCCGCGGCTGTCGATGTGGCGCTCAACGTCGTCGGCTATGTCGGTACGGATGATCAGCACCACCTTTTGGACCCCCGCGGCAGCCGCGTCGTTGATCGCGAAATCCAAGAAGGCTTCGCCTTCGGTGCCGATAATTGCGAGTTGTTTGGTGCCGCCGAATCGGGATCCGAGTCCGGCCGCCATGACGACAAGGGTGAGGCTCACCCTGCCACAGTAGGTCTCACCACTCGATGAGGTCGCGGACGTGGTGGGTTTCGTTGAACGACCGAACCGTGCGTACGCCCGTGCTGCTGGCCCGCACCCGGCTGAGTCCGCAGTAGTCGACCGTCATCGAGAACACGTCGTCGATTCCGAGGATGGTTTTGAGGAACGTGGCGGTCACCATCCCATGACAGAACACGGCAACCTTCTTGGACTTGTTGGAGTCGATGACGTGTTGGAAACCCCGCAGAACCTGCTGTTCGAAAGCCTCGTACCCGTCGCTGAAAACAACATCGAGGAGGTTGCCTTCGAAGTAGTGAGCAGTGGCCGGGTCGTCCTTCGACATTTCTTCGACCGGCACATAGCTGGCCGAACGGTGATCTGATTCTTTGAGATCGTCGACTTGTTCGATCTCCAGACCGAGCATCGACGCGAGGGGCTGACCAGTTTGGAAGGCCCGGTTCATGGTGCTCGACACGATGTGATCGATGCCTTCGTCGCGCAAGAATTCGGCGGTGCGTTGAGCCTGCTGTTGACCAGTGTCGGAAAGATGAGGGTCGGCGCTCTCGCCTTCGTCAACGTGTTGTCGCTGCGGTCGGCCGTGCCGAATGATGTAGAGATCCACCGCTGGACCGTATCAACATGTCAGCCCGGACTCACACCCAGACCGGGGATGTCAGGGATCTCGATACGTCCGTTTTCGACCTTGAGCGGCGAAGCGACATCGCGGAAGATCATTGAGGAGGTCGCCAACCCGTGCGCCACTGTCGTTGCCGCGGCCGCGGCGACGTGCGCGGCCTGAGCCACACCGACCGCGCTGTCGACCATCGATGTGATCACCGGGGTGGCGTCGGCTGCTTCGATCAGCCGGCACGCCCGCATGGCCAGATCGGGCCCGCCGATCGCCTGAGGTTTGATCACGAACACCTTGATCGTCTCGTGATCGAGGGCCGCTTGAACCCCATCGAGTGATCGGGCCGATTCGTCGACGGCCAACGAGATTGGGCTACTCGCAGCGACCCGAGCGATCTCTTCGATGCCCGAGACCGGTTCCTCGCAGAATTCGATGTCGAACGTGGCGAGGGCATCGAGAGCTCGGTGTGCCGTCCGGCTGTCCCACCCGCCGTTGGCATCGAGCCGTATCGCTATGTCGGGTCCGACGGCTTCGCGCACCGCGGCAACTCGGTCGATGTCTTGGGACAGATCTCGACCACCAACCTTGATCTTTAGAGTCGTGATTCCTTCCATCACTGCGGCCAACGCCGGCCCCCAAATGTTGGCGGCAATGGGTTCGGTGACCGTGCTGTGAACCGGCACAGACAACGAGGCGTCGGGGTTTAGGTGCCGGCACAACGCCACGCCCGCTTGCTGCGCGAAGAGATCGGCCACGGCGCCCGCTAGCCCGGCTCGGGCTTCGGGAAACGCATCGAGAGTGTCGAGCACGTCGGGCACCAAGTCGACCCGGAGTCGATCAGCGGCGAGGCGAAGTTCGCCGCTCAGCTCCTCTAAGGAGTGTTGTGACCATCCGGGCATCGGACACACGTCGCCCCACCCGACTCGATCTTGTTCGGCCAGCCGCACCAGCGTGCCGCGACGTTCTCGGACCGAAATAGCCGACGTTAGAAACGTACTTCGCATCCCCAGCTCATACGGTTCGAGCTTCAGCATCAGGTTGCCTTGTTGACCGTTTCGACAATCGCCGCGACGGTCTGCTCCGGCTGCTCGAGATGAGTGGCATGGCCGGAATCTTCGATCACATGAACGCAAGGATCGACCATCTCCTCGGCCAGCGCGTCGGCGATCGAACAAAACTTCAAATCGCCGTCTCCGACGATCAACCCGATCGGCATGGCGAGATCGGCGAGCGCGTCGTAGAGCGGAGGCATCCGACCGGTGCTTGCTTCGCGTAACGATTTGGCGAGCTCGATTGGGTCGTTGGAGAGTCGTTGACGGCGCGACGTGTTCAGGAAATCCGCACCCAAACGGGCTTGAGTGGCGAACAACGGATTGGCCATCCATTGTTGAACAAATCGTTTGAGATCGTGTTCGATGAGTTCGGCGAGTTGGTCGTCGGCCGCGGCGCGAGCGGCTCGCTCGTCGGGATCGGCAATCCCCGCCGAAGCGCCGATCAGCGATAGTGACGCGACCCGGCCGGGGTCGATGGTGGCCATGGTGAGCGCGACCCGTCCGCCCATCGAGTAGCCGACAACATGGTGTGGCTCATCGAGAGTTGACAAAACCGCCTTGGCCATCGCGACGACGCTGTAGCCCCCGACGACCCGATCACCGAGCCGTTCGCCGTGACCAGCCAGGTCCGGCGCCGCGACCCGGCAAAGGGCCGAGAGGGGCTCGACGATGGTGCCCATTGTCGAGCCACGGCCAGTGAACCCGTGCAGCACGACGATGGGCTTCATGCCCCAATCGCCTGCCCTACGGC
>CAZDEB010000007.1:0-4321 GCA_964504305.1 uncultured Candidatus Nemicrothrix sp. | reverse complement strand
AGCATCGAGAAGATCGCTCCGCCGTCGTTATCGACACACACAACGGTGAGGTGCAGCCCGGCCCGAGCCGCACCCAGCAGAGCCCCAACATCGTGCAACAACGCGAGGTCGCCGGTGAAGACCACCACGGGCCCGGCCACCGTCGAAGCCAGGCCGAGCCCGGTCGACGTAATGCCATCGATCCCCGACGCGCCTCGGTTCCCGACAAATGCCGACACCGCGGCGTTGCTCACAAACGAGTCGAGATCTCGCACCGGCATGGAGTTGGAACTCATCACAACGGCGTCGGCGGGCAGGGATTGTGCCAGCGTTCGCACCACGGTTGCGCTGGTGAGGCGATCGGTCTCGACGACCGCTTCGATGGCATCGAGGGCCGCGGAGTTGAGCCGTTGCCACTCGTGCAACCACGGCGACTCGGAATTCGCGCCGGCCTCTCGCTCGCGGGAGCAAAACATCGACAACGGGTCGACACGGTGATGTTCGGTGGTGGTGAACGATGCGTCGGGCCACCGATCGTCGGGGTCGATCAACACAACATGCTCGGGACGAACGCGCTCGAGCCACAGCCGAACCGGCTTGGTCGTAGGGCTGGCCCCAATCCGCACGACAACGTCTGGTACCAACTGGTCGACCACTGCCGAATGTTTGAGCAGGTGATCGGCGGCATCGAGGACGATGCCGGTCGCACCATCGGCGGACCTCACCTGCGTGAGCGGTTCGGCTATTACCGGCCAGCCAACGCGGCGAGCGAAGTCGACGATGCCATTTGCAAGCTGTTGCTCGCGGGCGAGCCCCGTCGTGGCATCGGGGCCAACAATGATCACCCCTCGCTGATAATCGACCAGTCCGTCGAGAACCGGCAACGAATTCGAACGAGCCACGACATCGGGGATCGTGCGCCTAGCTGGCCGTGGCGCCACTGGAACCGCGCCCACCGGTTCCAATGGTTCGCGCAGCGGCCAGTTGCAGTGGACCGGGCCGGGGCGATCGCCGGTCGCGGCTTGAAACGCTCGCATCGCCGCCATCGAGGCTGCGTCGGGCGACCAGTCGCTCGGGATCGGCAGATCGCCGAACCAGCGCACGTTCGAGCCGTAGATGCCAACTTGATCGATGGTTTGGCCCGCCCCCCAACCTCGCAGCTCGGGAGGTCGGTCGGCGGTGCAGACGATCATCGGCACTCCGGCGTGGTTGGCCTCGACCACCGCTGGTAGATAGTTCGCGGCCGCGGTGCCGGACGTGCAGATGAGCACCGACGGTCGACCGGTTGCTCGGGCCTGACCCAAAGCAAAGAAGGCCGCGGATCGTTCGTCGAGTTGGATCCAGGTACGAAACTCGGGGCGAGCGTGGAAGGTGAGCGACAGCGGAGTCGATCGCGAGCCGGGGCTGATCACGATGTCGCGCACGCCGAACGCACACAGCTGAGCGGCGAAGGCGGCGATCGGGTCGTAGACGGGATCGTTCATGTCAGGCCTCCATGACGTCGAGCAGCGCCCGAAGTTTGACGCCGGTCTCGGCTAGTTCGTCTTCGGGGTCGGAGTCGGCAACGATGCCGGCACCGGAGAACAACTTGGCTGCATCGGGGTCGACCAGAGCGGTTCGCAATGCGACTCGGAGTTCGCCGTTACCATCGAGATCGCTCCATCCGACCGGGGCTGCGTACCAACCTCGATCAAACGATTCGTGGGCCTGCAACCATTCGACCGCCGCTTCGGTGGGCGTACCGGCTACCGCCGGGGTGGGGTGCAACACGTTGGCGACGCGCATCACGTCCATGTCCGACACCGCGCCGGCGCGACGTTCGACTCTGGCGGTAATGGGGGTTCGGAGGTGTTGCACTCGTGCGAGGCGAAGCACCGATGGCTCCGACGGTGTCTCGCCGACCAGACCGAGCGTCGCGAGCCGGGCCGTGATGTCGTCCACCACGAATTGGTGTTCTTCTCGGATCTTGGCTGACGCCAACATCTTCTGAGCTAGGTCGGCATCGGTTGACTCGTCGCGGCCGGCACTGGTTGTTCCGGCCAACGCCGCGGTCCTCACCTCGCGGCCGTCCAGCGCCACCAGTTCTTCGGGGCTGGCCCCTAGAAAGACTCGGTCGCCGACTCCGAACGCAAACGTGGCACACGACGGATAGCGATCGACCAGTCCCCGCAGGACCGGCCCCACGTCGATCGGGCCCCGCCGATGGACGCGGGCCAAGACGACTTTGCCCATCGAACCACTCTTGATGGCCTCTACCCCGGCCCGCACTAGATCGACATAGGCGGGGTCGGTGCTGGTGGGGTCGCCGTGGGCCACCGCCAGCGCCGACGGGTTGGCAGCTCGGGGTACCCGGCCCATTTCGTCGAGTCGGGATTCGAGCAGGTCGAGAGCGGCCGCTTCGTCCTCACCCTCTTCGAGCGTCGCCGCGGCCAACAGCCATGATCCGTCGGCGCGGTCGACGACCGTGACCTCGGGCAGAATCCACCGAGCATCCGGGTAGCCGGTCCAGTCGGGTTCTCGGGCTTGGCTGCCGGGCGCAAACGAGAACCCACCGACCAGCACTGGGGCCGGCGCATCGGCCGGGCCGTGACGTCGGATCCTGGCGGCTAGGGCTGCACGAGCCGCCGATGCAGCCGAGAACCGGGTGTCTCCGTGGGGTTCGATCGTTTCGGCCGCGCCGAGGGCCACGAGGGCGAACTCGTCGTCGGGGCGCACCCACAACATCCGGTGATGGTCGGTCGCGGCGGTGTAGATGGCTACCGGATCGACCCGCTCGTCGAGGCGCCGGGCAAACACCACGACGCCACTGGCCGCGGGCTTGTCATCGCTGAGCCGCGCCAGCGCTCGGGTTCGCAGCGTCCGTTCGAAATGGCTTCCGACCAGCGATGAAGCAACCGGCACCAGCCGATGCATAAGAGCGACGAGTTCGTCTCGCGATCCGCCGCGGTTGTCGCTGTGACGCTTGAACACTTCGATGGCGTCGTCGACAACGTCTTCGACGTGGGTGGCGTGGCGCATGGCGAGCGCGGTTAGCTCTTCGAGCGATACTCCTTCGCTCACGAGGGTTCGGGCCGCGATGAGCATGTCGACGCTGTCGGCGGCAAAACGTTGCGTTTCGTCGTCGCCAACCGGCGTGAGCAGCCCCGCGCTCACTACTACGTCCACGATGAACTCGGGCACACCGGCCCGGCTGGCCAACTCGGCCTTGTCGAGATCGGGGTCGGCGGCGTTTTGAGCGGCTAGATCGGCCAGCAGACCGGTGCCGTCGGTGCTCGAGAGATCACGAATCTGGGCCAAGCTGAAACCTTGATCGGCGAGCTGACGGATCTGACGAAGTCGGTCGAGATGCTCTTGGCCATAGAACGCCCGCCGTCCTTCCCGGCGCGGCGCTTCGAGCAGTTTCTGGCGTTGGTAGTACCTCACGGTGTCGACGGGAAGGCCAGCGAACTCGGCCAGTTCCTCGACGCGATAATCCATATAGGCATTGTAAGAGCATTTACTCCCATAGTCGCAACTCTCATCGTCGTTGACGCGCTACGTTGCCGGGATGAGCAGCAAATACCCGCCAATCGTCGCTCAGCGCGGCCTCGTGCTCGAGGACCGCGCCAGCAGCATCGTCGGGGCGCTGATCGAGTTCGCACCACCCCGATTGATCTTGCGAGACCGATACGGCAAGGACCACACCGTTCGCTACCAAGACGGATCCGTTCGCGCCGACATCGAGGGCCGAGGAGTGCCCTGCAAACTGGTCGCGCCGGCGCCTCAATCATCGGCCCCGCGGTTAACCGCGTCGGGCTCCATCGATGCCGGCGACGTGCCGGCCCGCGTTGCTCGAGCCAGCCGCATTTGGGTCGAAGGCATCCACGACGCCGAGTTGATCGAGAAGGTGTGGGGTGCGGATTTGCGGGTCGAAGGTGTTGTTGTAGAACAACTTGAAGGAGCCGACGATCTTCTGGAACGGGTCCGAGGTTTTCGCCCGGCGCCTCGTCGACGCCTGGGCGTGTTGCTCGATCATTTGGTGATTGGATCCAAGGAGCAACGGATCGCCGACTCGATTACCGACCCGAACGTCGCCATCACCGGCCACCCGTTCGTCGACATTTGGCAAGCGGTCAAACCGTCGGTGATCGGGATCAGCCAATGGCCGGAGATCCCGAAGGGGCAGCCGTGGAAAGAGGGAGTGTTGGCCGCCCTGGGCGTCACAACGAGCACCGGCGCATTCTGGCGTCACGTCCTCGGCAAAGTCGATAGCTGGACCGACCTCGAACCACCGCTGCTCGGCGCCGTCGAGGAACTGATCGACTTTGTCACCGAGGACGCCGACCGAGGGTAATCAAGATGG
>CAZDEB010000006.1:25410-212984 GCA_964504305.1 uncultured Candidatus Nemicrothrix sp. | reverse complement strand
GCCCTCGCCGACGGTTCGTTCAGTCTGATGTGGGATGCTCGCCAGGCCGTTGTTGGCACCTATCAACTGCAGGTCGATGCCTACGCCAGTGACGGCGCCACGAGTCGTAGCCAGGCCGTGACGGTAGAAGTCATCGAGAACAGCGGATTCGACGACGTCGTCACCAACGCCTTTTACGAAGCTGGCGTCGAATGGATGGTCGCCGAAGCAATTACGTCGGGCACCAGCGCAACCACGTTCTCGCCCGAAGCACAAGTGACCCGAGGTCAGCTTGCCACCTTCTTGTGGCGCTTCGCCGGTCGACCGCAAGCAACCGTGTCGGCCAACTTCGACGACACCGACCCCGGCGCCTACTACGCCGACGGGGTGGCGTGGATGGTCGAGCAAGCAATCACGACCGGCACCACCGCCACCACCTTCTCTCCCGATGAAGGTGTTACTCGCGGCCAACTCGCGGCCTTCCTCTACCGATACGCAGGACGGCCAGCGGTAGGCCTCACCTCAAGCTTCGACGATGTCGGGCGATCCGACTACTTTGCCGTGCCGGTCGACTTCATGGTCGAGCAGCAAGTAACAACCGGAACCACGCCGACCACTTTCTCGCCCGACGCCCCGGTCACCCGGGGGCAACTGGCCACTTTCCTGTGGCGCTTCGCGGGCAAGCCCATCATCTAGGCAGCTGCGAGCTCGCCGGAGTCGTCGACGGCTAGCCACAGCGCGGCGCGAGCGCGGTCGGCTTTGGCTCCGTGCAAGTTGTTGGCGACGACCACCCCTTCGATCATGTCGGACACCACAGCCGACCACGGCCGACCCCGTAGTTGAACCGCGACCGACGGAACGCCGTTGCGGCGTCGGAGGGTGCGCTGGACGCCGGCCACTCCGGGAGGGGATCGAAAGGACGGAACTACCAGCGAACGTAGGCGCGCCGCGTGACCAAGACTCCGGGCGGCCGCCGCAAAACGAAGAGACGTTGCTTGCATCGACCACCATTGTGGGCATGGGGTATGACAACAAGCGCGTGTGACAAGCTCGGACCGTGGACAAGCCGCAACCGATCACACCCAGTGAGCCTGCGCTCAACCCGGCTCAACTCGAAGTCCTCCAACAGCTCGGTTCGAGCCGAGAAGATCGGCCTCGCTTCGACGCGGCTCTGCGCCATCAACTACGCCGCGAACTAGAGGATGGGCTCGACCACGTCAAAGCCGAAGTCGACGCCAACGACACCATGTTTGTCTCCAAACATCTTTTGGCACAGTCCATGGGATGCGAACGGCGGTTCCTCGCCGAGGACGACGACGAGTTCTCGTGGTCGGTCCCTTTGGCGCGGGGAACAATCGCCCACAAGGCCATCGAGCTGTCGATTCATTGGCGTCGCGAACCAGAACCGCTGGTGCTCGTCGACGAATCGATAGCGCGACTCTCCGAAGGAATCGATGGGCTGGCCGACTGGCTGCAAACCTGCACCGAGGTCGAGCGGGCCGAACTGCGAGCCGAAGCCAACGACCGGGTACTGAAGTTTCTCGAGTGTTGGCCGCCCTTAAAGACACAATGGCGACCGGTGACCGAAAGCCGACTCCGCCTCGATGTCCACGACCGTTTCGTGCTCAGCGGCAAGGTCGACCTGGCGCTCGGCCAAGCCGAGGGGGATCGGGCCGGGAAGGTCCTGATCGACCTCAAGACCGGCGGCTTTGCCCCTCAACATCTTGACGACCTGCGGTTTTACGCGTTGATCGAAACGCTAAGGCTAGGTACTCCACCGCGCCGCCTCGCTACCTACTACCTCGATCAGGGCAAGTTTCTCCCCGAGGATGTCACCGAGCCGCTTCTGTTTTCGACTGTTGCCCGTGTGGTCGACGGGATTGAAAAGGTCGTCCAGATGCGAAAACGCGAACACGAACCAACGACAGCGCCCGGACCACCATGTCGGTGGTGCGTCGCCCTTGCGTCGTGTGATGTCGGCCGCCGATTCCTCGAAGACGGCGAAGACCTGTCGGACGCCAGCCGCTAGCTATCGATAGCCGGTCGGTGGCGCGGGGGTCGACGGGTGGGCTTCGGCGACGGCCCCGGGAGCGTACGGCTCGGTCTCGTCGTCGAGTCCGCGCAGGCGGCCCGATGCCACGAGGGCGACGGCGATCACAAACATCGCCGCGCCGACCCCACCGATAGTCTCGCGAGGACCGACCAGTTCGATTACTTGGCCAAACAGGAGCTGACCAATCGGATTGGCCAGCATCAACACAGTGAGGTAAACGCTGATGACTTTGGCCCGGACCGATTCGTCGACCTGCAACTGAATCGCGGTATTGAGCGTCGAGGCCGAAGAAATGTGGGCCGCGCCCATGACAAACAAACCACCAAGCGCCACCACAAAAACGGGGGCGGTGGCCAGCACACAAATCCCTATGGCGTACAGAACCAACGCCACCCCCTGGATCCGCGAACGAGGCAACCGCGCCGAAGCCGCCGCCACCGCCGGCGATGCCGTGACCGCGCCAAAGCCCAACGCCGACAACATCAAACCAAACCCGCCCTCGCCGCGATCAAAAACCTCCTCAGCCATAACGACCGAAAGGGTCTGCAACGACAAACCAAAGAACCCGATGACGCTGATAGTGGCGATCGCTGTTCGGATCCCGGGCTTGGAGCGGGCGTACCTGATCGCCCCGACAAATTCCTTGACCGGGCGGATTCGCTCGGCCGAAGGAGTGTGAACGTTGGGGACCTGGATCAGCGCCAACGCGACCAACACCGCGGCGTAACTAACGGCGTTGACAAAGAAGGCCCAGCCCGGACCCCACGCGGCGATCGCAACGCCGGCGACTGCTGGTCCGATCATTCGTGAGCCGTTGAACTGCGCCGAATTCAAGGTGATAGCGCTCAGCAGCAACTCGCGGGGTACCAGTTCGCTGACAAAGGCCTGCCAAGCCGGAAGGTTCAACCCGGCCATCGCCCCCGACACGAACGACATCAACACATAGACCCCGACATCACGCACACCGGCGAACCACAAAGTCATGTAGCCAAGGGCGGCGACGGCCTGCAGCGTCTGGGTCACAAAAAGAATCTTGCGGCGGGGGTACCGATCAGCGAGCGCGCCCGCCAACGGACCCATCGCCGCCAACGGAAAGATCTGGGCGAACCCAGCCAAACCCACCCAGCCCGGGCTCTCGGTCAGACCATAAACGACGATCGGAATGGCGATGGTCTGGAACCACCGACCGGTGTTGGAAATCAGGCCACCAACAAAAAAGAGCCGGTAGTTCCGCTGACGAAATGCCGCGGCGGCGAGTGCTAGGCCCGAAGGCTGCGGATCGCTCACCGCGACAACGAGAGAGTAGGAAACCAGTCGGATCGGAGTCGATCACCGTCGACCATGCCATGCCCAGGGAACGGCGGCGATGTCGGGCCGGGGCGCGAAACGTATCGAGCGTCGTCGCCGACAACCCGAAACGAGAACGCCCGGCGACGAGACGACGATGTATTGCCGCGTGCTCCGTGAACGGTGCGGTAATGGAACGCGATGGCATCGCCGGGATCCAGATCCCACCGCAGCACCTCGAACTTGTCGGGCTCGGCGTCGGGGTCTGGCACCGGGGCGTAGTCGTCGACGTTTGGGTAGAACCCGTCGCCGCTAAACCAACGCACCGGCAACACGTCCTTGTCCCAGAGATGCGAACCCTTGATTAGCCGCAACGAATTCTCGCGGACCGGGTCGAGCGGAATCCAAAAACTGACGTTCTGCACTCCGTCAACGAAGTAGTAAGGATTGTCGCTGTGCCACCGAGTCGGCGTGGACGTGCCCGGTTCTTTCACCAAAACGTGTTCGTGAAACGCCTGGACTTTTGTCGACTTCATCAGCGCCGCCGCTATTGGTCCGACCGCCGATTCGTACGCGAACTGCCGGAACTGGGGGATGCGTTGCCAGTTGCAATAATCGTCCCAGAAGCGGCCGGTCTGGTCGGCGTTGGTGTTGTCGTCGAAGTACTCGCCGGGCTCCTCGAGGTTTTGTTCGACACCCGCGGCTAGTGCGTCGACCCAATCGTTGAACACCCCGCGAAGACACACCGCGCCGTCTCGGGCGAACGCATCAACGGTTGCTTGCTCGACCACTTCTACCATCGGTTAAACCTAGCCATCAGCCCGCGACGAACCTGCACTCATAAGCCACATCGTGTTGCTCGCCCGATCGGTGCCAGACTCACGGCATGTCTTTGATCCGTAAAGAAGTTCGCGACCGCGTTGCGGTCCTCACCTTTGACGACCCCGAAAAGCGCAACGCCATAACGCTGGCCATGAACACCGAAATCGGTGACGCACTCGACGAATGGGAAGCCGACCCCGGCATCGGAGCCCTCGTTGTTACCGGAGCATCCCCCGCTTTTTGCGCCGGCGCCGACCTGGACGACTTGTTGGCCGGCAGTAACGCCGAAGAGATGAAGGCGATCTACGACGGCTTCTTGCGGATCGCCCACTCGCCCCTCCCGACCGTTGCAGCGGTAAACGGCGCGGCCGTGGGTGCCGGCATGAACATGGTGCTGGCCTGCGACGTCGCTCTCGCCGGCCGCAAGTACGCCAAGTTCGACTCCCGATTCTTGCAGATTGGCATTCACCCCGGCGGCGGACATACGTGGCGACTACGCCAAATCACGGGACGATCGACGACAATGGCGATGGTGGTGTTCAACCAGATCCTTCGCGCCGACCGGGCCCGAGAAGTCGGCTTGGTGTGGGACGTCGTCGACGACGATTCGTTGATCGACGAAGCGGTTGCGCTGGCCGCGATAGCGGCTGGCCAAGAGCGTGACCTCAACGCTCGTACCAAGGCGTCGATCCTGAGTCTTGACACCGTCACCGAGTCCAACGCCGCCGTCGACCACGAGATCGACCCTCAACTCTGGTCAATGAGCCAACCCACCTTCCGGGCCCTGGTCGAACGCCTACAAAAGTCCATCTCCAGCAAAAACTGAGTTGGATTTGTGCACCGTTCTCGGTGCTATAGCACCGGAATCGGTGCACAAATCCGATGTCACAGCCGGGTGGTTGAGTGGGGGCATGAGCGATTATCACGCGCTCGTTCGGATGGCTGCGGCTCAATACGGCCTCCTTTCAACAATCCAGCTACAACGCAGCGGCCACACCCCCGACGCCATCCGCCATCTCGTGGCGTCGGGACGCTTCCAACGCTTATCCCGCCGAGTGCTCGCATTACCCGGCGCCGACTCGACCTACGAACGAACGCTGCTTGCCGCGTGCCTCGAAACCAGCGGCGTGGCATCTCATCGCAGCGCGTTGCGGATTCACCGCTTGCGATCAGTCGACGAGGAGATCGAGGTCACGATCCCCAAAGGCCGTCGGTCCCGATTCGACGGGGCCATCATTCATCGCTCGGTCGATATCTGCCCGTCAGACGTCGACATCAGCGAAGGAGGCTTGCGGGTCACGTCCCTCTCGCGCTCCTTGGTGGATTCCGGGCTGGTGTTCCCCGAGCACGAAGTGCGTCGCATGGTGGATCACGCGATCACCGACGGGATCGTTGGACGCCGCCAACTCTGGATTCTGCGCCGCCGCGTGGCGAAGCAGGGTCGCAACGGGTGCGGAATTCTCGGTCGCGTGCTGTTGAGCCTGCCCAAGGTCAGCGAACTGCTTGAGTCCGGCCCCGAGGTCTTGCTGGCCCGCATCATCCACGAATACCGACTCCCCGAGCCGTGGTATCAGCACCCGGTTGTACACGCCGGACGCACGTTTCGACTCGATGCCGCGTACCCGCGAGTAAAAGCGTTCATCGAAGTCGACGGATCGGCGTGGCACAGCAGCCCTGACCAGATAGCGGCTGACGACGGCAGGCAGAATTCTCTGGTCGCCGCGGGCTGGAGGCCGATCCGCTTCACCTATTCGGATCTTCGCGACCACCCCAGCCGCGTCGCCCGAACGATCAAACGGATTTGTGCACCGTTCTCGGTGCGATAGCACCGGAATCGGTGCACAAATCCAACTAAAATCCGATCCACGTTTGGATTAGGGCGGAGGAACGGTCGATCCAGTCTTCGTTGGTGATGGCGTAGCGGATGTGGTCCTCCCACACACCGTTGATCTCGAGGTACTGACGGGCCGTGCCTTCGTCTCGCAAATCGAGTTTCTCGGCCACCCGTCGGCTGGCCTTGTTGCGCGGCACGATCGCGGCCTGGACCCGATGCAGATGCAACTCCTCGAACGCAAACCTCAACAGGACAACAAAGGCCTCGGGGATGTAGGCGTTCCCGGCCTGGGTTTCGTCGATCCAATAGCCGATGTAGGCGTTCTGGAACGGCCCTCGCTGGATCGAGTTGAGATTGATCTCCCCCGCGAACACGCCTTCGACAAAGACACCGAAGCCGTATCCAGTACCGAGCTGGCGTTCGCGTTGGCGAGCCGAGCAACGGGTGGCGAACGCATGGTGATCCTCGACCACGTCGGGCTGCCCCGGGAGTCGCTGCGGCTCCCACTGGGTGAGCCAGTCTTCGTTGCGTCGACGAACTTCTTGCCATCGCGAGAAATCACTATTCTCGAGCGGCCGCAGCAGCACCCGGCGTCCAAACAACGTAGTCACGGGTCGTCAGCGTAGATCGCCGAGCGTACCCGTGCCCGCACGCGGGGTGACATTTTTTACTTTGACAGCCGCCATCAGTATTCGAGCTGGCCCTTGAGCAATTCCACGGCGTCGATGAACTCCTCGACCATGTCGAATACCACTTGAGTAGCAGTCTTGCGCTGGTTCATGGTCCCCACAATTTGTCCGACGAAGTAGTTCGCCAACTTTTCGGCACCGGAGCCTGCGGAGTAGGCGGCACGATCAATGCGACGCTGAGCTTCGGCAGTGAGCATCGGCTGCAAGGGCATGCCGAGCGGATCGGGGGTGTCATCTCGATCCCATTCTTCGGTCCACGCCGACCGCAGCATCCGGGCGTGCTTGCCGGTGAGGCTACGAGACCGGATCGTGTCGGCCGATGAAGCGGCTAGGAACTTTTCCTTAACCACCGGGTGAGTTTCCGCCTCGTCGGTCGTGAGCCAAACCGAACCGCACCAGACGCCTTGCGCGCCGAGCGCCATTGCCGCTGCCATCTGTCGACCACGCCCGATTCCGCCTGCGCCCAGAACCGGAATGTCGACCGAGTCGACGATTTCGGGGATGAGCACCATCGACCCGATCTCGCCGGTGTGGCCCCCGGCCTCAGATCCTTGGGCAATGATGATGTCGACCCCGGCGTTTTGGTGACGTTCGGCGTGGGTCGGGCGTCCCGCCAAAGCCCCGACGAGTCGGCCCTCTTCTTTGCAACGGTCGATCAGAAACTTGGGCGGCGGACCCAAAGCGTTGGCCACGAACGCGGTGCGATGGGCAAGCGCTATGTCGAGTTGGGGCCCCGCGGCGTTGGCCGAGAACGGCGCAGCTTTCCCGTCGCCCTGGGGCACGGTATTGGCCCGGCTCTCGTCGCCGGCGGGCAAGGGCGGTACGTCGTAGCGAGCGAGAATGTCATCGATGAATTCGCGGTGCTGGCTAGGGATCAGCTTGATCAGATCGGCGGTGGTGTAGCCGCCTTCTTCGTCTCCGGCATACTTCGCCGGCACGATCAGATCGACACCGTAAGGACGGTCACCGATTTCGTCTTCGATCCATCGCAGGTCGGTTTCGAGAGCCTCGGGGGTGTGAGCTACTGCCCCAAGTACGCCGAACCCTCCCGCTTTGGAGACCGCCGCGACAACGTCGCGGCAATGGCTGAACGCCAAGATCGGAAATTCGATTCCCAGCATGTCGGTGACGGCGGTCTTCATGACGCTCCTATTTAGATGGGTGGACCACGGCCTGGGATTCGGCCCAGCTCATGGCTTTTTGCACGTTTGGTTCTCGCGGGAGTCCGAGCACCTGTTCGGCGACGATGTTGCGTTGCACCGCCCAGGTCCCACCACCGAGGGTGAGAGCGGGCGAGAACAAGAAGCCGTAATGCCATACGGGGTCTACGTCGGGGTATTGACTGTCGTCCCCTCGGGCGAAGTTGATCTCGGTCGCGCCGCCTCGCATCGACGTGGGGATCGTTCCGCTCGGCCCGGAACCCTCGAGCATTCCGTTGGCCCCGCTGAGTTCTTTGGCCAGTTCGAGGACTTCTTGGCCGTGCTCGTCGGCCATCAGCTTCTGGATAGATGCTTCGGTCCCGGGGGTGCGACCGGCTAGTTTTGCACTAAGCGTTCGTAACCGGTTGAGCCGTAGCACTTCGGCATGGCAATGCATTTGAGCCAGTTTTTGGCGCA
The DNA here is from genome assembly GCA_964504305.1 of uncultured Candidatus Nemicrothrix sp. Taxonomy (GTDB): domain Bacteria; phylum Actinomycetota; class Acidimicrobiia; order Acidimicrobiales; family Aldehydirespiratoraceae; genus UBA11606. Next base: position 204,704 of record CAZDEB010000006.1, on the reverse strand, counting down.
GATTCGGATCGGTCTCGCCGCCGCCAGACCGCACCAGATCGAGCAGCATGGCCGCCGACGGACCCTCGCCCCACAACGATCCAGCCGATGACAGGGAGACTCTCTCGTTGGCGAGGGTGACCTTGGCCAGACGCCAGCCATCGCCTTCCTCGCCGATACGAGCGCTTACCGGCAGGCGAACATCGTCAAAGAACACTTGATTGAACGAGTGAGCGGTAGTCATGTCGACAATCGGGGTCATCGACAGACCGGGGGCGTCCATCGGGCACGCGAAGTAGCTGATGCCTTTGTGTTTCGGCGCGTCGGGGTCGGTGCGGGCGATGAGGATTCCCATGTCGCAGCCGTGCGCCCCCGATGACCAGATCTTCGAACCGTTGATCACATATTCGTCACCGTCGCGAACTGCTCGAGTTGCAAGATTGGCAAGATCGGAGCCCGCTTCGGTCTCGGAGAAAAGTTGGCACCAGATCTCTTCGTGATTGAAAATCTTGTCGAGGTAGCGCTGCTTTTGCTGGTCGCTACCGCCAGCCAGGATGGTCGGCGCCGCCCACCCAATACCGATGGCGTTGGATCCCATGACCCCGCGACGGCCGTCGGCGCGCCGAGTCCTCAGCCCTTGGAGTTCTTGACTGATGATGATCTGGTGAATCGGATCGGCGTTGAGGCCCCACGGCGCGGGCCAGTGCGGAACCACGTACCCGGCGCGATGAAGGTCGGACTGGGTCGGTTCGGGATTGGCTTGACGCCAGGCCCTAACCGCTAAACGGCGGGGATCGTCGTCGGCTGGAAAGTCGAAGTCCATCAGTGATCCCTCGGTATCCAACGAGCGGGACGTTTCTCGAGGAAGGCGGCCATGCCCTCTTTGGCATCGTCGCCTCGGAACAGAGAAGCTGACAACTCGGCGGTCCAGGCGAATGCATCATCGAGGTTCATCATGGGAACGTTGGCGAGGAGCTGCTTGGCGCTGGCCAAAGCCGCGGGGCTGCCAGCCAACAAGTCGGCGACCACCTCGTCGACCGCGGCGTCGATTTGGTCGGCCGGAGCGGTCTGGTTGACAAGTCCCATTCGTCGGGCTTCGGGGGCGAGGAATCGATTGCCGCGCAAGAAGGCCGCTCGGGCGTCACTTTGGTTCATCTTTGGCAGGCACAACACCGAGATCATGGCCGGCGCGACTCCGATTCGGACCTCGGTAAACCCCATCTTGGCCGTGTCGAGCACCACCGAATAGTCCATGGCCGCGGCGATACCCATGCCTCCGGCGACACAATGCCCGTTGATCTTGCCCACGTAAGGCTTGGGGGACTTGGCGAAGCGAGCGAACATGTCGGCGGGATCGATCGAGCGGGCCGGTTTCGAAGCGGCCCGACCTGATCGCTCGGCCAAATTTGCACCGGCACAAAACACCGGTCCGGCGTTGGTCAGCACAATCACGCGAACGGCATTGTCGGCTTCGGCCTCATCAAGCGCGTCCATCAACTCGCTGGTCAGCTGCGCTCCCAAAGCATTCTTGTTGGCGATGTCGGCCAGCGTTACGGTGCACACGCCGCCGACAGTTTCGCTCTGAACGACCGCTTGGTACGGAGATGGGGATTCTGTGGTCATCGGCTCCTCCGTAGCCCGGCGAGTACAAGATCAACCATGTCGTCAGCCGCCTTCTTGGGGGTCGTGCGCAAGGTCGGCATCACGTCGGCGAGGGCAAAGTCGCGGCCCAACCCTGCTATTACCCTCGCTACTGCCGCCGTATCGACATCGGCAATCTCGTCTTGTTCGACGGCAAGGTCGAGCAACGACCGGGTCACGTCAACCAGATAGTCGGAGTGGACTCGGTTGAGAGCCGAACCGTTGGCTAACAATTCCATATCGTGGGCGAACTCTTCGGTGGTGTTTTGCACCGCGACGGTGGCCGCCGAAAGGTACGAACGCACGGCATCGAGAGCGGTCATGTCGTTGGTGATCGCGTTGTGAGCGGCGCGACCAATTTTGCGCAAATTGCGGTCGACCACCATTAAGACCAGTTCGTTGCGACCCTCGGCGAGGCCGTAGAGGGTTCGTAGCGAACAGTTGAGCTGGCTGGCCAGCTCGGCCATTGTCACTTCGGCGAACCCTTTTTCGAAGATCAGCCCGAGCTCGTCGAGCAGCTCGCGTTGTCGAACGGTCAGCGATGCTTCTCGTCGGCGATCAAGGAGGCGCGGTGGGGCGGGCACCTGTCGAACACGGTCGATCATGGCGCTCATAGGAGGCTCACCGGAATGTCGAGATGGCGGGCCCGAAACCATTCGCCGAGCGATTTGGCCTGGCCGTCCTGGCGGGTGGAGGCCGCCACCCCCTCTTGCAAGATTCCGTGGATCACGAAATTGATCGACCAAATATTGGGTAGTTCGTAACGCTCGATCTCCAGACCGGAGACTTCGGGCAGCAAGTCACGAAGCACGTCTATCGAGATGGTCGCCGCTAGCCACGCATAGGAGTCGGCCGACCGAGCAAAAACGCCGAGGTTGGCGTTGCCGCCTTTGTCGCCCGATCGAGACCCGAAGATCGTCCCGAGCGGAACTCGACGAGCTTCGCCTCCCGGCACATCTCGGAGTTCGACCCGGGGGGCCGCCACGACGTCGCCGCCCGTCGGCGCCACACTGTCGACCACGGTGCGTTCGCCGCCAATCGTGACCACGTGTTGAGCAACGAGGTCGGCGGGGACGAGGCCCGATGTGTGCACGCCAAACGGCTTGCCGAACCCCGAACCAGCGAGTCCATAGAAACCAGGGATCGTGGCCAACGCCATGTCGTTGATGCCCACGCCGATCGCTTTGCACTTTCGTTCGTCGCCGTCCTTGACCGTCAAGCGCCAGGTAGCGGTAGCGGTCTCGTTGGATTGGGGGTCGGGATGGTCGCTACGGACCAACGTTGTGGCACAACTCTCGAAATCGGCGGGGTTGTAGGGAACGGCGCGCCAAAACGCTGCTTCGATCAGTTCGGCTTTGGCTTCGATGTCGAGCCCGGTGAGAGCGATATTGACGTCGCTACGAAATCCGCCCCAAGCGTTCATCGAGACCTTCAATGTCTCTGGTGGCGGTTCTCCCTTGGTGCCAGTGATCCGGACACGATCGGGGCCGATCCGCGTCAGCGACATGGTGTCGAAGCGGCTCGTGACATCGGGTCCGAGGTAGGCCGGGGAACCGATTTCGTAGAGCAGTTGAGAGGTGATCGTCCCGACGGTAACCGCGCCCCCAGTGCCGGGGTGTTTGGTGATCACCGACGACCCATCGGCCCCGATCTCGGCGATGGGAAACCCGGCTCGTTCGAGTCCGGGGATCTCGGTGAAGAACGAATAGTTGCCACCGGTAGCTTGAGTGCCGCATTCGATGACGTGGCCGGCCACGACCGCCCCGGCCATTGCGTCCCAGTCGTCGCGGCTCCAGCCGTGGTGCCAAGCGGCCGGTCCACACACGATCGCCGCGTCGGTCGTACGACCAGTGACAACAATGTCGGCGCCAGAGTTGAGCGCTTCGACTATCCCCCATGCCCCGAGGTAGGCGTTGGCCGAAATGTAGTCGACTGCCGCGACCGGTTCGCCGGTCTCGTGGTTGATTATGTCGATGCCCGCGGCCTTCAACTCGTCGAGGCGGGGCAACAGATTGTCGCCGTTGACGTAGGCGATGGTGGCATCGAGACCAAGCTTGTCGGCTACTTCGGCCACTGCTTCGGCACAGTGATCCGGGTCGAGACCGCCGGCGTTGGACACCACTTTGATACCCCGGTCGAGACAGGTTCCCATCACCTGTTCCATTTGTTGCACAAAGGTACGGGCGTATCCAGAACCCGGCCGTTTGGCTTGGGTCCGAGCAAGAATCAGCATCGTGAGCTCGGCCAACCAGTCGCCGGTAAGAGCATCGATCGGGCCGCCTTCGACCATTTCGTGCGCGGCGCTGCGACGATCGCCGTAGAAGCCCGAGCAGTTGGCGACCCGGATAGCAGGCTTGGTCATGACGCCTCTTCGATCGTGAGGAGCGCTGCACCGGTGTCTAGTTGTTCGCCGAGCGAGATGGGGATCTCGGTGACGGTTCCGGCGATTGGTGCGGTGATGTGATGCTCCATCTTCATCGCCTCGAGCACAACCAGCACCTGACCCGGTTCGACGGTGTCTCCAACCGCGCAGCGCAGATCGATCACCGAACCCGGCATGGGCGCCACCAGACCGCCGGCGGCTGGTTCGGGGCCGCGAATCGCGAATCTCGGAACAATGGCCAGCGCCTCGGTCGTGCCGCCGACCGTCACGTAGGCAACATCGTTGGCGACCGTGACCGCGGCCTGTAGCCGACGGCTGTCAATCTCTGCTTGGATGCTCGACGTGGTCCAGTCGGTGACGGCTACTTTCTCGCCAGTTCCGAGTACGAACCCGCCGGCGCGTTCCGGCATGTATTCGACCACGTATGAGTCGTCGCCGTGAGCGAACTCGACTCGCTGCGGAGGTAGCCCGCCGGTACGAAAGTTGGAGGGCGCGAATCCCCATACGGTGTCGCGGCTGCGGTTTCGGGCCTGCAACCACATCGCCGCGAGAATCGCCGCGGTCGCTGTATCAGCGGAACCAACCAACGACGCGGGGCGGTTGCGTTGGAGGAAGTCGGTGGTGGTATCGCCAGCGAGGAAAGGCTCGCTGCGCAGGGTGGCGGCCAAGAAGTCGCGGTTGGTGACAACCCCGCCGAGATGCATACGCTCGAGGGCCAGAGCCAGGCGGCCGGCCGCCTCGGAGCGAGTCGGGGCGTGAGCGATGACCTTGGCCAGCATCGGATCGAAGTCGACCCCAACGACACTTCCCTGCTCGACGCCAGTGTCCCACCGCACGACCGGTTCGGCGGCCGGAGCGTAGGCCGACAACGTGCCGGTTGCCGGGAGGAAACCGTTGGCCGGGTCTTCAGCATAAAGACGCACCTCAATGGCATGGCCGCGGCATGTGATGTCGCCTTGGTCGTAACCAAGTGGGGCCCCCGCGGCGACACGCAGCTGTTCTCGCACAATGTCGATGCCGGTGACGGCTTCGGTGACCGGGTGCTCGACTTGCAGGCGAGTGTTCATTTCGAGGAAGAAGAACTCCTTCGTGGCGTCGTCGACCAAGAACTCGACAGTGCCCGCCGACTGGTAACGCATCGCCTCAGCAAGCGCCAACGATGCCGCGCCCATGGCCTCTCGCATCTCGACATCGACTACTGGAGACGGGGATTCTTCGATGATCTTTTGGTGGCGGCGCTGGATCGAGCATTCTCGTTCGCCGAGTTGGACAACGTTGCCATGGCTGTCGCCCAGCAGTTGGATTTCGACATGACGGCTCGCGGCGATGTAGCGCTCGAGGAACACTCGATCGTCGCCGAAGCTGGCCAGGGCCTCGCGCTTGGCCGATGCGACCGCGTCGGCGAGTTGGGCGGGTTGATCGACAACCCTCATGCCTTTTCCGCCGCCACCGGCCGAGGCTTTCACCAGCAGCGGGAACCCCACGGCGTCGCTGGCCGTTGGGTCTTCGGACGATGGCAGCGTCGCGACCCCCGCCTGTGCTGCGACCCGTTTGGCGGAGATCTTGTCGCCCATCGATTCGATGATCTCGGGCGAGGGGCCGACCCAGCAGATTCCCGCCGCAATCACCGATTGGGCAAACGCGGCGTTCTCCGACAAGAAGCCATAACCCGGGTGGATGGCATCGGCACCGGTTTGGTGAGCCGCAGCGAGGATCGCCTCGCCGTCGAGATAACGGCCCGGGAGGCGGATTGCTTCGTCGGCGTCACGGACGAAAAGGGCGTCGGCGTCGGCATCGACGAACACGGCAACCGTGCGGATGCCCATGGCCCGCGCCGTGCGAAATACTCGTCGGGCGATCTCGCCGCGGTTGGCGACCAGCAGCGCGGTGATCACAGCCGAAACACCCCATAGCCGTCGGTCCCCTCGACGGGCCGGTTTCGGACCACGCTCAAGGTCATACCCAAGATGTCTCGGGTGTCGCGAGGATCGATGATCCCGTCATCGCTGATTGCTCCGGTCGCCCGAAGCGCGAGCGAACCTTTGTCGTGAGCGGCTTCGTGGGCGGCAACCACCGCAGCATCGGCCTGCTCGTCAAAGGGTTCGCCAGCCATTCCCTCGGGCGTGCGGGGATGCTTGGCTCGGCGGACCTGCGACATCACGCCGGCGATTTGTTTTGGGCCCATTACTGCGATCTTGGCGGTGGGCCAAAGGAACGTGAATCGATTGCCGAAGGCCCGTCCCGACATGCCGTAGGTACCGGCGCCGTAGGACGCACCAACGATCACGGTCAGATGAGGCACCGTCGAGTTGGCGACCGCGTTGATCATCTGCGAACCCTTCTTGATGATCCCGTCGGCTTCGAAATCCTTGCCCACCATGAACCCGGTGATGTTCTGCAAGAACACCAGAGGCACGTCGATGTGGTTGCAGAGTTGGATGAAGTGAGCGGCCTTTTGAGCAGAGTCCGGGTACAGGACCCCGTTGTTGCCAAGCACACCAACCGGGTAACCATGAATCGAGGCCCAGCCACAAACGACCGACGGCCCGAAACGGGGTTTGAATTCTTCGAATCGGCTCCCGTCGACCACTCGCCCGATCACGTCGCGGACGTCGAGTGGACTACGCAGGTCGCGGCTAACCAGACCCAAGAGTTCGTTGGGGTCGAGCACCGGCGGATCAGATTGAAGTGGCGGGGCGGCATCGGGTTTGCGCCAATTGAGATGCGACACGACCTCCCGGCACATCCTGATGGCGTCCATCTCGTCCTCGGCGAGGTATTCGGCCAATCCGGAGACCTCGGCGTGTTTTTGGGCTCCGCCGATCGTTTCGTCGTCGGCGATCTCGCCGGTGGCCATCTTCACCAGCGGCGGACCGGCCAAATACGCGAAGGTTTGCTCCTTGATGAAAATGTTGTAGTCGGATAATCCCGGTTGGTACGCGCCACCAGCGGTGGAAGATCCGAAGGTGACGCACACGGTCGGAATACGCATCTTGGAAAGCTCGATCATCTCGTAGAAGAAACGACCGGTCTCGGCGAAATGCTCGGGCACGACGGCGCTACCGACTGCGCCGTGGGGGTTCTCGGATTCGGGGATCGGCTTGCGCCCACCGCCGCCAGGGCGAAGGTCGCCGCCGGCCGATTCGACGAAACTTACGTAGGGGATGCGGTTGTCTCGGGCAATCTCGAGCGCCCGCATCCACTTCTTGGCGGCGTAGGGAGTGAGGGCGCCGGCGGCCACCGTTGGATCGTTGCCCATGATCACACATTCGATGCCGGCGATTATCCCGATCCCGGCGACCATCCCCCCGCCCAACTTGTAGGCGCTGCCGTATCCGGCCAAGGGGGTGATCTCGAGGAAGGGGGTGTCGGGATCGAGCACGTTGGCAATTCGTTCTCGGATCGGCAGCTTGCCCCGGCTCCGGTGACGGGCCATGGCCTTGTGGCCACCGCCGCCCGCGGCCATCTCCAACAACTCGTCATGGACCTCGAGCAGTTCGAGCATCTCGGTTTCGTTGACCGAGAACTGCTCGGATTTGGCATCAAGCGTCGATGTCATCGGTGGGGCTAGCAACGATCGCTTCATGGTCACGAAACGTAGCCGGTAATTCTTCTGCCTCCAAATTATCCTTCGTTCGCGCCGGCTGTCAGGTCTTTCGTTGGCGTCGATCGAGCCGATCAGCGCCGGCATCGATCCCGGGAATCTGCGGCTGCAACGAACCGCCGAAATCGGCGGCCAAGCGGTGCACTATCTCCTCGACCTCGACCCAGGTTCTGGCTCGTAACCCTTCGAGGTGCCGGTTGTAGGGCTGGTCGAAGGTGATCACGGTGTTGCCCGCAGCCCTGAGGCCTTCGATGTTGTGAGCGGCATCGTCGATGTAACAGTCGGCCTCGACCTCGGGCTTGGCGCCCAAGAAACAGATGTCGCGGTACGGGATACTGAAGCGGTCCAGCCAGCCAACCGTGTCGGAAACAGCGGTGGCGTGGCCCCAGTTCGTGTAGATCCGGTGGGTTATGACCCGAATCCACACCCCGGCGTCAGACAGACGCCAAAGCGCATCCGCGGCGCCGTCGACCATCGGCAGCGTCGCAAACATGTGCTCGTCGTTCACGGCCCGCCGGTGGTAGAACTCGAAATCATCGGGACCGAAATCCCACTCTCGAAAATCCCAGTGACGTTCGATCGGCAACGTCGAAGGGTCGATCCCCCGATGGGCGGCCACGACTTCACGCAGCCCAAGGGTGTAATCGGCCACCACTCCGTCGAGGTCAACACCAAACACAAAAGGTTCGCTCACCCCATCGAGGGTGCCACACTGACACGATGAAACCTATGAGGCTCGGGATTGATCTCGATGGTGTCGTTGCCGATTTCAACCAAGGTTGGATCGAGCGCTACAACCGCGACTTCGGCACAACCCTGTCCACAGACGACATCATCGAGTGGGATGCGCCGACGTTGCTCACTCACTTCGAGTCGATGGCCCCGTTCTGGGATTGGGCCCGAACCTGCGGTGAGGGCGCCAGTTTGTTTCGATGGTTGACGCCCTATCCCAATTCGTTGATGAGCCTGAGGCGACTCGCGGCCGGTGGTCACCACATCGTGATCCTCACCACGAAACCCGACTTCGCCGTTCACGACACTTTTGCGTGGCTCGCCGACAACGCGGTTGCGACCACCGAGGTTCACATCCTCGACGACAAGACAACCGTCGATTGCGACGTCTACCTCGACGATGCTGACCACAACCTTGCTTCGTTGGCACGAGTTCATCCCGAAGCGGTCGTTTGTCGATACGTCCGGCCGTGGAATGAGCCTCACGAAAACACCGTCGATATCGGCGATTGGGGCGACTTCGAACAACTCGTTAATGCACGCGCCGCACTTCGTGACTAACGTCGCGCGAGCACAACTATGGAGGATGGAAATGGTATTCCGACGAATATTCGCAATCATGCTTGCGTTTTCGTTGTTTGCCGCGGCCTGCGGCGACGACGACCCAACAGCAACCGAGGAACCAGCCGCGGCGCCTGACGACACCGCCGACGCGGCGGCGGACGAACCAGCTGACGACGCCGCTGCTGATGACGCCATGGCCGATGACGCTGCTGCTGACGACGCCATGGCCGATGACGCAATGGCCGGTTGGCCCGACAAGCTGATCTTCGGATTTGTTCCCAGCCAGGAACAAGATCAACTTCTCGACGACATCCAGCCGTTCATGGCTGTTCTCGAAGAGGCCCTTGGAATCCCCGTCGAAGGAACTGTGACCACCGACTACACCGGTCTGGTCACCGCGATGGGTAACGAAACCGCCGACCTCGGCGCGTTCGGGCCGTTTGGCTACACCTTGGGCGCTGACACATTCGGCAACATCGAGGCGCTGATTCAGTCGATCCGTTTCGGTGCGGCTACCTACCACGGCCAGTGGTTCACCAACGACGCCAGCATCTGCAACGAACCTCCAGTTGAGGGCACCGCTCTTATCAACGATGGCGGAGAGATTGTTCAGGTTCCGGCGCTCGACGCCGTGGCCCTGCAGGTCGGCGTCTACTTTGGCGCCGACGGCAAGGCCATTGGCGAGATGACCGACGCGGAAGATGCAGTCGGCGCTGACGTGCCGATCTCATCTGGCTACTCGTGCATCGCCGATCTGAGCGCAGTCGCCGGTAAGACGGTGGCGTTCACCAGCGAGACCTCGACCTCGGGCTACTTGTTCCCGGCTCTGGACCTCACCAACCTGGGCATCGATCCGGCCAGCGGCGTTACCCCGATCTTCACCGGCGGGCATGATGCCGCAGTCATCTCGGTCTACAACGGTGACGCCGACGTGGGACTTTCCTTCGACGATGCCCGCCGTACGATCCGTGGCGAGAACCCCGACGTTGGCGAAAAGGTCATCGTGTTCTCGATCACCGGCGAGATTCCCAACGATGTTGTCGCCGTTCGCAGCGACCTCCCCGACGATCTCAAGGACGCCATCTACGACGCCGTAGCGGCTTTCCTCGACACTGACGAGGGCGAAGCGATCTTTGACGAGATCTATGGTTGGACCGATATCCGCCGTGCTGTCGAGTCAGACTTCGACGTCGTACGTCAAGCAGCCACGACCCTCGGCATCACCGAGCCTCCTGGCTGATCGGTAAGAGACAGGACAGCAACGATCACGATGATTCGCCTAGAAGACGTCTCGGTCACGTACCGGGGCGGAGTGCAAGCACTCAAGAACATCAATCTCACTATTGATGACGGCGAATTCGTCGTGATCGTTGGTCTGTCGGGTGCCGGGAAGTCAACGCTTCTTCGGGCCCTCAACGGACTCGTCCCTGCCACCGAAGGTTCCATCACGATCGATGGCACCGAGGTGGTGGGGGCATCCGGCGCCCAACTGCGGGCTATCCGATCAAAGATCGGAATGATCTTTCAAACCTTCAACCTGGTCAACCGGACGTCGGTCATCAACAACGTGTTGATGGGTCGCCTCTCGGCGGTTTCGGCGTGGCGGTCGACATTTGGCCTGTGGCCGGCCGCCGATCGCGAACTGGCGCTGCAAGCCCTCGAACGGGTGAGCATCGTCGAAAAGGCGTACGTTCGAGCATCGGATCTGTCCGGCGGTCAACAGCAACGGGTGGGGATCGCCAGAGCGCTTGCGCAAGACCCGTCGGTGATGTTGGCCGACGAACCGGTCGCGGCGCTCGACCCCATCACGAGTCGCCAGGTCATGGGCGATCTTCGGCGCATCAATCAGGATCTGGGAATCACGACTCTGGTCAACCTTCACTTCCTGGATCTCGCTCGGGACTACGGGCGCCGACTCATCGGACTTCGCGACGGCGAGCTCGTTTTCGACGGCGACATCGCCGATGCCACCGACGAAACGTTCACCGAGATTTACGGTCGGGCCATCGCCAGCACCGACATGCTGGCCGAAACCGCCGACGACTAGTGACCGCCGTCAGTACCAGACCAACCAAACCAAAGCCGCGCCCCATCGGGTTTGTGATCGCCGGCGCCATTGTTGGGTTCACGATATTTGCCGCCGCCAAAGTCGGGTTCACTCTCACTACGGTCATCAATCTCGGCAATCTCCCCGACAACCCGCTGACCGACACGATCTGGGACAAAGGCAAGGTCTGGTCGTTGTTTTGGCCAATCCCGTGGGACTGGGTCCTTGATCGCCACAACGTCATCGACCCGCTTCTTGAGACCTTCCAAATCGCGATCATCTCGTCCATAATCGGTTGCAGTTTGGCGTTGCCCATCTCGTTCGCCATGTCTCGGCTCACCGCGCCCAACCGCCCTACCTATTTCGTCAGCAAGGCGGTCATGAACCTGATCCGGGCCGTGCCCGATCTGTTCTGGGCCAAGCTGCTGGTGGTCGCGATCGGCGTTGGGGCCTTCGCCGGCGCATGGGCGTTATCCATCTTCTCGCTGGCCGTAATGGTCAAACTCTTCAGCGAAACCGTCGACGGCGCCGACCCGCGTCCCCTCGAGGCGGCCCGGGCGGCGGGCGCTCGCCACATTCCCGCGGTACGCACCAGTGTGTTGCCGACGGTGTTCCCCGCCTATGTGGCCTATGCGCTGTACGTCTTCGAGCTCAACATTCGGGCATCGATCGTCATTGGCCTTGTTGGGGCGGGCGGCATCGGCCGCGTCGTTGAGGCTCAACGGTCGGTGTTTCAGTACGACCGGATGCTCGGGATTTTGGTCATCATGTTCGGGGTCGTGATCATCATCGAGCAAGTGTCGGTCGCAATTCGCAAAAGGCTCGTTTGATGACAACCCGTCCGACCAAATCGCTCGGTGGCCCGATCCGCAAATCGGGCGTGGCCGTGGTTCTCCTTGTCGCCGCGGTCTGGTCGATCAGTGGCCTCGATGTTTCGTTGTCGCGGTTGGCTTCGGCCCCCGGCGATGCTTGGGCGATCGTACGGTTCATGTTCCCTCCCGATTTCTCCGGCGAGATCGAACGGGGCGTAATCGGCAAGGTTCTCGAGTCGGTTTACATTGCATGGACCGGAACAATCATCGCGGCAACTTTGTCGCTGCCTTTGGCGTTCTTGGCGGCCACCAACATTGCGCCGCCATGGCTCCGTGTTCCGGTCCGCCAACTATTCAACGCCATCCGAGCCGTTCCCGAACTAATAGTGGCCGTCGTTTTGTTGGCAGTGACCGGGCTCGGGCCTTGGGCGGGTGCTCTGGCAATAGGGCTTCATTCGGTGGGCACCCTCGGCAAACTGTCGACCGAAGCCATCGAGTCGATCGACCAGGGACCCATCGAAGCCGTCGAATCGACCGGAGGCGGTTGGACCTCCCGGATGCGCTGGGGAGTACTTCCCCAGGTATTGCCGACCGTCATCTCATACTGGCTGTTTCGATTCGAGATCAACGTCCGGGCATCGGCCGTGCTCGGCATGATCGGCGCCGGTGGGATCGGATCCGAACTGGTTCAACAGCTCAACTTCCGTAACTTCGATGCCGTCGGCGCGGTGCTGATCGTCACCGTTGTCGTCGTGATTGCCATCGACACCTTGTCGGCTGCGGTACGTCGCCGGATCATCGCCGGCACCAGCCGGTCGAGCAGGTCCGGCTCCCGAGACGCCACCGCGCTATCGGACCTGACCGGAATCAAGATTGGCTGACATGACCTCCGCCCCTTCCCTAACTGTCGAACACCACGACCAAGTAATGGTTCTGCATCTCGACGACGGCAAAGCCAACGCTTTGTCGTTTGATCTGATCGCCGCCATCAACGAAGCGCTTAACCAGGCCGAAGCCGACGACGATGTGCGAGCCGTCGTCGTGCACGGACGACCCGGCCGGTTCTCTGGCGGCTTCGACTTGGGGGTGATGCTGGGTGACGATTTCAACGCCATGATTCATCTTGTCGCCGACGGCGGCGAACTGGTTCGCCATCTTTACGGTGCTTCGGTGCCGGTCGTTGCGGCCTGCACCGGCCATGCTCTCGCCGCTGGCGCACTGATGCTGCTCGGCTGTGACGTGCGCATCGGTGCCGACATCGACGCCAAGATCGGCCTCAACGAGGTTGCCATCAAAATGGTGCTCCCCGATTGGGCCATGACCATCGCCCAAGTCCGTTTATCGAAGCGCCACATTCAACGGTCGATAGCAAACGCCCGCATCACTTCTCCTGGCGACGCGGTCGACGTCGGTTTTCTCGACCAAATCGTATCTCCGGACACTTTGCTCGAGCACGCCATTGCCGCCGCGGCCGAGCTGGCCTCGACTCTCGACCCTTCCGCCTACGCCGGAACCGTCGAGAGTTTCCGTGGCGACACGCTCGCCCTCATGGACACCCAGGTGGCCGCCGCTCGGGCATCGATTGCTTAGCAGTCGTAGTACGGTCCGCAAGATGACTAGAGACATGAAGCTCGGGCTCAACACTGGCTATTGGTCGGCCGGCCCTCCACCTGGGGTCGAGGAGCAAATCGCCGAAGCCGACGCTCTCGGCTTCGATTCGATCTGGACGGCCGAGGCTTACGGGTCGGACTGCTTCACTCCGTTGGCTTGGTGGGGCGCGGCGACCAACAACGTGAAGCTGGGCACGGCCATAACCCAAATGTCGGCCCGCACTCCCGCGGCGACGGCGATGACCGCTATCACCATGGATCATTTGTCGGGCGGCCGGTTTGTGCTTGGGCTGGGAGCGTCTGGTCCCCAAGTCGTCGAAGGTTGGTACGGCCAGTCCTACCCCAAACCGCTGGCCCGTACTCGTGAGTACGTCGACATCGTGCGACAAGTGATCGCCCGCGAGAAACCCGTCGAGTTTCACGGCGACCACTACAACATGCCCTACGTCGGCGGCTCGGGGTTGGGCAAGCCCCTCAAGAGCACTGTGCATCCGTTGCGCACCGACATTCCGATCTACCTCGGAGCCGAAGGCCCCAAGAACGTCGCGATGGCGGCCGAGATTTGTGACGGCTGGTTGCCGTGGCTGTTCTCGCCCAAACACAACGACATGTACAAAGGGTTCCTGCAGACCGGATTCGATCGTCCAACGGCCCGCCACGATTGGGCGACATTCGAGGTCGTGTGCACGGCGTTGTTGGTTCCCGGCGATGACGTCGAAGCGTGCGCCGACTTTATTCGACCGGTCATTGCTCTGTATGTGGGAGGCATGGGCGCCAAGGGCGCCAATTTCCACCGGGCCGTGTTTGATCGGATGGGTTACGAAGCCGAGTGCGACACGATCCAGAACCTTTTCCTCGACGGCCAACGGGCCGAAGCAACCGCCGCCGTCACCACCCAAATGTGTGAGGAAATCGGGTTGATCGGACCTTGGGACAAAATCCGCGACGACCTCGAACCGTGGCGAGAGTCGGTTATCACCACCCTGAATGTGTCAGGCGACGTGACAACGCTTCGCAAGATGGCCGAATTGATGGCCTGATGGGCGTCACCGTTGCGGCCATAATCGACGATCTCGTCGCCGAACAAGACGACCTGGACTCGATCGTTGCCGCCCTCTCCGACACCCAATGGGAGCTACCCACGCCGTCGCCTCGCTGGGCGATACACGACCAGATCGGCCATCTGGCGTTCTTCGACGAGACCGCGGCGCTGGCCATTGCCGACCCCGCAGCGTTCATCACCCACCGCGAAGAGTTCGTGGCCGCGGCGTTCGCCAATGCCGGCGCCAGCGACGAACTCACCCTCGGGCTGGCCCGTTCGATGTCGGCCGAGCAACTGTTCAGCCGTTGGCGCCGAGCCCGCTCTGACTTGGCCGAGGCGGCGGGCGGCTGCGCCGACGACAGCCGGATCGAATGGTATGGGCCTTCGATGGGAGCCAAATCGTTTCTGACCGCCCGACTGATGGAGTGCTGGGCCCACGGTCAAGACATATGCGACGCGGCGGGGGCAGTGCGACAACCCACCGACCGACTTCGCCACATTGCTCAGCTCGGGTTCATCACCCGCCGGTGGACTTACATCAACCGCAAGGCCGAAATGCCCCCAGGCGATGTGCACGTCGCTCTCGACGCTGCGTCGGGGGCTCGCTGGACGTGGGGGCCAGACACCGCCGAAGCATCGGTTCGTGGACCGGCCGTCGACTTCTGCCTCGTCACCGCCCAACGTCGTAACGTCGCCGACACCAAACTGGTCGTGACCGGCGACATCGCCGATGACTGGATGGCCAAGGCGCAACTATTCGCCGGGCCGCCCAGCAATCCTCCACGGCCCATTGCCTGACGGCCTCAGGGGTCCAGGAGCGAGAAAGCCAGCCCGTCGAGGATGTCGGCTTCTGATACAACGAGTTCGTCGATCCCGAACGTCCTCATGGTCTGGACAAGGACACACATGCCCCCGACAATCACGTCGGCGCGAGCTTCTTCGAGCCCGGGATTGTGCATGCGGTCGGCTTTCGATTCGGTGACCAAGGTGCGGTACACGTCTTCGGCTGCCTCTTTGGTGAGCACAAAGTGATGGATTTGGTCGCGGTCGTACTCGGCTAACCCCAGCTCGACCGCCGCCGCGGTCGAAACGGTGCCGGCCAAGCCCACAAACGTGCGGGCCGCGGCGAGCTGCGGGATTTCTCGAGCGACGTCGTCGAGATGAAGTTCGGTGATCGATAGACAGGCGACCAGTTCCTCGGGCCGCGGCGGGTCGTGCTCGACGTATTTTTCGGTGAGCCTCACACACCCAATATCCAACGAAATCGCCGCTTCGGCCTCGGTTGTCCCGTAGGCGAATTCGGTTGACCCTCCGCCAATGTCGAAAACCAAGAACGGGCCAGCAGCAGGGTCGAGCTCGGCGGTCGCCCCTCTAAACGAGAGCCGGCCCTCTTCCATGCCACTCAACAGTTCGGGGCGGGTCCCGATTGTCGCTTCGACCGCGGCGAAGAACTCGTCGCGATTGGCGGCATCTCGCGCCGCAGAAGTGGCCGCCGCCCGCACCTGGGTAACACCGAACCGGTCCATCACCTCGCGGAAGTCTCGCAGACAAGCCAACGTCCTTTCGATCGCCTCGTCGGCGAGTCGGCCGGTGGCGTCGACGTCTTGGCCGAGACGAGTGATCGTCATCAGCCGTTCGAGCGTGTCGGTACCGTCGTGCACCAGCAGCCGGGTGGAGTTGGTGCCCATGTCGATGGCTGCGACTACGGCTGAGGCCGTCGACCCCGGGGGGGCGGGTTGTTCGGGCTCGTCTTCGTAGCTCGCGAAACGCTCGGCAACCCACGCACCGACCGGATCGTCGCCGCCCGCCAAATGCCACGCGTAATGGGCATGCAAACACTTGACGCCCTGTCGGGTCCCGCCTACCCCGGCCGTTGGTCGAGGCCCGACGTGATCGGACGGGATGTCGGCATCGCGTTCGGCCGCGTAACGACTATGCGCATCGGCAATGGCATCGGGCGCAACCTCGTGCTCGGCCCGCCGGACGCCGCGATCTGATTCGATCCGACCAACGATTCGGCGTTCGTGCTCACCGACGAGCCAGTAAAGCGTGGGCATCGGTCGACCGGAGTCGAGAATGGGGGCGTTGCGCAGCACGACCGGATCGCCAGCCGCGTTGCGCACCACTATGTCGAATGCTCCGCCTGGCTGGCGCCCCAATAGCTGGGCAACGCGGAGGCGGTCGGCGTCAGAGACGCTCATCGTGTCTTGGCCCTGCCGTTGCGCCGCACCCGGCGGGTCACGGCCGCCACACCCACGACCATCACCGCGGGGCCGACGCGCTTCATGATCGGGCGACGAGCCGCGTCGAGCAGATCGAGGGCTTCTGGTTCGGGCATCACAACATGATGATCGGTGCCTTCGGTGCCGAACGGGTCGGGTCCCGACGCCGAGCGCTGCAGACTGGCGCCGAGGTTCTCGGCGAACTGCGCGGTCAGCGTAGAACTGACCTCGGGGATAATGCCTCGGCCCAGCTGAGCTACTCGTCCGCCGATCTGAAGATCGGTATCGACATTGACCTGCGTGGCGATTTCGGAGAGCTCTTCGAGCGTCGCGGTGATGTGGGCTTCGGCATCGCCTTGGTTGCCGCGCCCCGAAGCCTGAACCATGATCCGGCGCCGGTCCACGTCGGCGTCGAATGTCGCCGCGCCGTTAAAGCGGGCTGACAGCACGCCCAACCGGACACTGACCACGCCTCGATATTCGTCACCGTGGACCTCGGTGAGGTGAGCGCCGGGCACGCACCGAGCGACGAGACTCACATCGTTGAGCGCGTTCCACGCCTCGTCGATCGGGCACCCGATCCGAAACGAATCGATTAGTTCCACCGGCGTAGATCTTCCAGAGTGTCGATATCTCTTGGGTCGCCCTCGACCGGGACCGGGCGCACAATGTCGCCGTGATCGCGAAGCAGCGCCCGCGCTCCTTCGTCTCCGCTCACCGGAAGGCTCGCCCACATCGAAGCCGAGAGCCGCACCGGTGGACGTTGATCGTTGCCATAACGCGCCGTCGCCAAATCGTTCTCGACCGCTGCCACCGCTGCCCACGCATCGGTACTGACCCCTGGGCTGTCGCCCAACCCGACCACGATCGCGGTGTGCCCACGCGACGCCGCGTAGGCCACGGCAGCCTGCAACGAAGTGGCTTGCCCGTCCTCCCATTTCTCGTTGTGGATGAGGGTGACATCGTCGGGTACGACGTCGGCGAGGTCGATCGCACCGCTAACCACGATCACCTCGTCGAAGTCGGCGCCGCGGACCGCGTCGATCACGTGGCGAACGATCGGGATGCCGTCGATCTTGGTCAAGAGTTTGTGGCTGTCGCCTGTGAACCGCGACCCGGCGCCGGCCGCCAACACGACGGCCGCAGTAGACGAATGCCGGACAAACGAGGTGGTCTCCATTCGCCCAGTCTGGCCCGCCGAAGTCGAAGTCACGCGCCTAGGGTTCGATCCCATGGAATCGATGGGCGCCACGCCGAGCAATCCCTCCGACCTGCGAGTCACGATGATGTTGGCCGACTCGGCCCAGGTGGCCGATCGCAAGCTGTTCATCTTGGGCGGGGGGCTCACCGCAATTGGCCCGCGAGCCCAACCGCTTGGGGTGGCGATCCGGATCGAGGTTCCGTGGGACCGGGCGAACGTGGCCCACCAATGGCGGCTGGAACTACTCGACGAAGACGGTCATCCCGTGATGATTGGACAACATCCTCTGGTTGTGGGCGGCCGCTTCGAGGCGGGACGCCCGGCCGGGATGAAGGCCGGCACACCGCTATCGGTGCCGCTGGCGATTACCTTCCCCACTCTGCCGGTCGAGCCGGGCAAGAGCTACACGTGGCAACTAGTGATCGACGATTCGACCCGAGTCGACTGGCGTCAGAGCTTCCACGTACGCAAGGCGCTCCCTGGTCAGCCAACCCCGCCGCCCAGCGTTTCCTAGCCCGCGCCGGTCAGGCGTGAATTGGTCCGGACGAGTCGCTGAGCGCCCCAACCGAGCGACCGGTTCGTCGAGCGATAATCTCGGCCATGATCGACACTGCGGTCTCCTCTGGCGTACGAGCACCAAGATCGAGACCAATCGGCGAGCGCAACCGGGCAAGACCGGCCCGGTCGACGCCAGCCTCGAGCAGCCGGGCCGTGCGGTCGTCGTGGGTTCGCCGACTGCCCATCACCCCGATGTAGCCGACGCTGGTAGCTAGCGACGCAGTAACCGCGGGTACGTCGAACTTGGCATCGTGGGTAAGGATGCACACTGCGTCGCGAGATCCGAGCTGGTCGCCAACCTCGGCGAGCAGCCGGTCGGGCCAGTCGACGACCAAGTCATCGGCCATCGGGAACCGTTGCCTGGTGGCAAAGACCTGGCGAGCATCGCACACCGTTACGCGGTAGCCGAGAACCTTGGCCACCCGGGCCAAAGCGGCGGTGAAGTCGACCGCACCAAAGATCAGTAAGCGAGGCGGCGGCGCGAAACTCTCTATGAAAACCGAAACGGCGCCCTCGCGGGCCTCGCCGTGTTCGCCATAGTGCCGCAGCCCCGAGCGGCCCGCGGCGAGTTCGCCTCGGGCATCGCGCTCGACTACCCGATCGAGGTCGTGGTCTCCGAGGGAACCGATGGTTAGAGGCGACCCATCCTCGCCGAAGCTGACAACCAACTTGTCGCCGGTCTGCGGGCCGTCGATCACCGTGGCCAGAGCCACCGGGCGTTCGGCTGCGATCTCGGCTTTGAGGGTGCGATACCACTCGGTAGCGGTGTCGGCTGGTTCGATGAAGAGGTGAATCGTCCCGCCACAGGTGAGCCCAACCGCAAAGGCTTCGTCATCGCTGAAACCGAACGTGACAACCCGAGACTGCCGGGTGTCGATGACATCCAAGGCCTCGACAACTACGGCGCCTTCGACGCATCCGCCCGAGACCGAGCCCCGGACGTCTTGGTCGGAATTGACGGCCATGGCCGCGCCGGGCAGGCGAGGGCCAGACCCGTCTAGGTCGACAACCCTGGCGACCGCCGACGCCACGCCAGAGTCACTCCAGCGTTCGAGGTCGTCGAAAAGTTCCTTCACCCGACCATCATGCCGGGCGAATTGGTGTTTTGTTCAGCGGCGACCGCGGACGGCGTCGAGTCGAGCCCGCGAGCTGGCAAGGTCACGAACCGGAGCACCGGCCCGGCGAAGATCCTGGTGGCGGTTCCATGCGTCGAGGAGTTCTGGCAGAGCGGCGAGAGGGGCCGAGTAGGTGGGGAGGCAATCGTTTCTGGTCATGGCTTTAGTATACGCAATCTCTAACCTTGATACCCGTGGAATATTGGACTCCAAGGGTCAAGTTTCCATTGTTTCTAAGGTTAACTAGCCATATCTATGATTTTTGTTAAGCTGTTTTGGTGATCGACTCCATAACTCGACAGATCCTCGAAGAGCTCCAGACCGATGGCCGCATCAGCTTTCGCGAGCTCGGCGAACGAGTGGGGCTCTCAGCCCCAGCAGTAACCGACCGGGTTCGTCGCCTGGAGCAGGAAGGAATCATCACCGGATACGTCGCTACGGTGAATCCTGCGGCGCTCGGATCGCCGATCTTGGCCATCATCCGAGTGCACTCCGCTGGTCCCCAGGCGGCCGAAGTCGACGCCGTGGCCGAATCGCTCCCCGAGGTCATCGAGTGCAACCGCGTGTCGGGCGGAGAGAGTCACGTACTGCGGGCCTGGCTGCGAGACGTTGGACACTTGGGCGAACTGGTCGAACATTTCTGGGAGTACGGCGACACCATCACCAACATTGTCACGTCCACCCCGGTGAAACGTCGCCACATCCGGTTGACCAACGATTAGCTCTAGTCGCGGAGCCGACCCAGCTCGTAGCGGGCCCACGAACCAAATATCGCAACGCCGCCCAGAATCACCAGAAGACCGGGCCACGTGTTCGCCCAGGTAACGTCGCCCAGGAATCCCTGGCGAACAAGAAGCAGCAAGTCGGTCGCCGGGTTGTAGCGAGCCGCCGTTTGCAACCAGCCCTCCATCACCACAATCGGAACCTGCCCGGTCGACGGAAACAAGAACACGAACGCCACGATCTGCACGATCGCCATTGCTCTGATGTTTCCTATATGCAGTACCACTGCGAGGCCCACACAGCCCATGATCAGCGCGGCGCCAATGGCCCCGGCATAAACCACGACGATGCCGAGAAGACCGCCTGGCATCGATGCCCCTTTCAGCGCGGCGATCAACAACACCACGGTGACCGGAATCAAGGCTCGAATGGCGGTTTGCACCAACGGTCCAGCAACGATCAAGACTCGGCGCACAGGACTAACGAGCAAACGATCAAGAAAGCCGGAATCCATGTCGGTAGCCATCGCCCCAGCCGCCCCGATACCCGCGAAAGATGCGCTCTGCACGATCGCAAAGGCCGCGACCCAGTTGACGATGTTGTCTGTTGGATAACCATCGACACGGGTTATTCCATCGAAGCTGCCGGTGAACGCGACGATAAAGAACGCCGGCATGATGATGGTCGGCGCAATCAGCGCCGGCACCCGCAACAGTCGGGTGATCGCACGACGCGATAGCTGAACAAGTCCGGGACCCGAAGGACCAAAGGCGATGCTGCTGGTCATCCCCGCCTCACCCGGCCCAGGTAGGCCCGGTAGGCAAATCCGAGCGAGCCAACGGCGAGAACGCTGATCCACCCCATGGCCGCCAAGAAATCATCGGCGGCAAATCCGCTGATAACCATTCGTCTCGTGGGGTTGATGATCAACGTAATGGGATTGACCTCGGCCACAGACTGATACCACCCGCTCATAAGTTCGGTCGGGAAGAAGGCCGACGAAACAAATATCGCCACGAAGGTGAGAGGAAACATCGACTGGGCGGCCTCGGGCGAGCCGGTACGCAGCGCAACGATGAGGGTGATCCCTCCTATGGCTAACGACAACCCCGAGGCGATCACTACCAACGCCGCGCCAGCGAGCAGTCCGCCCTTAACCGGAGCGCCAAAGGCCGCGAACGCCGCAATCAAAACCGCGGCCAGCCCCGCACTGAACACCGCGGCTCCCGCCAGCCGTCCCACGAACAGCGATATCCGGCTCGATGGCGAGGTCACCAGACGGTCGAAGAACCCGTTTTCGATGTCGGTCGCCATGGCGCTACCTGCCTCACCGGAGTTGAACGCCACACCTTGCAAGACCGAGGCCGGAAGTATGAATTGCAAAAAGGAGTCCACCTCGGGAAATCCTGGCAGTGCGGTGGCCTTGGAGAACTGGGCGGCATACACCGCAGCGAGCATCAGCGGAAATACCACGCTCGGAGCCCACGCTCCGGGCTGTCTCCAGGTGTTGACTATCGAACGGCGAGCCAGCATCGCTGCTTGCGCCAAAGCCGCAGAGGTCACGTAGCGGCTCCCTCGAGACGGCGTCCGGTTGCCTCGGCAAAGACGTCGTCAAGGCTGGGTGATACGACTTCGACGTGTCCGAGGGTGACGCCCGCATCATCCATGGCGCGCACCACCCCGGCCAACGATTCGGTGCCACCGCGTAGTCCAATGGCCATCCGTCCCGCTCGGGCCGGGCGGGTTTCGCCAAAGGCCGAAAGAACCGTGCGGGCCTGATCGGTCATGGCCGGATCGGCCACTTCGATCCGCAAGGTCGGGTCGCCGACCGCTCGCTTGAGCACATCGGGGTCGCCTTCACGAACGATTCGTCCGTCGTCGATAATGGCGATGCGTCCGGCCAATTCATCGGCCTCTTCGAGATATTGCGTAGTCAAGAAAACGGTCGTGCCCTCGTTGTTGAGCGAACGAACCTCCTCCCAAACCGCCTGTCGGCTGGTGGGGTCGAGTCCGGTTGTCGGCTCGTCGAGGAAGAGAACTTTCGGACGATGGATCAGTGCCAACGCCAGATCAAGACGGCGACGCATCCCGCCCGAGTACTGCCCGACGCGACGGCCGCCAGCGGCGGTGAGACCAACCCGCTCCAGCAGGTCGGCGGCGCGCTGAGTGCCTTCCTTGCCCACTAGCCCGTGCAGGACCGCTTGCAGCCGCAGCAACTCGTTGCCGGTCATCAGCGGATCGATGGCCGCGTCTTGCAGCGCCACCCCGATCGAGCGTCGAACGGCATTGGGTTCGGTGGCCACATCATGACCGGCGACGCGAGCTGACCCGGCGGTGGGTTTCAGCAATGTCACGAGCATTCGCACGGTGGTCGATTTCCCAGCCCCATTGGGCCCGAGGAAGCCAAAGACCTCACCCTCGCGGACTGCGAGGTCGATCTGATCGACCGCAGTCAGATTGCCGAACTTACGGACGAGCCCTGTGGCCTCTACCGGAAAATTTGTCATCGGAGCATCTTGGCTTATTCAGGGCTGAGACACACAACCGTCAACGCCAGGAATCGTGTAGGTCTCTGCTCCTGGCTGGACCCAAAACCCAAAACAACGACCACGTTCGAGGATTCCCTCCTCGCCGCTGTTCAGATCAATCTGGCTTTCGATGGCCGAGATCTCGGCTTGCAGCACGCTCCGTTCGAGTTCGGCTTGGTCGAGCTCGGCCTTCTGGTCGAGCCAATTGCCGACAGGTATGGCCGCTAGGCCGGCACCAACTCCAAGCGTGGCGGCGATCGCTCCGACCCTGAAGACCAAGCCAGGGGCGATACGACGAGCGGGCTCAGGGGCGCGCTTTGGTTTCGGCCGAGCAGACCGTTTGGCCGCGGGACGCGAACTTCTGGCCTTGGCCGTCACGACACCGCCAACGCGGCGCGACCACGAAAGCCGGCCGAGTCGCCGAGCTGTTCTTCGATGCGCAGGAGCTGGTTGTACTTGGCTACCCGGTCTGAGCGCGCCGGAGCACCGGTTTTGATCTGGCCACAGTTGGTTGCGACGGCGAGGTCGGCAATAAAGGTGTCCTCGGTCTCTCCAGATCGGTGCGACATCACCGACGTGTAGCCGGCCCGGGTGGCCATATCGACCGCTTCGAGGGTTTCGGTCAAAGTCCCTATCTGGTTCACCTTGACCAGGATCGAGTTTGCCGTACCCGACGCAATACCACGAGCGAGGCGTTGGGAGTTGGTGACGAATAGATCGTCGCCCACGACCTGGACACGGTCGCCCACCGCACGAGTCAGCTCGAGCCAACCGTCCCAGTCGTCTTCGGCCATGCCGTCTTCGACCGAAACAATTGGGTAACGATCACAAAGACCGACCAGTTCGGCGACCATCGCCGACGAATCAAGGGTTCGACCTTCGGCGGCCAACGTGTAGACGCCATCGGCGTAGAACTCGGTGGACGCGACGTCCATGGCGATGGCAACTTCGTCACCGGGAGTGCGCCCGGCTCGCTCGATGGCGTCAATCAACAGCTGCACGGCCTCTTCGTTGGATGCGAGGTTGGGGGCAAACCCGCCTTCGTCGCCAATTGCGGTCGAGAGGCCACGGTCGTGCAGCACCGACTTGAGCACGTGGTAGCACTCGACACCCCATTGCATGGCCTCGGAGAACGACGCGGCTCCAACCGGCATGAACATGAACTCTTGGTAGTCGATGCTGTTGTCGGCATGTTCGCCACCGTTGAGCACGTTCATCATGGGAACGGGCAGCACATGGGCATGAGATCCGCCAACGTGTCTCCACAACGGGATGGCGAGCTCGGCCGCGGCGGCTTGGGCGGCGGCGAGTGAGATTCCGAGGATCGCGTTGGCGCCCACCCGGGCTTTGTTGTCGGTGCCATCGCTTGAGATCAGCTCGGCATCGAGCAGGCGCTGGTTCAGCGCGTCGATTCCGATCACCGTGTCGGCAAGCTCGCCATTGACGAAGCTGACGGCATCGAGCACCCCTTTGCCGGTGAGTCGATCGCCTCCATCTCGTAGCTCCACGGCTTCGAACGCGCCGGTCGAAGCACCGCTCGGGACGATGGCACGTCCATGGGCGCCGGAGTCGAGCTCGATCTCGACCTCGACTGTGGGGTTGCCGCGAGAGTCAAAGACTTCGCGGCCGTGCACGCGTTCGATGATGCTCACGACGGTCCTTCGTTTCTGTTGGTTTGTTTCACGTTAACGGGCCTCGCGCGAAGGGTGAGGGACATCGCGCGGATCGCGCGACCTCGTGGGTTGCGCTCCGCCAACAAGCCTTCTGTACTATGCCTCAGCGGTGCGCTGTTTGGCCAGCGCCCACCACGATTCGAGTTGAGAAATGTCGGCAAGACGGATTTCGTCTCCCCCACCCGCCAATTCCTCCACAACCCGAAAGCGCCGCTCAAATCGTTGTGAGGCAGAGCGCAACGCCATCTCCGGGTCGACGCTGAGGCGGCGAGCTACTTGGACCGCGGCAAAGAGGAGGTCGCCGACTTCGTGTTCGCAAGGATCGTTGCGGACCTCGGCCAGTTCTGACTCGACGTCGGCAAACGCCACCTCGGGACCACCTTCGAAGTCGAACCCAGCCGAGGCCGCCCGCTTTTGCATCTTGAGCGCCAACATCAAACTCGGCAAGGTGGAGGCAATCCCGTCCATCGCTGATTGGCGACCCTTCTCCTGCTTCTTGAGTTCCTCCCAGCTCGACAGGACCTGATCCGAGGACTCGGCCGATGCGTCGGCGAACACGTGCGGATGACGATAAACCAGCTTGTCGTGGACCCCACGAGCCACGTCGGCAACGGTGAAAGCCCCGCGCTCGGCCGCCAGCCGCGCATGAAAGAAGATCTGAAACAGCAGGTCTCCCAGCTCTTCGGCCAGGTGATCATCCAAGTCGGCGTCGGGTTCGTCGTCATCGATGAGGCCGCGGGCGTCGAGCGCCTCGAGTACCTCGTGGGTTTCTTCGAGCAGGTGACGCCGAAGCGAAGCGTGAGTCTGCTCGCGATCCCAGGGACACTTCTCGCGCAATTCGCGTACCAGTTCGTCGAACTTGACGAATTCGGTGGCGACGGGAACGCCCATCTGCGCGATGTAGATCGAGGTTAGATGGTCGGCGTCGACCTCACGGTCAAGGTCGGCCCACGCCACATCAAAGATTCGCTGATCGGGCAACCCGAGCCGTTGCAAGACGGTGACGCGAGGCGGCGGATCGTCGACCGCCAACTTGATGTCGCTCAGCACGTGGCGGGCATGGCAATGGGCGACCAGGAGGGGCCCGGTCTGCCCTGCAGCCGACACCGCAAACGTGTGGCCATCGATGAGCCGAACACCCGCCTCTACCGGGTCGATCTGAAGTTCGGCCCACGCCACATCGAGAAACGACATCGCCGGCAAGATCCGAAGCTCGACTCGCCCTTCGCTCGCGGCACCACGAAGCAGGTCGACGGTGCGTTCGAGCACCAACGGCGAACCCGGCACCGCATACACGAGCTCTTCGTCGATATCTGACGCCTCGGCTAACAGCCGGTCGGCGATTTCTCGGTAAACGTCGGCGAAACGATCGGCCTGTTCATAGACGTCGTCGAACGATGCCGCCGTGCCAGTCAGCTCCGCAGCAGGGTGGCGTCGCGTGCGCAACCGCACGTGAGCAGACTCGCCAAGCGCAACACGGGTCTGCGGCGTTATGAGGTCGGTACCGCCGGGACCAAGTCCGACAATGGCGATCCGACCTGTCACCGACGATCAGCCAACAACGCCGCTAGGCCCAATTACGGAGGTGAAATCGGCATCCCAATGTCCGTAGCGAGGGTCGATGTAAGTTCCGGACTCGGCACGAGCCCGGGCCGCATCCACCAGCTCTTGAAAGATCGTGCCGGTGAGGCGCTCGTGTTCGGCGGCAACAAAAGTCGCCGCTTCTTCTTCGGTGAGTTCTTCGGACACCACGATGTCGTCGTCGTTGACGAAGCTGTCGGCGTAGGTCTGGGCGGCGACAAGCTCGCGACGGAACTCGACCACAGTCTCGCCGTAAGGGCTCGAGACGTCGATGGATCCAAACTGAGGATCGTTGGACAGCGACGCCAAACCTTCGGCCTCGTCGATCTCGGTAGAGCCGGCCCCCCTACTTACGAGCTCTTGAGCCACCGCTTGGGTGAGGACCCAGCTCGTCAACTGTCGATTGGCATGGACAAGTTCGACGGCAACACCGCCGTCGTTGGGGATCGACTGGACAATGTCGAGCAGCTGGCCGTCAGTGAGTTCGCGGTCGCCAACGCGGGCAATCACATGATCGTCGCGCCGCTGGGTATTGAGGGCGTAGGCCGCTCCGGCGATGATGCCAACCGCACCGATCACGGCGACGATGCGTCTGACAGAAATGAAGGAACGGTTATCGGTGCTCACGAAGAAGGCAGGTTATCGGCCGGTTCGGCCGCAGGGGAACCGGGCTGGTCAGGAAGAAGGTCGGCCATGACCTTTGCCAGTTGATCAACAACCGCGCCATCCCGCTTGCGCAGCGGCAACTGGAGCTCACCGATGGCTTCTTTGTAGACCGCCGCGTTGCCAGCGCCCTTTTGGGAATACAGGCGTTGCAGGCGTATTTGTCGGCTGTCAGGCAGTTCGACCGGGGATAGCCGGGCGACGTGGTCAGGTCCGCCAAAACCGGGGCCCTTGGTTACGGTTATTTCGCGGACGCCGCTGCGAACGCACTCGACTCGCAGGCGCCCGACCTGCAGCAACGCTTCGGCCGCTTCGGGAATCGGCCCGAAGCGGTCGATCCATTCGGCCCGCACATCATCGAGGGCCGCGAGCGACTCGATCGAAGCAAGCCGCCGGTAGGCCTCGAGCCGGTTGGTTTCCTTGAGCACGTAGTCGTTGGGGAGATGCGCATCGCCCGGGACCTCGATGGCGATTTCGATCGGATCGGGAGGACGCTCGCCTCGAAGCTCGTTGACTGCCTCGGTCACCATCGAGCAATAGAGGTCGTATCCAACCGCAGCAATATGGCCCGATTGACCAGTGCCCAACAAGTTGCCCGCGCCTCGGATCTCGAGATCACGCATCGCGATCCGAAAGCCCGAGCCGAGTTCGGTAGCTTCGCCGATGGTCTTGAGCCGTTCGTAGGCCTCTTCGCTCAGCACCCGATCGGTGGGATGAAACAGATAGGCATAGGCCCGCTGACCGGCGCGCCCAACCCGACCACGAAGCTGATGAAGCTGGCCCAGTCCGAGCAGATCGGCCCGATCCACCACCAACGTATTGACAGTTGGCATGTCGATCCCGGATTCGATGATCGTGGTGCACACAAGAACGTCGTAGCGACCTTCCCAAAAGTCGATCACCACTCGATCGAGTGTGCCTTCGTCCATCTGGCCGTGGGCCACCGCGATTCGGGCCTCCGGTACAAGGTCGTTGAGCCGGGCCGCTACATGCTCGATGTCGCGAACCCGATTGTGCACGAAGAAGGCTTGGCCTTCTCGCAGCAGCTCGCGCCGGATTGCTTCGGCTACGGCCCGTTCTTCGTACTCACCAACATAAGTGAGGATGGGTTGGCGATCGGCGGGCGGCGTGTTGAGCAGCGACATGTCTCGGATGCCGGTGAGACTCATCTCCATCGTCCGGGGAATCGGGGTCGCGGTAAGAGTAAGCACGTCGACGTCGTGACGAAGTTCCTTGATCTGCTCCTTGTGAGAAACCCCGAACCGTTGTTCTTCGTCAACCACGAGAAGTCCCAGGTCCTTGAACTTCAGATCGCTCGACAACAATCGGTGAGTCCCGATTACAAGGTCGACTTCGCCCGCTTCGAGTCCCCGCACGACCTCGCGCGCTTGCTTGACGGTCAGGAACCGGCTGAGCACCTCGACCCGAACCGGGTACGGGGCCATCCGTTCGGTAAAGGTAGAGAAGTGCTGTTGAGCCAAGAGGGTGGTGGGCACGAGCACGGCTACTTGCTTGCCGCCTTGGATCGCTTTGAAGGCGGCGCGCATGGCAACTTCGGTTTTACCGAACCCAACATCACCAACGACCAGCCGGTCCATGGGAGAGCCGTGCTCCATGTCGTTTTTCACATCGATGATCGCGTGAAGTTGATCGGTGGTTTCCTGGAACGGGAACGAACCCTCGAACTCGCGTTGCCACGGGGTATCGGGTTCGAACTGGTGCCCAGGGGAAGTCACTCGCCGTTGATAGAGAACGACTAGCTCTTGGGCGATCTCCTGCACCGCCGAACGGACCTTGGCCTTGGTGGCATGCCAGTCCGAGCCGCCCATCTTGGACAGCGTCGGCGTATCACCGCCGGTGTAGTGACGCACCGACTCGATCTGATCCGATGGCACATAGAGCTTGTCGCCCCCGCGATATTCGAGCAGCAGGTAGTCACGTTCGTTGCCGCCAATCGCCCTCGTGACCATCCCCCCGAAACGGGCCACACCGTGTTGATGGTGAACAACAAACGAGCCCTCTCGAAGATCGTCGAAGAAGCGTTGAGCATCGCGTTTGCGTCGGCGAGCCCGGCGATGAGTGCGGCGCCGTCCGGTGAGGTCCGATTCGGCAAGGATCGCCAGCTTGATCTCGGGGAAGACCGCGCCGCGTTCGATCGGCGCGACTACCACCGACCCTTGCGGGTCGGTCACGCCCAGCCGGGCTCGCGGCTGTACCTCGAACGACACGCCTTGCTCCGACATCAGCGCCGCCAGTCGACCGGCGCTCGCTTCGCCGTCGGCGGCAACGACCACGCGGTACCCATCGGCCAGAAGTTTCTGAACGTGGGCCACGGTGGGAGAAATATCGCCAACTACCGGTTCCCAGCCCGACGCGGCAACCACCGGTGTATCGGGACCGTCAGGTGTAGCCAGAACTGTCCACGCCGGCGCTGAGGTGGTCGCGAGAAGGCGATCAAACGGCAGATGCAAACGATGAACCTTGTCGGCCGCAACATCCCACGTGCGGGCCAGCGAGCCGGCCAAGTCGGCCTCTTCGGCAAGGATCTCGGCGGCCCGATCTCGGACCCGCCGAGGTTCGATGAACACCACCAGACCGTCGTGGCCAACAAGGTCGGTAATGACCATGTCGTCTTCGACCAACCACGGCAGCCACGACTCCATGCCATCGAACAATTGGCCATCGGCGATGCGGTCCCACTGCTCGCGCCCCCACGGCTCCTCACCAACAAGAGCGGCGGCTCGGGCCTGGCGCTCCGGGGTCGGCCGGAACTCTCGGCACGGGTAAATCTCGACATGTTCTATTGCTTCGGTAGAGCGTTGATCGGCGACCGCGAACTCGGTGAGACGATCTACCTCGTCGCCCCACAAGTCGATTCGAACCGGCGAGTCGGCTGTACTCGGGTACACATCGACGATCGATCCCCGTACCGCAATCTCGCCGCGGTGCTCGACTTGCGGTTCGCGGCGGTAACCCAAGCTCACCAGCTCGCCCACCAATTCGACCGGATCGAGTTGGTCGCCGGGTCGAACCCGCACCGGGCTAACCGCGGCCGACGGGTCGATACGTTGGATCAGGGCGCGAGCCGATGCAATCACCAACGACGGCGGGCGAACATCAGACCCAAGCCGATGCAAAACCTTGAGCCGGGTGCCCATTGTCTCCACGCCGGGGCTAACCCGCTCGAGCGGCAACGTCTCCCACGCCGGGAAGAGCAACACATCATCGGTGCCGAGAACGGCGCGAGCATCGACAGCCAACCTTTCGGCCTCGGACTGGGTGGCAGTGGCCACCAACACCGGGCGGCGGTCCGACGCCGCGGCAAGGCCGGCAAGCAAGAAGGCTCGGCCGGCATCGGCGATCGCCAGCACCGGTTCTCGTCGGCCGAGGGCGGCGTCGAGCGACGGCTCGTCGCTCAACAAGTCCTTCAGATCGCCCAGCGGCGCCTTGACCGTGGTCCGGGGCCGGTCGTTTGTGTCAGCCACGCCGGTCACCCACGATTGAACTGGTTCATCGTGGTCTCGAGGTCGGAGGACGCGAGGGTCTCGATGGCGTCGGCCGCGTTGGCCACGACCTGTTCGAGCACCGGTCGCTCGGAGCGCGCTGGCCGACGCAATACGTAGTCGCGACCCTTCATCGTGTCTGGTGCCGGCTTGCCGATACCGATCCTCAATCGAGCAAAGTCCTCGGTGCGTAGATGGGCGCGTACCGATTTGAGTCCGTTGTTTCCGGCCAATCCACCGCCGAATTTAAGTTTGCTGCGGCCAACCTCGATATCGAGCTCGTCATGAACGAGCACCAGCCGAGAAAAGTCGTTGATGCCGTGACGCTTGACCAATGCCACTACGGCCCGACCCGCTTCGTTGTAGAACGTCGTTGGCATGGCCACCGCGATTCGGTGGTCACCGATCCGCAAGATGTCGCTTTTGGCGTTGTCACGTTTGCCGCGCCGAAGCCGTCCGCCGTGTCGGCGCACCAATTCGTCGATCACCCAAGCGCCGGCGTTGTGGCGAGTTTGGGCATATTCGTCGCCGGGGTTGCCAAGCCCGACCACCAAAAGATCGGTAGGCGTTCCAGAACGCTCTTGGTTGAAACGCCGGACCATTGGTCGGTCGGGCCGATAGCTCAGTCGTCGGTGGACTCGGCGGGTGCGTCGCCAGCGACTTCGCCCTCGCCGTCGGCGCCTTCGGCCGCGTCGGCCGCCATGGCCTCGCGGGTGGACCGGGTGATCACGGCGTTGGCAATGGCCTCGTCGGCATCAACATCGGTCGAGACGCCAGCCGGCAGAACAACGTCGGAAACCTTGACGGAACCACCAAGATCGAGATCGCTGATATCGACCTCGATTTCGTCGGGAACCGCGGCCGGCTTGGCGTTGATCGTGAGGTGGTACATGGTCTGATCGACCATGCCGTCGGCCCGAAGGACCAGAGTGGCTTCGCCAACCAGGACCAAAGGCACTTCGGCCTCGATCTCTTGATCGGCGCGGACCCGTAGAAAATCGACGTGGATAACATCGCGACGCACCGGGTGACGCTGAAGGTCGCGAATCACCGAGAGGTGATCTTCGCCTTCGATACGAAGGGTGATGACGGCGTTGAGCCCGGCATCGGTGGTAAGCGCACGGCGTAGTTCGGGCCAGTCGACAGATACGGCGACCGGGTCGGCATCGAGGCCGTAGACGATCGCGGGAACCTTGCCTTCGCGACGGAGGCGACGGGACGGGCGGGTCCCTTCCTGGCGACCGGTATCGGCGCTCAGCAGCAGTTCAGACATAGGATTTCGGCTCCTGAGAAGGGCACGTCAACAGATAAAGCTCCGGTTGGAGCCAGCGCACCAGACTAGCGGCGGTGGCGAACATCCCCACACGCCAGCTAGGCCAAATACCGGTTATGCCAGATGATTGCCGTGGAAGATCTCCGAAACCGAGGTGTCTTCGAATACCGCGGAGATGGCTCGGGCGATTACCGGTGCGATTGACAGGGTTTTGATCTTGTCGATCTGCTTTTCGGATGGCAGTGGCAAGGTGTCGGTGATTAGGACAATGTCGACGGGAGCGTTCTTGAGACGGTCGATCGCCGGACCCGAAAACACGCCGTGGGTAGTGGCGATGATGATCCGCTTGGCCTTGTACTCGTGGAGGAGCTCGGCCGCCGCGCAGATTGTGCCACCCGTATCGATCATGTCGTCGATCAAGACACACGTTCGGCCTTCGACATGACCAACGATTTCTTTGGCCTCCACCACATTCTTTTCCTCGTGCGAGCGACGCTTGTGAACGTACGCCAGATCGGCGTCGAGAAGGTTGGTGTAACGCTCGGCCACTTTCATGCGACCCGCATCGGGCGAAACAATCACCATGTCGGGCTCGTGGAGATCGGCCAGATAGTCGATCAGGACCGGCATTGCGGTCAGGTGGTCGACAGGGCCATCAAAGAAACCTTGGATCTGACCCGAGTGCAAATCGACCGAGATGAGCCGATCGGCGCCGGCCACGCTGAACAGGTCGGCCACCAGCCGAGCGGTGATCGGCTCGCGTCCTGAAGCTTTGCGATCTTGGCGGCTGTAACCGTAGAAGGGCATAACCGCGGTGATTCGTTTGGCCGACGCCCGCTTGGCCGCATCGACCATTATGAGATGCTCCATCAACGAATCGTTGATGGAAGTGCCTTCCCACATGGCGTGACTTTGGATAATGAATACGTCCGAGCCCCTGATCGACTCGCCGTACTTGACGTGGAGTTCGCCGTTGGCAAACTCGGCGATGTTGGGCGTACCAAGGCGCACCCCCAACTCTTCGCAGATGTCGCGTCCGAGTTCTTGGGTTGCTCGTCCTGCGACAACCTTGAGCTTCTTGTGGTTCAGCAGTTGCATGGTGTGCGTGGCCCTCAGCGTCGGTCCCAATCGCAGCATACGACGCGCGATTCGTAGTGGACCGCACACCTTGAGAAAAGCCTAATTGCTGGCCCGGCAGGACTCGAACCTGCAACATCCGGAGTCAAAGTCCGACGTTCTAACCAGTTGAACTACGGGCCACGGCGCTGGCAACCGTATCGGTTTTTTGGCCCGGAGAAGACCCTCCCACTGGAATCCGTCCAACGATTCTCGCACGAGAATCTTCGCCCAGCGGTGGGAGGTCTCCATGTTGGCGCTAGCGTCGCCTGCCGTGGGTTCACTGATCAAGAAGCGCCGTAAGCGCATGCGTAAGAAGAAGCACAAGAAGATGCTGCGTAGGACGCGTCACCAGCGCAAGTAGTCAGGCGCAAGTAGTCAGGCGCAAGTAGTCAGGCGCAAGTAGTCAGGCGCAAGTAGTCCGGCGTCCTGATGTAGGTAACTCTGGTGTAGGTAGCTCTGGTGTAGGCGGTTCAGCCCACGGGGGTGGTCGTAACGACGCGTCCGGCTTGGGCAAAGTCCCCTTCGACAAACCATGTGCTGCCGCTTCCGGCCAGTCTGGGCCGACAGTGGGTCTCCGCCTCCAGTTTGTCGCGCCACTCCACCAGCCGGGGCTCGACGCGAATAGCGGCTGGCTCCAGATCGTTCCCGTTGTCGCCACTGGGCGAGCCCATTTCGTCCCACGCCGCGTAAACGGCCGGTGTTGAACACCCA
Source organism: uncultured Candidatus Nemicrothrix sp. (assembly GCA_964504305.1). GTDB lineage: Bacteria > Actinomycetota > Acidimicrobiia > Acidimicrobiales > Aldehydirespiratoraceae > UBA11606. The sequence goes on along the minus strand of CAZDEB010000006.1, from coordinate 171,420 downwards.
AACGGCGGTGTCACCAGGGTGTAGATCCGCGGTTCGAAACCAAGCGGCTCTACTATTTCGCCGATTCCTTTAACCCGAGCGCGCCCTCCGACCAGGCAAAAAGCGATGTCAGCCCCAAGCGCGGCGGCGTCGTCGAGGTCGGTGAATCCGGCCCATCGCAAAACGGCGGCCGCATCGGCAGATCCGCCTCCGAGTCCGGCCCCGGCTGGGATCTCCTTGGTGAGACGAACGTGAGCTTCGCGGCCCGCCAACCTCAAGGCTCGACGCACCAGGTTGTCATCACCGGCATCGACTAGCGGATCCGATCCCACGATCTCGAGGCCGTTACCTTCGGTGATTTCCAGGGTGTCATGAAAGTCGAGAGTGACCATCTCGGCATCGATCAAGTGATAGCCGTCATCTCGAACGCCGGTAACGCGCAGCGACACGGTGAGCTTGGCGGGAGCAATGATCGTTGGCACTACGGCAGGTTACGGTCCAACTGGTCCTCAGAGGCCGCCGCGGCGAGCCGAGCCCAGCTTCGAATATCGAGGGTCTCCGGACGAGCTTGCGGATCAACCCCGGCCGACTCGAACTGATCGGCCGCGACCAGCGCCGCCAGCGACTTCCGTAACATCTTTCGTCGTTGCCCATAGGCAGCCCGTATCAGGGGATCGATTGTCGCCAGCGGGAGCGCAGTTGGCGGTTCGCTATGCCTGGTGATCTGCACGAGCGCCGACTCGACCCTCGGTTGGGGGTGAAAAACCGTGGCCGGAACTCGTCCGACGATCTTGGCCACTCCGTGGTAACTCACCAATACCGACGGAATTCCAATAGCGCTCTCCCCCGCCGTGGCGGCCAGTCGTTCGGCAACTTCGCGTTGCACCATCACCAGCATCGTCGAGATCTGCGGCACGTCGCGAAGAAGATCGAGGATCATCGGCGTGGCGACGTTGTAGGGCAGATTGGCCACCAAATGCCAACGGTCGTGGTCGGCCAAGATGTCGGGCCATGCGACGGCCCGGGCGTCGCCTTCGATGATGCGCACCCCACGACCGGCCACAACTTCGCGAAGCACTTCGGCCAACTTTGAGTCCATCTCAACGGCGGTGACGTCTGCTCCGAGCTCGAGCAACGCAAGCGTGAGCGAACCGAGGCCCGGTCCGATCTCGACAACGCGCGTGCCTTCGCCAACCCCACTCAACGCCGCGATCTTTCGCACCGTGTTGGGGTCGACCACGAAGTTCTGCCCCAGGTCGCGCCGGGCCGTCAAGCCGTGACGCTCAAGTAGCGCCCTGACATCGGACGCGCTGTGAGTCATAGCAGGTGGACGCCGCATTGTGGCCAGGGGCTCGCGCCTCGTTCGTTGTAGAGAGCCAGCGCTTGAGCGTCTTGATCGCCGGGGCTGGCCGCCGCCGGATCGACCCCGATCAACGCGACGTTGGACCAGCCCGCGACCCAGTCCCAAGTGGCTTGGGAGAACTGGTATGCCCCGCGGTATCGGCCACTAGAGCTGACGGCGGCGTAATTGCCGCTCGACTCGCAGTTGCGAAGTGCCGCCCACTGTTCTGGCGTTGGACCAGAGGTCGGGGCAACGGTCGTGGTGGTCGTTTCGACCACCGGCGCCGCGGTGCTCGTCGGAGCCCGGGTTGTGGGAGCCTGAGTTGTTGCGGGAGCTTGGGTCGTTGCGGGAGCCTGAGTTGTTGCGGGAGCTTGGGTCGTTGCCGGAGCTTGGGTCGTGGGCGCAGGAATGCTGGTGGTAGTAGTGGTCGTACGAGCAGCAGCCTCACGGGCGGCCTGAGCAGCCGCTTCGGCCTCGGCTTTGTCTTGGGCGGCTTGACCCAACAGTTCGGCCCGCTCCAGCGCCTCGGCTCGAAAGACCATGTTGGCTTTGGACCACAGCGCAGCACGAGCGGAGTACGAAGCAACGTCGATGCTCAATTGAGGTCCAGAAGATTGGCCAGCGGCGGGGAGCGGAGCAAGGATCGCTGCGACAAGTACCGCCGTGGCTGGGACCAGTACCCCGCGTCTGCGCCCCGGACCGTTCGCTGCCATTCAAAAACGCTACGCGTCCTGTAACACAAACGCAACATTGATGGCGGCACTACGGCTGTTGTGGATCTTGGGGCAGTCCGTAGAACTCGGCGGCGGTACGCCACGTAGTCGCTTCGACATCGGCCACATCGATGCCCTTTGCGGTCGCGACTGCGGCACCAACCAGCGGCACCAACGCCGGTCGGTTTGGTTTTCCGCGATGTGGGACAGGCGCCAAATACGGAGAATCGGTCTCGACCAGCAACTCGTCGATCGGGCAAACCGCGGCCGCGTCTCGCAAGTCGCCAGCGCTCGGGAAGGTGATGATGCCCGAAAACGAGATCTTGGCGCCGCGGGCCAAACATTCTCGGGCTTCTTCGGGGCCACCGGTGAAGCAGTGAAACACCGTCTTGTCCGGGACTCCTTCGGCGTCAAGAATCTCGAAGGTCTCGTCCCATGCCGATCGTGAGTGAATCACCAACGGCAACTTGTGGCGCTGGGCGAGGCCGATCTGGGCGGCGAACATGGCCCGTTGAGCTTCTCGTGCCGAGTTGTCGTAGTGGTAGTCGAGTCCGCATTCGCCAACAGCAACGACGGACCGAGCCGTTAGAAGATCCTCGATGCCGGCGATCCCACCATCGGCGTCGTGGGGATGCACACCAGCCGTCGCGTACACCCCTTGGTGCTCGTTCGCGGCGGCGATCATCTGTTTGGACTGATCCAGGTCGCACCCGACCGACACCATCCGCAACACCCCGGCCGCTCGAGCTTCGACCACTTGATCTACCCCGTCTTGGCCCGGTGACAGGTGACAGTGCTGATCGATCCACGGCACGGTGTGATCGATTCAGTCGTCGGCCAAGATGGCGTCGAGGTCGACTTTGTGAAACAACGGCGTCGGCTTGGCGATCGGCGTTCCCGGGGCCACCGGCACTCGCTGCCAGCCATCGACAGGACCCAGAATATCGTCGAGTTGGGCGCAACTGAAGGGCAGGTACGGGCCGAACGCAACCCGTATTCCGTTGATGGCGTCGAGGGCGGTGCCGAGGATCACTCCGGCGCGTTCGAGGTCGACTTTGGCGACCTTCCATGGCTCGGTCGAGTTGAGGTAGGCGTTGACGGCTTGGGCGCCGTCCATGGCGGCGCGCAGCCCGGCCCGAAGCTCGACCTTGTGGATCTGTTCGCCGGCCTCGCTCAGCGACCGGTCGATCTCGGCCAGCAAGGCGCGGTCTTGGTCGGTGCGCGACCCGGTGTCGGGTTGTTCACCGAAGTTCTTGGCGACCATCGACAGTACCCGGTTGACAAGGTTGCCCCAGGTGGCCACGAGTTCTTCGTTGATTCGCCGGGCGATCTCTTCGACTGAGATGTCGGTGTCGGCTTGTTCGGGGAAGCTGGCCGCCAACGCGTAGCGGAGCCCATCAGGCTGGAAGAGGTGCAATCCCTGCTCGATGGTGAGCCCGACCCCGCGACTAGCCGAAGCCTTACCGCCTTTGAAGGTGATGTATTGGTTGGCCGGTACGTCGTCGGGCAAGTGCAGATCGCCGGCGCCCATGAGTTGGGCCGGCCAAAACAAGCAATGAAACGGAATGTTGTCCTTGCCGATGAAGTACACGTGGCGGGACTCGTCGTTGGTCCACCAGTGCTGCCACTGGTTGGGGTCGTTGGTGGATGCCGCCCATTCTTGCGATGCCGAGAGGTAGCCGATCACCGCGTCGTACCAGACGTAGATGCGCTTACCGGGACCTAGATCGTCGACCGGCAGCTCGACCCCCCAGTCGAGATCTCGGGTGATGGCCCGGTCGTGCAGACCTTCTTCGATCCAACCGAGGGCAAAGTTCAAAACGTGGGGGCGCCATCCCTTCTTGGCCCGCAGGAACTCGCCCACCCGTTCGGTGAAGTCGGAGTAGCGGAAGTAGAAGTGCTCGGTGGCGCGCAGTTCGGGGGTTGCGCCCGAGATCTTTGAGCGAGGAGCGATGAGGTCGGTGGCGTCGAGCGTGCGGCCACAGTTGTCGCATTGATCGCCGCGGGCCTCGCCGTAGTTGCAGTGCGGACAGGTTCCTTCGATGTAGCGGTCGGGCAAGAACCGTTCGGCTTCGGGATCGAAGAATTGATCTGATGTGCGTTTGTCGATGTGGCCGTTTTCGAGCTGTCGCAAGAACATGTCTTGAGTGACTCGGGCGTGATGATCGGTACCTGTCGTGGTGTAGAGATCCCAGGAAATGCCAACTTGTTCCCACTGCGACACGAACTCGGAGTGGTAGCGGTTGACGATGTCGGCCGGGGTTACCCCTTCGGCGTCGGCTCGCACGGTGATGGGGGTTCCGTGCACGTCGGACCCGCTAACCATCAGCACTTCGTTGCCGACCATGCGCTGATGGCGAGCAAAGACGTCGGCGGGAAGGTAGGCGCCGGCCAGGTGGCCGAGGTGGCGACTGCCTGAAGCGTAGGGCCAGGCGACTGCGACGAGTACAGGAGTGGACATTGCTGGTGAGGTTACCGTCGCGCCGACGTGCGTTCGCGGCGTTTTATTGACCTCAGCCGGCGTCGCGGTCTGATACTTCTCGTAGAACCGGCCCAGAAAGCTGGCTCAGAGCCGGTTCGGTCCCTTCTTCGATGCTTCGGGAACGAACATCGTCGATGCGGTCGAGCTGGCGTTCGAGTTGGCGGCGACGAGGGCCGGCCAGATCCCCGAAGCTGTTGGACAACATGTCGATGTGTTTTTCGACCTTGTCGATTTGTAGGGAGAACTTCTGCCATTGCTGGCCAAATCCGCCGAGACAGTCGAGGATTTCTTCGGTGGCCCGTTCGACCGCAAAAGTGTCCATGGCCTGGCGGATCACACCGAGCACCGCGAACAGGGTGGTGGGCGAACACAACACAACCTTTTGACCAAGAGCGTCGTCGAGCAGTGCGGCGTCGTGTTCGTGGATGAAGCCATACACCGACTCGTTGGGGATGAACAACAGCAGGTAGCCAACGGTGGTTTCGTCGGAGGCGTAGCCGCGGCCGTGCAGCTCCTTGACGCGGTCTCGTACGTCGCGCAGGAAGCGGTCTCGGAGCACAACGGCTTCGGCGTCGCTTGGCGCTTCGAGATAACGCAGGTAGTTGACAGCCGGGAACTTGACATCCATGTGCAGGTGGCGATCGTCGGGCAACAAGAAGGTGAAGTCGGGTCGGGTGCCGCCATCGATCGCCCGCTGCTTGCGGTAGTTGATGCCTTCACGCATCCCGGCAGTGCGTAGAACGTCTTCGGCCATGCGTTCGCCCCACTGGCCCCGAGCCTGAGGGTTGGCTAGGGCGTCGCGTAGATGCTGAGTGGTTTCGGTTAGCGCCTGCTGTTGTCGGGTCGCGGCCTCGAGCGACTGCACGAACTGGCCGTGCTGCTCGGCCCGCTCCTTTTGCAGCTGACCGACCAGCATGCGGAGTTGACCGAGCTCGGTGCTCATGGCCGTGACCTGGTAACCAAGGCTCTTTGACATGCCGCCGACCCGTTCGCCGACCGTTTCGGACATGCCGGTGACTCGCTCGGCGACGATCTTGTCGACCGAGTCGACTTTTTGGGTGAGCGACTCGACGATGCCGGCCAAGCGCTCGTCGATTTGCTTTTGCGCCCCATCCATCCTGAGGTCGATTGCTTGACGGCGAAGTTCGAGTTCGGCCGTGCCGGTCTGCATGCGGCTGTCGAAGCTCTCGCCGGCGACGTTGACCACCCGCTCGACCACGCCATCGACTTGGGCGTCTTGGCGAGCGGCGAGCTCGGCCGCGAGCCGTTCGAAGCTTTGGTTGGCGGCGCTTGTGCGGGATCGCACAACGTAAACGCCCGCCATGCACCCAAGAGCAGCGACAACAAGAAAGGCGATCAGCAGCGAGATCACGAACAGTGGTTCCATGAACCGAATGCTACGAAGAGGGTGTGACACCCTTGGGGATGCTGAGGGCCAAGTCGTAGATCCGCCCCCGGCGGGCACCGGTTTGCGCCGCTACCCGATCGACCGCGTCGCGCCTCGACTCTCCAGCAGCCAAAGCGTGTTCAAGCGCGCCGATGAGATCGTCGTCGGTGGAGTCGGCTGGTGCCGGAGCTCCCGCCACGACAATCACTACCTCGCCCTTCAATCCGTCCTTGGCCCATGTGACCAATTCGTCGAGGGTGCCTCTTGCGATCTCCTCGTGAAGTTTCGTGAGCTCGCGGGCTACCACCGCTTGGCGGTCGCCGCCACAGGCGCGGGCCAGCGCCTCGAGGGTGGCGGCGGTGCGTTTGGGGGATTCGTACAAAACGACCGTGCGAGGCTGCATCGCAATCTCGCCAAGTTGGACGTCGCGCTCGCGACCCTTGCGGGCCAGGAATCCTTCGAACACAAATCGCCGGGTCGATAACCCACTGGTTACCAAAGCAGCAACAGCGGCTACCGGACCGGGAACGGAGGTAATAACGTGACCAGCGGCTGCGACCGCGGCCACCAACCGCTCTCCGGGGTCAGAGATGCCGGGCGTGCCAGCGTCGCTTACAAGCACGACCCGTTGACCTGAGCCCAGCGCATCGAGCAGCGACTCGGTGGCGACGAACTCGGTGTGCTCGTCGACCCGCAACAGCCGCCTGGCCCTTATACCTGCGTGTTGAAGCAACATGCCCGTTCGGCGGGTGTCCTCACAGCACACCACATCTGCGTCGGCTAGTTCTTTGATCGCCCGTGGAGTCAGATCGCCAAGATTGCCGATTGGGGTGGCGACCAACACCAAAACACCCGTCACTCTCGAATCTCCAGTTGCACGCCCTCGACCAAACCCCATTGGCGAAAGGCTCCGGCCTCAGCCTCGATTACCGAATGCGCCCGCCGGTGCCACCGCCCCAACCGACCGGGCGCCATCGAGGTGACCGACCTGACTGTGAGGTCGCGGTCGAGGTGAGCGACGTCGATGGCGAACTTCATCCGCATGGTGTGTACCGACCGAGCCGGGACCAACAGCATCGCCCCTTCGATCCCGTCTCGGCCCAAAAGCCCGATGCGACGGCTACGTCGGGAGTCGGCAATTTCGAGAGAGGCGATCACCTTGCCTTCGTGTACCAGCCAGGCCATCGCCAGAACTTAGACCAACAGCGCCGCCTGGCGTTCTTCGCGCCGCGAGGTTATGCGGCGTCCGACCTTGCCGATGCGGCCGATTTGCTTGATGAGGCGATGTCGAGCTTCTTCGCCTTCGGGGGTGAGCCCTTCGAGCTTTTCGATGGCCCAGTCACGCATGATCACGGGCTGCAGAATCTTGTCGTGATGGATAGCGATGTCGTAGATACCGGCTTCGGCGATGGCTTTGGCGTGGCTGGCAAATCCGGGGATACCGACGCCTGGCATGGCAAAGTTCTTGACCTGTTTTTCGATCGCGATAACCGCTGCCGAAGGGTCGATATCGATGATGGCCTGCATGGCATCACGGTAGAAGAGGTAGTGCAGGTTCTCGTCGGCCGCAACCCGCCTCATCACTGCTTTGCCGGCGGGATCGTCGAGCATGTTGCCGGTATTGAAATGCGAAATGCGGGTCGCTAGCTCTTGCAGCGAAACGTAGGCGAGTCCCTCGGCAACGGTGGGCGGCTCTGGGACTTGGCCACTTTGTACCTGCGCCATGCGCCCGCGTTCGAGGTCGACTGGGTCGATGGCGCGTGTGGCCATCAAGTAGCCGTTGATCACCATGCCGTGGCGGCCTTCTTCGGCGGTCCACCGACGGGTCCACTCCCCCCAAGCCCCATCTCGGCCGAACATTCGCTCGATGTCACGGAAGTAGTACGGCAAGTTGTCTTCGGTCAACACGTTTACGAACAAAGCGCTACGTACATCGGCGGGAACAACGGCTTGGGCTGGGTCCCACTCGAAGTCGTCTTCGTAATCTTGGGCCTGGCCCCACGGAATCAGCGAGTGGGGAAACCACTCGACGGTGGTGGCCATATGGCGCTCGATGAGGCGCTCAGCGGTCGATTCGAGCGCTTCGAGTATGGGGGCGTCAGCGGGGTTCACCATGATGACCAGCAGCCTACCTGCCGGTCGGCAGGGAGTAAACGGCGGGCCGAAAAAACGTTCAGACGTTGAAACGGAACTCCATCACGTCGCCGTCTTGAACCACATAATCCTTGCCTTCAGACCGCACCTTGCCGACCTCGCGAGCCGCAGCCCACGAGCCGGCATCGACCAACTCGTCCCACTGGATGGTCTCGGCCCGGATGAATCCCCGCTGGAAGTCGGTGTGGATCACTCCCGCGCATTCGGGTGCGGTATATCCGGCTCGGAAGGTCCAGGCGCGGGTCTCCTTCTCGCCGGTGGTGAGATAAGTGCGCAGGCCAAGCATGTGATAGGCGCCAGTCAGGAACCGCGGAACGGCCCCATCGCCAAGGCCCAGCGCTTCGAGCATCTCGGCCCGTTCGCCTTCGTCAAGCATGGCTGCTTCGGCTTCGAGCTGGACCGAAAGGGGAACCACTTCGGCACCATCGAGTTCGGCACGCACCGGCGCGGCGATCTCGGCTTCTTGACCGATCTGATCCTCGCCGATGTTGAGCACGGCCATGACCGGCTTGTTGGTGAGAAAGAAGAACTCTTTGAGCTCGGCCCGCTCGTCGTCCTTGAGCCCGGCGCGATACAGCGGGGTGCCGTCGCTCAGGTGTTCGACAACTTTCTCTAGCAGCGCCGCGGTGGGTTTGAGGCCGGGATCGCCCTTGAGCATCCGGGTGGTCTTGTCGAGGGCCTTCTCGGCGCTAGCCAAGTCGGCGAGGGCCAATTCGATCTCCACGACTCTCAAGTGCTCGAGCGGATCGCAAGGTCCCGGCACGTCGTCATCGGTGAAAGCCCGCAACACGAACACGATCGCGTCGACTTCACGAATGTGGGACAAGAACGCGTTGCCGAGACCTTCGCCTTGACTCGCCCCTTCGACCAGGCCGCCTATGTCGGTGAACTGCACCGCAGCATGAATGAGCTTCTTGCTACCGCTCATTGCCGACAGCTGCTCGAGGCGATCGTCGGGGACCTTGGCCACCCCGATATTGGGGTCGGTGGTGGCAAACGCATAGGGCGCGGCGTGTGCGCCACCACCCGCCAGCGCGTTGTAAAGCGAACTTTTGCCGGCGTTGGGGAGCCCGACGAACCCGAATCGTTCCATAGCGGAGTCGAGGCTAGCGACGTCGCACAGGATACGGTTGGGCCTTGTGACCGAAGTGAGTTCGCCCGACCGCACCGCAACGCCGGCAACCCGCCCGGTCGACGCTGAGCGAGCCTTCTCCAAATCAATCGCGGTCTCGGCTATCCGCTGCACCCTCACCTACGTCCTGATCCCGTTTGTGTTCCCGATCATCGGTTTCGGCACCGGTGCGGGACCATGGATCGGACTTCCCATAGGGCTCGCCGCGATTGTTGCCAACGCCGTCAGCATCCGACGTTTTCACCGCGCCGATCACAAATGGAAGTGGCCAATGACGGCGATCAATGTCGGCATTATCGGCCTGCTGGTGGTTCTCGTGTCGATCGATGCCGCCGAGCTGTTGAGCTAGCCGCGATACGGTCGGCGTTCATGGAGCCGGTGACCGCCCTTCGCCAAGCAATCCACTATCTCGACCGCGAGTTGGCCGCGCCGCAGAAGGTTCGAGCGTTTGCCCGCGCTATCGATGTCGCGGTCGACCTGGGGCCAGCCGAGATCGAGAATCGAGCCAAGGCCGGAACGCTCACCGAGCTCGACGGCATAGGCAAATCAACCGCAGAGGTGATCACCGATGCGTTGAGCGACACCGTCGACGGCTACCTGGCTCGTCTCGACCAGCGCAGCCAAATCCCGGTCGGTCAGGGCGACGAGATCCTTGCTTTGATCAAGGGCGACTGCCACGCTCACACCACGTGGTCCGACGGCGGAGCGCCCCTACGAGACATGGCGACAACCGCGGTTGATCTCGGCCACGAATGGATGGTGTGCACCGACCATTCGGCTCGCCTCACAATCGCTCACGGCCTGAACGAACAGCGCCTTACCGATCAGATCGACGAGATTGCCGCTCTAAACCAAGAACTGGCGCCGTTTCGTTTGCTCACCGGCATGGAAGTCGACATATTCGAAGACGGGACCCTCGATCTGGCCGACGAGATGCTGGCCGATCTCGATGTGGTGGTGGCTTCGGTTCATTCCAAACTGAAGCTCGCGCGAGATCAGATGACTCGTCGAATGGTGATGGCCATCGCCAGCCCTCACACCGACATCCTTGGTCATTGCACCAACCGCAAACTGACGGGTCGGGGCCGACCGCCGAGCGAGTTCGATCCCGAGATCGTGTTCGCGGCGTGTGCCCAGTTCGACACTGCGGTGGAGATCAACTGCCGGCCCGAGCGTCAAGATCCGCCCGAGGAGCTACTCGAACTGGCCGTCGAGTGGGGCTGCAAGGTGGCGATCAACACCGATGCCCACGCCACTGGCCAACTCGAATGGCAGCCCTACGGGGCCGACAAGGCGGTTCGTTGCGGGGTGCAAACCGAAAACATCATCAATACTTGGAGCGCCGATCAACTCTTGGCCTGGACGGCCGGCCACAGCTAGTAGGCAACGCCGGCGACGCGTGAGGGCCGACTGAACACTTCGACGACCAGTGGCCGGAACTCTTCGAGTTCCATCACGTCGTAGCTGGGGTCGAAACAGTTCTGGTCGTATTCGGCGCAAAAGTCGACGCATCGGTCATAAAACGGCGAATCTTGATAGCGCTCACGCGCGTCGCGGTCGCCATCAAAATGATGGAAGTAGTAGTAGCCCTGGAATATGCCGTGGTGCTTGATAACCCAGTGGGTTTCGTCGTCTACATACGGTGCAAGCAGCGCGGCGGCCGCATCGGAATGATTTTCGGGGGCGAAACCATCAGCGATGTCGTGAAGCAGCGCACCAACCACGAAGTCGACCGGTTCGCCGTTGCGAAGCGCTCGGGTCCCCGACTGAAGCGAATGCGAATAACGATCGCATTGATAACCAAGGTTGGGGCCTTTGAGCAGCCCCAACAGGTTGAACAAGTTGTCGACCAGCGCGCCCCTTGCGTGTTCTTCGAAGGCGGCGTTGAGCCCGTGATAATCGGCGCGGGTGCCGTACTTCATCTCGGTCCAACCTACTTCTTGCATACCGCGCAGTGTAGGTGAACTACGGTTCGCCGTCGTGACCGAACCCGCTCCTCGAGTCTTGATCGCCGGCGCCGGCGATGTCGGCCTCGCTCTCGGCGCAGTACTGGCTCAGGCAGGGCTGACCGTCACCACGCTAAATCGATCTGGTCGCGCCGTAGCCGGAGCTACCGCGGCGGTCGGCGACATCACCGACCCGGCCTCTCTCGTCGGAATCGGCGAATTCGATGTTGTGGTGTTCGCAGCCGCGCCCGACCGCCGAGAAGTCCCAGACAACAGTGCGGCCTACAGCGCGGCCTACGTTGATGGTCCGCGCCATGTCCTCGCGGCGCTCGACCGGCCGCCGGCGCGAGCTTTGCTGGTGTCGACTACAGGCGTGTATGGCGACGATGACGGTCGCTGGATCACCGCTTCGAGCCCACCAAATCCGCAGACCCGAACCGCCGAAGTGGTGCTCGATGGCGAGCAACGCCTGGCAAAGATGGTGCCGACCACAGTGATCCGAGCCGCGGGTATTTATGGACCGGGGCGCACGCACTTGATCGACAGCGTCACGAGTGGCCGGTTGGGGGTGAGCACCGGATCGGCTGATCGTTGGACCAACCGAATCCACCGCGACGATCTGGTCGCGGCGTTGGCTCTCGCATCGGTTCATGGGGCTCCGCCGCCGCTGGCGATCGCGGTCGACAACGAGCCCGTACCGCGCGACGTCGTGTTGCGCTGGCTGGCCGACCGACTCGGTGTCGAGTTGACGGCCGACACCGATCCGGCGGGGCGCGTGCACGGCAAACGGTGCCGCAACGCCGAGTTGAAGGACTTGGGTTGGGCTCCGGCGTACGCCAGCTTTCGTGAGGGATACGAGTCGATGATCGAGACCAGTTGACCGAACCCAGTGCAAGGGTGGCTCCCATCGGCCTCGCCGCTAGCCTCTCTCCCCATGTCGAAGCGCACCAACAAGAAGAAGGCGAAGATCCGCCGCACCAAGGCCAACCACGGCCGCAAGCCCAACATGGGCCGCAACAGCTGATCTTTCGACGGGCGGCCTGTCGTCTTTCGACCGCCGCCAAATAGCGCCGCCAAGCCCTACGATCGGCTTGTGCATGTCGTCCTGGTTCATCCCGAGATAGCACCGAACACCGGTGCCATCATTCGCCTGTGCGCCAACACCGGTGCGACCTTGCACTTGGTCGAACCGCTGGGATTCAGCCTCGATAGCGCTTTGCTTCGACGGGGCGGACTCGACTACCACGAGCACGCCGAAGTGCGGGTTCATTCTTCGCTCGAGCAAACGCTCGGCGACCTGCCGGGTCGCCGCTTCGCGTTCACGTCAGCGGCTACTCGGCGGTACTGCGATGCCGGGCTCGGTGATGACGACGTTTTGGTTTTCGGCGCCGAACGGGCGGGGCTGCCCGACGAAGCCAAAGAGCTGATCGCGCCCGAGAACCATCTGTTGATCCCGATGCGGCCGAACAACCGCAGTCTCAACTTGGCCAACGCCGTATCGATCGTGGTCTACGACGCGTGGCGTCAACAAGGTTTCGAGGGCGCGGCACCGCATCCTGAGCACGGTGTGACCGCCGAGATCCTCAGTAACGACCCGTTCGATCACTAACCGCCGAGGTCGTAGGCTCGACTTTGTGAGCGAAGTTGCAGCACCCATCAACCGGCTCGTGTTCGACGGCGATTGCGCTTTTTGTTCGACTTGCGCTCGATGGTTCGAAGCCAGACTCGTTGGCAACGAGCTGGTGGTCGCGTGGCAAATGTGTGATATCGACGAGCTGGGTTTGTCGCTCGACGATGTTGCTACCGCGGCATGGTGGATAGAGGCCGACGGAACACGATCGCGGGGGCATGCCGCGGTGTCTGAGGCTCTGAGTTCGATCGGCGGCATGTGGTCACCGGTCGGTTTCTTGATGCGGCATCGTCCAACCAGTTGGGTCGCCGGCGCGGTCTACGCGCTCGTTGCCAAGTATCGCCATCGCTTGCCCGGCGGCACCCCGGCCTGCCGACTCGGACCGTGAACCGCAACCCGCAGTCCGCACACCCGCTCGGGGATCGGGCGGTACAGCTTCACCACGATCGGTTCGCGGCCCCGGTCGACGTGGTGGCGGTGGCCCCTGGGCGAGTCAACCTGATCGGCGATCACACCGATTACAACGCCGGGTTCGTGCTTCCGATGGCTATCGGTCACGGGACCGTCATCGCTGCGAGTCGACGCACCGACCGCCGGTTGGTGGCCGACTCGGAACGGTTCGGCACGGTCGAAACCGACCTGGACAGCGACGCACGCCGGTCGCCCGGCTGGGCGCGGTACCTCCACGGCATGGATTCGACCATCGCGGCAAGCGGTGTAATCACGTCGGGATGGAACGCCACCGTGGTCAGCGACATCCCCGGATCGTCACTGTCGTCGTCGGCCGCCCTCGAAATGGCAGCCGGGTTGGTGATCGCAACGTTGGCTGATCACTCGATACCGCCCATCGAGATGGCCCAAATGGGCCAGCACGTCGAGAACACGATCATCGGGGTGCCATCGGGGATCATGGATCAACTCATTTGTGCCACCGGCCAAGCGGGCCACGCGAGCCTGATCGACTGTCGAGACCTCAGCAGCCGACCGGTCAGACTCGTCGAAGGGGCCACAGTCGTCATCCTCGACACCGGTACCCGCCGCGGACTCGTCGACTCCGAGTACGCGGCACGCCGCCGCGCTTGTGAGCGGGTTGCCGACACTCTCGGTGTGGCGGCGTTGCGCGACGCCACCCTTGGCCTGCTCGGCGCCGCCGACCTCGACCCCGGCGACCGGGCCAAAGCCCGCCACGTGATCACCGAAAACCAGCGCACCCTCGACGCGGCCCAAGCCGCCGCCGACAACAACATCGAGTTGTTCGGGAAGCTGATGCACGAGAGTCACGCTTCGCTCAGAGACGACTTTGAAGTGTCTGGCCCGGCGCTCGACAAAATTGTCGATGTTGCCTCTAGCGGGCCCGGTTGTGTCGGGGCCCGCATGACCGGTGGAGGATTCGCCGGCGCGGCGATTGCACTCGTGCACACCAACATGGTCGATAGCTTCGTCGCTCACATGGCGAGCCGATACACGCCACCGGCCGCCCAACCGGCATCGGATCCTCCAGCGTTCCTGCCGGTTTCGCCTGCTGCCGGGGCGCGCGTGTTACAACTCCATGCGTGACCACTCTCTCCGAAGCCGAATCGCGCCGGATCGTTTCTGACTACGGCGTGGCCGTCTCGCCGTTTGTTACCGGCCAATCAACCAATGCCATCGTCGAGGCGATGGCCACAAACCAGATCGCCTACCCGGTCGTGGCCAAGTTGTGCGGCCGGGCCATCGCTCACAAAACCGAGCGAGGGCTGGTCAAACTCAAACTGGCCGACGAGCAGGCGCTGGGCGCGGCGTGCGACGAACTATTGGCCGCGGCCCGTCCCGATGACGGCGATGTCGAAGTGTTGGTGTCGACGATGGTCGCCGGCAACCGGGAACTGATCGCCGGGCTGAACAACGATCCACAATTCGGCATGACCATCATGGTCGGCGTGGGCGGGATCTTGGCCGAGGCGATCCGCGACGTGAGCTTTCGGCTCGTGCCGATCACCGAAGTCGACGCCTCGGAAATGATCGACGATCTGGCGACTCAGCGTCTGTTCGACGAGTTTCGAGGCGAACCGGCCGTCGACCGCGCCGCGCTCGTCGACGCGCTGGTGGCTCTGGCCAACCTCGGCGCCAACGAACCCGGCCTGGTGTCGGCCGACCTCAACCCACTGATCCTGGTCGACGGAAAACCGATGGCCGTCGACGCGCTACTCGAGTACGACGACCCCGACCTCACAGATAGGGCGGCGTCGTGACCAACCTGAGCGCACTTTTTGATCCCAAGGGCATCATCATCACCGGAGTGTCCAACCATCCGGGCAAATTCGGGTTCGTCACGCTGCACAACATTTTGGTCAGCGGTTACGAAGGAGCGGTGTTTCCGGTGGGCCGCGAACCAGGAGAGGTGCTCGGCGTTCCGGTGCTTGGTTCGATCGACGAAGTGCCCGAAGGCGCGGCCGACATGGTGTTCATCTGCACGCCCACCTCGATCAACGAGAATCTGCTGCGCCAGGCGGCCGGCAAAGGCGTGACCGCGGCGTTTTGCGCGGCCGGCGGCTACCGAGAGGCCGGGCCGGAAGGGGCCGAAGCCGAGCAACGACTCGTCGCGTTGTGCCGCGAACTCGGCATCGCGCTCGCGGGACCAAATGGTCAAGGGGTGGTTTCGACGCCTTCCAAAATGTGCGCCCAGATTGTGGCGCCCTACGCGCCAGCTGGCCGAATTGCCATCGCCAGCCAGTCGGGGAACCTCGTGTCGTCATTTCTCAACATGGCCGGTCACACCGGGGTCGGCGTCTCACGAGCCGTTGCCGCGGGCAACGCCTCGGTCCTTGGCATCGCCGACTTTCTCGAATACTTCACCGACGACCCCGAGACGGCGATGAGCCTCATCTACGTCGAGTCGGTCGATGACGGACGCGAAATGTTCGAAAGAATCAGACCACTCGCCGAACAGAAACCTATCGTGGTGGTCAAAGGTGGAGCGTCGGCGGCTGGGGCCCGCGCCGCGGCATCTCACACCGGCGCCCTCGCCAGCGACGACGCGGTGTTCGACGGCATGTGCCGCCAAGCCGGCCTCATCCGGGCCCGCGACGTCGAAGAAGCATTCGAGACCGCGGCCACTTTCGCAACCCAGCCGCTGCCGAGCGGCGACCGAGTCGTAGTTGTTACCTCTGTTGGCGGTTGGGGGGTGGCCGCCGTCGACGCAATGGCCGACACCCGACTCCACGCCACCAAACTGCCCGACGACCTCATGCAGGCCATCGACGCCAAACTGCCCCCACGGTGGAGCAAGAACAATCCGATTGACATGGCCGGCGGAGAGACCCGAGACACCATCCCCGAGATCCTTCAGATGGTCGCCGAACACCCCGATGTCGACGGAGTGGTGATGCTCGGCGTCGGCATCCAATCCAACACCGCGGCGATGATGCGCCGCGGCCAGTTCTATCCCGATCACGGACTCGAACGCATCGTCGACTTCCACGAACGCCAAGATGCCCGTTATGGCCAAGCCGCCGCCGAGGTTTCCGCAGCCACCGGAACCCCTATCGTCGTGGCGACCGAACTGGCCACTGCCGACCCGAACAACCCGGCCCCGGCGGCGCTGCGCGCGGCCGGAAAACTGTGTCACCCGTCGGCGGGCCGGGCCGTCAGGTCGCTTCATCACATGGCGCAATACTCGGCGTGGCGGCGGGCCCGGGGCCTCTAGAGTCCGGCCATGACAACGCCTGACCCTCCTTATCTCGCGGTGATCTTCACCAGTCAACGCACCCCCGGCGACGATGCCCGCTACGACGCGACGGCCGCTCGTATGGTCGAACTGGCCCGCGAGATACCGGGTTTCGTCGGTGTCGAAACGGCTCGCGACCACAACGGCACCG
Source organism: uncultured Candidatus Nemicrothrix sp. (assembly GCA_964504305.1). GTDB lineage: Bacteria > Actinomycetota > Acidimicrobiia > Acidimicrobiales > Aldehydirespiratoraceae > UBA11606. Next base: position 154,798 of record CAZDEB010000006.1, on the reverse strand, counting down.
GCATAACGGTCTCGTACTGGCAAGACGAGGCCGCCGTCGAGAGATGGCGAACCCACCCCGAACATCTCGATACTCAAGCCAAGGGTCGCGCCGACTGGTACGAGTGGTACGAACTGAGGGTTGCCAACGTGCAACGCGCCGCAAGCTTTATGCGACCCGTCGATGGCTGACCCCACATTCTTCGACCAGATACGCGAGAGCTGCGCGGCTGTTGCGTCGGCAAGTAGCCATGTCCGTATCAACCCCGACGCGTTGGCCGACTTTGCCGGCCGGGTCGATCTCGACCTACCAGCCAACGACCCCGGCCAAGAACCGATCGGCGATGCCGAATCGACCGCGGCGTTTGTGCTCACCCTCGATGCGATCAACTTCGGATCCGGCTACTTCCCGTACCTCAAAAAGCGCCCCGGGCACAGCGGCTACCACACCGTGGCGGCCAGCCTGCGAGACTGGATCGACGAGAACGGCGCCATCACCACCTCGAAGCTCGGCGAACGCACCGTCGATCAATGGGCCGCGACGTTTGGCCAGAGCCTCGACGGTTCCCCGGCCCAGGAACTGATGGAGCTGTTCACGCTGGCCCTGCGAGACCTGGCCGAGTTCGTCGACCGCAACACCGACGGCAGTTTCGTCGGCCTGATCGAATCAGCCGACCACGAAGCCGCGGCCTTGGCGGCTTCGCTCACCGACATGCCCTTTTACCGAGACGTTCACGCCCACCGCCGCGGCAAGGTCTACCTCTACAAACGGGCCCAGATCACCGTGCAAGACCTCGCGGTAGCGTTCGGAGGCCAAGGGCTCGGCCGATTCGACGACATCGCCCAACTCACCATGTTTGCCGACAACCTCGTGCCGCACGTGTTGCGAGTCGAGGGTGTGCTCGAGTTCTCCCAAGACTTACTCGCTCGCATAAATGGCGCCGACGACATCGCGGTGGGCTCCGAACCAGAAGTCGAAATTCGAGCGTGTGGCGTAACCGCGGTGGAACAACTAGCGGCGGCGATGCCGACCCGCTCTGTCACCGTCGGGACCCTCGACAACACGTTGTGGAATCTCGGCGCTCAGCCCCGCTACAAGGCAATCCCCCGACATCGCAGCCGCTGCGTCTACTACTAGCCGCGAGCCAACCTTTTTGGCGAGGTCTGTGGATAACGCCACGGAACGAGAATTACGCGGTCCCACCTGAGCAAGGCCCAAACTATGGCGCTAGCGTTCTGCTACCACCGGAGCCGACTGTCGGCCCGGTTGATACGAATCGGTCGCCACCCGCGCGACCTGGAGGGTTCATGCGCAAGCAATTTAGTGTTCTGCTGGCCGTGCTCATGTCGTTCTCGCTCGTGGCCGCCGCATGCGGCAGCGACGATGGCGCTGGGTCCGACGTCAGCGTAGGTCTGGTCTTTGACACCACCGGCGAAGGCGACCTGTCATTCAACGACTCCGCTGCGGCCGGCCTCACCCGCGCCGCGGACGAACTCGGAGTATCGGTGTCCAAGGTCACCCCCAACGACGACGGCTCCAACCGAGCCGAGTTGCTTCAGCTCCAGTCTGAATCAAGCGACATCGTTGTTGCCGTTGGGTTCTTGTTCGAGGGCGACGTTGCCGAAGTCGGCACCGCCACCCCCGAAACCAACTTTGGTGTGATCGACTCGTCGATGCTCGACTTCTCCGGCGACGCGCCGGCCCCGTACGCCGACAACATCGCCGGCCTCGTCTTCTCCGAAGAACAGGGCTCCTACCTCGTTGGTGCGGCCGCCGCGCTCAAGAGCGAAACCGGAACCATCGGCTTCATCGGTGGGGTCTGCTGCTTTGGTCTGATCGAGAAGTTCGAGGCGGGCTACATCGCCGGCGCCAAGGCGATCAACCCCGATATCGAGATCATCTCCGAGTACATCACCGAGTTCCCGAACTTCGACGGCTTCAACGATCCCGCCGCTGGTCGCGAAACTGCACTCGCCATGTACGACGCCGGCGCCGACATCATCTACGCCGCCGCGGGCGGTACCGGCACTGGCATGTTCCAGGCCGCTCAGGAAGTTTCTGAAGCGTCCGGCTCCAAGGTTTGGGGCATCGGCGTCGACTCCGACCAGTACAACACCGTCGGCGACGACCTCAAGGAATACGTGCTGACCTCGATGCTCAAGCGTGTCGACGTTGCCGTGTTCGAGATCATCAAGGCCCAGATCGACGGCACCTTCGGTCCCGGCGAACAGCGCTACGACCTTTCCGTTGACGGCGTGGGTTACTCCACCAGCGGTGGCTTCATCGACGACATCACCGGCCAGCTCGACGATCTCAAACAGCAGATCGTCGATGGCGACATTGTGGTACCGACCGATCCGACGCAAGCCTGATCCGGTAACCCACAATATGACGTGAGCGACGGGGCCGGGATATATTCCCGGCCCCGCCTACGTTTTCACCCGCATCCACCGCAGAGGATCAACATGACGACCGCGATCGAACTCACTGGCATCACCAAACGCTTCCCGGGGGTCATCGCGAACGACGACGTCCATCTGCGAGTCGAAGAGGGCGAGATCCACGCCGTGTGCGGCGAGAACGGAGCCGGGAAATCCACTCTGATGAAGATCCTGTACGGCATGCAGGGCCCCGACGCCGGCACCATGACCGTAGGCGGCAAAGAGGTTTCGTTCGCCTCCCCGAGCGAAGCCATCGACGCCGGGATCGGCATGGTTCATCAGCACTTCATGCTGGCCGCCCAGCTAACGGTTCTCGAGAACGTGATTCTCGGCGCCGAACCGATGCTGTCGGGCAACCGGATCGACATGGCCACCGCTCGCGCCCACCTTCACGAGGTCGGCGATGCCTACGGGCTCACAATCGATCCCGACGACCTGGTCGAGTCGCTCGAAGTTGGTGAGCGACAACGCGTCGAGATCATCAAAGTCCTTTACCGCGGGGCCAAGATCCTGATCCTCGACGAACCGACGGCGGTGTTGGTGCCACAAGAAGTCGACGAACTGTTTCGCAACATGCGCGAACTGAAGGCCGCGGGCACAACCATTTTGTTCATCGATCACAAACTCGAAGAAGTGCTCGAGATCGCCGATGCCATCACCGTCCTGCGACAGGGCCGCACCGTTGCCACGGTCAACCCCGCCGACGTAACCACTGGTGATCTTGCCGAACTCATGGTCGGTTCCGAGCTACCCACCCCCCAAACATCGCTTTCAACCGTCACCGAAGAAGTCGCCCTCGACGTCACCGAACTCACGGTGCTCGACGCCGACGACCGACCAGCAGTCGACGCCGTCAGCCTTCGGGTCCACCGAGGCGAAATCGTTGGTGTGGCCGGGGTCGAAGGCAACGGCCAGAACGAACTGGTCAACGCCATCATCGGCACCCACCCCATCGACCACGGTACGGTCACGTTGCTCGGGGACGACATCACCAAAGCCTCGGTTCGTCACCGCCGCGAGTCCGGCATCGGCTACGTCCCCCAAGACCGCCACGAAGAGGGGCTGATTCTCGCCGCTCCGCTCTGGGAAAACGCCGCGCTCGGCCATCAGACCGGCCCACCGTTCTCCAAAGGTCTCTGGTTCGACAGAGACGGAGCGAGGCAACGCACCGAAGAGATCCGTTCCGACTTCGACGTGCGCACCCCCGATATCGACGTTCCCGCTTATGCGTTGTCGGGCGGCAACCAGCAAAAGCTCATCATCGGGCGCGAAATGTCGTCAGAACCAAACCTCTTGATCGCCAGCCACCCGACGCGAGGAATCGATGTCGGGGCCCAAGCGGCCGTATGGGACGACATCCGCCAAGCTCGAGCCGCGGGTATGGCGACCCTGCTGATCTCGGCCGACCTCGACGAACTGATCGGCCTTTCCGACACGATCGTCGTCATGTACAAGGGTCAGTTGGTCGCCACCCTCGACCCCGAGACCATCACACCCCGAGAACTCGGCAGCTACATGACCGGCGCAAGTGTGGCCACCACCGACAATGGAGACGAATCGTGACCGACACCGCCACTCCACCAGCCTCGACCGCCGACGCCGACATCGCCGCGGCCAAGCGCCGCGAGCGCTACATGTCGTTGGCGGCCCCACTCGGCGCCTTCTTGTTCTCGGTTGTCGCCAGCGCCATCGTGCTGGTGATCTCCGGCAGCAACCCGTTCGAAGCCCTGAGCGACATGATGGGTCACGCCAGCAAACTCGAGACGCAAGTAAGCATGCTCAACCGGGCGACGCCGTTGTACATCTCCGGGGTGGCGGCCGCCATCGGCTTCAAAATGAACCTCTTCAACATCGGCGTCGAGGGTCAATACCGCATGGCCGCGATCTTCGCCGCCTACGTCGGCGGGGCCGTCGCACTGCCCGCGCCGCTCCACATCGCGCTGATCCTTCTGGTGGCCATGACGGTCGGTGCCGGCTGGGCCGGACTCGCCGGCGTGATGTACACGCACCGCGGGGTCAACGAGGTCATCGGCACGATCATGCTCAACGGCATCGCCCTCGGGATCATTGCTTGGCTCGTGCGGCGCTGGCAGGCCGGTGGCGACATCGCCGTCGTCGGCATCGGCACCGAACCCATCGACGATTCGGGGATTCTGCCCAACCTGACATGGCTGCCCGAAATGATCCGTGATCTCAAAGGGGCCCGTGAACTTACCGGCGTCCTGATCCTGGCCATCATCGTCGGAATCGCTTACCACGTGCTCTTGAACCGCACCGTGTTTGGCTACAACCTCCGGGCCAGCGGCGGGAACCCGTTAGCGGCACGAGCCGGTGGGGTTCCGCCCCGCCGTATGGCTCTCACGGCCATGTTCATGTCGGGTGGCATTGCCGGACTCGTCGGAATCTCCGAAATCATGGCCAAGGGCCGCTACAACCCCAACTTCGTCGGCGGGCTTGGCTTCAACGGCATCGGCATTGCCCTCTTGGGACGCAATCATCCCGCCGGGATCGCAGTAGGCGCCTTGCTGTGGGCGTTCCTCGACGCCTCATCGGACATCTTGCAAACCAGCGGGGCAGCCCCGAAGGAAATCATCGACATCATGCGCGGAGTCATCTTGTTGACCGTCGTTATCGGTTACGAAGTCGTCCGACGAATACAAGTCAAAGAGGAAGCGGCCCGAGCGGCGGCCCGCCTAGCGGAGGCAAGCGAATGAACCCCCTCGACAAACTCCCCACACCGGTTCGTTGGATGGCGCTGACCGCGGCCGGGATCACCGTTCTCGCGGTTGTTCAATGGATCACCGACACCGACAAACTCACCGATGCCGCTACTTCGGGAGCCATGCTGCGGTGGGCCGTGCCCATCATGCTGGCCGGCCTCGGCGGGCTGTTCGCCGAACGGGCCGGGGTGGTCAACATCGGTCTCGAAGGAATGATGATCCTCGGGATGTGGTTCGGCGCATGGGGCACCATCAACTACGGCCCATGGGCCGGGCTGCTCATTGGCATAATCGGCGGCGCTCTCGGTGCGCTCGTGCACGCCCTCGCCACCGTTACTTTTGGCGTTGACCACATCATCAGCGGCGTCGCGATCTTGATCGCCGCGCCGGCTGTCACCCGGTTCTTGTCGTTGGAGATCTTCGACGGCTACGACGGTGGATCCATCACCCAATCGCCCGGACTCGACTCTGCGGGCAAGTTCACGTTCCCGATCTTGGCCGGAGGGAGCCTATTTGGCTGGGACTCGCCCGATTTCCTTGGTTGGCTGGTCGACAAAGACTGGCCGCTCATAGGCGAGATCGCCGATGTGGCCCATGGCATAACCACCTCGGTAAGCATCTTTACGATCATCGCGTATTCCATGGTGCCGCTCAGCGCGTGGGTCCTGTGGCGCACCCGCTTTGGGCTGCGACTCCGCATCGCCGGCGAACACCCCCAGGCCGGCGAGTCCCAAGGCATCAACATCTATGCCTACAAGTACGCCGGCGTTATCCTCAGCGGGGCCTTGGCCGGCTTCGGCGGCGCGTTCATCGCGACCCCCGAGCTGGGCGGCATCTACCAAGAAGGCTCAACCAACAACCAAGGGTTCATCGGTCTGGCGGCGCTGATCATCGGCAACTGGCGGCCGGCGGGGGTAATGGCCGGCGCTTTGTTGTTTGCCTACCCCCGAGCTTTGGGCTTCAAGGATCTCGATGGCGATTCGTCTCATGCCCTGCTGCTCATATCAGGCGCCGCGCTCTACGTGATCTCGGTGCTCTCGTATCGCAAGCAGAAATTCACCGACATGATCCTGGCCGCGGTCATTGGATCGGCGAGCCTCATATGGTTCTTCAACAGCGAGATCGTCGACAAATGGTTCATCAGCATCTTGCCGTTCATCATCGTGTTGTTGGTTCTCACGTTCTTCAGTCAGAGGCTTCGAATGCCGGCGGCCGATGGTCAGACCTACCGAAAGGGCGAGACCTAACCAATGCTCACTACTGAGCAGCTCGCGGCATGGGACCGTGATGGCTTCTTGGTCATCGACGATTTCGTGACATCCGAGCAGTGCGGTGCTCTCAAGGCCCATGTGGTCGATTTGCTCGACCAGATCGATCTGAGCCAACAGGGTTCGCCCACGGTGTTTTCGACCACCGAACGCAGCCACGCTCAAGACGAGTGGTTTCTGGGCTCTGGCGACAAGGTGCGGTGGTTTTTCGAAGACGGCGCCATCCAAGATGGTGAGCTCACCGTTCCCCTGCCGCTCGCGATCAACAAACTGGGTCATGCCATGCACGACCTCGACCCGGTTTTCAGCGAATTCTCTCGGTTGCCGCAAATGGCCGAATTGGCTGCTGACATCGGGTTTGTCGATCCCAAGCTGCTCCAGTCGATGTACATCTTCAAGCAGCCCGGCATTGGCGGCGAAGTTGTCAGTCACTGCGATCACACCTTCTTGTGGACCGAACCGCAATCGGTTGTTGGGTTCTGGGTGGCCATCGAAGACGCCACGATTGACAACGGATGTTTGTGGGCCATTCCCGGCGGTCACCGCATCGCCGTGAAGTCTCGATTCCGTCTCGATGGGTCGGGCGGAACAGTCACCGATGTACTCGATAAGTCGCCCTACCCCGAGGCCGATCTCGTGGCGATCGAAGCCAAAGCCGGGACGCTGGTCCTGTTGCACGGATCTTTGCCTCACTGGAGTGGCCCCAACCGCTCGGCCACGAGCCGCCACGCCTACACGCTGCACGTGATCGATGGGGCGACCGACTACCTCGCCGACAACTGGATACAGCGACCAGCCGAGATGCCGCTACACGGGTTTTTGTGACTCGAACGACTCGGCACGCTCAGCCCGACGACCGAGACACCCTCATCGAAATCCTGATCGACGCCTTTATCGACGACCCGATATTTGCCCACCACCTCGAAGATCCGGCTCGGCCCGGATTCGCCACCCCGGCCGCAATCCGGGCATGTATGGAAGCCGAGGCCGATAGCTACCTCGGGCACGGCCACACCTACATGATCGACGCCGACGCCGCCGCGCTGTGGACCCCTCCCGGTGTCAGCGCCGACACCGGGGCGCTACGAGAAGCGTTCGGCCACCACGGAATCGACGAACGGCTCGAGGCATCGTTTCCGGCGTTCGTCGAGCTCGCCGATTGGCATCCCGAGGAGCCGCACTTCTACCTTCACCTCATCGGCGCCCGAAGTCGGGCTCGCGGCCAAGGGGCAGGGTCGAAACTTCTCGAACGGGTGCTTCGCGTGTGTGACGCCGAGCAGATCCCGGCCTACCTCGAAGCATCAACCAGTCGCAGTGTCGGCCTCTACGCCCGACACGGATTTGAACAGATAGCAACAGTCGAGTTCGCACCAAACGTCGCGCTTCGGCCCATGCTGCGGCTTCCGGTCTAGGTCGCAGCCTTGGGTTCGCCTACCGATCGCGACAACAACACCGCCGCTCCGAACGCAAGAGCCGCGCTGGCCCACCACGCGTAGGCGTAGTTGCCGGTGGCATCGACGATGGCGCCCGTTCCGGGGCTGGCCAGACTCAAACCGAGCAAGAACCCGAAAATGATTATTCCCGATGCCCGTCCGGCTTGATGAGTCGGGACCGTCATGATGATGGTCAAGTTGGCCACTGCGTTCCACGCCGTGTGTCCAAGTGCGTACAGCACGACGGCCGGCCACAGGAGCCACGCGCCAACAACGGTCGAGAGAGCCAGCAGAGTCGACGACGCGACGCCTACGAGAGCGAGCCTTACGAGCAACTTGGGCGGAGGGATTCGATTCTCGGCGGCCCGAGCGGCGGCAATCCGAAATCCCATACCAAGCAGTCCGGACAAGCCCACGGCCAGCCCGGCGGTCGACAGGCTGTACCCGAGCGCTTCTTCGGCAAACAACGCAAGAAATCGTCCTATCGACCCACTGGCCAGACCCATCACAAACGCAAAGATCCCCAGTCGGATGATGAAGGGGGGCAAAGGCTCCGACGGTGACGGCTTGGCCACTTCGTCGTCGGCTCGAGCCCCCGTCGCAGCCGAGCGGGGAAGCGCGGTCGCGGCAACAATGACCAGGAATATGAACAACCCGGCGAACACCGAACAGGCGCCCTGCCACGAACTGGCCCGCTCGAAAGCAGGGAGGCCCAACCCAGCTACGAGTATTGCGAAGGTGACGCCGGACTGCTTGATGCCAGTAAGCGTTCCACGCTGACCTGGTTCGACCGCCGACGCGATCAAGGCGTTGGTCGACGGGTTGCCCCAGCCTTGGGGAACTCCGGACACGATCCCCGATGCCAGCAGAACCAACGGGCTATGGGCCAGCGACATCATCACCATGCCCACCGCCGAGAGGGTCAACACGATCAGGACCGCCGATCGGGGCCCGATGCGATCGGTAAGGCGGCCCGAGAACGGAGCGGTCAAAGCCCCGACGCCGGTATTTACCGCTCCGATGATGCCGAGGGTCGTGCGGCTGATATCGAGATCCTCGATTATCGGCGAAGCCAGAACCCCAAGCGCGAAGATCTGAAACGTCGAAGCAATCATCACCGCCACGAGGAGCATCGAGAGGGGCCCTCGCCGGATCTGCATCGAATCCACGCTAGTGGCTGACTGCCGACGTCACGAATGGGCGCGATAACCTGTCGTATGGAACGCACCAATATCGGCCCAGACGTTGGGTCACCTACTCTCGAGCGCATCCGCCGAGCCCCCAAGGTCGTGTTGCACGATCATCTCGATGGCGGGTTGCGGCCCGACACCATCATCGAACTTGCCGACCAAACCGGATACGCCAACCTTCCGACCGCCGACGCGGCAGAGCTCACAACGTGGATGCTGCGGGGCGCCAACCGCAAAGACCTGACCCTCTATCTCGAAACGTTCGCCCACACGGTCGGGGTCATGCAGACCCGCGACGCCATCGAACGGGTTGCCCGCGAGTGCGCCGAAGACCTCGCCGCCGATGGGGTTGTCTACGCCGAGATTCGTTTCGCCCCCGAACTTCACACAGAGCGCGGACTCACCCTCGACGACGCTATCGAGGCCGTGCTCGCTGGATTCACTTCGGGAGCCGCCGGCACCAACCTCACCATCAGGGTGATCTGCTCGGCCATGCGCCATCTCGACCGCGGCCTCGAGGTCGCCCAGGCGGCGGTACGCCACCGAGACCACGGCGTTGTTGGTTTCGACATTGCCGGTCCCGAAGACGGATTCCCGCCCGACGATCATCTACTGGCGTTCCAGTACTGCCATCGCGAAAACTTCCATGTCACGATCCACGCCGGCGAGGCCTACGGACCACGCTCGATCTGGAAAGCAATCCAATATTGCGGCGCCGAGCGACTCGGTCACGGAATCCGCATCATCGAAGACATGAACCGTGACCCCGACGGCGAACGCCAGCTCGGCCGACTCGGCCACTACCTACGCGACGCCCGTATCCCTCTCGAGGTCTGCCCCACCAGCAACGTCAACACTGGCGTCGTCGACCGCATCGAAGATCACCCAATCGACCAACTCATCCAGCTTCGGTTTCGAGTCACGGTCAACACCGACAATCGTTTGATGTCGGGGGTCACGATGTCGAGCGAAATGATGGCCCTAGTCGATGCCTTCGGCTACGGCTGGGACCGGTTACGCTGGCTCACGGTCAACGCCATGAAGTCGAGTTTCTTACCGTTCCGTCAACGGCTTCAGATCATCGAACAAGTCATCAAACCGGGATATGCGCCCCTCGAAGCGTGGGAACTGGGACCACCAATCTAGATTCCCCTACATGACTCTTTGGAGCAACAGATCACCGCGGCGGTGGGGCACCATGCTCGCGGCGGTAGCGATTCTGGCCAGCGCTTGTTCGGGCGGCGTATCCGAGCAGAACGTCGACAATCCCCCTGACGACGTAACGGTCGATACATCCGGCAACGATCAGCCCGCGGCGCTCGCCGTCGACCCAGCGATTCGTATCGGGACGCTCGACAACGGCCTCACCTACTACTTGCGCCAAAACGACTCGCCGGGGGGTTCGGTCGACCTGAGGCTCGTCGTCAACGCCGGGTCGGCCCAGCAGGTCGACCCCGAAGACGGCATTGCTCACTTCCTCGAACACATGTTGTTCAACGGCACCGAAAAATACCCGGGCAACGAACTCGACCGGGCTTTGCAGGATCTGGGCATGGAGTTCGGTGCCGACACCAACGCCCGTACCACCTACGACGAGACGGTCTACTCGCTGCAGGCCAACGCCACCGACCCAACCGCCGTTCGGGTCGCCGTTGACGTGATGGCCCAGTGGGCTCAGGCCGCGACCCTGGCCGAGGTCGATGTCGAAGCCGAGCGCGGCGTCGTACGCGACGAACGACGTCAAGGTCGCGAGTCCGTCGATGGTCTGATCTTCTCTGAGGTCGAGTCCATCTACGGCCGCGGAACCGAATACGAGAACCGCCAAGTGATCGGCACCGGCGAAAAGATCGATTCGACCGAAGCGCCAGCGCTGCGGGCCTTCTACGACCGCTGGTATCGCCCCGACAACATGGCGATCGTGATGGTCGGTGACCTCAGTCTCGACGACATGGAAGATCTTGTCATCGAGTCGTTCGAAGCGTTCGAACCGCGCGGCAACGATCATCCGGACCGTCGCGACATCGTCGTCGAACCCAGCCCCGAACCGACTGTCTCGCATTTCACTCACCCCGACAACGTCGTCGACAACGTGTCGATGGATTGGCGTCGCCCATCACGCGATCTCGGCACCGTCGCCGGCGCCGAAGCGTTCACACGAGATCTCATGGTGTCCACCATGCTCACTCGGCGCCTCCAGACCGCTTACTTCGGCGGCGACTTGTTGCTCGACCACGAACCAGGTTTCAGCCCGTTCGCCTTCAACCGCGGCATGGACTTCTTTGGCACCAACCTTCGCAGCTCCGATCTCGCAGAGTCGGTCGGCGAGTATCTGGGAGTGCTCAAGGGTGTCGCCGACCGCGGATTCACTCCAGCCGAGTTCGACGAGGCCCTCGCGACCGAACGGGCCAGCCTCGACACGTGGGAGTCATCGATTGACTCCACCCAAGACGCCGAGTACGCCGAGTCGTACGTCTCGTTTTTTCTTACTGGCGATGGCGGCGAAGCTCCAGCCACTGCGATCCAACGAGAGAGGACCTATCTCGATCGTGTCAGCGTCGAAGACCTGAACGTTCATTGGGCGCAGCAATTCGCTTCGAACGGGCCGATCATCGTGGCTATCGGAGCCGACGATGCGGCGTTGCCGTCGGTCGAAGAACTCACAGCCGCAGCCACTTCCCCCGAGCCAATCATCCCGGCCGACGGTGGGCCCCCGGTCGACAAGCTGATGACCGCGCCCTCACCCACCGAGCCAAGCGCCACAAGGGAGGTCGACTCCCCCAACGGCACCATCACCAGCTGGCGCTTCGACAATGGCACAACCGTCGTCTTCCAGGAGTCCCAGATCCAAGAGGGCACGGTGTTGGTACAAGCCGAAAGCCTCGGGGGGACCTCGCTACTGCCGCCAGATCAGGTTGCCCTGGCCGCGGTCGCAGTCGACGCGGTGTCGCAGTCCGGCCTTGGCGATCTCTCGGCCGCTCAGCTCAGCCAGCTGTTGGCCGACCAAACCGTTGAGCTGCACCCATGGATAGATACCGAAACCGAAGGTTTCAGCGGTTCGGCCGATGCCACCGACGTCGAGACGATGTTTCAGCTGCTGTACCTCCTGGTGACCAAGCCGCGTGTGGACGGGCCGGCGTTGAGCAGCGCTCTGGCCCAAGCCAACGTCCTGCTTCAGGCGTCGCAAAGCGATAGCGACCTTCAAGCCAATCTGGCCCTGTTCGAATTGCTTTACGACGCCGACTCAACCAACTGGGTCGCGTCGGTTGATCAGCTGGCTACTGCTACCTCCGAATCACTGCTCGATCTGTATCTCTCTCGACTCGGCAAAGTCGACGACCTCGTTGTGTCGGTGGCGGGCGACATCGACATCGATTTGATCGCCCAACTCGCGGCTACCTACATCGGTACTCTGCCGGCCGGCCGGGCCGACACGTTCGTCGATACCCTGCCAGCTCCTCCGACCAGCGTACGTACGCGCCCAATTTCGTTGTCCGAAGGAACCGCCAACGGCGGTTTGGTGATGCAGTGGGCGGCCGAAAGGTCGTGGAGTTCGGCCGACGCAGCTACCGCCCGGGTTCTCGAGGCGATAATCAGCGGCCGGATTAGAGATTCGATCCGAGAGGAACTCGGCGCGGCCTACGGCGGATTCGCTTCGATTTCTCCCGACCTGATCCCCGACCAGCGCATGCAACTCTTGGTGGCGATCGACGGCGACCCCACCCGCATCGACGAGATCCGGACCCGAACCCTTGGCGAAATCGCCGACCTCGCCGCCAACGGCCCGACTGCTGAGGAGTTCGACCGCATTGTTGCGGTTCTGGTTGACGAATTCCGCTTCTTGAACAACGGCGATTTCCTCAACGGCAACCTCGCGGCGGTGCGCGACCCCAATGCCCCGGGGCTCACCCTCGACAACCGCAACCCGCTTCTCGCCCAAGTAACGAGGGCGAATGTCAGAGCCCTTGCGGGCGGGCTATTCGATCCGTCGGCCTACCTCGAAGTTGTTCGCTCCTAGGTTTTCGGACCCATCGCCGGGCATGGCATGCTCACGGTGTGCAGTTCGACGTCGTTAACCATCCCATCATCGCCGACCGGCTGACCCGCCTACGCGACTCCTCGACCGGCCCGGCCCAATTCCGGGTCTTGTTGGGTCAGATCAGTTCGTTGTTGCTTTACGAGTCGATGAGACAGCATCGCAGTACCGCGGTAACCGTCGACACGCCGATGGGCCCCGCTCCGGGGTCGAAGCTCGACACGATCCCGGTCTTGGTACCCATTCTGCGGGCCGGGTTGGGCATGCTTGCGGCTGCGCTCGAAATGCTGCCCTCGGCCGACACAGGCTTCCTTGGTCTTCGACGCGACGAAGGAACTCTCAAGGCCACCACCTACATGAATACGCTGCCGCCCCTCGATGGAGATCCGGTCGTCTTGCTCGACCCAATGCTGGCCACTGGCGGCTCGGCCCTCGATGCCTGCGATCACCTCGAAGCCGCCGGCGCGGGCGAAATCACCATCGTTTGCGTGCTGGCGGCCCCTGAAGGAATCGAAGCAATTCGGTCATCGGGGCGTGTCGCCCGTGTCGTTACGGCGTCGCTCGAGGAGCGGCTCAACGATGTGGGGTTCATTCTCCCCGGCCTGGGCGATGCCGGGGATCGCCAGTACGGAGTCGACTAGATGGTCGACCGCCGCCATATTGCCGTCGAGCCGGCCACCCGGCCCGAGATGCACGAAGTCTTGGTTGAAGCAGTTGAGCAGGCCGGCGGCGTTGTCGCGCCGATCAACGAGGCCAGCGCGCTAATTTTTGCCGATCCGGCCGCCGCCGACAGTTTCCCGTCGCTGATCGCCAACGGTGCCAACGTCGAGTGGATCCAACTCCCCTACGCCGGTATCGAAACGTTCGTGCAACACCTCGAAAAGTCGCATCTGTGGACGTGTGGCAAGGGCATCTACGCCCCTCCGGTCGCGGAGTGGATCGTCACCGCGTTGCTCGCAGCGTTCCGGGATATTCCTCGCTACGCGAGGGCCTCTAGTTGGCCTCGCCAGGAGGGCCGCAACCTGCTCGGCGCCAAGCTCACCGTCCTCGGCGGTGGCGGCATCACCCAATCGCTGCTGGCGTTGCTCGAGCCGTGGGGCTGCGAGGTCACTGTTGTTCGCCGCTCTCCGACCTCGTTGCCAGGCGCAGCTCGCATCACCGCTTTGGATCAGCTACATGCAGCGGTTGGCGATGCCGACGCGGTGATCGTGGCGCTGGCCCTCACCGACGAAACCCGCGGCATCATCAACGAGACCACACTCAAAGCCATGAAAACCGACGCCTGGCTTTGTAATGTCGGCCGCGGTGGCCATGTGGTCACCAACGACTTGGTCGCGGCGCTGCGATCCGGAGAAATTGCCGGCGCGGTGCTCGACGTCACCGATCCCGAGCCACTGCCCGACGGCCATGCCCTTTGGTCACTCGACAATTGCTTGATCACGCCTCATGTCGGCAACACCCCTCAGATGGGTCTGCCGCTGATCGCCGACCGGGTGCGAGACAACGTTCGGCGCTGGATCGGCCACGAGCCGCTGGTGGGCACAGTCGATGTCGATGCGGGCTACTAGCCTCTCGGGCAATGCTTGACCACGTATTCACCGACGCCATCGGGGCGCTGCGCGACGCGTTCGAACGGGCCCGGCTAGAACGCCAGGCCTTCGAAGAGCGCTTCCAGAGCGAGGTGTTGCTCGGCGATCTGATGTGGCAGACGTCCTACGGTCTTCCCGGCGAGGGCACGCCGCCACGGGTACAAGCCGACATCACCTGCGCTTGGCCCACATGGTCGCAAACCGCGTACCGCAATTGGTACGTCGATGAGGAACTGTCAGAGCCGCCCCGCATCGAGATCGAGATCGTGTTTCGCCGCCAACGGCTGACCGCGACCCCCGATCCGGCAACCGTCGTAGCGGCGCTACCGATGGATTCGCCACCGATCGGAGAAACTCGGCTCACGCGTAGCGGACCAACGGTCGAGTCGATCTACGGCGCCGACCTCAGCGACCCCGAATACGCAATCGAGGTCAGTTACGAAGGCTCCTACGAACTCGACGAAGACAGTCTGGTCGACGGGGCCAGCCTCGACTCGCACTTCGGCGAGCTCGGGGGCTGGATCGCCGCCACTCTCGTGCGGTTCGGCGACGTGAGGCTGAGCGAGAACTGACCCCGCGCAGCTCGTTACCGGTCAGCTCAGTCAGCTAGTGTGCCGTTTCGACGATTCCAGTTCACGCGGAGACAGATCTATGGACAGCAAGCAACTAGCGGCCTTGCCGCTATTCGAAGGTATAGCCCTCGAAAAACTCGAACGGTGCGCCTCAAAATTTCAGATCGCCGAAATGCTTGCCGGCAGCAGTCTGGCCAAACAAGACGACTTTGCTTACCGGTTCTTTGTGGTCCTAGCCGGCGAAGTCGAGGTTTACCGCGATTTCAAACATGTGGCCGACTTGGGACCCGGCGAGTTCTTTGGCGAGATGGGCCTGCTCGGCGGCAAACGACGCAACGCCCGCGTCAACGCCAAAACACGCGTCGACATCGCGTGGATGATGCCGTGGGATTTCGAAGAGATGACTTCGGAGCTGCCCGAGGTATCGGCCCGCATCGACCAAGTCGTTGCCGCCCGCAACGCCGATATCGCCACGGACTAGTACCCCTCAGGCGCCCTCGCCGCCCATTGCCGCGGTCGCCGCAGCGGAGTGCATCTCGGCCGATTTGCCCTCGAAGTTGTCTTCGTTGAGGTCGTAGTCGATGAATTCGGCGCCGGTGTCTTGCATGTGCTCGAACTCGATCACACCAATCTCGGTGAACTTCTCTCGTAGCCAACCTTCGCCGGCGTCGAGCAGACCAAGTTTGCGACAATTCGGCACGATCTTGGAGAACAACATTCGTTGGAAAACTTTGCTCTCCTCGGGGACGTTGAGCAGCCGGGTGCACATCTCGCGCGAGTCGACACCCATGTATTCCCAGACTTCTTGTTGCAAGAACCGGTCACGCATCCGCAAGGCCGCCTCGAAGGCGAACTCTTGGCGATACTGAATCTCGGCCAGAGTCATGTCCTGGTACACCTCCTGGAGGCTGAGCACCCCGAACGCAACGTGGCGGGCTTCGTCGCTCATTACGTAGCGGAGAAGCTTCTTGAGCAGCGGCTCTTCGGTGAGATCGTGCATGAAGCCAAACGCCGCGAGGGCCAGGCCTTCGACCATGATCTGCATCCCGAGATAGGTCATGTCCCATTGCGAATCGTTGATGATGTCGTCGAGCAACAGCCGTAGGTGCGGGTTGACGGCGTAACCACCCTCGAGCTTCTCTTCGAGGTAACGAGCAAACACCTCGACATGGCGAGCTTCGTCGATGGTCTGGGTTGCGGCGTAGTACTTGGCGTCGATCCACGGCACCGTTTCGACAATCTTGGCGGTGCACAAGAGCGCACCTTGTTCGCCGTGCATGAACTGGCTGAGGCGCCACTTCATCGACTGCACGCTGAACTCTTCCCACTCCTTTTCGCCCCAGTTGTAAACCGGTGAACTGCGGTCTTCGGCAAAGTCGGGATTCATCGCGAGTTCGGCCTTCAGGTCGAGCACCTGCGTCGGGTCAACATCGATCGACCAGTCGAGGTCGGTGGTGCCGTTCCACTGCGACGTCTTGGCCTTTTCGTACAACTTGTCGAGCTTGGCCCGCTCGCCTTTGCCGTAGTTCCAAGTGAAGATGGCGTCGGCGTTGTCTTGCACAACGTGGATTACTTCTTCGGGGTTGGTGTTGGCCTGGGCGATTTCCATGATGCGCTCGACATCGTTGGCATCGCCGTAGCCGGATTGGTTCTGGTCGGTCACAGTCATCAGATTTGTTCCTTTGCGGAAGATTCGCCCTCGGCAGGCGATTCGGTGAGTTCGGGTCGGGCTGCGGTGATGAGCCGATGCATGAGCGTGTTCCACTCATCGGCGGGAGCAAGAGGCTTCTCAAGGCCCGCCATGACCATGAAGCCAAGCGATATCGCGTGACAAAGAGCGACGATGGCCGCCGTTGATAACGCGGGATCGACCACGCCGGCCGCTTTGCCACCTTCGATCAAGGAGTGCAGATGCAACTCTTGCTCGGCCATGCGGGCCGTGAAGACGGTGCGGAACTCGGGATCGCGGCGAGCGGTCGCTATCGCCTCGAGCAACAGGGCATCGCTTGTTGGTTCGCGCGTGGTGAGGTCGGCTCCGAGCGACCCCAGCACGTCGGCTGCCGACGCGTCGGCTGGCGCGGCAATCAGGTGGGCCAACTGAGCGACCATAACTACATCGAGGGCATCGAGGAGAAGCTCTTGCTTTCCTTCCCACCGCGAGTAGATAGCACCAGTAGTGACTCCGGCGCGCCGGGCAATAGCCGCAACGCCGGCCTTCTCGAGACCTCGCTCGGTGAACACCTCGATAGCGGCGCCCAAGAGTCGATCGGTGAGAGCGCGGTATTCGGCGCTCTGCAACGATTCGTGACCAGCGGCGACAATCATGGCGTGATGATAACGGTTATTATCGACGGTGCAACGTCGCGGACTCTTGGGTGCCGTGGTCGCTGGCGTCTAGAGCAGCGAAGCTAAGTCGACAACTGGCCTGGCCCCTAGATGCGAAATGACCTCGGCCGCGGCGATGCTGCCCAGTTCGGCGCACCGTTGAGGTGAAGCACCAGTAGCCAAGCCATAAAGGAAACCAGACGCGTAGAGGTCGCCCGCGCCGGTGGCATCGACCACCGTGGCAACAGACGCGGCCGGCACGTCGACGCGCTCGCCGCTCGACAACACGACCGACCCCGCGTCCGATCGGGTGAGCGCAACCGTTTGAACCATGGCGCCGATCTGGCCCGCCGCGTCGTCGAAGTCTTCGACTTCGAACAGCGAACAAACCTCGGCTTCGTTGGCGAACACCAGATCGACACGATCTTCGAGCAAGTCGAGCCATTCGGCGCGGTGTCGATCTACGCAGAACGAGTCGCTCAAAGTAAGCGACACAATTCGACCGGCGTCCGAAGCAATGTTCATGGCGTGGCGGATCGCGTCCTTGGCCTCGTCGCGATCCCAGAGGTAACCCTCGCAATAGGTGATGGCGGCGGACTCGACCAAACCAGCATCGACATCGTCCGGATTGAGGAAGGCGGAGATGCCAAGGAACGTGTTCATGGTGCGCTCGGCGTCGGGGGTCACGTTGACCAAGCAGCGAGCAGTCTGCTCGCCCGTTGGTGACCGCGGCACGGAGAACTCGACACCAGTCGCCTGCATGTCATGGGCAAAAACCTCGCCCAGTTGATCGTCGCGCACCTTGCCAATGAACGATGCCCGTCCGCCAAAGCTGGCGACTCCCGCAACCGTATTGGCCGCCGACCCGCCCGACGACTCGATGCCCGGCGGCATCGACGCATAAAGCGAAGTCGCCCGCTCGGCGTCGATCAGAGTCATTGCCCCACGAACGAGACCATTGTCATCAATGAACTCGTCGGGCACGGCCGCGATGACATCAACTATTGCATTGCCAACTCCGACAACGTCGAGAGGCAAATCAGGATTGGCGCGCACACGTACTCCAGGGACGGAACAGGACGCGCTGAGGTTACCGGACCCTCACGCGGCCCGTATGGCTTTAGGCCGCTTCGTGAAACTCGCGACCCGAAGCGATTGCTTCGGCGAACGCCTCGTCGTCAATATCGGGGTCAGACGCTGGCCACTCGAACCACTCGTTGGTCTCAGCGTTGATGTCGTAGGTGTCTTCGCTCATGACTCGCCGCCCTTGCTGGTCGCTATTCGCTGACTCAAGTAAAACCCATCTGGGCATTACATGGGTGTCGTTCGTCTTACGGTCCTGTTGCGGTCTGGGGACTGGCTAGCCTCGGGGTCACCTCGATTCTCACCCTTCCGGAGCCCGAATGTCGACTGATCCACGCCTCCCTCGCCACGTTGTGCCCAACGCTTATCGCGTCGATCTATCACCCGATATCGACGAAGCGGTATTCAGCGGCACCGTGGAGATAGACGTCGACATTACCGAGGCAACCTCAGAGATCGTGCTGCACTCAGCCGAACTCGACATAACCGACGCAACCATCGAGACCAACGCCGGCGTGCACCGCCCGACCGCCGATCTCGACAGCGACACCGAGCGTCTGACCCTGCTCACCACCGAAAAACTGTCGCCGGGCAGCGCCGTCGTGCGATTGTCTTTCGACGGGATCTTGAACGACCTGCTGCATGGCTTCTACCGTTCGACCTTCGCCGACGACGAAGGCGTCACTCACACCATCGCCACGACGCAGTTCCAATCGACCGATGCCCGTCGGTGCTTCCCCTGTTGGGACGAACCCGAGTGGAAGGCCACCTTTACCTCAACACTCACTGTCGACGCCGACCATGTCGCGATCTCGAACACCGCCGAAACCAATTCGGTAATGCTCGACGACGGGCGGCGCCGGGTCGAATTCGCGCCCACCATGAAGATGTCGACCTATCTCGTGGCCTTTGTCGTCGGGCCGCTCGAAATCACCGAAGCAGTCGACGCCGGAGGAATCCCTGTTCGGGTCGTGCATCGGCCGGGGCAAGGCCACCTCACCGGCTTTGCTCTCGACGTGGCCGTCCATGCCCTCGAGTATTTCGCCGATTATTACGCGATTGCCTACCCTTCCGACAAGGTCGATCTCGTCGCCATCCCCGACTTCGCAGCCGGCGCCATGGAGAACCTCGGGTGCATCACCTTTCGCGACGTGTTGTTGTTGATCGACCCAAACGAGGCCAACCAACCCGAACTCCAGCGAGTCGCCGACGTCGTCAATCACGAACTTGCCCATATGTGGTTCGGCGACCTTGTCACGATGCGTTGGTGGGAAGGAATTTGGCTCAACGAGGCCTTCGCCACATTCATGGAAGTGATGTGCTCCGACGCCTACCGCCCCGACTGGCAAGTCTGGGATACGTTCGCCCGGTCTCGTTCGGCGGCGTTTGATGTCGACTCGTTGGCCACGACCCGACCAATCGAGTACCCGGTGGTCACCGCCGAGGACGCCGAGGGCATGTTCGATCTGCTCACCTACGAAAAGGGGGCATCAGTTGTCCGCATGCTCGAGCAGTATCTGGGCGCCGACGTATTTCGAGACGGCGTGCGCCACTATCTCGCGGCCCACGCGTACGCAAACACCGAAACAAGCGACTTGTGGGATTCGCTCGAGACGATCAGCGGCGTGCCGGTGCGATCAATGATGCACGACTGGATCTTTCAGGGCGGCTACCCGGTGATCGCTATGGACCTGACACCGCATGGCCTGCGCGTGACCCAAGAGCAGTTCACGCTCGACCCGAGCGCGGCCGACGACCGCTCGTGGTCGGTTCCGTTACGCATCCGCGACAAGAACTCCGATCGACGAGTTTTGTTGACCGAGCGTTCGGCGCTAATCACCGGCATCACGTCGATGCCGGCCACGCTAAACGGCGGAGCCACCGGATTTACCAGAAGCCAAATCGGCGAATTTCACATCGCCCAACTCGAGGCCCAAGGCTTCTCGGGCCAGACCGCAACCGAACGCCACGGTATTGCCGACGATGGATGGGCGCTTACCGTGGCGGGTCGGATCAGCGCGACCGAGTATTGGCGGCTCGCCTCGACCTTCAGCCGAGAAACCGACCTCAACGTGTGGCAGGCCCTCAGTACCGGACTGCACGGCCTCGACCGGCTGATAACCGAATCGGCCCGTCCCGACTGGCAGCGTTCGCTCCGCGCCCTTGCCGGCCCGGCCCTGCAGCAACTGGGCTTCGACCCCGACTCCGACGACCGCGACCGAACCCACGAGTTGCGAGCCACGTTGATGCGGCTGATGGGAACCATCGCCGCCGACCAGACAACAATCGACGCAGCCCGCGAGCGACTCGATCACCCCAACCCGTCGATCGCCGCCGCCGCCCTCACCGTTGTTGCCCACCACGGAGGGGCCGACGATTACAACATCATTCGCGAACGTTGGCGCAACGCCGCTGACCCTCAGTCCGAGATGCGGAACCTGCGAGCGCTCGCCGATTTCCCGTTTGTCGAACTGGTGGAGGAGCTCCTAGGCGACATCTTCGAAGCAAAGATTCGCTCCCAAGACGCGCCGTTCCTGCTGGCCCGCGGCCTGACCAACCGGGTGGCCGGGCGACGGGTATGGGATTTCGTGACCAACAATTGGGACCTGCTGAACGATCGGTACCCGAGCAACTCGATCACCCGCATGTTGTCAGGAATTACTGCTCTCGACGATGCCGACATGGTGGAAGCCACCTCCTTGTTCATCAACACCCATCCCGTCCCCCAGGCCGGCCTTCAGATCGACCAGCACCTCGAACGCCAACGAATCAACGCGGGGCTGAAGGCCCGCCAAGGAAGTGTCATATCCGAACACCTCCTGGGTTCGTAGCCACCAATGACAAAGGCTCACGCCATGTCACTCATCAACCGATAGTTCACCGTGGCCCCCATTTTCCCTTTCGCTCGATTGGCGACAGTCGAGGTCTTCGCAGTCGAGGACACCTCGGCTCAACTGACGTGGCGAGGTTTGCCCGAAGGACAACTCTCGGTCCGAGTCGGCTCAAACCAGTCGGCTCCGCTCATCCAGCTTGGCTCGGCCCACCGGCCCGGCGCCGCCGATATCCACGACCTGCCGCCCGGCACCACCACGCCAATCGACGTGTTGATCGACGGGCGCATCATCACTCAACGCAACGTCACCACCTTGCAAACCCTCGATGATCGCCTCCTGAGCAAGGTCGCCACGATCAGCGATCTGCACCTGGGCGAAGACGGCTTCGGCTTGCTGAAGCCGATGCGGGAGTCGTCAAAGGTGGCCCAGCCATACGCGATGCGGTGCGCCAAGGCCGCGGTGCGAGAAGCCCAAGACTGGGGAGCAGAGCTGCTCGTCATCAAAGGCGACATCACCGACGAAGGTCGGGCCGGCGAATGGGAGATGTTCGACGAACTGCTGGCCGAGGTCACCATCCCGGTAATGGCGGTGCCCGGCAATCACGACACCGTCAACGAACGCCATTCGGTCGACCCCACCGAAGCGCTCCAGGCGCGCGGTCTATTTCCCTCGCCGGTGCACGCGGTGGATATCGCCGGAGCACGCATCGTTGCTGCTCACTCGGCGGTGTCGGGCCACAGCTGGGGCCGCTTGCAGCGCTGGAAGAACGAACTGGTCGACGCTGTTCGCCACGAAGAACCGACCCTGCTGTTCACCCATCACCATCTCGAGCAACAGCCCTTTCCCTGGTTTTGGCCGCTGGGCGTTCAGCGCTTCGACAACTACCGGTTGCTGGAAAAGCTCGTGGCCACTAACCCCGACCTGCTCATTTCGAGCGGCCATTCGCACCGCAACCGCACCCGACGCCACGGCAGCGCGGTCTTGAGCGAAGTCTCGGCCACCAAGGACTATCCCGGCGTATGGGCGGGCTACGCCATCCACGAGTCGGGAGTGCGTCAAGTTGTTCGGCGAATTGCCGACACCAGTTGTGCCGGCTGGAACGATCGCACCCACGCGGCCGTGGGCGGAATCTGGGGCATGTGGTCTCCGGGACGCCTGTCGGATAGGTGCTTCGATCACCGGTGGACTCTGGACCGAACCACCACGCTGGTAGCCCCGGAAGCCTCGTTGGTCAACTAGCGCCGTCGGCCGCGCCGCCCAGCGTGTGGCCCATACGAGTGCGTTTGGTTTCGAGATAGCGAAGATTCTCGGGGTTGGATTCGATCTCGATCGGTACCCGTTCGACGATCTCGAGGCCGTAGCCGTCGAGCCCAGTGAGTTTGGCGGGGTTATTGGTCATGATCCGCATCCGTGTGACGCCCAAGTCGGCCAGCATGTTGGCGCCCACCCCGTACTCACGAGAATCGACCGGCAACCCCTGAGCGGAGTTGGCGTCGACCGTGTCGAGGCCATCGTCTTGCAGCGCGTAGGCCCGCATTTTGTGGCCGATACCAATTCCGCGACCTTCGTGGCCACGAAGATAGATCAACACGCCTCGTCCCTCGTCGGCGATCATCTGCAGAGCCAGTTGAAGCTGAGGGCCGCAGTCGCAGCGGATCGAAGCCAAAATGTCGCCGGTGAGGCATTCGCTGTGCACCCGCACCAACGGAGGCTCGCCCCCTTCGACATCACCCATTACGTAAGCGACATGCTCTTCGCCGTCGACCACCGAACGATAGGCGTGAGCCATGAACTCGCCGTAGGTAGTTGGCAAACGGGCCGCTGCAAAATGCTGCACCAGAATCTCGCTCTGGCGCCGATGACGGACCAGATCGGCGATCGACACCATCACCAATCCGTGTTCGTCGGCAAACGCCCGGCTCTCAGCGAGGTCGAGAACTTCGCCATCGTCGGAAATGAGTTCGGACATCACCCCGACTCTGGGGAGACCGGCCAGAGCGCAGAGATCAACGGCCGCCTCGGTGTGACCAGCCCGCTTGAGCACCCCGCCGTTGCGGGCACGCAAGGGGAAGACGTGACCGGGCCGGGCGAACGAATCGGCCCGATGTCCGCCCGTGGCCAAAGCCACAAGGGTGCGGGCCCGTTCGGCCGGCGAGACGCCAGTGGAGTTTCCGTCAATCAAATCGACCGACACCGTGTATGCGCTGCGATCTTCGCTGTCGGAGCCGGCGACCATCAGCGGCAGATCGAGCGACTGAGCGCGCTCCTCGGCCATCGGCGCGCCGAGCACACCACTGGTTCGATGCACCATCCAGTTCAGCCGCTCGGCGGTAATCAGGCTCGCGGCCCCGATCAGGACGCCGTCGTTCGTCTCGGTCTCGTCGTCGAGCACCACAATGAACTCGCCGCGGCCAATGGCCTCGACCGCTTCGGATATGGGGTTGAACAAGGTCACGTGAATCCGATCTGGGCCGGCGCTTACAGGGTTGGCCGAACGAGCCGTTCGACATATTTGGCCAAGACATCGGCCTCGATGTTTACGGTGTCGCCAACGGCGCGGTGGCCGAGCGATGTCACCGAATGAGTGTGAGGAATTACCGCGATCGAGAACGTGGTCGGCGTTACCGCGGCAACGGTAAGGCTGATGCCGTCGACAGCGATCGAACCCTTCTCGACCACCATGGCCGCCAGCGCCGAAGGCAGCGAAAACGTGTAGCGAAAGGATCCATCGTCGAGCTCGTCGATGGCGCAAACCTCGGTAGTGCTATCTATGTGACCTTGCACAACGTGGCCGCCATAGCGGCCGTTGGCGGCCAACGGGCGTTCCAAGTTCACCGGATCGCCGGGTTGCAGTCGGCCCAAGTTCGTGCGATCGAGGGTCTCTGGAACCGCGTCGGCAGCCCAGGATTGATCGTCGAAGTCCACCACGGTCAAACAGCAGCCGTTGACAGCGATCGACGCGCCAATGGCGGCATCGTCGAGCACCAGGGATGCCTCTATCTCGACACGAGCACCCTCGCCCTGAGGGGTAACCGACCGAACGGTGCCCACTTCTTCAACAAGTCCGGTGAACATAGCTAACTCAAATCCCTGCCTCGGTCGCCAAGATCACGAGTCGACCCCTAACACCGTACGGGCATCGTCGACATCGGCTTTGAGTTGAGCCTGCAATTGATCGATCCCGTCGAACTTGCGCTCGCTTCTCAAGAACGCCTCGAACGAAACCCGGACTTCTTCGCCGTACAGGTCGCCATCAAAATCAATGAGATGCGCCTCCAACAGCGATTGCTCGGCATGCTCGTAAAACGTCGGACGACGACCAATGTTGATCGCACACGCGTGCCGAGAACCGTCGGCGCGGGTGCACCAACCGGCGTAAACCGCGTCGGCGGGCCAAGCCATAACCTTCGGTACTGGGATGTTGGCGGTCGGGAAACCGATCTGACGACCTCTTTGGTCACCACCTTCGACCGTGCCCCGAACCTCATAGGCCCGACCGAGCATTGCTTTGGCCCGAGAGACATCACCTCCGGCCAGAGCCCGGCGGACCTTTGTTGAGGAGACCGGCTCGCGGGCTTCGTCGGAGTGCCAGACGAGTTCGAGCGGGTGGACTTCGAAACCCCACTGCTCACCGATCGTCGCGAGACCATCAACGTTTCCGAGCCGCCCAGCGCCGAAATGGAAGTCTTCGCCCACGATAATCGCCCGAGCATGAAGGGCCGATACAAAAACCTCTTCGACAAAGACATCGGGACTGGTCTCGGACCGATCTCGGTCGAAAGTGATCACGTACGCGAAATCGATGCCCTGTTGCTCGATGAGCTCGAGCTTTTGGTCGAGCGTGGTGAGAAGGCGCGGTGCGCTCTCGGGTCGAACGATGTAGGCCGGATGGGTATCGAAGGTGACAACGGCGGACGCGACCCCTAGACGGCCGGCCACCGCACGAACCTGACGAAACACCTCCTGGTGACCCACATGAACGCCATCAAAGACCCCGATAGTGGACGCGACCGCGATGCCGTCGGGCAAATGATCTTGTCGGTCGTGCAGAAGTTCCATGACACTCAATCGCAAAAAGTCAGCTAGGTGAGACGCTACCGCCATCAGGCCGAATCACGTTCGTCGGGATCACCAACGCCGGCTTGGAAGCCCCCTTGTGAGCCTCGTAAACCGCGAGCAGTTGGCCGGTGTCACCAAGCACCGCCCACGGACCTGGCCCGACAACGCCCAGCGCATCGATCGACAGCAACCGACCATGGCCGACGGCCACCGCGGTCGGCTCGTCGACGGCCGCGGATTCGAGGTGACCAACCGCGGCCTCGATCGGCAGCAAGGTCGGGTTCTCGATGGTTCCGGCGTCGCTCAGCGAGAATCCCCCAACCGAGGTGCGTCGCAAAGCCCGCAAGTGAGCTCCGCCACCGAGCGCCGTCCCGAGGTCGGCAGCCAACGAACGGACATAGGTCCCGGACGAACAATCCACCGAGCAGCGCCACACATTTGAGTCGGACCCGGGCTCGATGTCGAAGCGGGTCACCGTAACCGGTCGCGGCGGACGCTCTACCTCGATGCCTTCGCGAGCCAGTTGGTGCAGCCGCTTGCCGTCAATCTTGATGGCCGAAACCATCGGCGGGATTTGCATCAATTCGCCGGTAAGCGCCGCCGCAGCAGCCTCTACATCGGCGGCGGCAATACCCGTCATGTCGTGAGTCGCAGTGACCTCACCGCTGGCGTCAAGGGTCGAAGTCTCGGTACCGAGGACGATCTCGCCTTGGTATGACTTGGGCAAAGGCGTCAGGTATCGCAACAACCGTGTGGCGTTCCCAACGCCCAGGACCAACACGCCGGTGGCGTCGGGGTCGAGCGTGCCGGAGTGCCCCACTTTGCGAGTGCCGAGCACACCCCGCGACTTGGCGACAACATCGTGGCTGGTCCATCCGGCCGGTTTGTCGATGACGACAACCCCGTGCGGACCACGATTGTTACTCTTCTTCGCCATCGTGGTCGAAGCCGTCGTCTACTGCTGGCCGCGGATCTTGGCGCAACAGCTCCTCGATCCGCTCGGCCGAACGCAACGTAATGTCGGCCCGGAAATCAAGCTCGGGCGCCCGACGTAAACGGGTCTGGGTGCTCACTTCGTGACGCAACCGACCTCGGTACTCGTCGAATGCTTCGAGGATTTCGGGATCGTCATCGCGATCGAGCGACGTGAACCACAAAACCGCTCGATGAAGATCCCGGTCGACGTCGACGCTAGTGATGGACACCATCGACAGGCGATCGTCATCCAACGCCTCGAGCTCTTCGGCTACGACGCGACGGATGAGTTCGCCTACTCGGGCGATGCGAGTACCGGACTGACCACTTCGGTTGTTGTGCTGACGACGTTGACGAGCCATCGCCTCACCTCACAAGTTGGAGCTAGCAAGCGGTTCAGGAATCGAGCGTGCGCGCGATTTCGCGCTCCTCGAAGGTCTCGATGATGTCGCCGGCCCGCAAGTCCTGGAAATCGGAAAGTCCGATACCACACTCGTAACCAGCGGCAACTTCCTTCGCATCGTCCTTGAAGCGACGCAGCGAGTTGACCTTGCCCTTCCAGATAATCGACCCCTCACGCAGGAACCGCACCTTGGAATTGCGAGTGATCACGCCGTTGAGGACGTAACAACCAGCAATCGCCCCGATGCGAGGGACCTTGAAGATCTCTCGCACTTCGGCATCGCCGGTGACAATTTCCTCGAACTCGGGAGCCAACAAGCCGACCATGGCATCTTCGATGTCCTCGAGCAGCTTGTAGATGATCTCGTAAGAACGGATCTCGACGCCTTCGTACTCGGCGAGGTCGCGTGCCTTGCGATCGGGACGAACGTTGAACCCAATAAGCGTGGCGTTGGCCGCCGCCGCCAGCTGAATGTCGTTCTCGGTGATCCCGCCGACGCCACGATGGACAAAGCCCACCTTGACCTCGTCGCGTTCGAGCTTGCGCAAGCTTTCGGTGACTGCTTCGAGCGAGCCGTTCATGTCGGTCTTGATGACCAAGTTGAGCGTCGCCGCTTCGCCGCGCTGGATCTGTTCGAAAATGTCTTCGAGCTTGGCGCCGCCCGACAAGGCGTGGGCCTCGCGCCCCAGGCTCGACTGACGTTGCCAGTGCTCACGAGTGTCGGCAACACGGCCCGCGACCTTCTCGGTTGGGGCAACAACAAACTCGTCGCCTGCGGCCGCAACGTCGGAGAGGCCGAGAACCTGCACCGGAGTCGATGGGCCAGCCTCTTTGACGTTCTCGCCGCGATCGTTGATCATGGCCCGGACTCGGCCCCATGCTGCGCCGGCAACCAACGGGTCGCCCACCTTCAGGGTGCCTCGCTGAACAAGCACCGTGGCGACCGGGCCCCGGCCGATGTCGAGGTTGGCTTCGAGCACAACACCGCCGGCTCGACCAGCTTCGGGGGCATGTAGGTCTTCGACCTCGGCCACCAGCAGGATTTGATCGAGAAGCTCGTCGATACCGAGATCCTGCAACGCAGAAATCTCCTGGAAGATCGTCTCGCCACCCCAAGCCTCCGGAACCAAACCATGCTCGGCTACTCCGGCAATGGCCTTTTGAACATCGGCGTTGGCTCGATCGATCTTGTTGATCGCAACAATGATCGGAACCTCGGCGGCTTTGGCGTGGTTGATTGCTTCGATGGTCTGAGGCATCACGCCGTCGTCGGCCGCCACCATCAAGATGACAATGTCGGTCGAAGCGGCGCCGCGGGCTCGCATAGCGGTGAACGCCGCGTGGCCGGGTGTGTCGATGAAGGTCAAGTGGTGACCATCGCGTTCGACTTGGTAAGCGCCAATGTGCTGAGTGATACCACCGGCCTCGCCCTCGACCACCCGAGCATTGCGGATGCGGTCGAGCAGCAAAGTCTTGCCGTGGTCGACGTGACCCATGACGGTGATGACCGGCGGCCGCAGCGGCAAATCATCAGATGTGTCGTCAGTGAGATCGAGCAGTTTTTGAAGCTCGACTTCTTGCTCTTCGCCTGGATCGACCAGACGAATCTCGGCACCAACCTCGGCCGCGAACAGCTCGATCATGTCGTCGGACAACGATTGCGTGGCAGTGACCATTTCGCCCTGCTGCATCAAGAACCGGATGACATCGGCCGCGGTGCGGTTTGTCTTGGGCCCGAGATCGAGCGCGGTCGAAGACCGTTCGACAACTATCTCGCCGGCGGGCACAGGCGCGTCGAGCGGGGTGTAGGACGGCGTGTCCATCGGCTGGAGTTCTTCGCGGCTGCGACGCCGACGACCCTTGCGACGCGGCGGGCGACCACCAGGGCCACCCGGACGGCCACCACCAGGGCCACCACGGCCGCCACCAGGACCACCACGACCGCCGCCAGGAGGCGCACCAGCGCCCGGCACTGAGTCGCGTGGGCCACCGGATCGGCGACCACCGCTGGGCAGCGGGCCGCCACGCGACGGACCGCTGGGTCGGTTTCCGCCTGGAGCGGCGGGTCCGCCCGCTGGACGAGGACGTCCACCAGGAGGTGGCGGAATAGCGCGACCTGTGGTGGATCGCGGAGGCGGCGGAATGGGTTTACCGGAACCAGAAGTCGGCGGCCGCTTTGAAGGATCGATTGCGACCTTCTTCACCAGCTTCTTGACAACCTTCTTGACAACCTTCTTGGCCACCGGGGCCGGAGCAGGCGGTGCCACGTCTTCGGTTGGTCGCTTTGGCGGCGCACTGCTGCCGCTCGACGAAATGACCCGCTTGGGGGTCGCCGGAGCAACCGGTTTGGCGACGGCCGGTTCGGCGGCGATTTCGGGCTCGGGCGTGACAGGCGCTGGATCGGAGACTTCGGGTTCGGCGACTGGCACGTCCTCGGCTGGCACGTCCTCGACTGGCGCGTCGGCGACAGCTGCGGCCTCCTTGGTCGGCGGCTTGGAGGCCTTTGCCGCTGACTTCTTGATCGACTTCTTGCTCGACTTCTTAGTGGCCTTCTTGGCGGCCTTCTTGGTCGACTTCTTGGCGGCCTTCTTGGCCGGTTTGGGCTCGGGCGGCTGCTCATCGCGAATCAGGCCCTCGCGCTCGGCCTTACGACGGACGCGATCGGCTTGTGCGTCGACAATGCTCGACGAATGGCTCTTGACTCCGATCCCGAGGGAGTCCGAGAGGTCGAGAGTTTCTTTGTTGGTAAGGCCCAACTCGCGAGCAAGCTCGTAGACGCGGATATTGGATGACACGTGTGGCAATTGCCCTTCTGAGTGATCGATGCAAGAACATCAACCACTCGCGTTACAAATCAAACGGTGCACAGTGCACCGCACGTGGACTCACCCACCCCCGTGCGGACACGCGGGAGGCTGAGCAGGCCACGAATCAGAAAGCTTAGCGAACCCAATCGCGTTCGCCTCGACCCCGAGAGCACGGGTCAAGGCTCGTCGCCGAACCGACAACTCGAGGCAAGCCGGCGAAGGACCAACCCAGGCACCGCGACCATCGCCGCGGCCCACAACCACGTCATCGCCATTCAGATGGACGCGGATCAGCTCGGCCTGATCGAAGCGCCGGCGACAGCCGACACAGGTACGTTCAGGCACCCGCCATTACTCTTCTTCGCCGGAGTCTGCGACGGCTTCTTCGCCAGCCTTGTCGGCGCCCGGACCTTCGTCGGCTGGCGCGTCGTCTTGGTCGGCTGGCGCCTCGTCTTGGTCGGCTGGCGCCTCTTGGGCCGCGACGTAATCGGCATAAGACATCGGGGCGCTGCCGTCGGCCGGCTGCCACATGTCTTCGCCGGTCTCGGGGTCTTTGACCCACTCGCCGTCGGCCCACTCTTCGCCCCCGTAGGTTTGCTCCTCGGCGAACTGAGTTTCGGACTTGATGTTGATACCCCAGCCGGTCAGGCGCGACGCAAGGCGGGCGTTTTGGCCTTCCTTGCCGATCGCCAACGAAAGTTGGAAATCCGGGACGATCACGTCGCAGTCACCGGTCAGTTCGTTGGGGCGAACCTCGGTGACTTTGGCGGGGCTGAGGGCACGGGTCACGAATTCTTGAAGGTCTTCGTGGAACGGCACAATGTCGATCTTCTCGCCCCGTAACTCGTTTACGACCTGGCGCACCCGCGCGCCGCGGGCACCAACACACGCCCCAACGGGATCGACGTTGGTGTCGTTGGACCACACCGCAATCTTGGTGCGATGGCCAGGCTCACGCGAGCAGGCCTTGATCTCGACCACACCATCAGCAATCTCGGGAACCTCGAGCTCGAACAAACGTCGGACCAAACCCGGATGGGTTCGGCTCACCACGATTTGGGGGCCCTTGGCGGTCTTTCGAACCTCGACGATGTAAGCCTTGATACGAACGTTGGAGTCGGGCCGCTCAAACGGGACCTGCTCGGCCTGCGGCAACAACGCCTCGACCCGACCAAGATCGAGCAACGTGTAACGAGCGTCGGTTTGCTGGATCATGCCGGTGACGATGTCGCCCTCGCGGCCGGCGTATTCTTCGTACTTGAGCTCGCGTTCGGCTTCGCGAATGCGTTGGGTCATGACCTGACGAGCGGTCTGGGCGGCGATACGACCGAAGTTGTCGGGGGTGACCTCGAACTCTTCGCCGACCGGCTCGCCGTCTTCGTCGAGTTCCTGGGCGAACACCCGGAACTCCATAGTGTCGGGATCGATTGTTACCCACGCGTATTCTTCGGCGCCCGGCATGCGCTTGTAGGCGTGCTCGAGCGCATCGGCAAGCGCACCAAACAAAGTGTCGACGCTGATGCCACGATCGGCGGCTAGCGCCTGCAGTGCTTCCATCATGTCCTGATTCATGACGCGGACTCCTTATGCGGGTTAGAAGGTTTGGGAGATTTGCCGGGCTTGGGTCCGCCCGGCTTGGGGGTCGGCCCCCATTCGAACACCGTGCGGGCTTTGGTGATGTTGGTGTAATCGAGACGAACAGTCTCGCCGTCGACTGCGATCTCGACGCCATCTTCGTCGACAGCACGAACCGTGCCGGTGAACCGACGAGAACCGCCGACATCGGTCTGGGTCTTGACCTTGACCAAAACATCGATCGCTGACCCGAAGTGAGCAGCGGTGCGCAAAGGACGTTCGAGACCCGGGCTTGAGACTTCGAGCGTGTAGCGACCGGGGATTGGGTCGGTCTCGTCGAGCAGCCGGCTTGCCGCCCGACTGATGATCTTGATCTTGTCGATCGAGATCCCACCTTCGTCGTCGACCAGCAACCGCAAAACGCCGCCGTTGAACTCGATGTCGTAAAGCTGGGCGCCGGTGTCGGCAACAACCGGGGCCAGCAACTCGTGGACTCGATCGATGATCGCCATGTTGGTGTCCTTTCCGGTATCGACAATGGTTGGGGTTCGTCCCCTGAATCCAGAAAGGCGTGGCCCAAGGCCACGCCTAACCCGTTACCGGTTTCGAACGTTGGTCGACAGCATATCAGGGATCAACATTGGATACGGCCGCGACGAACCCCTTGTGAACGCGTCCCAAACGCAACAAACCGGCGGTCTGATCGACCTCGATTCGGGGGAGATAACCCTTGGCAGCCGCACCGGCTACAAACCAGAGGGCGACCGACAAGACGGCGATCACCAGCGCCAATGGCAGCATCAGCGGAAACCGGGCCAGCGCCGCTCCGAACAGCAAACAACCAACACCGCCGTAGATCGCCCACCGCTGCTGATGACGGCATTGCTGAACACGGTCGAACTCGGACTGAGTGAGCGGCAAAAAGACCGGGCAATCCTTGGGCCCCGCTGTTACGTATCCATCGGCGGGTTTTCCGGTCTTGACCGACACTTGAGGCAGCTTCCGACGCTGCGCCGCGCCGAGATCAACAACCACCCGGGCCATGTCAGGCCCCTGACCGTCGGATCTCGGCAATGACCGCTTCGGCGTGGTTGGCATCGTCGCCTCGTTGATTGAGGTTGCGATCGCGGTCTTCGTCGGCGGCCTTCTTGGCCGCGTCTTTGGTAGCCGCTGCTCTTTGCAGGGCGGCATCGGCGCCGTGTTCTTGGATGAACTCGGCCCATTCGATCAAGGTGTCGACCATTTTGTCTTCGGGCACGACCATGACGTTTTGGCCCTTGACAAAAAGGTGGCCTCGTTTGTTGCCAGCCGCGATCCCCAAATCGGCGTCGCGAGCCTCGCCCGGCCCGTTGACGACACAACCCATCACTGCGACCTGTAATGGGATTTCTCTTTCGCCGAACGCATTCATGGCTTGTTCGGCAATGGTGAACACGTCGACTTCGGCCCGCCCGCAACTTGGACACGCGATCAGATCGACGTTCTTGCGTTCTCTGAGGCCAAGAGTCTCGAGCAACTGGCGGCCGGCCTTGGCTTCTTGCACGGGGTCGGCGGTTAGCGAGTACCGGATGGTGTCGCCGATCCCTTCGGCCAACAACGTGGCGATCCCTGCGGTGGCTTTGAGCGTCCCGATAGGCGGCGGACCGGCTTCGGTCACACCAAGATGAAGCGGATAATCGGTGACCTCAGCCAGTTGTCGATAGGCCTCGATCATCAACGGCACACTCGACGCTTTGACCGAAATCTTGATCAGATCGAAACCGACATCGTCGAAGTAGGCGATCTCTTGCAACGCCGATTCGACCATGGCTTCCGGGGTGACTTTGTCGCCGTATTTCTTGTAAAGGTCCGGATGCAACGAACCGCCGTTGACACCGATACGGATCGGGACTTGGCGGTCCTTGGCCTCGCGGGCAACAGTGCGGATGTGATCGGGGTTCTTGATGTTGCCCGGGTTGAGACGTAGGCAATGCACGCCAGCCTCGAGCGCTTCGAGCGCTCGGCGGTACTGATGATGAATGTCGGCAACGATCGGTACCGGCGACCGCGGCACGATGCGGGCCAGGCCCTCGGCCGCTTCGGGTTCGTTGCAGGTACAACGCACGATGTCGGCGCCCGCCGCGGCCAGCGCGTAGATCTGTTGCAGGGTGGCTTCGTGGTCGGCGGTCTTGGTGACCGTCATCGACTGGATCGTGATGGGCGCTCCCCCGCCCACCGCCACATCGCCGACCATGATCTGGCGGGTCTTGCGACGCGGGAAACTCTGGTTGAAATCCACGAGTCGAATCTAGCCGTCGACGGAGCTAGCCGATGTCTACCGGGTCGATGATGTCGCGGAAGAGGGCGATCATCCCGATGGTCATCAACACCGCGAAAACCGTGTAGGTCAGTGGCAGCAGCTTGGCGTAGTCGACCTCGTGACGACGGCCTCCGATCGACCGGACCCGTTCGTAGATCGCCACGGCAACGTGACCGCCGTCGAGGGGCGGCAGTGGAACAAGGTTGAACACCCCCACGAAGATGTTTAGCGCGGCCAAGAAAAACAGCAAGCCCTCGAAATCGACCGAAGCGCCAGCACGGGCCGCGCCGTAGATCGACAAGATGCGGTCCTCGTCGGGGTTGCGACCGTCGAGCGATCGGCTGGCCACTTCGCGGTCTTGAGCAACAGCGGACTGCGTGGATGCGGCGTCGGTGCCGCCGTCGATCGTGTCCGTGAGAAAGTTGGACAAGGTGCCGGGGGTGAAGAACCGAACCAGCCCCAGCGTGGCCTGTTTGGTGAGCGACCCGAAGGCGTCGACCGATCGAGTCGCTCCGCTGAACAGCCCAAGCGATTCGCGGCTTGGCTGTTGGCTCACGCCAAAGAACCCGGTGGTTGCAACTTCCTCGGTTGCCAGTTCGTTGACGATCACGCCGTCGAGCACCCGCGGGGTTGGCTCGAGGGCCGGGTCGACGATGACGCTCAACGGTTCGCCGATTCGGTCTTGGGTAGCGGCCACGAAGTCGTCCCAAGAAAAGATCGATGTGCCCTCGACCTCGAGCACCCGGTCGCGGGCGATCAGTCCGAAAATTCCCTCGGCGCCGGCTGGGGTAAGGCGCTCGCCCAACAGGACCTGATCGGTGTGGGTAACCCCATCACGAGCCCAGACCACGTCAACCGTGTCGCCGCCCCGTTCGACGATCACATCGCCGAACTGCCCAAAGTCGTCGATCTCGATGCCGTCGACCGAAACAATCTCGTCGCCAACCTCGAGGTCGAGCGCCGCCGCGGCGCTGGCATCAGACACCGACCTGATGGTCCACGCGCCATCGTCTCGACCAACGCCGTAGCTGATGAGCAAAACAAACAACAACACAATGGCCATGATGAAATGCATGCCGGATCCGGCCGAAACCACCAGAAGCCGTCGCGGGAACGATTTGACGCGGTAAGCACGATCTTCGTCGCCGGAAGGAACATCGTCGAGGTTGTTCATCCCGATGATGCGCACGTAGGCACCGGCCGGTATCGCCTTTACGCCGTACTCGGTTTCGCCCCTACGAAACGACCACAGCCGGGGGCCAAACCCGATGAAGAACTCGGTGACTTTCATCCCCGTTGCCTTGGCCGTCATGTAATGGCCAAGCTCGTGCATGAAGATCATGAAGATGATCGCCACCACCACCAACGCCCACTGCCAACTGGCCAGCAGCCCAAGAGCGACGATCGCGCCGATCAAAAGTGCGAGTCCGGTCCAGTCGTTACTTGGCTGATCGGATTGGGGGGATTCGGTCATTTGCTCATTCTTCCCGTAATGACAACGTTCGCGGCGTCGCGAGCGGCCGAATCGGTTTGAAGTACTGCGCCAACGTCAGTTGCCGCCGTGCCTGGCCACTGTTGCATGGCTTCGTCAAGCACGTCAGAGATGTCGACCCAACTGATCTTTCCCTTGAGGAACGCCTCGACCGCCACTTCGTTGGCTGCGCTGAGCCACGCGGGGGCCGTTTCGCCCGCTCGGCCGGCGGCATACGCCAAGGCGAGGCAAGGGAACGCGTCGAGATCGGGGGGCTGGAAGTCGAGCCGAGAAAGCGTGGACCAATCGATAGCGCCATACGGCACTTCCAATCGGTCGGGAAAGGCCAACGCGTAGCCAATGCACAAACGCATGTCGGGCATCGAGAGCTGAGCGATGGTCGCCCCGTCGGTGTAACTCACCATCGAGTGAATCACCGACTGGGGGTGCACAACCACATCAATGTCGTCGAAATCGATTCCGAAGAGCTCGTGGGCCTCGATCACCTCGAGACCTTTGTTCATCAACGTGCTGGAATCGATCGTGATTTTGGGCCCCATCGACCAGGTCGGGTGGGCCAGCGCATCTTCGATCGTGACCGCCTCGAGATCACGGCGGGACCGACCACGGAAAGGGCCACCGCTGGCGGTGAGAACCACTTTGTGAACTCGATCGAGCGGCCCGATCTTCGCCGTTATCTCGTTGGCCCGAAGGCACTGGTGAATCGCACAATGTTCGGAATCGACCGGCACCAGTTCGGCGCCTGGTGTCGCCCAGGCCCGCTGCACGACCGGACCAGCAGCGATCAAAGACTCTTTGTTGGCCAGACCAAGTCGTTTGCCGGCCTCGAGCGTGGACAGCGTGACGGCCAGTCCGGCAAAGCCGACCACCCCATTGATAACCACGTCACCGGTGACCGCCGCGTCGGACATGGCATCAACGCCAGTAATCACCGCTGTTTCGGGCCCCAGCGCGCCACGAATCTGGCCGGCCGCGTGCTCGTCGGCGACCGCCACTACGTCGGGACGAAACTCCTGCGCCTGGGCGATTACGTCAAGCGATGAGCCAACACCCAATGCGCTGACCCGATAACGATTGGGGTCGCTTCTGATGATGTCGAGCGTTTGTGTACCGATGGAACCCGACGAGCCGAGAACGGCGACGTTGGTGGTCATGGGCTAGTTGAACAACAAGGCGCTCGCGACGTACCAAGTGACGGGGAGCACAAAAAGCAAACCGTCGAAACGGTCGAGGAGTCCGCCGTGGCCGGGCAAGATCGAACCCATGTCTTTGATACCGAGGTCACGTTTGATCTGAGACTCGGCCAGGTCGCCGATCGGGGCCGCAGCCGCCGCGACAAGCCCAAGCAGAATCATCGCGGTCATGCCGCCACCGTCGACAGCATCGCCGGCGAGCGGAGCAGGCGATCCCATCACCCCCATGGCAATCGCCGCGGCGAGGGTTGCCGCCATACCTCCGAACAGGCCTTCGAAGGTTTTATTGGGGCTGGCCGGCGACAGTGGGGTGCGACCCATCATCTTGCCGATCGCCAGACCGCCAACGTCGTAAGCAACCGTTAGCAGAATCGCAGTGGTGAGTAGACCGGTGCCGTAGGTATCGATCGACAACATGAGCCCGGCAAAGGAGCCGAGCACGCCGATGTGCACAATGCCGAGCATCGTTGCACCCAGACCGCGAACCACACCATCGGAGCTGACACCAGTGATGTACCAGAGCGAGCCGAACACCAAACAAAGAGCCAACACCAAGCCGATAGCGGCTTCGCCCCTCCAATACACCGCAAAGGGCAAAGTGAGCACCGCGGTCAGACCGAGCAACACGGCTGGCTGATAGCCAGCGACTCGGACGGCGTTGAAAAACTCGACGGCGCCAAGGGTGAGAGCCACCGTGACCACCACAAGAGCGGCGACAGGACCAACGGCCATGGCCGCAAGGATCAATGCGGCCAAGCCGACTCCCACAACAATCGCCATGGGCATGTCGCGGTCGCTGCTGGCGGCGCTGCCCGTCACTGCGCCCAGCGCAGCACCAAGGCTTTGTTCGACAGGAGCGGGCTGAGGCGAAGCCGAGCCGAGACGAGAGGTCCGTACCGGCTCCTCGAACGAGAAGAAGTCATCGACGGCATCGGGGCCGTCGCCGGCATCGACCGCACCTACCGGTGCAGGCGCGTCGGCGAAGTTATCTTCGTCGGCCCAGCGGGGGCTGGAGGAAACATCGGCCCAAGCTGCGAGCTCGTCGGGCGCCGCTTCGGCCAACTGCGGTTCGGCCGACGGTTGAAAGGTGGTCGAGTCGGCCCCACCGATTTGGGGAACCGCACCAGTGGCCGGTTCGCTCCAATGGGGGATTACGTCGTCGTCGCCGTCGAAGGAAACGTCGTCGTCGCCGAACACCGAACGGCCTGGCGCGGCGAACTCGTCGTCGAGTCCCTCGCCGTCGAGGATCTTGAAACCCTCCGGATCATAAGAATCGTCACTCATGGGACTCGCCCCTCCGGCGCTGCTCGAGGATCAAACCTCGAGCAGTTCCTCTTCTTTTTGGGCCTGCGCGGAATCAATCATGCCAATGAATTCGTCTTTCAGGGCGTCAAGGCGACTTTCGGCAACCCGAACGTCGTCCTCGGAGACTCCCCCGTCATGGGACAATTCGTCAAGCTCCTTGCGGACTTGACGCCTGACTCCATTGACTCGCTGCTTGGATTCTTCGGCCATTGTTCGCACAACCTTGGCGAGATCGCGACGACGTTCTTCGGTGAGCATCGGGAAACTCAGGCGGATAATTCGGCCGTCGTTGCTGGGTGTGAGACCCATGTTGGCGTTGATTATTGACCGTTCGATGGCTTCGAGGTTGGCCATATCGTGAGGCGTCACGATCAACTGACGGGCCTCTGGGACCGAAAAGCTCGCAACCTCTAGCAACTTCATCTCGACACCGTAAGCCTCGATGGTGAGACGTTCGAACAGCGCCGAAGAAGCCCGACCGGTTCGGACAGTAGAGAACTCGCGGCGGGCGTGGGTCAGCGCACCTTCCATTTTCTCCTGGGCGTCCAGAAGCGCAA
Source organism: uncultured Candidatus Nemicrothrix sp. (assembly GCA_964504305.1). Lineage (GTDB taxonomy): Bacteria > Actinomycetota > Acidimicrobiia > Acidimicrobiales > Aldehydirespiratoraceae > UBA11606. Next base: position 116,666 of record CAZDEB010000006.1, on the reverse strand, counting down.
GTTCGACATCTTCCTCACTCACGGTGACTCTCCTCGTCGTCGACGAGAGTACCCACCGCGTCGCCTCGGAGCAGGGATTGGAAGTTTCCTTCGCCCATCAGGTCGAATACGACAATGGGGAGGTCGTTGTCCATACACAACGTGATGGCCGTGGAGTCCATCACCTTGAGGCCCTTGTTGAGGACCTCCATGTACGACACGTGGTCGAGTTTGGTGGCGTCGGGATTGGTGCGCGGATCAGCGGTGTATATGCCGTCGGTGCCGCCGTGAGTGCCCTTGAGCACGACCCCGGCTTCGATCTCGACCGCCCGAAGAGCGGCTGTCGTGTCGGTCGTGAAGAACGGATTACCGGTACCAGCACCAAAGATCACGACCCGACCTTTTTCGAGGTGGCGGGTGGCGCGACGACGAATGTAGGGCTCGGCAATCTGGTTCATTTCGATAGCTGACTGCACCCGGGTGGGTTGACCCAACTGTTCGAGCGTGTCTTGCAGCGCCAACGCGTTCATCACCGTGGCGAGCATGCCCATGTAATCGGCCTGAGCACGATCCATGCCTTCGCCGGCTCCGTGGATACCGCGCCAAATATTGCCGGCACCGACGACCACGGCGATGTCGACATCGAAAGCGCGCTGGGCCGCCACAAGGTCTTCGGCGATTTTGCGCACGGTGGCGCCATCGATTCCGTTGTCGAGCGGACCAGCGAAGGCCTCACCCGAGAGCTTCAACAAAACCCGCTTCCAGCGGGCCGGTTGGGTTCCTCGGGTCGGTTCGCCGTCGCTCATTGACTCAGGAGCCAATCACAACCTGGACGAATCGGGCAACACTGCCGCCGCCAAGGCTGTCCTTCACTGCGGTCTTATCGCCGTGAAGGCCTTGTTCCAGAAGCACCCGATCGCCAAGCCAACCGCGCATACGGCCATCGACGATCTTGTCCCAAGCTTGCTCGGGTTTGCCTTCGGCCTTGGTGATTTCGAGCAGTGACTCGCGTTCTTTCGCCACTTCGTCCTCGGGCACCTCGTCGGCGCTCAGGTACGACGGCTTGGCGAACGCAATGTGAAGCGCAACCTGATGAAGATCGTCGGCGCTCACTCCGGAACCCTCGACCACGACCGCGTTGACGCCACGACCATCTTGGACGTGAAGGTAGGTGTCGAGCGTGTTCCCATCGGCGGCCTCGATGCGGTGAACGGCGCCAACCGCAATGTTTTCTTTGATGGTGACCTGAAGGTCCTCGATTTCGCTCTGATGAGCGCCCACCGCGTTCTCTCCACTGCTGAGCACTGCTTCGGCCAGCTTTGTGGCAAGCCCGGTAACGGCAGTGTTCTTGGCCGAAAAATCGGTCTCGGTCTTGATTTGTACGAGAGCGGCGGTATTGGCGTCGACAGCGAGAGCAATGGTGCCCTCGTCGTTGTCGCGGTCGCTACGGGCCGCGGCTTTGGCCAGGCCCTTCTCGCGGAGCAGCTGAGTTGCGGCTTCCATGTCGCCGTCGCAGTCGGTGAGCGCCCGCTTGGCGTCCATCATGCCAGCGCCGGTGGCGTCACGAAGCGCCTTGACGTCCTTCGCAGTAATCGACATCTTGTCGTTCCTTATTCCTGTAGTGCGTGGATTCTTCTAGTGCGTGGGGTTTTTGGTGTGTGGGTGAGGTTCGGTCTGTGTCAGCAGACCAACATTCTCAGGCCTCTGGGGTGCCTTCGTCGCCCGCGACCGGGGCGGTTTCTTCGGCAGCTGGAGCGGCTTCTTCGACGGCTGGTGCAGCCTCGTCAACAGCCGGAGCGGCTTCTTCGGCGACCGGCGCGGTCGACTCGGCGTCGGCCTCGACTTTGGCTGCGGCGATGCGAGCTTCGCGTTCGGCGGCCTCGGCGGCAGCCGCGGCGCGGGCCACGGCCTGCTGCTCGGCTACTTCGGCTTCTTGCAACACGTTGCGCTGCGCCGGCGAATCGCCGCTCTTCTCGGCCTTCTTGGCTCGGATGAAACGACCTTCGAGAACGGCGTCGGAAATGACTCGGCTCATGAGTTCGCCAGCACGGATCGCGTCGTCGTTACCGGGAATGGCGTAGTCGACGAGGTCGGGATCGCAGTTGGTGTCGACCACCGCGACGATCGGGATGCCGATCTTGCGGGCTTCGGTGACAGCGATGTGTTCTTTCTTGGTGTCGAGCACGAAGACCGCTTCGGGAAGCTTCTTCATGTCTCGGATGCCACCAAGGTTGCGTTCGAGCTTGACCAGTTCGCGGCTGATAAGAAGCGCTTCCTTCTTGGGCATGGCTTCGAACTCGCCCGAGTCGCGCATGCGACGGTAGTCCTGCATCTTGCTGACTCGCTTGGAGATGGTTTGGAAGTTGGTGAGCATGCCGCCGAGCCAACGCTCGTTGATGTAGGGCATGTTGCAACGTTCGGCGTAGGACTGAATCGAGTCCTGGGCCTGCTTTTTGGTGCCGATGAACAACACCGTGCCACCGTTGGCGACAAGGTCGCGAACAAACACGTAGGACGACTCGAGGTGGTTGAGGGTCTGGTGCAGGTCGACGATGTGGATGCCGCTGCGCTCGCCGTGGATGAACCGCTTCATCTTGGGGTTCCAGCGGCGGGTCTGATGACCGAAATGCACGCCAGCTTCGAGCAATTGCTTCATGGAAATAACAGCCATGGGTTCTTTCTCCCGGTTAAAGGGCCAGTGCGGGACGCCGAAGCGACCGGGCAATGCACGAGCCGGTAACAGATCCACCGTTGGCGAAAGTGACAACGAGTGGGGCCCAGTTGAGCCGCCGGACAGCATATCGGCGCGGTCCGGCGGCTCCTCTTGCTGGTTGGGGACTGACTACTCGTTGGGCACTGGCCTTACGGCTTAGCGACCGGCACGGGAGTCACCGTTCTCGCCGGGCTGGGTCCCTTAACGATGTCGGAGTAGAGAATTCCCGCGGCAAGAGCATGTTCGGCCCCGGCAATTGCTTCGGGCGCCACGAGGTTGAGGAGTCTGTCAACGAAACCGAGGCAAGTCGGCGCCATGCCCAATAACGCCAGACGGATCTCTTGAGCAACTGCGGGATGTCCGGGCAACTCGCCGTGCACTCCCCAGTCGAGAATGTCACCAACAACAACGTGGCTGGCCCCCGGCGCCGACGTGTGCGATGCCGGCACTATCAGGTCGCCGCGGCCACCAATAGTGACAGCATTGACACTTTCGGGGAAGCCCTGATCCATAGTGTCACCGGCCAGGCCCGACTCGGATAGATCTTCGATCGCCGGCGCCACCAAAATGTTGTCGGGTTGCACCACCCTGGCGATGTCGGCGGCAACTGAGCCCGGCGTCGTTACCTCTACGGCCTCGACTAGTTCGGCCAACGGTGAGCCTTTGAGGGGCGATCCGATGGTGACAACAACGTCAATCGGCAGGTCCTTCAGCTTTGGGGATTGCAGCGCTTGTTTGATTACCAATCCACCAAGACTGTGGCCGTAGAGGTCGATCGTGACGCCGGGGTTTGCCTCGGCGACGGCCAAGAGGGTCTGGACCAGTTGATCGGCGGACTGTTCGACATCCTGGCGAGTTGTTGACCCGCTGTACTGCGAACGCAGGCTGTCTTCCCACCATGTTTCGCCGCCTTGATCAATAAGCCCGCCGTTGTAGCTGAGCCCGACCACGTCGTCTTCGGCGTAGCCCTGAGCCACCAGATCGAGCGCTTCCATGAAGTGGGCCGAATCCGACGACGAGCCGAGCCCGGCAACGGTGAGCGCGATCCGCCGCTCACCACCCTGGGGTGGCGCCACGGTGGCGGCGACGCCCGCCGGGGTGCAGGGCGGGTGATGTATCAGCGCGAAAGTTCCGATGATCATCCGCCCGATGATCAGTCGAGGGTCGAGCGATACGGCGAGGGTCAAGATGATCTCCAGGCGGTGGACTTCGCCTTCGATGAAGCTGAAAAAGCCGTCCAGGTTCGGGGGTCCGAAGTGCAGCAACGACGCCCACGAAGAGCCGGTTAGATCACCGAGTTGTCCGGCGATCGCCCCGACTACAGCTCCCCAGAGTCCCGGGCCGTCCTCGTCGGCTTCGATCATTTCGAGGAGGCGAATTCGTTCGACTCGTTCGGTTAGGTCGAGCCACTCTCGGCCGATGTCGTCGTCGACCGACGGCACCAGGCGCACTTCGACCTCGCGGTGGCCAAACAGGCTGGCCGGGTCGACGTATTCGTGATTGATACGGGTGCTGAAGTGCACGGGCCCGAGCGCGGTGCCGACCATGTCGCCGCGATTTACGTTGTCGCCGGTAAGGACCGACTTCGTCTCCAACGGGCCGTAGCTGGTGAGCAACTGGCCCCCGTGGTCGATGGTGACGTACACCCGCCCGGCGACCGGCCCGGCAAATACCACTATCCCGTCGGCCGCGGCGCCGACCCGATCACCGGCAACGGTGGCGTATTCGATGCCTCGGTTGCCGGGGCCGTATGGTCCCGACGGGAGCCTGAACGGGTCGAGCACTTCGGCTCGTACTGGTTCTTGCAAAATCGTTTCGGCCGCGGCCGCAGGGGCGACCGTGGTGCTCACGGTCGCGAGAATCAGGAACAAAAATACAAATCGGCGCATCAAACACCCCAGTGGATCGATAGATCACGGGGAAGTGATGCGCCGTCGAGGCGGTAACCGGCACCATACCGTCAGCGACTGACAGTGGCACCCGGCTCCACCAAATTGCGGTGGGGATTGGAACTAGGCCGGTTCTCGTTCGCTGGCGGTGATACGCGACCGCAACTGCAGCACCGCTTTGGTGTGGATCTGACAAACCCGACTTTCGGTGACGCTCAAGACTCGGCCGATCTCGGCGAGAGTAAGGCCTTCGTAGTAGTAGAGGGTGAGCACGATCTTTTCGCGCTCAGGCATGCGGTTGATCGACTCGGCGAGCAGTTGGCGCATTTCTTCGATCTCGAAGACACCCATGGGGCCAATGTTGCCGTCGGCCACCGTGTCGCCCAGGGTGACCGATTCGCCTCGGTCTCCTCCGGCCAGCATTTCGTCGAGCGCAGCAACGCCGACGAACGAGATTTGGCTCAGAGTGGTTTGGAGTTGCTGCTCGCTCACTCCCATTTCTTCGGCGACTTCGGAATCGGTCGGTGCTCGATGGTTCTCGGACTCGAGTTTGGCCATCGCTCGTTCGAGAGTCCGGGCCTTGGACCGCACCGAACGCGGGACCCAGTCGATCGAACGGAGTTCGTCGAGAATCGCGCCTTTGATTCGGGCGATTGCGTAAGTCTCGAACTTGTAGCCCCGTTCGGGATCAAACTTTTCGATGGCATCGATCAAGCCAAACACGCCGAAGCTGGTGAGGTCGGCTTGCTCGACGTTGCGGGGTAGTCCAACGCCAACTCGACCGGCCACGTATTTGACCAGTGGCGAGTATTGAATGATCAGCTTGTCTCGAAGGTCTTGAGTGCGCGTGGCCTTGTAGTCGGCCCACAGTTGCTCTGTTTCGCGATTTCGTTCAGACACTTGGCTACCTAAGCGCGGGGGTGAGTTGACCGGTGGACGTCACGCAAACGTTCGCGACTTACCCGGGTGTAGATCTGGGTGGTGGAGAGATCGGCGTGACCCAACATTTCCTGCACAGAACGCAAATCGGCACCTCCGTCCAAAAGATGAGTGGCAAATGTATGCCGAAGGGCGTGCGGATGGGTGGGTGCTACCGATCGGCGGTCGAGAAGGCGCCTCACATCACGTGGTGAAAGCGCTCGCCCAGCGCGGTTGAAGAAGAGGTGATCGGTGTCTGATTCCGCGCTACGCATGACGTTTCGACCGTCGCGAAGCCAGCGGTCGACGGCATCTTCGGCCGGTTGGGACAGCGGAACCCGGCGTTCTTTGCTGCCTTTGCCCCAGACCGAAATTGATCCAGATTTTTTGGCAACGTCTTGCACTTTGAGGCCGCACAGCTCGCTGACTCGAAGTCCGCTGCCGTAGAGCAGCTCGATCACGGCCCGGTCGCGAAGGTCGATAACGCCATCGTCGGTGGTGGGTGATGTGCCTTCGACTAGCTGTTCGAGTTCGGTCGCGGTGAGGATTCGGGGGAGGGTGGCGGTGCCTCGAGGGGCGGTTAGGCCGGCGCTTGGGTCGGTGTCGATTCGACCGGTTCGACGACACCAGTCGAAGTAGCGTCTCAGGACCGATGCTTTGCGGGCGGTCGTGCGGCGGGCGTAGCCGTGGCTGTCGAGGTCGGCGAGATAGCGCCGCAGGTCGCGTCGGGCGACTTTGGTTGGCCCGTCGATGGAGCGGTCGCCAAACCAAGCGGCGGCCGCGGCGATGTCGCGTTGGTACACCGACCGGGTGGAGTCGGCCACACGCGTTAGCGATTGAAGCCAGGTTGGCACATCCCAAGAAGCCACCCCGACACCATAGGTCACTCACCGGGGGTGCACGAGCCACCACCCTTCGCGATTGCCGCTGAGGCACTCCGGCGGGCGGGCAGGAACTTCGTTCCGTCGGTCGCAACCCAACCGGCGCTGATGAGCAATTCGAGTTGGGCGAACACTGCCGCCGCGGGGAGCCCGGTGCGAACTGCAACCTGGTCGGGGCTGGTGGGGCCATCGTCGAGGGCGCCAAATACCTGCCCGGCTTCGCCCTCTGGCCCGGCCGCTGGTTGCTCTCGTCGGGTCGACGCGTCGATCGTGCCGAGACCAAGCACAGCCAAAATGTCGTCGACGTTTCGTACCGGCGCGCAGCCGTCGGCGAGCAGGTTGTTGGCCCCTTCGGCCGCGGGGTTTCGTAGCGAACCTGGTACGGCCATTACTTCTCGACCGCGACGGATTGCCTGGTCGACGGTGAGCAGGGATCCGCCCGCGCCGCGTGATTCGACGACGACGATCACATCGGCGAGCGCGGCCAGCATCCGGTTGCGGGCCGGGAACCGCCAGGCCAGGGGAGCTCCGCCGGGTGGCACTTCGGTGAGCAACGTGCCCTCGTCGATCATCTTGGCCCACAGCGCCTGATGACGTTTGGGGTAGACGACATCGGCGCCGCTGCCAACCACCGCAAGCGGGGCGGCGCCGCCGGCTTCGAGAGCTCCTTGGTGCGCAGCTCCATCGATGCCAAGCGCCAGTCCAGAAACAACAGTGACGTGGGCCGCCGCTAACTCGGCACCGAGTTCGTAGGCCAACTCTCGGCCGACTCCAGAGCATCGTCGGGTGCCGATGATGGCCACCGCCGGGCCGCCTTGGGGAACTGGGGCGCCGCGGCGAAACAGCACCGGACAAGGATCGATGTCGTTACGCAGAAGTTCGGGGTGATCGTCGTCGTGCGATGTGGTGACGGTGATGGCGCTCGTGGCGAGGGCGGCGGCGAAGCTCTCGGGCGCCATCGCGATCAGGCTCTTGGCCCACAACTGCGACATGTCGACAGGCGCGATCCGAGTTTGGACCCGGCCGTTCTTGATGTGGTCGATTACGGCGACCGGATCCGACGTTTGCAACAACGCGGCCAGGCGGCGCGGGCCCATGCCGTCGAGACTGGCCAGCATCGTGGCGGCAACCGGCGAGGTGAGCTCAGACATTGTTGGACCCCATGGTCGGACGGGCCCGCAGGGCCAGCGCCGCAGCAACGTCGACGGCGCGGAGCCCGTCGACGCCGTCGTCGAGATCGCGGATCGTGCGGGCTACGCATCTGACCCGGCGCAGCCCTCGGGCGCTCAGCCGGCCTTGTTCGAGGGCGGTGGCCAAAACCCGTCGGGCTTCGGTGTCGGGGCGGGCTACTTCGTCGAGGTCTGAGTCGCGCAGTTCGGCGTTGCAGCGAACCCCGCGCTCGGTGGACCGAGCGCGAACCGCAGCGACTCGCGCCGCGACTTGGGCGGTCGATTCGGCTGGTTCGCCCAGAAGGTCGCTCGGGTTTGGCCGATCGACTTGCACCATCACATCCAGACGGTCGAGCAACGGACCCGAGACTCGGCGGCCGTAGCGGGCCCGAGCAGCAGGCGGGCAACGGCAGCCAACTTCGCCTCCAGCCCCGCAGGGGCAAGGGTTCATGGCGGCCACCAGGAGCACTTTGGCCGGCTGGGTAGTGGTGCCGCCCGATCGAGCGACCCGCACGACACCCTCTTCGAGCGGCTGGCGCAACGCATCGAGCACCGATGGGGCAAACTCACCGAGCTCGTCGAGAAACAGCACCCCGCTCGACGCGGCGCTGACCTCGCCCGGCCGGGCCCGACCGCTTCCGCCACCGACCAGCGCGGCCATAGACGCCGAGTGGTGAGGCGCCCGAAACGGAGGCCGTCGCACAAGCCCCGATGGCGGTAGCGGCAGGCCCGCCGCGCTGTGAATGCGGGTGACTTCGAGAGCGTCGCTTTGGTGGAGGTCGGGCAGAATCCCGGGCAACCGCCGGGCCAGCATGGTTTTGCCGGCGCCGGGCGGACCGACCAGCAACAGATGGTGGCCGCCCGCGGCGGCGATCTCGAGCGCGGCACGCGCCGCTGGTTGGCCTTTGACTTCGCTCAGGTCGGGTTCGAACACCGGTTCGGTGGCCGGCAACGCAACCTCGACGGTCGGCCACGGCAAACCCTCCCCCACCGCCGCGGCAATATCGCTCAGCTTGCGCACCGGCCGGATCCGCTCGCCCGCCACCAACCCGCAAACAGGAGCGTCAGACGCCGGCACCACAACCCGCCCCGCCCGTATGGCATCGACCATCGGCAACGAGCCAGGCACCGAACGAAGGGTGCCGTCGAGACCCAACTCGCCAAACCCACCAAGGTCCGACGTCGTTTCGGACGGCAACTGCCCGGACGCAACAAGCACCCCGATGGCGATCGGCAAATCGAGACCGGCCCCAACCTTGACCATGTCTCCCGGCGCGAGGTTGACGGTGATGCGTTTCATCGGCCAACTGGCGTCGCTCGACACAATCGCGGCCCGGACCCGATCCCTAGCCTCGCGACACGACGCATCGGGCAACCCAACAATGGTGAAACTCGGCAAACCATCAGCAACGTGCACCTCGACCGAAACCGGTCGACCCTCAACCCCATACAACGTGGCAGACGGAACAGTGGCGAGCATGAAAAGACCTCCTGAAAAACCAACCGCGTCGGTCGGTGTTAGAGGTCGCAGTTGAACGCCAACGACAAGCGCTCACCTACCCTAAATCAACGGTGTGACAGCAAAGCTAGGGGCACATCAGAGCCTCGACGAAACCCGGGGAGCTTCAATCTGCGCTAGATCAGAACCTCTTTGGCTCCAGACCCGAGCCGATGATCCGGTAACGGCGTAGAGCTGCTAGCTGGGCCTCCATGCACGCCCAGCCGCGATCGCTCGCCACACAACCAGAATGGTGACCCCAGCAATCCACAGATTCGACGGGCGCTCATCGAATCCGACGATGGACACGAAAAACAGACCCGCGAACATTCCGAACCCAATCGGAAGCGTGTCCTTGACGACAAATAGAACGCGACTCAACAACTCACCGCCCGCACCACCGAACCCGCCCCCGAGTTGACCTTGCTTTGGAGGCCCGTCGCGACCGGCAGTCCCCCTGTGACAGCACCCAACGTCATCGAGCAGAAGACGGCCTCCTTGGAGAAATCACCATCACTCGTCCCCTCGTAGACAGCTTTGGTTGCACTCGTAGTCAGCGCATACAGACCGCCACACGCGGCCGCCGCGCCCAGGCCACCGGTGGCGACCGTGCCGGCCGGGCAAGCCGTCGCCGTGAGCGAGAACCCAACCAGGGCTACACCGCCGGTCAACAACACACAGCTTGTCGAGCAGTCGGGGAACAATGGCTCAGGCTGGAGTCGGTTCTTCGAGCTGTCACGGAACAAAAACGAGTCGAAGTGTTCCTTCTTCTTGGTGAGCGTCAAGAACTCCGCTTCACCTTGGCAGAACTCGATACAGACGCCCAGCGGATCAGCCTCTGCGACGAACCCGTCGCCGTTGGTGTCGCCTTCACGAGTTGTGCCGCAGCCACCTCCACCGCCTTCGCAGTAATCCCGGCCCGTGGGGTCGTTGTATCGGACCGGGTTATTCAACACATAGGCGTACCGATTCAAGTCCTGCGGCTGGGTGTAGTCGGGCACGATGGTGTCGGGTTGGGTGAAACGCCCAAGGTAAGGGTCGTAATAACGGGCGTTGTAATACATCAACCCCGTACCGCTATCAACGCGCTGACCAGTAAAACCCAACACCGTGTCAAACCCGCCACCCTGACGCACCTCACCATAAGGAAAATACGTTTGCACACTAGAAGCATCAATTGCTGGCTCCCACACCGCGACCACACCACCCAAATGATCGCTAAACAAATGCTGAACCACCCCATTCACCCGCATCGCCACCATCCCCCCAGGCCCCGAATAATACAAAATCTCTTCAACCTGTGAACCAGTCACATTGTTCACCGTGCGCTCATACACCCCGCCCAACGACACCGTTGTCTCAACCCCGTCATCAGAAACGACCCGGACCCCATCAGAACCATAATCATAAAACTCCGCCACCGGCCCCCCTGTCAACGAAACCAGCCGCTGCTGAACGTCATAACTCAACGTCTGACCCGCCTCACCAACAACATTGCGACTAACCATGTTGGCATTCAAGTCATAACCAAAACTGTCACCCGCCGCGGTTGAAGTCACCCCAAACGGCCCCGCATTAGCAGCCCCCGAATACGTCAACACTCCCGGCCCAGACTTAAACGTCAAGTTTCCTACCGAGTCGTACACGTAGTCGCGATCAAACCCCACCGACAACGACCCGCAATTATTTGTCGACGTGAACGCGTCAACCAACCGATCAAGATGATCGTAGGAATAACACTCGGCCTCCCACGCGTGCCGCTTCATCTGATCAATGTTGCCGTTGAGATCATATTCGTATTCGGTGTATTGCAATCCCGTCGCTGCGCCCAACGTCTCGTAATCCCACCGCCGCGTCAACCGGTTTGTCACAAAGTCAATGTCATACAACGCAGTAGACCCCGACCCGGCCGGGCCACGATCAGTAAACCGCAGCGCACCCGACGCATGCCAACCAGTCTGGCGAACATACTGATAACCACCCAGCGAAGACGTCACCGAAAACGGCCGCCCGTTGCGCGAGAAATAGTCATAGGAAACCGTTTCGCCCAAACCCCCCAAAAGATCACCCGGGAAACTACGAGATTCCAAGGTCCCGGTCTCGCCGTAGGTCGACGCGAACCCGAACGTGCCGCCACCAACGCCTGGCACAACCCAATCGGCAGCAGTTACGAACTCAGCACTTCGCGGGTGTAGCGCACAACGGCGTCTAGTTCGTTGGTCGACAGGCTTCCGACGAACGATGGCATGCCGTTGCGGCCATCGGCGATCACGGAGCGTTGATCGGCGGGGTCCGGATACTTCTCGACGACGGCGCCGTCGGCGAGTTTGGGGCCGGTGCCGCCGCCGCCGGAGGACCCGTGGCAATTGACGCACCGGCGCGAAAACACGTCGCGGCCGAGTTCGAGTTGGGCGTCGGGGGTGCCGTCAGCGCCGAGCGGAACTTCGGGGGCGGCAACGGCACACGCCCCCAAAAGGGCGAGACAAGCCATGAAGAGGCTGATGATCCGGGTCACAAGAAATCTCCCGCTGACGCGAGGGTGGGGGAATTGCTGACAGCGACGATACTGGCGAGATGGGAATGGACCCCACCCGACCGCATCGACGTCGGCCAACCGACTATTTGTTTGTCGGCGCGGCTTGTTTGGCCAGCGTGTTATTGATGCTGTGGGTTGTTTTCGGGTTCGGCTGATGCACGATCCCGAAGCGTTCGGCGAGGTTGAGGTGCGGTTTCTGCAGCCGTATCAGGCCACCAAAACGTACCTGTGTCCCAACTGCAACCGCGACATCAGCCCCGGCACCGGTCATTACGCGGTGGTGCCGGTTGAAGCTCCCGATTTGCGTCGCCACTGGCACCGCGGCTGTTGGGATGGCCGCAAACGTCGGGGCGCGAAACGTTAGAAGGCCCCCTCGATCACTTCGACTTGGGGGCCAACGACCGTCGCGACATCGAACCGCAGCCGACCCCGCCGATCGTTGACGTCGAGCCAAGACATGGCGGTACGGCGCAAGAACCGTTGCTTGCGGGCATCAACAGCTTCGAAACCGCTGCCGAACCGGTTCGATGAACGGGTCTTGACCTCGCAAAAAACGATCTCGCCATTGCGGGTAAGCACCAGGTCGAGCTCGCCGCCGCGGACCTGCCAGTTTTGGTCGAGCACGACGTAGCCCGCCGACTCGTAGTGACGGGCGACGCGACGTTCGCCCCATCGGCCTAGCGCAACACGTGATCGGTCCATAGGCCGACCATACGGCGGCGCTATGACACAGGACCGGGGGTCAGGTGTAGCGCTTTTCCTTGACCTTGGCGGCCTTACCGATGCGGTCGCGCAGGTAGTAGAGCTTGGCGCGACGAACATCGCCACGGGCCCCAACTTCGATCTTTTCGAGGATCGGGGTGTGCAGCGGGAAGGTTCGTTCGACACCGACACCGAAGCTGAGCTTGCGAACAGTGAAGGTCTCGCGGATGCCGGCGCCCTGACGGCGGATGACTACGCCTTCGAACACCTGGGTGCGCTGACGGTTACCTTCGATGACCTTGACGTGCACCTTGAGGGTGTCGCCGGGTGCGAAGTCGGGGACGTCGTCACGCAGGTTGAGGTTGTCGATGAGATCGGTGGGCTGCATTGCTGCGCTCCGTACGAATTAAGGAGTGAGACTCGGTGAGTATTGGGCGGGGTCACGGGACCCGAGCCGAGCAACAAGCCTAGAGGGACGACTCCCCGACGCCACCCTCTGACGAGCCATCAACAAAGAGATCGAACTCGGCCAATAGCTGGCGATCGGCTGCGCCGAGCCCGCCGCGGGCGCCAATGAGGTCGGGACGGGCCTGAATTGTGCGCCACAGCGACTGGGCGCGGCGCCAACGCTCGACCTTTGCATGATCGCCGGACCTCAAAACGTCGGGCACCGACCAGCCTCGGAACTCCGCCGGGCGGGTGTAGTGCGGATACTCGAGCAGACCGTCGGAGAACGACTCGTCGTCGGTCGAGGCGGAATTGCCGAGCACGCCTGGGACAAGGCGGCCCACCGCTTCGATGATCAGCGCCGCGGCGATTTCGCCACCGGCCAGCACAAAATCGCCGACCGAGACTTCGCCGTCGATCAGATGATCGCGGACCCGTTCGTCGATCCCTTCGTAACGGCCGCACAACAGCGAGAACCCGTCGAGTTCGGCCAGCTCGTGCGCCATGGCCTGATCGAAGGTTCGCCCGGCTGGCGACAAATACAACAACGGTCGGGGCGGTTGAGCTGCTTCGACGGCATCAAAAACCGGTTCGGGCATCATGACCATGCCGGCGCCGCCGCCGTAAGGGGCGTCGTCGACGCTGCGATGCACGTCGGTCGTGGCCGACCGCAGATCGTGGACCCTGATGTCGAGGTGACCGTCGCGGCGACCCCGCCCAATCACCGACTCGTTGGTGGTCTGGTCGACCATGTCGGGGAAAATCGAGAAGACGTCGATCCGCAAACTGGAATTCATCACAACCCGGCGATCATTGATCGTCGAGGTCGAAAAGGCCGTCGGGAGTATCGACGTCGATGCGTTGGCCGGGGACGTGGTCGACGATGAACTGCACCGGCACCAGCGAACCCGAGTCGAGTTCGAGGATGTCGGAGGCCGGATTGTCGAGCACCCGAACCACCTTGCCGCGCTCGGTACCGTCGTGATCGACAACCAACGCGCCGATCAGGTCGTGGACCCACAACTCGTCGGGGTCTTCGATTGGTTCGGCCGACAAAACCGTGTTGCGCAACTCGTCGGCGGCCTCGCGAGTTTCGACACCCACGAACCACACCAGCCAGCCACCTTTGTGCGGACGCGACGAACGGACCTCGATGGGTCCGTTCGGGGTTTGCAAAACCGAACCCTGGTCGAGGCGTTCGGTGCGATTAGAGGTGAGGACCACCGCGCACTCGCCGCGCACACCGTGCGGGCGGGTGATACGTCCGATCTCGAGCATGTGCAGACGAGACCGAAGCCTCAGTCGACGAACTCGACCTCGATCGAGCCGAGCTGATCGTCGATACCCGCGGCGCGCACGACGGTGCGAATTGCTCCGGCGACCCGACCACGTTTGCCGATGACCCGACCCATGTCGCCGTCGGCGACAGTGACGTCGAGACGGATGCCTTTGTCGGTGTCGCTCTTGGCCACCGAAACCGAATCGGGGTTGTCGACGATTTCCTTGACCACGTACTCACACACCGAAACTGCGGCATCGGAGCTCATGCGTCGGCCCCGGCTTCTTCGGCGGGAGCCGCGGCGGCCTCGGCCGCCTCGCGCTCTTTCTCGATGGCTTTGGCCGACTTCTTGGCGGCCCGTTCCGGCACGGCTGCATCGACGGCTTCGCCGGTGTGCTCGGTCCAGGCACCAGAGATCTTGAGGAGCTTCTCGACTCGTTCGGTGGGCTGAGCGCCCTCCTTGAGCCAGTGCACGGCCCGCTCGTTGTCGATCTTGATGACCGACGGGTCTTGGCGCGGCTCGTAAGTGCCGAGGATTTCGATGAAACGCCCGTTGCGGGGCGAGCGGGAGTCGGCGGCGACGACGCGGTAGGTGGGCTGCTTTTTCTTGCCCATCCGCATGAGGCGGAGCTTGACGGCCATGGAGTCTCTATTTCTTTGAAGTGATCGTTTGGAGAGTTGGTGCGCGGCGAAAGACGCCGAACGAACGTCTAATTCAACCCGGGGAAGTCACCAGTTTCCAACCCTGGAAGCGACAAAGGCGCTTTTGATACTTTGGCTGGTCCCTTTTCGGTGACCCGGCCGCCCTTGTGACGACCACCCTTCTTGCCCTTCTTGCCCTTGCGATTCTTGGGATTGGTCTTCTTGGGGCCGAACCCAGCGAACTGTTTCATCATCTTTCGCATCTGCGAAAATTGATCGAGCAGATTCTTGACATCGGTGGCGGCCATGCCCGAACCGGCCGCGATTCGTTGACGGCGCGACCCATCGATGATGCCGGGATCGAGCCGTTCGGCTGGTGTCATCGAATGGATGATGCCTTCGATCCGGTTGATTTGACGGTCGTCGATTTCGACATCACGGGCCTCTTTGGGCAACCCGGGCATCATCCCCATCAGGTTGCCGATCGGGCCCATCTTTTTGATCTGTTGCATCTGCGACAGGAAGTCTTCGAGCGTGAAAGTGCCCTCGAGCAGACGGGCCGCGGCGACCTCGGCCTCTTCTTTCTCGAACGCTTCTTCGGCCTTTTCGATGAGCGTTTCGACGTCGCCCATGCCAAGGATGCGACTAGCGAGACGGTCGGGGTAGAAAGTTTCGAACTCGTCGAGTTTTTCGCCGGTGGACGCAAACGCTATTGGTTTACCGACTACTTCCTTGACCGACAGCGCCGCACCGCCGCGAGCATCGCCGTCGAGCTTGGTGAGGATCACACCGTCGAGTTCGAGCGTTTCGTTGAACGACCGAGCAGTAGTGACGGCGTCTTGACCGGTCATGGCGTCGATCACCAAGAAGGTGTAATCGGGGTTGACAGCGTCGGAGATTTGGCGAACCTGCGCCATGAGCTCGGCGTCGATCGCGAGCCGACCGGCCGTGTCGACAATGACAACGTCTCGTCCGGTCCGGTTTGCTTCGGCAATGGCCTTGGCCGCAACATCGACCGGGTCGGTTGGTTCGCTGAACACCGGCACGCCCACCTGCGAACCAAGCGTGCGGAGCTGTTCGACCGCGGCCGGACGCTGAAGGTCGGCCCCGACCAGCAGCGGATTGCGGCCTTGCTTCTTGAACCAGGCCGCCAGCTTGCCGGTGTTGGTGGTCTTGCCGGCACCCTGCAAACCAGCCATGAGAACAACGGTGGGGGGCTTGGACGCGTAGCTGATCTTCATGGCCGCGCCGCCAAGGCTCGCGGTCAGCTCTTCGAGAACGATCTTGACGATCTGCTGCGCAGGATTGAGCGCCTTGGACAGTTCTTCGCCAACGGCGCGCTCGCGGATACGGGCCACGATGTTCTTGACCACGTCGAGGTTGACGTCGGCCTCGAGCAGCGCCAACCGAATCTCGCGCATGACGTCGTCGACATCGGTTTCGGAAAGCTTTCCTCGGCCGCGGAGGCGACTGAAGATGCCATCAAATCGATCGGAAAGAGTCTCGAACATGGTCGGGTCAGGCTATCAACGGCAAAGCGCTAGGGTCGCCAAATGAAGGTCATCGGATCGGGGTTCGGCCGCACCGGAACGCTGTCGCTCAAGTACGCGTTAGAAGAACTCGGACTCGGCCCCTGCTACCACATGGAAGAAGTCGTCAAACAGCCAGCCCACGTGAAGGTCTGGCTCGATTACGCCAACAAAGAACCCATCGATTGGCACGACCTTTTCGACGGCTACAACTCGGCGGTCGACTTCCCGGCCAGCGTCGCCTACCGAGAGCTGATCGAGGCGTTCCCGGAAGCCAAAATCGTCCATACCGTGCGCGACCCCGACCGTTGGTACGAGTCGACGCTCGAAACCATCTACAGAGGGTCGGCGCTACTGCCTCGTTGGATGCAAAGAATCGTTCCGTCGACCGGCCGGTGGATCAATATGTCCGATCGCCTGATCTGGGACGGACTTTTTGAAGGCCGGTTCGAGGACCGCGGCTTCGCCATCGAACGGTTCAACTCCTGGACCGACGAGGTGATCGCCACGGTGCCAGCCGACCGGCTGCTGGTATTTCGGGCCAGCGACGGGTGGGCGCCGCTGTGCAGCTTCCTCGGAGTGCTGCAACCCGGCGGCCCGTTCCCTCATGCGAACGATCGAGAAGGAATGCTCAAACGGTTCCGACGAGTTCGGGTGATCAGCCGCGCCACGCCGGTGGTCGGTGTCGGGTTGGCGGCCGGAATAATCAAGCTGACCAAACGAGTACGACGCCGCTGAGTACTCCACCGACGCACCGGCAAGGTCGGCCACTACCGTCTGACCCATGAACCTGTCGTTGCGCCAATGGACAATCGTGGCCGTTCTCGGCGTTGGATTCATCGTCGCGGCGTTTCTGGTGAGCGGGAACGGATCAGCGGGACCCGAGGTGAGCCTCGACGAACCGGTCGACCCGGTCGCTTGGTGCGCAGCGCTGCAACCGGTCTCGACGTGGGGCGGGATCCTCGACGGCCAAGTCGACAACAACGACGCGGCGAGCGACGTGACCAATTTGCTCCAGGCGCTGGGCGACGCCCGGACGACCGCGGCAGCCACGATGAAACCCGATTTTGCCCGGCTGCTCGACTTCACCATGCTCACCGACAACTCTTTGCGAGATGGGTTGTCCGTCGCCGATGCTGTGGCCAAAGCCCAAACCCAAACCGACCAAGTCCGTGTGGCCGACGCGGTCGGTCGTATCAGCAGCGCCGTAGTGGCCTGCGGCCACGACCCGCTCGGCTAGCAAAGCCGAATATCGCCAGACCTATTCGTCGCCAAAGAGAGCGTCGACAAACTCGGACTCGTCAAATTCGACAAGATCGTTGATGCCTTCGCCCAGGCCCACCAGCTTCACCGGCACCCCCAGCTCGGAATGGATCGCCACCACGATTCCGCCCTTGGCCGAACCGTCGAGTTTGGTCAAAACCACCCCGCTGACATCGACGGCCTCGGCGAACTGCTTGGCCTGGCTCATGCCGTTTTGGCCGGTGGTTGCATCGATGACCAGGAGTGTCTCGGTAACGGTGCCAGCGCCCTTTTCGGCGACTCGGCGGACCTTACGCAGCTCCTCCATGAGGTTGGTCTTGGTCTGAAGCCGTCCGGCGGTGTCGGCTAGTACCAACTCGGCGCCGCGGGCGTTGGCCGCCTCGACGGCGTCGAACACCACCGACGACGGATCGGCTCCTTCGGCCCCCCGAACAATGTCGACCGAACTGCGTTCGGCCCACATGGTGAGCTGTTCGGCCGCCGCGGCACGAAAGGTATCGCCGGCGGCGAGCAGGACTTTGCGTCCGTCGTTTGACTCCCGCGACGCCAACTTGCCGATGGTCGTGGTTTTGCCTACGCCGTTAACCCCGACGAACAACCAAATCGCGGGGCCCGGTTGGCCCCCGGCCGCCGCGACGTCCATCGAAAGCGAACGGTCGAAACCGGTGAGCCGAGAAACCAGCTCGGCTTTGACAAGGCCAGCCAACTCGCTCGACTCCTCGATACCGGAATCGGTGGCTTGAGCCTTGACCGATTCCATGATCTCGGTCGCGGTGCCAACGCCGATATCGGCTCGGATGAGAGCTTCTTCGAGCGCTTCCCAAGTGCCGTCGTCGACCCGGCCCGAAAACACCGAGCCAAGAAAGCCCGACAGGGACGAGCGGGCGATTGACAGCCGCTCGCGAAAGCTCGGGCGAGGACCGTCGACGCTGCTCGGCGGCGCGGTCGAAGCCACCTCGGGAACAACATCGGCTATATCGACTACATCGGGGGTGTCGATCGTGAGGCCGGCATTGCGATCCCGGCGAAGAACAACAAACGACGCACTGATAATGACGAGTGCGGCAACGGCAATAAGAGCGGCAAACAACATGAAGGCCGCATCCTAGTGGTGACGCTGCGGGTCCGAAGACCCGGCGGTTAGTTGCTACCGACCACCACGGCCAGCGTTACCCGTGCCCCATCGCGCAACACCTCGATCTCGATGTGGTCGCCGGGGCGGAAGAACTTGAAGTCGGCCGACAACTCTTCCATGGTCGACACGACCGAACCATCAACCGACAAGATCAGGTCGCCGACCTCGAAGCCGGCATCGTCGGCGGGAGCGCCATCGACCACTGAGGTGACAAGAGCGCCCAGCGTGCCATCGGTGAGGGTGTCGCCGGAGATTCCGAGGAAGCCGAGCTCGAGCGACTCGCCGTTGACGATTCGTTGGGCGATCAACACGATCGTGTCGGACGGCACCGCGAACCCGACGCCGGCGTTGTCAGAAGAAATGCCGTCGGTGCGAATCGACGTGTTCATCCCGATGATGCGACCCTGACGGTCGGCGAGACCGCCACCGGAGTTACCAGGATTGATCGGGGCGTCGGTTTGAATCATCGCAACCGGCACCGGGTTGGCCGAGTCGGATCCGCCGAACGGGTTGATGCGGTTAACAGCGCTCACAATGCCCGCGGTGACCGATTGATCAAGACCAAACGGACTACCAATAGCCACTGCCAACTGACCAACCTCGACGGTGGAGGTAGGAGCAAAAACGGCTTGAACAAGATTGAGCCCCTCGGGGTCGACCTTGATGACAGCCACATCGCGAGCCGGATCGCCACCGACCACGATGCCCGAAACTTGAACCCCGTTGTGAAGCAGGACACTGACTGCTCCGGCGTCGGAAGTGACGTGGTTATTGGTGACTATGTAGCCCTCTTGGGCGTCCCAGATAATGCCGGAACCTTGGCCCAGCCCGGTGTCGATGAGCACCACCGACGGCGAAACCGCAGACGCGACCGCCGCTATTGGCTCGGCGGCATCGTCGCCGGCGACTGGGTTGGGGATCGGCGTGGCTGGTTGATCCGAAGCATTGGATGCGCCACGCGTATTGGCATTGACAACCGGAACTTGAGTGGTTGCGACGGGGCCGTCGTCTTGTTGGCCGAGGGCGTACCCACCGCCAACCAGCGCGGCGCTCAGAGCCATACCGCCGAGGACACCTGCCGCCACCCGCAACCGACCGTTGCTCGAACCGAGAGGCGTTGGTTCGGCACCGACGGATGCGGGCGACGTCGTGGGGGGTCCGGCCAGACCCAGAGGCGCGAAGGCCGCCGGGCTGGAGGGGATATCACTGGCCGGACGAGGGGGACTGCTCGCAACTGGAGGGGTCAGCCACGGAGCAGTAGGAGGTGTCGCCCCGAGCCCGCTGGGAATCACGCCAGCTGAGCCGGGCGGAGGCGGCGGCGTGGGAGCCGGGGCGACCGTTCCTTGCGGGAACGAATTAGGGCCCGCCGGGCGGTTCGTTGCAGTGTCCGCTGGGGGAAGCGGAG
The DNA here is from genome assembly GCA_964504305.1 of uncultured Candidatus Nemicrothrix sp. Taxonomy (GTDB): domain Bacteria; phylum Actinomycetota; class Acidimicrobiia; order Acidimicrobiales; family Aldehydirespiratoraceae; genus UBA11606. The sequence goes on along the minus strand of CAZDEB010000006.1, from coordinate 96,681 downwards.
TCGGTGCTGCCAGGGGGAGGTCAGCACCGGTGCTGTCTGCTGCAACGGACCGCTCATCGGCGGGCCAGCTCGACGAGGCGGGGGAACCTTCGTCGGGCGAATTGGTGGATGGGGATTGATCCATGGAAGTGACAGTAGAAGGAGAAGGCGAAAGGTTTGGTAAGACAACCAGAAAATCGAGCGAAAGATTCCGGCTTAGACCAGCGGCTGGTTTGCGCTACGGGGCAGCCAAAGCACAAACGTTGATCCTGTGCCTTCGTCGGAGGCCAAATCGACTCGTCCGCCGTGAGACTCGACAATTTGGCGCACAATTGTGAGCCCGAGTCCGGAACGTCCGGCCTGACGAGCCTGGTCGCGATCGCTGCGCCAGAACCGCTGAAAAATCCGAAGGTGGTTCTCGGGTGCGATACCTGGTCCTTCGTCGGCGACGCTGATGAAATTCCAGTCGTCGAAACGATCAGCCGACACCGTGACAGTGGTGCCGTCGGGGGCCAGCCTCACCGCGTTGGCCAACAAGTTGGCGACCGCTCTTCGGACCGCAGAACCGTCACCACAAACCGGCAAGGACTCGTTGGGTACTTGGATCGCCAACTGCAAATCGTTGGCTTCGGCCGGTGCGGCGAATTCTTCGGTGAGATCGTGGACCAGTTCGACCAGATCAAAGTCTTCTTCGCGTGTCTCGCGGGTTCCGTGGCGGGCGTAGACCAGCAGATCGTCCACCAACGTGCTCATTCGCCCCGCCGACCGGCTCACCACCTCGCCCGCCGAGCGCAGATCGTCGGCTTCGGCGTCTGGGTCCGATAAGACGACATCGATGTTGGTGCGAATTACGGCGAGGGGGTTGCGGAGTTCGTGACTGGCTTCGTGAATGAATTCGCGTTGAGATTCGAACGCGTTGTCGAGGCGACCAAGCATGCTGTCAAACGTGTCGGCCAGTTGACGCAACTCGTCGTCGGGACCGTCGAGCTCGATCCGGCGCGACAAATCGGTGGCTTGGATGTCTCGGGCCACGCTCGTGATGCGCCCCACCGGTCGCAACACCAGCCCGGCAACAAACCACCCAACGCCGAGACTTCCCACAAACAAGACCCCGAGGGCCCCGAACGCATACGTGCGGAGCTGATCGAGTGTCTGGGCATTGACCTCGCGCTCAAAAACCGCCAACGGATCAGTGACCTGGAACTCGATAGTGCCGAACATGTTGTTGCCATCGGCATCGCGAAACAACACCGCGGTCTCTTCGGTGCGCGAAATGTCTTGGTCTTCGAGGCTGCGGGCCAAGCCGGCATAGATCCCCCCAACAACAACGGTGGCAAGACCAAACAACAACACCGAATAAAGGACCATCAGCCGAAAGCGGATAGAGCCGGCCCAACCCGAAACCGGCGGAGCTTCGGCGTGAGTCACGATGCGGTTTCGTTGTCGCTGCTGACCGGGGCCAACAACCGATAACCGGACCCAATTACTGTTTCGAGGGCCGCGGTTTCGTTGTCTTCGGAAAGCTTGCGGCGAAGCGTGCCAACCGTGACCCGGACCGTGTTGGTGAACGGGTCGGCGTGCTCGTCCCACACGTGTTCGAGAAGGTGTTCTTGCGACAACACCTCGTCGACATGGGCCATGAAATAGCGCAACAACGCAAACTCTTTGGCAGTGAGATCCAGATCGCGCTGGCCCCGCCGGGCCCGCTTCTTGGTGTCGTCAAGCGAAATGTCGCCGACACGAAACACCGCAGTAGCAGCGACCGCATCACGCCGCAGCAGCGACCGCACGCGCGCCGTGAGTTCGCCAAACGCAAACGGCTTTACGAGATAATCGTCGGCGCCGCGATCGAGGCCGGCGATGCGGTCGTCGATTCCGTCGCGCGCGGTGAGCATCAAGACCCGAGGCGCCACCCCATCAGGGGGGAACTGGCGCAGCCGAGCACACACCTCGAAACCATCGATTCCTGGCATCGTGACATCGAGACAAACCAGGTCGTACGGGGTGAGTTCGGCCTTCTCGAGAGCCTCCTCGCCGCTGTGGGCAATATCGACTGCGTACCCCTCGCGACGCAGCCCGCGGGCCACCGCGTCGGCCAAGTCAACTTCGTCATCCACTACCAGGATCCGCATCGCGAGCACGCTAGTGCCCTCACCGTCGCCGGTTGACTTTCGGTTGCGCTTATCGTGCGCAGGATTGACTACCACGGCGCCACGACACCACGACGCGCCGAAAACTCGCATCAAAGCCCAAGGAGCCCCAATGACCGAATCCCCTGCTCTCCCCCCGCTCGAACGGGCGTTGGTCGAGCTTCGCCGGGTGATAGTTGGGCAAGAACGTTTGGTTGAACGGCTGCTGGTGGCGCTCATTGCCGGCGGTCACTGCCTGCTCGAAGGACCGCCGGGCCTGGCCAAGACCCTCGCGGTACGAACGCTGGCCGACACAACCGGCGGCAGCTTTTCGCGTATCCAGTTCACCCCCGACTTGTTGCCGGCGGACGTAACCGGAACCCGCATCTACCGATCGAGCACCGAACAGTTCGATGTGGAGTTGGGTCCAGTGTTCGCCAACTTCGTGCTGGCCGACGAAATCAACCGTGCCCCGGCCAAAGTGCAATCGGCGCTGCTCGAGGTGATGGGCGAAGCTCAGGTCACGATCGGTGGCGAGACCCATAAGGTCCCCCGACCATTTCTCGTGATGGCCACCCAGAACCCGATCGAATCCGAAGGGGTCTATTCCTTACCGGAAGCCCAGCGTGACCGCTTCTTGATGAAAGTCCTGATCGACTATCCGGCTCCCCACGAAGAAATGGAAATCGTCAAACGGATGGGCCACAACCCACCCACCGCCGACCAAGTGCTCGACCCCGACTCGATCGCTGCTTGGCAGGAACACGCCGCCTCGATCATCGTCGATCAAGGCGTGCTCGACTACGCCGTCAACTTGGTTCTGGCCACCCGCGACCCCGCCAACTACGGCCTGGCCGACCTCGAACCGATGATCGACTACGGCGCCAGCCCGCGGGCCTCGCTCGGGCTGATCGCCGCCGGACGGGCGCTCGCGGTGCTCCGCGGTCGTGACTACGTCGTGCCCCAAGATGTGTTCGATATTGCACCAGACGTGCTGAGGCACCGCATAGTGCCCTCCTACGAGGCATTGGCGGCCGAGATGAGCATCGAGCAAATCTTGATCCGCGTTCTCTCCACGATTCCCGCGCCGCTGGTGTCGCCGTCGACCCAAGACCCGGGCCGCCTCGACACCGCAGTGTGGACCACCACTGCGCCCACCACCGACGAGCCTGCGGCGACATGACCGCCCCTGCTCTCAACGACCAGACCCTAAACAGCCAGCGCACCCGCGAGGTTCTACGTCGGCTCGAACTCGACGTCACGCGGCGCCTCGACGGCCTGCTGCAGGGCGACTATCGCGGTCTCGTGTCGGGACTCGGCTCAGAGTCGGGAGAAGCACGCGAGTACACCGCCGGCGACGATGTCCGCCGGATGGACTGGAACGTCACCGCCCGAATGAACGAGCCTCATGTAAGAGACTCGGTCGCTGATCGAGAGCTCGAAACCACCGTCCTGATCGACCTCTCCCCCAGCCTCGATTTCGGCACCGCTCAACACACCAAAGCCGAACTTGCGGTCGCGTCGGTCGCGGCTATCGGGCTGTTGACCGACCGAACCGGCAATCGGCTGGGCGCGGTGATCTCCAACGGTCAAAAAATCACTCACCGCCGTGCTGGCATCGGACGTCGAAACGTCATGGCGCTGCTTCACCATCTCAGCACGGTGGCCTCCGAGACCGGACCGACCAACAGCGGTACTGCCCGCGTTGATCTCGCCGATGCACTGACCCAACTAGCGGGGCCGTCACATCGTGGCGGGTTGGCAGTGGTGATCTCTGACCTGCTCACCGGCGGTGCGGCGAACTCCTGGACCGACGCGTTGAGGGCCGTAACCCTGCGCCACGAAACGCTGGTAATCGAGTTGGTCGATCCACGCGAACTCGAATTGCCCAACATCGGAGTGATCGAACTTCGCGACGCCGAAAGCGGAGCGGTCCGCGAGGTCAACACGAGAGACGCCAAACTCCGCCAACGATTCGCCCAAGCCGGCCAAGACCGTCTGGCCGCCAACGCCACCGCCATTCGGCGGGCAGGAGCCGATCACCTCCTCCTGCGCACCGACCGCGACTGGGTGCTCGACCTAGCTCAGTTCGTCGATCGCCGCCGCCGGGGTCGTCGAGTAAACCGACAGGCACGCCAATGAACTTCGTCAACAGCCAACGACTGTGGCTGCTCCTTGCCGTAGCGGTCCTGCTCGTCGTTTACGTCGTGATCCAGCGGCGCCGCGGCGCCTACGCCTTGCGCTTTTCGGACACGTCGCTGATCGACGCCGTCGCCCCCAAACGGCCGGGTTGGCGCCGCCACGTTGTTGCGTTGACCTTCCTCGCGGTGATCGCCACGCTGGTCGCAGCGTTCGCCGGGCCCACCACCGAACGCGAGATACCCCGCGAGCGCGCCGTCGTGATCCTCACCATCGACACGTCGCTGTCGATGGGATCCCAAGACGTCGACCCGACCCGCATCGAAGGCGCCAAAGCCGCGGCGCGGGCCTTCCTGGCCGATGCCCCGCCAGGAATCGATGTCGGGCTCGTGTCCTTCGACGAGGCCCCCATCGTCGAAGTCCCGCCCACCGCCGATCGCGCCGCCGTAGTCGCCGCGATCGATGCCCTCGAACTGGGCCCGTTCACCAACACCGGCGACGCCATTTCGGTGTCGATCAGCACCCTCGAACGAACGCTCTCAACCCTCGAGTTCTCACCTGACGGCGCCCCGCCGGCGATCGTGGTGCTGCTCTCCGACGGGGAGCCCACTGTCGGACGACCGATCGAGACGGCAATAGCCGAAGCGTTGCGAGCAAAGATTGCCGTATCAACAGTTGCCCTCGGAACCCCCGACGGCGAAGTGACCATCGAAGACCCCGACGCTCCCGGTACGTTCATCACCGTTGCGGTGCCCGTTGACGAGGCATCACTGCAACTGATCGCCGAGCAAACCGGCGGGAGCTTTTTTGCTACCGCGTCGGCCGAGGAACTGGCGCAGGTCTACCGCGACATCGGAACCGCGATCGGCTTCGAGACCATCGACGAGGACGTCACCGACTGGTTCGTCGGCGCCGCCCTCGTCCTGGCCCTGCTCACCAGTGCGCTGAGTCTTGCCTGGTTCCAGCGCTTGCCCTAACTCACCGTGAGGGCCAGCACCTGGACGCCAGAACCCTCGAGCTCGGCTTCGAAGATGCCAGGTATATCGGCGGTGAACTGGGCCGTTGCTGTTTCTCCCGGGCTCAGATCGATGGCCACGTCATAGACATGCAGATGGAATTCTTCGGCGACCGAAGACTCGATCCGAAGCTCGACCAAATCGCCCAATGACGCCTCGGTTTCGACCATGCCGCCAACCGCGCCGCTCTCATCGACGGTGATTGTCACCACCGAGTCGGCGGCGACGACATCACCGGGAATGACAAAGTCGGCCGAATACGACAACGCCTCGCCATCGATCGCGTAAGTGCCATGCGCAATAGTGGCCAACCGGATTTCGATCGTGTGAGGACCAGGTGCGAGATCGGTGAGATGGATGCTTGGCACAAAGACCATGCCGGCATCTCGGCCATCGATCATTACGTGGAGATGACCGGTGCCGTCGGGGTCGGCGGAACCGTCGCCGGTTTGCAACGTGAACCCCTCGATCGTTACCGCCACGTCGACCGAACCGTCATCGTGAGGTTCGGGGTCGAGGGTAATCTGAGGAACGGCCTGATCGGCGGGCCAATCAAGCAACTCGTGGCTGTGACCAGCCATATCATCCATAGCGGCATCGGCACTATCGCCGGTAGCCATATCGCCGGTGGTGGCATCGGCATTATCGGCGGCGGTCGTTACTGCGTTGTCGGATGCACACGCGGCGCCGACGATGGTAAGCACGGCCAAGAGCGCGGCCACGCGAAGAATTTGTGATTTCACTTTGTTGTCTCCTGTTGGATCTATTTCGGTTTCTGAGATGACGCCACAGCGTCGAATTGGGAAGTTTCAGAAACCCAACGGAGGACCACGCCGGCTGATCGCCGACGACCCAACCGAAGCAACAAGAAGTGGAGTCGGCGCCGCTACCAAAGGCGACGACACGACCGGAACCAGAGCGGACCAAACCGAATCCAGCCCGACAAACGCAAGTTTCGAAATGGTCAGGATTGCATGCGCCGCAGACTTGGCCCAGCGCAAAACCGACAGACCAACAACAACTCCGCCGAGTGTGGCCGTAAGAGCGCTCAGCATTGTCTGAGGCCCGACAACGCTCACTGGACCGGCAAGCAGCGCGGCGCTCGACACCGACGCAACCGGGATCGCGATCAACCAAGCAATCGACAGCGCGGCGTGGCGCGAAGATGACTTAGCGTGGTTGGTCACAATCTCCGAGGGTACCGACACAGCGTCGTCACTGTCCAGCACTGATATCTGGACAGAACTGATATCTGGCCACAACTGGTATCTGGCCACAACGACGACCCGCTAGACGCTCACCAGGTCTTCGCGGATGGCCGCCACCAACAAATCGGCGTTGGAACCAAGAACAAGCGTGTCGTGGTCTCCGGGCGCTACGACCAACTCAAAACGACTGCCAAGAATCTGCGACCAGCCGTAGTCAGGCTCGAGATAGGTCGAGTCGAAGAACCCCTCAGGCACATCGCTTGCTCGTAACAACACCGAACGAACATCAAACGGCACCGCGGTGTAGGCGCCCGCGGCCCGATAAAACGTGGCCGACAGGTGATGGTTCCGAAGCTCGTTCGGCATCTCGTCGCCTCGTGCGAGCACTTCGGCAACCCGGGCATCCAAACGTTGCATCTTGGCGTTGTGATGACGGCGACCAATCCCACCGCGAAAGAAACCGATCGGGTTGGTGGTCAAGCGACGCAGCCGACTACCCCAAGTGGCGGGGCGGTAAGTGATCACCGGCGGATACGTGTCGAGAAGCACCAACAACTCGGTGGCGTCGCCATCGGCGGCCGCGAGTCGGGCCATCTCAAGAGCAACAAGACCGCCACCGCTATAGCCACCAAACAGGTAAGGACCATGGGGTTGAACCGTGCGAACCTCAGCCAAGTAAGTCGTCGCCATTTCGGCCACTGTTTCGAGCGGTCGGATAACACCGTCGATGCCATGCATCTGCAAACCGTAGAACGGTTGACCCGGACCCATTGCTCGAGCCAGGTCGCGGAAATTCAACACGTTGCCGCCCGCCCCATGGACACAGAAGAACGGGGTCGCGGCGCCGCCCTTTTGGATAGTGACCAGATTTCGGAAAGCACTGACGGCCGGTTCGCTAATCGCGGTATCACCCAACGCGGTATCACCCGTCGCGGTATCAGCCGTCGGCTCGTCCTTGTCGGACACACCGAGCCGCTCGGCGAGCAGCGACGCACACGAAGCGATGGTGGGGGCCTCAAACAACGATGCCAGCTCGAGTTGCACCGAGAACGTTTTGCGAATCCGACCAAAGAGCCGCACGGCGATAAGGCTCTGTCCACCGAGCTCAAAGAAGTCGTCATTGCGTCCGACCCGATCAAGACCGAGCAGCTCACGCCACATCTCGGCCAGCGTCTTCTCTATCGGGGTAGCGGGCGGCTCGAACTCGGCGGCCACGTCAGGCCGCGCGAACTGCATCACCGGCCCATCGCCGGACTCGCCCGCAGCTTCGGCATCGACCTGAGCGGCCCAATGATCAACGTCAACGGAGCTGGCAATAACCTGGGGACCCAAGTCGAAGGCCAAAATGCGGTCGAGCGCGTCGGCGCCCTCGCTGGCCAAGATGCCTTCGCGTAAAGCATCGGCAATGGGCGCCACGTTGCGGCGACTCGACGACGTCGGTGTCGGTGTCGGCGACCCGCTGAAGCCGCCTTGGCTATCAACTCGGCGCATCGTGAATCCCGCTATCTCCACGGCAACCGCCCCACTTGCGTCGGCAATGGTGACGTCGAAGACGGCGGTGTCGGCGCTGGCCGTGTCGCGGTAACGAACGTGGCTGAACGCCTCGACCGGCAACGGAGCAAACGACCGGACCGAGGTGTACGACAGCGGGACGTAGAACGTTTCGGATTGCTCAAACCCGTCGATCAGCTTCTGGGCACTCCCGATAGCAACGTCGAGGACGCCGGGGTGCAACCAAAGGACCGCCGGTTCGTCAGCGAATTCGGTGGGAACAATCGTGTGGACCAGCGCTTCGGACCGACCAAACCCGACCTCGCGAAGGTTGCCCCAGCGAGGTCCGAAATCCATGAACGGCTGATCGGAATACCCGTCGAATTGTTCGACGACATCTCGCGTGCGCTCACGGATCTGTTCGATCTCCAGTAGCGGCAGTTGCTCGGCAGTGATTGGGCGGGCCACGGCCTCGGCATGGGTGATGAGGCCGCCTTCGCTGGTAATAGCCACCGCACCATCGGCCTCGATCGAAAGCTGTAAATCACGCGACGCGGCGTCGGCAACCTCGAACGGCGTGAGAAACACGACGTCACGAAGTTCACAGGCACTCGTGCCGGCGACTGCGCCTCTCATCAACTCGACGAATCCGGTTCCCGGAATCAGGGCGTGGCCGCCCCTGACCACATGCTCGGCCAACAACCACGACTTGGTCCTACTCAGCGCCGCGTGCCATGTAACTACGTCACCATGAGTCTCGACCCGGTCGAGTAGTTCGGTGGGCGAGCCGATGGTCGCGAATCGATCTGACGCTCCAGCGGGCTGGTCGGCCTGCACCGCGTCTACGGCCATACCGACCTCTTGCCAAGCGTTCCAATTGACAACCACGGCCCGAGTACGGCCATCGTGGTTCTTATGCGCCGCGTAGGCATCGAGGAAGGCGTTGGCCGCGGTGTAGTCGACTTGACCGGGGAGGCCGAGCAACGAACTAACCGAAGAGCACAACACGATCAGCTCCGGTGGGTGATCTCGTAGCAGGTCGTCGAGAATCATGATCGCCTTGGCTTTGACATCGATCACCGCAGAGCCCGGGGTCGGCGAACGAAGCGCGATGAGCGCATCGTCGAGGATGCCGGCCGTGTGAATCACCGCAGTGATGTCGCCGGACCGAGTCCGGACCCGGTCGATCACGCCGGCCATGGCAACCGCGTCGGTGACATCGGCACTCTCAACAACAAGGCCGCACCCGTGACCCTGAATGTCGCGCAGCGTCCTCAACTTGCGGACCGTGTCGGGGTCGGTGGCTCGCCGCGCCAGCAGCTGATCCCACTGGTCTTCGGGCGCCACCGGGGTGCGACCGACAAGCACAATGCGAGCGCCAGGCGCCGATTCGGCAATGCGGGCCGCCACGGTAAGTCCGATTCCGCCAAGACCGCCGGTGATCAGATAAACGCCGTCGGCGCGCCACGGGGTGTCGGGTGCGGGGGGAATTTCGACCGTTTCGAAACGGCGAACCCAACGTTGCGAACCCCGCAACGCGACCACCGGATCGCTCGGGTCAAGGCCTTCGGCGGCAATCGCGGCGCCGAGACCGTGGGCGTTGTCGGCCGAATCCCAGAGATCGATCGCCGTGGCTCTGACGTGACCAAGCTCGCGCGGGATCACACGTGCCGCACCATGCAAAAGGGCTCGCTCGGGGGCCTCCGAATAGACATCGTTTCCGCCAACCGCGCCGCTCGTAACCACCGCGAGCGTCAGCGGGTTGGGCAGGCCAGACAACGCCGATGCCAAGAACACGACGCTTGCGTAGTCGGTTTCGATCGTGGCGTTGAGCGGATCCAACGGGTCGGGGCGAAAACGGCGAGGCTTTCGTGGTTCGCCAACCGCCGACATGTGAAACACATGATCGGGCCGCGCGTCGCGTCGGCGCAAATCGTCAACCAAAGCCCGCCACTGCTCGGCGTTGCCCGGGTCGATGGTGCACGAAAATTCGTCGGTCCACGCGAACGAGTCACCGAAGCGGACCCGAGTGACTCGCTGGCCGCGCTGTCGCAACTCGTCGATTACTTGCACGGCCCGGGAATCGCCCCGATCGATCACCAGCGATTGGGTACCGAGTTCGGCCTCCGCCGACCGGAGCCGCGGAACCGACCGGGACCACACCGGCGTCGCGAACCACTCGTCGATGTTGTGACGTTTGCGCAGCGGGCCAGCCAAGCTCGATCCGGTCGAAATCGGATCGGGATCAACCCAGTAGCGGGCGTGATCGAACGGATAGGTCGGCAAGGCGAGCCGCTTACGACGGCCATCACCAAACAGTCCTTCGGCACTCAACTCGACACCAGAAGTCCACAGAGTGCCCAACGCCCGTAGCAGCACGGCAACGTCAGAAGCAGTCTCGCGGGGGTGACGCAAGCTGGGAGTAGCAGCAACCGGTTTGCCCTCGCCCATTCGAGAAAGCGAGGTGAGAGTGCGGCCGGGCCCGATTTCGACCAGCACCCGATCGCCGTCATCGAGCAGTGTGGCCACGCCGTCGCTGAACCGCACCGGCTGGCGAAGGTGACGCACCCAATATTCGGCATCAGCCACTTCGGCGGTAGCCCAAGTGCCGGTCAGATTCGAAATCAACGGTTTGGTCGGCTCGGAGAACGTGACAGTTCGACAAAACGCTCGGAACTCGTCAAGGATTGGTTCGAGCATCGCCGAATGAGCGGCCACGTCAATATGCACTGGAGTGCAATCGATGTCGTCGGCCTCGAGTTGACGGCGAAGATCGTCGATCAAGGGCGTCGGGCCCGATGCCATGCACAGATCCGGCGCGTTGATCGCGCCGATGCTGACGCCATCAGGCAGCTTGGACAACAACTCCGACTCGGCGAGGCCAACACTCAGCATCGAACCAGATTCGAGAGTTTCGAAGAGGCGTCCCCGAAGCGCTACAAGAGTGAGCGCGTCACGCATATCCATCACTTCGGCCAGAGTCGCCGCCACATACTCACCGGCGCTATGGCCGATCAAGGCATCGGGCTCGATGCCAAATGACTCGAGAAGCCTGGTCATTGCGTAACCGGTAGCGAACAGCGCCGGCAGCGCAACCGACGGTCGTTGCAGCGCGGCGTTCGCTTGGTCCAGATCGCTATCAACAAACAACACCGACCGAAGATCAAAGCCCAACTGCGGGTTAACCGTTTGGCAACAATCATCGATCGCGGCCCGATACACCGCTTCGTTCTCGTAGAGGTCGCGACCCATGTTGGCGTACTGCGCTCCGCCGCCGGGCATCATGAACGCCACCGACGGCGCAACCGACGCGGCGGCGTTTGACGCGACCGAATCGGCAGGAGACGACGCCAGCCGACCGGCCAACTCTTCGACGGTCGCCGCCACTACCGCTCGGCGAATTCGGTGACGGTTACGACCAGCGTGGTAGGTGAAAGCCACATCAGCGATGTCGACCGCAGAGTCCGATCGCAACCGGCTTTCGAGATCGCTCACCAAACGATCCAATCCCGCTTCGCTACGAGCCGACAGCACAACCAACTGCTCGGGTCGTAACGGCGGCTCGCTCGCCGAGGTCGGCGGAGCTTGCTCGACGATCACATGAGCATTGGTGCCGCCGGCGCCGAGGGCGGTGACCGCGGCGATACGGGGCACGCCGTCGGGAGTTGTCCATTCCTTGAGCGAATCGTTGACATAGAACGGACTTGATTCGAAGTTGACGCGGGGATTGGGTTGCTCGAAATTGATGGTCGGCGCAAGCTGGCGGTGCTGAAGCGACAGAACCGTCTTGATGACAGCAACAACGCCGGCCGCTTCGCCGGCATGGCCCAGATTGGATTTGACCGAACCAATCCCGCAGAACTGCACGTCGTCGGTGCCCCCTCGGAACGCCTCGGTCGCGCCGGCCACCTCAATGGGGTCACCAATGATGGTTCCGGTTCCGTGAGCTTCGACGTAAGAAACCTCGCGAGGTTCGACGCCGCTAACCGCCTGGGCTTCGGCCACGACTCGGGCCTGACCGCTCACGCTCGGCGCGAGGTAGCCCACCTTGTCGCGTCCGTCGTTGTTGATCGCCGAACCCCGGATCACCGCAAGGATGTTGTCACCGTCTTGTGCGGCGTCGGCGTAGGGCTTCAACAGCACGGCCCCAGCCGCGCTCGAAAGCACGGTTCCTTCGGCCCGCGAATCGAACGCCCGGCAGTGCCCGTCGGGCGACAAGATCTCGCCGTCCTTGTAGACGTAACCCCGTACTTGATCGGGGGCGATCACCGCGCCACCGGCCAGAGCCACATCGCTCTCGCCGTTCAAAATGCTCTGACACGCCAGATGAACAGCCACAAGGGTCGAACTGCAAGCGGTTTGCACGTTCATGCTCGGCCCACGAAGATCGAACTCGTAGGACGTTCGAGTGGCCAAGAAGTTGGTGTCGTTCCCCGTGTGGCGGATCAGCCACTCGCCCACCTGTTCGGCCACTGTTGCGTTGGCCAGCACGTTCTTGAACATGTATTCGCTGGCCCCACACGATGCAAAAACGCCCACCGGTCCATCGATGGTTGACGCCACGTAACCAGCATGTTCGAAGGCTTCATAGGCGCATTCGAGAAACACCCGATGCTGCGGGTCAAACACCGACGCATCAAGGGGGCTCATATTGAACAGACCGGCGTCGAACTGATCGTGATCGGGCAAAGGAGCCGCGGCCGCGACGTAGCCGGGCTGACGAATAGTGTCGATCGATTCGCCGGCGGCCAACAACTCTTCTTCGCTGAGCGGGCGGATGCTCTCGACCCCGTCACGAAGGTTGCGCCAGAACTGACCGAGGGTAGACGCGCCAGGGAAACGGCCGGCCATGCCGATAACCGCGATCGCGCCGTCGAGATGTTCGTCTGCTCGATTTGTCACCAGAATCTCCTCACCAACTCTCCTATGACTGATATCGGACGCATGGCTAACGGTTTGAGAGGCCGGGATTATCGTCACACCCATGACGGACTTTTCTTATCCGCACCCTCTCACACCTGTGCAACAAGGCATGCTGTTTCACTGGCTCGAAGGCACAAATGTCGGCGTTGACATCGAACAGTTCGTGGGCGAACTCAACGAGACCCTCGACCTCGAGCGTTTCGCCGAGGCTTGGACGATCGTTGCTGACCGTCACGACATCCTTCGTACATCATTTCGGTGGACCGGCCTCGATGCTCCTCAACAAGAAGTAGCCGCACACGCCAGCGTCAACATCGCCATCCACGACGAGGCCGTCGACCTCGACCAGTTCCTTCACACCGACCGTCAAGGCGGATTCGCGCTCGACCAAGGTCCGTTGTGGCGGCTCACGTTGTTCACGGCCACGACGCCTACTCGGGTCGTTTTCACCTACCACCATTCGCTGCTCGACACCAGCGTTGTATGGGTGGTCGAAGAAGCCTTCCGGACCTACGACGCGCTAGTCGCAGGCGAGGAACCCGAATTTGTTGATCGCTTGCCGTACCGCGAACACCTTGCGTGGCTCAGCACCCACCTCGACGACAACCGCGAAGCGGCCCAGGCCTACTACCGCGACCTCCTCGATGGCTACGACGAACCAATCTCGCTGCGATCCTTGGCCGCCACCGACACTGACCAGAGCGGATATCGCCACGATCGCTTCGAGCTCACCACCGACCAATCAGCGGTGATTCACGAGTTTGCCGAACAACACGGCCATCGCCCGCCGGTACTGATCGAAGCGGCCTGGTCGCTGGTCCTGTCGGCGTTTTCGGGGTCCCCCGACTTGGTGTTCGGGTCGACCCGAGGGTGCCGCCGCTCCGGTGTTCCCGGCAGCGAAAATTCCGTTGGACTGTTCATCAACACTCCGCCGGTACGTCTGGTGCTCGATCCGGCCGAGACCGTCGCCGAACTGCTCGACCGCGTGCGCTCGCAACAGCGAACCAAGCGCGACCACGAACACACTGCTCTGACCGATATCCAGGCCGTGGCCCCCGTGCGGGGGGTCGACCTGTTCGAGTCGATCGTCGTCATCAACGAACAGCATCAAGGAACCGCGATCCGCAACGCCGGTCCCGGTTTCGAAAACCGGATATTTGACCTTCACGATCAAACCAACACGCCACTCAACCTTCTGGCCTTCAACGATCCACAGATCCATTTCAAGCTGTCGTACGACCTCGCCCGCTTCGACCCGGGCGCGCTCGCCCGGCTGCGCGAGTTGTTCGTCGCGGTCCTCGAAGCACTCGCTACCGACCCGTCGGCGTTGGTTGCGTCGCTGCCCCGAGTCCCGTCGTCGGACATTGACCGGCTGCAGGCGGGCAACGACACCCAAGTCGACTACGACCACTCGGCAACCATCGTCAGCTTGTTCGAAGCTCAAGTCGATGCCACCCCCGACGCCACTGCCCTGATCTTTCGCGACCACCCGCTCAGCTACCGCGAACTCGACGAACGGGCCAACGCCGCTGCTCACCGACTAATCGATATCGGACTCGAGACCGACTCGATGGTGGGCGTGCTGATGGACCGCTCGGCGGACATGATGGTGGCCCTGCTCGGCATTCTCAAAGCCGGCGCCGCTTACGTGCCGATGGACCCCCAGTACCCAGGCACCCGCATCGAAATGATGCTCGAGGACTCGGCTGCGTCAATCGTGTTCGCCGACCCCACGATCCGTTCGTCGGTGCCCGCGACCGTCTCTCACATCATCGAAAGTGATTCGCTGGCTCAACGCTCGCCGGACCGGCCATCGGCGGTTGCCCCACAGCCAGCCGACCTTGCCTACGTGATCTTCACATCAGGATCGACCGGGCGCCCCAAAGGCGTGCAACTCGAGCACCGCAACGTCGTCAACTTCTTTGTCGGAATGGACCAGACGCTGGCGTTCGATAAGACGGCGGATCCGGGAGTGTGGCTGGCGGTGACCAGTATCTCGTTCGACATTTCGGTGCTCGAACTGTTCTGGACCCTCACACGCGGCTTTGCCGTGGTGATCCAAGAAGAAGAATCACGGCTCGGCCACGCCGCTGGCGGGTCGGCATCGGCCATGGACTTCAGCCTGTTCTATTTCGCATCGGCCGCCGACACCGACCCGGCGAGCCGTTACCGACTGCTTATCGAAGGGGCCAAGTTTGCCGACCAAAACGGCTTCTCGGCCGTGTGGACACCCGAACGACACTTCCACGACTTCGGTGGCATCTATCCCAATCCCGCCATCACCAGCGC
This sequence comes from uncultured Candidatus Nemicrothrix sp., assembly GCA_964504305.1. Classification (GTDB taxonomy): domain Bacteria; phylum Actinomycetota; class Acidimicrobiia; order Acidimicrobiales; family Aldehydirespiratoraceae; genus UBA11606. The sequence continues at coordinate 81,507 of CAZDEB010000006.1, read as the reverse complement.
CGCGGTCGCCATGGTTACCGAACGGCTCAGCATCCGCGCCGGCAGCGTGGTCCTCCCCCTTCACAACCCGATCCGCTGCGCCGAAGATTGGGCCGTCGTCGACAACTTGTCGAATGGTCGTGTCGGTTTGTCGTTCGCCTCTGGATGGCACGCCAACGATTTTGTGCTGGCCCCCGACAACTTCGAGAACCGTCGCCAGCTAATGGCCGACGGCATCGACACCATCCGGGCATTGTGGCGCGGCGAATCGGTTACCGCCACGGGGGGCACCGGCGACGAAGTTGCGGTCACGATGTTCCCGACCCCAATCCAGACCGAACCGCCGCTGTGGGTTACGGCCGGCGGGAGCCCCGCAACGTTCGAACTGGCCGGCACGCAGGGTGCCTCGATTCTCACCAACCTCTTGGTCATGAGCGAGCAAGACCTGGTGGCCAACCTTGCCACCTACCGCCAGGCGTATCGCGACGCCGGTCACGAAGGCAACGGACACGTCAGCTTGATGCTGCATACGTTTGTCGGCACCGATATCGACGAAGTCCGCGACCTTGTTCGCGAGCCTTTCCTCGACTACCTGCGCACGTCGACGGACCTCATCAACAAGATGCACTGGGAGCAAACCAGCTTCGCCAAAGCTGGTTTGGCCCGCGAGGAACACGCGGGCGCCAACCTCGACCAACTGAGCGAAGAGGACATGGCCGTGATCATGGATCACGCCTTCGAGCGGTACTTTCGCACCGCGGGGCTGTTCGGAACCCCCGAATCTTGCGTCGAAACCATCGAACGCCTCTCGGCATTGGGTATCGACGAGGTCGCCTGCCTCCTCGACTTCGGCGTCGACCAAGACATCGTGCTCGACTCGCTCACCCACCTCAACACCCTTCGCGAAGCAGTCACCAGCGGCGGCCACGACAGCTCGGCACCGACCGATAGCGACACCGAAGGATTCGGCCTTATCGACCAAATCGAGCGCCACGGGGTTACCCACTTCCAGTGCACTCCTTCGCACGCCGCAGTTATCGCCGCGACTCCCGGAGGCTTGGCATCGCTCGGGGGCCTCAACAAGTTCCTGCTGGGCGGCGAGGCATTGCCACAAGCACTCGCCGATCGCCTGCGGCCTCAGATCCGCGGTGACCTGATCAACATGTACGGCCCGACCGAAACAACCATTTGGTCGTCGACCTCACCCATTTTGGCGGCTGGTCAGGCCATCACTATCGGCCGTCCGATCGCCAACACCCACATCCACATTGTCGACCCTCATCACCTACCAAACCCGATCGGAGTTGCCGGCGAACTACTCATCGGCGGTGACGGCGTTTCGCGGGGCTATCTCGACCGACCCGAACTCACCGCCGAGAAGTTCGTCTCGTTGGCTTCTGCAGGCGGCCAACGGGTCTACCGCACCGGCGACCGGGCCCGGCTATTGCCAACCGGCGAGATCGAATTCGGCGGCCGCCTCGACGATCAAGTCAAGATCCGCGGTTACCGCATCGAACTGGGCGAAATCGAATCGGTGATGGGTCGACAACCCGGCGTGTCCGAAGCAGTCGTGGTGGCCCGACCCGACGCCACTGGCGAACCCCAACTCGTCGGTTACGTCGTAGTCGAGGCCGGCGACACCACGACCGCGACGGCGTGGGGCGAACTCTGGGACCGCACCTACGCTCAACGCGACACCGAAAACCTTTCCTTCGATGCCACCGGGTGGCTCGACAGCTACACCGGCGAACCCGTCCCGATCGAGCAGATGGCTGACTGGGTCGATCACACCGTCGAGCAGATCGGCAAACTCCAACCCAAACGAATCCTCGAACTCGGTTGCGGAACCGGCATGTTGTTGTTCCGCCTCGCTCCCCAAGCCGAGCACTATCTCGGCATCGACCTGGCCCGAGGGGCGCTCGACCAGATCGCCGGCCAAGCAGCGAGCCTCGGGCTCGACCAGGTACAAGTGGCACATGGTTCGGCCGACCAACTGCTCGAACTCACCGAAGACACGTTCGACACGATCATCATCAACTCAGTTGCGCAGTACTTCCCCAACGCCGAGTACTTCGTTTCGGTGGTCACCGACGCAATGTCACGACTCGAACCGGGCGGATCTCTGTTCCTTGGAGACCTCCGCAGCAAGAACCACGCGGCAGTAATGGCCGCCGATATCGAACGTTCTCGCGCCACCGACACGACCACCGCAGCCGCCCTCGACAGTGCTATTGCCGAGCGCATCAGCAACGACAGCGAGCTGGTGATCGATCCGGCGATATTCGATGCTCTGCGGTCGGCAATTCCCGAGCTTGATTGTGTGTCGATCCGGCTCAAGACCAACCACTACGACAACGAAATGAGCCGGTTCCGGTTCGACGCGGTTCTGCGACGTTCGAACGGCCCGGCGACCCCGACCGCCGAACCAGTCAGCGTTAGCGGGCCATTCGAGACGGTCGAGCAACTACGCAAAGCAGCAACCGCCGCGGTGGCCGACCGGCCCCCGATCGTTGCCCTACGAGGAATTCCCAATGGTCGTATGACCAGTGAGGGACCCATCAACCCGGCCGCCACCGTGGGGCTCATCGATGGCTACACCAGCGTCCCCACGTGGTCCCGAGACCACAACGAGCATTTCGATCTCTTGTTGTTCGACGAGTCGCTCGAATTGGCCGAGGACCACCCCTCTGCGGCGATCCCCAACAATTGGTCGGAGTTCACCAACACCCCCAGCCAGCGCCGCACCAGCACCGTCGTTCCCGAACTTCGAGCCGCTCTGCGCCAGGCCTTGCCGACCTTCATGGTGCCGAGCGCCTTCGTGGTGCTCGATTCGATGCCGCGCACACCCAACGGCAAAATCGACCGCAAAGCGCTGCCCGAGCCTCGACGGGACCGCCACGAAACGACAACCGAAACCGTCGAGGCCGAGTCCGACGCCGAAGTCAAGATCGCCGCGGTGTGGGAGAACCTGTTGTCGCTCGACGTAGTGGGAGTCGAGACCAACGTGTTTGATCTCGGGGCCAACTCGCTGCTGATGGTGCAGGCCAGCTCTCAGATATCTACCGCGCTCGACCAGGAGGTCACCCTGGTCACGATGTTCAGGTACCCGACCGTCAGGTCACTAGCGGCATCGCTGGCGGCCGACACCGAACCGGACACCGCCATCCAAGAGAGCCAGCAACGCGGCGCCAACCGCCGAGAGGCCATGCAGCGCCAACGTCGGGCCCGGCGAGGCCGCTAGCGGCCTACTTGTCGGCGCTAACCACCCACATCGCAAAGTATTGAGCGCCGCCGCCGTAGGCGTGACCGAGGGCGGTGCGGGCCCCGTCCACTTGGTGCTCGCCGGCCTCGCCCATCACCTGCAAGGCCGATTCGGCAAATCGAATCATGCCCGACGCGCCGATCGGGTTGGTCGACAAAACGCCCCCGGAGCAGTTGACCGGAAGATCGCCGCCAACCAGCGAGGTGGCACCCTGTTCGACCATTTTCCAGCCCTCGCCTTTGTCGGCGAAACCCAGGCTCTCGAGCCACATCGGCTCGTACCACGAGAACGGCACGTACATCTCGACCGCATCGATCTCCTTGCGGCGGTCGTGGATGCCCGCTTGAGCAAATACATCGTTGGCGCATTCCTCCGACGCCGCGGGTGACACCATGTTGCGCCCGCCATAGGAGTTGGATTCCGATCTCATTGCCGTCCCCTGGATCCACGCGACCGGTCCATCGTGATGGTCTCCGCCGGCCTCGTCGGTGAGCACCATCGCGCACGCGCCGTCCGACGACGGGCACGTCTCGGAATAACGAATCGGATCCCACAACATCGGCGACTCGACCACCTGATCAAAAGTGAGGTCGTGTTGATGCAAGTGAGCCAGCGGGTTCTTCAGCGCGTGCTGGCGGTCTTTGAACGCCACCATGCAACCAATGAGCTCGGGCGCGTCGGTCATCATCATGTAGCGACGAATGATCGGCGAGAAGTAGCCGCCGGCCCCGGCGTTTACCGACGTCGCAAACGGCTGAGGAAGCGACAAGGCCCACATTGCGTTGGACTCGGACTGCTTCTCCCACCCGATGGTGAGGACAGTGCGATGAACCCGACTTTGCACCATCGACGCTGCCACGCACGCGGTGGAACCACCTACCGACCCCGCGGTGTGGACCCGCATGATTGGCTTGCCGACCGCCCCCAGGGCCTCGGCGAGATAGATCTCGGGCATCATCACGCCCTCAAAAAAATCGGGGGCTTTACCCATCACAACCGCGTCGATATCGGCCCACGTCTTGCCGGCCATCTCGAGGGCATTGAGCGCCGCTTCTCGCAAGAGGCCGGCCATCGAAACGTCGCCGCGGGTCGCGGTGTAGTTGGTCTGACCGACACCGATAACGGCCGTGCGTTCTTTGCCCATGATCAGTCGCCTTCCAGAACGCAGACAAGATTCTGTTGCAGACAGGGCCCCGAACTGGCGTGGGCGACGGCACGGTCGCCTTCGCCAGCAGTGATTCGGCGAGCGGCCTCGGCGATACGGATGAGCCCCGACGCCATCATCGTGTGAGCCGCCAGCGCCCCACCTGACGGATTGATGACCGTCTCGTCGCTGAGCCCGAGCGCGTTGGTCAGAATATGTTCCGACGTGGTGAACGGCGCATGCAACTCGGCCAAGTCGATCTTGTCGCGAGAAACACCGGCATGCTGACCGGCCAACTCTGCAGACATCGAAGCAGTTAGATCTCGCACTCCAAGAGTGTGAGCATCGCTTCGATGGTCGATACCTCGTATCCATGCGGGCCGCTCACACAAGCGGCGAGCAACATCGCCCGCCGCCAACACCACTGCGCATCCCCCATCCGCCGACGCCGGCAAGTCAGATCGTCGAAGCGGATCCATCACGACCTCCTCGGCCATAATCTCGTCGACCGACTTCTCGCGTCGGCGAACCGCGTGATGGTTGGACGCGGCATGCATCCTGCTTCGGTGGGCAATCTCGGCCAGTTGTCGCTCGGTCACCACACCCGATTCGATCATCTGGCGGGCGGCGAGCGCCTCGATCGCAAACGCGTCGGGCCACAGCGGGGCCACATAATAAGGATCCATTTGGGTGGCCAGAACATCGCGGAGCGATCCTGGCGAAGACTTGCCGTAGCTGTACACGAAGGCCGTGTCGATATCGCCGCACTGCAATTTGACCCACGCCTCGTACAACGCCCATGCCCCATCTTGTTCGACGTGGCTTTCGCTGATCGGAGGGACCGGCCCAGTGCCGTCGATCGTCATCACAAACGAAAATGCTTGACCGGCGAGGAAGTCCGACGAACCCGAGCAGGTAAATCCGATGTCTTGTTGAGTAAGCCCCACCGCCTCCTTGGCCTGCTGCATCACCGGAATCATGAACTCGACCTCGGACTCGCCGGCGATCGTGGCTTGTTGCCGTTGAGCTACCGATACCACTGCAACGTCTCTCATCGTGAGCCCCCGTCGACCCGGCCGATTCTTGCGTAGTCGGCGATCTCGACGTCGTCCTCCCCAGTCGGCTCCCAACCAAGAATGTTGGTGGCGCTCATCTCGAGTTCGTCATCGGGTTTCCAGACGGCCCGGACCCGCATCCCAATACGGACTGCTTCGGGCGCGACGTTGATGACCAGCCCCATGAACCCGACCGACGCACCATCAAGCACAACCCAGGCACTGCAATAAGGAGGAGTCAGGTCGGGGCGCATCTTGATCGGCACGCGGGTGATGTTGAACGACTCGATGTAACCGACATCAGGAAGTTTGACCATCTCGGTTGTTCGTTTGCCAGCGACAGGACTCACCCCTCGTGGCGGCACGAACACTTGCCCGGTGTCGGGGCAACGGTCGCCGAGGATCGTCTTGTCTTGCATGGCCCGCAAGTACTGCGACAGCGAACTCCCCGGCGTGTAGGTGTACTCGATGCGGATTGGCGTGCGCACGCTTTGTACCGACTCGACAGGTTCCGATGACACCCACGACACCGCGACCGTGCCGTCGACCGGAACGAACCCGGCAATGTCGGCAATGTGTCCTTCGCGGTCGTCACGCCATTTTATTTGCACCCGCATACCCGTCGACATATCGGCGGCGCCGTCGACCAGCACGGCGTGCAGCATCGGGGTATCGGCGCCATCGAGTTTGATCATGGCCCACGCAAAATCCTGATCGAACGGCTGCTGGGGCCTCGGTGCACCGTTCCAGGTCCAAGTCGTGACTGTGCCGGTTTGGCCAACCTCGACCAATTCGTCGAGGTCTGATGCATCGGCCGGGTCGTATTCGAGCGGCGGGCACAGCACCGATCCATCGCTGCGCCTGACGCCGATCATCGTCGCCTGTTTGAGACCGGTAAGAAACGCCCCGATGATCGCCCCGGTCGTGCGGGTAAACGGATATTCGAGAACTAGAGGTGCGGTTAGAACCTCGTCAGACATCGATCCCCCTCAGTCGATAGGCCGGCGCCCACGAAACTTCCGCGACGGTAGTGGCCCAGATCAGTCCAAGCGAAACGCGTCGGTTGGGCGAGCTATTCGCGCCCGGCAAGAAGCATGTGTGCCGCGGCCTGCAGATCACCAGCGGCCCGGTCATAGGTGAGCCAGCCGTTCTTCCAGCCAATCAAGGCCGAGAACCACACGTGTTCGAGCGACCGAACAATTTGATCACGTTCCTCGGTCGGGAACCGAGGTTCGAAGGCTTCGCTGAACATCGCCGAAAACGTGGAGTGGAGATTCTCCTGACAAGCCGCGACTTCCTCGCCCTCAGCCACAAACCCGGAGATGAGGGCGGTGGTTACGAGTTCGTTCTCGCCCATGGCCTCGACGATCCGATCAAGGATGTCGAGGACTCGTTCGAGCGTCGTGGCCCCCACCGCCGGCTTCGCCATAGCGCGGCGACGAAACCGGTCCAGCCACTCGGTCATCGACTCGGCGAGCAGGTGATCTTTGGACGTGAAGTAGTGATACACGGTCGCCAACGCAACGTCGGCTCGCTCGGCCACGTTGCGCATCTGTACTCCGTCGTAGCCCCCTTCGGCCGCGAGTTGCAGGCCAGCCACCAAGATTCGTTGGCGACGTTGAGCTTGACGATCAGTAAGCGGTCGAGTGCGTGGCACCACGAGATGCTAGGTCACGCGCTACCCGCCCAAGGGCTTCCATGCTCGCGCCGTGCTCTCTCATCTGACGAAGTTCTTTCGGCGAGCGCGGCAGGCTCGGGTCACGAAGGGCGATATCGGTGAGGGCCATGCCGCTAACTGCCATATCCACCAAGATCGGCGTTTGGGGGACCATCGCTGAGTGTCGCATGACCATTGACCTGTCAAGAAAGGACCATCGTCAACTGCGTCGCTACCAGCACCGCACAACTACCGTCGCCGTATGCACATCGATATTGGGCTTACCGGTGATCTCAAGACTTGCGCTCACCGCAGCGTCGAACTGACCGAAGCCGGGGTAGACGGCCTCTTCAGTTTTGAAGGCAACAGCGACGTGTTCTTCCCACTGGTGCTTGGTGCAGAGGCCGGGACCGACCTCTACACCAACGTGGCCATTGCCTTTCCGCGGTCGCCGATGCACCTCGCGTACCAAGCATGGGATCTGCAACGGCTGAGCAACGGCCGTTTCGCTCTGGGGCTTGGAACCCAAATCAAACCCCATATCGAGCGACGGTTCTCGACAACGTGGCATCGACCCGTGGATCACATGGTCGCGGTTATTGCTGCGTTACGGGCTATCTGGGATTGCTGGAGCGGCAATGCCGAACTCGATCACCACAGCGAGTTCTACGACATTGATCTGATGTCACCGGTGTTCGTGCCGCCGGCACTCCCTAGCGAGATACCACCCATCTGGGCCGGGGCCCTTGGGCCGCGAATGACGCGAGCAATGGCCGCCCACGCCGACGGCATCATCATTCATCCGTTCAACACGGGATCGTTTTTGCGCGACCGGACTCTGCCGTTGATTGGCGACGGGCTCGAATCATCGGGCCGCAGACGTGGCGACCTGACCCTCAACGTCGGTTGCATTGTGGCACCGTGCGAAACCGACGAGGAGTACGAAACCGCCACCGCTTCGATTCGTTCCAACCTGGCGTTCTATGCGTCGACACCGGCCTACAAGGTCACCCTCGATCATCACGGACTTGGCGATTTGCAGCCGGCGCTGCGGACAATGACCAAGTCGGGAAAGTGGTCCGAACTCGGCTCACTGATCAACGACGAAGTGCTAGATCTGCTGGCCGTGCGCGGCGAGCCGGCGGCCGTGGCAACCCGTCTTCACGACGAATACGGCGACGTAGCCGATCGTTTGTCTCTCACCGTGCACGCTTCGACCACCTCGGCGCTAGCCGCGATGATCGAGGTCAGCCGAACAATTCGGCCAGACGATCCTTGGCCTTCACCCCATCGAGCGGGCGACCAATAATCGCCTTGCCATCGGTGACAATCACGGGGCGCTGCAGCAAACGCGGATAACGCAACAAGACCGCAACGACCGCGTCGACATCTCCCACGTAGTCGTCCTCGTTGAGCTCGAGCTTCTTGAACTGGGAGTCCTTGCGAACCAGATTCTCGACCGGGTCCTCGAGTTTGGCGATTAGTGCTCGCAAGGTTGCTTCGTCGGGCGGGTTTTTGGTGTAGCGAACTTCGTTGAACTCGACGTCCATCTCCGTGGCGACCGCCACGGCGTTGGTCGAAGAGTTTCAATGAGGGTTGTGATAAATGGTTGTCGTCATGTGGTCTCCTAAGGCCAAGGTTTGTCAGCGTAGATATCGCGGAGCTCGAACTTGAGGATCTTCATGGTCGCGTTGCGAGGCAGCGGTCGGTCATGGATCTCGAGCTGTTCCGGGATTTTTTGTGTCATCAGTCCCGCGTCTCGACAAGCAGTCACCATCTGATCAAATGACAGTGGTTCTGAGTCGGAGGCCGTCTCGATCACCGCGCAGACCCGCTCGCCCCGTTCGGCATCGGGCAGCCCGATCACCGCGGCGTTCTCTACCTGGGGAAGGGCGTACAACACGTCTTCGACCTCTTTGGCCGACACGTTCTCCCCTTTGCGGATGATTATGTCTTTGAGCCGACCGGTGAGCGTGACGTGTCCATCATCGTGCAAAATGCCAAGGTCGCCGGTGCGGAACCGGCCCTGTTCGTCGAACGCATCGGCCTCCAACGACGAGTCGGTGTAGCCCTTGAACAACATCGGCCCGCTGACCCGGATCTCGCCCTCGACTCCCGGCCCGGCGTCGGAACCGTCTTCGTGGACTACGGCAACGACACACCCATCGATCGGCGCCCCCTCGGTGGTGGCCAACTGGTCGTCGGTATCAGACGGCGAACCGTTGCAAATCATCGGACATTCGGTCATGCCGTATCCGTGAACGATCGGGACACCCATCTCGTCCTTGACCGCGTAATAGATTTCGGGAGGCTTGGGCGCTCCACCGCCGGCCATGAGCCGCAACGCGGGCATGGCACGACCCTCGACGGCCTGATCTTGAGCCAGAAACATCTGATAGAACGCGGTTGAACCGCCGACCATGGTCGCCCCGTGCTCGGCAAACGCGGCAACGGCGCCGCTCGGCGTGAAACGTTCGATCAACACCGCTGGGTGTCCGAAAGCCAGCATCATCACGATGTAGTCGGGTCCGCCAATGTGAGCGTAAGGAAAGCCAATCGAGCCGACGTCGGCCGCGGTGACCTCGAGCGCTTGGCCAAGACCGGTGCCGGCCGCCAACAGCGTTTGGTCGGTGTGCAAAACACCCTTGGGGTCAGAAGTTGTGCCCGAGGTGTAGTAGCGCCAGCGCACCGGAGCTGACCCTGCGGGGTAGCTGGGAACCGGCGGCAAACTGGCCGGATCGCCGGTGGGCAGGTCGGCGTAGCCGTTGATAAGTACCGGCGGCGATGCCAGATCGGCGCTTACTTCGGCAACCATCGCTCCGTAATCGAACCCGCCCCATTCCCCAGGGTGAAGCACAAATTCTGCGGCCGTTTGGCGCAAACAGAAGCCAACCTCGCGATGACGGTAGATATGGATGATCGGGTTTTGGATCGCACCCAATCGAGACAAGGCAAAGCTGGCAACAATCGTTTCGATTCGGGTTGGCAGCTCCCATGTGACCGCTGTGCCCTCGCCGATGCCCAACTCCAAAAACCCGGCGGCAACCCGTTCGGCCTCGGTCTTGAACTCTGCGCACGTGAGGGTTCGACCGCCATCGTCAAGCAGCAGGGGATGATCGGGAGAGGCCTCTACTCGCCTTTCGAGCAGCTCCCAAAATGAAGTGGCATCAAGAATTTGCGTGGTCATGGCGTGTTGTCCCTTTCGGCGATGCTGCCGGGTTCGAGTCGCTCGAGGTGCGCCCGGATCATTCCGTCCTCGCTACACCACCCTTTCGACTCGGCGTATCGGACCATGCCGGCAAATTGCGATTCCCACTCGGTCCCGACTTGATGAACCGCCAGCGCTCGAATCCCGTCAGCAGAAATCCACACGTGATCGTCGTCGAGAGATTTCGCCAGGTCGCCGAGAGCTTCGGCGGCATCGGCTCCGACCGCGTCTCGAGGGGCAGTAACCACGTGAAAGGCCGTAAAAACACTCGGCTCGTGTAGCGACACGTCCCGCGTTGCTAGGTCGACATGAATGAACATCCCGCGGAGGCAGTCAGACGGCCTCGACGCCGCGTTCACCCGTGCGTATGCGGGCCAGTGCTTCGACTGGAGTGACCCACACTTTGCCATCACCGATCTTGTCGGTTCGGGCCGAACCGAGAATCGCATCAACAGTGGCGTCTACGACCGCGTCGTCGACCAGAATCTCGATGCGGGTCTTGGGCGTGAAAGTCACCCGGTATTCGGTGCCCCGATAAGTCTCGGAATGGCCACCCTGGCGGCCGAACCCCTGCACCTCCGAGACCGTCATGCCCTGCACCCCAACGTCGGCGAGCGCGGTCTTCACATCCTCGAGCTTGAACGGTTTGATGACGGCGGTAACGAGTTTCATGAGTGCTCCATTTTCGCGTCGAGGTTTCCTCGACTGCTACACAGTTTCAGCTATCTAGTTATGTGTCAACATAGTTTGAAGCAAAACGAGCTGACATCTAGATAAATCACTCTGAATCTACGTAGATTGGTTCTTGAAGTTGTAGATTGTATCAATACAATATTCAGATGAACAGTCAGTCACCTGTCGTTGTCTACGTGGATCAAACGGGTCGCGAGCGGCGGCTGGTACTGCGACTCGATCGCACAACATCGGTGCCACGGTTCGAGCAACTTCGAGCCCAAATTTCGGTAATGGTCGCGGTCGGAAGAATCGACGCTGGAGACCGGTTGCCGACGGTCCGCGACCTCGCCGGCCAACTCGGGCTCGCGCCGGGCACCGTGGCCCGCACCTACCGCGAACTCGAACACGACGGCATCGTAGAGACACGAGGTCGCGGCGGAACGTTCGTGGTGGCCGAACCACCTCACTCCGAGCCGCTTCGAGAGCGCCGCGAACGCCTCGCGGCCGCCGCTCGACGTTACGTGTTCGAGGCCACTCAGCTCGGTGCGGACGCCGACGCAACAGTCGCGGCGGTTCGCCGCGCCTACACGCCCGAAACGCAGTGATGCCCGCCACGTGTGGCGGACATCACCAATACCCCTGGAGGGAGGTTATACCGCTCTGACCTTCCCACACCTTGGGTCGTTACATCAAAACGACTAAACCGCCGACCCAATCTGGCGAAACGCAATCCCCTTGTCGAGCCGCGGTTCTTGGGCCAACCCCAGAACATTTTCGCCTACGATGTTGCGCTGGATCTGGTCGGTTCCGCCACCGATTCGAGCGGCCCACTGACCCAAGAACGCGTAGTTGTGCCAGAACCCGTTATCCGGAGCATCGTCGTCGTACAACGTTGCCGCCGCACCCATCAGATCCATTACCAGCGACCCTTGGAGTTCGAGACGGCGGGAAACCGCCAGCTTGAGCACTGAGCTTTCCGGACCGGGCGAGGCCCCTTTGCTGGACGCGGTGCGAACGCGGTAGGTCAAGAATCGAATTGTGGCCTCGATCGAAAACAGGCGTGCGATCCGTTGACGCAGAATCGGTTCGTTGCTGCGGCCCAGTCGTTTGGCGAGCGCGACGACGTCATCGCAAGTAACGCCCTTCATCGAACCGATCAGCTGACGTTCGTGAGCCAAGGTCGTGAGTGATGGACCCCACCCACGATTCAATTCGCCAATCAACGACTCTCGCGGGACCCGAACATCATCAAGGAACACCTCGTTGAACTCTTCTCTACCGTTGATCTGACGAAGAGGTCGGATCTCGATACCCGGACTGGCCATATCGAGCAACAAGTAGCTGATTCCTCGATGTTTCTGAGCATCGGGATCGGATCTGACCAGAAGCATGGCGTGAGCGGCCTCGACCGCATTCGATGTCCATACTTTTTGGCCGTTGACAATGAACTCATCACCATCAAGGACTGCGGTTGTTCTCAACCCGGCCAGATCTGAACCAGCACCAGGCTCCGAAAAGAGCTGGCACCATGTCTCGGCCCCTCGCAGCATCGGCTCCAAATAGCGTCGCTTCTGTGAGTCGGTGCCGTGCTCGATGATGGTGGGGCCAGCCATGCCGATCGATTGGGTGTAACCACCGATGGCGAAGTCGTAGCACGACTCTTCCTCGGCAAAGATCGCGTTCTCGTGGCTCGTAAGCCCTCGGCCGCCGTACTCCGACGGCCAAGCAATGCCCGCCCATCCTTGCTCGAACTTCAGGTTCTGCCAGCGAGCCGCTTGGCGCCGTTGATCCTCGACCTCGGCGGCACTCGCCAAACGAGCCCAGTGACTCAGGGCAAGGTCGGGATCACTGGCACGCCGCTCGCCATGGCGGTCAAGAAACGCCCGGCACTTCAGCCGCCAGCGTGCTTCGGCCGCGGTGTCGTCGAAGTCCACATCAGCTCCAAAGGCGACCGGTCAGGCCGACGCGCCGTGAACGGGAGCGGGCAACGGAGCGCCAGCGATCGAACGATGAGCGAGCTCACCGGCCTCGCTCACCGACATGGCGCGATCGCCAACCGACTCCACAGGACCAGGCTGCCAGCCGTCACAAACATTGAGCTGGCCTCCGGTGTTTTCGAAGACACGACCGGTTATGTCACACGAGCCGCTGCCCAGCCAAACCACCAGCGGCGAGACGTTGGCGGGATCTTTGGGATCCCATCCATCGGGAGCTTCTTCGTCGTAGAACACGCCGGCGGTCATGCGAGTGCGGGCATCAGGGGCAACCGCGTTCACTCGAACGCCGTAACGGCCCCACTCGGCTGCCTCCTGAACCGTCAAGAGTGCGATCCCCGCTTTGGCCGCTGCGTAATTGCCTTGCCCGATGGAGCCGTTCAGTCCGGCCCCCGACGATGTGTTGACAACCCGGGCGTTTGGTTCCTCGCCCGCCTTGGCCCGGTCGCGCCAGTGCGCAATTGCGTGTCGAGCCGGCGCAAAATGTCCCTTGAGATGAACTCGGGTGACGGTGTCCCATTCGGATTCCGACATGCCAGCCAACATGCGGTCGCGTAGGAACCCCGCGTTGAGAACCAAAGTGTCGAGGCGTCCGAAGGTGTCGACAGCTTGCCCAATCATTGCTTCGGCTTGGGCCCAGTCGGCAACATCGGCCGCGTTGGCCACCGCCGAACCACCATTGGCAACAATCTCAGCCACTACCTCTTGGGCGGCGTCACTGGTCCCGCCCGAACCGTCACGATCAACTCCAAGATCGTTCACAACAACCCGCGCCCCTGCATCGGCAAACGCCATTGCATGAGCGCGTCCGAGTCCGCGGGCCGCACCCGTCACAACAACTACCCGACCATCACAATCCATCTGATCCACGCTTTCTAGGCCCGAACTGAGTTAGCAGCGTCAGGCTAGATGGTGCATCGCCGGCTCACCGATGTGAGCGAAGGCGCGCCGCGTGGGTGTTGATTTCTTCGGCATCGAGATCTATGACGCCGCTCAAGGCTTCGGCCGGCCACTCGAAGACCAACTGCAGCGGTCCATCGCTGGGCAGCGGCCATACCCACCAGTCCGTCGTTTCGGCTCGGCGGGCCGCAACCCGCCGGTCGTTTCGCTCATCAACAACAGAACGGGCACCCAGGCGTACGAGAGCCCCTTCGTGCGGTTCGTCGGCGCGCCATCGAGACGACGGCGAGCGATTGGAGACCACCCGTTCGTCACCGAAACGCAAGTCGATAGTTACGACGTCGGGGGCCGCACGGTGAATAGCTCCAAAACCCGGGATCAACGTCTCTTCGGGTTCCCAGCGCGGCGGCAACATCCACCGATCACAAGACGTCAACGTCACGGTGATCCCGAATCCGTCAGGACCGGCAACAAGCCCGTCAAGAGTCGCGACCGCGGTTTCGCTGCGTCCGAGCAGCGTCGCCTTTGACGCCGGAAGCGACACGCGTACCACCGGAGCGTCAGCAGACGGACCCCACCACGGTCGATGGGCATCGTCGCGACGGTCGAGCGCGGCGATCAGGCCTTCGACCTCGGATTGGTTGAGCTTGGCCGCGCCCAATTCGGCCAATCGGCGGATCTCGCCCGTACGGACCCCTAGGTTCCTCAGCACCGTCGCGGCGCCCGAACGCGGATCGGCAAGGATCGCCACCAACAAATCGAACGGTCCCCGAAGCGCGGCCCCAGACAATGGCTGCTTGTAGAGCGCTATCTCGGCACGGGTACTGAGAGGAGGGTCTTCGTCGCCGTCAAGCCCGGTGCATCGATGAGCACGAAGACTCTTTACTGCCCGTTCGACTCGCATCGTGTTGAGTGCAAAAAGCTCGTTCAGTTCGGCCATTTCGTCGGCCGCGGTCGCCACGATCCCAAACAGGATGTACTCGGTTCCGCAATGTTCGTCGCCCATGGCGCCAGCCGTCCCAAACGCCACATCCAGGACCAAGCGAGCGCCAGCGTCCAGATGGAAGCTGCTCATGGCTGCACGGTAAACGACTACGAGGGGTCGTGACCTGAGCCAAACGAACCAAAACGTCAGGTTTTCACAAAGTCCGCCGGGGTTGCTTCGGTGATGGCACACAAGTGTTCGGACAGAATCGGAAAACAACGATTGGGGGTCCCGGCCGCGCCGAAGACCGTTATGTGACCCATCACCGCGGGGTCGATGAACGTAAGTATCGGAGCCGGGTGGCCAAACGGCGGGGTTCCACCGATGGCATAGCCGGTGGCTTGGCGCGCCTCGTCGGCGTTGGCCATCCGGACTTCTCCACCCACAATCTGTGCCAGCCGACCAAGATCGACGCGGTTGTGACCCGCTGTCAATGCCAGCACCGGTCCGTCCGGACCCATCAGCAAAAGCGACTTTACGATCTGTGACAGCTCGCATCCGATTGCCGCGGCCGCCTCAACCGCCGTGCGGGTGCCTTCGGGGTAGGTCACCGATTCGACAACGACCCCCAAGCGTCGAGCGGCCTCCGCAAATCGTGTCGCCCCATCTTGTTTCGTCATAAACCCTGTTTGGTCATAAGCCCTGCTTGCTCATAAGCCCTGTTTGGTCAACGCCGACCACGAACCAGACGCCCCGGGCGGGCGCCAGTGTCGATGCCGTTACGTCGGGTGATCTCACCGGCCACAATCGTCGCGACGTAACCAACCGAACGCTGCACGAGACGCCGTCCCCCGGCCGGCAAATCGTGCACCAACTCCGGCGTTGTGAGGTTGAGGTTCTCGTAGTCGATCACGTTGATGTCGCCCCGTTGGCCAACTTCGATCGTTCCGCGGTCGCCTAGACCGAACAGCGCCGCGGTGTCGTGAGACTGCTTCTTCACAACCCATTCGAGCGGCAAGGTATCGCCCCGAGAACGATCACGAGTCCAGTGGCTCAACATCGTTGTCGGCAACGACGCGTCGCAGATCAGCCCGCAGTGAGCACCCCCATCGGACAAGCCCGAAACCGCTTGAGGGTGGGTCAACTGCTCGCGGATCGCGTCGTGATTGCCGTCCACATAGTTGTAGAGCGGCAACATCAGCAGCGCTCGCCCGTCCTCTGCACAAAAGGCGTCGTAGGCCGCGTCTTGAGCTTCGACTCCGTTGGCCACGGCCATTGCCGCGATCGATCGATCAGCGGTTGGCTCGTAATCGGGAGGATCGCCCAGAACGTACACACTGTCGAGCACCGATCCGGCCAGACGAGATATGCCCTCGATTAGCGTGCCGTTGCCCGGTTCGTCTGACTCGGAGAGTATTGCGGCCCGGATCTCGGGCTTGCGAAGTTCGATGATCCTCTCGGCAATCGGCAGGTGGGCGATCAGCTGGTAGGTCGGCCGCAGCAAGAACGGGTGTCCGGTGTCCCAGCCAACCAACACTCCAAACGGACGACCCGCTACTTGAGGGTGAAGTTGCGCGCCCTTGTCGATCGCCGCGATCGAAGCTTCCATCTGTTCGCGCCATAGGTCCGGGGCGGCGCCAACCTGCAACATCGCGAAGGTCACCGGCTGGTCGATTTCGGCGCTGAGCCGCGCCATCCACTCGATCTCGATCATTGGAGCGACGATGTCGAGGCCTTCGGTACCGGCCGGAGCCAACTCGAACACCCCGCCCCCACCATCGCGAAGCGCTCGACCGAGAGCGAAGAGCTCATCTTCGGCCGCGAACGTGCCCGGGACCGGTTCGCCATCCATGGCTCGATGAGCAACCGTCCGCGACGTAGACACGCCAAGCGCACCGGCGGCAACGCCGTCGCGCACTATTTCGGCCATTTTTTCGATCTCGTCAGCCGTAGCCGGTTCGTTCTTGGCCCCCCGCTCCCCCATCGCGTAGGCCCGAACCGGACCATGGGCGATCTGGGCGCCGATATCAACCGACCACGATCGTTTCTCGAGGGCATCAAGATATTGGGGAAAGGTCTCCCAATCCCAGTCGATACCCTCGCTGAGCGCGGCACCCGGTACGTCCTCGACCCCTTCCATCAACTGCACGAGCCAGTCTTCGTCTCCGGGCCGAACGGGAGCGAACCCCACCCCGCAGTTGCCCATCACCAAGGTTGTGACGCCATGCAACGAACTTGGTTCGAGAACCTCATCCCACGTGACCTGACCGTCGTAGTGGGTATGGATGTCGACAAAGCCGGGAGTCACCAGAAGTCCCGTGGCATCGATGATCGACACCGCTTCGCCAACGATGTCTGCGCCAACTTCGACAATGACTCCACCAGATATGGCGATGTCGGCGACTCGGCGCTCGGCACCGGTGCCATCAACAACGGTCCCGCCGGTTATCAAAAGGTCATACATGGCATCCTCCAGTTTCCAGATTAGGTCGCGCCTACCTCGATCGGCGAACGCTGACCGTTTAAGGTCACGACCGTCAGGAGAGCAAATGCCAGGACCACTCAACGGGGTCAAAGTAGTAGAGATCGGGGTGTGGGTTGCGGGCCCGGCCGCCAGCGGGATCTTGGCCGACTGGGGTGCCGAGGTCATCAAGATCGAACCGTTGGCTGGGGATCCGTCGCGCACGTTTCGATCCATGTTGGGCACTGACATGCCCAATAACCCCATCTTCGAGATGGACAATCGTTCCAAACGAAGCATCGCTCTCGACCTGACAACCTCCGACGGCCAAGGCATCGCAGAATCGCTCATTGCCGACGCCGACGTGTTGGTCACCAACGTTCGCCTCGCCGGACTCGAACGACTCGGCCTCGACCCCGAAAGCGTCACGGCTCGCCATCCCGAGCTCATCTACGCGGCAATCACCGGTTACGGAACCGATGGCGACGACGCCGACCGCGCCGCGTTTGATATCGCCGCTTTCTGGGCACGCACCGGAATTGCCCACCTGCTAACCGCGCCGGGCGAAGCACCTCCGTTTCAGCGCGGCGGCATGGGGGACCACTCTGCCGGGCTGACCGGCGCGGCGATGGTTTGTGCCGCGCTCTACAACCGAGAACGAACCGGCAAAGGCCAAGTGGTCACCACCTCGCTGTTTCGCCAGGGGGTGTACACAATCAGCTTCGATCTCTCGGTGCTACTCGGCTGGGGGCTCACGCTGCAGGTCGGGAACCGAACGACCATGGGCAATCCGGCCATGAACAACTACAAAACTGCCGACGATCGACGGTTCTGGATTGTTGGACTCGAGGGAGTTCGGCACTGGCCACCGCTCGCTCGAGTAGCCGGACACCCCGAGTGGCTAGACGATCCGCGTTACCTCGGACCTCGGGAGCGAGCGGCCAACGCGGTCGAACTCATTGCCGAGCTGGACACGATATTTGCGGCCAAAACCCTTGACGAGTGGGCCGAGATATTCGCTACCGAAGAAGAATTCTTCTGGGCGCCAGTCCAAACTCCAGAGGACCTGCTCGCCGACCCACAGTTCTACGCTTCGGGGGCGCTGGTCGAAGTTCCCGACGGCGATACATCCATCAACATGATCGCCACGCCCGCCGATTTCAACGGCACGCCGTGGTCGCCGCGGGCCAACGCACCAGATCTCGGAGAGCACACCCGAGAAATCCTCGCCGACCTCGGCTTGGGTGCCGATATCGATCGACTGGTGGCGAACGGAACTGTGGCCGAACCCGCGGCACAATGAGTCAATGAGATCGCCTCGCTGGGAACGCAAATTGATGGACGCGGTCGAACCCGAGATCCACGACCGCCACGACCCGCTCTACGTCGCGGTACCGGCCCGTCGAGCCGGCGTAGCCCGGCGACGGCTCCGCCGGGTCGCCCAACTCTTGCATGACGAAGGCTACGAACTGTCAACCGTCGACCCGTCGCGCGACAAGGCTGCGGGTACGTTCTCGGTCGCCAAATTCGAGCGGTCCCGACGCAAATGAGCTGGGGAGCGCTGCGCGGTTTTATGGCCTTTGCGTTGGTGGCCGCGGCCATCGCCGTCTCGTGGCACAAAATCGAGGCCCGGCCCGTCGACTCGACGGCGGACGCGGCGGCAACCTCAACAACAACCACGACCACCACCACGACGCCGGTCACCACCACGACCGACCCGGCGATCGCGGTAGCGGCCACGTGCGAACGCACCGCCACCTTCGTGGCCGAGGCTTCGCTGATTCCGGCCGGGTCAAACCCGGGGCCACTCGCCCGGCTCGCCCTGTCCTACTGGAGCGACCTGGCCGAAGTCGCCGTAGCCGAGTCGGTCATCGAGATCGAGGCGGTGGTTACGTACTACCAGAGCTATCTCGACACCGCCGAGCCGTTCAACTTCGACACCGTAAAGATCATTCTCGAAGGCGACAAGGAGAAATTCCAGCAGCTCGTCACCCGGCCCGCAGCCGGACTCGAATCGAGCCGCAACATGGTCGAGTTCCTATGCGATGTGGTGGTCCCTAATCAGCCGTCGATCAGCGCCCGAGGCTTTGACGACTTGGAAGACCGTCTGCTCGACCCCAAGGATTGAGTTGGCGAAGGGTTCAGTTTGCCGAACGGGCTCGAACCGCTGAGGCTCGCAGACGCTTCGGGACGCCCGAACAAGAACCCTTGCATCCGCTCGACGCCGAGATCCAAGGCAATGTTTCGTTGTTCGGCAGTTTCGATTCCCTCAGCGATCAGGGTTAGTCCCAAGCTGTCAGCCATCGCGACAGAAGCCTCGACCACAGTACGGCTCACATCGTCGGTTTCGATATCGGCAATGACGCTGCGGTCGATCTTCAACACCTCCACAAGGTCGAGGTGTCTGAACCGCGAAAACGCACCATGAGAATCTCCGAAGTCATCAATCACAATCCGGCATCCCATCGCCGCGAGGCGGTGGAGTACCCGACTGGCGTCGTCGACTCGCCGAACCAAAAGCGCCTCGCTGACTTCGAGGTCAAGCTGAACAGCATGGATGCCCGCACGGTCGAGCACCGCGGCTACAAGATCAGGGAATCCAGGATCGACCAACTGGCGCTCAGCCAGATTCAAAGCCACCGTGAAGTCCGAGTGGCCGAGACGATTCCACAATGCGATCTGGGCCGTGGCGTCTTCCAATACGACCTCGCCCAGCCGGGCTCCCAGGCCGGTCTCCTGAGCTATGTCCAGGAATCGCCCTGGAGCAAGAACACCATGAACCGGATGTCGCCATCGCACCAATCCCTCCATCGAGACAACCGAGTGCGATGACAGGTCGACGATTGGTTGGTAGTGAACGTCAAACTCGCCCGCGGCCAGGCCCGGCACCAGCGCCCGCTTCACCGCTCGGCGATCGAGTTCGGCCTGATGTTCGACATCGTCGTACAGTCGCACACCGCCGCCCGATCGCTTGGCTCGATACATGGCCTGATCAGCCCGCGCAATGAGTTCGTCGCACAGTGCCGGTTCGTCACGATTCGCCGACGCGATCCCGATGCTTGGGGTTACGAGCACGTCGCCATCGCCGACCGACAGCGGCGACGCAAAAGCCTTGCGGATCTTCGATGCAACATGACGACCATCCTCGGGCCCGTCGAGACCGCCGCAGACCACAACAAATTCGTCACCGCCGTAGCGCCCGACGATGTCGTTGGCCCTGACGACCTCTCGAAGCTGCGACGCAAACTGTTGCAAAAGTTCATCACCAGCTCGGTGACCCATCGAGTCATTGATTGATTTGAACCCGTCGAGATCGAGAAAGAGCACGGCAACACTGGCATTTCGCCGGTAGGCGTCACCCAAGGCCGCGTTCAGGCAACTACGGATCTCGTCGCGGGCGGGAAGCCCGGTTAGTTCATCATGACGAGCCCGTCGTTCGAGGTCACTGAGGATTGCGTATGTCGACGCGCCCAGTCGACGCTGAAGATCGACAACCAGAGACAAGATCACCGTGACCACGATTCCGGTGATCAACACCAGGCGGCTCTGGCCGTGATGGGCGGTGAGCCCACTTCGGGCCACCAACACCGCCGATGCAGTCACCAAAACACCAAATCCGGTCGGCACGATCAGCGATAAGGCGGCGGCGTCTCGTAGCTGTCGGGGTCGACCTGATCGGTATCCGCCTGGATGCATGCAAAGGTCTTCGGTCACAATTTCGACCGGGATTAACGTAGCAACCCACTTCGGTCCGAACGACCCACGCCGGTTCGGCGATTGGGTTCGCGGGACCTACCTCGACCGGACCATCGGGCTCATATGGACATCACCCATGGCGTGCACCCGGCAAGCCGAAATTGGATGCCACACTGGCCCTCGTGCGACTCCCCCAATTGCTTGCCACCCTGAGCGTGATCGGTCTGCTCGCTTCGGCTTGCTCTGGTAGCCCCACTATCAGCGAAGAATCACCCGCCCCAGGTGTCGGAGTCACAACCGCTACCACTGATGCTGGTGGTCTGGTCGATCCGTGGCCGGTCGCGATTTCGGACCTCGCGGCCGAAACGAGCGCTCGGTGGGGACTGGAAATCGTGCGCCGGGTCGCTCACGACCCCAACGCCTTTACCCAAGGACTCGAAGTACACGACACTTATTGGCTCGAAAGTACCGGCCTGTATGGGCAATCGACGCTGCGTAGAGTCGATCCCCAAAGCGGGACATCGAGCAGCGTTGTGTCGCTGCCGCCGGAGGTTTTCGCCGAAGGACTCACTGTCTGGAACGACACGATCATCCAGCTCACATGGCAAAGCGGCATTGCCTATCGCTGGGACGTCTCGACCCTCGAATCACTTGAACCATTCGCCTACCAAGGCGAAGGCTGGGGTCTGTGCGCGACCGACCACGAACTTGTGATGTCCAATGGTTCGGACCAGATCACCTGGAGAGACCCCGGCACCTTCGAAGTTGTTAGGACCGCGACAGTAACCCTCGACGGGGCGCCGATATCGCAACTCAACGAACTCGAGTGCGTTGGCGACATTGTTTTGGCCAACGTCTGGAAAGACGATCGCATCCTCGTCATCAACTCGGACGGCGAAGTGCTGGCCGTTATCGACGGCTCGAACCTTGTCAACACCGTGAACGTCGCCGAGCCAGGTCGCGATGTGCTCAACGGGATTGCCGATCTGGGCGACGGCACGGTTCTGATCGGCGGCAAAAACTGGCCCGAGTTCTTTGTCGCCCGCATCATTGAGCAATAGCTCGGTGTCAGACCCGGCGCGTAGTCTCCAAAACATCGGTACCAGCGCACTTCCTTTTTACGGCCTCGATATCGAGACCGACACCACGGTCAACGGCCTCGACCCTCGTGTGGCAGCGGTCGTCTCGATAGCCGTTGTTGGCCCCGGCTTGGAGTTGGTGCTCGATGGCGACAACGAATCAGCGATGCTGGCTGCTCTCGATCAAACTCTCAGAGACACTCCCCCCGGCGTTCTTGTCACTTGGAACGGCGGCGGCTTCGATCTGCCGTTCCTGTTCGATCGCGGCATCGCCACCGGCGTTTCGCTCGGCCTCGAGCTACGCGCCGACTCCTCTATTGCCGGTCACCACGAACCCCTGCCGGGACATTCGTCGGCCTACCGAGGTCGGTGGGGCGCACACGCCCACTTGGACGCCTACCAGATGTACCGAGCCGACGTCGGACGAGCACTCGACATATCTTGCGGGCTTAAACCGCTCGCTCGACTGGTTGGTTTGCCACTGGTCAGCGTCGACCGCGAACAGATCCACTCACTCGATCCCCAAACGCGACGAGCCTACGTCGCGAGCGATGCGTGGCTCGCGGCAGAGATGGCCAAGCGACGTCCGACGGCGATGCGATGGGTCGATCAGTTCTCGTCGTTAAGCGGTTCGTAACCGGCAACATCGTGGTGGGGAGTGTCGAGATAGATCTTCGCCTCGGGAACGCCACCGAACTTGCCGTGGCTCCACCGCACTTCGACGTGGCCTTCGATAATGCGTCGTTCGCCCTCTGAGCGGTCGGCGATGTCTGCTCGCCAACGCACCAAGGGTTGGCCAGCATGTTCGCCCCACACGTCCAGCGATCGGATCTTGTAACTCGCTCGAAAATCCCACGGGGTTGTGACCCGATAACACAACGGTTGATCGCGCAGATCGGCACCGAGCACGTAATACGGTGCGGCCTGCAAACGCAGCAGCCGCCAAAGGAACTCCTCGCGTTCGGCCGGGGCGGCCAACCGATCGAGGAGTCGCGCTGCTGAGGACCGGGCGATCTCGAAGGCCACCATTTCCCAGTCGTTTCGAAGTTCGGTGGGCCAACGCCCTGGCAGGTGTCCTCGCAGGCGTTTGCGTTGACCAGCATCGAGTTGGGTTACGCGCTCGGGCAGCGTGTGATCGCCAACGTGCGCGCAAACTTGGCGATACAAGTCTTGGTAGGACTCGGGGGCCGTTTCGAAAAACCAGTCGGTGTGCGATTTTTCTCGGCCTCCAAGTGCACGGTCGAACAGGTTGGCCGGCGAGGCGTTCTGGAGGATCTTCGACCCGTACTTGCAGCTAATGAGGTACACGTGATCGACGCGCAAGTCGGCGGGGATCTGTTCGTAGGCCGGCGGTTTGTGCGGACCTTTCCACTCCACGGTCCAGGGCGGTCGGCCCCGCAGGCCGTCGTTGGCGCGAGCAAAATGCTGACCGTTGCGCCACGCAGTGCCGAACAACGACGCATGGTCGCCGGCGGCATAGGCAGCGTCAAGCTGGTCGTAAACCTCGTCAGTCACGTTGGTGATGAACCGGGGTCGGGCCGCCAGAGCCCGATCGAGGTCGCGAAAGCCGAACAGCCCCAACCCGGTGACTATTTCGCTGACCGCGGTGCGGGTATCGGGCATCAGCCGCGACTGCGAACCGCGGCAGGTCGGTCGCGCCCGAACAAGCGGGTGAATTGCAACTGAGCGCCGATCAGGTCGGAAGGTAGGTCGTCGTTGGTGTAAACCGATTTGCCGCCGTAGACGTCGATTCCGGTGCCCACCGCTCGAATCCATGCCACGACCGCGTCGCCCCAACGCTCTTCGAGCAAGGCGTCGCGAATATCGGTGGCTTGATCGCACAACAAGTTGGGGTCGGTGCGAGCCACCACCTCGAGGGCCAGCACCCGGTGCAACACATCGATGTCGTCGGCCAGGAATATCGAGGGCGGCTCGGTATGAACAACGGCGTAGGCAACTTGGGCCATCAGGACGGCCGACTCTCTCTCGCCTCGAAAGCGTCGATGTCGCAGTCGCGCCAGAACCCGGGAATCGGCAGCACCACATCGCCCTTGGCGTACTCGCGAAGCCGGGCCACGCCGTTGGCATCGAACATTTCGATCGCATCCCACACCTGATCAGGACCTACCGCGCGCAACGCCTTGTCACCCTCGCTACTCGTCTTGGGGAGATTGGAAGTAAGAACGAGCACTCGGCTGCGATTCTGTGGCTCGTCGGTGGCCCGCAACACGTGGATCCGACCCAGGGTCTTCCACATGGTGTCGGTTCTCATCAAACCGGGCCGAACAGTGGTGAAGGCACCAGAAACATCGACGTACCACTGACCGCCTTCGGCGTCCTCAACCAAGAAGTTGAATTGCACGCCCACCTTGGGGATCTTGACCGGGCTCTTGACAACATCGAACCCCGCATCGACCAACACCCGTTCGGCGATATCGGCGGCCTTCTTGCCTTCGCTGGTGGCTCGCGCTTGGAAGAACTCTTGGCGATCATCACCATCGATCGGGACTTCGAACAGTGGGTCCTCGCCAACCACCTCGACGGCGCGAAGCCGGGGACGAGATTGTTCGGTCTCGAGTCGGGCTTTGGCGATCTCGCAGTATTCGGGATCGAGGTCGAACCCAAATCCGCGGCGACCCGTACGTTCGGCAGCCACGAGAGTGGAGCCAGATCCGAGAAATGGATCGAGCACCACATCGCCTTCGTAGGTGTAGAGATCGATCAACCGTCGCGGAAGTTCGACCGGGAAAGGGGCCGGATGTTGCACACGGCGCGCCGACTCGGGACTGATCTTCCACACGTCGAGCGTCGCTTCCATGAAATCGTCGGCCGACATCGTTGACTCGCGGCCTTTGGGAAGCACCCGGTCGAAACGACCCTTGCTGGCCACGATCACCCGCTCGGTCAGATCCCGAAGCACGGGATTGGTGGCCTTGCGATAGCTGCCCCACGCCACCGACCCGGTCGCCCCCTCGGCCTTTTGCCAAATAATTTCGCCTCGAAGCAGCAGGCCAAGATCGTCTTGGAGAATCGAGATGACATCAGCCGACAAGCTGCGGTAGGGCTTGCGCCCGAGGTTGGCCACGTTGATAGCGATGCGGCCGCCCGGTTCGAGCACATCGACACACGACCGAAAAACGTCGTGCAGCATCTGCAAATACTCGAGATAAGAGGTGGGGACGCTTGGACCGCCCCCACGCGTTTCGGAGTCGCCGGTAACGGAAAGTTCGTACTCTTTGCCGACAAAATACGGCGGCGACGTAACCACCAACGCCACAGAATTATGGGGAAAGACCTGGTTGATTTCGCGACTGTCGCGCTGATGGATAGGCGCCAACTCGGCTGAAACCGCGTTGACGGTGTCGTCGCTGGAGATTTCGGGAGGGGTAAACCGGCCGTAGAAGTCGGACGCGTCGTGGCTCTCGCGCCGTCCGACGCCAAACGCGGTTGTTGCGGTGGTTTTTCTGCGATCGCTCACGGGGTTCTCCGAGGTATGGATGGGGATCCTAGGCGGGGGTCGAGCCGTTGCCCGGTTCTTGTGAGCATCGTGAAGAAGGGGTGTGACAGTCGTCTTGTCACATGCCCTGACGATGATGTCCAACAGTGATATCGACGCGGCAACAACCACTCGCCGCCTTCGCAATCCCGAGCGGATTGCCATCGAGTTCTTCAAAACATGGACCAACCGATGCCGGCAATCGCTCCTCCATCTCTCACCGACCTTGCAGCCGCAGCCGTGCTGCGTCGCCGACCCCTCATGCGGATCGGCACCGACATACTCGCCATCGAAGAGCCCCATAACATCGAAGCACCCAATAACCCCGGTTCGTCGTTGGCCGGGGTGCGAGTCAGCCAACTCGTTGACGCCGTTGGTTACCCACTCGGCGGGCCCCGCACAGGCGCCATCCACACTGGCTCCATGAACACTGGCTCCATGAATACTGGTGCCGCGCCGGCGGTGCTGGCGGTCGAGCGAACCGGCGCAGCTTTGGTATTCGATCCGTTGTGTCGACGCCCATTAGCCGTCGGCGACCGCCCGTCGCTCGCCGTCGACCTTGTCCGCCGATGCATGGGGCTGCCAACACCTCCGCCACCGCACGAAGCGCTCGATCTGGCCGACTTGGTGTGGCTCGACCGCATCCTCGACATCACGCTCGAATTTCCGCTCGGCCAGCCTCCCCGCTGGAGCGACTTCGCAACCAAACACCCTGCGGCCCGCGGCACTTGCTCGACCACCCCCAGCCCCGAAATATTGCGTCATCAACGCCACCAATGGGCACCCGATTGGGAGGGTCTGCGTCAACGACGTATCCAGGGCCTCGAGCCATGGCTGAACATTTCGCCGGCGTTGGCGGCGTGGCACGACCACGGTTCGTTTGCTCGCCACGAACTCGCCCGACTCCCCGACCCCGACTCGCTGCTCGTCGACTTACCCGAACTTTTGCATCGCCGCGACTGCGACTCGATAGCTCTAGCTCTGGGCGCTAGTGGGCGATGATCATGGCGCCAAAAGGTCGCTTAGCGCGGCGCGGCCGGCCGCGTCCATGGTCGCCCAGTCATAAAGCGACCCGCCGATCGACCCGGTGTCGCGCAGCGCTCGACCAAAGTTCTCTACCTCGGGCAGTATCGCCAGCGGCTCCCGCGGGTTACTCGCATCGTCAATCCCGTCTACGCCACCAATGCCTCCGATGCCATGAACCAACGCCTCCGGGTCGCCCAAGTTGGCGCGTAGGCGACGCACCGACTCCTCGTGGTAGGTGTAGCCATCGCCGTACCCCGACGAGTCGAGCCGCAACGACCAGTAGCTCATCGGCAACCAAACGTCGTAGAACGGTTCGATCTGGCGCCACGGGAAATCGGGCCAGAAGGCGGTATTCACTACTTCCATCTGCACCGGAGGAGGCACAATCGCACCAACGGGAAGGTCCGGATGGGCTGCGGCAATTCGCCGACTCAGGTCCACTAGTCGCGAACTGCGAGTCTCGTGATCGATCCCGTCGCCGGTCCATTCGATATCGAGCGCCACTCCATCGAAGCGGTGGCCCAACACCTCGAAGTCGGCCAGCCAACCAACGCGGTCCAGATCTAAAGAATCGTCGCCGAACCGCGGCAAGTACCAAGCCACAACGGCGATGCCGTGGTTGTGCGAACTCAACAAAAAGTCGGCCAGCAGCCAGCGATCCTCGAGGCCCGTGGGGCTGCGGTCGTCGAGCCGAGCCGCTTGCAGATAAACCGTCGAGATCTTGGCGTCGGCCATCTCCGACACCGTCGACGGGTCGACCGCCGGGAACTGACCGGCATACGGCGGGGAATAGTCGAATACGTCCACCCAGGTGCCAAGGCCCCGGTAGGGGTCGGTCGTGAGCGGCGCGTTAGTGCCAATCACCAGGTTTGCGGCCCGGATGTCAGCCGCCGACGCTTGGGCATGCACGATCAGCGGCGCAGGGTCGACAACGCGGCTCTGAGCGACATAGATCCCACCAACTCCGACAAACCCCACCATCACCACCCAGGCGAGGATCCAATCGCGGCGCATCGAAGCGATAGTAGGGGTCGACACCCGGTCGAACTTGTCACCCACCGCGTTTCTGATTGAGCATCAATCTGGCATCCTTAGGAGGCGGCCAAGTGCGATCTTTCGAGGACGGTTCTTTACGTGAGCTACAAGCCCGGCGACCGAGTCGTCTACCCCCACCACGGCGCGGCGGTTATCGAGAAGAAAGAAAAGCGCACGGCGTTCGGCGAGGAAACCGAGTATCTCGTTCTACGTATGGCTCACGGCGACATGACTCTCGCGGTGCCTGTCGACAAGGTCGACGAGGTCGGGATGCGCTGGCCCATTTCCACCGAAGACGTCGAAGACCTCTTCGAAGTGCTGGCCAAGCGCGACGTACGCGAGCCCGCCAACTGGTCACGCCGGTTCAAGAACCATCAGGAAAAGCTCAAGAGCGGCGATGTTTACCAGGTCGCCGAAGTCGTGCGGAACCTGGCGTTGCGCGACCATGCCAAAGGCCTGTCGGCAGGCGAGAAGTCGCTGTACACCAAGGCCCGCAACGTGTTGGTATCGGAACTGGCCTTCGCCCTCGACGTCGAAGAAGACGACGCGATGGCCAAGGTCGACGGCGCTCTCGTCTGAGCTTCGCTACTTCAGGCGAAGCTGTTTGGCGATGCCTTTGACGATGTTTTCGCCGATGCCGTCGTAGGCCACTTGCATTCCTCGGTCCAAGAAGCGAGCGAATCCCGCCATCTTGAGCGACCCGTCGTAGGTCACAATCGTTTGGCCTTCAACATCGGTAATCATGATGGAGGTTTCGCCGTTGGCTTTGCCGCTGACCACCCAGCGAACCCGCTCGGCCGGGTTGTGTTCGACGATCTCGCACTTCGTGTCGAGGGCTTTGCCATAAAAACCAAGGGTGACGTCGTACTTCGAACCAACGCCGGACCCGCCGCCGGTCTCGGCGGTGGCTCGACGTACTGAAGAATCCCAATCCGACAGATTGGTCAGATCACTCAGGTAGTCAAAAGCGTCTTCTCGAGCGGCATCAACCACAATTTCGGCGCGGAAACTTGCCATCAGAGTTCTCCCTCGACGGTTGGGTCGGCACTGACCCCAGCGTTACTCTCGAGCTCGGCCTGACTCTCGAGCTCGGCGTGGCTCTTGCGAAGGCGCTGTCCGCCTAGAGCGGCAAGAAACCAGATCGAACAAAAAACAAGAACCGGACCCCAGAACTCGGGCGACCACGAGTCGGAGAGTTCGTGGCCAAAGCCGCGTCCGAGCGCCGGCGCAAACAATGCGGTTGTTATCACCTGACGTCGAGCCGAGTAGGCCCAGATCTGGGTTTGTTCAAAGACAAAGTCGATGGTGGCGGGAATGCAAAGTAGCCAGATGAACCACAGGTCGAGCGCCGCGGGCCAAGCGACCATTCCGACCAATGAAAGAACCGCGAACCCAAGGGCCATCGGGTACAACGTCAGGCACCGACGACATACGTGACGCCCCGCAACAATCGTGCATCGATCGTATTGTTCGGGCCAGTGATGGGTTCGCCACATGGCCCGACTCGCGTCGCGTCGCGACTCGCGTTCTTCGATCGCCAGCAACGCCGCATCGAATCGGGCGTTGTGGTCGCCGTCGAGTAAGGCGAGTTGAGGCGCGTCGGACCGGGTCACCCCCTTCCATCGGCAGGTTGCTCGTGGGCCTGAGCAAAGCCCTCGCCCGGTCCTAGCGAACTATGCCGCCACCGTCGACGACCAGGGACTGACCATTAACCATCGCGGCGTGGCGACTACCGAGCCAAACCACGGTGGAGGCGACATCGGCCGGGTCGAGTAGTGATCCTTGGATGTTTGAACCGGCGATGATTTTGGCCATTGCTTCGTCGCCGGCGATGAAATCTCGAAGCATCGACGTGTCGGTCGAGCCCGGAAGCACCGCGTTAACCCGGATGCCTCGGCGGGCGTACTCTTGGGCCGCGGCTTTGGTCAGCCCGACAACTCCGTGCTTTGCCGCGGTGTAGTGGGGCAGGCCGGGTGCGGCCACCACGCCAGCCCCCGACGATGTGTTGATTATTGCCCCGTGGCCAGCGTCGACCATGTGTCGAAGCTCGTGTTTCATGCAATAGAACACGCTGCTGAGGTTGACCCGGATCATGCGATCCCACGACTCGGTATCGAGATCGTGGAACCGGTGAGCCGAGTCGTTGATACCGGCGTTGTTGAACGCCACGTCGAGTCGCCCGTGATCGCCGACAATCTCGTCGATGACTCCTTTGACGGCCTGCTCATCGGCGACGTCGAGCCGTGCGGAGGAGCCCGGCCCGTCAAGGGCCGCTACGGTCGCCTCGGCTCCGTCGGCATCGAGATCGGCCACGACCACGTGAGCTGCTCCTTGGCCAGCGAACTCCAACGCCGCGGCCCGACCAATCCCGCTGGCCCCGCCGGTGACGAACACGACGAGACCAGCGGCCAGATCGCTCATCCAAGCCTCTCGATGATTGTGACGTTGGCTTGGCCGCCGCCTTCGCACATGGTCTGCAGACCGTATCGTCCGCCGGTGCGCTCGAGTTCGTGGAGCAGCGTGGTCATGAGTTTGGCGCCGGTGGCACCGAGTGGGTGACCGAGGGCGATGGCCCCACCGTTGACGTTGACGCGGTCGTGGGGGATTTTGTGTTCGTGCATCCACGCCAACGGCACGCAGGCAAACGCCTCGTTGCATTCGAACAAGTCAATCTCGTCGATCGTCATGGAGGCTCTCTCGAGGGCATGGGCCGTGGCGGGGATCGGGCCGGTGAGCATCATGATCGGGTCGTCGCCTCGCACACTCATGTGATGGATACGCGCTCGGGGCGTGAGGTTGTGGTCCTTGAGGGCCTGCTCGGAGGCAATGAGTAGCGCCGCCGACGAGTCGCAGATCTGGCTCGCGACCGCAGCGGTCACACGACCGCCCTCGACGAGAGGCTTTAGCTGTTGCATCTTTTCGATAGATCCGCCGCGGCGGGGACCTTCGTCCATCTCGCAGCCAGCCAACGGTTCGAGCTCACGATCGAAGCGTCCTTCGTCGATCGCTCGGATCGCTCGCTGGTGACTTTCGAAAGCAAACCGTTCCATCTGGTCTCGACTGATGTTCCATTTCTCGGCAATCATCTCGGCGCTTCGGAACTGTGACACCTCTTGGGGGCCGTAGCGAGCTACCCAGCCCTCGGACCCAGAGAACGGATCATCGAATCCAAGATCTGCGGCAACGGTCATCGCCGAGCTAATGGGAATTTGCGACATTTGTTGCACGCCACCGGCAACAACGAGGTCTTGCACCCCGGCCTTGACTCCCATTGCGGCAAAGCTCACCGCTTGTTGACCTGATCCGCATTGGCGATCGATGGTGGTTCCGGGCACGTGCTCGGGAAGTCCGGCCACAAGCCAAGCGGTGCGGGCGATGTCTCCTGCTTGGCCGCCGACAGAATCCACGTTTCCAAAGACAACGTCGTCGACGGCTCCGGGGTCGATCCCGCTGCGGCGCATGAGGGCCGCGATGCTGGCGGCACCGAGGTCGGCGGGGTGAATGTGAGCGAGTCCACCGCCCCGTTTGCCGGTGGGGGTTCGAACCGCTTCGACGATGTAGGCCTCAGACATTCACCTATCTTGCCCGACGACCTCGCCGGGCCCAAATACCGTGCCGAGCGGGTGATCGTGACAGGCCCGAAGACCGGACCAGTGTTGCTTTAGTCCCGCTGCCGTCTTAATGTTCTCTTATGGTTTTCGGCGTGGTTGAAACAACAGCGGATCAAACAGACCCTCATCAAAAACCCCATCGCGGTGCCAACGCTCGCGGCAACGTCGCCCAACGGCGCGCCGACGTGCTGGCGTCAGCGGCAGAAATCCTCGACGAGTCGGGTTGGGCCGGATTGTCAATAAGAGATGTTGCGGCGCGCTCCGGGGTTAGTGCCGGCGCGGTCTATCAGTGGTTCTCGGGCAAAGACGAGATCTTTGCCGTCTTGTACGCATCAAGATTGAACGGCATTGTCGAGGTCATCTACCACCAGCCCGACGAGATCGGCCTCAACGAACTCACAGCCAACTTGTTCTCTCATGTCTCGGCCCTGTGGGCCGGCCTCGGGCGATACGAACTCGACTTCACGGCCGAAAAAAACGGCAACGGCCAAGGGGGACCGTCGAACTTCTCGACATCGTTTGACCAGCTGAGCGACCTAATCGTGGCGCGTCTTGGCCAAGCGGCAAGGGTCGATGGGCACAAACTCCTACGAGACGAATACCTCTCGACCTGGTTCTGGGCTGCCGCGAACGGCGCCGCACAACGCATCGTGGCGATGCGGTTCGATGACGCTCAGACCGAAGAGTTCATCGCTTTCGCCGCGGCGTCGTTTGTGAGCGGCGCGATCGAATCGGCCTAGTCGCCGCTCCGCCGATACGCTCCGCGCCCATGGCTACCGACGCTGGGGGCAAACACGAATCGCTTGAAGAGTTCCGGACGCGGGTGAGCACTTGGTATCAGGCCAACGCCACTCCACGGGCCGAAACCGATCCGTGGGCGGTCAACGTCCAAACCGATTCGGCCGAAGCCCGAGCCCACTTCGAAGCGTCTCGACTCTGGCAGCGCCGACTTTTCGACGCCGGATTCATGGGAATCGCCTGGCCCGCGGAGTACGGCGGCGGAGGCCGCTCGAGCGCAATGGCCAGGATCGCGCGAGAGATAGCGGCCGGCTACGAAGAGAACACCGGTTTCGTGGGCGCCACCACAGCCATGCTCGGACCGGCACTGTTGCGCCACGGCTCCGAGGCCCAAAAGCTCGAGCTTCTCCCCCGCTTGTTGTCGGCCGGCACCACTTTCTGTCAACTCTTCAGCGAGCCTGGTGCGGGCTCGGACCTTGCCAGTCTCGGCACACGAGCGGTTCGCGATGGCGACGAGTTCGTGCTCAACGGCCAAAAGGTATGGAACAGTTCGGCCCAACACTGCGACTGGGGTTTTGCACTGGTGCGGACCAACCCGGACGCGCCGAAACACCGCGGCATCACGTTTGTCCTGCTCGACATGGCGAGCCCCGGGGTTGATGTCCGACCGCTGGTTCAGATCAACCGGGCCTCTCATTTCAACGAAGTGTTCCTAAGCGATGTGCGGGTGCCGGTCGACCACGTGATCGGCGAGATCGACGGCGGCTGGGCGCCCGCTCGCACCGTGCTGGCCAACGAGTCGGCGTTCATCGGCCGGGCCAAGGCACCTACCTTCGACAATCTGTTGTCGTTGGCGGCTCGGCACGGCCGCACCGCAAACGCGGTGACCCGCCAGGACCTGCTTCGCTTCTATGTTCGCGAGCGGGTCACGGGCTTGATGGGCGAGCAGGTTCAGCAGGCCATCCGGCGAGGTGAAATGCCCCCGATGGATCCCGGCTTGCTCAAGCTGATGTCGGCACAGAACCGAGTCCTTTCGGGCAACTTGGCCATGTCGCTGGCGGGCCCCGAGGCGGCGGTGGCGAACACTGCACCGTCGCGGTGGGCCCAGGCCGAGTTGATGGGCCGATTTTCGATCTCTATCGGCGGCGGCACCAACGAAGTGTTGCGCAACAACATCGCCGAACGCACGCTCGGTCTACCGAGGGAGCCGGGTTACGACAAAGATCAGCCGTGGCGCGACATCCCTCGGTGACCAACCGGGGGAAACAAATCAGCTGCAGCAGGCCGACCCGACCGCCGACTTGAGTGGGGCGATGGAATCGGTGCCGAACTCGGCGGTATCGCTCGTCTTTACGTACCACTCCCACCGCTCGTCATCGGGGCCAATCACCCATGTTTCGGTTTTGCCGGCGTAGCAGCACACGGTCTCGGAGACCCCGGTGGTGTCGAGGCCAGAATCGTCGAGTCGAGCTTCGGCCGCTTCGACCTCGTCGGCCGTTTCGGTCTCGACGCCAAGATGGTTCAGCGTTCCGCCACCTTGTTCGTTTTCGAACAACACGAGCTTGAGCGGAGGATCGGCAATCGCGAAGTTGGCGTAGCCGGGCTTGCGTTTGAGCGGCTCGGTCGCAAACAGCTTTGTGTAGAAGTCGACTGCCTCGTCGATATCGCTGACATCGAGAGCAAGTTGAAGACGCATGAGGTTCTCCTTGTAGGTACGGACCTCAACCTAACGCAACATATCGACGGTTGTCAATATGTTTTACTCCATGATTTCCACTGACCAGTCGGCTCGGCAATGATGTCGACATGCGCACCAGACTTACCGATGACGAAGCGGCGGTTCGCGACGTTTTCGCCGGCTTCTTCGCCAACGAGTCACCCATCGAGGTAGTCAGAGCCGCGGTGCCCCTCGGCCACGACGCAGCCCTATGGCGCAAGCTGGTCGAGATGGGCGCACCCGGCATGGCGGTCTCCCTCGACGCAGGAGGCGGCGGAGCCACACTGTGTGATCTCGCGGTTGTCGTCGAGCAGTGGGGGCGTCATCTCGCTCCGGTGCCCCTCGTCGAACACTCAGTAACCGCTCGGCTCCTCGAACACCACCGGCCATTCGATCAGGCACAATTCGAGGCGATCGTCGCCGGCAACGACATCGCAACCTTGGCGCTGCGCAACCCCCAAGGCGCAACGGCGCATCTGATACCCGCCGGGGCTGTTGCCGACATCATCATCACTCACGATGGCACCTCGGGCGAAGCCTGGCGCTCCGCTCCCCCACTAACCGCGGCGCCCAATACCGCTGATCTGCCGTTGGCCAGCCGCAGCCCCGACGAAACCACACCCCTCGACATCTCCGACCAGCAATGGACAAGAGCCCTCGACGAATGGCGCGCCCTCATGGCCGTTGCCCATGTTGGGCTGGCCGAGCGGGCCATCGAACTCGGGGTCGACTACGCCAAAGAACGCATTCAGTTCGGCGTACCAATCGGCAGCTTTCAGGCCGTGCAACACGGTTTCGCCGACGCTGCGACCCGCCTCGAAGGGGCTCGGCTGCTGGCTCACCGAGCCGTCTGGGCCCTGGAGACCAACCAAGCCGATGCCTCACGCCTCGCCGGGATGGCGCTGCTGTTCTCTGCCGAAATGGCCCGCTTTGCCGCCGACCGATCGTTGCAGTATCACGGCGGCTACGGATTCTCCGCCGAGTACGACATCCAGCTTTACCACCGCCACGCCGCGTCCTGGATCTTGCAGCTCGGCGAACCCGGCCGAGAGTACGCCCGCCTGGCCGACGCCGAGTTCGGCCCGCGAAAGGCCGCCTGATGGATTTCTCATTTCCGCCTGAGGTCGAGGAGTTCCGCGCCGAGGTTCGCCAGTTCCTGGCCGACACTTTGACCGAGGACATGATCGCCGCTACCCACGACGGCACGATCCATTCTCCGGCCCTTCACGCCGCTATCGCTCAACGCGGCTGGCTGGCCGGACCCGTCCCCAGCGAACTCGGGGGCGGCGGCCGCGGGGCCCTCGAGTCGGTGGTCCTCAACGAAGAGATGCAACTAGCGCGGGCCCCGATCGACGCGATGGGTGTCGCGATCATCGTGGCCGCCATCTTGCTTGAGCACGGCAACGACGATCTCAAGAACGATGTGGTGCCGCGGATCCTCGACGGCCGCGCGTTGGCCTGTTTCGGCTACACCGAGCCCGAGTCCGGCAGCGACGTAGCCGCCGCCCAAACCCGCGCCGTACGAGACGGCGACGAGTGGGTGATCAACGGATCGAAGATGTGGACCACAATGGCCCACGTCGCCAACTACGTGATTCTGCTCACCCGCACCGACCCCGACGTTCCCAAACACAAAGGACTCACGTTCTTTCTGGTGCCCCTCGACAGCCCCGGCATCGAAATCCAGCCGGTGCCAACCATGGCCGTCGAACGTTCGAACGCCACGTTCTACGACGACGTTCGACTGGCCGACAAATGGCGCGTCGGCGAAGTAAACGGTGGTTGGGCGGTAATGAAAACCGCGCTCAAGTACGAGCGAGGAATCGCCGGCGGCCAATTCCCCTCGCCCCCCGTCATCGACGCCGCGGTCCATTGGGCCCAAACCCATACCCGCGACGACGGCACCGCCCCGATCGACGATCCCACCGTTCGCGAAACGCTGATGCGAGCCATGATCGACGTCGAGGTTTGCCGAGGTTTCGCCTACCACACCGCGTCGCTCGCCCAGGAAGGCGCAATGTTTGGAGTCGAGGGCTCGATGACCAAACTCTTTGCGTCAGAGTCCTACAAACGACACTGCCGAGACTTCCAAGACATCATGGGCGTCGACGGTCTGCTCACTCACGCCAGCCCCGACGCTCACCTCGGCGGCCGCATCGAAGAGAACGTTCGGCACTCGCCGGTCACGACGATCTACGGCGGCACCAGCGAAATCAGCCGCAACCTTGTCGCCGAAGGTCACCTCGGACTGCCCCGGACCCGCTGACTTCGCGAACCAAGCCGATACCCTCTGGGGTTCACAACGGGACGTGGCGCAGCTCGGTAGCGCACCTGCTTTGGGAGCAGGGGGTCGGGAGTTCAAATCTCCCCGTCCCGACAAAGAAAGTGCAGGAGCGGCGAGCGTTCAGGTAAGGACGCCGGCCGCCGCGAGGTCGACGATTTCGTCCTCGGTGAAGCCCAACAAGTCGGCGAGCACGTATTCGCTGTCTTCGCCGATGGTCGGTCCGGCTCGGTGCGCCGACCACGGCGACGCCGAGAATTGGGTGACCGGGCCGTCGTAGCGGGCTTTGATGACCCGATGCGGCAGCTCGGTGAAGAACCCTCGGTGCGATAGTTGAGGGTCGCGGATGAGGTCTCGGGCCCGAAGCGACGGGTAGGCCGGGCACCCGGCGTCGAGCAACAGGTTAGCGGCGTCGAACACGTCGATTCGGGCGAGCCACTCGGCGAACACCGCCTCGATTTCGTCGCGCCGAGCCAGCCGCTGATCGTTGGAGAGGTCGTCGTAGGCGTCGGTGCGTAGCGGCGCAACCGCCTGACGAACCGCGAGCCAGTGCCGGTCGGTCTGCGCCGACACGGCCAAGAAACGCTCGGATCCGTTCGCCCTGAACACGCCGCTGGGGGCACCGAGCTCTGATCTAGTGCCAGGCCGTTCGAGCATGCGACCAGTCGCGGCGTACTCCTGCACGAGTGGGGCCAGGAAGTGAATCCCGGCCTCGTTTTGCGACAAGTCGATGTGTTGACCCCGACCAGTCCGTTGAGCGTGCCGCAGCGCCGCGATGAGGGCGGCCAGCGAATAACGCGGCGAGATGAAGTCGGTGTAGGCGCCCCACGGGGCAATCGGGCGCCGGTCGGGCCACCCAGTGATGTCGACGAACCCGGCCAGCGCCGCACCCTGCAAACCAAAGCCGGTCATGGTCGCTTCGGGGCCGGTCTGACCGCGCATCGATGTCGACAACATCACCGCCCGCGGGTTGACGTGGTGCACACGGTCCCATCCGAACCCGCGGCGTGCGGCCATGCCCGGCCGAAAGTTTTCGACCACCACGTCGGCCCACCGAATGAGCCGGTCGATCACCTCGGTACTTTCGGGAAGACCGAAGTTGCAGGCCAACCCGAGCTTGGACTGGTTGGCATTGGCCGCCGGCAGACCGGTCTCGGTGTTCACCACGTTTTCGAAAAATGGGGGCAGGACCCGCATGGTGTCGAGCCGGGTGGCGGTCTCGGCGTGCACCACGGTGGCGCCTTGGTTGGCCAATTCTCGAGTCACGAGCGGGCCGGCGGCCATCCACGCAAGGTCGGCGACCTTCAGACCCTCATAGATCGGCCGCCGGGGCTGGGCGGGCAGCGACGGCCGCGCTCTGGTCTCGCCAAGCTCGGCGAGGAGGGCTTGATGTTGACCGAGGGCCGGCGCACCACCATCGTAGGAGATCGGCGTTTCGCTCAAGATCGCTAACGGACCAGGGAGCGGACGGCCGTCGACCTCGGTCCAAAAGCCTCGAGCTTTCAGCTGCGAGTCGGCGAGCAGATCGGCAACGTTGTTGCAAGGGGCGATCAACAACTTGTGGCTCACCGACCGGGCATGAATCTCGGCTTTGGTTTTGGTGCGCAGGAACTCTAGAAGCTGAGCCATGGCCCGTGCACCATCGGCCACCGGCAGGGTGCCGTCTTTCATGTCGGCGATCCACGTCGCCCACGACCGGCCAACAAGGTCGTCGTCGAGCGCGCCTTGCTCGGCTACCCAATCGATGGCCGCCGCAAACGCGGCGTTGCCTTGGGCTCCCAATACAAAGGTGAGAACGACGTAACCGTCGGCGCACGGCTCGACGACCGGGTTGCGAACGCCCGGCACGACAACGCCACCACGGTCGGTCGATGCCTGATCTCGATCGTCGCCGGTAAACGACGGGTTGCGATCTATGGCCGCGTAGCTACTGGTCCACAACAACGTGCCAACCACCGCGGCCTGCATGGAGACGTCGAGATGCTGCCCCAGCCCGGACCGGTCACGCTCATAGAGCGCGGCGATCGTGTCGGCCGCGGCCTGCACGCCCCCGTGGTTGGCCGTTTCGGGGAAACCAATCGGAATAGGCGGCCGGTCCTTGTCGCCTTGATGGTTGAGAAACCCACCGCTAGCCGCAAGGGTGAGATCGGTTGCGGGATGATCGGACCTCGGCCCCGTGATGCCAAACGGCGTAACCGAAACATGAACGAGCGAGGGATACCGAGCCGCGGTAGTCGCTGGCTCCAACCCCAACCGCTGGCGATCGGTGGAAGTAAACGACTCGAGCAACACGTCGGCACTATCGATCAGGCGAAGCAATGTCGCGGTACCGGCGGCGCTACTGGCGTCTACCACCACGCTCGACTTGCCGCGTCCCCAAGCCGACCAATGAAACGAGACACCGTCAGAGTCAAACGGGGCTCGGCGGCGCGACTCGCACCCGCCATCGGCTTCGACCTTGATCACCGTGGCGCCGAGATCGGCCAACACCCGGCCGGCCGCTTCGCCGAGGGCATCGGTCATGTCGACCACTCGAATGTCCGATAGTAGGGTCACCCGGTCAGCCGCCTCGTTCTTGCAACAACGAAACCCCGTCACCTTCGAGTTGTCCGTTGAGGGCAGTGCGTCCGCATCCGGCCAACAGCAAAGCAGCCGCTGGTCCGCGCACTTCGGGGCCCGTGCCGTAGTGCCAGTCGATGTCGGTGGCGATCAGCCGTAGCCCCTTGACACGAGCGGCCCCGCCTATCGGCCGGCCCACGCTCACCATCGCGTCGGCCATCCAACGCAACCGACCAGGGTCTGAGACCACGTCGCGGCCCAAGGGTATGGCGACGTCGTGATGGTGAACATAAACGTCGAGCGCACTGTTGGCGATCGTGGTCGCTGGGGGGATTCGATCCGACGCCGCGACCTCGCCAAGCAACCCAAGTTGCTCCGACACCGGCCGCCGCGCTTGTTTGGCCACCGCCCGGTTCATGTACCGGTCAAAGTCGCCTCGTGCCAACACCAACCCCGCACCGAGCGACGCGAGCGTGAGCCCGGCCAACACGTTGATATGAGCAGCAACGTCGCGCACTCGCCATCCCCGGCACAACGAGGCCGAGTCCCAGTCGGAGCTGGGCAAGTCCCGCAGTGTCGAATAGAAAGCCTGCCGCTCGGCGATCAAACCCGCGCTTTTGTCCATTGTCTGATCCCCTCAGCCGGGCCGATGATCGCAGCCATTCCAGCGCAATGCAATGCCGCGAAGCGCCGCCGTCTAGCCTCGGCTCGGTGACCGCTCCTACCGATCGACCATCCCGGTTCGAATCACTCGCGGTCCCCGAGTTCCGTCGTCTTTGGTGGGGCGGCATCTTTGTCTTCCTGGCAATGCAGACCCAACAGATTGCCCGGAGCTGGTTGGCCTACGAATTAACCGGCACCAACACCGCACTCGGCGGGGTGCTGATCGGGTTCGGCATTGCTGGCCTGATTGCCATCCCGACCGGCGGCGTGCTCGCCGACCGGTTCAACAAACGCACCATCCTCGTGTCAACCCAGTTGATCAACACGGTGACCGCGCTGGCGCTCGCCGCGGCGATCGAAACCGGGGTGATCGAATACTGGATGATCGTGGTGGCTTCGGTCGTGGGTGGCTCGACGATCTCGATCTTGGCTCCGGCCCGTATGGCCATGACGGCCGACATCGTCGATCGCACACAGCTCACCAACGCCATCATGTTGGGCACGATGAGTTCGCAGGCCACCAGGGTGGTCGGCCCCGCGGTGGCGGGGGTGATGATCGGTGTGGCGTTCATCGGCGTCGAAGGGGTCTACTACCTGTCGGCTTTGCTTTCGGCGGTAGCCGTGGCGTTGTCGATCACGTTGCCGCTCGGCGCGCCACTCAGCCACGGCGACAGCACTCCGGTCGAAGACTTGCGGGCCGGTTTGGCTTACACCAGGGCCCGCCCCGAACTAGTGCGGCTGCTCACCTTGTCGATCTTGGTCGTGATGCTGGGCTTTGCTCACACCGCGTTCCTCCCAGCGGTTGTCGCCGACCTCTACGGCCGGGGCGCGGCCAGCCTCGGCTACCTCACCACCGCGGCGGCCAT
The DNA here is from genome assembly GCA_964504305.1 of uncultured Candidatus Nemicrothrix sp. Lineage (GTDB taxonomy): Bacteria > Actinomycetota > Acidimicrobiia > Acidimicrobiales > Aldehydirespiratoraceae > UBA11606. Next base: position 41,480 of record CAZDEB010000006.1, on the reverse strand, counting down.
CGGCGCGGTGCTAACCGCCATATTCCTCGCCAACACCGAAAAGGACCGCCTGACCGCACTCCAAGGCCGTTCGGCCTTTTTCATCGGCGTCTTTCTCACCGTGTTTGCACTGATGCCAAATTTCTACGCCGCGTTGGGGGCAATGTTCTTGTTGGGCGGATCCATGTCGGCGTTTCAATCGCTCAACGGTTCGCTGATCTTGTCCAGCGCCGATATGGAATTCCACGGCCGGGTGCAGTCGCTCATCATGTTGAGCTATAGCGCCTTCGGGTTGGCGGCCCTTCCCTTTGGCATCATCGCCGATAATGCTGGACTTCGCGAGACCATGGTGGCCATGGGTATCGCCGTATGTTTGGCCGCCGTTCACAGCGAACTTTGGCGGCGCAAAATCGCATCCCCACCCATCGACGTTTTGTGAGCACCTCATGACCCACGATCCTCAAAACCTCATTGTTCGTCTCTGGACCACGCTCTGGCTCGGCGGTACCACCGACGACATCGCAGACCTGGTCGCCGACCCCTACGTGCGGCACTCCCCCGGTGGCACCACGACTTTGTCCACGGCCGAGTATTCGCGCCATATCGCTCGTATCAGCACCCACATCGAGGGAACATCGCTGAGCTTTTCGCACCTGGACGAGGTCGACGACCGTATCCACGCTCGGTTCACCCTCCATGGCATAAACCTTGCTTCCGGCGAGCCGATCTCCATTGCGTGGATCGGCGAATATCGCATCGCCCACGGGCGACTGGCCGAGTCGTGGACGATGCGTCAAACCGATTTCGTGTGGGATGACTGAAGCCGAACTTGTTCTGATCGTCGCCGCGTGTTTGTGCGGGTCGTTCGTAAAGAGCGTGACGGGCATGGGGTTTCCGCTGATCGCGATCCCGGTGCTCACCCTTGCCATCGATCTCGAAACAGCCGTGGCTGTCGTTGCCATCCCCAACACCCTCACCAACATTGCGCTCAACATCGGCACGCGCCACGAACGCAACGAGCCGACCGCGTTGGGCCCCTTTGGTGTCGCCACGATCGGCGGGGCGGTGGCAGGAACGCTTCTATTGGTCAAGATCCCCGAAACCCCATTGCTGCTGGTCCTGATTCTGGTGATCGTGCTCTACCTTTTCGAGGCGACCAGGCCATCACCGTCACAGCTTTCGGCTACCCGCCAGCGCCGCTGGTCGGGACCGGTTGGCTCGATCGCCGGGGTTTTGCAGGGAGTGGTCGGTATCTCTGGTCCGGTGGTGGCGATCTGGTTCAGGCAACAGCGCCTCAGCAAAGACGGATTCGTGTTCGCGGTCACAACTGTGTTCCTCATCGGGGCGGCCACCCAACTCGTCGTACTGGCCGGGGCGGGGGCGTTCACCCACGACCGCCTCCTGGCCGGTGTGCTGGGCACGGTGGCCAGTGCCGCCGCGCTACCAGTAGGAATCAAAGTGCGAGCCCGTCTCGACCATGCCACTTTCAGCCGAGTGATCCTCGTATTGCTCGGTGGGGCCGCCGTCTCGCTTACGGTTCGTGCCTTGGGTTGAGCCCCAGCGCGGCTAGTTCGGGCTAGAAACTGGGCAGATGAAACTGCGCCGCCGACCCGACATCCCCCAGATGGCCGATCCATGGCATCGGGTCCGAGTCGGACTAGCGATCCTCGGGGTTGTCATGGCCGTCGGTGTCGTCGGCTACCGACTCTTGGGACTCGGACCATTTGATGCCGTTTATCAGACCGCCATAACCGTCACCACTGTCGGTTTTGAAGAGGTCGGTACCGACGATCAAATCAGCCGAAACTACCGAATCTTCACGTTGGGCCTAGTGTTCTTCGGCGTCAGCGGAGCGCTGTACACCCTCGGCGTAATGGTCGACGCTTTGGTCGAAGGTTCGCTCAACGACGGACTCCGTGTTCGAAAGGCACAACGCATGATCGACAAAATGTCAGGCCATCTCATCATCGCGGGAGCAGGTCGCGTCGGCCAAGCAATCGGACACTACGTCTCGCGCCACGGCGCCGAAGTTGTGGTCGTTGACCGAGTCCCTCAGCCCGGCAGTAAGTATCCCACCGTGGTGGGCGAAGCTACCGACGACGCAATCCTGCGCCGGGCCGGGATCGACCGAGCCGCCACACTGGTGGCCGCCCTCGACTCCGATGCCGACAACGTGTACGTCACCTTGTCGGCGCGCGCCCTCAATGCCGATCTGTTCATCGTGGCCCGCACCAACAACCAATCGAGCGAGCCCAAGTTCTTCCAAGCCGGGGCCGATCGGGTCGTGAACCCCCACGAAATTGGCGGGTCCCGAATGGGCGCCCTGGCCATGCATCCGAGCCTGGCCGAGTTCCTCGACGAGGTGCTTCACGACGAGAATCATGGCGTTCGAGTCGACGAAATCGAAGTGAGCGACGCGACGCGCGCTGCTAGCCCTTCGATCTCTGACCTCGTCGGCGACGACAACCATCCGCTGGTTCTCGCCGTGCGTCGGGCCGATCAGACGTTCATTGCCACCCCACCACCCGATCTCGAGATCGAGGTCGGTTCGGTTTTGATCGTGCTCGGATCGGACCGCGACATCGCCGCGTTACGCGACCGCGCCAACCGATAGCTCGCCATCGCCGGCCTCGGCCGCTTCGTCGGTAGCTATTCTGCCGAGCGCGGTGATTATCCCGAGAGACGCGGCCAGCAACATCACGCCTTGATTTTCCCAGCTGATGTCGAAGTAGGTGAACACCAAAAAGCTAACAATGCTGCCGCCGGCAACAGCGGCAGCGACTACATCGTTGGGTCGGGTGGCCCAAATCGCGACCTGAACCGACCGCCTCACGGCCACAAAGGCCAGAACCAGCAACGAAGTGATCCCCACGACACCAGCCTTGAGCCACACGAACAGGATTGAGTTGTGAGGGATGTAGTTCCACAGCGGAAAATTGCCGCTGATATCGGGCTGGTCGATGATGACCCGGTACCGACGCCCGAACCCGGTGCCCAAGATTGGGTCGTCCTTGATTGTTTGGTGAAGGTTTATGTTCTCTATCACTCGGTAAACGTCAGAGGATGTGTCGGATGCCGACGCGTTGTCCGGCGATATTTGGCTCTCAACAGCGCGAGCCGGGAACGCCAACGCCGAGTCCGATCCCCAAAACGCACCAACGTAGAGGGCAAAGACCATCCCGGTGAGCGGCACGATCCGCCAGAATCGCTTGCTGTCGGTGCCAAACAGCACAACCGCCACCAGCCCAAGAGCGATGAGCAGCGATCCCACCGCTGATCGCCGTTCGGCGAGAATGTAAGCCCACACGACCGGGATCGCCGCGAACGGCATGATAAGCCTCGCGCCGAGACTGGCCCGTCGAACGAGCCACACGCTCACGAGCATGAGCAGAACGGTATTGGCCTGCGCCGACGCCGAATGGGTCGTAGCGCTCTGCCCGCTGGCGAAGAGATCGGAGCGGCTGGCCGGACTCATCCCGTAGTAGATCTCGAAGAGGGTGAAGATCGCCTCGATGGTCATAGCGGCAACCGCTAGTCCGAGAAGCATTCGGATGTGGCGCCGTTCGCGTACCAACACGGCAACCAGTAGGTAGAGCACTGGTAGGAGCAACAAGTTGCGGGACGCGTTGATGGCGATGCTCAACTCGCCACCGTTCAGGTAACCCCAAACAATGCCGAACCCGACGGCGACAAAGAGAATGCCCAGCGGCCACAAGAACTCGGCCGGGATCGCGGTGGCTTGCCGGCGCCTGACCATTCTCCAAACCAATGACAAAACGGTGATAACCACGAACCCGTCGAAGGGGCTGGCGACAAGCTGGTCGGCTACATAAAGGATCGATTCGGCGCTCGACCCGTTCTTGTTGAACGGGTACCACGACATCGTTTGTGGGTCGCCAACCAGCGAGAAGAAGGTCAGCATGTAGACGCCGGCGACCGGTCTGGCAAAGATCAACACTGCACCGACGGCATAGACGGCTGCGGCGGCCGGGAACGGGACATGACCCGACGCCAGCGACGCGGCGCCCAGAAAGAGCGCGGTAAGCACCGCAAATGCGTAGATCACGAAATCGTCAACTTGTCGACGACGGTGGGCCGATTTTGCCGAGTCGACGCGGTAGTGAGTGAGCATGGCTCAGACGTACCCGAGGTAGTACAGGGTTGTGGCCGAAAGGCCCGCGGCAAGAGCGATCCAGCCCGCCCTGGTGGCGTTGGCTTCTGAACGCGCGCCGATGACCGCTCCTGCGGCCAGCAGCAACAACATGACTTTCATGGGGTCTAGCTCGCCACCATCGGGTTCACCAACCAAGTCGGCGTGCGCTGACTGATCTCGTTGAGGACAACGCCGATGACTTGCTCCTCGCCGAGGTCGCTTATCACTGTTTGCACCTGCTCGATCGGCACCGTGCCTTGACGCACAACGAGAATCGACTCGCGGGCCAAGGTGGCAAGGGTCAACGCGTGGGCGGTCGAGGAAAGCGCCGGCACATCGAGCACCACCACATCGAAGTCGTGAGCGATTTGTTGGATCGCGATTTCCATGTCTTCGGAGTTGGCGATCCGCGCTCGATCAGCGAGCGGGGCCGCCCCCGCGTGCACCAACGACAGTCGAGGCAGATCGGTCTGGTCGGCGACGTCACCAACCTCGGCGTCGCCTTCGACAATGTCGAGAAGCGATCCGTTTTCTCCGACTGAGCCCTGCGACCAGTCGAGATCTACCAGACAAACGGTGTGAGTGGTATCACGGGCAATGGTGGCCGCGAGCCCCAGCGCAACCGACGAAACCCCTTCTCCAACAACTGTGCCGCAAACCGAAATTAGTGTCGATTCCTGATCGGCGATGCGGCGGCGCTTTTGGAGAAGGCGCATCTGCTCGGCTACCTCGAAGGGGACCAGAATCGACTGCCCCGAGCCGAAGCCAACAAGAATGTCACCATCGTGGGCGTTCTCTTTACGAAATGTGCTGCTCGAATTGTTCGACATGAGATGGGTCCTAGCGGGAAAGCGAGAAAATTGGGGTTCGTTTATGAATTGCCGTCGGTTTGATCGTCGGCACGACGGGGCGCAAATCGAGCCAAATGACGAGCGGGGCCGCCGAGAGAAGCAAGTTCGTCGAAGTCGACGGCTCGCAACAGCAGAATAAGAACAGGGTACGTGACCACCGAGGCCAACACCGGAATCACGAGCAGCTGATCTCGCAAGGCGTAAGTGACAACTCCCATACCCGCCGCCGCACCAGCCGCTTTGAGAAGGCGGACGACCATCGAACGATCAAAAAGATGGGGAATCAGGATGGTAGCGCCAACAACCACCGCACCGATTTCGGTGAATACGTAGCCAATCGCGCCCGCCACCGCGGCGTTGTCCAGCGTGTCGCGGGCCCAAGGGACCAACACCAGATCGAGGGGAACGGTCACCGCGGCCGACACCAACAACACCGTGGTCCACAACCTCTGGCGGCCGATCACCATCGAGTATCCGCCCAAAACGATGGTCATCGCGACCGGCAACAAAACCACGCCGTACACCTGCAACACATCGCCCGACTTGGCAAAACCATCGCCGAACAAGAGGACGGCAAAACGATCTCCGAGAACCATCACGCCGGCCGAGATCGGGATCACAACCATCACAAGGAGAACTACGGCCGAACGCACCAACTCGACCACGCCGTCGGGGTCGTCGACCCAGCGTCGCGACATTGCCGGGTACAAGGCCGTCGACACTGCTACAGGAATGAACAACATCGTGCCGAACAAACGATCGGCCGCTCCATACCAGCCCACCGCGGCATCATCGACAAGCGCGGCGATCGTGATCACGTCGATGTTGTGATAAACGACCAGCGCCCCGGCTTGGAGCAAGAACGGAAACGCGGCAGCCACCACACCGCGGTGGCCATCGCGAGGAAACGTCAGGTGCACCGAGGATTCGCGGTTGGTCAGAAACCCCAACGAACTCAGATGGACAATGGCCGCCACCGCCCCGGCCGCGGCCACGAGAACCACACCGCCGTCGGCAACAACCGCCCCGATGGTGAGCAGCGAACCAAGGGCCCGGGCCACCACGGCCATAGCTGACGGACCGGCCATCCGTTCGCGGCCGTAGAGCGCTGATACGAGGGAGGCTCCGATCTCGGTGGACAAAACCATCACGCCGACGACGGCGAGCAGCGCGGCCCCGGTCGTGTCGGTGCCAACCAACAACGCGTAACCGGCCACGACCACCGATACCAGAGCGGCCAACACCAACTGAATCGGCAAGATCCGACCGAGCAGGCGGCTACCCAACTCGGAATCACGAGCCATCTCGCGGGTCAGTAACTGACCCGACCCGAAGCCAACGACGACGCCGCCAATGCCCCAAATTGCCGAAGCCAAGTTGAGCTGGCCGACGCGCTCAGCACCGAGATGGCGCGGAACAATGATGACCGAAACAGCACCAAACGCCCAGACGGCGGCCTGAGACGCAAGCAGCGAACCGACGTTTTTGGCGATCGTCGATCCGCCTCCACCGTCGCGATCTGTCGTCATCGACATTGACGCCTAACGGGTGACCCTGGGTACAACCGCAAGCACTTCGACACCCAAGCGCTCACGCGCTTCGATCGGGAATCGGATAGTGGTGTCGATCAGAGTGGTCGTGAGCAAGACACCCGCAGTGGCCGCAATCCCGATCATCGAGAACAGCAGGACCCGCACGATCGTGTCCTGGAGTCCCGAAACCGGCGACGAAGGCAAAGAAGGATTATCGACAACGAGGAAACCCTGGCGGATATCGGTTTCGGTCTGAGTCGTGGCCAACAGGGCCTCGCGCTGTTTGGAAAGGGCATCGGTGTACTGAAGCCGGGCATCCTCGACGGCACTGTCGAGTTCGGTCAAACGCAAAGTTTCGTTGGTGTTGCGTTCGCCGGTTGCCGGGTCGGGGTTCTCGAGCAGGAACGCGGCCCGTACTGCTTCGGCCTGATCCAGTTCGATCTTGTAGGACGCCGCGAGTGCGCCGAAGAACTCCTCGGCCACATTGCTCTGCTCGACGTCGGAACCGATTTGCCACTGCACGTACTCTTCGAGCACGGCGCTCGCCAGAGCTTGGGCGCTCCCCGGGCTTGATGTTGTGGCCGTTATGACCATGAAGCTGCCTCTATCGGCGTTCAAGCCGATAGCAGAGCGGGTCTCGTCAAGAACTGTCGCAGGGTAGGGCGATCCGCTGGTTTCGCCGCTGGCTCGGTCGAGCACTGCGCTGGTAAACGAGACCGTGGAGAGAAGGCCGCGGAGCTGATCGATTGCGACCTGGTTGGCACCTTGGTAGCTGAAGTTCTGGTCGCGGACACCAGTCAACGTCGCAAGGAATGTGTTCTCTTCGACGAACACACTGCCAGTGGAGGCGTAGGACTTCTCGGCCGACCCGGTCGAAAGACCGATGGCACCCAACAAGACGATCGGCACGAGGTACCGAATCGGGTGACGGAAGAAGTTATCGATGATGCGCAGAAGAAGCGTGAGGGTCATAGCGCGCTGGCTTTCGGTTTGGGGGATTCGGATGCTTCGGCGGCCGGGACCGCCTCGTTGATGAATAGCGAACTGAGTTGAAGCTGATCGAGTTGGCGCCGCACCTTCTGGTTGGCTCCAGCTATGGATGGATGTCTACCAACCGCACGGCACCGCGTGGCGACGCTGCTCAAGGCAACCACGTCGGGTGACGAGAGCTTGCGTACCGATGTGAGGTCGATCAGACGGGCGTTGGCCGGCAGGTCGAGTGCAGGATGCAGCCGCGGTCGGGGCGCGGCGGTAATCAGCTTTTGGCGCATGAGTCGCGGGAAGAACACGAGGGCGTCCTTACCGTAGCGGCGCACCAACCGGCGAGGATCTCGCACCATTCGATGAAACCACTCGAGTCCGAAGCGCTGCATCCAAGCAGGCGCCCGATCGACCCCGCCGCAAACGAACTCGAACGTTGCTCCGACGCCGATCGAAACCGGAACACCGAGCGCGACGCAGTGACGCCGGATGAAATGTTCTTGTTTCGGATGACCAAGTCCCACACAAACGATGTCGGGTGCAAAGTCCGAAATTTGATGAATCAGCTCGTCAGATGCCAAACCATCTTCGCCGACCGGCCCGGTTGCCGACGAGATCACGAGCCCGTCGTGACGTTCGCTGAGCAACTTGGCGGCCTGAGCGGCGGTATCGGCCGCACCACCGAAAAACATGATTCGGTAGCCGCGGTCGGCCGATCGCGCCGCCAACGCAGGTACAAAGTCGGCCCCCGCAACTCTCGTCGGCAGCGGCTCGCCAAGAATCTTTGACGCCCACACGACCGGCATCCCGTCGGCGAACGCAAGGTCGGCGTTTTGCAGAATCGAGTGAACTGACGGATCTCCGGCCCCGCTCACCAAGAAATCGGTGTTGACCGTTACGACCTGTGCGGCGTTACCGGTTATGCGACCGGCCGCGACCAAGTCGTCGACTCGATCGAGCGCTCCGTCAAAGTCGACAACGTGGATCGGCACACCAAGAATCGCCACCGAGTCGGCACTCATAGCGACTCCTCGTTACGGGTCGTACGAATCCAGCCATCGGGGCCTCGCTTCAACGCCAGTCGGATCAGCAAGATCACCTTCCACACCATATGGATTGGGGCGAGCAGCAGCGCTCGGTAAACCGCGAGTGGCGCACGCACCATGCGCAGAGCTCCGAGAATATGCGCGATCTGTGCAAGGCCCGCGGCGGTTCCCAGACCAAACCCCAACGAGCCAACCCGTCCCCGAGCCGAAAGCCGAAACACCGATGCCGTCAACCCAGTGACGGCCATCAATGACGTAATCGGAGGCAGGGTCAAATCGAAGATGGCGTCAACGTACGGCCAACGTCGACGATGATCGCGACGGATCGCGGCACCAACCAGAGGCGGCACGAAGGCCTGCGCGACTTGTCCTCGCCCAGCCTCCCACCGCTGGTTCTGGGTCGTGGCGTCGGCGAGGGTCACCGGCATCTCGGCTTGCACGACGGCGTCGGGCGCGAACCCGACTCGGCCGCCGTCGAGAAGCAGACGCTGGGCCATTTCGATGTCTTCGACCAGATGATCAGACCACGGGTTGGCGCGAGCTACGGACTCGCGAAACGCCATCCCGTTGCCGTAGAGCCCCGACGACCCGCCGAGTTCGGTGCGGCCCAGCGGTCGCACGTAGTGACGCACGGCGAGCGCGGCGGCTCGAAATGCGATGTTGCCGCCCGCGCCGGCGTCGCGTACGGCGTAGTAGCCCTGAACAACATCGTCGCCCGCGCCGAGCCTTGCGTCAAACACTGCGAGAAGGTCGGGGTCGACGATCGTGTCGGCGTCGATCAGTACAAAAGCACTGGTGGTATCGGGCCAGGTAGGCAAGCAATCGAGCAGCCAGCCCAACGCCGGCCCCTTGCCGGGATTGGCCAGATCGTCGCGTTCGTGGGCATCGAACCCGTGCGAGCGCACGATGGCGGCGGTGTCGTCGGTGCAGTTGTCGGCAACCACATGGACTTCGAACAAGTCGGCGGGATAATCAATAGCGGCCAACGCCGACATCGTTTCGGCAATGAGAGCCGACTCGTTGTGAGCGGGCACCAAGACCCGAAAACGGGTCGACGGGGTGTCAGCCAGTTTGGTGTGGTGACGACCAGCCCGCCGCGCTCTCATCGCCGCGGCGCTCATCACCACCAGGTACGAGCTCCACGCGACGGTTAGCAACCCAACGGTGCCGGACACCAACGCGATCAAGCGACGCACGCTGGAGATCACCCGATGCCTGAGCTGTGTCGGTTGACGGCCGCCGCGAACCCGTCGGCATAAACGCGTACATCCATACGAACCTTGGCAACCTCGCGAGCGGCGTGGCCCATGGCGTCGGCCGCGACCGGATCGTCCAGCAGTTCTTTGATCACCCGGCGGAGGTCATCGACCGAACCGGGTTCGACGTAACGGCCGGTCTCTTGGTCGACAATCACATCGGTCTGGCCGGCGGTGCGAGTACATACGGTTGCTCGTCCCATTGCCATGGACTCCAGGATCGTGGTGATCCCCGCCTGGAAGTCGGTCTCGACCACCGGCACCACGGCGAACGAACATCGGCCCAAGGCGTCGCGTAGTTCGCCTTGAGTGAGCCGGGTGACTTCGACATTGGCGGGCAGGTCGGTTGCGTGGGCATTGTCGTCGCGCCTGGACCAAGGGCTGGCGCTGGCGATCAACACGTCGACGTCAAGATCGCGTACCGCTTCGATCATGGTGGGGTAATCGCGTCCCTCGCGTCCGGCGCTCACCAGCAACGGGCGATGCAAGTCGGCTCGCCAGTTGGTGTCGGCCGGGTCAAAGAACTCGGTGTCGACCATGAAGTCGATGAGTTTGGTTTTGCTCGCAGGGATGGTCTTTTGGGTCGCGGCCAGTTCCATCTGACGACTCGAGTACAGCAGCACCTCGTCGATGCCGCGCTGAAGCCCGCTCACGCGAGCGAGCGCCACCTTTTTCGGAGCGGAGAGGCGATGGCCGATCATGATGTGACGCATGCCGCGGCGGCCGCCGAGACGCAGCATGATCGCCAGCGGATACCCCACTTGTTCGCCGTCGGTGATCACCACGTCGCAGCCGCGACGGTCCGCAAAGAGATGGTGGGCCATGGCCAAGTCGGGGTGAACACGCCCGAGCAGCCGACCAACCACTCCGGCCGACTCAGCCACCATCGGGCGATCGATTATCGAGGCCCGGCACCGTTGGGCGATCGCAACGTAATCGGCAGTCGGGCGCTGCCCCGCCTCGATGTCGGCGCTCAGCGTTGGCGATAACTCGCCGCTGACACACAACGTGACCTTGGGTCCGGCCGAGCGGGCCGCGTGTTCGACGAGTCGATCCAGGATCTGTTCGGCGTTGGCCTTCGCGTCGAGAACTTTCTCGGCGTGATCGGCGGCCTGATGACCGATGCGGTGGCGGTACTCGCGGTCGACCACGAGGCGGCGCAGGCCGGCCATGACCGACTCGACGTTTGGTTCGATGATGTGCCCGGTGTGGCCGTCGAGCACAATCTCGCTGATCGCACCGATGTCGGTTGACACCAACGGCATTTCACAAATCGCCGCTTCACCCAGAACCATGGGCAGGCAATCGCCCATGGTCGGCAGAGCGAAAATGTGGCACTCGTGGTAGAGAGCGATCAGCTCGGGGCTGTTGGGAGTGAGCCCGTTGTGGATGAAGATGCCAGGCTCGTTCGGAAGCTGAGCGCCGGTGGCAACGTGCAGCTCCAATTCGACCCCGGCCTCGACGACTTCGGGATCGGCGCGCAAGCGCCTTACCGCCTCGATCAAGATGTCGCCGCCTTTTCGGGGCAGATCCCCGCCCACAAACAGCACCCGCACCACATTGTCGGGCCCTGACGGCGCGGTGCCAGCCGGCCGGCGCCAACCGTCGAGGATTACACCGGGATGAAAGACGTCGATCTTGTTGGGATCGACCCCGTACTCGTTGATCAGGCCATCGGCGGCCCACCTCGACCAGGCCACGATGCTCGCGGCCCGCTCGAAACAACGACGGTTGGCCTCGAACTTGAGCCGTTCGACCGCCGCTGGTCCTTGGGCGTGATCGTAGTGGACTCCCGCTTCGTCGATTTGTTTCGGTGTGGCATCGAGCGAAACAACCGTTGGGATGCGATTCATGATCGATCTCATGAACACCGCGGGAACCTGCGTATGAACAAACAAGGCGTCGACCGCACCGGCCTGCTCGACGTCTGCGACCGCTTTGCGCGCCTGGCTCCCAGCCCGGATCGTCCAGTTCGAGAGCAGCGGGAGCCGATCCATCTTGCGCGTACGGTCGAACGAAATGTCACACCATTCGACTTCGGCGGCAGCCGTATCGGTCAGCGCGGTTTTGAGATTCTTGGTGTGAGTGACGTGGCCAAGGGTTTGTTCGAGCACGATGCCGACTCGGGGCCGAGCGCCACTGTTGTGTTGCATTTCGGGCCCATCCAAAATCGACGATCGTTGTCGTCATTCTGTCGGCACTTGGGCACTGATTGATAGTTATCGCGGGAGTTTGGTGTACGCCCGTCGCTGGTCACTCCAAGTCGCGTTCGCTTCCGCTGCCGCTCCCTCCGAGCAGTCCGCTCAGCGGGTTGTCCTCACCACCCGAACTGCCGCCGAGGACGCCTCCCAACAAGTTGACCTTCTTGCGTCGCCTGAGGACAACCGCCAACAAGAGCAGAGCAATGATGACCAGCGCCACCGCGATCATGGCCGCCGGGCTGCTTCCGTCGGAAGCGAACTCTTGAGTATTCACCTCGTCGAGCGTGGCTTGGGCCGCGTCGTCGCTGAGGGCGAGGGCATCGTCGTTTGGCTCCACCAACTCGTCGTCGCGGGCGTCGTCGGCCGCCGCGGTGTCGGTCGCGGTATCGGGTTCGGCTGCGGGTGGTTCGAGCACGGTGTTGTTGGTGAGGTCGAACACTGCAGTCTCGAGCGGGTCACGAACCGGCAACAAACCGGGAGCGTCGGGTAGCGAACCGCCGCCCCCCGGCCCTTCGATCCTCGTGCCGTCCGGGGTGTCCATTACCGCGCTTTGAACGCCGAAGAACAAGCCCGGCATAGTGGCCAGATCTTGGTCGGCTATCGGCGTGACGATCAAAACGTTGTGATCGGAAGTCAAGTACACCTCGGGCACTGACTCGCCCTGCTCTGTGGTGCCAAACGCTTCGGGAGTTCCATCGTGACGCTGCCACCCGCCCGAGAACGGGAACGAGGCGGGACCGCTGACATCGACGGCAAAAAATATCGAAAAAAGATCTTCCGGCGGCGGCCAGTCGACTCGGAAGTCGATATCGAACCCGACGCGGCCGTCGGGGGTGGCAAAGGGCGAAATGTCGTCCACGGTCACAAGCTCAACCGGGACCAACTGCGCCGCGACCGGCGACGCTGCGGCCCCAACAGCCATGAGCGCAGCCGTGAGCACCAACGCAAAGCGGCGAACGGGTCGAGCGTTGACTCGATTCGGGTGGAAACACCTCATGGGCAACCTCCTTGTCCGTGGTCGACCCTGCCACTATGGGTGATCGATGTCAACGATCGACCGACAAGCATTCTTTGCGAGAGCTGCAACACTTTGAGGTAGCTCGAGGTCGTTGGGGGCGATGGAGGCAATGCGACGAGTGCAGCAACAAAGCACCGAGATGATCGAGGACCTGTTCCAGGCCGAGTACGTCGGTATGGTTCGCCTCGCCTACACGCTCGTCGGTAACAACGCAGAGGCTGAAGAAGTCGTGCAAGACGGCTTCGCTGAGGTACATAGACGCTTCGGCGAGATCCGTCAGCCTGGCGCGTATCTACGCACGACGGTGGTGAATCGATGCCGATCAGTGCTTCAGAGGCGGCGGGTCATGCAACGACATCCTGTTGTCGCACCGACGGATCTGCCCAACAGCGCAGCCGAGCTCTGGGACGTGCTCAACAAGCTCAACGAAGATCAACGGTTGGCGGTTGTGCTGCGGTACTACGGCCAGTACCGGGCATCGGAGATCGCCTCAGTCCTCGACATGCCGGCGGCAACGGTGCGCTCACACATCAGGCGTGGACTTGCCATCCTGCGAGAGGAGCTCGAACAATGAACCAACTCGATCGACGTATTGAGGCGGATCTGGGCCACATTGCCGACAGAGCCACTCCATCTCCAACCGCGTGGGAATCGATCCAAGACCGGATCGCCGAACAGGTGGACCACCCCGAACCGGAGATCACAATGTTGAAGCCAAACCCCAACCCGTCGCGTCGCAATCGAACGTGGATGCTCGGTGCTGCGGCCGCGACGCTGCTCGCCCTCGGCGCGCTTTACGTCACCACCAGCGGAGGGGAGTTCACCCCCCTTGAAGTGACCGACGCGGACGAGCCGGCGCCGTCCGCTACGCCGACTGTAACCGCAGAGCCACCCCCGACAACCACGTCCGCGCCCCCGTCCGCTGAGGTGTCACCAGCCGCGTTGGCAACGATTGAAGAGTTCCTGAGCTCCACCGATATCGACGCCGTGAACGCCGTAGTCACCAAGTCCGCAATTGCCGACAGCACCCAGAGCGCCCTCGCAATAGATACCGACGGATGGTTGGTTAGCCGACAACTGCTCGGCCTCGAAGTGCAGCTTTTGTCGTGTCTGGAGGCCGGCTCGGAAACTAGTGCGAGGTGCCAGGTGAGCATCCGTTCGAGCATCAGCGAGGCACTCGGACAAGACCCGAGGTTGCGCGGCGTCACCTTCGACTTCAGCGACGGATTGATCAGCACTTGGCCAGCAGTCATTACGGGGACAGACTTTGACAGGACGCGTGAGATCGCGGCCGCGGCCGGCCTCGGAGACGAACTCGATGCCGCGTGTGGCTCGCTCAGCACCGAATGCGCCGAATTTGTGATGGCCAACCTCGACGCATTGGCCGCCGCTGCTTCGGCATCGCAGTAACTGCCGAGAGCGCAACCCATCGCCACCTTGCCCTGATAGACACGGCCCGTGACAAGATGAGAAGGGATGCCGGGGCTGAACATCAGAGTAAACACGTTCATCATGGGCACCCAGAAGGGCGGCACGACGGCCCTCTTCGACTTCCTCGCCTCCCACCCGGACGTGGCCACGGCGACCAAGGAGCCTCACTTCTTTGACTCAAGAGCGGTCAACGATGACGCCAGTGTGAGCATCGACTATTCCGAGTATCACGCTCGATTTGCGTCGACCGATGGATCTTGCTTGTTGGATGCGACACCGATCTACATGTACTGGCACCCGGTACGTGACGCCTTGTACCGATACAACCCCAACGCCAAACTGATTTTCTTGCTCCGGCGACCCTGGGAGCGGGCCCACTCGCAGTGGAGCATGAATGTCGCGACGGGAGAAGAAGAGTTGAGCTTCGACGATGCCCTCGAGCGAGAGGCAGAATGGTCGCGTCACAACCCCAACAAGCAAAACCGAACCTGGTCTTACGTCGATCGCGGTTACTACGCCAAGCAGATCCGGCGTTTGCAGGAACGCTTTGAGCTGTCACAAATGCTGTTTTTGACAACGGACCAACTGCAACATCAGCACATCGAAACGTTGGACAAGGTCTGCGACTTTGTCGGCGTGTCTCGCTTTGGGCAATACCCCACGGCTCAAACGATCTCGCCCAACGTAGGTTCCGTCGAAGTCCCGAAACTGACCCAGGAAACGCACGACCGCCTGGTCGAACTGTTTAAGCCGGACCTCGAGGATCTCGTTGAGCTTTCGGGGCTGGAGTTGGCCGAGTGGTTCGGCTGAGCCCGAGAACCATGAGCACCACCGCGGCGCCCGACCAAATCTATTTCCTCCACATCCCCAGAACGGGAGGAGGATCCCTCAACCGAATCCTGGAGGCGCAGTTCACCCCTGAACAAATCGCTCCAATGCGGTTGATGCAACACTTGGCCAAAGCCGTCGGCGACGAACGGGATCTAGGCAAGTACTCGTTTGTTCGCGGTCATTTCGGGCACACCATCTTGTCGTACCTACCGGCCAGGCCCCAGGTAATAACCATGCTGCGCGAGCCTGTCGCTCGCACAGTTTCGCGCTTTCACTGGGCCGCGGCTCAAGGTGACGCAAACCCGATCGGGAATGAGTTCCGACCGGACATCTCCATAGATGAATACGTAGCAGCCGACTGGGCGGGCCAATTGCTGACCAACTTTCAGACCAGGAACATCGCCCTCAACTTCGACCTGACCCGCCGTCACCTCGATCGCGATGGCAACGAGATCATCCTGAGCCAAAGCCAACTACTAACTCACAGCACAACCAACATGAGCGATGACGAATTGCTGGCTCGAGCAAAGCAACGGTTGGCGGACTTTGAGTTTGTCGGAGTGACGGAACGCTTCACCGAGACCGTCCAGTTGATGTGCCACAACTTTGGGTGGCCCGAACCGTCCGAGCCGCCTTACGTGCACAAGACCACAACCCGCGAGCCGAGCCCACAATCACTTTCGGCAGACACCCGCGCCAGGATCGAGGACCTAACCCGGCTCGACGGTGAGCTGTACCGGTTCGCTTGCGACCTGTTCGACCGCCGATACGCCGAGTCGCCTCTGGGGCAC
>CAZDEB010000006.1:14419-25310 GCA_964504305.1 uncultured Candidatus Nemicrothrix sp. | reverse complement strand
CGAGGGGTGCGCGAAAGGGTTGAACGATGCCGATACTTGAGGGGTGAAGCTCGCGCTGAATTCTCTCACGCGCGGTCTCGGCAACATAGGTGGCCTTTCACGCCAAGGCGTGATCGCCACATCGCGATGGGTTCGTACCCATCCGTTACCGTCGGGATCTCAACGCGCCCTTTGGCTAATCCCCGCGTCGGTGATGATCGGCGCGGGAGTGGCTTCGCTCGCCGCGGCCGGCCTCGGCGTGGCGCCGTTCGACGTTGCCCTGTCGGCCATAGCGCGCCGGACGCCGCTGTCGTTCGGACAGGCCGCTTGGGCGCTCTCGGGAACGCTATTTCTAGTCGCCGCCATCTTTGGTGTCCGCCCGACCGGCCGCAGTCTCGGTTTCATGCTCCTCAACGGCCTCACAATCGACATCGCGTTGCAGGTCATCGTCGCCCCCGAAAACCTCCTCAGCCGCATCGCACTGTCGTTCATCGGCACAGTAGTGCTGGCTATCGGCGTGGCGACCGTCGTTCACCAATCAGCGGCCGGCGGAGCGTTCGAATCGATCATGACCGTGGCCGAACAACGAGGCCGCGATCCGCTAATCATCCGGACGCTGCTCGAAGTCACTTTCTTGATCGCCGGCGCGCTCCTCGGGGGCGCGTTCGGACCAATGACAGTGATCATCGCCCTCAGCATCGGGCCCGCGATCCGAGCAGGACTACAGGCATACGACGACCACCACACCGGCCGCGACATCCGACGCTCTACCGCAACCTCGAATCCATCTCCGCAATCGCCCCAAGGGCGATTGGCGCATCAGGCCTAGCCGACCCGGTTAGACCTTGGTCCGAGGAACATCGGCGTTCTTCAACATGTTGCCATCAGCATCGAAGATGCCGGCTTTGGAGCCGAGCGAGAGCGGGTTGGCGCCGAACAGGTCCTCTCGGTTGATGACGACCCAGCGGTAGCCAGCCTTGATCTTCTTGGCCCGCTTGAACGCGCTCTTGAGATCAGCCTGCTCGGCCGCGATGATCAACGCACCCCGCTCGCAGGTCAGGTCGCCCTCACCGCTGGGGTCCGGGGTCGCATCGAACTTGGCGACCGCAGCCGCCGTGAGTGCTTCCTGGTTGAGTCGAGCCATGCTCAGTCCTCCGAAGTCATGATTGCGACGGCCGCGTCCACCGCAGCTGCAGCGTCGGTCCCGTCAGCAACGAGTATGGCAGTGCTGCCTGACGTCGCGCCGAGCGCAAGCACGCTCATGACGCTGTTCGAGTTAGC
The DNA here is from genome assembly GCA_964504305.1 of uncultured Candidatus Nemicrothrix sp. Lineage (GTDB taxonomy): Bacteria > Actinomycetota > Acidimicrobiia > Acidimicrobiales > Aldehydirespiratoraceae > UBA11606. Next base: position 24,050 of record CAZDEB010000006.1, on the reverse strand, counting down.
CTTCTTGGGCCCGACCGAGATCTCGAGCGAGGCGTCGAAGGCCTTCATCGCCTGGACCAGTTCCGCCGCAGGGCGGGCATGGAGCCCCTGTCTATTGGTAATCACTACCTCACGAGTTTCTGCCATGATCAGTCTTCCTCCGGATCTTCAGGTCCGGCGGTCAGGTGACCGTGGATGAACTCGGGGTCGTCGGTTGCCCACATCTGCTCACAGAGCTCCTCGTCCATGAGGATCTCGGCGAGCTGAGAAAGCACAGCAACATGGTCGTCGCCGGCCGCAGCGAGGCCCACGACTAGGTGGGCCGCGCCCATCCCCCAGTCGACGCCGTCAGGATACTGGGCCACAACAATGCCAGTGTTGATAATGTGGTCCATGCTCTCGTGCACGCCGTGCGGCAGCGCCACACCGTTTCCGAGAAAAGTCGAAACCACGGTCTCGCGTTTTTGCATGCCGGCGATGTATTCAGGTTCCACTGAGCCACGCGCTACCAGCCGACCGCCGACAAAGTCGATCGCTTCCTCCATCGAGGCGGCGCGGCAACCGAGTATCACGTCGTCGATACCGAGCACCGAAAGAATGTCGTTGCTCATGTCACAAAGCCGAGGTCACTGCTTCGCCGGCCTTCAAGGTGAGAACGAGACTCTTCACCGCCGGGTCATTCATGAACAAGGTGAAGGGCACGATTGCCGCGCTCGGAACCTTGGCTTGGGCCTGCTTGGCGAGGCCCTTGTGTACGACAATCACGTCGGCCTGGTCGGTCAGCTGCCCAACCGGTGAGTGGACCACCGCGATGTCGAGCTTGGCCTTTTTCACCATCTTCTTGAGCTGGTTTGCACCCATGAGGCTGCTGCCCATGCCTGCTTCGCATGCAAACACGATGAGCTTGACTTCAGAGGCTGCGACACTGACTCGATCGACCATTACCTTCTCCAGGGGCTGGGGCTTCGGATTCTTCTAAGCGGGTAAGGATGCCCGGACGACGAGAACAATCGGCGTCCGGGCATCCCGGGGGTCAGGTGCACGCGCACCCGACCGTGGTCAGGGTCAGGCGCCCGCTACGCCAGGAACACCCTGCATTGCATCCTCAAGGCCACCATCGTCGATGTGATCATCCATATCGGTCACTGGGAACATCTTCAACAAGATGGATCCTACGAAGAACGCCGCCGCTGCACCGGCAGCCATACCGGCGTAAACGCCGATGGCCGCTCCGGTATCAGATGGGGTGAACGCTATGTACGAGAAGATCGACCCTGGTGAAGGCGGACCGGTGAGTCCGGCGTCGAAGATCGTGAAGACGATGTCAGCGGAGATACCGCCGGCCCACATTGCGCCGATCATGACCGGGTTCATGAGGACGTACGGGAAGTACACCTCGTGGATGCCACCGAAGAAGTGGATGATGATCGCGCCCGGAGCCGACAGCTTGGCCAAGCCGCTACCAGCAAACCAGTAGGCGAGCAGGAGACCGAGGCCGGGGCCAGGGTTGGACTCGAGCATGTAGTAGACCGACCGGCCGGCCTCAGTGACGTCCTGGGTGCCGAGCGGGACGAGCACACCGTGGTTGATGGCATTGTTCAAGAACAACACCTTCGCCACCTCGATGGGAAGGTCCGCCAACGGCAGAAGGCCAGCACTGTCGATGCCCTCGACCATGTTACCGAACAGGTCGGCGACCCTGGCGAAGACCGGGCCGACGATCTGGAATCCGATCAAGGCCATAAGCATGCCGCCAATCCCTTGCGAGAAGTTGTTGACCAACATCTCGAAGCCAGCCGGAGCCTTGTCCTCGAGCATCTCGTCAATCTTCTTCATCACCCAGCCGGCGAGCGGGCCGATCACCATGGCACCCAAGAACTGCGGCGGCTGGATGCTCAGCACCGTGCCGTCGTCAGCGGTGAGCTCGCCCTGCGACAAGATGACACCGAACACCGCAATGGCAGCGGTGACGCCGCCACGGTGACCGTGGATCAGCTTGCCACCGGTGTACGCCACCAGCATCGGCAGCAAGTACTGGATCATCGGTCCCACCAACTTGGCGAAGTCCGAGACCCAGTCGGCGGTCTCCTTGTCACCGACACCGAGTTCTCGGAACCAACCTGTCGGGATAAACAAAGCGGTAATCAAGCCCCAAGCAATGAACGCACCGATGTTCGGTATGACCATGCTGGACAGAAAACCGCCTAAACGTTGAATACGTGTAAGCATTTCGCGGGTCCTCCCCCATTAATTCGTAACGCCCCGCCATCTTTGTGAAAGAAGCGAGCCGGAACCACTCCCAGTACGGCGGTGGCCGGTTGTGACAAAAGGTGGTCGCTGCGCCACTTCGGCGTCACTGCACCGCGGCCTTGACCAGACCCACATCGCCAGCGGAGAGCAACGGATTCACGACCACGACCGGCGCCTCGTGTCGTGGGATTGGCAACGTGGCGATCACAAGGTCGTAGTCGCGGTCGTCGAGCTCTTCGTACTCGCGCTCGGACAGCACCTGGACGAGATCGAACTCGGGGAACTCCGACTGAATCCGCGAGACTAGAACCCACGCGGTCGCCATACCGCTCGGGCACACCACTAGGACGCGGCGACGGGGCCGAAGCCGCGCCCGCTCCATTGCCCCGGAAAGATACATCGTCAAGAACCCGACCTCGTCGTCGGTCACCTTCTGCCCTAGCTGCGGTTCGAGGAACTCGGCCAGTTCCCCGGCCACGAGATGCACGTCCGGATACCGCTCTCGCACTTCGCCGAGTAGAGGGTTATGGACCGGAAGACCGTGGCGGAGGCGAACCGAGAGTCGCTCGAGGTGGGCGGCGAGTCCGCGTTCGAGTTCCGCATCATCGGCCAACGCAGGATGGAGCCGTTCACCAGCAATAGCTAGGAGTCTCGGCACCATCTCCGCGTCGATGGCGCCGGAGGCGGCGACGGTCATCTGAAGGGTGTCGAGCCCAAGGAGATACTCGGTCAGCGCGCCGAACTCTGCTTCTTCGAACGGACCACCGAGTTCCTGTTCGATGGCGTTCACCAACCCAGCGACGCTCTGAGCCACCGGATGTTCGGTCACTGATCGCTGGAGACCGGCAGACACATCCACCATTCGGCCCTCGCGTATCCGTGCGATCGACAGGGCGAGGTATAACGCGAAGACGAGCTCGCTCCGGCCCGCCGAAAGGCGCTGACGAAGGAGGCTCTCCCGTATGATCGTCGCCGACTCCCGGAGTGGCAACGCCTCCAGTCGCTCACGAAAGCCCACGGGGATGCGAGCACTCTTTTGCTCACGGTCGCGCTCGTCGTCGCCGATCTGGGCGATCAGGATATTGTCCGGGATGGTCTCCACGATCAGCTGCACAAGGACCTGGCGAATACGACGCTCGGAACCTACGATCGCGATTCCCTTGCCGGGGCGCCGCACCAGCGGCAGCCCGTTGCGTTCGAGCCATGGTTCACACATCTGAAGATCTCGCCGGGCAGAGGTCTTCGAGACCCCAAGCTCGTCGTGGATCTTGTCGAGGGGCGTGACCTCGGGCGCTCGCCAAAGCAACTCCGCGGTGAGCATGCTGCTGCGTTCCTCAGGCGAGTACACGCGGGGCGCCTCGAAACGGCTGCTCAAGTCCTCGATGATCGCCTCGCAAACACCGTCGGGCATATGCACCGCGAGGCCGCTGCCGCGCTGGCGGTGCAACGTTGCGTCCCATTCACCCAAGTAGTTCTCCACTGCAGGCAGCCGGTAGCGGATGACCCGCTGGCTCAAACCCAGCTCGGACGCGAGATCACCGGTGCTACGGACTGAATCCTGCTCAACCAGCCATCGAGCGATCCGAATGACCCGACTGTCGAGGTACGCGCTCACGTCCCATCGACCCACGAAAGGAGCGCATCTCTTGCCCCGATGGCCGAGGCCGTGGTCAGCGCCCGTTCCGCGGCAGCCTGGCCGGACTCGGGGTCCAGCGCTCCAAGCGTGGACTTGATCTGGTTGACCATCCCGCCACTCATCGACAACTTGAGGATTCCCATCGCGGCGAAAGCCGCTGCGCCCAAAGGATCAGCCGCAGCGAGCCCGCAAACCGACACGGGGATCCCCGCACCCTTGGCGGCCGCGGCGGTGAACGCGCAGAGCGCCAGGACGGCCGGATGAAGCGGGTCCTGGAGATAGCCGAGATCTCCGTTCATTCGGTCGGCCGCCATCGCGTATTGCGTCAGATCATTGCTGCCGATCGAGAAGAAGTCGACATTGGCCGCGATTGCATCGGCAGTGAGCGCCACTGCCGGCACCTCCACCATGACCCCGATCTTCGGGACTCGGATGTCGGCCGCTGGCATGGAAGCCGCGATAGCCAATATCTGCTCCTTGATCTGAAGGACTTCATCGAGCGTCGTGATCATGGGCAGCATTAACCAGATGTCGCCCCGGAGCGCGGCACGCAGGATGGCTCGGATCTGGGTCTTGAATACCTCGGGGTAGTGTTTGTACAACCTCGCGCCGCGCACACCGAGGAACGGGTTCTCCTCTTCGGCGACCGTCATGTAATCGGCCGGCTTGTCGCCACCTATATCGAAGGTGCGGATCACCACCGGGTCCTCGAAGGCCTGGGCAGCCTTGGCGTAGAACTCGTACTGCTCATCCTCAGAAGGCGGCTCTGGACGGTCGAGGAACAAGAACTCTGTGCGGAGCAAACCAATCCCGTCGGCCCTCACCTCGATCGCGCGGGCGAGATCCGCCGCGCTTGCGACATTGGCCGCCACGCCCATATCGGCAACGCCGTAGGCGACGCGGCGTCCCGCCCACTGCTCGGCGGCCTCAACCGACGCGGCGTGACGCTGGGCACGAAGGTCGAAGTCGACATCGTGCTCGCTGTCGGGATTGACAACGACGGTACCGTCGCTGCCGTCCAGGCCGAGCCGGTCACCCGGCGAAACGGCCTCAGTCACTCCGGCTGCGCCCACGACGGCGGGAACGCCGAGACCACGAGCGATGATCACCACGTGGCTGGTCGGCCCGCCGGTTTCGGTGACGAAGCCCAGAACCTGGGCAGGGTCGAGTTGCGACGTCTCCGCGGCCGTCAACGTCTGCGCTACGAGGACGGACGGTCGAGCGAGAGCGGTGAGATCGGGCGACTCAGCTCCGGCAAGCTTGCGACGAATGCGGTCGGCCACCTCGCCGACATCAGCTGCACGAGCCGCTAGATACGGATCCTCGAAGCCCTCGAACATGGTGACGAGTTCACCTGCCACCGAGTCGATGGCCGCGCCGACGGAGTCGGGGCTATCGATCGCTTCCACCACTGCGTCAACCAGCATCGGGTCCTGGACCATCAGTGACTGCGCTTCGAGAACTCCGGCGGCCTCGTCGTGGCCTCGGTCCCGAGCGGCCGCGGCGAGTTCGACCAGGTCAGCGGTGACGTCGACGATCGCCGCCTTGAACGCAGCCACGGGCTCGACGATCGAAGGCACGACCACGTCCACGGTCTTGACGAGCACTACCGGTCCGACGGCCACACCGGCAGATGCTCCGATTCCGGAGAGGACTTGGGACTCAGCCATCTCTCAACTCTTCGTTGAGAACGTCGTACAGGGCCGCGCCGCCAACCATGGTGATTGAGGTGGTCACGACGAGAAGTGCAAGCCACAGGGGTACGGCGACCGCGGTGACTTCGATCATGAACGCCATACCCGGGATGATGAAGTTCAACATTAGCGCGAGCGCAGCGATGGCGAACAAGGCGATGCGGCGACCGAACCCGAGTCGCACGCTCGTACCGAGTGCCTTGAGCCCACCCAGCTCTGGGCGGTCGACGACCACGTACCCGTAGAACGCATAAAAAACCAACACGATCAGGGCCGGAATGAGCATCATCGGGATACCGATGAGAAGTCCGGCCCAGAACCAAAACGATGCGACCAACTGGGCTGGCAGCCGCTCCAACGTCCGAAACGGCTTAGCGAGATCGATGTCGTTGCCGCGGGCAGCGTCGAGCGCATAGGAGTGCCAGAAGTACGAGGCGGTCCCTGCGAGCACGAACCCGACGAATATGAGGACCAACTCAGGCGCCCCTGGGTTGTCGTTGATGCGATCCCGAAACGGCAGGAAGGTCGCCATCGAGACACCGAAGGTGATAACCCCGCCGAGGAGAAGGGCCACAGGGGCGCGTAGGAAGCCTTCGACTCCGGCCCTGAGCATTGCGGATGGTTGGAGCGGAAACGGCTCGGCTGCAGCGGACTTGGTGGTCATCGGCTCTCCTTCAACGCAGAGTTTGCTTCAATCGCGTCGGTGAGCGCCACTGCTGTTCGATCGTGCGCCCCGACCGGCGGGGCGGTCGTACTCGCCGACGAGACGGCGGCGTGGGCCCACGCAAGCCCTTCTCCCAGCGCGACGCGGCCGACGCCACCCGCGGCGAGAAAGCCAGCCAGAAGGGCATCGCCCGCACCAACCGTGTTCCGCACTGCGAGTACGGGGGCATACCCCATCACCGCCCCACCCGCGGACACGAGTACGGCTCCTGCTGCTCCGAGACTGACAAGAACCGACCGCCACCCGCCGACACGCAGTTCGTTGGCGGCCTCGACCACCGCGCCGAGGGTAGACAGCCGCTCGCCAATCAGTTCTTCCAACTCTTCGAGATTTGGTTTGGCGACGGCGAGCGGCACGCCGACCATCGCCTTCAGCGCGGGCCCGCTCGTATCGAGCGCGAGCGTCCGATCGGGCTGGGCCATGCGAGCAGCAAGTTCGGCGTACAGACCAGGTGGCGACCCGGGTGGCAGGCTCCCGGCCGCGGCAATGGCGCCTTCGCTCTCGCCGTGCACAGCGAGAGCGAACAGCGCCTCCAGGGTCTCCGCCGAGAGCGGTGCTCCCGACTCGTTCAATTTCGTGGTCATGCCGTCGTCTTCAATGACCGAAATGTTGGTTCGGGTCGGCTCGTCCCGATCGACCGGATCACACGTAAGGCCCGGATAGCCCATCGCGGCTTCGAACGATGCGCGGGCTTCGGTATCAGCGGGATAGATGGCCCGCGAGACGCCGCCGTTGATTGCCACCGATCGAGCGATGTTGATACCCTTGCCGCCGGGTTCTACCACGCTCGACTCGAGCCGGTGAACCTCACCACGCTCAAGCGTTGAGACGCTAAGTGTGCGGTCGAAGCTCGGATTGAGCGTGAGCGTCGTGATCGGGTTCATCCCTGATGAGAGTAGTTCTCGATGAGAATCCGCTCGGCTTCTTCAGTCCACTCGCCGCGCTCTCCGAGCGCGGCGCCCACGTCAGGCAGCCGTTCGCCGAGCTCGGTAAGGCCGGTCAGCGGAACCCCCTCCACCTGCGGGAAGATCACCACCTTTCCGGCGAACGTGCCGTTGAGCACCGCCTCGATTCCCTCACGGCCAGCGTCGATACCGCCGACCGCGGCCAGGTTGAGTGAGGGCGAGAGGGCCCCTGCAGTGGCTTTTGCGAGCACCGCGGCCTGGTCATCTATCGCTGACCCGGATGTGCCCGTGAACTGCGTGTTGTCAAGATAGACCCGGCTGATGTCAAGCGGTCCCATCGTTCCGTTGGCGATCCCGGCGAAGAACACAAGCATGCCGTCAGGTGCGAGCAATGTGCCGGCGTTGGCCATAATCGGCGCGACCGGCACGGAAACGACGACGTCGTCGGCACCTCGGCCCTCGGTCAGGCGATCGATGAATTCGCGGGGTGTCTCGTCGGACGTGTTTGGGTTGATCGGGATCAGTGTGCGCCCGTGGGATTCGGCGAGCGGGCCAAGGCTGTTCAGCAAGAACTCCATTCGATCGTCGTCGGGGTCGATCGCGATGAGCGTCTTCGGGCCATCAGCGTTCTCGATCGCCCGCTGGATGTGCATCTGCCCCATGGGCCCGGCGGCGCCGACGAAGGCCGTCAGCCCACCCTCGCGGAGGTCACAGCGATTGCGGTCCTCGCCGTAGGCGGCGGTCACGTCGGTGCCCCTGGTGCCCAAGTAGGCGGTGTAGTCGTAGTGGAGGCGACCGAAGTCGATCTCGGGGAATCCGTCGAGTTCGTGCTCACCGACCATCGTCATAGTGCCGCGGAACGCGATCAGCTTTGCCGCCTCGGTGATGACGTCCGCGGATCGCGGATCGAGAACGATCGTGTCATCGAAGCCGGATCCACCGATGTGCTCCTCGGCTAACGAGGCGTACGCGGAAGGTGCAGTCGCTTCGGTGAAGACAACGTTGGTTTCGTCGCCGGCTGCGGCGGCGATTCGGGCGCAGAGTGCCCCTGAGCCGCCGGTGAGCACCACGGTCGACGCGCCCTTCAACAGATCGCCGAAGTCGTACTCGGTATCTGCGTCCCCGTCAGCTATCACCCAGAACGTTCCCCCAGCGAGCGGCCAGAGTCGACGTCGCTGGGTGTAGGCCGCCTCGACACACGCCCACGGCTCCGAAAGCGCGGCAGATGCATAGCCGAGGTCGTCCCCGACAGGGATTACGTAGGCGCCGTCATCGGCATCGAGAACCTCTGGGCCAAGAAGGTGGTACTGAATCAGGCCGCCAGGAATCGTGTAGCCGTACGCGGTGCTGCGCCCGTCAACATGAATGTCGGGCTGGATAGCGAGGCGTTGCCCTTCCGAGTACTGATCGACCAGTTCGGCACCGACCTCTATCACCGTGACTGTCGCTTCATGGCCGAGACGGGTCGGCTCTACCGACAGATCGCGCCCGTAGAGCTTGGGATGATCTCCACCGAGGCGGATCAGCTTTACGTCGGAGAAGCAGAGCCCGACCGCGTCGACCCGGACGAGCAGCTGATCCGGCGCTAGTTTCGGGATCTCGATCGGCTCGGGTCGACCGTCCACGCCAACGTTCTCGACGCCTTGCCCGTAGGTGTTCCACCCGAGGTTCGGCTCGGGCAACGTAGTCGTGCCCGCCCGGTAGCCGTCAAAGGTCCAAGTCTTGGCTGCGTTCATAGCCCGATCGTTCACGTCGCGGGGGTGTCGAACAACTCACAAATTGGCCGAGAACGCCTGTGACATTTTTGGCGTCGTGACCACGATTGTCACAGTCAGCATCGTCCGCGCCCGCCTCGCCGCCGCATCTGATGCGCCGCGACCATGACCACGTCGCCACGTCATCCGACGCTCTACCGCAACCTCGAACCCATCTCCGCAATCCCAAGGGCGATTGGCGCGGCAGGCTGTTGGTACTCAACCTCGGTAAGCGGCCATACCACCAGTCAGGTTGACGACGTCGTTGAATCCGGCCCGCTTGAGGATCTTCGCGGCCTTGGCGCTACGCATGCCGCTCTGGCACACAACGATGACGCGCCGCGACGAGTCGAGTTCGCCAGTCCGCTTCTTCAAGCTTCTGACGGGGATGTTCACTGCGCCCGGAAGCATGCCCGCGACCACCTCATTGACGGTACGAACATCGACGATTTGGGCGTCGGGGTCGACCACGGAACGGAAGTCATTGATCGGGTGATTCTGCACAGCAGCATGCCTTTCGTTACGTCACGAGTCCTTTGCGTCACCATATATCTCGATACGCAGACATTGCTGATGCCGATCCTCGGGCTGACTCAAATAGTGCCGGTTGTATCCTTTCGGACCGGTTGACCGTCTATCTATCAGCGGGTTCGAAATGCGGCCCGCGCTAGGAGGGAACTCTGAAATGA
>CAZDEB010000006.1:0-14319 GCA_964504305.1 uncultured Candidatus Nemicrothrix sp. | reverse complement strand
CTATCTATCAGCGGGTTCGAAATGCGGCCCGCGCTAGGAGGGAACTCTGAAATGAAGAAGAACGAAGGCAACACCGACCGAATTCTCCGAGTGATACTAGGCATCGCTTTGCTCGTCATCGGATTTGCGGTGATGGGAGGGACCGCTGGAGTGATCGTTGGACTGGTGGGACTCGTCCCGTTGCTAACCGGCCTCGCCGGCTCGTGCCCCGTCTACTCGCTGCTGGGCCTCAGCTCCACCAAAGCCGCAAGCTGAGCTGAAGCATGCCGGCAACTGGTGCCGAGCAGGTTGGCCCGCTCGTGATCCGAGCCTGGGCGCCATGGTGCGGCGTTTGTCGCACCATGGCACCGGTCGTCGAAAAAGCCGCTGCTACCACTGGCGTTAGCGTCGTCGACTTACTTGTCGACGACGCGAATACGGTCGCCTCAGACTTACGAATCACATCGATACCGACATTGATTGCGTCCTTCGACGGAATCGAGACCGGGCGGCTTATCGGCGCCCATAGCGAAGAATCGATCTACAACTTCTTTGCCACGACCCGAGACGGCGAGCGACAAACCCGCGCACGGGTTTCGGCGGTCACTTGGACACTACGACTCGCCGCGGGAGGCGCATTGATCGTTATCGGCACAACCCTCGCCTCGACACCGGTTTGGATCATCGGAGCGCTCATAGCTTCGTGGGGCGCGATCAGCGGGCTTCTGCGATGATCCGTGCATGAGCTTCGCCAACACCGAACTCACCGAGCATCTAGACGCAATCTACGGCTACTCGTTGGGAGTGACCCGCGACCCGAATTTGGCGGCCGACATCACCCAGGACACTGTCGTACGCGCTATGGAACGGCGTCACCAGTTCCTCGGTGACGCGCCGTTACGCCATTGGCTGATCCGGATAGCACACAACATCGTCATCGACCGAGCGCGCCGGTCCGACCGTGAGGTGTTGCTCGACGAAGTTGAAGCCGACTGGCGAGACGACGAGTACACCGTCGATGCCGCAGTCGTGGCCGACAGAGCCGCAACCCGAGACGAACTTTTCGACGCGCTCGCGCGCCTCCCGTTTATCTACCGTTCAGCGATCGTCTTGCACGACGTCGAAGGATTTCGCTCAATCGACATCGCCGATATCGCCGACATCACGTTGTCAGCGGCCAAGCAACGCCTACGTCGAGGCCGTATGGCGCTGGTCCACGCGTTGGCCGCTGGAGACCAACGACGCATCCTCTTGAAAGGAGTCCCCATGCCGTGCTGGGATGCTCGACAACACATCAGTGACTATCTCGACGGCGGACTCGATAACGCCACCGCGACGACCGTGGAGTCTCATCTCAAAGTCTGCCCAACGTGCCCGCCGCTATACGCGGCCATCGTAGGAGTCAACGACGAACTCGGCCAACTACGCGACCCCGACAGCGTCATCGAACCCGAGGTCGAGGCGCGATTACGAGATGACATTTCTCGGTCGGCCACCGAGCAATAACAGGCGCGCACCAACCGCAGGCGGTTGTGGGTTCAACGTCATGCGTAGGCATGAGACGGATACATGCCCTTGTCGCGGCCGTGGGAGAATCGCTAGGCGAGGCCCAGTGACTCGATCGTGGCGATCTCACGGGCGAGCTTCGCGTTCGTAATGATCGCTGGTTACTGCGTGGACCACGCAGATTCCGGGTTCGACTTCGAGACCTTAGGGCGACCGATGGTTCAGCGGAAGGCTGACCACCCGACCCATCTGGCGTACCGGTACCCCGTGCGGGATTTGAACCCGTGCTACCACCTTGAGAGAGCGCTCAAGCCCGTCAGGCCAGTGCCATCGGATGCCAGAAAATGCCCCTGACCTAGGGAAATATAGCTGAGCGTTCCGGGCCGTGTCAGGCCGTGCCGGCAAGTTCCGGCGGACTCTTTGGCAGGCTCATTGGCAGAAACGCCATCGAGCCCGCTCCGCGTTCAGCCCGTCAGTAGGCGCAAGGCTGCGTGACCTCGATCTGCTGCTGCGAGGTCGACGGCTGCCCAGTACCGGGCCTTTCGGTCGAGCATCTCGGCGCGCCGGGAGAGCCGTTGTCGGTCCTTCTTCGTCAGTTGCAGACGCAGCGCGATCGGGTCGTCGACGAGGCTCAGGAGCAACGCGAGGTCTGTCCGTTGGGCATCGGGCACGTCGTCGACGTCGACCGCCACTGCCTTGCCGATGATCGCGCCGAGCAACGACGGCCGCGGGACGAACCCGACCCGCCCTGCAGCTGAGACGGGCAGCAGTTCAGTTCGTTCGAGCGCCTGGGTACCCCCTGGCACCTGCAACGTGCGGCCGGGTGGCGTGGTCGTGAGGTCGGCCCGCTGGCCGAGTCCTTCGGGCGCGAGGACGTCGACACTGACGCCGTTTCGTTCGTAGCGATGAGCTAGGCCTTCGGGTGAAGCTCCAACGAGACCGAAACCTCGGTCTTCGATCGCCGCGACGAACTCACGAACGCCGCCGGCGAGAACCCGGGCGTTCACGAGGACGTCGAGGTCGGTCGACACTCTGGGCACCGCCGCTCCTTGTTCGATCGCGTGGAGGAACACCATCTGGCCGCCAACCAGCGTCCAGCCGCTGGGGCGGAGTTCGGCGAGTTCGAGAAGAACTTCCCACAGGGCGTCGTCGTGTCCTGGCAGTGTTGGGAGCATGACGGGGTCACGGTCTACCTGGGGCCACTCGCTCAACACTTCTCCAACAACTCGGCGCCGGCTCGGCGGGCTCTTGGGTCGTCTGCCTCGAGGAGATCGACGGCGACGACCGGCATCGACGCAATGGCCTGGCCTGCTGCGAATGGCCAAGCGTGGTCGGGCACGATCCGGAGCGACACGTTGTGCCGATCTGCGGACTCGTCGAGCGCGAAGCGGGAGATCAACTCGTCGAGATCACCATCGCGGACATAGCCCTCGAACTCACCCACAACCATGAGCCCAGCGTCGTACTCAGCGGCAGCGCTCACTCCGCCCCTGACCACCGCCGGAGCATCAGCGAGATAATCGAGCACGCCCGGGTGGGCGTAGAAGTGCTTGAGATGCGCTCGGGACGACAAGCGACCGATGAGCGATTCGAGGCCGCCTGCGAGCCGTTGCTTGGCACGTGAACGCTCGACCGGCGACAACTCGACCTCATCCCCCGCGGCCAGACAAAGCACGGCCCAGGCCGACGCAGCGTTCCAGCGGCGGCCGGCGTCGACTCCTCGTCGCGAGGCTCGTTCGACCTCTTCCGCCGACAGAATCCACGACCGACCAACCCGATCGCCCTGCAGCTCACCGGACGCGAGCATCTGCCGAACTCGCCGTTGGCTCACGCCAAGTTCGGCAGCCGCGTCGGAGACTACGAGCGAAGGCATATCATAATAGTACCGACCTCGGAACTCTTATGCAATCAGGCAGACCCGACCGTCCTCGATGCGCTTCAATTCATCTTCACGGCCGAGCGGGTCCGCAAACGGTTGATGTCAGGGAGAACCCCTCGCTCGCGCTCGACCACCAGCACCGAAGTTGTCCCCGACCCCACCCGACACCGCGAAGCGGACGACGTAGCCCACCCAGCCATGTGATTCATACGGTGCACCGGACCCACAGCCAGGCCGAAAGGTCCCACCCATTTCCTCAACCGAGTCTGCTCAGAAACGAGCCCCCGCAACGATCAGGTCAACGAGCCAAAAGCCCAAGGGAAACACGTCACAGCCGGGACTCCTCCCGAGGCCACGCTACGCGGCCACCACCCACTGACGGGAAGGCACCCTCAGGAATACATGGGCAAACCCGGCCGATCGTTCCGTTCCGTGCCTGGCAGTTGTGGCGAGTGTCGGCCAGTTCATTGGCAAGCTCGTTGGCAAAGAGGAGGCCCGGCTGCCCGGCATCCGAAGGGGCTACCCGCGGTCATGCTGTCACCGTTCGATAGAGACGGGCGATGAAGGCCGCCATCTGCACTCTTGTGACGTTCTGGTCCGGTGAGTAACTCGTCGGTGACGTACCGGTGGTGACGCCGAGACCGTAGATACACCCGACATCGGTGTATGCAAATGATGATGACGGTACATCGGCGAACTGGGCCGGTGCGGCGCAGGGCTTCTCGGTCACCGTTCGATAGAAGCGGGCGATGAACGCAGCCATCTGCTCCCGGGTAACCGTGTTGGCGGGGGCGTAGGTCGTGGCGGAAGTGCCGGTCGTGACCCCCAGTGAGTAGATGCACCCGATCGGATCATGAGCGAATGACGTGGTGGGAACGTCGCTGAACGGGTGGGGCCCTTCACACGTCTGGCCCGTGACCTTCTCGTAGAAGCGAGCGAGGAAGGCGGCCATCTCCCCCCGGGTGACGTTGCGCCCCGGCGAATAGGTCGTCGCCGAAGTGCCGGTGGTGATCCCGAGGTTGTAGATGCAGCCGATCGCGTTGTAGGCGAACGACGTCGATGGGATATCAGTCAGTGGGTGGGGCTGCGGGAGGCGGCAGTCTACGCCCGTCTGACGCGGCCCGAGGATGATCGGGCCGGCCGGGACGAAGAGGCTGGTGGCGGCCGGCTCGCCACCGCTGAAACTGTTGACCGCCCGAACTTGCACCGCATAGGTGACCCCGGGGTCGAGCAGCAGAGTGGTGCTCGATGAGCTGGCGGCCACCGTCGACGATGACCACAGCGAGCCAGTGATGGACTTGATCCAGTCCGCATGCGTCGAGACCCGGCTGTATACGTCTGGGAGATCGGGGTGGTAGGCACACCCGGCCGCAGACGTGAACGAGATCACGCCGGCCACCATGATCACGCCGTTGTTGTTGACGACGAGAGGGCCGCCGCTGTCCCCATTGCACACTCCCGATGGCCAGCCGGAGGCGCAGACGTACTGGTCAGGGTCCCAGACCGGATCGGCGCCAGGCCAGCTCCCGCAGGTGCTGTCGACCTTCACCTCGGCTCCCTTGAGAACCAAGGTGTCCGGGCCACCGGTCTGCACATCGCCCCAGCCGGTGACGTAGGCATCGCTGCCGTGAGCCGGCCCTGACAGTTCGAATATCGGGATCGTGTCGGCGGTGGTCGGGTTGACGGGGGTGTCGAGCCGGATCAGAGCGATGTCGTTCGACGCACTCTTCGGATCCCACCCGGGATGGCGGTACCAGTTCGAACCATGGGCTACATGGTTCGGCCGAGTTGCAGGCGTGAAGTCAGTCCAGTCGTTGAGCCCGTAGGAGATCGAGAAATAGTCGGGTTCGGCGACACTCGTGCCGTAGTCGAACTCGGTGCAATGCGCCGCAGTCAGAACCCACTGATCCGCGATCAGTGTGCCGCCGCACGACACCGTGTCGTTGCCCAGGAAGGCAACGAGCTTCACCCCATACCGGTGATCCTCGATGCCGGGGAACGACCCGCCGACGATCAAGGGATCGAGCGTTCCGGGCGAGGAAGTCGGCGCCGGAGTGAGCCACCCGCCCGGCGTATCGATCTCGCGATACTCCACCAGAAAGTGGTCGATAGGTGCGCCGTTGGGCGTGGAGGACCATGTCACCAGCCCATCCGCCGACAAGCTCACGTCCGCGATCGGGCCTGGGAAAAACCCGGGTGTGACGGGTCCAACCGGGGCGGCTGGTCCGGTTCCGACGGCGTTGGTGGCAGTGACCGAAAGGTCATAGCTCGTCCAGTTCGTCAACCCCGTGACGGTGCAGTTCGTGGTACCCGACGTCGAGCAGGATGCACCACCGGGCGATGCGGTGACCGTGTAGCCAGTCACAGGGGACCCACCGTCGCTGGCTGGGCTTGCCCACCACACTGTCGCTGAGAACGCTCGAGCCTCCGCGTGCGCAGCCCTGGGCACTCCGGGTCTACCTGGGGCGACCGGGACCACGGCATTGGACGACGAAGAAGCGGGACTCGTGCCGTGGGCGTTGGTCGCCGTCACCGAAAAGGTGTATGTGGTCCCATTGGTCAGTCCACCGATCTCACACATCATGGCCGTCGTCGTGCACGTCGATCCATCCGGTGCGGCGGTCACCTCATAGCTCGTGATGGGTGATCCACCATTGGAGAAGGGCGCCGACCAGGCCACTACCGCGCTGGCATGGCCAGCCGTAGCGACGGGATTCTGCGGCGGTGTGGATGGCCCGACCGGAGTGACCCAGGTTGAGGCGCTGGGTGAACCAGTTCCCATCGCGTTGGTCGCGCGTACCCAGACGGAGTAGCGAGTGCCGTTCGTCATGCCGGTCAAGACGCACGAAGTCGCGGATGTGGTACATCCGGAGATGCCGTGTGACACGAGGACCTGATAGCTCAGGATCGGGGAGCCGCCGTCGCTGGTCGGCGGCGACCAACTCGCCGTTGCGGAGCCGTTCCCCGGGGTTGCCATCACCGAGGTCGGCCGATCTGGGAGGCCCGCCGGGATCACCGACACAGGTGTGGTCGGTGAGCCGTTTGCTGCGCCATTGTTGGCGGTGATGACAATGTCGTACGTCGAGCCATTCACGAGCCACGGGATTCGGCAGCTCGTGGTAGACGTCGTGCAGGACGAACCACCTGGCGATGCCGAAGCCGTGTAGGTGAGGATCGGAGCGCCACCGTTTCCAAGTGGGGCGGACCACGACGCCGTGATGGATCGATCCCCTGGCACAGCTGCAGGGGATATTGGCGCACTTGGCGCCGCAACCGTGGACATCGCGAGGTAGCGCACCGCGCAGAGTTCCCGTGAGGGACTACAGCTACCCGCCACGAGGAGCCGTCCGCTCGAGTCGACCTCGACCGCCACTCCGAAGTCAGATAGCCCATCACCACCTACATCGGTGGCGATCACCCCATCGGCCCCGAGCGTTGTATCGAAGGAGCCATCCGAGAGGAGACGAATGAGACACATCTTGGCGCGGCATGCTCCCGCTAGCAGGATCCGGTTCGAGTCATCAATGGTCGCGTCGGCGACCCAATCGGTGGACCCGAGATCGATGCTCCACATCCCATCGTTGCTGAAGCTCGTATCAAGGGCACCAGATCCCGTGTATCGAGCCGCACATGGGTGATAGCCGCCGTTGAAGTTGCAGCTCCCCGCTACCAGGATTTTCCCGGAAGCGTCAAAGGCGACGGCGGCTACGGCATCGGTCCCGGTGTCCCCGCGGATGTCCGTCGCCACAACACCGCCCGTACCGAACGTGAGATCGACCGCTCCTGACGTCGTGAAACGAGCGGTACAGAAACGTATGTTTCCGACCGTGCAGCGGCCTGCAACGACAATACGGCCGACGCTATCGACCGCAACAACCTCAGCGTAATCGTAGGAGCTGTTCCCGCTGGCATTGACGGTAGCGAGTCCGTCGCCGTCGAAGGATAAGTCGAGCTCGCCAGCGTCGGTATAGCGCAACACGCCGAACTCGAATCCGCCAGTGGCGTCGTAGCAGTGGCTGGCCACGAGAATGTTCCCACTTGCATCCAATGCCAGATCGACCGCCTTGTAACACGTCCAGCCTCCAAGCAAACCAGTCGAGACGACACCGCCTGTACCGAAGGTGGGATCAAGCTCGCCCGCTGCCGTGTAGCGCAGGAGACAGAGAGCACGGGGAAAGAAAGGGTCGCACTCGCCAGCGACGATGACCCGATCATTCGAGTCGGTCACGACCCCGTAGGCGACGTCATTTCCAGCGTCGCCGTGCACGTCAGTACTAACCATGCCGTCCCCGCTGAAGGTCGAATCGAGAGCACCGGCGGACGTGTATCGCACGATGCAGACTTCGTTGTGAGTCGGTGTGGCGCACTCGCCCGCAACGACCATTCTCCCCGAGGTGTCGATGGTTGCTGCGTGAGCCGTGTCCGGTCGTGCGTCCCCATTCACGTCAGTCGAGATATACCCACCGACGCCGAAAGAGATGTCCAGTGTGCCAGGGTCGGCCGCGGCAGGCACCGGCGTTGCCACAGGTGCAACCACCGCGGCGAGTAGTGCCAATATGACTAGCCGCCTCATACTCCACCGCATCGCTCGCCCGTCTCTAGCTTCGACAGTGATTGTTACCACAGGTTCCATGTGCCCTACAGGCCGGAACGTCACTCTCTGCAGTCGAGCATGCAGGGACCTGGGCAAACGGGTCTGCTGCACGATCGGGTGACATCTAACGTGGCTGGTCCAAGTGGCCGGCTGGAAGGATGTTCACATGTCCAAGTCTTATCCCTAGGAGTTCCGTGACGATGTTGTTCGTGTCGCTCGCCAACGCGATGCGGGGGTGACGCTCGAGCCGATCGCGGATGATTTCGGGATTCATGCAGTGACGTTGTCGAAGTGGCTGCGGCTTGCCGCTGTTGATGGCGGCGACAAGCACGGCGTGAAATCGGAGGAAGCAGCGGAGAATCGGCGGCTTCGGCGGCGGGTGAAGCTGTTGGAGCAGAAGAATGAGGTGCTGCGCCATGCGGCCGCGTATTTGGGGCAGGCAAGCCTCCCAAAAGGATGATGTACCCGCTCGGGCGCGAGTTGGCCGCTGACGGGATCCCTGTCACGGTGTCGTTTCGGGTACTCGATCTTGCTCGACAGCCGTACTATCGCTGGCTCGAATCGCCGATTTCTGATGCCGAGCGCGACGATGCGTATCTGGCGAACACGATCTTCGACGCCCATCGAGATGACCCGGAGTTCGGGCATCGGTTCCTCGCCGACGAAGCCCGCCTCGCGGGCTACTCAGTGTGTGACCGGACCGTGTGGAAGATCTGCTCGACGAATGGCTGGTGGTGCAGTTTCGCCAAGAAGAAGTCCCGCAAGAGATCGTCGCCAGCAACGGCCGCGCATGATGATCTCGTTCGTCGGGTCTTTACCGCAGATGCTCCGAATCAGCTGTGGCTCACCGATTTGACGGAACATCGAACCGACGAAGGAAAGCTCTACCTTTGCGCCATCAAAGACCTCTGGTCGAACCGGATCATCGGCTTGAGCAAGTACGGCTACATGAGCGAACCCTGGATAGGACAGGTCAACGACCTCTTGGCCGAGTCGCGCCGGCCGGTTGACGCCGTGGCGCCAGGACTAAGCCTTCAGGTCAACGCGAGACCGAGCGGGGAAACTGTGTTCTTGTCTGAGATCGAAGGCTTGCCCCAGATGAGTCTTCGGGCTAGCGAGGCCGTTGGGGCATCGGTTTCGGTGCCCGACGAAGTCCTCCGCTCCGCTCTCCTTGAAGGAGATTTTCCGGGCCTCGTTCGGGCGTTCCACGAGGGTCTCGTCGAGTTTGAAGGTGTACGAGAGGTGGCTCTCTACCACCTGTACCACCTCTACCCGGGTGGAACATCGGGAATTCTGAATACGTCAGCGATGGTGCGCGCACTCACCGAATGAAGGGCGAACGCATCGACTGGGTCGGGAGAGCCGCCGATTCGGCGCTCACGCGGCGAGCGCGGAACGTTCACCTGCGACCCGTCACCGACGGCGACATGGACTTCTTGTTCTACCTGGCGAACGTCGACGACAACCTGCTGCGCTGGCGACTTCGCGGGCGGACCACCAGCCCAGCAGCGTTCCAGAACTTCCTCTGGAGCAACACCGAGCTGCAATTCCTTATCGTACGGAACCAGGACGGTTCGCCGATCGGTCACGTCTGCACGTACCAGACCGACGAACTCGCCCGCAACGCGCGGGTTGCGATCGCACTCGACCCGAACGTTCAAGGTAGGGGCTGGGCGCTGCGCGGCGCCTGGCTGTTCTTCAACTATCTTTTCTTCGAATGCCCGTTTGAGATAGTAAATTTCGAGATGCCCAAGTTCAACGCCGTTCGCCTCGGGAGATTCCTCGAAGAGTTCACTACCGAAGAGGGCCGACTGATAGATGCCGCGTTTTGGCGAGGGGAATTCACGAATGTTCGCATCATGAGCATGACTCGTGCCGACTGGCAGCGGGCATTGTCATCTCGGGCTGGGCGCTTCATGGGAGCGACATGATGCCTCGACGTTGGCAATCGGTGCTCCTCTGCGCCGTCGTCTTGCTCCCTGTCGCCTGCGGCCGCAGTGCCGATCCTGCGCTCCCGGATGCGACCACATCGACGACCTCGACCTCAACGACGTCGTCGCCCGCCGAACCTGAGACCGCGGCGTCGAATCCTCCGGCAACCACTGACGCCGTCGCAACCGATGACGATCCACCGAAGCCGGAGCTCGCTCTGGGGGACCTGCCGGGATGGATCGTCCTGCGGACTGACGGGACTCTCGGTGAAGTGGTCGGCGACGAGATCGTGGTGTTGGGCGCGGGCGAGCACATCGACTTGAGTGCCGATCGGCTCGATGTTGTCGGCGACCTCGCGACGCTCTCGTCCTCTCGGGAGTGTGATGCCGCCGTGGTCCGCGTGTCTCTTGATCATCAGGTGCCCGACGTCGAGGTTGGTCGGGGCGTCGTTGCGACAATGCTCGCTCATGGCGGCACTGCGTTGATCCTCTCTGAGGACTGCCGCGACTCGAGATCTCGGGTTGGCCTTGTTTCACCCCCAGGAGACTCGGGTCAACTGCCGGCGATCGACCTCAGTGCTTCCTCTGATGGTCTCCCATTCAGGATTCTCGACCTTGCCAGCGGCAACGACGGCAGTCTTGCCGTGCTCGCTCGACAGTTCGACGGAGAGGCTGGTGGCCCATCCTGGATTCTCCGATACGAACTTGGCTCCGAGCAGGCGACGTTCGCTGGGCAGGCCCTCAGCCCGGCTGGAACTGAGTGGAAGACACTCAACACCTCGGCGAACGGGTACATCGCGTTGGAAGCCGACTCCGAGGGGCATCGAGTGGTGGAGTTCGACGCATCGCTCGCTCGTATATCAGCCTTCGAGGTGGCGGTTGACGGTGACGCAACTGCAATCGTCGCGACACCGCGGGGCGTTCTTCTCCGGGTCCTCGATCCTGACGGCAACGCAACATGGATGCTTGACGGCGTTCGCGTCGCCGCGCTGGCCGACGTACTCGCAATACACGCTGCCAGCTGATCGGCTCCGCGGCCGAACAGCTCCGGCGGGGCCGAGCAATCCAGAAGCCGTCTGCCGTTGCTGGCGCTGGCCCGGCGGCCATCTTCCGCCTGGGACGTCCGCTTCGTCCCAGCCCTGACGGTGCCGAGAACTCGTCGTTGAGATTTGGGAGGGCTCGTGGCGCGTGTTGGCTGCGTAGAGGTCGTGTCTCGGGCGCGGCGAAGCTGCGGCGAACGGGCGGGTTGGCCTATCGAGGTTCGCTGTTCACTTTGCGGGTCGGTACTCGTTGATGAGCCCCGCGCAGGTTGCGGTCCGCTGGATCGGCTGGCCCAAATCGATCACTGCCGCGTCAGAGTCGTCGTTGGGCGCTCGTTGGTCGAGGCTGCGGTGAGGCCGACTGGTGTTGTAGTGCGCGACGAAGTCGTCGAGTAGTCGATGGAGTTGGCGTTGGTTCCAGATCAGGGTCCGGTCCAGTAGTTCGTGGCGGACGGTGCGCACCCACCGTTCAGCGAACGCGTTGGCCTGAGGAGCGCCGGGTGGGATGGTGATGACCGACCCGCCGGTCGCGGCGAAGACATCATCGAATGACCGGGTGTATTGGCCAGCGCCGTCGCGGATCACGAACCGGATGGCCTTGTCGTAGCCCATGAGCAGGTTCCGGGCGGCTTGGGTGGTCCAGGGACCGGTGGGGTTGGTGGTGATCCCAGCGAGGTGCGCCCGTCGGGTGTCGACCTCGATGAAGAACAGCACATGGAACCGGCGCAATGTGACGGTATCGACGCAGAAGAAGTCGGTCGCGACAAGAGCATCGGCTTGGCTGGCGATGAACTCGCTCCACGAAGGTCCGGTGCGATTGGGCGTGGGCTCACGTCCGGAGTCTCGCAGAATCTTCCAGACCGTCGACGCGGCAATGTGGTGCCCGAGACGGCGCATCTCGCCACGAATACGTCGATACCCCCAGTTCGGGTTCTCGGCGTCGAGGCGCAACACCAGTCGACGAAGCTCCGCTGGGGTGGGAGGGCGCCCGGTTCGTGGCTGGGGTGGTTGGGTCCAGTGGCGGGCGACGAGACGTCGGTGCCAGCCGATCACGGTGGCCGGTTTCACGGTCAGCATCACCTTGTTGAGGCGGCGCCGATCGAACGCCCGCGAAAGGATGGCGAGTACGGTCCGGTCCGTCGCCGTGAACTTCTGGCGATCGATCTGGCGTTGCAGGACGAGGATCTGGTGGCGAAGAGCGAGGATCTCGGCGTCACGTTTGTCGCCGGGCACCAACAGTAGGCCGAGACGGGCGATCAGTAGCCGGAATAGGTGCGAAAGGACCGAAGACACAGCCGGTGACGACACCGGCCGCCAATGCTGTGACCTGCGCTGACGCGTTCTCGGCACCCTCACGCCGGGGAACCAGAAGAGCCGCTTCGAAAAGCGGCTCTGACCTGGGCTTATGTTGGTACCCCGTACGGGATTTGAACCCGTGCTACCACCTTGAGAGGGTGACCGAAGCCTTCCGACCAGAACCGTTGAATGCCGACAAATAGCGTCTGACCAAGGCAAACATAGCCGAGTGTTCCGACCAGTGCTGTTCTACCGCGTCGATTGCTGGTGAGTTCATTGGCAAGCTCATTGGCAGAACTGGAGCCATGTCCGGCCCTGACAGCGGCTTCAAACGGTCAGATCATCAGATCCAGCGGTAATCG
Organism: uncultured Candidatus Nemicrothrix sp.; assembly: GCA_964504305.1. GTDB lineage: Bacteria > Actinomycetota > Acidimicrobiia > Acidimicrobiales > Aldehydirespiratoraceae > UBA11606. The sequence goes on along the minus strand of CAZDEB010000006.1, from coordinate 1,732 downwards.
CTGTAACCGAGCTTCCGTTCTCCCTATGGTGGGGCGATGGCGGTGACGGAGGGGTTCGTTGATGCAATGCTGGCGGCCCCGGTCGGCGTCTCGCTCTTAGCCGCGCTGGAGAGGAGGCTGCGACGAGGCATGGGCTTCGGTGTGGCTAGCCACTCCGAACCCGATGCGGTTCATGCCGCGGCCGAGTCGGTTGCTTCGATGTCGTTCGGCGAGTTGGTCGATTTGGCTGTGACAGTCGGGGTTATCGAGGTCGGGCCGTGGATCCCCAACGCCGCTGCGAACGCTGCGTTGGCCTACCGCTATGCCGAGGAGCGCGCCCCGATAGCAGAGGCCATTGCGGCGCACTTCGGTGAGGCCCTTCATGCTCCGCTGAACCGAGAAGCCCAAGAGTGGTGGGTCGCCGCGTGGCCTGACGACCGGCCAATCACCCCGCTCTTTGAGCACTATGAACAGGTGTACGACGATGGCCAGTTCACGTGGGCTGGGCTTTGGACGGTCACCAGCCCTCCGCCGGTCACCCATGCGGGACTCCTCGACGCGTGGGAGGTTCACCCCGCGCCCTTCACCCGTTGGCATGTCCCGGCGCTGCCCGCGGCACGCGTGTTCGAGATCCACAGACCCGCCGACTGGGCTCGCCTCGTCACCGAGCACCCACACGATGCAGCGCCACTCCTAGATAGCTGGGCGCTACCGGACTTCGCCGATCTTCCGTCTGATCTCTCGGAGATACTGACCGCGCGTGGCCAACCCTCGAGACGAGCCTACGAATGGCGGCCGCTTGTACCCGACTGGCGCTCAGTAGCCAAGACCTATGACGGAGTGCATCTGTCGTGGGCGGGCTTCATCACCGCGGAAGGCTGCATCGCTGAGTCCAGCGCTGGATACGTCACGATGCTGCGTTATTGGTTCAGCGAACGCACGCACTGGCTGTCCGACGTGTTCGGTGAACCGGAGCCAGCCGGCGGACTCTCACTGCCGCACGACACATCCAGCGATGGCCGCTTCGCATCCATTGATGTCCGGGTGGATTCTCAGCGCCGCGACAAAGACGCTGCCGTCCTTGGACGGCTCCTCGGCCGATGACGGCATGATGTCGGGCTGCGCGACCCGAGGCGGAGATGCCACTACGGCTGAGTTGTCGGGGAGCCGACCACGCGTTGACCCTCGATCGCACCGATCCGCCTAGCGGCGACTTCGTCGACGTGGTCGCTGAGGAGACCGACGGCGAGGTCTTGTATGTCTTTCTCGCAATCCCACAGAGCAGACCGGCCGTGCTCGTCGACGAACGCCTGCTCGTCAATGGCGATGAGAGCGCGTGCAGCCCGACGGCGGGCGTAGGAGTATTCGGCCTCTTCGTAGATCGTGGCAATCTGCTCAGCGGACTGCAGGTCAGATAGTCGGGCCAAAGCATCGATGAAACTGCACAGTGCGTAGAAGTCACGCTCGTCCCACGCTTCCGCTAAGCCCCTAGCCAGCATCGGCATGTCAGACGCTTCGGCGTGGCGTTCGAAGATTCCTCGCGCCGCCTTTCCTCGCCCGTCTGACTCGCCAATCCACGAGCGAGCTAGCCCGAGGGTGTGCTCGGCGGACAGCTCCTCCACATAGCGAAGTGCTGCAGCACGTTCACGCCCCGAGGCATCGACGCGCAGGATCGTTTCGCCTACGATCAGTCCACTTGGATCGTCGAGACGGACAAGCGCCTGGAACGCCACCCGCCTCGCTCCTCCAGGGT
>CAZDEB010000005.1:66501-215434 GCA_964504305.1 uncultured Candidatus Nemicrothrix sp. | reverse complement strand
CCGGCCAACAACCCCCACCAAAACCGACCCCAAAAACTAGGACAAAAGCACCACTCCGGTCTCAGTTTTTGGGCCGCGTCAACCGATTGGAAACAGCGACGCACCCTATGGAGGGCCGACAGGGATGTCTCAGATCACGGTCATCGTGACCTTCTACAACCAAGCGGCGTGGGTCGGCTGCGCCCTGGATAGTGTCCTGGCGCAAACCCATCCCGATGTGCAACTGATCATTACCGATGATGCGTCAACCGATGACACGTCGATTGCCATCTCTCAATGGCTGGTCGACCATCGACACGATCTGGCTGACCGATCTATGGCTCATCAGGTCGTCACCGCTGCTAGCAATATCGGCCTGCCGGCGATCCTCAACAAGGCGCTCGCCCAAGCAACCGGCGCGGCCATAGCAATCCTAAACGGCGATGACTGGATGGCTCCCGATCGAATTCAACGCCAGCACAACGCCCTGGACTCCGCACCATGCGCAGTCGGGCTTGTTTACTCCGACATTCGCCTTCACAGTGCTGACGGGAGACCGACCGGTCAGGTCCTGCCGTTGCCAGGAACACTCACTCTCAATGGCCAAGTCCTGCGACGCTTAATTACCGAAGAATCGCTGATCGGCATGTCGATGATCATGTTTCGCCGGAGCATGCTCTCCGAAATCGGAGAGTTCGATACCTCGTTGATGGCCGACGATTTCGACTTCATCTTGCGGGTCGCGGCAGCCAATTACGAGTTCCGGTACATCCCAGGGGTCGTGACCAATGTGCGTCGCTACTCATCCTCAATGACTGGGGGTGACAATTTGGGAGCGCTTTTTCAGGGCCAGATCGTGGCGTTGCGAAAGTTGTTGGGCCCTGACCAGACCCTCAACGACGTCGTCTATCGGCGACTCGAGAACCTCGCGATCACTTTGCATGGACTCGACGGCCATAGCCGAGAAGCTCGAATCGCGTTGTGGCACGTATTACGCGGGCGGCCATCCAAGCGGGCCGCTCGCGGGTTGGCCGAATGCCTGTTGCGGCTCCCGGCTCGATCCCTAGCGCCGCGTCGACGAGTCCCAAACTCAGTTTGATGCCAGCGCGACCGATTGGAGGGGCAGCGCGCATCATGGAGAACCGATTGCAGACGACCGAGGAAACCAAGACCCAGATCCACGAGCGACCGGTCCCCGAAGTCGTGGTCTACCTAATCCACTTCAACGCGCCCGAATGGCTCTCATCGGCTATCCAGTCTCTAAACAGCAGCAACGGCTGCTCTGTGAAAATCGGGGTGATCGACAACAGCGCATCGCTGGATGCGAACTCGGTCCCGGCCGCGGTTCGACTGATTGAGCCTGGAGACAATACCGGCTACACCGGCGGCGCAAACCGGGCCCTGGCAGACTGCCGAATCCACTATCCCGCGGCGACTGAAGTAGTAATAGCCGCGCACGACGCACACGTCGAGACGCAGACACTCGCCTTGCTCCACGCGTCTCTCGCCGCCGATCCGTCGATCGGCATCGCATACCCTCACCTTCTTGAACCGGCCGCGACGTTCGGTGGAACCTGGGATGGTCGGCGAGCGACAATGATCACCGACCCGAATATGTCGCAAGACGCCGTCTGGGGCTCGGGGACACTAATGATGCTTCGCATGGCTTGCGTCGATGATGTTGGGTGTTTCGATGAGGGTTTTTCGTCATACGCAGAGGATGTTGACTACGGGCTTCGAGCCACTGATGCTGGCTGGAAGGTACACGTTGATAACCGCGCCGCGGCCTGGGGCCTCGGCTCAGCATCACCGCTGGCCCCCCGCCTCATCGCGGTCAATTCCGTTCGGCTGCGAGTCAAACGGTCCGGGTGGGCCGCGCTGATTCCTGCCCTTGCCGAGCAAGCTTTCGCGCTGACAAGGTCGCTAGCCGTCGCCGTTGGTTACGGCAAACAATCCGCCGAGAGCCGGGTCCGTGCCCGAGAATCGGCACGAAACCGGGCCCAGATCCTGCGCCAGATCTTGACGGATCTGCCGTCATGGCATCAGACCGGCGTCGCCCGCGAGGCTCGGCGATGAGCCTTCACCCAACTGTTGTTATCGGCATGCACCGCAGCGGGACCAGCGCGGTGACCGCCTGCCTGTCGGCACTCGGCCTCGCCGTTCCCCACCTGCATGAGCAAATTATTGCACCCGACAACCCCGCTCATCTAGAACCACGACGAATCGCTCTGCACAACGACGAATTGCTCGCCAGCGCTGGGGCGAAGTGGGACTACCCCTCCGAAACCCGTCCCGCCGCGAGCAACAAGTGGAAAGACCAAGCGATCCAGCTCATGTCGGAGGCGTTCCCGGACTCTCCATGGGTGTTGAAGGACCCTCGGATGTGTCTGCTGCTCGAGAGCTGGGACATGCTCCCTGAATCGACCCGATACGTATTCGTTAGTCGATCGCCCGTTGACGTGGCCGCTTCGCTCGCTCGGCGCGACCACATGACTGCGGCCCACGGGGAAGCATTGTGGGAGATCTATAACGCAACCGCCGAGGCGTCCCTTCAAGGCAAGCCGGTCTACGCGCTGACGTTCGAACAGCTCCGTGGCGATCCAGAGGTTCATCTTCGAGGTCTTGCCGAATTCATCGGTTCGCGAGAGGACCCCAGGCTTGACGCTCAAATTTCGACAGCTACGAATCTCCTGGACCCAAAACTGGGCAACGCGGCCGATGTCGCACCTACATCCATAGGCTCAGCTCGTTGGCGTCATCTCGAATCGTTGGCTGGCGCTCACTCGGTGTTCGAATCAGGTCCGCAGCCCCAGCTCGACTCGGCGACCCAAACAATCGCGCTGCATCGCCAGGACCGAGCACGTCGGTCGATCAAGAGAGTCATACATCAAGGCCCAGTCAAGATTGCCTCAGCCCGACTCACCCGCCTCGGCCAGAAGGCGCATGCCGTCGCTTGGCGCAAAACGTGATCGGGGCCACGATCGCCTCGCGTTTCGCAGGTTCCGCCCGCGGCACACTTACGGGGCCGGTGCGCCTCAAACGCAGAGTTGAGCGCCTCACCGGCTCCCTCACTTCGCGTCTCGCCGCGATTTCGCTACTCGCCATTGTCAGCGGCCTTCTCGAAGGAACAGTGCTGATGACAGTCGCCTGGATTGCGACATCGCTAACCGAAATCAGCGATTCAACGTCGGTTCTTGGCGGCGTTCTATCTTTCATGCCTCAACAAACGCGGCCGTTGTTGATTCTCGGTTTTGTTCTCGTGAGCCTGTACGCGCTCAACGAGGCGGTCGCCGCTTACGTAAATGCCAAGCTCCATGCGCGAGTGGCTTACCAAGTTCGCCACCACATCCTTGACTTGTATTCGCGTGGGGGATGGAGTGCCAAAGAACCCTTGGAAGGGTCGGCTCTGAACCAGCTGGCGACGGCGAACTCTTCCAAGATCACCGGAATCGTCACTGAATTGGCCAACATGGTTGCGTTCGCGTTCAGCTTTTCGGTCCTGATGACTACCGCAATCGTCGTCGATCCGCTCGCGGCCGGGCTGGTGGCGACCGGAGTCGCCGGCGTGCTGGCAATTACAGTCCCATTCGTCGAAGCGTCCCGGCGCCAGCAAACCCATCTCGCCGAGATAGGTCGAGATTACGTCGCTGAAGTTCAACAACACAGTGCACTAGCGCGCGAAATCGAGGTGTTCGGAGTACAGCAAGCAGCCGCCGAGGCAATCGACCTAATCAACCGCAAGCAGGCCCGTCGAGGATTTCGAGCCCGGCTGTTGGTCAAGCTGAATACCGCCGTTTACAAGTCGAGCAGCCTCGTCCTTGTTCTCGGCATGCTGAGCATGGTCGTCGTCGCTGGCGCAAGCGATTTGTCGCGCTTCGCGGCCGTCGCGCTAATCCTGCTCCGGTCGATCTCCTATGGCCAGGCGACCCAACGTTCTTGGCAGCAGATGGTCGAGTCATCGGCTTGGCTCGACCAGGTTGAGGCGGATCTGGAGCCACTTGCCGCCACAGTTGGGACGGGCTCAACTGACGCGTCGGTGCGCGTCGAACGGGTGGGTGCCGCGGCCATCGAGCTGCGAGACGTCGAGTTCGGTTACGTACCGGGCATCGATGTGCTTCGCGGCGTCAGCTGCAAGATCGACGCCGGCGCGGTTGTGGGCCTGATCGGGCCGTCCGGGTCGGGCAAATCAACGCTGGCCGAGATCTTTCTGGGCCTGCGCACTCCGAGCACCGGACAGTTCCTCATCGACGGAGTCGATCGTCGTGATGTGCACCCCGACGATTGGAACCACGCTGTTGCTTACCTTCGTCAAGAGCCGGTGTTGATTCGGGGATCGATCGTGGACAACGTTCGTTTCTATCGGCCATGGGTTAGCGACGCTGATGTTGAGCAGGCCCTCGAACAAGCCAGCATCTTGGACGAAGCCGCGGCTTGGCCCGATGGTCTCGAAACCGATCCTGGCACGCTCGGCACCAGAGTGTCGGGGGGGCAAAAGCAGCGCATTGCCTTGGCGAGGGCTCTGGCCGGCAAACCCCGGCTACTGATCCTTGACGAACCGACATCGGCGCTCGATGCCGATTCGGAACGATCAGTGAGCGCAACAATCGCCGGGCTGCAAGGCGAGGTAACGGTCGTGATGATCGCTCACCGAGAGGCAACTTTGAGCAGCTGCACCGCAGTGTTCTCGATGGCATCGGGCCGGCTGCACGACCAGACCCACGAATATGTCGGCGTTTAGCGGTTAGGTGACAATCGCGTAACACGGGAACCACGGCATCGCCGCGGGCGTCACAATGCCAAACCTCTGGAGGCATTATGACCACACTCGGCAATCCCCTCAGCAAAGTCCGAGCTCGGCGTCGGGCGCTTTTGGCTCTCGCCGCTTCGCTTATGTTGATCCTGTCGGCCTGCGGCGCTGACTCCGATTCCAGCAGCACCGCGGGCAGCTCCGATGACTCTGCCGATTCTGCGAGCTTCGCTGGCGACTCGGAAGATTCGGGCGACGACTCGGGTGCGTTCGACCTCGCCACCGACGAGCCAACTGCCGACGAGCCAACCGCCGACAACGACGGGGTCGACGCTGCGTCGGCCGAAGCGGTGAAGTCGGCTCAAGACGGCGAAGGACTGGCCGTACCAACCGCGCTCACGCCGTCCGACATCGGCCGCGACATCGTGTTTCGGGCGACGATCGGAGTCGCGGTCAGCGACGTCGACGCCGCTGGCCGAGAAGCCGCGCAGATCGTCAAGAGCTTGGGCGGGATCGTGTTTGGCCAAACCACGGTTCGTGAACCCGAACCCCGGACCGTGCTGACCTTCAAGGTGTTGCCCGCCGACTTCGACGATGCGCTCTCGCAGTTGTCGGGGGTCGGGGATCTTGTTGATCAGTCGATCACCGCTGACGATGTGACCGAACGCATCGTCGACCTCGAGAGCCGGATCACCACCGCCTCTTCGAGCGTGCAACGGCTACGGGCCTTGCTCGACGGAGCAACCAACATTGACGTAGTGGCCGACCTCGAACGAGAGCTGCTCAACCGCGAGACCACCCTCGAGACGCTGCGTGGGCAGCTTCGCACCCTGCAAGACCAAGTGAGCCTCGCGACCATCACTCTCACCATCACCCAAGCGGGACGCCAAACGCTGCCGGCCGGGTTCGACCTGCTGACGTGGCTCGGGCTGAGCGAGGCCGAGGCGTGCCCCGGCACGATCGAACTCGAAACCGAACTCAACGACAATGCCGTGTGGTGCATCGAGTTGGAGAACACTGGCGAAGTCGCCCTTACCGACATCAAGCTGAACTCGAGCGTTCTGCGCCTACGAGAGAACGACTTCACGATCGCCACCGGATCGCTCGAGTCGCTGGCCCCCGGCGAACGGCTGGTCGCAACTTATGAGTTGCCGGTCGATGACGGGTTGATCCGTCGCCGAGACGCCCGGCGTGGTCTCGAGCTCGACTTGTTGGCCACGGCCACCCCCGCCGACGACCCTGACACCACGTTCAGCCAGGGCCAGTCGTCGTATCTGATCGCCGATTCGCCCGACGCGCTACCGGGATTCGGTGACGCCTTCGGAGGCGGCGTGCACACGTTGGCCGTGCTCGGAAGTCTGTTACTGCTCGTGCTCGGGGCCGTGTTGCCGTTCGTACCATTCGTGGTTCTGTTGGCGTGGCTCGGGATCCGACTGACTCGCCGCGCGGGACGTTCTACGATCGAGGAGTGACCTCCTCCTCAATTGTTGATCGAAACAAGGCCATCGCGGCTCGGTATTGGGAGGCTCTGTACTCCCACGACTGGGCCGCGGTGGCCAGCTTCTTTGCCCAGGAGGCCAACTACGTCGATACCGGAACCAGCGAAGCCCTCGGCGGGGCTCACGGGCCCGACCAGATCGTCGCCCGACTTCGCCTCGGCCTGGACCCGGTCGACGAACACCGCCATGTGAGCGGTCTGTTCGTTGCAGAAGGCAACGTGGTCGTCACCGAACACGCCGAAGAGTGGGTGTTTCACACTGGCGAACGCATCGTGCACCCCTTTACGTCGGTGATGGAATTCGACGACAGCGGGCTGATCACACGTTGGTGGGATTATTCGAACCTGGCCAACCTGATCGACAACGCACCAGCTTGGTGGCTCGAACATATCGCCAGCGGCTACCGCGACGAGCCGTCCGAAAGGTAACGGACTTCGATTCCGTCCAGCACTGTTTCGAGGCCTTCTGAGATCCGATCGCCGGGGCTGACTGCGGTCTGAACCGTCTCGACGAACAATTGCACCCGTTGCGACCCGTCGAGACCGGCCAGTGGTTCGTCGGCTCGGTTCGACGCGGAGTTACGTTGTTGAGCGAGGACGCCGACGACCCAATCAGACGCCACCGCGAAGGCGAGAGCCGCCACCCGCACGTCGTCGGTAACGTCGTCGAAGATCGCAACAACCCGATCGAGGAAAATCAACCCTTGCGGGGTGTCGATAGTCCGATCGATGAGCAACGTTGTGGCATTGGGATGGATATTGGCAACTTCGACATAACTCGCCACCATCTGACGAGCCTTTTGCCGCCAAGCGCCGGTCGGCGCGCCATAGGCCTCGAGAACCTCGGTGTACAGACCATCGACAACGGCGCCAAGGAGGTCGTCTTTGTTGTCGACGTGGTTGTAAAGCGACATGGCCTCGACGCCGAGTCGAGCACCCAACCGGCGCATGCTGAGCGAGTCGAGGCCATCGTCGTCGATCAACGCCAGCGCGGCCTGAGCTATACGAGGCCGACTAAGCGGCGTGCGATCGGTAAGAGTCACCGCCGCCAATTGTAGGCCGCCGCCAACCGGCGGCAACGAGTGTTAAGACTGAAGCGCCGCGAGGCGAAGTCGCACTACCGCTTGGGGAAGATAGGTCGCCTTGGCAAGAGCCTTGATGTCTTCGGGGACGTACACGCCTCGGTGCGGCGTGCCCCGACCAAGCAAGCGAACCAAGTCGAGGTACCGGGCGAGAACTATGTCGGCGGTGCAACTCGACGGCAAGCCAACCGATGCGCTCCCGACGCTCAGCCCGAAACAATCGACCAGCAATACTTGCTCGGGGGACGTAACGGCGATGTCAAGAACAGTCATGTCCACAATGGAACACTGATTGAGCGAGTCGGACCAGAGTCGCAGGATTCATTCGTGGCGGTGACCGGTGTCCGGAATTGCGTGGGGCGTATGACCCACCGCGGTTCACCACTCAAGCACCGTAAAGCCGCCCATGCCAGCGGGGTCGAGGAGGGCATTGGCTTCGCCGATGCGGCTTCGGGCCTTCAGGGCGGCAAGGTCGCCGATGTGGGCTGACGATTCCCAGATACGCCGACCTTGTTCGACCAACTCGTCAATGCCGTGAGCATGAAGGAACGCCGCTTGGCTGCAACTGGTGCTCGGCGGACAAACCGCTCCTAGCTGCTCCAGCGCCAAGTCGGTCGTGATATCGCAGCTGCCAGGGTCGACCAACCAATCGAACCCGGACTCATGGCTTCGGTACGTGCGTAACCAACCCATGCCTCGTTCGACCAACTCCGACGTCTCAGCCATGTAATCAATCACGACAACCCGACCGTTGGGCGCCGACGCTCGGGCGCCAGCCAACCACTGCGCAGCCGCGGTATGAACTGGCAGGGTGGTGCCGGGTGATCGCGGCGGCGCTCCCGTTGGCGGTACGCAACGAGGGCCGTCAACCAAACAGAAACGATCGGTGTGCAACCCCACCAAGACTTCGTGCCAACCGTCGGTGTCGCCACGCACCAGGTCAAACGGCAAGTTGTCGAGCAATTCGTTGGCGAACACCACAGCGACGGCGCCGTCGATCGAGTCGACCGATTCGTGGCTCTCAAACCCCGGGCTGTTCAGATGCTGCGTTCGTTGCGAAGCAGACGGCTCGATCATTACCCAACGCAACGCCCCAGTCGACCGGCACCGCGAGTCAGCGGCCGCTATCGAACGACCGAGAGTGCCCGGCCCGGCCGCGTGCTCGGCCACAACAAAGTCAGGGGGTTCGCCGGCCTCGACCCACCAGGCATCTACGGCTCGAGCGACAACCGCACCAAAGAGCGGACCTACTTCGGGTGCCGTCAAAAAATCGCCGCGGCGCCCTGCCTGACCGCGAACGGCGTAGAAGCCGTCGGTCGGGTCATACAGAGCAGCGCCGATGTACTCGGAGACCCCCAAAGGACCCGAGTCGTCAATTCGTTGTCGGAGCCGGTCGGCAAGCGATCCGGCCGGCATCAACCCTCAGCCGCCAGCGGCGAGAAGGCTCACGTCGGTGAGATCGCCGAGATCCCCGGGGCGCACGCCAAATGCCAGTGTTACCACCACGGTGATAACCAGAACGGCAACAAGCGACACCGGCACCCGAATCGGAGTCATATCGCCGTCGGGTGCTTCCTCGACCCACATGCCGATGGCGACCCGGCCGTAGTAGTACAGAGCGATAACCGAGTTGATGCCAACGATGACGCCGAGCACAACGCCAGCAGCAGTGTCGGCTTCGATCAAAGCCTCCATGACCCGGAACTTGGCGAACCAGCCACCAAGGGGAGGGATACCAGCCAACGAAAACAAGAAAATGCTCATCGCCACCGTGAGCCCTGGTGCATAACGGAACAAGCCGTTGAAGCTCGAAATCTCGGCCGAACGGGTCTTGCGGGCCACCGCCATGATCACCGCAAAGGCCCCGAGGTTCATGGCCGCATATATCGCGAGGTAAGTGACCGATGCGCTGAGCGCCTTATCGGGGACCGAGCCAGCCACCGCCAGCGGCGCCAACATATAACCGGCTTGAGCGACGCCAGAATACGCAAGCATGCGCACCATGTTGTTTTGACGCAAAGCGATGAGGTTGCCAGCGGTCATCGACGCCGCGGCCAGAACCCACAGGACCGGCTCGTAAACGTCGTCGCGACCCACAAACCCGACGAACAACAGGTTCATCAACGCCACAAACCCTGCGGCCTTGGATGCGACCGACAAGAAGGCTGTGACCGGAGTGGGAGCGCCCTCGTAGGTGTCGGGCGCCCACGTGTGAAACGGGAACGCCGAAACCTTGAAGGCGAACCCGACGATCACGAAGATCACGCCAAGGACAACCGCCGCCGAAGGCGTCGAGGCGGCGCTGACCGCGGCGTTGATGTCGACCAACAAGGTAGTTCCGGACGAGCCGTAAAGCAGCGACATGCCATAAAGCATGATGGCCGAGGCAAAAACGCCCATTAGGTAATACTTGAGTCCGGCTTCGTTGCTCTTGAGATCTCGCTTGCGCCAAGTGGCCAGCATGTAGGCCGGGATTGACAGCAACTCGAGGGCCACAAAGACCGTGATGAGATCGCGGGCCGAGGCCATAAGGACCATTCCCAGAATCGAGCTGAGGAGGAGCCCGTAGTATTCGTTCTCCCAATAGTCGCCTTCGGCCACGTAGTTGGCGCTCAACAGCACAACCACGTAACCGGCCAAGACAAAGATGGCCTTCATGACAAGGGCATATTGGTCGACAACGAACGCGCCGCCGAACATCGAACGGTCGACACCGTCGATGAGCAGAGTGGTGATCGGCACCATCGTGGCCAGCAGCCCGATGGATGCCAGCGTGGACGCGGTCTTGCGGCCTCGTTCGAGCCACACAATGTCCATCAACGTGAGCAGCGCGCCGAACGCCAACAGGGTCAGCTCTGGGGCGGCGGCATGCCAATCGATAGGCGGCCGCGAGAACTCCGCGGCTTGCTGCGCGAACATGGCGAACATCGAAATCAGCCTCCGAGGGCGGCTTGGGCCGCCTTAGCGGCGCCTTCGCAGCCACCCGGCCACTGGAGACAATTGTTGAGCGACTCGACTACCGCGGCGTCAGTGACATCGAAGATCAATCCGGGCGCCACACCGAATACCAGGATGAGCGCGAGGAACGGAGTCCAGGCGATCCATTCGGTCGTGTTGACATCGGTGATGTTGGGGTCGTCGGCGAACTCTTCGGACGGTTCGCCCATCGCGGTGCGCTGCAAGAGCCACAGGAGGTAGCCAGCGGCGAGAACCGTGCCGACCGCAGCCACAACCATGAAGATGCGGAAGGTTTCTTCGGAGAGGCCGTTGGCCGGCTGATAGGCCGACAGGATCGCCGGGAATTCGCCCCAGAAACCGGCAAGACCCGGCAGGCCGAGCGAGGCCATGGTTGCGAACCCAAGGATCCACCCGAGCTTGGGGGCCTGCAACAGCATCCCGCCCAGCCTCTTGATTTCGAGAGTGTGGTAACGCTCCTTGACCGATCCGGCCACGAAGAACAACATGCCGGTGATCAGACCGTGAGCGACCATGCCAAAGATCGCAGCATTGATACCGAAGTCGGTGAGCGTCGCGATGCCGAGCATCACGAAACCCATGTGAGCGACCGAGGAGAAAGCAATAAGTCGCTTCATGTCAGTCTGAGCCAGACAACCAAGTGCGCCGTAGATAATGCCGATCACAGCCAGCAGGCCAATCCACGGTGCCCACACCTCGGCGGCTTCGGGAAGCATCGGGATGGCGATGCGAATAAAGCCGTAAGTGCCAAGCTTCAGCAGAACCGCGGCCAATATGACCGAACCCTGGGTCGGGGCCTGGGTGTGAGCATCGGGTAGCCACGTGTGGAACGGGAACATCGGGACCTTGACGCCAAAGCCGATGAACATGCCACCAAAGATCAGCAGCTGCGACGACCGAGCAATGCCGGCACCGGCGACGTCGCTGAGCGCTCGCATGTCGAAGGTGCGCAAGAACTCGCCGGTCTCGGGATCTTTCGACAAGAAGAACAGCGCAAGGAAACCAAGCAGCATCAGCGCAGAACCAAACAAGGTGTAGAGGAAGAACTTGAGCGACGCGTAACGGCGATCCGGCCCGCCCCACACCGCGATCATGAAGAACATCGGCAACAGCACGACCTCGAAGAACACGAAGAACAAGATGAGGTCTTGGGCCACAAACGTGCCGATCATGCCGGTCTCGAGGATCAGCATGAGGATCAAGAACGCCTTGCCGTTCCCGGGTTCGGGAACGTGATGCCAGGAATAAACAAACACCAGCGGCATCACCAAGAGCGTTAGCCCGAGCAAAGGCAGCGACATCCCGTCGAGGCCCAGGATCAGCCGAGAGTTGATGACATCGATCCAGCTCTCGTCAACGACGTACTGCAACGTTGCGGTGGCGTCGTAGTTGAAGTCGATCAAGAACAAAACGCCGAAGCCGAGCGCGACCAGAGAAGCAAGCAACGAGATCTGCTTGTGAGCCTCTTCGTTGTCTTGCGGGATCGCCATCATTATCAACGCGCCAGCGAGCGGCACGAAGGTCATGATGAGAAGGCCCCAATTGGTGAGGAAGTCGGTCATGAGTGTTGTTCCCGGGTTCCAGTCAGATATTCGAACAGTTGAGAGTAAAAAATCATTTGTGGCACGGCCTTAGAAAGCCAGTAGCAGAACAAACGCGCCCGCGAGCACGGCGGCACCACCAAAGAGGATGGCCGCATAGTTCTGCACCTTGCCGGAGTTGATGTGGCGAAGCTCTTCGCCAGTCGAGTCGGAGACTTTGCCCATGCCATTGATGGCGCCGTCGATGACGCCTTGGTCGATCTTGTCGTAGACCACCTGACCGGTCCGCACCGCGGTGCGACCGGCGGTGTCGACCACACCGTCGAGCACGTGCTGGTTGACCCAGTAAGCGCCACGAGCGAGCGGGCCCTTGGTGAAGCCGGCAATGACGCCGGTGTAGAGGTGATCGAGGTAGTACTTGTTGACCAAGAAGGTGTGCCCGGCCCGGGCCAACTTGTTTTTGGTGGTGAGGCCATCGGGGATGCCGGTGAGCGAAGTACCCAGTTGCTGTGACAACCGGTCTACACGCACGAAGTAATAGGAGTAGGCAATGGCCGCTCCGGCGATGGCAACCACGCTCGAGAAGATCGCCAATGACCAACTCGGTGTGCCGTGGTGGATCGCCGGGAAGTAAGAAGCACCGCTCGGCTCGATGAAGTGCCCGAACCGTTCTTGCCAAGCTTCGGGTACCAACTGGAACCCGGACGGAAGATTGAGGAACCCGACCACGATCGCCATGCCCGACAAGATGTAGAGCGGCACCAAAATCCGTGGACCCGACTCGTGGGGGTCGCCGTGAGCATGGGCGTGATCGTCGTCGTGATCGTCGCCATGGTCGCCGCCGCGGTACTCGCCGTGGAACGTGAGGTAGATGCAGCGAGTCATGTAGCCGGCCGTAAGGGCCGCACCGATCGTGCCCATAACGAGGTGGAACGTGTAGGCGCCGTTGCCGCCGGTGCCACCAAATAGCCCCCAGCCGCCGGTACCCACAAGGATCTCGTCCTTGGACCAAAAGCCGGCGAGGGGGAAGATCCCCGCCAGGGCCAGCGAACCGATAATGAACGTGACATAGGTGCGCGGCATGAACTTGCGCATACCGCCCATGTCCTTCTTCATGTCGAAGCTGTGCACCGCGTGAGCGACCGAGCCCGAACCGAGGAACAAGTTGGCCTTGAAGAACGCGTGAGTAAAGAGATGAAAGATCGCCGCGGTCCAGGCACCGACACCGAGGGCCATGGCCATGTAGCCCAACTGCGACACCGTCGAGTAAGCCAACACCTTCTTGATGTCGTCTTGCACAAATGCCAACAGGCCACCGAAGACCAACGTGATTGCTCCAACAGTGGCGAGGAGGTTGATGCTCGATCCGCCGATCTGCATGCCTTCGAAGAACACCGGGTAAAGCCGCGCCACCATGAAGATGCCGGCGACAACCATGGTGGCAGCGTGGATCAGCGCGGAGACCGGAGTGGGACCGGCCATCGCGTCGGGCAGCCACGTATGCAACACAAACTGACCCGATTTCGACATCACCGCGCCGGTCAGACAAGCAGCGGCAACGATCAAAGCAGTGTGGCTCACGGTTCCGGCAACGATGGCGTCGTTGATGGCAACGGTGTTGAAGGTGTGACCACCGCCCGCCGCGAAGAACAGAGTGATCATGCCAACCAGAAGCCCTATGTCGCCAACGCGGTTGGTAATAAAGGCCTTGAGCGCGGCATCGCTGTTGGGTTTTTCTTCCCACCAGTGACCGATCAGCGCAAACGAGCAGACGCCCACGAGCTCCCAGCCCACGATCATCTGCAAAATGTTGTCGCTCATCACAAAGAACAACATCGATGCGGTGAACAACGAAAGGAAGGCGAAGAAGTGCGTGTAGCGCCGGTCGCCACCTACATAATCGGTCGAGTAAACGTGCACCAGAAGCGAGATCAGGCTCACCACAAACAGCATCATCACCGACAGGCCATCGATCAAAATGCCGGCGTGGTACTCGACCCCACCCGACTGGAACCACTGAACCGAGTTGGTGACGCCTACGTACGGGTGGGCGGCCTCGTGGCCGCCCTCGGCACCGGCTTCGCCCTCGGCCGGTGCTTCTTCGGCAGTCAGCGTTACGGAGTCCGAGGAATCATCGACCTGCACCGCGTGTTCGGTGGCGGCTCCACCGAATTCGACGTTGTCGCGATGATCGATCCAGGCGAATCCGGTGAGCACCGCCAGCACAAACGAAATGCCGACGGCGGCGATGCCGACCTCGGCCCCCTTCTTGGGCA
This sequence comes from uncultured Candidatus Nemicrothrix sp., assembly GCA_964504305.1. GTDB lineage: Bacteria > Actinomycetota > Acidimicrobiia > Acidimicrobiales > Aldehydirespiratoraceae > UBA11606. The sequence goes on along the minus strand of CAZDEB010000005.1, from coordinate 201,335 downwards.
TGCGCTTGCCAAAGAACAAGATGATGAAGAACGACAGCGCCGGCAACAGCGCAATGATCCAAGCATTCTCGAGGAACCAATTGGCATCGGACGTAACCGTCGAAGCGTGGGCGGCAGCTTCGGAGGCGAACATAGAAAAGGTCACAGCGGCCTCAGCCCTTCAGCAGGTCGGCCTGGGACAGGTCGATGCTGCGGCGGTTGCGGTACATGAGCAGAACAATGGCGAGTCCGATGCCGACTTCGGCAGCGGCCACCGCAATCGTGAACAGGGCAAAGACGGCACCGCCGACATCGTCGGTGAGAGCGCCAAATGCCACAAGGTTGATGTTGACGGCGTTGAGAATCAACTCGACTGACATCAAGACGAGCATGCCGCTCTTGCGAACAAGCACGCCGTACACGCCTATGCAAAACAGCACGGCGGCAAGCAACAGGAACTGGTTGAGCAGCATCGGCTCAGTCCTTCCGGGCCACGACGATGGCCCCGATCAAAGCGGCGAGCAACAACACCGACACTGCTTCGAACGGAACGATGTACTGAGAAAATATCGAGTCGCTCACGGTCACGACCGACTGAGGTTGGTCGACCACGACCCGCACGTCTTCGAACGAATCGATGAGGGCGACGGCCATCACCGCGAACAGCAATACGCCAACGACCGCGGCGATCGTTCGCTTTTCTTCGGCGACGGTCTCGTCGTCACCCATCGAAGCGCGGGTGAGCATCACACCAAACAAGAACAACACGACCACCGCACCGATGTAGACCAACACCTGAGTGACGGCGACAAACTCCGCACCAAGGAACAAGAACTGCACGGCCACGCCGCCCAACACCACCACCAGCCAAAGAGCGGCATGGACCACGTTGGCGGTAGTCACGACCCGAATGGCGGCGTAGATCATCGTGATCGCGATCACGGCAAAAAAGACGTTTTGGGCCACGTAAAGGTCGGCGTCAGCAGAAGCCGCGGCAAACAGTGCGCTCATGTTGGCGGCACCTTCAAGACCTTGGCTTCCGATCCACTTTCGTACGATTCGAAGGCCGGGACGGTTTCCATCCAGTCGGACAGACGCGACTTGTCGTGGAGCAGATCGGCGATGCGGGGCTCGGAAAACTCGTACTCGGGGCTCCAGAACAGTGCCTCGAACGGGCAGACCTCGACACAGATTCCGCAATACATACAAAGCGCGAAATCGATATCGAATCGATCAAGAGCATTGACCTGGCGAGGCTTACCGCCCGCTCGCCGAGGAGGAGCCTTCTCCTTGTGGCCCTCGATGTAGATACACCAATCGGGGCATTCGCGAGCGCACAGCATGCACGCGGTGCAGTTCTCTTCGTGCAGGGCAATAACGCCGCGAGCCCGGGTTGGGGGTGCTTCTTTCTCGTGCGGATACTGCACGGTTTCGGCGCCCTTGACCGGGTTGGGTATGGGCTTCTTGAGACCATCGGGGAATACCGTGCGCAGCAAGGTACCGCCGGTGACGCCAAGGCCTTTGATGAGTCCAGGTACGAGTCCCATAACGAGTCCTAAAAGGCGACCTTGAGAATGCCGGTCACCACAATGTTGGCAAGCGCGACGGGGATGAGGAACTTCCAGGCGATCCGCTGTAGCTGATCTTCACGGAAGCGGGGGAAGGTGAATCGGAACCAGAACACCAAGAAGGTGAGAACCACGATCTTGGTGAGCATCACCAGCGGCCCGAGCACGTTCATGATGTTGTCGGTCGGGTCGATGCCGGGGATGTACCAGCCACCCAGGAACAGCACGGCGGCGATGGCGGAGAAAACCCCGGCGGTCGCGAATTCGCCGATGAAGAACAACAAGAACCGCATGCCCGAATACTCGGTCATGTAGCCGGTTACGAGTTCGGACTCGGCGATCGGCATGTCGAACGGGGTCTGGGTGAGTTCGGCCTGCATGGCGATCATGAAGACAAGGAACGCCACGCCCTGAGTGAGGATGTAGGGGTTGCCGATTGCGCCCCAACCAAATATCTCACCGTTGGCCTGGGCAAACACGATGTCTTGCATGTTCATGGTTCCGGCCTGGATAACCACACCGACCACAGCCAAGATGAGCGGCAGTTCGTAGGCGATGAGCTGGCCAGTGGCTCGCAGCCCACCGAGCAGCGAGTACTTCGAAGCCGAGCCCCAGCCAGCCATCAAGATGCCGATCACCGACACTGACGACACCGCCATGGCGAGATAGATGCCAAGCTCGGAGTCGATGAACAAGGCGTCGGGGCCACCAGGGACAACCACGACCAACAAGAACGTCGACATGAGGATTACGAACGGCGCCGCAGCAAAGACAAACTTGTCGGCTTTGCGCGGGAAGATGTCTTCCTTTTGCAAGAACTTGCCGACCTCGGCCAGCAATTGCAGCGAGCCGAACGGGCCGGCTTCCATAGGCCCCAACCGGCTCTGCATAAACGACACCAGTTTGAACAAGTGCAGGTACACCAGTGTGCCGGCCACCAGCAACACCGCAGCCAGGCCCGCGCCGACGCGGATACCGGTCTGTTGCCAATAGGCGAGTTCGCCAAAGATCATGGTGCTCACCGGTCGATGTCTCCCAAAATGAAGTACAACGAACCCAAGATCGTGATGATATCGGGCACATAGACACCCTTCAGCAACCACGGCGTAATCGAGACGTTGTTGAACGACGCCGAACGGATCTTGACCCTGAAGGGAGTGAGATCGCCCTTGGAGACGATGTAATAGCCCATCACACCGAGCGGGTTTTCGGTTTCGACATAGGCCTCACCGGCTGGCACTTTGATGATGCGCGGCACCTTGGCCATGATCGGCCCCGACGGCAAACCGTCGAGCAACTGGTCGACCATCTTGGTGCTCTCGCGAACCTCTTGGAGCCGCACCCAGAACCGAGCAAACGAGTCGCCGTCGGGGTGAGTCCAGACTTTCCAGTCGAGTTCGCTGTGAACCAGACCACAAGGATTATCGCGGCGGACATCCCAGTCGACACCGGAGCTGCGGATGTTGGCCCCCGACAAACCGTAGTTGAGACCGATGTCGGCGGGAATCACACCAATGCCTCGGGTGCGGGCCTCGAAGATTTCGTTGCCCTGCACGAGCGTTTCCATCTCGTCGCAGAACTGGCGCATCTTCTTCATGGTGCGCTTGGTCTCGGTGATCCAACCGGCGGGGAGATCGTCTTTGAGTCCGCCAATGCGGTCGAAGTTCGGGTGGAACCGACCACCCGTGACCGCTTCGATCTGATTAAGGACGTGCTCGCGGTCGCGGAACGCAAAGAACGCCGGCGTAACCGCACCGACCTGCAAGCCCATATCGCCGAGGAACAAAGAGATGTTGGCGATGCGGCTCAACTCGAACAGGATCGTTCGAATCCACTGAGCACGAGGCGGCGCCTCGACCTCCATCAACTTCTCGGCCGCCAAAATAAACGGCACCTCGTTGGCAAAACTGCCAACCCAATCGATGCGGTTGATCAGCGTCGTGACCTGCGGATAAGTACGAACCTCGGCCAACTTCTCGTAGCCGCGATGCATGTAACCCATGATCGGGTCGACGGCAATCACCTGCTCGCCGTCGAGCTTGGCGACGATTCGCAAGGTGCCGTGAGTAGCAGGATGCTGCGGACCCAGGTTGAGGGTCATACCCTCGGTCTCGAGTTCGACATTGACGCGGGCGTCGGCGGCCTGCGCCGCGATGTAGCTCAGTTGTTCGCGATCGCTCAGAGTCGTCATTCGCCGCTCGTTTCTTCGGGCAACTGTTCCACGTCGACAATGCCGGGCCAAGGCTTCATGCGGCGAGCCAACAGCGGATAGTCCTTACGCAACGGGTTGCCTTCGAAATCGCCCGGCAAATAGATATGGCGCAAGCCTGGGTGGCCAGTGAAGGTAATGCCGTACATCTCCCACGCTTCGCGTTCGTGCCAGTCGGCCCCGGCGTAGACGCCGACCCAGCTGGGAACCGACAAGTCGTCGTCGGGAAGATCGACCTTGAGAGTGACGCCGAGGCTGTTCACGATGTCGTTGACGCGAGCAAACACCTGGAACCGGGTTTCGCCGCCGGCCAGACCCTGCTCGATCGTTGCATCAGGGTCTTCGGGGGCTTCGGCTGACATCTGCACGTCGACCTGGGCGTCCATGTCGCGACCGAACGGCGAAGGCAACCAGTCGATGCCCGACAAAAAGCTGAAGTACTGAAAGCCGAGGCCGGACTTGAGGTACTCCCCCACCCCGACCCACGCATCACGCGTGACCCTGATGGTGAGGTCGTCGCCGGGGGCAAGATGAGAATCGACCAGATCGTCGCCCAGATGGGCAGTGAGTTGGGCCAGAAGGTCGGCTCGGGCAGTGTCGACCACAGCCACTTCTTCGTCTTCGGTGGGGGTGTCAGTCGACGACAATCGGCTCACCCTTCCAACGCTCGGCCATATCTTCGTTCTGAATCCGTTCCTGCAACAACACGATGCCCTCGAGCAGAGCTTCGGGTCGGGGCGGGCAGCCCGGCACATACACGTCGACCGGAATGATCTGATCGACGCCCTTGGTGACGGAGTACGAATCCCAGTACGGGCCGCCACAGTTGGCGCACGAACCCATCGAGATGACGTACTTGGGTTCGGGCATCTGCTCGTAGAGACGTTTGACCGAAGGCACCATCTTGTCGGTGACGGTGCCCGAAACCACAATTAGGTCGGCTTGGCGGGGGCTCGCCGGCAGCGGAATGACCCCTAGGCGCATCACGTCGTAACGCGGCGACGCAAACGCCGCGCCCATCTCGATGGCACAGCAGGCCAAACCCCACTGATAAACCCACATCGAATACTTCCGGCTCATATTGAGCAAGGAAGTAATCGGCTTGGGGATCTTCCCCGACTCGACTAGGCCCACTTGAGGACTCCCTTGCGCCAGGCATAAAGAAGACCCAGCAAGAGGATGAAGATGAAGATCGCCATCTCGACCAGCCCGAACAGGCCATAGGTCTCGAGGCGAGTCGCCCACGGAAAGATGAATACGGCCTCTACGTCGAACATGACGAAGAGAAGAGCAAAAATGTAGTAGCGGATGTTGGCCTGCGACCACATGTTGCCGGTCGGGTCGACACCCGATTCGTAGGCTTCGGTCTTGGCCAGGTTGGGATTATTGGGTCGCAAAATGCGGCCGATGACCAAGAAGACACCAACCAAGGCAACGCCAACCAATCCGAAGATGCCGACGGTGAGATAGCTACGTAGAAAATCCGACACGAGTGGTGAGCCTACTCAGACAGTTTTGGGCAGAACAAAGCCGGGACAGGGTTTCCCAGCGCCGAGAGGCTACCTCCACCCGGCTTCGATCGCCCGGATTGTGAGTGGTTTGTTGGTAACACTCTCGTTGAAGCGGCAATGACGGGGATCAGCCCGCAGCCACCAGTTGAGGGATCGCGTCACGGGCGACCGAGTCGAGTTCGCCAGGGGCAATGCCGAGGCCAACGGTGACAAGCACCGCAATGGCAATCGCAACAGCCGCGGCACGCGGGATCTGAATTGGTTCGGCCTCGGGGTCGGCGGTGCCGAGATACATGGCCAACACGATCCGAAGATACAGGAACGCCGAAACGACCGCCGTGAGCATGGCCGCTATGGCCAGCCAGAACGAACGGGCCTCGACCGCGGCACCAATTACTTCGAACTTGGCCACAAAACCAGAGGTCAGCGGCACACCAGCCTGAGCCAACAAGAATATCGTCAGGGCCAAAGCCAACGCGGGGCGGCGCTTCGACAACCCATCCAGATCGTCGAGGCTCGTTGCTCGATCGCCAGGGCCCGAGACCAGCGACAACACCCCGAAGCTGCCGATCACCAAGAACGTGTAAGCCACCGCATAGAAAGCAACCGCGGCGGTGCCATCGGGACTCGCGGCTTGCACACCAACCAGGATGAACCCCGCGTGGCTGATCGACGAATAGGCCAACATTCGTTTGGCGTCGCGTTGCACAATTGCGAGGAACGATCCAACCACCAACGTGAGTAGAGCCAAGGCGTAAACCGCCGGCTGCCAGTCGGTCGCGTAGCCCCCGAAGGTCACAACAAAGACGCGCACGAGAGCGGCAAAACCGGCGGCCTTGACCGCAGAGGCCATGAAAGCCACGACCGGCGTGGGAGACCCCTGGTAGACGTCGGGGGTCCACGCATGGAACGGAGCAGCCGCCACCTTGAAACCAAACCCGACCAGCAACATCGCAAATCCGGCCATCAACAAGCCGTTATCGATCAAAAGCGCGGTGTCGAGGAAAGAACGTATTTCGATCAGGTTGGTCGAACCGGTCGCGCCGTAGGTCAGCGCGATCCCGTAAAGCAGAAACGCTGACGCAAACGCACCGAGGACAAAGTACTTGAGTCCAGCCTCTTGAGACTCGGAGCGACGAATGTGCATGGCGGCCATGACGTATGCGGCGATCGAAAGAGTCTCGAGGCCCAAGAACAACACGATGAGGTCGTTGGCTCCGGCCATGACCACCCCACCGGCCGCCGAGAACAACATGAGGACATACATCTCGACGCCATCGATACCTTCGCGCCGAAGGTACGAGTCGAGTAGCAAGGCAACCAGCACCACCGCGATGGCCATAATCCCGGTGAATACCAGCGAGAAACCGTCGACTCCGAACTGGTCGCCAATGGCGTTGAACGAGCCCTCGTTGGCCAGACGGTCGTTCCACAACGCCCATGTGGCCGAAAGCGAGCTAAGCCCGATGCCGGCAGTGACCGCAGCATCTAGTCCTAGTTGGAGATATCCGACGAGCCACGCGGCCAGCGCCATCATCACTACCAACCCGACATAAAAGACGATGTCTCCAACATCGGAGCGCACGCTCGCCAAAGGCACGTCGTTGCCCGAATAGCCGCCGGCGACCCACATCGCAAGCACCGTGGCGGCACCAACCGCCTGCACTGCTCGACTTTGGAAGTGGTCGGGCAGGCTCTTGACGACCGACCGAAACATCACCAACAGCAAAGCGCCGATACCAAGAATGGCCAGCGGCAACACGCCATCCCAGGCAATGTCGGGGGTAACGACCGGACTCGCACTTTGTGCCAGCATCATCCGGCCTCCTCGGTTCCCTGATGGCCCGTGACACCCAACTCGCTTAGCTGGTCGAGTTCGATCGGGGGCAAGAGGTCGGCCGTTGGTTCTTGGAAACCGTCGACGTTGGCTTCGACGTGAGCGATCAAGGCATCAACGGCGGGTTCCATGCGTTCGATCACCGGCTTGGGGTAAACCCCCATGAACACAATGGCCGCAAGGAAGGGCACCATGATGAGTCCCTCGGACCAAGTGAGGTCTTTCATCGTGGCGTTATCGCCCGCGGCCGGACCATGGAACACCCGCTGGTAGGCCCAAAGCAGATAGAGCGCGGCGAGGATGACGCCGGTGGCCGCGACCACTGCCCACCAGCGATGAGCGGCGAACGCCCCGATCAACACCAAGAACTCGCCAACGAAACCGTTGAGGCCCGGCAGGCCAATCGACGACAACATCACGATCATGAACACCGCGGCCAGGATCGGCGCCGGTTTCTGTAGACCACCAAGCTCGGCAATCTCGCGGGTGTGGCGACGTTCGTAGATCATGCCCACCAGCAAGAACAGGGCGCCCGTCGAGACACCATGGTTGACCATCTGCAACAAGCCGCCCTCTAGTCCCTCGGTGTTTAGGGCGAAGGTGCCAATGATGATGAAGCCAAGGTGAGCAACCGACGAGTAGGCCACGAGCCGTTTGAGATCGCGCTGCATCGTGGCCACAACCGCGCCATAGATGATTCCGGCCGTACCGAGCGTGACCAGAGCGGGAGCGAAGTAAACCGCAGCTTCTGGGAACAAGAAGATGCCGAAACGCAAGAAACCGTAGGTGCCGAGCTTGAGCATCACGCCAGCGAGAATCACCGAACCGGCCGTCGGTGCGGTGGTGTGGGCGTCGGGTAGCCAAGTATGAACCGGGAACAAAGGCACCTTGACCGCGAAGGCCAGAGCAAACGACAAGAAGATCCAGCGGGCCGTGTTGGTGGCGAGAGCCTGGGTGTTGGCCAACTCGACCAAGTCGAACGTGACCGGATTACCAGTCTCGGCCGCGGTGAGAAACGCCGTCGCCAAGATGCCGACCAGCATGAGCGCCGACCCGACCATCGTGTAGATGAAGAACTTGGTGGCCGCGTAAGCCCGTTCGCCGTGACCCCACTGTCCGATGAGGAAATACATCGGCACCAGCACGATCTCGAAGAATACGAAGAAGGCGAACAGATCGAGGGCAAGAAATACGCCAAGACATCCGCCTTCGAGCACCAACAACCAGGCGTAGTAGGCCTTCGGGGTGTGCTCGGCGTCGATGGCAATGATGGCGAGCGGGAACAACGCACCGGTCAACACCACCAACCACAACGAAATGCCGTCGATGCCGAGGGTCCACGAGATGCGCAGGCTCTCGATCCAGTTGGCGTGGTCGACAAACTGGAAATCGGCGGCGTGAGCGGTCTGGAACTCGACCATCACCCAACCGATTAGAGCAGCTACAACACCGCTCACCAGGAAAGCCACCTGCTTGAAATGATCGGGCCGACTGTTCGGCAACAGCAACAGGACCAAAGCGCCGAGCATTGGCAACACGACGATGGTGCTCAGGACCGGAAAAGAAACAGCCGACTCGGCGGCGAGAAGGGAGTGCATTACAACGACGTCCTGACGAGGAACCAACAAATTAGTGCGACTGCACCTATCGAAACCATGGCGGCATACGTGCGCACCATCCCGGTCTGGATCGACCGCATATCGGCGCCCGCGGCCCGCACGACCCGACCAACACCGTTCACGGCGCCGTCGATGATGGTCGCATCAAACCAGGCAACAAAGTCGAACAACTTGCGGCCGGGGCCACCCATGAACTTGGCCACCGACGAGTCGTAACGCCACGCATCGGCGAGTATCGCCGGTTCGACTTTGGAAGCAGGGATTCGATTCTGCAGATAGATGGCGTAGGCCGCAGCAATACCGAGCACGCCGCCCACAACTGCGATCGAGGCCAACACCCACAAGGTCCCGCCCCCGGCGTTGAGATGAGCCTCGTTGCCAAACAACGACGGTTCGAGCCAATCGCCAAGGAAATGCAGGTCGGCGCTGAACGGAAGGTTCATCGCGCCGGCCACAACGGCGGCCACCGCCAACACGACAAGCGGCAAGGTCATCTGCCACGGCGACTCGTGGGGGTGATACTCGCGGCGGGCCTTGACCGCGTCGGGAAGATCTTCGTCGGCGATCTGAGACGGATCGGATCCACCCGCAGCCGCGGCGGCAACGACAGTGTCGACATTGGAGCGAGCGGCGGCGATCGCGGCACGAGCAGCATCCACCGCCGGAGAAGCTTCGTCGACGCCGGCCTGGGCTTTGGCGACGCCGTCGCTGGCCTTTTCGAGATTCTTGGTGGCCTTGTCGAACGCCTTCTCGTCGGACTGATCGACCTCGTCGAGTTCGGCCTGGCGCGTGGCCAACTTCTCGTTGGCCTTGTCGAGCTTTTCGGTCGCTTTGGCAATCGACTCTTCGGCGGTAGCAATTCCGCCCTCAGATTGGGCCAGCGCCTCGTTGGCAGAATCGACTCGGCCTTGCCAAACCAACTCGATCTCTTCGGGCCGGACATCAGCGAACCGTGACTCGCCGAAGAAAGTCATGAACACCTGACGGCTCATGTAGAACGCGGTGAGCACGGCGGTGATCAAGCCAATGGCCCACAACGCCTTGTTGTCGGCGTAGGCATGAGCGAGGATCTCGTCCTTGCTCCAAAAGCCGGCAAAGGGCGGCACGCCGGCAATGGCCAACCAGCCAACGATGAACGTGGCCGAAGTGATCGGCATCAGTTTGCGTAGACCGCCGTAGTGACGCATGTCTTGGTCGTCGTCCATGCCGTGAATGACCGAGCCAGACCCCAGGAACAACAGCGCCTTGAAGAAAGCATGGGTGACCATGTGAAAGATCGCGGCAACGTAGGCGCCGGTGCCGACCGCCAAGAACATGTAACCAAGCTGGCTAACGGTCGAGTACGCCAAAACCTTCTTTATGTCGTTTTGGGCCAGCGCGATAGTTGCGGCAAACAGCGCGGTGCCGACGCCGACCCAAGCAATCATCGAAGGCGCCCACGCCGCCGACTCGGCAATGATCGGGTTGACGCGGGTGAGAAGATATATGCCCGAGGTGACCATGGTGGCAGCGTGGATCAGCGCCGACACCGGAGTAGGACCAGCCATAGCGTCGGGGAGCCACAGATACAGGGGAAACTGGGCCGACTTGCCCGCCGCGCCCACAAAGATCAACACGGTGATGGCAGTGGCAGTGGTCTGCGAAAGCGAGCCGGCATGGCCAAAGATGTCGACGTACTGAATCGAGCCGATCGTCGTGAACAGCAAGAACATGGCGACCATGAAGCCCCAGTCGCCAATGCGATTGGTCACAAACGCCTTCTTGCCGGCCGTGGCGTTGGCTTCTTCGGTGAACCAGAAAGAAATGAGGAAGTACGAGCAGGCCCCGACCCCTTCCCAGCCAAGGAAGGTGATCAACATGTTGTCGCCCAGCACCAGCATGAGCATCGAGAAGGCAAACAGGTTGAGGTAGAGGAAGAACTTCGAGAAGTTGGCGTCACCATGCATGTACCCGATCGAGTACAGATGAATCAACGCACCGACACCGGTGACGAACAACGTCATCGTGATCGCCAGGGGGTCGATCAAGAAACCGACATCAACCGAGAAGTCGCCGGCCGGAACCCATTCCCACAAGGTCTGGACGTAGCGCCTCGACTCGACATCTTCGCCAAGCAAACCAACAAATACCGTTAGCGCTGACGCGAACGATCCGCCCATCGCCGCGGTTGCCAGCCAGCCCGCTCCGGGCTCGCCGAGACGGCGGCCAAAGATCAGAATTGCGAGAAATCCCGCGAGCGGAAACGCAGGGATCAAAAATGCAGCTTCGAGCACGGTCAGCCCCTCAGCAAAGAAACGTCATCGGCGGTGGCATCGGGCCTCCGTCGGTTGATAGCAACAACAAGAGCAAGGCCGACCACGACCTCGACGGCGGCGACCACCAAAACAAAGAACACCGATATCTGGCCGCCAACATCGTTGAGGTCGGCTCCAAAGGCCACGAACGACACGTTGACGGAGTTGAGCATCAGCTCGACACACATGAACATCACCAACGGATTGCGACGCACCAGCACCCCAACCGCCCCGATCGCAAACATCACGACCGACAAGATCAGGTAATACGACGTTGTGACTTCGATCGCCGCGAACATCAGTGGCCTCCGTCGGACTCGCCGGCATCAAGATCGCTGTCGTTGCCACCGTGAGGAGCAAGCGACACCGACTCGGTGGAGCCCGGCTCGAGCTCGTCAAGCAGCAGCGAAGAGTACAAAGTTCGGGTCAGCACCACCGCACCGATCACCGCGATGGTGAGCAAAGCCGCGGTGATTTCGAAGCCGAGCACATAATCGCTGAACAAGACCCGTCCGATCCGTTCGATATCGGTAAACGAATTGTTGAGAGCCGTTTCGGCACCAGAACTCTGGACAGTTCCGGTCGCACCATCGACCGCGCCAATCATGATGACCAAGCCGGTCGCCAGCAGGCCGGCACCGGCAATGGCGGCAACCGGTCGCTGACCAGCAATCGGATCGACACCGAGCTCCTCAGCCTTGTCGACGCCGAGCAACATGATCACGAACAAGAACAAGATGACAATCGCTCCGGCGTACACAACAACTTGCACCGCGGCCAGGAAATGAGCGCCTTGCAGCACAAACAGCACGGCCACGCCCATGAGCGTTTGGATCAAGAACAGCGCCGAGTGCACCGGGTTCTTCGACAGAACCACTCCCAACGCACCAACAATGATCAGCGACGCGCCAGCGATGAAGACCAACAGCTCAGTCATTGCTGGACCCTTCCGAATAAACGCCGGCGGCCTGCCCCTGTTCGGGGGATCGGACGCCATAACCCAGCTCGCCCGCCCAATGCACCGTGCCTTCGTAACGATGATCGCCGGCCGACGACGTAGCTCGCATCCAGCCCGATGTCATCTTGTCGTCGCCCTCACGCCAGTCTTCCCACGGCATCTTCTGAGGCATGCCATCATCGTCAACCACCAATTCGTTCTTGGTGTAGATGGCGTCGGAGCGGTGCGTGAAAGAGAACTCGAACAGCTTGGACTCGGTAATGGCTTGCGTCGGGCAAGCCTCGACGCACAAGTCGCAATGGATGCAGCGCAGGTAGTTGATCTCGTAGACATAGCCGAAGCGCTCGCCCGGTGACGTTGGTGCGGCTGGGTCGTTGTCGGCGCCGCGCACATAGATGCACTTGGCGGGACAAACCCCGGCACACAGCTCGCAACCGATGCATTTCTCCATGCCGTCCTCGTAGCGGTTGAGGACGTGGCGACCGTGCATCCGGTCGGGCTTCGGTCGCTTTTCGTCAGGTGCGCCCGGCTTGGCTTTGCCACCGCGGTAATCGCCGGTGACCCGCTCTTCGAAGAGCTTGTTGAACGTGACCTTGAAGCCCCGCAGGTAGTCGAAAATTGAGTTGCCTTCAGCCACGGTTGGCCTCCTGGCTTTCGATGCGTTCGGATCGGGCGTGACCTATCGCCGCTCCGAGCATGGTGGCGAGCAGTGAACAAACCAGAAGGAAGCCAAACGAGAACAAGAAAGTGGTCTGGCGGCTCCAATTGTTTTCGTCACCGACCCTGAGGCCAGCCAGCAACAAGAACCAGGCGAGAGAAATCGGAATGAGGAACTTCCAACCGAGATCCATGAGCTGGTCATAACGGAACCGAGGCAGAGTCGCTCGGAACCAGACGAACATGAACAAGAAGATGAACAACTTGGCGAAGAACCAGAGAGTTCCGATCCACCAACCCTGTGGCAAGAACAGGGCCGGACCGGCTGGACCGCCCAAGAACATCAACACGATGATCGCCGACATGGTGATCGTGTTCATGAACTCGGCCAAGAAAAACAGCGCGAACCGGATCGACGAATACTCGGTGTGGAACCCGCCCACCAGTTCTTGCTCGGCCTCGACCAAATCGAACGGCGGACGGTTGAGTTCGGCGGTCCCGGCGATCAGAAATACTACGAAGGGGACGAACCCGGTAGTGATGAGGTTCCAGTTGGGGAAGAACCCACCAAACCCGTTGCCGGCCTGATCGACAACCATGTCGTGGCTCGACAACGAACCGGTCTGCAGCACAACCGCAGCCACGGCCAACCCCAACGCCGCCTCGTACGACACCATTTGAGCCGATGCTCGCACCGAACCCAGAAGCGGATACTTGGAACCCGATCCCCAGCCGGCCAGCATCACGCCGTAGATCGCAATCGACGACATCGCCAAGAAGAACAAAATGCCGATGGGCGGATCGGCGACCTGCAAGAACGTGTCGCGACCAAACATCGACACGACGCCGTCGGTAGCGTCCTTACGGTTGAAATCACCACCAAGCGGGACGATCGCAAACACCAAGAACGCCGGGACCAGCGACAAGTACGGCGCCAACTTGAAGGCGAACCGGTCGGCGTTATCGGGCACCGAATCTTCCTTGAAGAACAGCTTGATGCCGTCGGCCAGGGTTTGAAGAATGCCCCACGGACCAGCGATGCTCGGTCCGATGCGGTTCTGCATGTCGGAGATGAGCTTGCGCTCGAACCACACCATCAACATCACCGAGATGAGCAGGAATACAAAGGCCACGACGACCTTGAGCATCGTGACGCCAACGTCGCCCCAGCCAATGTCGCCGAGGTACAGGGGATCAGCAGCAAAGATCATGCCCGCTCCACTCGTACGTCGGTGACCGCAGCAGAACTATCGATCAGTTGGTTGGCTCCCGAACCAGGAGCGAGATACGGCACGACCGCCGAGCCCGCTGGCACGCCGGGATCGGCAACGGCCGGAACCGACAATTCGCCGCGACCGGAAACCAGCTTGACCATCGATCCGTTGTCGACACCAAGCTTGTCGAAGTCGGTCGGGCTGAGCCGAAGCTCGATCGAGCCAGCCAATCCCGCGCTGGATGGACTCGCTTGCAACGCGGTGCCGGCGTCGTACATGCGCCGGGTGGCGACAAGGCGCAACGAATAGGCATCGTTGGCCGGTCCGCTAGATCCCGATGCAGCCGGCGGGGCGATGTCGCCGCGACCATCAACCAATAGCCCATCGATGCGGGTCTCTGAAAGAGCATCCTCGGTGAGACCCGAATGCACCGGCGAGACCGACGCCAGTTCGGCCCGGATCGCGGCCTCGGAATCGAACGCCAAATCGGCGCTGATGCGGTTGGCGATCTCGGCCGCAATCATCCAGTCGGGGCGGGCCGTGCCGGGCGGGGTCACCCGCTGGGTGCACACGCTGACCCGGCCTTCCAGATTGGTGAACGTGCCACTGACCTCGGTGGGCGCCGCGGCGGGAAGCACGAGATCGCCATGGCGACGGGTGGACTCGTTGGGAAGAGTCTCGACGCAGATGACTCGACCGGCACCGGCTAGGCCCGCTTCGGCGACATCACGGTCGGGGAAGTCGTTGAGCGGATCGGCGCCCAGAAGGACGAGGACATCGATCTGGCCGTCGGCCGCGGCGGCCAAAATCCCGGCCGTATCGAGCCCCGCCGACTCCGGTACCGAACCCCATGCCTCGGCCAAGCGTTCGCCGCCTGCTTCGAGCGTGGTCCGGCCCGGCAACAAGCCAGGCGCGAGGCCCATATCCAGAGCGCCATGCACGTTGCCGCGACGAAGCGCCGACAAAAACGACACCCCTTCGATCTGTGACAGCGCAAGAGCCGCATCAGCTACTGCATCGGCCGACTCGGCCAATGAAGCTCGACCAAGCACGACCGTTACCGGGCCCGCGATCGCCATGGCGGCGTTGGCAATATCGGCCGCCGCGACGCCAGAAGCATCGGCCGCGGTGCCGGTGGTGGCGGCAACCAAGGCCGCGGCGAGATCAGCTACTTCGCCGGGACGAGGGTGCAAAGAATGCGCAGCGATCGAACTAAGCCCGCCGCGATGAGGAGTGAGTTCGATCAGCGTGGCGCCATCGTGCACCACCGCGTGGCGAAGGCGGAGATAGAGCGCTCCGAGGTCTTCTTTGGGGTCCGGGCCGACCAAGATGATCGTGCCGCCAGCGCGGCAGGCATCGTTGATCGTGGCGCGAGGCAAACCGAGCACTACTTCGGGGGCGAGTCCGTCGCCCATCTGAGCATCGACATTGTCGGTGCCCAGCACACCCTTGGCCAGCTTGGCCCAGGCATACTGCGCCTCGTTGGTGAGCCGAGCCCCACCGATCACCGCTAGCCGGGTCGGATCTATATCGCTCAGGGCGTCGGCCACCGAACCAAGAGCGGGAGCCCAGCCGGTGGCGACAAGTTCGTCGCCCTCACGCACCATCGGCGCGCCGAACCGGTCGTCACTGTTGAGCGCCTCGAAACCAAACCGTTCTTTGTCAGACAACCAACCCCAGTTGACCGGGTCGGCATCGACGCCCAGCAAACGCAAAACCTTGTTGCGTGACGACTGCACCGTGACTCTCGAACCAACCGAGTCGGTCCATGCCGTCGAAACAGTTTCTTCCAAATCCCAAGGGCGAGCCTTGAACCGGTACGGCTTCGCAGTAAGCGCCCCGACCGGACAAATCTGCACCGTGTTGCCAGAAAAATACGAGGCGAACGGTTCGTCGGGGAACGTATTGACCTGAGTGTTGTTACCCCGATCCATGAAATGAATCAGCTTGTCTCCCGCGACATCGTCGGCAAACCGGGTGCAACGATCACAAAGAATGCAACGCTCGCGGTCGAGGTAGACCGTGTCGCTGATCGGCAGCGGCTTTTCGTAGTGCCGCTTCTCTTCGACCATTCGAGATTCGCCCGGGCCGTAAGCAACGGTTTGGTCCTGCAGCGGGCATTCGCCGCCCTTGTCACAGACCGGACAATCAAGAGGATGGTTGATCAAAAGAAACTCGAGAACACCATCCTGAGCTTTCTTGGTGAGCTCGGACTCGGTGTCGACGGTCATGCCCTCGCTCACCGGAAGCATGCAACTGGGCTGCAACGCGGGACCGCGACCGGTGTCGACTTCGACCAGGCACATCCGACACATGCCGACCGGCTGCATGCGTTCGTGGTAGCAGAACCTTGGAATGTGGGTACCGGTACGGTCACACGCATCGATCAGCAGTTCGCCCGGGTTGGCGGCAATTTCGGTGCCGTTAACAGTGACGCTGACAGTGCTGATTTCGTTACTCACGTCGGTCACGCGTCGACCTCCACTGGCGCCGCGCTCACGGGGATGGTGTCGCGTTTGGTGATCTTTGCTTCGTACTCGTGGCGGAACCGGCGAATCGTCGACGCAATCGGGGCGACCGACGACGGCCCGAGCGGACAGATGGTGGTCTGGCGAGGCGGAAACGGGATCGCCTCGAGACTCTGGTTGGGATCAGCGGCCACGGGATACGGTCCCGGGCTGATGTTGTCGGCGATATCGAGCAACATGTCGATGTCGGACGGGCGACCCTCGCCTTCGAGAATGCGTTGCAAAACCCGCTCTTCCCAAGTCGTGCCTTCCCGGCACGGTGTGCACTTGCCACACGACTCGCGGGCATAGAACCTCACGAGACGCAGCGCCGCCTTGACAGCGTCGACCGTTTCGTCCATCACGACGATGGCCCCGGAGCCAAGCATCGAACCGGCCGCACCAACCGGACCGGCCTCGAGCGGCAGATCGAGTTGCTCCTCGAAGAACCAAGGGGCCGAGCCACCGCCGGGTACGAACATCTTGAGCTCGTGACCGTCGCGGATGCCTTGGCAGAAGTTGTCGCCATACAGAAGGTCGCGAAAACTGGTGACGCCGTGCTCAACCTCGTACACGCCGGGACGTTTTACGTGCCCCGAAACCGCAAACAGACGAGTGCCCGGCGACTTCTCGGAGCCATAGGTCTTGTACTGCGTGGCGCCGTTGAGCATCAGCCACGGCAAGTTGGCCAGCGTCTCGACGTTGTTCACGATGGTGGGCTGGCCGTACAGACCAATGGCGGCAGGGAAGTACGGAGGTTTGAGGCGAGGCATACCACGATTGCCTTCGAGGCTTTCGATCAACGCCGTCTCTTCACCAACGATGTAGGCACCGGCCCCCCAAGTGAGCACGATGTCGACGCTGAACTCGGTATCCATGATGTTCTTGCCGACATAGCCCTTGGCGTAGGCATCGTTGAGGGCCTGAGCGATTCTTTCCTGCGCCAGCGCCATCTCGCCGCGAACGTACAGAAAACACTGCTGCAGTCCGAGGGCGTAGCAAGCAATTAGGCAACCCTCGATCAGCTGATGAGGGTCGCGCTCCATGAGCAGACGATCCTTGTAGGTCCCGGGTTCGCTCTCGTCGCCGTTAACGACCAAGTAATAGGGAAATTTGCCGGGGGGTAGAAATCCCCACTTGATCCCGGCGGGGAAACCGGCGCCGCCGCGGCCAAGAACGGTGGCGTCCCGAACCTCGCTGTGGACCTCAGCGGGCGTGCGAGTCAGGGCGTTGCGAAGACCGTCGTAGCCTCCGGTCGCTTCGTAGCGCTCCATCGTGAACGAGTCCTCGAGCGGAAACCGGCGAGTGACGATTTTCGGTCCGTCATTGTCGACGTATCCGGGGGCGTGCGGTACGTAAGTGTGAGTCGGCATCAGGCCGTCCCCTCATCGTTCGCCGCAACATCATTGCGGGCTAGCCAAACCGGAGCCTCCGACGCTTGCTCGGGGGGAAAGATGCCGGCGAGGCGGTCGGCGGGAATGGTCTGTCTGACCATCGCCAGGGTCCCGTGTTCGGGTACGTCATCGGCGACGCCGTTACGAATGTCGTCGATCATCTGATCGAAGTCGTCTTCGGTGACCCGTAAACGGTAGCGATAGTTGACTTGCAGGCAAGGGGCCTCGGTACAAGCCGCGACACACTCCACATCCTCGATCGTGAACATGCCGTCGTCGGTGGTGCCGCCGGCCTTGACCCCAAGGGTCTGCTCGGCGTGGGCCAACAGTTCTTCGCCGCCCAACACCTGACAAGCAATGTTGGTGCATACGTTGACTACGTACTTGCCCACCGGATGAAACTTGAACATCTCATAGAAAGACCCGGTGCCCTTGACCTCGGCCGGGGTCGTGTCGGTGAGCTCGGCAATTTCGCGCATCGCGTCGTCGGTAACCCAGCCTTGTTGTTCCTGAGCTAGGTGCAACAAAGGGATCAGCGCCGACTTCGCCCGCGGGTACCGCCCAACAATGTCGTGTGCCGTAGCAAGGTTCGCCGCGGTGAAATACCCCATCAGCAACACCCCTGTTGGATTTGTGCACCGTTTGCGGTGCTATAACCCCGAGTTCGGTGCACAGATCCAATCATCGGTCGACCTCGCCCATGATGGGGTCGACGGACGAGATGATGGCGACGCCATCGGCGATAAGACCGTTTTGCATCAGGTGGGGCATGGTTTGGACATTGATGAAGCTGGGACCGCGAACGTGCATGCGATAAGGGGTGGGACTGCCATCGCTCACGATGTAGACCCCAAGCTCGCCGCGCGGCGACTCGACGCAGGCGTAGGCCTCGCCTTCGGGGACTTTGTAACCCTCGGTGAAGATCTTGAAGTGATGAATGAGCGCTTCCATGGACTGGTCGATGCGGACTCGCGGTGGAGGGGTGACCTTCTTGTCTTGCACCCGATAGTCGCCGGTCGGCATCTTGTCGAGAATCTGGCGAACGATTCGCATCGACTCGCGGATCTCGTTGAGCCGGATCGCGTAGCGGTCGTAGCAGTCGCCGTAACTCCCGACGATTACATCGAACTCGACGTCCTCGTAAGCGAGATACGGTTCGTCACGGCGTAAATCCCACGCGTATCCAGTCGATCGCAAGATCGGACCGGTGGCCGACAATGCCAGCGCCTCGTCTAAGTTGAGCACACCTACGCCTTGCAGGCGTTCGCGCCAGATGGGCTGGCCGGTCATGAGGATGTCGTACTCCTCGAGCCGAGGCGGTATGAGTTCGAGCAGGCGTTCGACGTCGGCGACCCACCCGTCGGGCAGATCCGCAGCCACACCGCCGGGGCGGATGTAGTTGTGGTTCATGCGCAGGCCGGTGACCTTTTCGAAGAACCGCAAGACCTCTTCGCGCTCACGCCAGCCGTAAATCATCATGGAGACGGCGCCAAGATCCATGCCGTTGGTCGCCATGAAAAGAAGATGTGACGCCATCCGGTTGAGCTCGCACATCAACATCCGGATCCACGTGGCCCGTTCGGGCACTTCGATACCGAGAAGTTTCTCGGTAGCCAAAGAAAATGCCAGCTCCGAGAAGAGTGGCGATGCGTAGTCCATGCGGGTGACATTGGTGCACCCTTGCAAGAACGTGAGCTGTTCGGCCTGCTTCTCCATACCAGTATGGAGATAACCCATCACTGGCTTGGACCGCAGAACCGTCTCGCCCTCCATCTCGAGCATTAGACGCAAGACGCCGTGGGTCGACGGATGCGACGGACCCATGTTGAGCATGACCCGGTTGTCGTCGAGTGACGTGGTCGGGTCGTTGCCGATACGGGCTGCTTCGGCCTCGGACAAACGCAGCACCGCAGCGTCGTCGCCCCGCCGGCGGACTCGCTCGGCGCCGTCCACGACCAACTCTTCGAGGGTTTCGTCGGTGATGCTCATCGGTTGTTGCTCGCGCTCTTGAACTGGACCGGGATGGAGCCAACCGCATAGTCCTTACGGAGCGGATGACCCACCCAATCCTCGGGCATGAGCACCCGGCTCATGTCGGGATGGTCGGCGAACTCGATGCCGAACATGTCGAACACTTCACGTTCGAGATTTTCGCTGCCGGGCCAAAGATCGAACATGGTAGGCACCGTGGCGTCTGCGGCCGGGACCTGAACACGAATCCGAAGCCGCTCGCGACGCTGATGATTGATCAGTTGGGTCACTACTTCGAACCGTTCGGCCGTTAGACCCTGGGGCACCGACCGCCGACCGCCGTAGGTCAGATAGTCGACGGCGGTCAGATCGATGAGCTGGTCGTAGCCGTCGGCGCAAGCAGCGCTGGCGACTTCCAAGTAGCCCGCGGGGTCGGTATGAAGGACCAGATCGTCGGCGTTGGCGTCAACAAACGCTCCGTAGCGCGATTCGGCCTGAGCGACGGGCGCAGCGGCCGCAACTTCTTCTTCGCTCACTTCAGCCTCCGATGGTAAGGCCGGCGGTTTGTCCGTCGCGCTGTTCGATGGTGATCTGGGCGCCGCCACCATTGGCTTCGCGTCGTTGGGTGAGTTCGCCTGACTGAATTTTTTCGTGCAGCGTGAATATTGCGTGCATGAGGGTTTCGGGCCCGGGTGGGCATCCAGGGGCGTAAACATCGACTGGAACGATCTGGTCAACGCCTTGAACGATGGCGTAGTTGTTGAACATGCCCCCGCTAGACGCACATACGCCCATCGAGATAACCCACTTGGGCTCCATCATCTGGTCGTACACCTGACGCAGCACGGGAGACATTTTCTGCGACACTCGGCCAGCGACGATCATCAGATCGGCTTGACGCGGTGAGGCCCGAAAGACCTCCATGCCGTAGCGAGCAAGGTCGTAGTGTGCAGCACCCGACGCCATCATTTCGATCGCGCAGCAGGCCAGCCCGAATGTTGCGGGCCAACAGCTTCGAGCCCGCGCCCATTTGACCAGCGACTCGATATTTCCGGTAAGAAAGTTGTGGTCCATGCCCTCGAGGCCGGACTCGGCAACAGCATTGGTGTCGCCGATTATTGGGAGCTGCATGTCAGGCCGCCTCTTGGTCGTCGCCCTGCGGCGGGCGGTTCTCTAGTCCCACTCGACGAACAGTAGAAGTTGCGGTGCGGGCTGGACTAACCGAACCAGCGGGCCGGCTGACCTGCTTGAGCGGCCCCCACTCGAGAGCACCGTTGCTGATCAGGTACACGAACGACTCGAACACCGCGAACGAGAACGCCATGATTACTACTAACCCGAATATGCCCAAGCCGCCGAAGGCCACCGCGTACGGGTAAAAGAAGATGATCTCGATGTCGAATACAATGAAGATCATCGCCACCAGAAAGAACCGAACCGGAAATCGTTCGGGAGTTTCGCGAGTTGGCACAATTCCGCACTCGTAGGCCGCGCTTTTGGCGGCACTCGGGTCTCGAGGAGCGAGCAGGCCGGACGCTATGAAGCTTCCCGCGGCGAAAAGCGCCGCGAGTCCAAAGAGCGCCAGCAGGGGGAGGTACTGGCCAAGCATGATCTAGTGGGCCTCGGAAAACTCGCGTCGTCGGGCCATGACAAGCTTGTCCCGTTCGTGCAGCATGTAACAGAGGGCCAGGAAGATTACGAGCGAACCCATCGCGATGAACGCTGGCACCTTGCGGAGATTTCCGAGGTCGCGGACCATCACCACCGACACGAGGGGTTTATCGGGGTCGATCTCGGGCCTCTTGGGCGCCTGGCCCGGCAAGTTGGTGACCGACTCCTCGCTCACGCCCTGGAGTTGCACAATGCCATAACGGGTGGGGTGTTTGATCTGGGCGGCCGTTCGGATCTTGGTCCACACACGATCGATCACCGTGGGGTCCTCGGGCAGACCTCGTTTTCCACCGATTGTGAACGCATCCAGCAGCAAGAAGTCGCCTTGGGAGGCGAAATCGAAGTCGTTGCTGGCCAGCACCATGGCTATGGCTGACGCCTGTGCCTCACCGGCTTCGGCGGTGGACAGCAGCGTCCAATTGCCCAAGTCGGGAGAATCCTGGTTGATCAACTCGGGAGCAACCGCGGCAAGCTCCGAAAGGGTCACCGCTTCGTGCTGCCGTTGGCGCTCGGCGACCAGCGCATCGATCGCGTCGGCCGACAAATCAGCCGTCTGGTCGGCGGTGAGCGAGTCGGCGCTGACGGTGCCGTACTCGGCCCACGCCGTTTGGATTTCGGCGAGATAGGCGGCCTCGTTGTTGCTCAGGCCCGCAGAGTCCATGGTCAGAGCGTCGGCGCCGTATTGGTCTACAAGATCGGCAGCCGCGGCGACCACGAGGTCGTACGCCACTGGCAAATTTTCGCTGTGGAGGTTATTCGCTTCGTCGAGCGCGGCAAGGTTGAGATCGCCCTGAGCCTCGGCCGTTTCGACGATCTCGACCTCGACCCAATGAGGCGAGTCGCCCTTGTAGCCGATGCCATAGATCCACCAAACGGTCGACATGATCGCCATCCAGCCGAACAAGCCAGCCAGGCTGATGAGGGTCCCGAGACGCGAGCCGAGATTGCTGGTGATGACCAGCCAAACCGAACCCATGAGAACAACGATGCCGGTCAGGACGGCAAGGAAGCCGCGAATCTCGGGGTCCCAGGCAAGACCCGCAATGAGGTGCAGCATCTCCATTAGAGGTTCCTCTCGAACGCAACGATCGCATCGATCTGCTCGTCGGTGAGCAGGGCCGGATAGGTGAACTCAACGCCGGACCCGGCGCCCAAACCGGGGCCTATCGGCTTGGCTTCGGTGACCCCACCGAAGCCCGGCATCTGACCGTTACCACCAGAACCACCGCGACCGTAGGTGACACCAATGGTCTGACCCTTGGCGATGAAGTCGGCTTGGCTTGCTGCGGTTTCGAATTGGTCGAACAACGTGCCGCCGGTGAGGTTGGGCCCAAAGAAGCCACCACCTTGGTTGTAGGACTCTTGCAAAGCGCCGTCGTGTCCGTTCTGCTCGATCGTGTAGTCCGAAGTTGCGTCGTAGGACCAGCCCGCCGTGTGACAGCGAGCGCAGCTATAGGTGCCGCTGGAAGCGGAGTTGGTGAACAGGATCTCGCCGTACTGGAAGTAGACCTCTTGGCCCTCGAAGGAGCCGGGCGTGGAGAGGATCTCGAGGGTGGCCGCTCTGAGGGCATCCTCGTTGCCGACATCGCCGAGCGACGGTTTATCGGCAACGGCCATGTCGGTGGCTGTGGCTTTGGCCGTATTGACATCGGCCATCCATTCCTGGACCGCGCCTTCTAGCGGACCCAACGAATCGGCGGTTGCGGTCCTCAAGGCATCGCCTGCGGCCTGATCGGCTACGCATTCTTCGATCTCGTCGGTGCACTCGAAACCGAACTCGGTTCGACTGAGTTCGCGCACTGCTTGCGCGGTCGACGCCTTTGCTGCCTCGGCCTCGCGAACCGCTACAGCCCAGTCGGCACTGCTGGTGGCGAGGAGAAGGTCTTCGGCACCACTTTGAACGCCGCTGGCTACTTCGCTGCGGATCGTGTCCTCGTCGATTTGAATACGCCGAAGGTAAAACACGACCTCTTCGAGTTGCTGGTCGGTGAGCGGACCACCGCCGCCCGCACCCCAAGCCGGCATCACGCCGTTGCGGCCGAAGTTGAGAGTGTGGAGCACTTCGTCTTCGGTGAACCGCGAAAGCACGGTATTGAGAGCAGGCGCTTTCCAGTTGACCTGGGCGACGAACTGACCGGAGTTGGTCGTGATAGCCGTATTGACCGCGCCACCCTTGCCGTCGGGGCCATGACAGTTCACACACTGGGCGCCTTCGAGATACATCTCTTCGCCCCGATCACCAAAAATCCGCCAAGTATCGAGGTCTCGACCGTCGTGGCGACCGGGTTCGCCGAGCCAGTACACCGGCAAGGTGACAGCGGTAATGGTCAGCAGTACGAGACTTATCCCGAGCGCTGAGTCCAGACGACGGCCCTCGAGTTCGGCGTCGTCGTAGTACGGCTTGCGGTTCGAAGCCAGCTCGATCTCGGAGCCCAGTTCGTCGCGCGCCGCACGAATGTTGAAATAGATGTACAGCAGTCCGCCGATGAAGACAATCGCCAAAATGACGAAGCCGACGGTGCGTTGAGTGTTTGTGGCAGCAAGCAACATGCGCGTAAGAAGGGTTCTCTGAACTGTTGGGACGGACGGAGGCTAGCCGTGTGAGGCTTTGCCGATGCAGTGCGGACCTTCGGCTTCCTGACCGGTGGTGTTAGTACCGATCGGGGGTCCTTGGATAACGGTGCCGGTATCGACGGTCAGCGTGCCGGAGGCGTCGACAGTCATCGCGAAGCGGTCCATACCCCGAGGGGCAGGACCACCACGCTTCTCGCCGACCTGGTTGTATTGCGAGCCGTGGCACGGGCACTCGAACCATTGCGATGTTCCGCAGCTCGGGACACGACAACCCAGGTGCGGGCATTTCTGGTAAAGGGCAAGGATGCCACCATCGAGACCATGCTCGAACCCGGCGGCCATGCCCGAAAGTTCCGGTGCGGAATAAGCCTCGCGGGCTTTTTCGACCGCACCATTGGGGTATTCGGTGAGCCACATGCGACCTTCGGCTTTGTAGAGGAAGCCGTTGTTGGCTCGGATCTCGCCAAGCAACTCGCTTACCAGACCGACCTTGAGCGCCGATCCGAAGCCGCCACCGACCTGGGGCCAGAGGAAGGCGATGCAGGCCGCACCGAACCCACCGAGGCCAAGCTGCATCATTACGACGATGCTGCGGTTGAAGAACTGACGGCGACTAACACCGATCTCTTCGGGGTCTGGCGGGACGTAAGGTGCGGGCGGCGCAGCGCGCCCCGCGAGCGCCAACTCTTTGGACGCGGCTTTGCGCTCGAGCACGAGCGCCTTCTCGACCTGCTTACCGGTGAGAGTTTCGGCGTCGCCGAGTTCGGCTGATCGGTCGCGCTTCTTGGTTTCGCGCGACAAAACACCGACCGCGCCACTCCTTTGACGGCTCTGAACGCCCGCGAAGATAGCTACCGCGGCGAGAAGTATGAGTACTACGAGTACAGCAACCTGCATTTTCCATGCCTCCTTGGGTTACAGCTCGAAGAACAACCCGGCTTCCCAAGGGAAGACGAAGTTGAATCCGGGGCCTCGGAAGAACGAGCCGATGAGTACGAGCACTGACCAGAACATCAGATGGATCGTCATCAACGAGATCGCGAACTTGCGATCCTCGGGCTTCGTGGACGGGTTTCGGTCGATATAGGGCGCCAAGATGAGCACAAACAGTCCGATGCCCGGAATGGTCACGCCGGCGACCATCGGGTGAAACATCGTAAGCAGTTCCTGCAAACCGAGGAAGTACCAGGGCGCCTTGGACGGGTTCGGCGTTTGGTTGAAGTTGGCCAGCTCGAGTAGCGGAGCATTGACGAAAATCGAGAAGATCAGCGTGAAAGCAGTGATGAACAAGGCCGC
This sequence comes from uncultured Candidatus Nemicrothrix sp., assembly GCA_964504305.1. Classification (GTDB taxonomy): domain Bacteria; phylum Actinomycetota; class Acidimicrobiia; order Acidimicrobiales; family Aldehydirespiratoraceae; genus UBA11606. Next base: position 176,076 of record CAZDEB010000005.1, on the reverse strand, counting down.
CGCGAACTCGACCACCAGAAGATGAGGCCACGTGTGGACCTTGTCCTGGGGCAGGCTCTTGACGTCTTGGATAGATCCCGACTTGACGACGGTGAGCAGCCGTTGGGTATGGCCACCCGGGCCAGTGGGAACGGGGGCTCCCGAAGTGTCGGCTGGGGCCGCCGAGGCGCTGGCAGTTGCAACCGCACCCCCGCCACTACCGGCATCGTCGCCCTTGGCCTTGGCCGCACGCGAACGTTCGAGCAGATGGGCAGGAATCTTGGACGCCGCGGCTTGTTGTTCGGCGCTGAGTTCTTCGGCAGGCGCCGAGGCCTCGGCGGCTGCTTTCTGGCGAGCTTCTTCGGCTCGCTTGCGGAGGTGTTCTGGGATTTCGGTCATTGTGAAATTTCCCCTGCCCTACAGCGGACCCGAGATGCCGCCGTCTTTACGCACCCGCCAGAAGTGAATCGCCATGAATATGACGACCACGAAGGGGAGCAAAAGAACGTGCAGGACATACCAACGAAGCAACGTGTCGGTGCCGATCTCGACACCACCGAGGAGCACGAATCGGACCTGCTGGCCAAAGACCGGCGTGTAACCCATCATGTTTGTGCCCACGGTTACCGCCCAAAGTGCCAGCTGATCCCATGGCAGAAGGTAGCCGGTGAACGAGAGCAGGAGCGTGAACTGCAACAGCATCACGCCGATAACCCAGTTGAACTCGCGCGGTGGCTTGTAGGCGCCATGGTAAAAAACGCGAGCCATGTGCAAGAAGACAGTGAGCACCATGAGGTGCGCCGCCCATCTGTGCATGTTGCGTACGAGCAACCCGAAGGTGACCGAGTTCTGCAGCGTGTAGATGTCGTTCCACGCTTGGGCCGCGGTTGGCCGGTAAAAGAACATCAAGAAGATGCCGGTCACCGTCAACAAGATGAACAAGAAAAAGCTGAGCCCGCCGAGGCACAGCGTGTAGCTGACCTTGACGGCGTGGCGCTTCACCTTCACGGGGTGCAGGTGATAAAGCACGCTGTTCATGATGACGTAGGACCGATTTCGGGGGCTATCGGTGTAGCCCTTCCGGAAGATGGAGCCCGGCCTGAAGATCGAAGTCCAGGCTTGGGAGCCTTGGACTTGATCGGTCAGCTGAGACATCTGATCCTGCATCCGCTGAGGTAGCGGTTTTTTGACTTCTTCGTCAGTGGTGGCCATTGCTGGTCTTTTCTCCCGCGTCCGGCCTCAGCCGAGACGCATTCCGTATCCGTAGCCGTGGGTATTTGTGCGTTGATGAGCGTCACCGTCGGCCGGCGCATCGCCGATCTTGCCGAGGATGATGACGCCTGTCGGGCACCGATCGACGCACAGTGCGCACCGCGTGCACACGTCGTCGTCGATCGTAAAGATCACATGATCGTTGGGGTCGTCGCCAGGTTGCTCGGTGCCCATTGCTGATTCGATCGCCTCGGGCTGCACCATATGGATGCATTTCCACGGGCAAATATCGACGCAGCCTTCGCACATGATGCATTCGGACTGGTCGATGTGAATGAACTGCTTTGGTTTGACCTGTTGGCTGAGCCACGCCGCGTCGACCGACTGAAGAACGTAGTCGTCGCGAAACTCTGGCATCGGCGGGTTGGCGTCGGTGGTTGTCACGAATCGGCACCCTGCTTGATGAGCGGGCGTCCAAAGGCCGAGCGTTCGGGGGCGCTTTCGGCTGCTTGAGCCTCGCCACGCTTTTGCCAGATCGACCACAAGACGATGTTGCCACCGAGGGCCACAACGTATATGCCGACGGCAATGAGGTCACGAATCACGACGTAAGTGATACGGATCGGCGACCAACCGCCATCTTGTTGCGACCTCAAGATGCCACCGGGGCCAACAAAGATCTTGTCGACGCGCCAGTTGAGTTCGTTGTCGGCCCAGCTCAGGAACTGGTGAGGCACGATGCCGTAGACCCAGAACATCAAGAAGAAGACAACGAATGACCCCAGCATTGCTTCGCCCCAAGTGAGCTCGGCGTCGGCAGGGCGCCGCTTCGAGTACGCGACGATTCCGCCGGTGACAAGAATGGCAATAAGGCTGGACGTTACGAAAGCAACCACGCTCTCTCCTGATGGAGGCGAGATTCACGACCCTCGTGAATCCACGCACAAGTGTAGACCCGTTGAGCGCCGCCCCTCGGGTTGGGAGAATGGTTTACCACGGAGATTTTGTCGCAGGCACATTCGGGGCCAACAGAAATTCGTGCGCGACATTCGTCTCCCACTTCGCCGGACGTGCGACACTGCCTCTATCCTCACGGGGTCTAGTACCGCACAAGTAATGCGCGGTCCGATACCTCGACTTGTCCAAACCCCGCGTTGGAGACCACGGTGACCGAAATTCCAGAGCACCTCCTTAAAGCAGCAGCTGCCGCCCGAGCCCGTCTCGCCGGCGAAAGCGCCGAGGAGCCAGCCGCCGCTGATACGGCCGCCGCGCCCTCCGCGGCCGCACCCGCGGTCAAGGCGGCTGCGACCCCGGCCGTTCCCGAGCCAGAGAAGGCTCCCGAACCGGTTGCTCCCTACGTCGAAGCGGGGCTGGCTCGTAAGACCATGCCGGTATGGATCATCCCGGTCTTGTTGTTCTTGCCGATCTGGGCGATCTACTACGTCGGCTATCTCGAAAATCCGCCGGCCGCACAGGTTGGCTTGCACTTCGAGGGCCAAGAAATCTTCGGTGTGAGTTGTGCAGGCTGTCACGGCGGTGGTGGCGGCGGTGGTACCGGTCGTCAGCTCAACGGTGGCGAAGTGCTCCTCACCTTCCCCAGCGTCGAAGACGGTGCGTCCTATGACGGTCTGGCCGGTCAGCTGCATTGGGTCGCCAATGGCACCGCCGGCAGCGACCCTCTGGGCTACGGCGATCCCGCCCGACCAGGCGGCGGCCACACTCCCGACTCGTTCAACGGTGCCCAGATGGCCGGCTTTGGTGCGACCCTTTCCACCGAGCAACTCATTGCCGTTGTTTACGCCGAACGTACCGACTTCGGCGGATTCCAAAACGACGGCGAGGCCGCCGAACTTGCAGTCCTCGAAGAACTGGTCGTGGTCATGGGCGATGAGGGTGCGGTGTTTGCCGGAGCTTCGCTCGACGAGATTCAAGGCTGGATCGACACAGCCCGCGGCCTAGTCACTGCGGGCTAGTTCAGCCTGTCAGCGCCAGAATCTCGGCTGCCAGCAGAGCCAGTTCCCCATCTGAAGCAAGCAAAGCGATCTTGGCCTCTACTGTTTCGTTATTGACCGGCCACTCCAGAACCATGGCCGTGAACGTCTCGGCCAAGTCTTCGTGCACCGCGGTTGCCGCGTAGTCGTTCACAAAGTCGTTCGGGTCGCGGCTGGGGTCACCTTCGGGCCAGAACCGGTCGGCGAACGTCGCCAGAACGGTTCCATCAGCCGCGCAACCGAGCGGGATGAGGCGACCGTCGCATTTGTTGGTCTCGAACGAAAATACGGCCGAGTCGAGCGTAACGAGGTGGCTGATCTCGTGGACGACCGTTTCCTCGATCAACTCGCGATCATCAACGTCGGCGGCGTCCAGGCTCAGTATCCATCCGCCATCGCTTGCGGGATGGACCACCCCGACAAGTCCACGGGAGGCCTCGTTGATGACCGACACTTGCCGCAAGTCGTCGCGCAACGAGGCTGGCCAGATGGCGTCGACAATGTCCCACATCGCCGCGATTCGCTCGTCCTCGATCGGCGCCGACGGGCGACCATCAATAAGGACAACGTCACCAATTCGTTCGACATCTTCGCGGTAGTTCACGTTCTCCGCGACTCGCGCCGTGCGCGACCCGAGGGCGACATTCGCCCCGCCGATATCGGTCGACACGGTTGCTGAAGAGTGGGGGAAGTCGGCTCCGATGAGCGCGCTGACGCCAAAAGCCAACAACACCGTTAAAGCTGTTCCAGTTTTATTCCGCATCTACACTTCGCTCCGATTCCAAGAGTAAACAAAGTGATCCCTGCCAACATGAGGCGTTCGGCCCAGCGCGGGGGTCGACCGATGAGCGGCCGCAACCCGCAATCATGGGCGAGTGGACATCACTTCTCTTGACCAGTGGCGGACTCTGCGTGAGCGCGCCGACTCATTCGACCAGCTCAACTTGCGCGATCTGTTCGCTGACGATCCCGGCCGCGTCGACTCAATGACTCATCGGGTTGGCGACCTGGTCGTCGATTGGTCGAAGCATCGAGTTACGCCCGAGATTATGGGTGTACTGCTTGAGTTGGCCCAAGAAGCGGACCTCCCCGAACGGGTCGCGGCAATGATGCAGGGCGATCACATCAACGCCACCGAGGACCGTGCTGTCTTGCACACGGCGCTGCGGGCTCCCCGAGGCACCGTGGTCTCCGACGACGGCACCGACGTTGTGGCGGGGGTCCACGAAGTTCTCGATCAGATGGGGGCGTTCGCCGAGCGGGTGCGTTCGGGCGACTGGACCGGTCAGACCGGCGAGGCGATTCGTACGGTGGTCAACATCGGCATCGGCGGCTCTGATCTCGGGCCGGTGATGGCCTACGAAGCGATGGCCGCGTTTCGCCACGATCGGTTGTCGTGTCGGTTCGTGTCCAACGTCGACGGCAGCGACCTCGTGGCCGCGCTGCACGATCTCGACCCGGCGACCACGCTGTTTGTGATCTCGTCCAAAACTTTCACAACCCAAGAAACGTTGGCGAACGCCCGGTCGGCACGGCGCTGGCTCACCGCGGCATTGGGCGACAACGCGGTGGCACGTCACTTTGTTGCCGTGTCGACCAACGCCACGGAAGTCGCGGCGTTCGGGATCGACACCAGCAACATGTTTGGTTTCTGGGATTGGGTTGGCGGTCGCTACTCGATGGATTCGGCGATTGGCCTGTCGCTGATGCTGGCCATCGGACCCGACGCGTTCGGCGAAATGCTGGGTGGATTTCGGATCGTCGACGAGCACTTCGCAACCGCTCCGCTCGGTCAGAACGTGCCGGCCATTCTGGGCCTGATCGAAGTTTGGTACCGCACCTTCTGTGACCTTCCGACTCGCGCCGTACTCCCCTATTCGCGATACCTCCATCGTTTCCCGGCCTACCTGCAACAGCTCGATATGGAAAGCAACGGCAAACAGGTGCGAATGGACGGCACGTCGGTCGACTACGAGACCGGACCGATCGTGTGGGGCGAACCGGGCACCAACGGTCAGCACTCGTTTCATCAGCTGTTGCACCAAGGCACCACGGTTGTGCCGAGCGACTTCATCGTGTTCGGTGCGCCTGACCACACCAACACCCAGTTTGCGGGCATCGAAGACCACCACGACCTGTTGGTCGCCAACTGCTTCGCCCAATCCGAAGCCCTCGCTTTCGGCAAGACCGCCGAAGAAGTTGCGGTCAGCGAACCCGACCCGATCCGCGTTTCGCATCGGACGTTCCCTGGCAACCGACCATCAACGACGATCATGGCCCCGGCACTAACCCCATCAGTGCTCGGGCAACTCGTCGCTCTCTACGAACATCAGGTGTTCACCCAGGGCGTCGTGTGGGGTTTGAACTCGTTTGACCAATGGGGGGTCGAGCTCGGCAAAGTACTCGCCGTGGCCATCATCCCCGAACTCACCGGTGACGCCGCTGCACTCGAGCACGATCGATCAACCAACGCCTTGATCAACCACTACCGCCAAATGCGCGGCCGCTAGCAACCGACGCAGTTCCGCCGGGTTGTGATCGATCACGAGGGCTCGGTTCGCAAACGCGGAACCGAGACGCGGAATCGAGACAAAACGAGGCCCAACTGCTATCCATGTACGACACCGAAAACGAGATCAGAGGTCAAGTGAGCAACCCGGGAACCGACCATTTCTCCGCGGCGTTCGACGGATCGCAGGAGCGGCTCGCGACAGACGGCTTCGACCTGGTGCGCGAAGCCTGTGATGGCGAACTCGTCGAGCGTCTACTGCGCGTGTCGACTCAAAGCGCCCGAGCCGCACAGGAGGCGCTCGGCGACAGCGAGATCGGGATCGGGAGTGCGTCGGGCTACACAGAGATCGTGCAACGATCGCCGGGCCGGTGGGACGTGCCCATCGACCCTCAGGAGTTCGGGCTCGACGACACGGAGCTGCCGTGGGGGCCGTTGGTGGCGTCGGTGCTCGGCGAAGACGCTGAGCTCTGGCTCTGCGGGGTGGTGTTCTCCGAGCCCGGCAGCACCGATCAGTACTGGCACGCCGACTCCCCTCACGAAACCCTGAAGCACCAGCCCGCCAACGCAATAACCATGCTGGTGGCGCTGCACGACATACCGATGGCCATGGGCCCCACCGAGGTCGCCCGCGGCTCCCATGTACTCACCAACCATCTGCGCAACCCGTCGCTCGTGGTTGACGAACTGGTCTACCAGCACGCCGGCACTTCGCCGGAGTCGTTGGTGAAGGGCACGCCACAGCCGGTGCCCGAAAGTGTTGCCAGTCCGCTGGCCGCCGGGTCGTTCCTGGTGTTCGACGATCGGATCCTGCACCGTGGACTCGCCAACCGGTCAGACAACACCCGCCACGTGGCCTACTTCACGTACCGGCGGAGCGGATATTTCACCAACACGTATTTCGAGACGCAACGATCCGTTCACGACACGTAGACGATTCGGAAAACGTCGTCGAAGACAACGATGAACTGACGGCCAAGGTCACCGGCGTGCGCCCCAGCGACTACCGCCAAATGAGCGGCCGTTAGTGGAAACGGTCGTGAGTTTCGTAGTCGCCGGCCAACTCCCACGCCGCATGTTGCACATAGGCATCAGCGGTTCGGGTGATGAGTCGTTCGAATAGTTCTTCGCCGCGCTGAGTTGTCTCGCCCTTACTGACCGCGCTGTTGCACCACATGGCGAGCCAGAAGTTGAGCGACACGCGGTAGCTCCTCATCAGATCTTCGAATGCCAGGTGGCCGGCTCCCGCCTCGGTCATCGCCCGAAAGTACGACTTAAACAAGTTGTCCTCGTGGGCCCGCCTGAAGTCGGAGTCGAAATTGGAGCTGACGAACGGGCACAGGTCGGCCATGCCGTCGCCGCGCCCGATCACCTGCCAATCGAGCAAGACCAGTTCGTCGCCGTCGAAGAACATGTTGTCGAGGCGGAAATCGCTGTGCACGAGGGTGCGACTCGCCGCACCGTATGCAACCAGCAGATCCGACATGGTCGGCACGAACTGCTCGAGGCGACCAACGACGTCAGCACCCAAGAGGTGACCGTAGGAGTCGACGATCGTTGCCCAGTTGGCTTCGACCAGGCCTTGCAATCCCATGTTCAGCGGACTGTCGATGGGAGGCACCCAATCGAGTTGGTCAACTTTCCCCCACCAGCGCGAATGAATGCCGGCTGCCGCCACGAACGCCGACTGTGCCTGGGGCAGCGTGCCTCCGGCGTGATGATCGCCGGCGAGGAGATGCCCGACGTCTTCGAGCACCAAACAGTACGCACCCGACTCGGCGTTGCCAGCGTTGTAATAGGCCCGAGGCGTGCGGACCTTGAGCTGAGGAATGACTTCGGCATAGGCGAGATGTTCGCGACGGTAAACGTCGAGCATGTCGCCCAGGGGTTTGAGGCCCGAATCGGTAGTCGGAATTTTGGCAATCGCAGTGGCCGGGCCGGTGCCTGATCCATACGTCAGAGTGAGCCGGGCCAGTTCGCCAAGAAAGCCTTCGCCCACGGCGATGCGTTCGGCCGACACCGCGACAACATCAACATCAGAAAACCCACAGTCGCGCAGCGCTTCGGTGAGCAAGCTGGGAGTGATTTGATCGATGGTGTTCGGGATGGCCATGGGGCACCGTAGAAGACGGAACCGGGTCGCGGCAATTAGCCCTTGGCGAGGATCAGTTGGAACTCGACCACGCCTTGATCGGCTATCGAGACCACGATCGGCGCCGAGGGTGGCGTGACCCCAAAGTCTTGCCACACCACATCGATCGAACCCACCACGACCCCAAAACCATCCTCACGAATCAGTGCGTCGATGGTGATCGTGACGGGGTTGGTGATGGCGTTGACGGTGAGATCACCAGTGGCCTCGATGGAGACTTGGGAGCCGTCCTTAAGCTCCGGCGGTAGCTCAACTGGTTCGCTCAAAACAAAAGTTGCGGCGGGGTTCGCGGTGGCGTTAATAGCTCTGCGGATCGCCGCCTCGCGACGGCTCTCGTTGGACACGATGGTTGTCATGTCGACGGTGATCTCGGTCGCGGTGAGGGTGCCATCGGCAATGGTTAGCGATCCGGTTACACCGCCACTGCGACCTACCGCCGTGACCTTGCCAATCGTCAACTCTTCGGCGACCCGAAATCCGGCGAAACTGCCGCTCGCCGTCTCGAAGTCGAACGAACCAATCTCGTCGTCAACAATCCACGTGCCGGTGGGATCGCCATCAAACGACTCGACTGGATCAGGCACCGCGTCCGGGACGGGATCTTCGGCAACATCTTGGTCGAGTTGCTCGCTGGCGGCCGTCAGGTCGACCGCGTCGGGCGCGTCCTCACGAAAGAACTGATACCAAACCCCCACGCCCAACAACACCAAGACAACCACGCCAGCGCCAACAATCCTGTTTCTCATACCAACTCCAAGAGACAAATGGTTCGCCATCATGGCCGATCGGCGCCCCCAACGGGCGACAGAGCAGAGATGCACCGATCGGACCCGGCCAACGTCGACTACCGTCGCCCCCATGAGCAGTCCGACCGTCGGGCTGACGGACCTTTTCGATGTCGACTCAGCCCACCATCATTGACCACATCTGGATACCGATGTCTGACGGAGCCCGACTCGGCGCTCGGTTGTGGCTTCCTTTCGACCTAGCGGGCCCGCCGACCCCCGCGGTGCTCGAGTACATCCCGTATCGCAAGGACGATGTAACAATCAGCCGGGACGCCACTCTTCATCCCCACCTCGCCCAGCACGGTTACGCCTGCATACGGGTCGACATGCGTGGCTCGGGCAGCTCCAGTGGGGTTCTGATGGACGAATACTCAGAACAAGAAATGTCGGACGGCGAAGAAGTACTGGCGTGGATCGCTGAGCAGCCCTGGTGTGATGGCCGCGTCGGGATGATCGGAATCTCCTGGGGCGGCATAACCGGACTACAGATGGCCGCCCGCCGAGCACCGTCGCTCAAGGCAGTGATTGCTCTCGGGTCCACCGACTCTCGCTACTACGACGACGCCGGCTATTTCGTCGGATGCATGGTTGGGCAAACCGTTGGATGGGCCGCCATCATGCTCGGCTACAACACCCGCCCACCCGATCCGCTCCACTGTGGTGACGGTTGGCGGGATCTTTGGATGCAACGACTTGCCGAGGCGCCGATGTACCTCGGCATGTGGCTCGAGCATCAACGCGACGACGCCTACTGGCAACGGGGATCGGTGTCTCTCGACTACGCGGCGATAGAGACACCGGTCTATGCGGTCAGCGGGCACGCCGACTGCTGGCCCAATACCGTCGATCGTTTGCTCACAAACCTGCCCGGCCCAAGTCGCGGTTTGCAGGGGCCGTGGTCGCATCGGTATCCACAAATGGCAATCCCGGGACCGGCAATCGGATTTCTTCACGAGGTGGTGCGCTGGTTCGACCATTGGCTCAAAGAAACCGACACCGGGATAGAAGCCGACCCGACCTACCGCGTGTACATGCAAGAAAGCGTTCGGCCAGCCACGTTCTACGAGCAACGTCCTGGCCGATGGATCAGTGAAGCCAACTGGCCATCGAGCCAGGTCAGCCGCCGTCGACTGCACCTTGGCGATCACGTGCTGTCAGACCACCAACCGACTCCGGCCGCGGTCAGCATCTGTTCGCCCCAGACCGTCGGCTTGGGCGGAGGCGAATACATGCCGTGGTTCGCGTTTGGGCCCGGCCCCGAACTTGCCGAAGACCAACGCCGCGACGATCACGGATCGCTGACCTTTGACCTCGCTCCTCTAAGTGAACCAATGGAAATATTGGGCCGTGCGACCGTCAGGATCACCGTCGCCAGCAATCAACCCCAAGCACTCGTCGCCGCTCGCCTTTGCGACGTGTGGCCTGACGGGGCCAGCACTCTGATCACCAGAGGCGTGCTCAACCTGAGCCAGCGCACCAGCAAGTCGGACCCCTCAGCGCTTGTAGTGGACGAACCAACCACGGCCACTATCGAGCTCAACCACGTGGCCTACGCAGTGCCTCCCGGGCATCGCCTCAGGCTCTCGATCTCCACCTCGTACTGGCCCATTGCCTGGCCATCACCGCGGCCCAGCACCATCACGATCCACACCGCCGACAGCGAGCTTCATGTTCCGGTTCGCCAACCTGATGCAGTCGACGCGGCCGCGCCGCCGTTCGCTGACCTGACCAACACTGACGCCGCGCCCATCGAGATCTTGCGCGATCACAAAGAACACCGATCGATCGAAACCGATCCGGAAACCAACCTCACAACGCTGCAGATCCGCACCGACAACGGCCGGCTCAAGTACACCGACACGGCTCTCGAACTGGACTCCAACAGCCTTCAAAAATACGTGATCGACGGCGACGATCCGCTCACCGCACGCGCCCACTACGAATGGCGGTGGGAATATCAGCGCGGCTCTTGGCATGTCGAAACGACGGCTGAGACCACCATGACCTGCACAGAGACCAGCTTCGTCGTCGACGCGGAGATCGTGGCGTTTGAATCTGGCACCGAGGTCTTTCGCCGGGTCTGGAACGAGTCCTACCCGCGCGACCACTTCTGAACGGTTAGAGCTCGGCCGCCACCTCGGCAACGAACGCTACGGTCTCGTCGATTAGCTCGTCGGTGTGAGCCAGCGACGGGAATATTGCTTCGTAGGCGCCGGGGGCCAAGGTGACTCCACGGTCGAGCATTCCGTGGAAGAACCGGCGATAGACGCCGTTCTCGCACGCCTCTTTGGCCGAGTCGAAGTCGGTGGGAAGCTTGTCGGTGAAGAACAAGCCGACCAACGGCCCGATCCGCGGCACGACCGCGGGCACCGAAGCCGCGTCGAACGCTTGTTGCATGCCGTCGGCCAACCGCATGGCGGTGGTCGATAGTTGAGAATACGCGTTACGGGTCAGGTGTTTCATGGCGGTGAGTCCCGCGGCGGTAGCCAGCGGATTGCCACTGAGGGTTCCGGCTTGGTAGACCCCGCCGAGCGGAGCCAGGTTGCCCATGATCTCGTTGGAGGCACCAAACGCCCCCATGGGCAAACCTCCGCCGATGACTTTGCCGAAGCACCAGATGTCGGGGCGCACGCCGTACCATTCGGCGGCGCCGCCATGGCAGAGACGAAATCCGGTGATGACTTCGTCGAACATCAGCAATGCGCCCGCCGCGTCGCACGCCGCCCGCAGCCCTTCGAGGAACCCGGGTTCGGGTCCGATGAGGCCCATGTTGGCCGCTACTGGTTCGACGCAAACAACGGCGACCGACTCGTCGATTTCGGGCACCACGTTGAACGGGGCCACAACTGTGTCGGCCACCGCACCGGGCGTTACGCCTTCGGATCCGACCAGCCCTTGCTGGGCCACACCGGACCCGCCGGCCACCAGCAACGAGTCGGAATGACCGTGGTAGTTGCCGGCAAACTTGATGATCTTGTGGCGCCCGGTTGTACCCCGAGCGAGGCGAATGGCCGACATCGTGGCTTCGGTGCCACTTGACACCAGCCGCACCTTGTCCATGCCATCGATGCGGGAGGTCATTTCTTCGGCAATCAGAACTTCGTTCTCGGTTGGTGCGCCATAACTCGTCCCTCGAGTTGCAGCCTCGGCAACGGCCGCGACGATCTCGGGATGAGCGTGACCAAGAATCGACGGTCCGTAGCTCTGGACGTAGTCGATGTAACGCCGACCTTCGACATCAAACACGTAAGGGCCTTCGGCGCGAGCCACAAAGTACGGCGTTCCGCCAACCGAACCGAACGCCCGGACCGGCGAGTTGACGCCTCCAGGAATCACCATCTGGGCGCGGTCGAACAAGTTGGCGTTCGTGATGTCGGTCATTGAAGGCCCTCGGCGATCAGGCGGGAGAAGTAGGTGAGAATGATGTCGGCCCCGGCCCGCTTGACAGCACCGATGTGCTCGAACGCGACCGGTTCGAGTTCGAGCCAACCATTTTGAGCGGCCGCGTGCACCATCGCGTACTCGCCGCTGACGTGATAGGCGGCCAACGGTATATCGAGTTCGGCGCGGGCCCGGCTGATGACATCGAGGTACGGCATGGCCGGTTTAACCATCACGATGTCGGCGCCTTCGGCGACGTCTTCGCGGATCTCTTCCATGGCCTCGCGGGCATTGGCCACATCTTGTTGGTAACCCTTGCGATTGCCTCCGCCTTCGATCGTTACGTCGACGGCATCGCGGAACGGGCCGTAAAGCGCGGTGGCAAATTTGGCGGCATAGGCGAGGATGGCGATGTGGTCGAAGCCCGCGTCGTCGAGCGCGTCGCGGATTGCGAACACTTGGCCGTCCATCATCCCACTAGGGGCCACAATGTCGGCCCCGGCTGTGGCCTGAGCAACGGCAATCTGTGAGTAAATCTCGAGCGTGGCGTCGTTGTCGGGCTGGCCGCGGCGGTCAAGCACACCGCAGTGGCCGTGGCTGGTGTATTCGTCGATACACAGGTCGGGAATAACGACAAGATCGTCGCCGTGGTCGTCTTTGAGATCTTTGATCGCCAACTGCACGATGCCGTCGGGATTGAACGCCTCGGACCCTTCGGGGTCCTTGTTGGTGGGCACTCCGAACAGCATTACGGCCGGGATCCCAAGATCTTTGAGTTCGCGTACCTCTTGGCGAAGCGACTCACGGCTGTGCTGCATCTGGCCGGGCAGCGAACCAATCGGCTGCGCAACATCGATGCCCTCACGAACAAACAGCGGGGCAATCAGATCGTCGGGGTGAAGTCGGGTCTCTCGAACCATCCGGCGGATGGCCTCGGTGCGTCGCAGGCGACGAAGACGACGTTGGGGAAAGGTCACGGCGCGAGGTTAGCGACGATCGCCTCGACTAGCCCGGCGATGGTGTGAATGGGCGCCTCGATATCGACCTTTACGTTGAGCGCCGCGGCGCGCGCCGATGTGGCCGGGCCGATCGAGGCAACAACCTCGGGGAGACCGTCTACTCCGACGGCATCGACGAGGCCGGTGACGGTCGAAGCCGACGTGAAAGCCACGATGTCGGCGCTTCGGCAGGCTTCGGCGTCCTCGGCGCTGACCGACACGGTGATGGTTCGGTAAGCCGCGACTTCGTCGACGGTCCATCCCATCATGCGCAGTTCGATCGGCAATGTCTCGCGGGCCACTTCGGCCCGAGCAAGCAGAACCCGACCGCCGGTTGCCGGAAGGGTCGGGAACTTGGCGACAAGGCCCTCGGCGATAGCGCTCTGAGGTACCAAGTCGACAGTCAGGCCTGCCGCCTCGGCCTGAGACCGAGTGCCAGGTCCGATCACTGCAACCTTGACTCCATCGGGCAACGAACGGTTGCTCAACGCCGCACCCACCCGAGCAGCTCCGTTGGGGCTAGTGAGCACCAGCCAGTCATCGGCTCGCAAAGCCGCTAGTCCAGCACGAAGTGAAACGCCGCCATCGGCCGGATCAACAATCTCGATGACCGGAACCGCAATCGCCGTTGCACCCGCAGTCTCGAGGGCGGCAACAAGACCGGCGGCCTGAGACCGTGGCCGGGTAACAACCACTCGCCGGCCCGCGAGCGGTGCTGAGGTCATCGGATATCAGCCAACAAATCGGTGCCGCCGCACTCGTCAAGCAGGTAGCGGGCCACCGACCGACCGAGCTCGGGCCCATCGGCACCCCGCCGGCGTTCGCGGATCAGAACCCGACCATCAAGCGAGGACAACATCCCTACCAGTTCTATGTCTTCTTCTATGTCTTCGCCATGCAACACGGCGTGAGCACCGGCCGGCAGATCGCAATCGCCGCCCAGCTCCTGCAAAAACGCCCGCTCGGTTTCGACAACCCGGCGGCTCGGCTCGTGTTCGATCGCGGTCAGCGCAGCCAGAGTGGCGGAATCGTCGGCCCGGCACTCGATCGCCAACGCGCCCTGAGCTACCTGCGGCACCATGACGGAAGGGTCGAGTCGGTCGATCACCTCAACATCGAGTTCGAGTCGGTCGATAGCGGCCGCCGCCATAACGATCGCATCGAAACCTTTGGCCTTTTCGAGCCGGGTGGCGATGTTGCCTCGTAGCTCCGAGAACTGAAGATCGGGACGGTGCCAGGCCAGCTGGGCTCGGCGCCGCACCGACCCGGTGGCAACTCTCGCCCCGACCGCCAAATCGTCCCAGCGCCGGCCGATCAGCGCATCGCGGGGATCGGCGCGCTCGGGGATCGCGGCCAAGACCAACCCGTCAGGCGTATCGGCCGGTAGGTCCTTGCCGGAGTGAACAGCAAAGTCGGCCCGGCCATCGAGCACGGCCGCCTGGACCTCCTTGACGAAAACACCCTTTCCTCCCATGGAGTGGATCGCCACGTCGGTGCGCCGATCTCCGACAGTCGAAACGACCACCTCGTCAACCGCCGACCCCAGCAATGTGGAGACCAGCCGGGTTTGCCAAAGAGCCAACGCACTCCCGCGGGTGGCGGCTCGCAAGGTCACGGCTGGCTACAGGTCGAACAAGTCGCGCAACGACTCGGCCAACCGGTCGCCACGGGCATGCCCAGCCGCGTCTTTGAGCCGAACTGTTGGTTCGTGCAGCATCTTGTTGACGATGCCCTGAGCCATAGCCTGCACCGCGTCGCGCTCGGAAGGATCGAGCGACGAAAGCTTGGCCGCATGACGCCGAAGCTCGGCATCGGCGACCTCGGCGCCGCGCGCTCGGAGCTGGCTGATCAAAGGAGCGACCTCGCGGGCCGAGACCAAAGCCTGGAACCGTTCGACTTCTTCGGCAACGATCGTTTCGACGTTTCCGACCACGCGGGTGCGGCCGGTCATTTGTTCTTCGACAAACGCACCGATGTCGTCCATATCGAGCAAGGTGACGCCGGGAAGGTCGGCCGCCGATGGGTCGACGTCTCGCGGTACGGCCACATCGACGATCACAAGCTCGTGACCTGCTCGACCGGCAATAAAGTCGGCGATCTTGCCACTTTCGAGAATGATGTCCTGAGCGCCGGTTGTGGTGACCAAGACGTCGACCGCGACCAGTGCGTCGGCGACGGCATCGAGGGGCACCGCGGTACCGCCACAAGCTTCGGCCAACCGCACCGCGTTGTCCCACGTACGGTTGGCAACAAAGATGTCGGATGTGCCCGCGGCGGCCAGCGACTTTACGGTGCCTTCGGCCATTTCGCCGGCGCCCAACACCAGCACCGTGCGCCCGGCGAGGCCGCCGATGTGTTCGTTGGCGAGGGCAACCGCGGCTTGAGAGACCGACGCAATGCCACGGCCGATCGCCGTGTCGGTACGAGCTCGTTTGCCGGTTTCGATGGCGTGACGGAACAACGGACCCAATGCCGAACCGACGGTGCCGTGCTCGGTCGAGCGCTCCCACGCGTTGCGCACCTGACCAAGAATTTCGTGTTCGCCAACAACGGCAGAATCGAGGCCCGCAGTGACAGCAAACAGATGACGCACCGCTTCGCGGTCGTGAAGGGCGTACATGTGGTCGGCGACGTCCTCAGGGGCCAGCCCACCATGGCGGCCAATGAACTCGCGAATGTCTTGGTACCCGCCGTGGAACTTCTCGGCGTAGGCATAGATCTCGACCCGGTTGCAGGTTGAGAGGACTACTACTTCAGAAAGATGGGTGGCCGAACCCAGATCGGTGAGGGCCTTGGGGATGTCGACGGGCGCGATTGTGATGCGTTCGAGTACCGATAATGGGGTCGACCGGTGGTTACAACCAATGGCGACAATCGACACGAGCAACTACCTCGGGGGGACGGACACAACAGCGCGCCGCCAAAGACGGCACAACTTCTGTAAACGGTATCGGCTTTGTGGCCTTGCTGGCACGTCGGCGGGGCGTGTCACTGTTCACTTGCCAACCGTGAGCGATGGAGGTGAAACCCGAGAATCTGAAGCTCGGCGGCCAAGTCGACGGCCCGAACGTCGACATCGTCGGGCACCACGAGCACGATCGGCGCAAAAGTCATGATCGACACGATCCCGGCGGCCACCAAACTGTCGGCCGCCGCCTGAGCAGCCGCGGCCGGGGTCGCAATGACCCCCACCGCGATGTCGTGCTCGCGAACCAACCGAGTGAGGTCGTCGGGATGGTGCACAGGAACCCCATCGACCACCGTGCCGACTTTGGCAGGATCACTATCGACGGCCGCCACAACCGGGAAACCGCGATCGGTGAACCCAGTGTGGTTGGCCAACGCCCGGCCGAGGTTGCCGATTCCGCACACCACGACCGGCCAGGTGTTGGCCAACCCCAGCGACCGACTGATCTCGAATCGCAAGAAATCGGCGTCGTACCCCACGCCTCGGGTGCCGTACGTGCCGAGGTAACTGAGGTCTTTACGAACCTTCGCCGCGTTCACGCCAGCAAGGTCGGCCAGTTCGTCGGAGGAAACAGTGGCCGCTATCCCGACCGGGAACCGATCGAGCCCGCGCAGGTACAGCGGTAGGCGAGCCACTGTTGCTTCGGGGATCCGACCAATTGGGATCATGCCCCCACCGTAGGGACTATGTGCACTGTTTCACAAGCACGACTTCGTGGGCGCAACTTCACAGGCCGATACGACTCACGCTGCTAGTCGTGGAGCTCGGCGATGGCAATACCGGACTCGCCGGCCACGGCGTACAGCAGATAGCAGCGGCCGTCCTCGGCGAATATGGCCGGGTCACGCAGTTGATTGACCGGCCACGAGACCGCACCGCGGCGGCTGGCCGCACAATCCAACGAGGCGCCTTCCCACCGCCGTTCGGGCCGCAGCACCTCAACCGGTTGGCTTTCGCTCCACGTCATCCAATCGCCGCCGATGTCGACCGTGCTGTGGTAGATGCGTTCGGGGGCATCGGTGACCTTGGTCCAAAACACGTCGAGGGTGTCGCCACGTACTCGGACCGCGCTATGGCGCATGTTGGTATCGAACAGCGTCGGGCCTTTTGCAAACCCAGTACGCCCATCGGCGGAACGCAGCACAACCCCTGGCATCGCCAGCGAGTAGTGCCAATCGCCGTGACGAAACACCCGAAAGTACGATGGGCCCAGAAGCTCGGGCCCGGCGGCGAAGTTGATTCCATCACTCGAGGTCGCAACACGCGACTGCTGGTTGGCTACGCCTTCCAGACCGTGGAAATACATCAGAATTGTGTGGGACCCATCATCAACATGAACGTCCGGTGACGCAATGTGGGGCACTACAAGGTCGTCTCGGATCTCAAAGGGCATCGACTCGCCGAGCGCGGCCTCATACCCTTGAGCAATCGACTGGTAGGTGGCGTCGTCGAGTTCTGGAGGTTCGGTGCAAAACCACGAATCACCCAGCTGAAGACTGCCGGGCTCATGTATTGCCCATGGACCGGCGAGTTCGTCGGCGTAAGCGAGGCGGATGTAGCGGCCTTTGTGATCAGCGAAGTAGAGGTAGTAACGACCAAGCGGCGACTCGACCCAGTCGGGCACGCGGACGAGCGAAGGACCTTGGATGTTGGTGCCGATGCTGCGATGACTCTCGGGCCTGATTATCGGCTCGTCGACGAGCCGCACCGCCCTCATAGATCAGTGACCCAGTTCGCGCCGCAAGATCTTGCCACCCAATCCCCGGGGAATCTCGTCGACAACGTCAACCTTCGAAGGGCACTTGTAACGGGCCAGTTCGGTGGCGCACCAGCCGACCAAGTCGTCCTCTTCGATTACCCGGCCCGCCTTGGCAACCACAAACGCCTTGACCGTTTCGCCGGTGTAGGGGTGAGCAACGCCAATAACACCAGACTCCTCGACCGCGGGATGAGCGTTGAGAACCCGTTCGACCTCGGCCGGGAACACGTTGAAACCCGACACGATGATCAGATCCTTGGCCCGGTCGACAAGGAAGATGTAGCCATCATCGTCGACCACCGCTATATCACCGGTGTGCAGCCAACCATCGGCGTCGATCGCGCCAGCGGTGGCGTCGGGATCGTCCAAATAACCGGCAAATACGTTGGGGCCCCGGACACAAACCTCGCCGGCATCGCCGATGTAGACATCGTGACCATCATCGTCGACAATGCGAACCTCGACGCCGGCAATGGGGCGCCCGATCGACCCGACGGGAGCGTCGTCCTCCCTGGCCATGGCCACGCTCGGCGAGGCTTCGGTGAGTCCGTAGCCCTCGAGCACACGAACGCCGAAACGACCAACAATGTCCTCGACCACACGGTCCGAAATGGGCGCCGCACCAGAAACGGCGATGCGAACCGTCGACAACGCCGACTCGGCAACGAGATCGATCTGGCTGAGAGCGGCCCACATGGTGGGAGGCCCCACCAGCACCGTGACCTCCTCCTCGGCGACCGTCTCGAACACAGTGGTCGGGTCGAACCGTTCCTGCAAAATCAACGTAGAGCCAACAAAGAGCGAAAGGTTCAGCATCGAATTGAGCCCGAGGATATGAAACAGCGGCACGATGCACAGACCCACATCGTCGGGCCGGGTGATCTTTCCGCCCGTCGCCTGCACCTGCCGCAGATTCGAGGCCAGGTTGCCATGAGTGAGCATGGCCGCTTTGGGGGTACCCGCCGTGCCGCTTGTGAACATCAGCGCGACGAGATCGTCATCTTCGCGCTCGACCATCGGTGAAGGTTGGACCGAGTCGCGCAGCTCATCAAGGTCTACGGCACCGTCCAGCGACACCCCGGCGGGCACCAACACATGCTGCAAATCCGGAACCGCTGAACGATCCAAGGCCCGCAATACCTCAACACCCGCGGGACCGGCGATCACGGCCTTGGCACCAACGGCAACCAGTTCTCGCTGAACCTCCGGCGCGGGACTCTGCGGATTGAGCGGCACCGCCACCATCCCCGCGCCAGCAATACCGAACCAAGCGCGCACAAAACGAAAGTTGGTGCCACACAAAATGGCCACTCGGTCACCGGGCTCCAACCCGAGCGACGACAAAACGCCTCGGGTTTTGGCCACCTCGGCCGTGAGTTGGCCGTAGGTGATCCGGTCACCTCCCGCGACGATCGCGGTGCGGTCCGGGGGATGATCGGCAAAGAGGGTTGCGAGATTCACAGGCGTTCCTGAAGCAAAGTGACGCGAAGTGTTCGCGCCACATCAGAGATGATGGCACGCCGATTGCATCGACCGACACACTGAGTCGGCATCGGCCTCAAGAGTCGCCATGCTCCGGCCGACTTGAGAGAGAATGCGACGCGCACCTCAGGCTCCGCCCCGTCAACGAACGACGGCCCGAATCGGCACCGTTTTTGTCGTGGTTCTGGCAATGGTCGGATCGTTCACGGCCAGCAATGCCAGCAACGCATCAGCCAATACCGGCGACGAAGCCGCGTTCGTAACGGCGCTCAACAATGTCCGGGCCGGACTGGGACTGCCAGCGCTCACTCTCAACGCCGAACTATCGGATCTGGCGCGCGGTCATGCCCAAGTAATGGCCGACGCCGGCCACATATTTCACGCCGACCCCATCAGCGCGGGCTACACCGGCGCGTGGGCAAAGATGGGCGAGAACGTCGGGGTAGGAGCAAACGTCTCGGTGTTGGTTGACGCCTTTGTGGCCAGCCCTGGCCACTACGCCAACATCATTGATCCGGCATTCACTCAGATCGGAGTGGGCGTCGTGTGGCAGGGAAATGCCCTCTACACGACGCACCGATTCTTGCAGGTTCCCGGCGAGGCTCCGACCACCACGGCCGCTCCGTCACCAACCACCGCCACCACGACGCCACCAGTCACCGCGGCACCAGTCACCGGGCCAGGAACCAACGAGCCGACGACCGTGCCGGCCGGCCCTGGATCGACAACGGCGCCCACAACTACGGTGCCGCCGCTCGTCGCCGCCGATCTGTCCCCCCAGCGCATCGTCAGTTTGCTGGAGATGCTCCAGCTCATCGGCACCTGACCCGTGGCGCCCAACAGCGTGGCGATCGAGGCCCGCGGTCTGACCCGATCATTCGACGAGCGCGTCGCTCTGGACAGACTCGATCTACAAGTCGCCCCTGGTGAGGTTTTAGCTCTACTCGGACCAAACGGCGCCGGAAAAACCACCACCGTTCGTTTGCTCAACGGGATCCTCGCTCCCGATGCCGGCGAAGCCCGGGTGCTCGGACTCGACCCGTCCACCCAAGGGGACCAAGTCCGCCGACTCACCGGCGTACTGACCGAAAATGCCGGCCTCGACGACCGCCTTACCGCCCGCGAGAACCTCGAGTTCGCGGCCCATGTTCGCGGCTACAGCCGGCCCGAAGCTCGCAGGCGTGTCGATGAGCAGCTCGCCCGTTTCGCGATGAGCGAATACGCCGACCTGAGCACCGCCGGTTTCTCGACCGGTCAACGAAAACGGCTCGCTCTGGCCCGCGCCCTCGTGCACGACCCGGAGCTGTTGTTTCTCGACGAACCGACCAGCGGACTCGACCCGTCCGCCACCCGCGACGTGACCGACCTCATTGGATCGCTCGCCCGCGAACACGGCCGAACGGTTGTGCTGGCCACTCATTTCTTGGGCGAAGCCGGCCGCGTCGCTGACCGTATGGCGGTACTCGACCGGGGACGGCTACGAGCGATTGGCCGACCCGACGAGTTGGCCGCGGAGCTCTGGGACGGCATCCCCACCGATATCGACCTCGGACGCCCGGCAACGGAGTCCGAGCTGAACTTGTTGCGAGACCGGCCGGGAGTGAACAGCGTCGAAGTACGCGCCACTGGTCTGACCATCGGTGTTCGCGAACGAGCGACACTGGCCGAGATATTGCACGTGCTGAGCGACGCCGGAGTCGACGTCTACGGGGCCAATATGCGACGGGCCTCGATGGAAGACGTCTACTTCGCGCTCGAAAGCACCTTCGCGGCCGAGCCAGTGTCGTGACCGTAACCATCTCGAGCCCGCGATCCGGGCCGAACTGGTCGGTGATCGGCGCAGTCGTGCAACGGGATCTTCGAGCCATTCGCCGCAGCAAAGCGGTCGTCATTCCAATGATGCTCGTGCCGACGCTGTTGATGATCGTTCTGCCGCTCGTCGTTGGACTCGCGGCCCGCTCGGCGTCCACAACCCAGGCCAACGTGGCGTTCCTCAACTCGGTGCCTCGCCAGCTCGCCGAACCAATCGCCGGGCTGGCTCCCGAAGCGCAGCTTCTGACCTTGGTGCTCGGCTTCTTACTGGCCCCTTTGTTCATGATCGTGCCGCTTATGGTCTCGGCGGTAATTGCCGCCGATGCCTTCGCCGGAGAGAAGGAACGCCGCACCATGGAGACGTTGTTGCATCTCCCTATCAGCGACCGCGATCTGTTCTTGGCAAAGCTGCTCACCGGCATGGTGCCGGCGATCACCGTTTCGTGGGGTGGCTTCGCGGCGTTCAGCGTTGTGGCCAACACCGTTTCGTGGGGTTACGTCGACGGGCTCTTGGTGCCAAACCGACTGTGGTTGGTAATGATTTTTTGGGTCGCTCCGGCGGTTGCGCTCTTGGGCCTCGGGGTCATGGTGCGGGTGTCAGCGCGATCCAAAACCAGTCAAGAGGCAAACCAGCTCGGCGGCGCGGTAATCCTGCCGCTCATCTTTTTGGCGGTTGGACAGTCGACCGGCATCCTGCTCGTAAGCCTGACTCTGGCCGTCAGCATCGGCGTCGTGATCTGGGCGATCGCGCTACTTCTGGTTTGGCGCGGGGCCCGCAACTTCACACGCGACCGGATCGCCGCCACCGGTTGAGTACCGCGGCGCGATTCGCCCGATTCAGGGTGCCAGCACGAAGAACTGCAATGCGCCGGCGCCGAGGATCATCATCAACAAGATGGCAATAACAATGGTGGTGCCTGACCTCATACGGGGGTTCCTTCGTCTTTGCGGCCGAGTTGGACCGAGGTGCTTATCGAGGGTCGGTCGGACTCGTCGAGGGCACCAAGGCGAACCTCGACGCCCTCGCCCAACTCAAGTTCGGTCGCCGCCGACCCGCGCGATACCGCTATGGAAAGCAAACCACTCGAGTCGACCAGGAGTCCCGCTCGCCCGGTAGGTATTTCGTCGTAGGACGAAACACGGATGCCAACCCAATCGTCGCGTCCGATCGACACCATGACCTCGCGGCCGAGAGCGTCGATCTCGGCCGGGTCGACGTTGAGTTGGCAGTTACCGAAATGGTCAACCCACAACACTTCGCAGACCATTACCTCGTTTTCGTAGCGTGAGATCGGGAGCACACCCGGCATCAGAGACGCCGGATCGATCTCGGGACCGAGATCGGTAAGAGCGACACCGTTGCAAAGGTGAGCAGCCGCCGGGGCAAAAACATCCCGACCATCGAAGGTTGCACCGCCGGCGGAAGCCAAGCGGTGCTCCGTAGAGGTCAACTCGACCGCCCGAGTAGCTCCCCCAACCAGACCAACCGCAGCCGCCAAGAGTCCGTTATCGGGGCCGACCAGCACCGACATGCCGTGGCCGACCTCGAGGGCAACTGGTCGACGAGCGGTGCCAACCCCCGGATCGACAACCGCGACCACCACGCCGGGATTCAAATAGTTGGCGGCGCGAGCGAGGGCCAACCCCCCGGCGCGCACGTCGTGACGAGCAATCCCGTGGGTGATATCGACCACGCCCACTTCGGGAGCGATGGACCGAATCACCGAATGTACCACCCCAACAAACTCGTCGGCGTGGCCGAAGTCGGAAAGAAAAGAGATCGTGTCGTAACGCAGGCTCACCACGAGGACGCTAGCGCCCGAGTTCGCGCGATCTTGCGGCCGCGGCCGATACAACCTCGGCAATCATGGCCTCGAATCCGTGTTCGGCCATGACGGCGAGACCGGCGGCCGTTGTGCCACCTGGTGATGTGACGTTGGTGCGCAACAGCCCCGGATCTTCGCCCGACTCTGATAGCAACGTGGCCGCGCCGAGCAAGGTTTGCCGAGCCAGCGAATCGGCGACTTCGGCACCAAGCCCCTGGGCGACACCGGCCGCGATGAGGGCTTCGGCCAGGTGAAACACGTAGGCGGGACCAGATCCCGACAGGCCGGTTACCGCGTCTATATCGACTTCGTCGACCACCGCCACGGTGCCAACCGCGGCCAGGATCGATTCGGCCCACGCCAGGTCGTCGCTGGTAGCCGACGTGCCCGGAGCTATCGCCGCGGCTCCAATACCAACCAGGGCAGGAGTGTTGGGCATGGCGCGCACAACGGCTGTTCCCGGGGCCAGGCCAGCCTCCATCGCCGCGATGGTGACCCCGGCGGCAATCGAAACAACCCGTCTGACCTTGGCCGCGGCCAGAACCGGCAATACCGCGGCAACAACGTTGGGTTTGACGGCGATCACTGCATCGACTTCGTCCACCGGCGCGTCGCCTACCGACAGTCCCTCATAGGTCGCCGTGAGGTGTTGTTGTCGCTCATCCGACAGCTCGACAACATGTAGTTCGTCGGCCCGGGCCCATCGCTGGTGGACCAGTCCACCAAGCAGCGCCTCGGCCATCTTTCCCCCGCCAATCAACTGAAGCTTTGTCACGGGCGTCACGGTAGCGCTGGTGCGCCGGTGAGGGGAAAGACCACACTTCCCCGAGCGATCAACCCCTCACCGACACCCACGATAATACATGAAAGATAATGAAAAGCAACCAAAACTTTAGCGAGTAGCGGCGGGCGGGAATCCGATCTTGAGCGCCGAACGAAACACCCGCTCGACATAGGCCCACATCGAACCGAGGATTCGGTCAAGCTCGACATCGGTGATCGCCCCCACCGGCAACGACCCACCAAGAAAGATCGCCTCCTCGGCCCCTATTTCGAATGCCATCCCGGTGAGCTCGCGATTACGTCTCAGCAAATGGGCATAGAAGGCCTCGTTGTTTGCTTGGGGCGCCGGCAACAAAAACGTTTCGAATCGTAGGGTGCGTTGACCGAGCGTCCACCACGCGGTCCACGCCTCTTTGTCTTCGCCGTGCAAACGGATATACCACCGTCGTTCGTCGCTGCTGCCCCGCTCAACGGCCGCAATCGCCGGGTTGTCGGCCCGTTCGGTCAGCAACCAAGCATCGATGCGCGCCTCGAGCCGGTCGAGTTCTTCGGGCGATGCCGGCTCGGACTGCATCGGCTCAGGCCAAGCAGTCGACCGGCACGCGCGCTGACAGGTCGTCGTAAACCCGACGCAAACGGGCCGCCATCGAGGTCCAGGTGTAGGCCGACGCGGCCTCGGCGCCCCGACGGGCGAGACGCTCGGCCAGAACCGAGTCGTCGAGAATCGTGCGCACCGCTTTGGCATAGTCGCGGGGATCTCGACCGGCTACCCGCAAGCCAGTGCGACCGTGGTCAACCAGGGTCCGCAGGCCACCGACGTCGGACGCAACGACGGGGATACCGCACGCCGCGGCCTCGAGCGCAACGAGCCCAAAGGACTCAGAACGCGACGGCACCAGACAAAGATCGGCCGCTCGATAATAGGTGGAGAGCACATGATGGGGCTGGGGCGGAACCATCAAAACGCGGTCCTGCAACCCGTGCTCGGCGATCAGGGCATGGAGTTTCTCGACCTCTTTGTCGCCGGCCTGACCGCTCGATCCGCCCACTATGACGAGCCGAGCGTCGGCCAGGCCCAACGAGGCAAGAGTCTCGACCGCGACATCGGCCCCTTTGAGCGGTTGGATCCGTCCTACGAACAACAGCAGCGGCTCGGGCCCGAAGCCGAGCGCCTGACGAGCGCCGCGGCGAGAGCCAGGCGAAAAGAACGCGTGATCAACCCCGGGCGGCACAACCTCGATGCGATCCGACGCCGCGCCATAGTGAGAAACAAGCTCCTGCATCTCGACAACGGAGTTGGCGGTAATCACATCGCTGCACGCCACCACGGCCGCTTCGGCGTCGATACGAGACTGCGGTTCGAGGTCTCCGGTCTCGGCCTTGACCCGGGCCAACGTGTGAAACGTGGAAACCAACGGAAGGTCGAGTTCGTGTTTGAGACGGTGACCAGCAACCCCACTCAGCCAATAGTTCGCATGCAGCAGGTCGGTGGGTTCGAGCGACAGGTAATCACGAACACCGTCGGCAAACTCGTCGACAATCGTCGGCAGAGCCTCTTTGGCTAGATGGGGATCGCCGGCGTCGATATGGACCACTTCGAAGCCCGGCTCGACTTCGACCCGCCGAGGCAGGTCTCGGTTCCAGCGCCGCACAAAAACAGTCGTATCGGTTCCGCCGTGAGCGAGTGCCGCCGCCACTTCGCGCACATAGACGTTCATTCCGCCGGCATCGCCGCCGCCCGGCTGAACGAGCGGTGACGTGTGTAGTGAAAGCATCGCCACCCTGGTCACGGCTTTAACCAACCAGACAACGAGGGATTCCATTCCCGGGAGCAGATACTGGACATCACGGAACCAACATCACCTAACAACGCGACCAGGCTCAGCCCAGCTCGACCGGTGGTTCACCGGCAGCGATCCGGTTGGCCAGCTCGCTGTTTAGAGCATCGATAGCCAAGTGCAACGAGCGCCGAGCCCCCGACAGTTGATCTTCGAAATGACGCAGACCATCGATCAGCGAA
This sequence comes from uncultured Candidatus Nemicrothrix sp., assembly GCA_964504305.1. Lineage (GTDB taxonomy): Bacteria > Actinomycetota > Acidimicrobiia > Acidimicrobiales > Aldehydirespiratoraceae > UBA11606. The sequence goes on along the minus strand of CAZDEB010000005.1, from coordinate 150,416 downwards.
GACAATCTGTCATCACCGATATCGGGCACCGACGTGACAACCGCCGGGCCAGCAACCGCGTCGAGCACGTCGGTAAGCGGATCAACCACCGATTCGGGGGGATCGAGATCCTGATCGACGCGTCCCGAACCGGGCGCCCGAACGCCGTCGCTCAACAAGTCGGGGAGCCGGCCTATTAGATCACCCAAATTGCCTCCGCCGCCGTCGGCGCGGCGCTTTGCCTCCTCGATCAAAAGATCGAGACGACCCTGAGCTAGACGTCGTACATACGATGCGCCATTTTCGAGATCGGTGCACTCGGCCCGCATGCTGCGAATCTGATCGATGGGTGCTTGGGCGATCTCGGACAGGTAGCCCGGATCAAGCACTCGTTGCATTTCGGGGATCATTGCATCCTCTGGGAACTCGACGGAGACGTCACGATTCCTGCACCCTACCTTCCGGTGTGGATCAGCCGCCCGAAACCGGCGGCAGCACCGCGACCTCGTCACCCGCACCAACCGGGTCGCCGGGGTCGGCCGGCTCGCCGTTGACCCAAACGTTGCAGGTGCCAAGCACCGCTTCGAAGGTCGGGCCGAACCGCCGACAGGCCTCGTCGAGGACCTCGCCAACGGTCGAACCATCGAGTTCGGCCTTGCCGGCGCCGGCGGCTTCGCGGGCCGACGCAAAGAGACGAATCTGTGCCATCAGGTCATCCTCGCACCAATCCGACGGTATCCCTCCCCCTGTCAGAGGGCACCGGTACGGTCGGCCCCGCGATGCTCAACGTCCTGCTCACCCGCCACGGACAGTCAGTCTGGAACGCCGAAGGTCGGTGGCAAGGACAAGCTGATCCTCCACTGTCCGACCTCGGGCGCGCTCAAGCCCAAGGGGCCGCGAACCAAGCCGGAGCCTTCGATGCCATCGTTGCCAGCGACCTTGCCCGAGCCATGGAAACCGCAACAATTATCAGTTCGGCAATCGGGGTCGGTCCGGTTCTGATCGAACCCCGGCTCAAAGAACGCCACGCCGGGCAGTACCAAGGCCTCACCCGAGAAGAGATCGAACAGCAGTTCCCCGGTCAGCTAGAAGCCAAAGTGTGGCCGCCGGGTTGGGAGAGCACCGACTCTGTCCTCCAAAGAACTCACGCCGCTCTCGACGAGCTCATCGACTACACCAACGGCCACGGAGACGTGCTGGCGGTGAGCCACGGCGGAGTCATCTACTCCATCGAAGAGCACCACGGCTACAGCCACCAACGCATCGCCAACCTCGGAGCCCGCTGGCTGCATCACGATGGTGCCCGCTGGACCCTCGGCGAGCGACTAATGCTCGCCCCCGACACGGTCACGATCGACCAGCAAGACATCGTCTGATGACCGACGCCGCACCGCTCTCACCTACCGACATCGATCCATCTCATCCTGTGGCGCGCCGCCGCATGTCGACGAGATATCCGGTCGAGGTCATTCGCTCGGATCGTCGCAACAAGACCGTTTCGGCTCGCATTGTCGACGGCGTGATCCGGGTACGCATCCCTAGTTGGATGAACCACGAGGACGAAGCGAAGTTTGTCGGCGACGTCGTCGAGCGCATCGAACGCGAGCGGCGATCCACCGCCATCGACTTGTTGGCCCGTTCCCGACAACTCGCCGACGATTACGCGCTGCCCCACCCCACATCGGTGAGCTGGTCAAAGGTGCAACGCCAACGTTGGGGCTCATGCTCAACGCACAGCGGAGACATCCGAATCAGCGATCGCCTCGTCGATGTGCCTCCATGGGTGCTCGATCATGTCCTGATCCACGAACTTGCGCACCTCGTCGTGCCCCATCACGGTCCCGAGTTCGACCAAATCGTCAGCCGCAATCCCCTAGCCGAGCGCGCTATCGGATATCTGATCGCGGTGAACGATCAGGTAAACCACCGCTTGCAGAGCTAACCCCGCTCGCCAGCCACCGCGCCTCGTCTTCGCCCATAGGGGTCGAGGGCGCGGCGTCGGTCCACGGCCACAGTTCCTCGGAGATGCGTCGCCAATTGGCGGTAGCCCCCAGGCGCCCCAGCAAAGAGAACAGACCCAGATTGATGCGCTGAATCAGCGCGAACGTTGGCGGCACGTTCGCAAACTTCAAGATTTCGTTGGTTCGAGAATCAAAAGTCTTGTACAACAACTTGGCGCTGAACTCCGTCGTGACTGTCATCGGGCGATCATCGAGGATCAATTCGTAATAGGCCGAGAACCACTCGTAAATCTCCTCATCGGAGAACGGCGCATTCGGTCGCAACACGTTCACTTCTTCGGCGGTTCGTCGAAAGTCAGCGGCGTCTCGATCGAGCATCGCTCTGATCAGGCGGGCGAACTGTTCTATCTCGGCCTCCTCGAAGTGCTTCACCAAGCCGAAATCGATGAAGGCCACCCGACCATCGTCGGCCAACAAATAGTTGCCCGGGTGAGGATCGCCGTTGAAAACGAACTGGCGGTTGAGGCTGCGAAACACGAACCGGTACAAGATCTCGGCCACCCGTTCGCGTTCGGAAGCGGAGCGCTCGAACACCGCGTCGAAACGCTCGCCGACCACGAACTCGGTCGTGAGAACCACGTCGGTGGAGAGGTCCTCGACCACATCGGGAACCCAGATATGAGGATGACCGCGGTAGTAGTCGGCAAACAGCGCGACGTTGCGGGCTTCGTTTGTGTAGTCGAGCTCCTCGTTGATGCGGGCCCGCAACTCGATCACCAGTTCGTGAGGGTCGAGGCCCGGAAAGATCATCGACAACATCAAGGCGAGAGTGGCGCTGTTGTCGAGGTCGGCCGCTATCGCCGCGGCAATCCCCGGGTACTGCACCTTGACCGCCACATCTCGACCGTCGACGGTAAGGGCCCGATGAACCTGGCCGATCGAAGCCGCGGCGATCGGATCGGGATCGATGTGGTCGAACACTTCGTGCAGGGGACGACCCAAGGAGCGCTCGATCTCGCTCAACGCAAGATCGCTTGGCATCGGTGGAGCATCGCTTCGCAAACCAGCGAGCGCTTCTCGCATTGGTTCGGGCATGCCCTCGTCGAGGTAGCTGGCCATCTGGCCGAGCTTCATCATCGCGCCCTTCATCGACCCCAGCGCACTCACCACGTCGGCGGCGTCGCGCCGCTCGAGATCAGCCTGCAACCGACGTCGGGTCTCGTCAGAGGCCAGCCGTTGGCGAGCCTTCGTCCAGCCCCGATCTCGGGCACGGCGGACGGCCAGCCGGCTCATCGATGCCGCCCGTTCGAGCCGAGTGGTGAAGCGGATCGGACCAAGAGATTTTGTATCCGCACCGCTGCGTTTGCGAGCCGCGGCCGCAACCAGCCCAACGAACGCAATGGTCAGCCACCAGCGCCGGCGGCGCATGAGTCAGATTTCTTCGGTGTCGCTGGTCGAACCGGTCAACGCGGCAACCACCGCTTCGGCCTCGTCGACATCGTCGCGGTCGAGAGCGTCCAGCGCGGCGTCGACCATGTCGATCGACTCCGCCAGGTCGTCGAGTTCGGGATCGGTCTCGGTTTGCTCGGCCAGGTGATCATCCATCGTTGTGGAGGGTATCGAGGACAATGTCGACGATCCTCGACGCATTGACCATTGCGTCAAAGTGAGTCTCGGCGCGGCGACGAGCAGCCAAGGCCATCCCGGCTCGCAAGTCGGGGTCGCTCACCAGGTCGTGCAGCGCCGTGGTCAGCGCCGCGGCATCGTCGATGTCGACCAAGAACCCGGTCTCGCCGGGCACGACAATGTCGCCACTTCCACCGACCCGGCTCATTATCACCGGCAACCCCGATGCCGCGGCCTCGATCGCGACGATGCCAAAGGCGTCGGCGCGTGTCGGCATCACAAATACATCACAGGACGAAAAGAGGCGGCGGAGCTCGTCGGAATTCGGATCGAGATCACGGTGCACGGCCACCTGCCCCTCGACCGGAGTTGGGCCAGCAGACTTGGTGACAATGTCGAGACACGCCGCCCCCGCTGGCAGTGCGTGAAACGCCGCCAACAACGAATCGCCACCCTTGCGTTCGAAGTGGCCCCCGACAAACAGAACCCGGACCGGCGATCCGTGGGCGTCCGAACGCGGGTTCCAAGACTGCAAATCGATGCCCGGTGGAACGACCGTTATGTTTTCGATCGGTACGCCGTAATCGGCGATCAGCGAGTCGGTGACCCACGACGACCAAGGCACGATGTGTTCGGCCCCAACAAACACCCGACGGTTGATCGCCGCTTTCGTGGCCCGCAGCGGAGCGAACCGGTCGGGGCGATGGCCGTAATGCTCGCCCATGTCGTCGTATTGGCGCGGCGTGATGTCGGTGCACAGCACATAGGGTCGGCGCCGCCGGAAACGACCGGCCAACGTGGCCGGAACTTGAGTCGCAAAGAATGCGACCGTTGCATCTGATTTGGCGAGGCCGCGGCGTACCTGACGGACGCCGGTCCAACGAGCGGCCACCTGACCCAGAAACGGAATCCGACCAAAAACCTTGGTGAGCGAACCGGTGTAGGTGACCTCGACCCAATCCACCGCCAGGCGGGAATCGGCGTCCACTGCGGCGCGTAGATTTTCGTAGAGCGTGCGATGACCAACGTGTTGCTCCATCACAAAAACCGCACGAACCGGATTGCTCATGTAGCCGCTGGCCCTCCTTGTCGAACGGTTCGACTGTAGTTGCCCCATTCCCCGCGGTGGCTGAGGTCACCTACACTCCGAAGATGCACCTTGAATCGACGCATCCGGTTCAGCGACCGGGACGCCACGCCGACCGAGTTATCCGACCAACCAGCATCAGTGGAGCTCTCGGCGCGTTGCGCGATAACGACAATGCCCGAGCAGTCGCGGGCGGCACCGACCTGCTGCTTGATCTTCATCGAGGCGGACCCGGCGATCCCGTAACCCTTGTCGATCTCACCACCGTCGAAGGGCTCGACCAGATCAATATCGATGCCGATCAGGTCGTGATCGGAGCAGCCACCACTCACAACGCGGTCGTTGCTCACCCCGGACTTCGAGACTCTGCCCTTCCGCTGGCCCAAGCCTGCCTCGAGGTCGGGTCGCCGCAGCTTCGGAACCGAGCCACGATCGGCGGCAACCTGGTTACTGCGAGCCCGGCCAACGACACCATTTCGGCGCTCCTGGCTCTCGACGCCACGATCCACATAGCGTCGCTCGATGGCAATGTGCCCTCGATCCGCGATGTCGCGATCGACGACTTCTTTACTGGTTTTCGGTCCACGATTTTGGGACCCGACGAACTCATCACCGCGATCTCGTTTCGGCCCCTGAACGAGTTCGACGCGGCCGTCTGGGTCAAGCTCGGCAATCGCAAAGCCCAAGCCATCTCGGTGATCCATGCCGGTCTGGTAGCGCGCCGCGACGCTGATGGGGTCGTCACCGAAGCCCGCGTCGCCGTGGGTTCGGTGGCGGCACGGGTGGTACTGCTACCCGCCGTGGCCGACCTCCTTGTCGGAACGAGGCTCGACGACGCCACGATCCGCGTCGCTGCCACCGCGGCGGCCGCCGCAGTCAGTCCGATCAGCGATGTTCGCGCCACCGCCGAATACCGCACCTCGACCATCGAGCCGATCCTGCGCCGCGCCCTCAACGCCATGCGGGACAACACAACCCGTCAGACCTTCCCCGAGGCTCCGCCCTGCCTCGGCTCCCGCAACTCGAACGCCGGTCGAGGGGTCGGCGCAGCGACCACCGAGATCGACGACAACACCCCGATCTCGGTAAACGTCAACGGGGCCGAGGTCGAGGCCGCGGGCGCTCCCGGACGCACGCTGCTCGACTGGCTGCGCGACGAAGCCGGGACCACCGGCACCAAAGAGGGATGCGCCGAGGGCGAGTGTGGCGCCTGCACTGTTCGCCTCGACGGTCAAGCAGTAATGAGTTGTCTGGTGCCCGCGGCCCAAGCCAACGGCGCCACTGTGACCACCGTCGAGGGACTGGCCAACAGCGGTGACCCGAGCCCGCTGCAAGCGGCGTTCGTAGACGACTTTGCCGTGCAATGTGGCTTCTGCATCCCTGGGTTCATCGTGGCTGGCTCGGTGCTGCTCGACGAGTGCCCAGCTCCTACCGAAGACCAAATCGAGCTCGGACTTTCCGGAAACCTCTGCCGTTGCACCGGCTACTACCCGATCATGCAAGCAATTCGATCTACCTCGGTCGGCATCGGAGTTTCATCATGAGCGTTGGATCCACCGCTCGCCGCCACGACGGCCCCGGAAAGGCCGACGGTTCCACCCGCTACGCCGGCGACGCAGTGCCGGCCAATGCCGTACACGCGGTGATCGCCTTTTCGGGTCGGCCTCACGCCCGAATGTTGGCCATCGACGTCCAACCCGCTTTGAGCTGTCCGGGGGTTATCGACGTCATAACGGCCGCCGACGCACCAATTAACGAGTACGGCCTGACCATGAAGGACCAACCGGCCCTTGTCGGGGTTGATCACACCGGCAACGCTTCGGTCGACGGGGCAATCAGCCGTTGGGAAGCGGACCAGATTGCGGTGGTGATCGCCGAAACCGTTGAGCAAGCTCGACAAGGGGCCGCGGCCTTGGTGGTTGATTGGGAAGACCTTCCCGTTGTCGAAAACATCGACCAAGCGTTGGCCGCCGACGCCCCGCTAGTGCACCCCGAGAACGGTTCGCCATCCAACGCGTACTACCAACTCAACATCGCCAAAGGGGACCTCTCCGCCGGATGGGCCGCAGCCGACATCGTTATCGAAGGAACCTACGAGGTCCCCCACCAAGAACACGCTTACCTCCAGCCCGAGGCCGGCACGTCCTACATCGACGACGAAGGGCGAGTCACGATCGAAGTGGGTGGGCAGTGGACCTCAGAAGACCGCGAACAAGTCGCTCACGTCCTTGGAGTGCCCGACGAACAAGTCCGCATCATCTACCTCGCGATCGGTGGTGCGTTTGGGGGCAAAGAAGACATGTCGGTGCAGATCGCCCTCGGCTTGGCCACCATGCGACGAGCCGAGCGAGGCGACAACCGACCCATCCATTGCCGCTGGTCGCGCGAAGAATCGATCGTCGGGCACCACAAACGCCATCGGGGACGCATCCATCATCGGCTGGGCGCGACCAACGAAGGCATAATCACCGCAGTAGAAGCCGACGTGGTGCTTGACGCCGGCGCCTACAACTACACGTCCAACAAAGTCTTGGGCAACGCCCATCTTTCGGTGTCTGGTCCCTACCGAGTTCCCAACGCTCAAATCCGTAGCCGCGCTGTCTACACGACGACCGTTCCGGGAGGAGCATTTCGTGGATTCGGTGGCCCCCAGGGTGCATTTGCCGCCGAGATGCAGATGAACAAACTGGCAGCCGCGCTCGAAATCGACCCGGTCGAGCTACGCCTCCGCAACGCGTTGCACGACGGTGACGATGGAATCACTCAGGCGATCTTGCCCGCTGGCGTTACCACCACCGAAGTGATAACGGCGTGCGCTCATCGCAGCCATCACGGCGAACCGCTGGCCGAGTCAGAACCGTTCGCGCCGGTCGCGTCTTTGCCCCCCGAGCCAACCGCGATTCGTCGCGGTCGAGGATTCGCCGCGGGCTACAAGAACGTTGGCTTCTCGTTCGGATTCCCCGAACGATGCGATGCCGAAATCCACTTGCACGGCGACCTGGACGACGAATCGCCGTCCAGCGCCGACGTGTTTCATGGTGCCGCCGATGTCGGTCAGGGCATCCACCTCGCCATAAGGCAGATGACCGCCGAAGCCACCGGCGTTGCCCTCGACCGCGTAACCGGGCACTTCTCCGACACTGCTACTTCAGGAGACTCGGGCTCAGCATCGGCAAGCCGACTCACGTTCATGTCGGGAAACTCCGTACTCGGCGCCGCCGAAGAAGCCGACAAAGCATGGAGAGACGGCCACCGCCCGGCGATCGGCAAGTTCCGCTACACCCCACCGCCCACCGAAACCCTCGATCCTGTAACCGGAGCGGGCCAACCCAACTTTTGCTACGGCTACATGGCGCAATGCATCGACGTCACCGTCGACATCGAGACGGGCCACATCCGCGTCGACAACGTGGTCTCGACCCACGACGTGGGTAAGGCCATCAACCCCAACCTGGTGCGGGGCCAAATCGAAGGCGCGGTGGTGCAGGCTCACGGATACACCATGAGCGAAGACCTCAACCTGGCCGGCGGATTCATAACCAATCCCAGGTTCTCGGGCTACCTCATTCCCGGCATTGGCGATATCCCTCGCCATGTCGAATCCCAGGTTCTCGAACTAGCCGATCCGCTCGGGCCGTTCGGGGCGCGGGGCATGGCCGAGATGCCCTACATCACCTACGCACCGGCCGTCATCGCCGCCGTCCACAACGCGACCGGGGTGTGGTTCGACGAATTTCCGCTCACCCCAAGCCGAGTGCTCGCCGCGCTGGCTCGGTAGCGCGTCGATCGGTCCTAATTCTTGAGCACAAAATCGGTGTGCTTGTCGTCGCTGATCCACGCCGAAGCACCCCAGATGGTCGCCACAAAGATCATCTGCAGAGAAAACGAAACGGGCGAACAGTCGTCGTCATGGCACACGACCGCGTTATGAAGCACGCTCACCAACCCTCCAAGATGAACAACAAGCACCGTGGCCGAAATCCAGGTCGCGACTGCCGTGTAGCGATAGGCCGACGCCAGCACTAGAGGCGCCAACAACACGACGAGCGCCAACAGTGGCGGAGTCGGCGAGTCGGCGTTGTCCTGAAACGCCGCCGCCCATGTTGTCATGAACGCCGCGCTAAACGCCGCGGTCACAATGCCAAGACGGGCCAGCTTCGCAAGGCCGGGAGCGAGGACCGGTGCGAGGAACAAAGCGAGCGCAAACGCGCCGCCAACGTTGAGCATCCACCAAAACGCCTCGTCGGGTTGAAGGTTCAGGTCGGCGCCATCGCGGGTCGCTAGCAACTCGACAACAAACACACAAATGCCAAACACCGCAGCCGCGATTGCTCCGGCCCTCAACGTCGCCGCTTCGGTATTGCTGGCCCGGCCGGCCACCACCGCGCCGGTCGCGCCGGCGATCAGCGCAACGATCAGAAGCCACGAAACGTTGTCGATGCCCAACCCCACTTCGCCGTTGCCTCGCCAAACAGTTCGGTCCTGTTGGCCAGCGGTCGAAACAGCCACCGCTACCAAAGCGGCAATGGCAGCGCCCGCCGCGACCACGACTCGCGCTAGATGTCGGCTCATCAATTCGCGGGCTGGAAACGGCGGGCCGTGGAGCGGTGCAAAGCCAACATCTCGTCGACTCGTGGACTCACCAGTTGGCCGTCCTCGACGACCGAGCGACCAGCAACGATCGTGTGCCAAGCCGCGGTAGGGCCACAGCGCAGCCAGCCTTCGACCAGATCGTCGAGCACCCCGGCAAAGACCGGTCCGTCGAGTTTCCAGATCGCAATGTCGCCGACCGCGCCGACCGAAAGTTCGCCAAGTTCGCCTTGACGGCCCAGACACCCGGCCCCGCCCCGCGTGGCGACCTCGAGCGCGACCCGCGCCGTCATTGCCGCCGCCCCCGACTTGAGCTTGCCTTGCAGCATCGCTAGTCGGGCCTCCTGCCACAGCGACGCGCTGTCGGCCGATGACGAACCGTCACAGCCGATACCAACAGGGCAACCGGCGTGACGAAGATCGACCACCGGAGATATTCCCGACGACAAAATCATGTTCGAACTCGGGCAATGAGCAACCCCGACACCAGCCGCGCCGAGTCGGGTCACCTCTTCGGGGTTGGGCATGACGACGTGAGCTCCCCAGGTTCGGTCGCTCATCCAACCACAATGTTCGTAGTAGTCGACCGGCCGCATACCGAACATCTCCAACGCAAACTCGTCGTCTTCGCTGTTCTCGGCCAGATGAGTGTGGAGCCGAACGTCGAGCCGCTCGGCCAATTCGGCCGCCCTCACCATGAGATCGGTCGTGACCGTGAACGGCGAGCACGGCGCCAAGGCAATCTGCACCATCGAACCGTGCGAAGCGTCGTGATGGCGAGCGACGTGGCGCTCCGACTCGGCCAAAATGTCGTCCTCGTCTCTGACCGCATCATCAGGTGGCAAACCGCCATCTTTGACCGAAAGACTCATCGATCCGTAGGTCGGATGAAACCTCATTCCGAGATCGGCCGCGGCCGCGATCTCCGCACCCAACAAATCGCCGGCTCGAAGCGGATGCAGATAATGATGATCCGACGAGGTCGTACACCCGGATAGAGCCAACTCGGCCAGACCAACCCACGCCGCTACGTTTTCGGCCTCTTCGTCGATAGCGGCGGTCCACAACGGGTAGAGCGTTTGAAGCCACCCGAACAGGGGCGCCGAGGTCATTGGCGTGTACGCCCGAGTCAGGTTTTGGAAAAGATGATGGTGCGTATTGATGAGACCCGGCGTAACCAAACAACCGCTGGCATCGATCGTGCGGGCCGCGTCGGGGACCGAATCGCCGGGACCCCCAATGCCCGACACGAGTCCGTCAGTAACCGAAACCCAGCCCCCGGCGATCTCGCGGCGCTGATCATCGACAGTGGCGACGACGCCCGCGTTTCGAACTAACAAGTTGGCGGTGGTCATTTCAGTCCTTCGCTCGTTCGACGGCATTGAGATAGTTGTAAATCGTGATGCGGCTGACCCCCATCATGTCGCCCACCGACTCCACGGCCTTGCGTAGCAAGAACGCACCGCGCTCTTCGAGCAGGCGAACCGCCGCCTGTTTGTCTTCGCGCGACAAGTCGACGAGTCGGCCGCCCAACTCTGCTTCGACCGAAGCGACCATACGATCGAGGGCGTCGTGCAGCGCGCCAAATCCGCTGGCCACCGCGGTGTCGCCAACCCGTACCTGAACCGCCGTCGCCCCGGCCTGCAGCGCGCCGTGGGTGATGTCATTGATGGCGCTAGTCACCCGAACGAGCGGACCCTCGATTGAGGTTGCGAACGGGCCAACCTCTGGATCGAAGCCATTTTGACGGCACGCTTCGAGCGCCGCCTCGACGTGAGGACCCATCGAACCCTCGACAAACGGCTCGACCAAGAACTCGGCGCGCACGTCGTGATCAAGCTTGGGTGTCGACATCGCTTGACAGTTTGTTAAATTCCACCAACGATGGCAACCGTGAACGGAAACAAACTCGCGATCGACATCGATCGCCTAGTCGACCGACTAGCCGCCCTCGCCGAAATCGGCGCGATCGAAGGCACCGCTGGCTGCGCCCGACTCGCGCTCACAGACGATGACAAAGCCGGTCGCGACCTCGTTGTCTCGTGGATGCACGACCTCGGACTCGACGTCGTCATCGACGGGATCGGGAACGTGGTCGCCACTATGGCCGGCCGCACAACAGGCCCTCCAGTCATGTGTGGCTCCCACATCGACACGGTGCAAACCGGTGGCCGTTACGACGGCAACCTCGGAGTGCTCGCCGGGCTCGAAATCATCGAAACGCTACGGACCGCCGGCGTCACACCAGAGCGTCCGATTGCCGTCGGGTTCTTCACCGACGAAGAAGGGGCCCGATTCGCGCCCGACATGCTGGGCAGCCTCGTGTACGTCGGAGCCATGCCGGTCGAGCAAGCTCACGAAATAGAAGCCATCGACGGACCCACCGTTGGTGCCGAACTCGAACGCATCGGTTACCTGGGCGCCGCGCCGCTGCCCGGACCAGCCCCCCACGCCTACGTCGAGCTACACATCGAGCAGGGGCCAGTGCTCGAGGTAGAAGGAGCGAGCATCGGCGCGGTCACCGGCGTGCAAGGCATCAGCTGGACCGAGGTTGAGCTCACCGGTCAATCCAACCACGCCGGAACAACCCCGATGTCTCTGCGTAAAGACCCGGCCGTGGTCGCTTTCCAAACCGCGGCTTTTGTCCGCGAGCTCGCGGTCGAACTCGGCCACCCCCAAGTCGGAACCGTCGGCCGCATCGAGCTGCACCCCAACCTGGTCAACGTTGTTGCGGCCACCGCCACCTTTACGATCGACATTCGTCACACCGACAACGACGTCTTGCTCAAAGCCGAACAACGAGTCGACGAGTTCTTGCGGTCCGCCGCGGTCGCCGAAAACGTCCAGGTCGAAACCCGAACACTCGCCCGCTTCGACCCGGTCGCCTTCGATGACAGAGTTGTATCCATGGTCGAAACCGCCGCCGCCGAAAGAAACCTGCCGGTGAAACGAATGCCATCGGGTGCGGGTCACGACGCCCAGATGCTGGCGCGGGTGTGTCCGACCGGCATGGTGTTCGTCCCGAGCGTCGACGGGGTCTCGCACAACCCGGCCGAACACACCGACACCGCCGACCTCGAAGCGGGCGCCAACGTCCTGTTGCAAGTGATGCTGCAACTCGCATCGGAGGAATTGTGACAACCATCGACCACGACGCCGCGGCCAGTGGTGGCTACGAAGCGCCTCCCAGTCGCCAGCTGCGCGTCGCTGCGGCTCAACTCGGTCCGGTCGCCCGCCACGAGGATCGCACCAGCGTTGTCGACCGAATGCTCGTTCTGCTCGAAGAGGCTGCACTCGACGATGTGGAGCTCATCGTCTACCCGGAGATGGCGCTCACCACGTTCTTTCCTCGCTGGTACGTCGAAGACGAAACCGACCTCGATCTCGAGAGTTTCTACGAAACCGAAATGCCCGGTCCCGAAACTGGCCGACTCTTCGACCGAGCCCAAGAGCTCGGCATCGGGTTTGCCCTCGGATATTGCGAGCTCACGCCGGACGGCCACCGCTACAACACCCAAATACTTGTCGAGCGAGACGGGTCGATAGTTGGCAAATACCGCAAAGTCCACCTACCCGGTCACCGCGAACACGAACCTTGGCGCGAGTTCCAGCACCTCGAGCGTCGCTATTTCGAGCCGGGCGATTCGTTCGACACCTGGCGTTCGTTCAACGGCGTAGTGGGGATGGCCACCTGCAACGATCGCCGCTGGCCCGAAACCTACCGATGTCTCGCCTTGGGTGGCGCCGAACTGATCCTCATTGGCTACAACACGCCGCTGCACTACGCGCCAGACCCAAGCCAAAACCATCTTCAGGGATTTCACAACCACCTCGTGATGCAAGCAGGCGCCTACCAAAACGGCTGCTACGTGGTCGGCGTCGCCAAAGGAGGCCTCGAAGAGGGCGTCGACTCGCTGGCCGAATCGTGCATCATCGCCCCCACCGGCGAAATCGTGGCCGAATGCAAAACCAACGGCGACGAGTTGGCCACTGCCACGATCGATATGGCCATCTGCGCCAACTACACCCAAACCCTTTTCCAATTCGACCGTTACCGCCGCCCCGAGGTCTACGGGGCCATCACCAGCCAAAAGGGGCCGATCGCCCCGCCCGAGGAGTAAGCCATGGCCCAGATCCGAGTCAACGGAGAAGACCGACAAGTCGGCGATCATCACGAGCATCTTCTCGCCGCGCTTCGTGACGAGTTGGGGGTCACGTCGCCCAAGGACGGATGTGCTCCGTCTGGTCAGTGCGGCTGCTGCACCGTCTTAATCAACGGCAAGGCCCGAATTTCGTGTCAAACATCGATCGAAAAAGCTGACGGCGCCGAAATCACCACCCTTGAAGGCGTGGCGCCCGACGAACGCGACCGCCTCGCATCGGCTTTCGCCGCTCATGGCGCGCTGCAATGCGGCTTTTGCACCCCCGGAATCGTGATGCGAACGGTGGGACTACTGGGGCGCGACAAGCCGCTGACCCGCGACGACGCGGCCCGCCATCTCGGTGCTCACTTGTGTCGCTGTACCGGCTACGTCAAGATCCTTGACGCCGTCGAGACCCTCGCCAACGGCGAGACTCCCGTCGCCGTCAACGCCGGTGGTTTGGGCGCCCGCGGCGTCAAATACGAAGCGAGCGTTCTGTCGCTCGGTGACCGAGATTTCATCGACGACATGCAGCCCGATGGCTGTCTGCACGGCGCGGTGACCTTGACCGACCATGCTCGTGCCGACATCTTGTCAATCGACACAACCGCGGCCCAAGCCGCACCGGGCGTCGTAGCGGTGATCACCGGTGCCGATGTTCCGGGCGAACTGCGTTCCGGTCTCATCCACAAAGACTGGCCGGTGTTCATCCCCCAAGGCGGCCGCACGTCTTACCTCGGCGATGTGCTGGCACTCGTGGTGGCCGAGACTCGGGCTCAGGCTCGAGCTGCGACCTCACTGGTGGCCGTCAGCTACGACGTTCATGAGCCGATGACCAACCCCGCCGACGCGCTCGCCTCCGACGAAGACGCGGTTTGGCAACTCGACGGAAACATGCTCAGCCGGTCGGCCTACGCCCGCGGCGACATCGACGACGCTCTCGGCCGGTCCGCTCACGTGGTGCACGAGACGTTCCAAACGCAGCGCATCGATCACGCTTTCCTCGAACCCGAATCGACGCTCGCGGTGCCGACGGTCGCCGAGGATGGTTCGACCCAATCGCTCTACGTCTATTCGGGTGGTCAAGGGGTTTGGGACGACCGCAACGACATCGCCCGCATGCTGGCCGTCGACAACGACCAAGTCACCGTGGAACTCGTGTCGAATGGCGGCGCCTTCGGTGGCAAAGAAGACATGTCAAACCAGGGACAAACGGCGTTGGCCGCGTGGATCTTGGGTCGTCCGGTCAAGACCACCTTCAGCCGCGAAGAATCGTTCCTCGTGCACACCAAGCGTCACCCAATCCGCATGCAGTACGAGGTCGGATGCGACAACGACGGGAAACTGCTCGCCGTTCGAGCCAAAATGCTCGGCGATTCCGGACCGTACGCATCGGTCGGCATGAAAGTCCTCGAACGAGCAGCTGGTCACGGCAGCGGTCCGTACATCACCGAAACGATCGACATCGAAGCAATCGCGGTCCGCACCAACAACTCCGTTTGCGGCGCGTTCCGTGGCTTCGGCGCGAACCAAGCCCAATTTGCCATGGAGGGGATGATGGATCGCCTGGCCGAGTTGGTCGACATCAGCGGCTGGGAGATTCGGAACCGCAATGTCATCACCCCCGGCGTCGTATGGGGTCCCGGTCAGATCATGGACGACGGCTGCCTTGGCGCCCGAGCGTGTCTCGATGCCGTCAAGCCGGCATGGGATGCGGCCACCGCCGCCGGTCGCCCGGTCGGCATGGGGCTTGGGCTGAAGAACTCGGGCCTCGGCAACGGGGCCAACGAGGTGTCCCGATCGACGGTGCAATTCATGGACGACGGCACCGACCTTGTCGAGGTTCGTCATTGCTGGACCGAGATGGGTCAGGGAATTCACACCGTTGCCCGCCAGGTCGCCGTCGAAGAACTCGGTATCGATCCCGACCGTATCCGGGTGATCGTCGACACATCCCGCGAGCTCGGCGCGGGGCAGACCACCGGGTCGCGTGGCACGGTTATGGGAGCAGGCTCGGTCGCCGATGCGTGCCGAGTCGCGCTGGCCGACGGCTGCAAACCCGGAATCGAGTACGAGGGTGTGTACATCGTCGATTGGACCAACTCGATCAACGACGGACTCGAAAACCCGATCATCCATTCGACATTCGGCTACGCCGCTCAGCTCGTCGAACTCGACCCCGATACCGGTGCAATCGCCAACGTCGTCGCTGCTCACGACGTCGGCCGAGCAGTCAACCCCTTGCTGTGCGAGGGTCAGATCGAAGGGGCGGTCCACATGGGTCTCGGCTACGCACTGAGCGAGGGTTTCCCGTGCGACGAGGACGGTCGACCGCTCAACGACACGTTGCGCAGCCTCGACATCATCCGCCCCAAGGATGTCCCTCCGATGGAAGTGATCCTGGTCGAGCAGCCCGACCCCAATTCGCCCTACGGCGTCAAAGGGGTCGGCGAGATCGGACTCGTCCCGACCGCCGGCGCCGTAGCTGGGGCGCTGCACGCCCACGACGGCCAATGGCGCACCGAGTTGCCCATGAAAACCGAAAAGAACCGCGAACGCGCCACCGCATGGTTGGATTTGTGAACCGAAACCGGTGCTATAGCACCGAGTTTGGTGCACAAATCCAACGGAGGACGCTGTGACGATTCATACGCCGGGACTTGTTTGCGCTCACCATCACTTGTATTCGGCGTTGGCGCGGGGAATGCCGGCACCGCCTCGCACCCCCGAGAGCTTCCTCGACATTCTGGAACTCGTGTGGTGGCGACTCGACCGAGCGCTAGACCTCGACTCGATCGAGTGGTGCGCCAAACTCGGAGCCCTCGAAGCGCTCGAGCGCGGCACCACCGCGATCATCGACCATCACGAATCGCCTAACGCCATCGAAGGATCCTTGTCGGTAATCGCCGACGCTTGCGAAGAAGTCGGAGTGCGCGTTTCGTGTGCCTACGGCATCACCGACCGCCACGGCGCCGACGGCGCCAAGGCTGGGCTCGCCGAAAACGACCGGTATCTCGGCGAGGGCGGAGAAGGCTACGTCGGCCTGCACGCCGCTTTCACCTGCAGCGACGAAACGCTCGAGGCGGCAGCCGCACTCGCCCACAAACACGACGTCGGCGTACACGTTCACGTTGCCGAGGGCGAACCAGACACTTGGCAACGGCTCCTGCCGTACACCGACGACGACTGGCTGCTGATCCACGGGGTTCATCTGCCCACCGAGCACGAGCTGAGGGGCACGTTCGTGCACAACCCTCGATCCAACATGAACAATTCGGTCGGCTACGCACAGCCCGCCCGTTTCGAAAACCCGGTCGCCCTCGGAACTGACGGGATCGGGGCCGACATGCTCGAAGAGTTCCGGCTCGCCTACGTCGCCAGTCGCACAACCGATGTCACCGCGACCCCCGACCTAGCGTGGTCATGGCTTTCGACCGGATGGGATCTCATGCCCGCAGCGCTCGACGATCAGGTCATGTGGGCCGCCGAAAGCGACGACCCTTGGTACTTGGCGTTCACAACCGGCACCTCCCCGATGGAGGTCCAGGTTGATGGCGAAACCGTTTGGGAAGACGGAGAGTCGACGCTCGTGGACGGTGATGAGATCAGAGCCAAAGCGGCCGAAGCCGCTCAGCGAATGTTTGACCGGCTAGCCGACATCGATGACTGATAGGGCCAGCTCGCTTCGCACCGGTAGGGTTCGGGCATGAGTGATTTGCGAGTTGCGTTCGTAATGGCGACCTGGCACGACGACTTGGTCGACCGCACCAAAGAGGGGTTCTTGGCCCGGATGGCCGAGCTCGGTCACGGCGCCGACGCCATCGAAATCCACAAGCTGCCCGGGGCGCTCGAGTTCCCGCTGCACTGCAAAAAGCTTGCGCAAAGCGGGCGCTTCGACGTGATCGTTACCGCCGCGCTCGTCGTCGATGGCGGCATCTACCGTCACGACTTCGTCGCTCACGCCGTGCTGCAAGGGATGATGAACGTCATGCTCGAGACCGAAGTCCCGATCATGTCGGCCGTCCTCACGCCGCACAACTTTCACGAGCACGCCCCTCATCACGACTTCTTCCACGAACACCTCGTGCAAAAGGGCCGCGAAGCCGCCGACGCCGCGGTGGCGACCGTCGCCAACCTCAAAGCAATCTGAGCTCGGCGTTCGACCAATCGCCGGTTACTCGTTACGGCTGACTGGATCGACGCCGGCAGTCGTGAGCATGTCGGTCATCTGGTAGCCAATGCCGGAGTCTCCGATCGGCAGAGTCGGGACCCAAGTCGGGTCGGCCGCGAGGTACGAGTCAGCGTCGAGTTGCAACAAGCCGAGGAAAACTTCGGCTACCAAACGGCCTCCGACCGGTCCCAGATGTTCGCCGTCAGCGGCCAGTTCGGCCTCTTTGAGGACGTAGTAGAACAGCGGCGTGCTGGCGTCGAGATTTGCGCCAAGGTTCGACAGTTCGGCGAGGTCGGCCCGCAGCAGCCCTGGCTCGCCCATCAGATTGGCGATGCGTTGGCCGGACGGGATTTCCCAGGTGATGTGACGCAATAGGTTGCGACTAGCGAGCGAGGTCGGCCCGATGTCCTCGCCTCTGTCGTTCGGCAAAGTGGAGAGCGGAAGGTTGAATAGCGGCGTCGACAGCTTGGTGTCGATCTTTTTGTTGCGTTTGACTTCGCCGTCGCCGAAATCGAAGAACGTGCCCCAGCCGATGTAGCGACGGGGCGAACGAAAGCCACCAACGAGCGAGTCGGGGTCGTCTTGACCAAACGTCGCCGGGTCGAAGACCATCGCGAAGAAAGGTTCGCCATTGTCACCGGCCAGATTGGCGCGATATGACGGCCGAATCATCGAATGACCAAAGCGATAGGCCGAGGTTTGGAACTCGACAGGAATCCGGGCCCGGTTCGGGGTATAGAACTGGCGGCCGTTGGCCAAAATGTCATCGACCATGGATTGCCCCACGAACTGCGGAAGCCATTCGTGCACAATCATCCACTGGTAATGCCAGCGAACAAGCCTGCGGGTTTCGTTGAAAGCGGCCTCGCCAGTCAGCCCCGTCGCCAGAACCCGATCAAGAACCGCATTGTGATACTTGAGGAACGAAACCTGAATCCCAGAGACCATCATGTTCTCGTCGTTGCGATTGTCGCCCACGATGGCGCCCCCCGTTGCGTCGCGAGGGAGATCTTCGAACCGGCCGCCCGACTCGACGCGAAACCGGATTGGGTCGTTGTCTAGGTACAACTCGGGCATTTCGGTGGGACCACCGCCGTACACGCTGTCGAGGTCAAACCGAGCGGTGCGAAGGTTCACGCTTCGGCGCAAGCCTTGTCGACGGCCCAACGTTGATCCGGCGTCGCGGGTGATGTCATGGTCGAGGAACTGACCAACGAACGTCACGCCCGCGGTGTGGGTCGGGTTGTCGGGGTTGTTGGGGCTCAGGTCCGGTTCGGTGATGAGTCTGACGGGGCCCACCTCGAGCGGATCGTTGGCATCCATTAGGCCGCCCGGTCTCCCTAGCTCGACCAACGCCTCATTGAGCTCTTGGCTTGGGCGAGCAAAGGAACGTTCGTTGAAGATCCGCGAGAAGCGGTCAACGCCGATATCGCCGGTGTCGGGGGCGCCGCGACGATTGCCGGTCGGACCCGGAGGTCGGCCACCACCTGGTCCCGGAGGTCGAGCACCATCGGGTCGACCGGCGCGAACGTCGCGGCCGCCTCCGCGTCGCGATCCTCGCCCCGGCCGGGCGAACGCAACGCCAGTTCCGCCGACGGCCGCGACGCCAACACCGACACCAGCCGCGCCGAGCAGCTTTCGTCGGCTCATGCCTGATGACTTGGCTTCTTCGGTTTCGGGGTCGGACAAGGCTGTTTCATCGGAGGTGGGGGTGTCTTCCATGGCGACACTGTCGACGACGACAACAAGGGCCATGTGAACGAATTGCAAGAATCAGCCAAGAATCGGCGCGAACCCGTGAGCCGCCTACGCTGCACCGATGGATCCCGACGACTCGACGCGGCGAGCAAGCAGCCCGACGGCCAATGTCGTATTGACAGGGTTCATGGGAACCGGCAAATCGACGGTAGGACGTCTGGTCGCCGCGGCCCTCGGGTTCTCCTTTGTTGATACCGACTCGCTGATCGAGAAACGGCATGGGCCAATCGTCGAGATCTTTGCATCGGCCGGCGAGCCACGTTTCCGTTCTTTGGAACGCGACCTCGCCGCCGAACTGGCGCAATCGTCGCAACGGGTGATCGCTACCGGCGGCCGCTTGATGCTCGATCCTGTCAACCACGACGCGCTAGCCAAAACGGGCCGGATCTTTTGTTTGTCGGCATCGATCGATGCAATTCTCGACCGCATCGGCAGCGACACCACGGTTCGCCCGCTCCTCAAGGGCGACGACCCCGAGAGCCAGGTCCGAGCCCTGCTGGCCGAGCGGGCCGAGGCCTACACCCGATTCGAGCAAGTTGACACCGACAACCAGACGCCCTCTGAGGTCGCGGCAACAATCGTCGCGGCGCTGGCCTCGCCTTCACCATGACATCACAGTTCGATGCCGAAACCGCGATAACGGCGCGGCCCGACGGCACGTGGACAACCTCGTTGTCGAGCGCGTGGAACATCAACGACAACAGCAACGGTGGTTACCTGCTGACCCCGGCGTTGCGAGCCATGCAATCACTGTCAGGACACCCCGATCCCTTGACGGTCACGACCCACTTTTTCCGGCCGGGACGCGGCGACGCCACAGCCGATATCACCGCCGAAGTACTCAAGCAGGGACGAACAATTACGACCACTGCGGGCCAGGTCATCCAAGAAGACAAGCCGCGCCTCACCATGCTGGCGGGGTTCGGCGACGTCGACGCTCCCGCGGCGTCCAGCGCCAAACTGTCGATTCCGATGCCGGACCTTGCCCCGCCCGACGAATGCACCGACCGAACTTCGCTGTCTCAAGGCATCACGGTTGCGCTCAACAGCAGGGCCGAGATTCGTGTGCAACCGGACCAGCCGGCACACGGGGCCTCCCCACAATCCGACATGTTGGGGTGGGTGCGGTTCCGCGACGGCACCGAGCCCAGCACCATGTCGCTGCCGTTCTTTTGCGATGCCTTCCCGCCCAGCATCTTTACTTTGATGGGCGTAATCGGTTGGGTTCCGACGATTGAACTGACAGTTCATGTCCGACGCCGCCCGGCACCGGGCTGGTTGGCTGCACACTTCTGGTGCGACGATTTCACCAATGGCAAGATGATCGAGTCCGGCCGACTCTGGGATAGCACCGGGGCGCTGGTCGCCCAAAGCCGCCAGATCGGATTGTTGCTATGAACATGGCTCGGTTTCCCGGTATTCGCTCCCTCGAAGCCAAAGCCGCGAAACGGATTCCTCGTTTTGCCTGGGAGTATCTCGACAGCGGCGAAGGCCCCGAGCACACCAAAAGTCAGAACGAGGCGGCTCTCAATTCGATCACGATTACGCCTCGGTTCCTCAAAGGCCCGCTCGAGCCCGATGCGTCGATCGAGATCTTTGGTCAGCGCTACGCCTCACCGGTTGGCATTGCTCCGATCGGGCTCACCGGCCTTATCTGGCCAGGCTCAGATGGTGCGCTGGCTCGATGCGCGGCAACCTCGCAGATCGCCTACGTCGCCAGCACTGTGTCGACCGGTCTGGTCGAGGAGGTCGGTCCGCTCGCTGAGGGCCGGGGGTGGTTCCAGCTCTACCCGCCTCGCAAGCCCGACGTCCGGGAGAGTCTGGTGAAGCGGGCCGAGGCCGCCGGTTTCGGCACTCTCGTAGTCACCGCCGATGTTCCTGCGCCGTCACGACGGGAGCGTCAGACCCGGGCTGGGATCCAGGTGCCGCCGCGGATAACTCCCCGACTTGTCGCCCAGGCTGTTACTCATCCGGCTTGGGGGATGGGCGTGATCCGAAACGGGCTTCCGCGCTTCAAGACCCTCGAGACCTACGTCGATCGTGCGTCGATGCGTTCTACCGCGGGCTTCGTTGGGGCCAACCTTGGCGGAACCTTGGGGTGGGACTATCTAAGTGAGCTGCGGGCGATGTGGTCGGGACCGCTGGTCGTGAAAGGCATCTTGCACCCCGACGACGCGCAGCGCTGCGTCGATGTCGGTGCCGACGGAATCATCGTGTCGAATCATGGCGGCCGCCAACTCGATGCTGCCCCCGCGTCGATCACCGCCCTTCCCGCGATCGTCGACCAAGTCGGCAACGCCTCAACAGTGATGTTCGACAGCGGTGTTCGATCGGGCCTCGATGCGGCGCGGGCGTTGGCTCTCGGAGCGCAGATGGTCTTTGCCGGCCGGGCGTTCATGTTCGGTCTCGGAGCGTTGGGTATGGCCGGTCCCGATCACGTGGCGGAGATCTTTCGTCAAGAAATACTGACCACGATGCATCAACTGGGTTGTGCGTCGATCGACGAATTGCGTTCGCTTCGTGTCTCGTACCGCTAAGTCTGGCCGACCGGTACTCGACGGTTGCGTCTGACTATTGGGTAGCGAGCGCGGCGCGGAGCTGGGCTTGCTTCATAGCTTCTCGGGTCGCGCTGTCGGGTTCGTCGAGGCGTTCGAGGGTGACGTGATCGATCTCTCCCGTGAACCCGAACTCATGGGGATAATCGCCGACCGCGGCTCCGGTGTCGATGCCGACATCAAACGTCTCGCCGCTCATCGAGAACACGGTTGGCACGGTCCGTTCGACGCGAGCAGTGTCGACCACGTCGCCATCGACCAGCAAAGTGAGATGGCCGCCGGCCCCCATTCCGCCGTCGTGGTCGTAATGTGCACACACCGTGTGTTCGCCCGGCTCGAGTGGTTCGGACCCGGTAACGGTGGCCAAGTATTGTCCAAAACAGTTGTAGTGATACGCGGGCCGACCCTCGGTATCGACATAGAGGCTCCAGCCCGACATGTTGCCCCCCTGGCAGGCAATCACTCCCTGCGCTCCACCCTCGGGGACGGTAACCACACCAGTGGTTTCCGACGAGGCATTCTTGAGATCGATCACCGACCGTTCCGGCATTCGCACGTGAGCCGTCGTGTAGGTCATTTTGGTGTAGCGACCGAGCGAACGAGGCACGCCGTACTCGCCCGAACGCCGCGATCCCGCGTCTCTCAACGGGTAAACACCGTGAGCTTTGGCTTCTTGATCGAAGATGGCTCGCAGTTCGGCCAGCTTCTCGGGCTCATCGCCAGCCAGGTCGCGACTTTGGGAGAAGTCGTCGGTGATGCGATACAGCTCCCAAACTTCTTGCTCGCCGTCGAACTCGTAGGCCGCGGAACGAATCCACGGAACCCGACCATGGAAGCACGACGCAATCCAACCATCGTGGTAAATCCCCCGGTTGCCGAGCAGCTCGAAGTATTGCGTGGTGCGAGTGCTGGCCGCCTCGGCCTCGTCGAACGAATAGCTCATCGACGTGCCGTCGACCGGCATCTGATCGATCCCGTTGACCGACGCTGGCCAAGCGATTCCGGCCGCTTCGATGATGGTCGGGGCCAGGTCGATCACATGATGGAATTGGCTCCGCAGCCCACCGGCGTCGGAGATGCGGGCCGGCCACGACATGGCCATGGCGTTGCGCGTGCCTCCAAAGTGCGAAGCAACCTGCTTCATCCATTGGAAGGGCGAATCGAGCGCCCATGCCCACCCGACGTTGAAATGGTTCTCACAACGCGCCGTGCCGAAGTCGTCGATGTGTTCGAGAAGCCATTCGGGGTCCTCGTGCACTCCGTTTTGAAATGACGGTGAGCTCCACGCTCCATGGATCGTTCCCTCCCCCGACGCTCCGTTGTCACCGGTGAGATAGATCACCAGGGTGTTGTCGTCGAGGCCCAACTGTTCGATCTGATCGAGAACCCGACCGACCTGAGCATCAGTGTGTTGGAGGAACGCGGCGAAGACTTCCATGAGTCGCCGAGCCACTGGCTTGTACCGATCGGGGTATTCGTCCCAACTGGGGATCTGCTCGGGACGAGGGGTGAGGGTCGTCTCGGGCGGGATCACTCCGAGTGCTAGTTGACGCTCGAAGATCTGCTCGCGCAAAACATCCCAGCCGTCGTCGAACTTTCCCTCAAACTTGTTGATCCACTCGGGGGGCACGTGATGGGGGGCATGCACTGCGCCCGGCGAGAAGTAACAAAAGAACGGACGGTCAGGGGCTGATGCTTTCTGGCGTTGGATCCAGGTGATGGCCTGGTCGGCTAGATCTTCGGACAGGTGATAATTCTCGCGCCCAACATGAGGCGAAATTGGCGTGGTCTGATCGTGCACGGCCGGTTCGTACTGAGACGACTCGGCGCCCACCACCCCGTAGAACCGTTCGAACCCCATGCCGGTCGGCCAACGATCGAATGGACCCGCAGGGCTCATTTCCCACCCCGGCGTGAGATGCCATTTGCCGAAACAACCGGTCGAATAGCCGTTTTGTCGCAGGACCTCGGCAACCGTTGCGGCCTCGCGTGGGATAGCGCTGTCGTAGCCGGGGAAACTGTTGGCAATCTCGGTGATGCCGCCCATATGCACGGTGTGATGGTTACGACCGGTGAGCAGCGCGGCACGGGTTGGCGAACAAAGCGCGGTTGTGTGGAACTGGTTGTAACGCAGCCCGGCCTGCGCGATTCGTTCGACGTTGGGCATCGGCACCGGACCGCCGAACGTTGCCGGGCTTCCGAACCCAACATCGTCGAGCATGATCAGAACCACGTTGGGTGCGTCTTGGGGAGCGGTCGCCGCGTGCAACCGAGAAGGCGTCGCGTCGCCATAAAGCCGAGCGACCTCGCCATCAAAGGGTGGGGTAGGGCTCGGAATTCGGCCGCGTTGAGACGGAGACTCAGTCATGACCTCTCACCGTAGATCGTTCGACGTCATAGAGTTCGATCCATGGACCGAACCTCACAACGGAGGAACCGATGACCGATCTGCCGACCGCAGAAACTCCCGTGGCGCCGACGCTCGGACTTCGCCATGCCGTCCTTTGGGTAAGTGACCCGGGCCGCTCGGCCGATTTCTATCGCGAGGCGCTCGGCCTCGAGGTCACCAATCAACTTGGCAGCGCGGTGTTCATGTCGTCGCCGGCAAGCGCCACCGATCACGATCTCGCGCTGTTCAAGAGCGACGAAGCGGCACCCGAATCGGCCCACGCAATAGGGCTCTACCATCTGGCCTGGGAAGTAGCCACTATCGAGCAGCTCATGGCCGCCAAAGACCGACTCGTCAGCGTCGGCGCTTATGTTGGCGAGAACAACCACGGCATGAGTCGCAGCATCTACGCACAAGACCCAGACGGCATCGAGTTCGAGATCATGTGGGAAGTGCCCGTCGATCTGCTGCTCGACGACGAACCAGCCAACCAGCCTCTCGATTTCGGTGCCGACATCGCTCGTTTCGGGTCCAACGCTGCGGGCCGGGGCGCTCGCTAGCCGATCGTCACGGCATCGAGGTCGTTGGCGACAATGACGTCGCCCTCGTAGCCGGCGTCACGAACATCGGCCACAAAACCGGCGACTTCGGCCTCGGTGTCAGGCGGCGGAATCAGGTGAGTCAACACGAGCGTCGGGATCGCCAGATCACGGGCTTGCGCTCCGATAAGGCGAGTGTCGGCGTGATAGTCGAGGATGAACCGGCGGTGCTTCGGCAATGCCTCGATCAGCGCAAACCGCATCGCCTCATACACGAGCACGTCGGCGCCTTGGGCCAAAGCCGCGACCTCGTCGCACACGATGGTGTCGCCGCTTATGGCAACGACCCCGTCGGGGGTCTCGATCCGGTAGCCGACGGCCGGGTGAACCGGCTCGTGATGAACTGGCCCCGCCAACACCACGACGTTGTCTTTGCACCACACCTCGGCCGGTTCGTCGGGGAGATCAAAGGCAATCAACTCGGTCGCGACGTCGACGGGGCGGCCGGTGTGTTCGGATCGCACCGCTAGGTCGTGACGCCACGGATGCATCATCTCGTTGACGAAATCCGCCGACGGGCCGGCCGGCACGACCACCGGCAATGGCGTTGCGGATCGGGTTCGGTCCATGACCCAACGGGTGTGTACTACGTCTTGCAGCCCAATCAGATGATCGCTGTGATGATGAGTGACCAACACCACGCCAAGGTCTGGCGGCCAGACTTGGGCCCCGGCCAGCCGTTGCACAGTCGAGCGGCCCGCGTCGATCAATATCGACAAGCCGTCATGCTCGACCAGGACTCCGGGCCCGGCGCGGTGCGCATCGGGGATCGGGCACCCCGATCCGGTAATGGTCACCTTCGTTGTCATCTCGGCCTCCTCCGAGCGCCGATCCTACGTGTACCGTCCAGTGGGTGAGCGATCAAACCCTGACGGTCTCTGAGCTGGGCATCGTCATCCGCGCCGCGCTCGAACAAGCCATGCCCTACGGCGTATGGGTCGAGGGAGAGATCCAAGGCATCAGCCGCTCACGCAACGGTCATGTCTATTTCGACCTGATCGAGCCAGCCGACACATCGGGACAAGCACCTGTCGCCACGATGCCGGTAGTGCTGTTTCGCGACAACCGAGACCGGGTCAATCGTTTACTGAAACGCCATGGCGACCCGATCCGAATGACCGACGGGGTGCGTATCCGGATTCAGGGTATGGCCGACTTTTATCCGCCGACCGGCAAGGTCCAGCTGCGAATGTCGGCTATCGACCCGACCTACACGCTCGGCGTGTTGGCCGCCGAACGCGAGGCCCTGCTCAAAGAGTTGTTGGAGTCGGGTCTTTTGCGGGCCAACGCCGGGCGAACCGTTACCGCTACACCTATGCGGATCGGCATTGTCACATCGCTCGGGTCGGCCGCCCACGCCGATATCTCGACCGTGTTCGAGAACTCAGCCAAAGCATTCACCTTGGTAGAGGCCGACACACCAGTGCAAGGCCAAGGCGCCGAGACCGAAATCGCCGCGGCCATCTCCGCGGTCGCGGCCGCCGATGTAGACCTAATAATCGTGGCCCGCGGTGGCGGGTCCAAAACCGATCTTGCCGTCTTCGATCACCGTTTGGTGGCTGAAGCCATTGCCAATGCGCCGGTCGCAGTGTTCACCGGGATTGGTCACGACACCGACCGCTCGGTCGCCGACGAAGTCGCTCACAGTGCCCACACCACACCGACCGCCGCGGCCCAGGCCGTCGTGGCTCGTGTCGACGAATGGCTCGGCCGACTCGGCTCCTACGAGACCGAGCTGATTCATCGCTCCCAACGCGCCCTCAGCAGCGCCGGTCAGCGGGTCAACGAGCTCAAAGGCGGAGTTGCCCGGGCGGGCACCAGCTCCATCCGACGAGCCGACACGAGGCTCATCGCCAACTCCGAGCGACTACGCCGCGGCGGTCAACGAGTCGAAACCAGCGCGCTGGCGCATCTCAATCGCGCCATCACCAGAATCGACCTCGCTCAACGCCATGCCTTGCGAGACGCCGAGCGTCGCGTTGATGCCGCCGCGGTTCACGTTCGGGCGCTCGACCCAGCGCTAGCGCTGGCGCGGGGTTGGTCGATCACCCGCGACGCCAACGGGCGGGTGATTCGTTCGGCCCTCGACGTCGCGGCCGGGGACGCGATCGTCACCCGAGTCGGCGACGGAACCCTCGCTAGTACGATCAGCGCAACCAATCAGACAGGCACCATCGGCGATGACTGACCCCCTCGACCCCACCGGCGACGACAGCAAGAACCACACCGAGATCGGGTACGCCGACGCGATGACCGAACTCGAAAACATCCTCGCCGACCTCGAAGACGACGATCTTGATGTCGATGTTCTGGCGGCCAACGTCGAGCGGGCCTCGATGCTGATCCAATTGTGCCGCCACCGAATCGGCGCGGCACGGGTTCAGGTCGAACGAGTAGTTGCGTCACTCGAAGCCTCCGACGTGAGCGACGAAGACGAGTGAGCCAAGCCCCGGCTCAGCTGACCAGCGTGGCGTCTCGAACCGACGCGGCACTGGCGCGAATCTTCGAGACCGAACGTTCGACTTGGAAAACCCTCGACCCGGCGCTGGACGTTCCACTCAGCGACCTGGCCGAATTTGTCGCCGGTGGGGGCAAACGAATCCGTCCGGCCTATCTCCACTGGGGCTACGTGACCGCCGGCGGCGACCCCGGTGGCGACGGGTCGTTGGCCGGATGCTGCGCCGTCGAACTTCTCCAGGCGTTCGCGTTGGTCCACGACGACGTGATGGACGGGTCGCCCACCCGTCGCGGCAATCCAACGGTGTGGGCTCGATTCATCGACCGGCACCGCCAGGGCTCGTGGCAGGGAGAAGATCGCCGGTTCGGTGAAGCAGCGGCAATCCTTGTAGGCGATATCGCAATGGTGATGGCCGATCGACAGTTGGGCACCGCCAGTCCCGAGGTGCGCAACGTTTGGGACAAGCTGCGCACCGAGCTCAACATGGGTCAATACCTCGATGTGCTCGGAACCGCCCGCGGCAACGTCAGCGCTCAAGAGGCTCGCACAATCATGCGCAACAAGACCGCGGGATACACGATCGTGCGGCCCCTCCAACTCGGCGCGGCAATGGCGGGCAAACCCGAACTCAGCAAGGACCTCGCCGCTCACGGCCTTCCCCTCGGCATCGCTTTTCAGTTGCGCGACGACATGCTGGGGGCATTCGGCGACGAAACCAAAACCGGCAAACCGGTTGGCGACGACCTTCGAGAAGGCAAACCCACGGTGCTCCTTGCCCTCGCCCGCGACGCCGCAACGCCGTCTCAGTTGACGGAGCTCGCCAAGGTCGGCTCCGACATTACCGACCACGACGTGGCGACGATCCAACAAGTTCTGGTCGACACCGGAGCGGTCGCGGCTTCCGAAGCCGAGACCGCCAAACTGCTCGCCCAGGCAACCGATGCCATCGACAAGCTCCCCGATGTGGCCGGCAGCCGCGACGCGCTGCGGGCTCTCGCCGATTTTGTCGTCGACCGCGACACCTAGCCCTCTAGCCTGTGCGGGTGACTGATCCCCGCGTTGAGGCTGTCCGGCGACGAACGTTCGCCATCATTTCGCACCCCGACGCGGGCAAAACCACGCTGACCGAAAAGTTCTTGTTGTACGGCGGGGTGCTCACGACCGGTGCCGGATCGGTCAAAGCCAAAGGCGATCGACGATCAGCAAAGTCCGACTGGATGGAACTCGAACAGCAGCGCGGGATTTCGATCACGTCGACCGTTCTGCAGTTTCCTTACCGAGATTGTGTGTTGAACCTGCTCGACACTCCTGGTCACCGCGACTTCTCCGAAGACACCTACCGGGTGCTGGCGGCGACCGACGCGGCGATCATGGTGCTCGACGGTTCAAAGGGCATCGAAGCTCAAACTCGCAAGCTGTTCGAAGTGTGTCGCAACCGCGAAATCCCGATCGTCACGTTCATCAACAAGTGGGACCGGCCCAGCCGCGACGCCCTCGAACTGCTCGACGAGATCGAAGAGCAGTTGATTCTCGAACCAGTGCCGATCAACTGGCCAGTAGGCGAAGGCGATCGTTTCCGAGGTCTCATCGATCGACGCGACGGCAAGTTTGTTCGCTACACCCGTACCGCGGGCGGCTCATCGGAGGCACCCGAGGAGATCGTCGACGCCGGCCGTGCCGAAGCCGAAGAAGGCGACCTGTGGACCCAGGCCCAAGAGGGCGTCGAACTGCTCGACGTTATGGAGCGCAACTTCGATGCCGACCGCTTCCTCGAAGGCGAACTATCACCGGTCTTCTTCGGTTCGGCGCTCACCAACTTCGGCGTGCGGATGATTCTCGACGCCATGGTCGACTTGGTGCCGTCGCCTCCCCCTCGTATCGACCGCCAAGGCGTGCCCCGCCCGCTCGAAGCGCCTTTTTCGGGAATCGTGTTCAAGGTCCAGGCCAATATGGACAAAGCCCATCGCGACCGGGTGGCCTTCTTGCGGGTCTGTTCGGGGGAGTTCGACCGCGGCATGGTGGTCACCCACGGCCCCACCGGCAAACCGTTCGCAACCAAATACGCCACGTCGGTGAGCGGTCAAGACCGCGAAACCATCGAGCAGGCCTTCCCTGGTGATGTGGTTGGTTTGGTCAACGCCAACGATTTTCGTGTGGGCGACGCCGTCTACGTCGACGAACCGGTTCAGTGGCCCGAAGTTCCGGCCTTCGCACCCGCCTACTTCCGCATCGCCCGCACGCGCGACACATCGAAAGTCAAACAGTTCCGCTCGGGCATCAGCCAGCTTGACGAAGAAGGAGTCGTTCAAGTGCTCCGCGAACCCGACGTCGGCGATCAAGCTCCGATTCTTGCCGCGGTCGGCCCGCTCCAATTCGAAGTGTGTCAACACCGCCTCGAAAACGAATTTGGGGCGCCGGTCGAACTCAACCCGTGCTCGTGGACCACGGCGCGAGGTACCGATCAAAAGTCAGCCGACAAACTGCGTGGCATGTCGGGGGTTACCGTCGCGGCTCGTAGCGACGGCGAACTTCTTGCGTTGTTCGAAAGCCCGTATTGGCTCCAGCGACTCGAACTGGACCAGCCCGAACTCACCCTCACCAAACTGATCGCCGAAGGCAGCTAACTGGCCTCAGCTGACCCTGGTGAGGTCGTAGCTGGCGATGGTGCAGCCGACGGCGAAAATGGGGATCGGTTCGTAGAACTCGACCGTGCCGGTTGAGCCACCGGCGGCGGCCGACACGGCCAGGAAGGTCCGGATTTCGAATCCGCCTTGGCCGGCATCGGCGTAGACGGTGAGGTCGTCGTAGTCGAGCAGAGCATCGCGGTCGTTACGACACCAACGATCAAGGAAGTCTCGGTCCCACTCTTCGTTGATCTTTCCCGAGTCGGGAGTGGCCGGCCAGTGCGAAATACCGCCGGTGCCGACGACCGCGATCTTTTCGGGCATAGCCGCGGCGGCGCGGCCGAGGGCCTCGCCAAAGGCCCACGCCCGGCTGAGAGGAGCAAGCGGCGGCCCCTGACAGTTGATGTTGACGGGAATCACCGGGAGATCGAACCGCGGGGTGAGAAAGTGCAGCGGGACGGCAATGCCGTGATCGAACTTCCATTCCTCGGCGTAACTCACGTCTACCGTCTGCATCATCTCGGTGATCATCCGACTGGAAAGGTCTCGGTTGCCCGGGGCCCGAAACTTGTCGATGCCCAGCCACCCCGGATCCTCGATCGGACCGTCGTAGAAGTCGGCCATACCAACCGCGAAGCTCGGCATGTTGTTCATGAAGAAGTTGGCGAAGTGTTCGGCGGCGATGACAACCACGGCCTCCGCGCCCGCCGCCTCGATATCGGCGCGCATCTGATCAAACGCGGCATAGAACGCGTCGCGGGTGTCGGGATCGGCCTGGTCGGCGCGGCCGGTGATACCGGGGGCATGGCTGCAAACGCCGGCATAAACGAGTGGCATCAGTTGCCCCCCTCGTCGGGAGTTGTCCGAGCCGCGTCGACGCCGGCGTAGCCGGTGATGGCGTAGACGCCCTCACGAACCGGTCCGTGGACTGCTACCCCATCGCGCATGCGCTGAAGATAGTCGGCCCACTCAACCTGATGAAGCGCGGCAAAGTGCATGAGTATTTGCCCGTTGACCCCAAGGTGAAACAGCAAACCAATGTCGGGTTCGACAAGCGCCTGGGTTTCTTCGTCGGTGAGCTCGAACGGTTCGAGTACCGCGGCCCGATCGGCCATGTAGGCCGCTTGCATCGACTCGTCGCGATTGAGCTCGAAAAGGAACTTCTGCACGTAGTAGAGACTCACGTCAACCTCCGAGCTTGGGGATGGTGTGGGTGTCGAGCGCCACCGCCACGTTCTTGGTTTCCATATAGAAGTCGAAACTCCAGTCGCCGCCGTCGCGCCCGATGCCGCTGTTCTTGGTCCCGCCAAACGGGGTCGGAAGGTGGCGTACGTTCTGGGAGTTGACCCAAACCATCCCGGCCTGAAGCGCCGCCGACACCCGATGGGCCCGGCCAACGTCGCCGGTCCACAGATACCCGGCCAATCCATATTCGACATCGTTGGCGATCTTGATCGCGTCGGCCTCGTCGTCGAAGGCGATCGCGGTCAGTGCGGGGCCGAAGATCTCTTCTTGGGCTATGCGCATGTTGTTGGTGGCCTGAGTGAACAGCATCGGTGTGACGTACTGTCCCTCCGATGGCGCATCGCGGTACGGCGTGCCTTCGATAACGGTGGCCCCGTCGCTCTCGGCAATCTCGCGATACGAGCACACTTTGTCGGTGTGGCGTTGATGAATCAGCGGCCCGATCACGGTGAGCGGATCGAGGGGATGACCAACCGGTATGCGCTTCAGCTTGGCGGCAAGAGTCGCCACGAACTCGTCGTAAACGGTGCTTTGGATCAGAACCCGACTCGAGCTGGTGCACCGCTCACCGTTGAGGCTGTAGATCATAAAAATCACCGCGTCGGCGGCCCGGTCAAGATCGGCGTCATCAAACACGATCACCGGGTTCTTGCCCCCCAACTCGAAGTGCAGCCGCTTTAGCGTGGGCGCGCCCTGAGCCTGAATCATCGAACCGGTGGACGACTCGCCGACAAAGGCGATTGCCTTGATGTCTCGGTGTTCGGTCAGGGCCTTTCCGGCCGATTCGCCCAGGCCGTGGACCACGTTGAGAACCCCGGGAGGCAAGCCGGCTTCGAGGGCGATCTCGGCCAACAGGTGAGCAGTGAGAGGGCTCCATTCGGCCGGTTTGTGCACGACGGTGCACCCGGCCGCCAGCGCCGGAGCGATCTTCCAGGTGCTCAACATAAACGGCGTGTTCCATGGAGTGATCACACCGACCGGGCCGATCGGATGGCGCATGGTGTAGTTGACATGGTCGGCCGACGGCAACGAATGACCGTCGTTGGCCGACGGCGCACGATCGGCGAAGAACCGAAAGTTGTCGGCCCCTCGGAGCGCCGCGGCGCTCATGAACCGCATCGTTTGGCCGGTATCGATGCATTCGGTAACGGCGATCTTGTGTTGGTTCTCGCCAATGAGGTCGGCTACTCGGTGCAGGATCCGTTTGCGTTCGCCTCCCGCCATCGACCCCCACAATCCGAAGGCTTCGTGGGCGCCCCGAGCAGCAGCATCGACATCGGCCGCCGCACCCGCGGCCACATGGCCCAGCACGCGTCCGTCGACCGGGGACCTGTTGACGAAGGTTTCCCCCGATGCGCTCGGCGTGGCGATTCCGCCGATCAGATGTTCGGTCGTGGCGTGGGCGAAACGGTCCAGATACTGATCCGCAGCGGCAACGTTCTCGTCAAAGGTGTGCACAGATGCAGCCACTTCATCTCCTGGAGGTAGTCGAGACAGCCAACTCTTTCACATGTTAGATAAATATGTCTAGTATGTCGCCATGCGGCTCCTATCTTTCAACACCGGTGGCGACGCTCGGTACGGGATCGTCGATGCATCAGGCCTCGGCGTGATCGACCTCACCCATCGCATCGACGGGGTTAGCGACCTCAGCGACCTTCTGGCTCAGCAACGAGTCGACGACGCCCACCAGTTCGCCCACCTCGCGGCCGACTACCTGCTCGACTCGATCACCTACGACCGGCTGCTCCCCACTCCCGGCAAGATCTTCTGCATTGGCGTCAACTACGGCGGCCGCAGCGCCGAGTACGAAGACAAGTCCGACGCCGCCTACCCCAGCGTGTTCCCTCGGTTTGCTCACGGTTTCACCGGACACGAACAAGCGGTGATTCGCCCACCCGAAAGCGAACAACTCGACTACGAAGGCGAAATTGTCGTCGTCATCGGCAAAGCCGGACGGCGGATACCCGAAGCCAACGCCCGCGATCACATCGCCGGGCTCTCCCTCGGAAACGAAGGCACGATCCGAGACTGGGTCCGTCACGCCAAGTTCAACGTCACCCAAGGCAAGAACTGGGAGAACAGCGGATCGATGGGACCGTGGCTCGTCACCCTCGACCAGTTCGACAGCTTCGAGCAACTACACCTGACGACTCATGTCAACGGCGAACTGCGCCAAGACGACACGCCCGCGACCATGAAGTACTCGATCGAGTACCAAATCCACTACCTGTCCACGTTCAACACGTTGATGCCAGGCGATGTCATCTACTCCGGAACGCCCGTTGGAGCTGGGGCCCGATTCGATCCGCCCGTCTGGCTCGAGCCCGGTGACGTGATCGAAGTAGCAGTCCCCGAAATCGGGGTGCTGCGCAACTATGTCGCCGACGAGTTCCCCCAAGGCTCCGACTACAAGACTCCGGAGCCGAAGTAGTGCGCGGCTTCGACCAGTCGCTCCCTATGGCACTGCTCAAAGCGCGAGAAGCGGCAATGAGCCGATTTCGGCCGCTGATGGCCGACCACGATCTGACCGAACAACAGTGGCGGGTGTTGCGGGCCCTTGCCGCCGTCGACGATCCAATCGACGTGGGGGAGCTTGTCGACCGCACCGTTCTTCTCGGGCCCAGCCTGTCGCGGATACTCGTCAACTTGGACCATCGAGGCCTGATCGATCGCACCGTCGCCGCCCACGATCAACGACGCACGTTGGTGTCGCTCACCGCGTTGGGCGAGTCGCTGGTGTCAAGAGTCGCCCCCCACTCAGAGGAGGCGTATCACCAAATCGAGACCGCGTATGGCACCGACCGTTTGCATCGCTTGCTGGGCGAACTGTCGGCGCTCGAAACTGCTCTCGCGACCCCACCATCGCCAACACGATCCACCGAAGGAACACCGTGACCCCCGATCAGGTCCTGGCCGAAGCAACGCTGCTCGACGATGCCGAAACCGGTCGTTATCAGATCCGTCAATCGACGTCGGCCTACCCGGCCATGACCATGGACGACGCGTACGACGTGCAGCGGGCGTGGCTCGACAAGAAGCTGGGTCGAGGCCAACAGCTATTCGGCCACAAGATCGGCCTCACGTCCAGAGCCATGCAGGCGGCGATGAAGATCACCACTCCCGACTCCGGCTTTCTCACGACTGACATGGTTTATGACCCCAACACCGAGATCAATGCCGGCCAATGGTGCGATCTCAAGCTCGAACTCGAACTGGCTTTTGTGCTCAAGACCGACCTGACCGGCGACGACCTCACCGTCGACGATGTGCTGGCCGCAACCAACCACGTGGTCCCAGCCGTCGAATTGATCGCGGCCCGGTCGTTTCGAGTCGATCCGCAGACCGGACGGGCTCGCACCGTGCACGACACGATCGCCGACAACGCCGCCGACGCAGGCATCGTCTGCGCCCCAACAACCATCAATCCCAACACCGTCGATCTGCGATGGGTAGGCGCGCTCGGGTATCGCAACGGCACGATCGAAGAAACGGGAGTAGCGGCCGGTGTGCTCGATCACCCGGCGCTCGGGATCGTGTGGCTGGCCCGCCGCTACGCCGCACAAGGACTCCACCTAGAAGCAGGCCAAACAATTTTGTCGGGATCGTTCACTCGCCCCATCGAAGTGCGCGCCGGTGACGAGTTCCGGTTCGACTACGGGCCGTTCGGATCATTCGAGTTGGCGTTCACCTAAGGAGGCGAAATGGCCGGGAACAAATACCACCAGGAACGGCTCGACCAGCCTCCCGCGCCAGTCGGTTGTCCGATGCATGCCACATGGAGTCCGCTCAACAACGATTACCTCGCCGACCCGTATCCCCTCGCCGCGCAACTACGAGAACAACACCCGGTGTTTTACGCCGAGAAACTCGGGTATGTCGTCGTGACCGAAATGGCCGAGATCGAACGAATCTTCAACGACCACCAGGCGTTCGCATCAGTGAACGTGCAAGACCCCGTTTTCCCGCTCTCTGACACGGCCCACAACATCCTCAGCGCCCCCGACTTCGATCCCGTAGCGGTCATGTCGAACCGGCCCGAACCCGACCACGGCCGCATACGCGTTTACACCCGAGACGGATTCTCCAACCGGCGAATCAAAACCCTCGAGTCCTACATTCGCACCCGCGGCAACGAACTCATCGACACCATGCTGGCCTCGGGAAACACAGCCGAGTTCATCGACGCGTTCGCCTTTCCGCTCCCCGGCGAAACAGTCTTTCGGTTCATCGGCTTCCCGGAAGGCGACGATGAGATGCTCAAAGATTGGTGCGGCGATCGCAAAGCCTTCTCGTGGGGAGCACCCACCGAAGCAGAACAAGCCGAGATCGCGCAGCAGATGCTCGACTACTGGCGTTACTGCCGAGACTTCACCGCCGAAAAGAAGGCCAACCGCGGTGATGACTTCGCCTCGGAGTTGATCACCGCTCACGAACAAAACCCCACCGACATGACCTACCAAGAGGTCGAGTCGGTGATCTACGGGCTGTCGTTCGCCGGCCACGAAGCCGTTACCGCGCTCATCTGCAACACCCTGCAGTGTTTGCTCTCGCGCCGCGACCAATGGAACGCGGTCTGCGCCGATCCGACTCTCATTCCCAACGCCATCGAAGAAGTGCTGCGCTTCAACTCGTCACAGATCTCGTGGCGGCGACTCACCACCACCGACACCACCATCGGCGGCTACGACATCCCGGCCGGGACCGCAGTGTTCATGAACTTCGCCTCGGCCAACCGCCAACCCGACATCTGGAACGATCCGGACACGTTCGACATTCGCCGTCCCAACGCCAACCAGCACATTTCCTTTGGCAAGGGCGTGCACTTTTGTCTCGGAGCCAAGTTCGCCCGGTTCGAAACACAGCTCGTAACCGAAATGCTCTCCCAACGAATTCCGTCTCTTCGGTTGACCGATCAAGACTTCAGCTACTTTCCCAACATCACGTTCCGCGGGCCCAACTCGCTGCACGTCGAGTGGGACTAGCCGCGGTGACCCGCACTAACATCGCGACGTGTTGATCGCCGCAATCAGTCTGTTCCAAGAAACCGCCGAAGACGTCCCCGCCGACAGCGGCGCAGTGTTTGTGGTCGGCTTCCTCATCGTCGGCGTCTTAGCGGTTGTCGCCGCCGCGCAATACCGCAAGCGCCGGGGCTAACAGTTCACAAGTCCCAGGGCGCGTGACGATCTGGTCGGCGTATGCGTAAACTTACACCGTAAATAGCCGACTGGACCCCCTATGACCGACCTGCACCGCGACCCCGTCGCCAACTGGGAAACCGACTTCGATCACCAGCACCCCGACTACGCCGCCGCCGCGCCCGCGATTTGGGCCGATCTTCGAGAGCAATGTCCGATCGCACACTCCGATCGTTACGGGGGCGCATGGCTGCCGACTCGCCACGAAGACATCGCCGCTATCAGCAAAGACACCGAACACTTCACGTCCAACGGCGTCGTGGTTACCGAGTTTCGCCCCGACATCCCGGCGCCTATGGGCTACGCCCCGCCCATCACCAGCGATCCTCCCTTTCACGCCATTGCCCGCGGCATCCTGCTGAAATTCTTTTCGCCCAAGGCCATCGATGGTTGGGAACACGTCGCCCGTCGCACATGCCGCGAGTTGATTGCCGACATCAAGGTGCGGGTCGCTAACGGCGAAACCATGATCGACGCCGCCGGGAGCTACAGCCAGCACATTCCCGCCGGAGTTATGGCCGACATGCTCGCCTTGCCACGCGAAGACGGAGACAAGTTCCGTCAGTTCATCCACAACATCATGGAAGACGCCGACAACCCGATCGAAAAACCCTACGAAGAAACGATCGAGTACTACCTCGACACCAACATTGCCGCTCGTCGACTCGATCTCGGCGACGACCTGATCTCCTATCTCTGTCAGGCCGACATCGAAGGCATGGCGCTGCTCGACGAGCATGTCCGCGGTACGATCGCGCTGCTCATCATCGCTGGCATCGACACGACTTGGTCCGCCATCGGGGCCAGCATCTGGCACCTGGCCCAAAGCCCCGAAGATCGCCAGCGGTGGCTAAGCGACCCAGCCGTACGACCGTTCGCCATCGAAGAGTTCCTGCGGTTTTATGCGCCCGTCACCATGGCTCGCCTCGTCGCCGAGGACGTCGAGGTCAGCGGTTGCCCCATGAAACAGGGCGAATGGACCCTTCTTCCCTTCCCCGCCGCCAACCGCGACCCCGAAGCGTTCGACCGCGCCGACGAGTTCGTGATCAACCGCGAACGCAACCGTCACTCAGCTTTCGGGCTCGGAATTCACCGTTGTGTCGGCTCCAACCTTGCACGAATGGAGCTGCGGGTGGCGCTCGAAGAATGGATGGACGCGTTCGGCGATTTCGAACTCGCCGATCCCGAATCCGTGACGTGGTCCACCGGACAAGTCCGCGGGCCCCGCTCACTGCCGCTCCACATACCGGCCTGACCTAAGGTTCCCGCATGAAGATCAATTACGACCGTTCGGCCTGCCAAGGTCACAACCGCTGCTACATGCTCGCGCCGGAACTGTTCGACACCGACGACGAGGGCTACGCGATCTTGCTGGTCAACGGCGATGTCCCGGCCGAGCTACACGAGAAAGCCCGACTCGCGGCCGACAACTGCCCCGAGTTCGCCATCACCATCGAGGACTAAGCTCCGCCGAATGCGGATCCACAAGTTCTCCACCACCGATGCGTTCGTAGCGATCGACCTCGAAGGGGCCGAGGCAGCGTCCGGGCCTGTTCGGTGGGCCCGCAAGGTCCTGCAAGGCGGCGCCAAAGACCTCGCTCGCTCACAGACCTATACATATGCGGCGCTGGGCATGCGGCGAGGCGGCGCTTCGGCCGGGATCTCCGCCGAAGGGCCCGATCGGGCCGCCGCGCTGCGAGCGTTCACCGCCGAAGCCGCCGACCTCGTTGGCGACCACACCTATCTGCCCGATGCGGCCAAGGGCATCGCCCCCGACGAACTGACTTCGCTGCACGCGGCCGATCCTCGTGACACCGCCCGTCTCGGAGAGTTCGGGGCGCGATGCGAAGGGCTGTCGGCCGCCGTCACTGCCGAGCAGGTGCTCGCAGGACTGGACGGCCGACGGGTCAGCATCGACGGGTTCGACGCAAGCGGCCCCGCTCTGGCTGCCGCTGTAACCGACCGAGGGGCAACGATCGTCTCGATCTCGACCGCCAAGGGTTGCGTCACCAACGGCGCCGGGTTTCCGCTAGCGGTCCTCGCCGAGAGCTGGAACTCCAACGGCCACGACCTCGTGTCCGACCTCGGCGAGGTCGGCGCGGCAACCGAGGTGTTTGCCGCCGGCGCCGATGTCGTGTTCGCCGGCTCGAAGATGGGGATCATCGATCACGGCGTTGCCGCTGGTTTGGCGAACTCGGCCTCGGCGGTAATCCCAATCGGGCGTCTGCCGTTCAC
Organism: uncultured Candidatus Nemicrothrix sp.; assembly: GCA_964504305.1. Classification (GTDB taxonomy): domain Bacteria; phylum Actinomycetota; class Acidimicrobiia; order Acidimicrobiales; family Aldehydirespiratoraceae; genus UBA11606. The sequence goes on along the minus strand of CAZDEB010000005.1, from coordinate 111,799 downwards.
CGCCCGGGCTCTGGCCGTACTTCGCCGCGCTGATGTGATCGTTCCGGCCGACTTTGTGTCACTCGCGGGATCAACCATCGCCGCGTGGGGAGATCCAAGCCGCGGCGACGACGAGATAGTCGACGCCATCACCGCCAGCATCACCGATCTCTGCGCCGAACTAGCGGGCCACCCCGACGGTCCCCTCCTGGCAGCCTGCTACCACGCCGAGGCCTACCTCTCGACGTGGCAAACCGACCTCCCCTTCGGCCGCCCCCTAGCCCCGTAGTTGGATTTGTGCACCGATTCCGGTGCTATAGCACCAAGAACGGTGCACAAATCCAACTCACGACGCTTCGGTGATGGCCCGTTCTACGAGCACGCGGGCGAGGTGACGACGGTAGTCGGCATCGCCGTTGAGGTCCTCGGGCGGCTCAGTGCCGTCGGCCGCGACCGCTGCCGCGTCGGCGGCCGATGATCCACCCGCCAGCGCAGCCTCGACGCCACTCGCACGCATCGGCGCGGCGCCCATGTTGACCAGCGACACACGAGGCGTGTCGCCGAGCAGCACCGCGGCGCCAACAATCGCCCAATCCTGAGCTCGTCGGTTGAACTTTTGATAGCTCCAGCCCGCACCAGCGGCCTTGGGTACGCGGATCTCGGTGAGCATTTCGTCATCGGCCAACGCCGTCTCGAGGAATCCAGTGAAGAAGTCGGCCGCGGCGATCTCACGCTCACCGTTGGGTCCCTTGGCCACTACCGAACCCCCAGCGGCGAGCAACGCCGCGGGCAAGTCAGACGCGGGGTCGCCGTGGGCGAGCGAACCACCCAACGTGCCGCGATGGCGCACCTGCGGATCACCAACCTGCGACGCGACATGGCGCAGCAACGGAGCATCGGCAGCCAAGACGTCGCTCGTCTCCAGCGAGCGATGGGTCGTGAGCGCACCGATCGCGATGTGATCACCGGCATCGTTGATGTAGCGAAGGTCATCGACTCGGCCGATGTCGACCAACACAGCCGGAGCAGCAAGTCGGAACTTCATGAGCGGCAAAAGACTGTGGCCACCCGCCAACAACTTGGCATCGTCGCCGTGAGCAGACAGGGCGGCAATTGCGGATTCGGCCGAATCGGCCACTACATAGTCGAAAGCTGCAGGAATCATTCTGCGCCCCCCTTCGCGTCGGCAATGGCTCTCCACACCCGATTTGGTGTGGCCGGCATCTGAATGTCGGTGATCCCATGGGGACTGAGTCCGTCGCAAATCGCGTTGATGACCGCGGCCGCCGAACCAATCGTGCCAGCCTCGCCAACCCCCTTCACCCCTAGCGGATTGCTGGTACTTGGCGTGACCGTGAAGTCCGTCTTGATGCTGGGCACTTCGGCCGCCGACGGCACCAGATAGTCGAGCAGCGACGGATTACGACAGTTGCCGTCCTCGTCGTATTCCGCACCCTCCCACAACGCTTGGGCGACGCCTTGCACGATGCCACCGTGCACTTGGCCTTCAACGATCATCGGATTGATCTGGTTACCGCAGTCGTCGACCGCGGTGTAATCGATCAATCGAACGTCCCCGGTGTCCTCGTCGATTTCGACGACCGCAACATGGGTACCGAACGGGAAGGCAAAGTTGGGCGGATCAAACGACACCTGCTCTTGCAGGTTGGGTTCCATCCCATCAGGCAGGTCGTGGGCGGTGAATGCACCGAATGCGATCTCCTGGATCATCACCGACTTGTCGGGCGAACCGGCAACCGAGAACACGCCGTTTTCGAACTGCATGTCGTCGGCGCTCGCCTCGAGTCCGTGGGCGGCGATCTCCTTTGCCTTCGCCACGACCTTGTCGCAGGCCGCGGCGATCGCCACACCACCTACCGACAACGACCGAGATCCGTAGGTGTCGAGCCCGAGAGGACTGATCGCGGTGTCGGAATGCAACACGGTGACGTCGGCCGGGTCGATGCCGAGTTTGTCTCCGACGATTTGCGACCAACTGGTTTCGTGGCCCTGACCATGAGGGGTCGAACCGCTCACGACTTCGGCCTTGCCGGTCGGCAACAACCGCACAGTGGCATGCTCCCAGCCACCGGCCCCGTAGTTGAGGCCGCCCAGCGCACGACTCGGCGCCAGTCCGCAAATCTCCACATAGGTCACGACGCCGATCCCGAGCTGAGTACTTTCGCCCGCGTCTCGCCGCCGAGCCTGCTCGGCCCGCAAGCCGTCGTAATCGGACAATTCGAGGGCCCGGTCGAGGTTGGGGCTGTAGTGACCGGAGTCGAAGGTGAGCGTCGATGCCACGTCGAGGTTCTCGAAGTGATCACCCCCGCTGAGATAGTTACGACGCCGAATCTCGACCGCGTCGATGCCGACCTCGAGCGCCAACAAATCCATAGCCCGTTCGATCGCATAGCTCGCTTCGGGCCGACCGGCACCTCGGTACGCATCGGTCGGCGTCAGGTTGGTGAAGTAGCCGTCGCACGTGAAGCCAAAGGCCGGCACGTCGTAGACACCGGTGTACAAGAAGCTCCCGAGCAGCGGCACCCCCGGCGTGATGAGCATCATGTAGGCGCCCATGTCGGCATCAAGATGAACCCGACATCCCATCAACTTGCCATCGGAATCAGCCGCCAGCTCGATGTGTTGGTGCTGACCCCGGCCTTGATGGGTTGAGAAGGCCGCTTCGGACCGGGTCTCGGTCCAGCGAACCGGACGCCCCAACTTGTTGGCCAGCGTGACCGACAACATCTCGTCGGGGTTGACATTGAGCTTGGCCCCAAATCCACCGCCGACGGCGGGCGCGATAATCCGCAGCTTTGCTTCGGAGATGCCGGAGGTCGCGGCAATCATCACTTTGAGAATGTGTGGTACTTGGGTCGAGCTGTAAAGCGTGATCTCGCCTCCGTGGGGCGAAGGCACGGCCAGCACCCCCCGTGGTTCCATTGCCGCGGGGATTAATCGTTGCTGGACAAAGTCAGCCGAGATGGTGTGAGCGGCGTTCGCAAACGCGGCGTCAAGCGCGTCGGGATCTGGGATCAGCGGCCAGTGAAACGCCTTGTTGGATGACAAGTCGGAGTGGGCGGTCGTCGAATCTTCGACCGCGGCGCTGATCGACGCAACCACGTCGAGCGGTTCGTAATCAACAACCACCAACTCGGCCGCATCGGCCGCGCCGTAACGAGAATCGGCCAAGACGACGGCCACGATCTCGCCGACGTGATGCACCTCGCCTACTGCTACGGGGAAGTGAGGCGGGTTGACCATGTCGTCGGTGACCGGCCATGCGCAAGGCAAAGGGGCAAGCCAAAGTCCCATTTCCTGCAGTTGCGCGCCCGTGTACACCGCGTGAACGCCGGGCGCGGCGGCTGCTTCGGCGGCATCGATCGATTCTATGGTGGCGTGGGCGAACGGGCTACGAACCATGCCCATCCATAGCTGGCCCGCGACTTGAATGTCGTCGACATACTTACCTTCGCCGGCTAGCAGTTTGGGATCCTCACGGCGCTTCATTGGTGTTCCGATAGCGGTCATGACGCACCTCCTACCGACAGCACCGCTTTCACGATGTTGTGATACCCCGTGCAGCGACACAGGTTGCCTTCGAGCCCTTCGCGGACGCCTTGCTCGTCGAGGTCGGGGTTCTCGGCTACGAGCGAAGTCGCGGCCATCACCATGCCTGGGGTGCAGTAGCCGCATTGCAGTCCGTGGCATTCCATGAACGCCGACTGCATCGGATGGAATTCGCCGTCCGACCCGAGGCCTTCGATCGTGGTGATCTCGGCGCCGTCGGCCTGTACTGCGAGCATGGTGCACGACTTGACCGACTCGCCATCGACGTGCAGCGTGCACGCACCACACGATGACGTGTCACAGCCAACGTTGGTGCCGGTCAGTCCGAGGGTGTCTCTGATGAAGTGGACGAGAAGTGTTCGGGGTTCAACGTCGGCCGAACGTTTCACACCATTGACGGTCACATGCACTTCCACGGCAACTCCTCGAGAGATCGAATCAAACAATCCAGTCTTGCTTAGCACTCCGGAAGCGGTCCGTCACATGCAACGCGAGGCGTGGCCTGTTAACCGACCCAGTGAAGGATCAGCCAGAGCACAACAACGGCAGCAACGAGCACAAACACTCGTTTCGCGATCGCCCCACCGGCGACGGCAATGACGTTCAGGCTTGCTGGTTCGGCGGTCGACTCTCGAGATTTCTCAGCGGTCGCCGATTCGGCGGGAGCGGCGAGCTTCGATTCGATGCACTCAGCAAATTGGCCAAGCAGCTTGGTCGAGATATCGGCCATCACCCCTCGCCCAAATTGCGCGACCTTGCCGCTGATTTTCAGGTCGGTGGCGATCGACACGGTCGTACCGGAGTCATTGGGTGTCATGGCGGCGACGATCTCCGCCGATGCGTTCCCGGTGCCACGCTTGTCACGGCCTTTGGCGGTGAGGCGCACGGTGCGAGCCGACTCGTCCATTTCCAACACCGTGGCGGTGCCGTGATATTCGGCGGTAATCGGCCCGACCTTGACCTTCATATGGCCTTCATACGTGTCGCCGTCCTGGCCAGTCAGAGCAGCACCGGGCAAGCAGGGGGCGATTGCCGGGATGTCGGTCAGCAGCGCCCAAGCCTGTTCGATAGGCGCCGTCACATGCATGTCGTTCTCGATCTTCATGCCAAGACCGTAACGGACAAGACCGCTTTGTTGGATTTGTGCACCGTTCTCGGTGCGATAGCACCGGAATCGGTGCACAAATCCAACTCGGTTTAAGGTGGGGGCATGGGTGAACTGCCAGAGGGGCTTTCGTCGGTTGATGGGGTGATGTCGTCGTTGGCGGATCACGGATATTTGGCTGACCGCGGGCTGGCGACCACCATCTTCTTGGCTGCGTCGTTGCGGCGGCCGCTACTACTCGAAGGCGAGGCCGGCGTCGGCAAGACCGAAGTCGCCAAGGTGCTGGCCGCTATCACCGGGGGCGAACTCATCCGGCTGCAATGCTACGAAGGCATAGATGCCTCCCAGGCCCTTTACGAGTGGAACTACACCCACCAACTGCTGCACCTTCGTACCGCCGAAGCAACCGGGGCCACGTCATCTCCCGATCAGCTCGAAGAGGAACTGTTCACCGAACGGTTCTTGGTGCGCCGGCCGATCCTCGCCGCGATCGACCATCGCCAAATCACGCCGCCGGTGCTGCTCATCGACGAGGTCGACCGCGCCGACGACGAGTTCGAAGCGTTCTTGCTCGAAGCCCTGTCCGACTACTCGGTGACCGTGCCCGAACTCGGCACATTCACTGCAACCACCCCGCCGCTGGTGATCATCACCTCCAACCGAACCCGAGACGTTCACGACGCCCTCAAACGTCGAGCGCTGCATCACTGGGTCGAACATCCAGACTTCGAACGCGAGGTTGCCATTCTGGCGATCAGGGCGCCTGAGGTCGACCCGTTGATAGCTCACCAAGTTGCGCGGGCGACCGAAGCAATCCGCGAACTTGGCATGTACAAGCCGCCGGGCGTGGCCGAAACGCTCGACTGGGCCAACGCCATGCACCTCTTGGGGCAAACCGAACTCACCGCCGATTCGGTCGACGCCACCCTGGGCGCCCTTCTCAAGTACCGCGAGGACCAAGAACGGGTACGTCGAGAAGGCATCGAGAACATCCTTTCAATTGCCCTCAGCGCGTGATGAAAAACGGGTGAGTCAGACCACTAGCGATCAGGACCTTGATCTGGACCGACTGGTCGCGGGCTTCGTTCATGTCCTGCGCCGTGGCGGACTTACCGTCACGATCGGCCAAAGCACAACATTTCGTGCTGCGCTTGGCGCGACCGGAGTGAGCCGTGGCCTCGACGTGTACTGGGCGGGACGGGCAACCCTCGTGACCCGCCGCGATCATGTCGGAATGTACGACGCGATGTTCGTCGCTTTCTTCCATCAGAACTCGTCGGGTTTCACGATGCGCTTCGACGAGATTCTCGAAACGATGGCCGAAGCCACCGACGATGGCGACGGCAACGAATCCGACGGCGACGAAACGGACGAAACCACCGTCCCGGTCCTTCGTTACAGCCGCGCCGACCGGCTCAGCGAGAAGGATTTCGCCGAGTTCAGCGCCGCTGAAATTCGCGAAGCCGACGCGGTAATGGCATCGCTGCGACTCAACCCGGAGTGGCGGCGCTCCCGCCGCCGGGTGCTCTCGTCGCGGGGCTCTCGTCCCGACCTTCGACGCACCGTTCGAGAAGCGATGCGGCGAGGCGGCGAACCGATCAAGCTGGCCTCCACCGCGCCCGGCGAGCGGCGCCGTCGGCTGGTGCTACTGCTCGACGTCAGCGGCTCGATGGAGGTCTACTCGCGGGTGATGGTGCGGTTTGCTCATTCGGCGGTCATGGGGCGCGGCAACGTCGAGGTGTTCACCTTCGGGACACGCCTCACCCGGATCACTCGTCAGCTTCGAACTCACGACATCGATCAGGCCATCGCCGCCGCCGCGAGCGAAGTAGCCGACTGGTCCGGAGGCACCCGTCTCGGCGATTCGATCGAACGATTCAACCAGGAGTGGGGCGTGCGGGGCATGGCGAGGGGTGCCACCGTTGTGGTTTTGTCGGACGGTTGGGACCGCGGCGAACCGGCCACGATGGAGCGGGCCATGCAAAGGCTGAGCCGCGTTGCTCACCGGGTTATGTGGGTAAATCCGTTGAAAGCCGGCGACGGCTACGAACCAACCGCACGCGGCATGGCCGCGGCGTTGCCGTACATCGACGATTTTCTCGAAGGTCACTGCCTGCGATCGCTGCGCCAACTTTCGGACGCGATCACGGCCCAGTGAAGTTGAAACTGTGGTCTTGCTCCCAAAGCTCGCTCAACGCCGGATCGGCGGCCGAAGTCGGGTTGAGCGGGACTTCTAGCCCGTCGTAAGATCCGAGCTCGGCACGGCCTACGACCATCCAATGCACTTCGTCGGGGCCATCGGCCAACCGCAGCGTGCGTTGGCCCTGATACATCGAAGCAAGCGGAGTCCACTGGCTCACACCGGTGGCTCCGTGCATCTGGATCGCCTGATCGATGATCTTGCAAACCCGTTCGGGAACGAGAGCCTTCACCGCCGAGATCCAGACCCGCGCCTCGGCGTTACCGAGGGTGTCCATGGCCTTCGCGGCGCGTAGAACCATCATCCGCATCGACTCGATCTCGGTTCGGGCCCGGGCGATGATCTCGGTGTTGCCGCCCAAGCGAGCTAGCGGCTTACCGAAGCCCTCACGGGTAAGCCCGCGCTCGCACATGAGTTCGAGCGCCTTTTCGGCCGCGCCGAGCGAACGCATGCAGTGGTGGATCCGGCCAGGACCGAGCCGCAGTTGGCTGATCTCGAATCCTCGGCCTTCGTCCCACAACATGTTGCTGGCCGGCACCCGCATGTCGGTCATCCGCAGATGCATGTGCCCGTGGGGCGCATCGTCTTGGCCGAACACGTGCATCGGTCCGAGGATTTCGAGCCCGGGCGTATCCATGGGTACAAGAATTTGCGACTGGCGGCGATGCGGCGGACCGTCAGGATTGGTCTGGCACATCAAGATCATGATCTTGCAACGAGGATCGCCGGCCCCCGAGATGTAGTACTTCTCGCCGTTGATGACGTATTCGTCGCCGTCACGCACCGCTTGGGTTCGGATATTTTTGGCGTCGGAGCTTGGCAGGCCGGGTTCGGTCATCCCGAAGCAGCTACGAATCTCGCCCCGCAGCAACGGCTCGAGCCACTGCTCTTTTTGTTCGGGCGTGCCGACCCGTTCGAGTACTTCCATGTTGCCGGTATCGGGTGCCGAACAGTTGAGCGACTCCGAGCCAAGTGGGTGCTTGCCGAGTTCGGTCGCCAGGTAAGCGTAATCGAGGTTGGTCAACCCTTGGCCGGTGTCGGGGAGGAAGAAGTTCCAAAGGCCCTCTTCTTTGGCCTTGTCCTTGACAGTCTCGAGCAACGCCAGTTGCTCGTCGGTGTAGCTCCACCGATCGGCCCGATTGGCGCCGGCCGCGAAGAACTCCTTTTCCATCGGAGCGACGACGCGCTCCAGGAAATCTACGACTCGGTTGAAGAACGGGCGGGCGTCTTCTGACATCCGCAGATCAAAGTCATCGGGCGTGCTTTTTAGACCACTCATCGAAATCCTCCATCGCTACGGACTCATCGTGGCACGCGAGGACGCCGACAACCCAACTCGCAAACGTCAGGTCCGAGGCACGCCCTCAACCAAAAACGACGAAACGGTCACCGCCTTGGCGGTGACCGTTTCGCAAAAGTTATGAAGTTGCTAGGCGGGCGCCACGATGGCCGGCTCGGCGGCTGTGGGGGCCAACCGGGTGCGAACCGTTACACCGTTGTCTTGGTAGTTGAGTTCGATGGCGTCGCCGTCTACCCGAACCTTGACTTCGACGGTTTCGGCGTCGATCCCGAAGGCGGCTCCGGGGTACACAACCGTGATCAGCTCGCCGTTGACGGTGCGGCCGGTTGAATCAAGCAGTGGCGCAAGCGGATCGGCATTGGATAGCACGCCGGCTTGGGGGGCCCACTCGCCGCCGGGTGCCCGACTCCAAATATCGGCACCAACATTGATGATGTCGAGTTCGCTACCTCCGTTGATAAGGCTGAACTCGGAATTGCCACCGATGTTGCGGCCGTTTACGTCGGTCACCGACTCGCCGTCGAGTTCGACTCGGGTCTCGAAGGTGTAGGCACCACGTAGTCCTTCGACTACCGCTTCGAAGTCGACAGCCGCCTGAGTATCGGTCGTGGTGTTATTGGCGCCTGCCGCGTCGGCTTCGATAACCGCGGCCGCGCCACCCGAGGTCTGCTCTGACGCGGGAGTGGCGGCGGGCTCAGATGAGCACGCCGCCACTCCCAAGATCAGAGCCAATACGACCGCGGTCGTTTTGGCTGGTTTCACGAGATCAGTCGTCGTCGTGATCGTCGCCGTGATCATCATCATGATCGTCGCCGTGATCATCATCGTGATCATCGTCGTCGTCGTCATCGTCATCATGGTGATCGGATTCGTGATCGTCATCATCGTCATGTGATCCATTCGGATCGATGAGCTCAACCTTTAGCTCGGCCTTGCCATGTTCGATTTCGATGGTGAAGGTGAGGTCGACGTACTCGGGCGAACCGTCGCCCATGTAGAACGTTACGGACTGACGCATCTCGAACTCGTCGCCCTTGTCACGGATGACTGCGTCGCCCACAGCACCAACGAGGCCAGCGGTGCCGTCCCAGTCGGTCACGACGACAAGGTCGAGCACTGGATTGCCATCGGCATCGAACGAAACGGTGTAGGTGACCGTAGCGGGGTGACCGTTGTTGAGAGGATCACCGGCCCAAACCGAAGTACCGGCGATGGCGCCGATCGGACCCTCAACTTCGACTGAGCCGTCGGTCTCGATTTCGATCTTGACCATGCCATCGGCGGTGTCGGCGGTGAGCTTGACCTCGAAGCCACCGTCATCGGCGTGGCCAGTGGCGACGAACGAATCAGCAAGCGCAACTTCTTCGGCGGTGGGATCGGCGGAGGCGGGAGTAACAACGGCGTCGACAAACGCTCCGTCGGCGTCGGACGTGATCGTGATGATCAGCGACGTTCCGAAGACCGGAACCGTGGTTTCGGTGACGATCGGGTCAGCGGCAACGGTCGGGTCGGCAACCAGCGAGTCGGCCGAGGACGGGTCGACCTGGGCGCTGGCCGGCGCGGCGCCTAGTGCGATTGAGACGGCCATAAGACCGGCGAGGAAGCGAACAGACATTGCATATCTCCAAATAGCAGGATTGGTGGGGGGACACCTGGACAGGGCCTTCACCGGGTACACGACAGTGAACGGCCCTAAGGTTTGGCCGATTAAGACCTCTTGCACAATATGAGCAAAACGGCCCACGCGTTGTGACATTTGGCGGACAATCGGCGCTACCCGTGGTTCACTAGCCGAATGGAGGCCCAGCGAGGCGACGCGACGTCGCCCGAGGTGGTGATCGATTGTCGCAAGGTCGGCAAATGGTTCGGCGCGTTTGAGGCCCTTACCGATATCAACCTCCAAATCGTGCGCGGCGAGGTGGTGGCGCTGATTGGCCCGTCAGGCGCCGGCAAGTCGACGCTGCTGCGCTGCATTAACGGCCTCGAACCACACAGCGCCGGCAAACTCACGGTGCTGGGCCTAGAACTCGATGGCAAGGCCTACACGCTGCACACGATACGAACCCATGTGGGGATGGTGTTTCAGCACTTCAACTTGTTCCCGCAGATGTCGGTTCTCAACAACGTCATAGTTGCTCAACGGCTGGTGCATAGGCGCTCGCCCGACGAGGCACGGGCCCGAGCGCTCGACGTGCTCGACCAAGTCGACATGGCTCGTCATGGCCACAAGCATCCTGGCCAGTTGAGTGGCGGCGAACAGCAGCGGGTCGCGATCGCCCGCATGTTGGCGACCGACCCGAAGATCGTGTTACTCGACGAGCCCACCGCGTCGATCGACCCCGAGCTCACCAAGGGAATAGTCGAGCTGATGAACGAGATCGCGCGCGCTGGCGTGACCGTTGTAGCGGTAACCCACGAGATCGCGTTCGCCCACGAAGTCGCCGACCGCATGATTTACCTCGAAGGGGGACGCATTATCGAGTCCGGCCATCCCGACGATCTCATTCACCACGCTCACCACGAACGCACCCGCGAATTCTTGGGTGCCATCAGGCGGGTACATCTCGAGGACGACGTAACGGAATCGCCGTGGGCGCCTCCGGTCGCCGCGAAACTCGATAACTAGCGCCGCTACCTCGACAGAAGCGGGCAACTTGCTTCTGCGTTACTCTCGGTGAGCAGTGGGAACGGTGCTGATCGGTTCTGGTGTTGGTCTGGCCATAGGCGGCATCATCACGCTTATCACTCAGCGCGGCGGACCTCCGCAACAAGTCGGTCCCACCGTTGTTCGTTTGCTCCTGCGAATCGGCATTGGCGTTGCACTGGCGGTCGCCATGGGCGCCGCCAATGGAGTGATCAGGGCGCTGCTGATGTTCGTCCTGCTCGCCGCTGCCTTCGTCTCGATCGCGACAATGTTGCGGCGGGCTCCACTCAAGGTCGTACGCCGGGTTGCCATGGGGGCTGGGGTTGGATTTGTGGTCGGGGCGATCACTTCGCTGCTGCTACCCGACAGCGGCAGTGCGACCTCGGGAGCCGATCTCGTCCGAGTCGAGTGTGCAACCTGCCAGGACCTGACCGAGGTCACGTTGGTCGAGAACGGGCTGCGCCTGAGCTTCTCTTCGGCCCCCCGGCCGATCGTATATCTGTGGAACCAGGCTGATCCGTTCGATCCGCTAACGGTCTCACCCGACGGTTCGATCACCGCCGCAGCTCAAAGCGACACGTGGGATCTCGATCAGTTACGAATCGCGGTTGATGATGATTCGATCACGGTGATCGTCGGGCCGTCGCCTGGCCTGGCGGTCAGTACCAGGACCGGCGAACGCGTGCCTTCGGCCGGTTATGTTTCGCCCGCCGGCGCAACCCCCACTGACTCCGCAACCCCCGCTGACTCCGCAACCCAATCGCTGTACTCGACCCTCGCTCCCGATTCTCAGCGACTCTGGACACTGCTCGGCCATGGCAGACCGGCATCGGCCTATACCGCCTGGCTTCCTCCTCAACCCGAGTCGGTCGAAGCATCGATTTCAGCATCAGAGTTGTGTGCCTCAAACGTGTGCGTTTCTTGGCAGCCCGACCTGTGGATGGCCGGATTGTCCGCCGGGAGCGTCGAACAAGTCAGCGGCCGCGATCTTGGCGGTGTACCGGGCCGCTGTTTCGCCGTGTCGGCCACCGCCATGCCCGACGGCGAGTGGTGTTTCGACGACACCGGCGAGCTCGGATATCTCGACAACCGCGGCGACGATCTCATCTTGGTCAGAGGAGGTCGGTAGTGCCCGAATGTCCTCACTGCCGGCCGCTGCTCGACGAATCAGCGCGGTGGGCAACCCGCAAGATCGATCTGACCATCCAAACCGATGCGCTGCTTGCGGAGCGAGCCAACGAGCTGGCCCGGATGCAACAAAAGATCTCCGACGCCTGGACCCACTGGCGGTCCATGTACTCGCTCTATCTCGAAGCTCGAGCGGTCGTGCGTGCTCTTCAGGCAGCTGTCGACGCCGGGGGTTTGCATCCCGATTTGTCCTTGACCCCCAAGGCTGGATGGATCGCCCACCAGATACCAAACGGCCCGACTATCTACTTACGCAATGCCGAGGCCGCCCAATACATCTCCGGGGCCTTGATGGCCGGCGGTGCGTTGGCTCAACTTCCAGCCGCTCAAGCAACGCTGGCCGCGGCCCTGGCAGACTCGATCGCCGCGGTCGACGCGATCAAGGCGGCCGAGAACGCTTGGGACACTCTTGTTGAGGCCTGGCAGGCCCGGCTGCAGGCCCACTACGACAGCATCAACGCCGCGGCCGCGAACGAACGCGACTTCTACCAGCAATACCTCGCCTGCATGCAGGCGTGCCGCGACGACAGCGAACGAACGTCCTCGTTGGCGGTTCTGATCGCGGCGATTTTGGCCTTTGGTGGCGCCAGCCTGTTGTTCACTGCCGGTGGGAACACCGCCGCTGGTTCGTATCAAACCGGCCCGCCAGACCTTCACGCGGCGTCGCCGTTTGGCGACGTCGAGTTCGCTGATCCGCCAGTCGACGAAAGCACCGCGGTTTCCGAGACCGAAGTTGTGGTCGAGGACCCAGAACCAGTGGTCGCTTCAATAAGCGCGGGCTGCTCGGGCACCGATCACTCAGGAACCAATCAGGTAGTCGACCAACGCACCGGCACGACGGTTAGGTCAGCATCGATCCAATATCTGGGGTGGTGGGCGCCGGGACTAGCGCCCGGAACGATCGTTGTAGTAACCGTCGACGGACCGGGCGGTGAGCGCGAAGCCGACGGGGTTGTTGGACCCGGCGGATTTGTGATCGTCGATGTGCCACTGTTCGACTACGGCACCCACACGATCACCGGGGTAACCACCGACGCCGCCACCCCCACTACCTACGACGGTCCCAGCACCTTCGCCGTCAACAGCAATCAAGCCGACTGCGACGAACAAACTGCGGGCCCGCCACCCGAGCCGCCAACCACCCCGACACCACCGCCCACGGCCGCCCCCACGGCCACGGCACCCCCGTCGTCGACTCTTCCAGGAGTCGGCGGAGGAGGTGGGGGCTCCAGCGCGGGCGGAAGTTTCGACCCGCCACCGCCCACCAAACCCGGTAACAACGGCACGATCACGGGGACTCCGCCTCCCCCTTCCGGTGGTGGAGACCCTTCTGGTGGCAGTAGTGACACGACCAAGACGGCAGGAACCGCGGCCATCCTCGCCGGGGCCACGCTTCTGGGCACGGCGGTCGCACGCCGTGAAGACGAAACAGTCGAGAATCCCGCTCCGACGCCATCGCCAACCGCGGAACCGCCAGGACCGACCGAGACAACGATCACGATCAATACGGGCACCGCCAACACCACCCTCAACACCTACCAGCCGTTCCAGATCGAGATTCAGATTCCTCGCGGCTCGGAACCTCCGCCCGACGTGATCACCGTCGACATTGCCGCCAGTTCCGGCGACGACGAGTCGATCACCCTCAAGTGGGACGGCAACGTCTCGGGTCCGGCGCGTTATCTGAGCCAGACCTCGACGCTCGAGGGCGGAGGCGAAGGCGAAGACAGCGTCACGGTGGCTGGATTTGAGTTCACGACCGGCGGTTTCGACAGTCTGTGGATCGACAACGGCGAGACCATCACCTTTAGCTACGGGGGAGCTTCGACATCGCTGGTTGCCTACGACAGTTGGACTCAGCAAGGCATCGGCCAGTCGATGGAGATCGTGCGACGCTACGACACCTTCGCCCGAACACTTCTTGGCGAGATAGCGAGCTTGGACGACAGCGATCAGGTGCTAAAGGCCCGCAACTGGGCCAACTCGATCATTCGTTTCACCGAACTAGCCACCCGCTCGTTCAACTCGGACAATCTCGACACGACCAAGGTGGCGGTCATTTCCACCTATGCGTCGATGCTCCCGCGGGTCGGGGTGAGCGACATGCGAGTCCTCTTGGATGAAGCCGCTCGGTTCGCTCGCCACAAGATCGAGCGTTACAACAGCCAAGTCATCACTACGTTTGCCACCGACGCCACCATCGGTCTTTACCGCACCATCGTCGAAGCAACCCCGGCAGCTTCGGCATGGACGCTGTTCACCGGCACCGACATCATGGGACACGACGTCACTTGGGATGCGCAGCTCCTCGCCGCCCTGGAACTGGCTGGATGGGTGTCGCTCGCCGGCGGACTAGAAGCTCGAGCATTCGCCAGCACTCTCACCGGCGAAGGACGAGCCGCGACGGCGCTCGCCCGCGGCGCTGATGCCGCCGATGACCTTCCGACCCGACCCCGCAACGCACCCGACGTGCCGAGCCCCTCGCGGACCTCGCCCGGGGCCATCGACGATGCCATCTTGCGCTCGCCCGCCGGCACCGCGGTCGGCGATCTGCGTCCGTTCGGCATGCTGCAACCCGCCGCCGATCATTTCCGTGCCGTTGCCACCCGCTTCGCGTTACGGATCCGGGTGCGGGCCGCCAATGCCTCTTCGCTTCGATGGATGGACGCGGGCCATCCGCCCAAACACGTCAAACTCAAATCCAAGACCATCAACGATGTCGACGTCTTGTTGGGAGCGCCAGAAGGCAGCCAGGGTTTGGTTGGTTACTTCAGACCGACGCTCCCGAGCAACATCGACGATCTCGCCGAAGACCTCGCCTCGCGTGTTCGCGGTCGCTACAACCAGCGCCTCAACGAATACGCCGACAACTTCGACGACATGCAAGCGCTGCGAGACAAGGGACTGATTTCGGTTGACGACGGGGTTGTGGTCGACCGCGGGCTCAGCTCGACTCGTCTTGGCCCTGATGGCCAACTTCATCCGACCGGAGCCGACGCGGCAGGAACGGGACGCGGCTTCACCGGCGACCACGACATGTGGGACATCACCAACCCTGACGGATCCGTGATCACCAGCCCCGACGGACTAGCCCGCAAAGCCGCCGCCGAAAGAGAACTGGCAACGGGTCCGGCCAACACCCAACACGGGCCGCACAAAGACTGGGTGCCGTCAGGCGAACGCGACCTCGGGATTGATGCCAAGATCCGAGCCAGCCACGGAGGCGAGGCCCTGCCCGACGGTACGATCGGGCCGCGGATAACCACCAACGCCGACGGCACCACCAACGCCACCGAGGCATTGATCGAGTTCAAACCGGGCCAGGCGCCCGTAACCAGCTACGAGATGGGAGACGGACAGTGACCGACGTTCCCGACGGTGCAATTCCGCCACCGCGGTCGGTTGATGCCGAGCGCCAGCAACTGCTCGCCACTCGACACGGGCTGATGCTTCGGGCCAATGCGTCGCCCGAATCGCCAAGTCACGCCGACGCAGTGTCGGGGCTCCTCGCCGACCTCAACGAGCAATACCTCGCGGGGCTGCCGGTAATCGAGCTCTCTCGCAACCCTCACACAGGCCAATTGCTCAATCACTCGATCGACCTCGTGGGCCTCGACGGGCCATGGTGGGACGCCAATGCGCCGGTCCGACCGTTCGAACCAGTCGATGGGCCTCTGGTGGGTTTCACTGGTGCAATCGCCCTCGACCCCACCGTCGAACACACCGAATTTTTGGTCAAACCCGGACCAGCGGTGCCGTACGTGATCCCGCAGCTCCTCGCCGATCCCGAAGTAACCGCGGTGCTGTCGGCGTTGACCATCGGCGCTCACGCCGGATACACAATCTGCTACTTCGCACGCGGCGCTACCGACGTGGCGAGTCCTGATGACTGGGGCCGTAATCGTCACGACCGCACAACCGCAGACGGGCGCCCCGGCTGGAACGAAAATCCACTCACCGAGGACGACTACGACTTCGACCTGCGACCATGGGTCGACGCCGGTCGACTGCAATGGATTGTCCCCGGAGATCCCACACTCGAACTGCACGCCACTACCGACGATTGCCCATACCTCGACCTGGACGGGACCCAGTACGTTCAGCGGCTCAAGCAGGGTCGGGTGTGGCACCTCGGCACGATCGAATGAAACCTTCGGTGCTCGGAATCGTCGTGGCGGTCATCGGGCTCGTGTTGATCGCTGTTGGGCTTCAGCAACAAGACTCGGCCGAGTCACCGCTCGTGCTCAGTGCCGCCCCGCAAGAACCCGCGACGACAACCTCGCCAGCATCGACCAGCGCGACACCGACCAGCGCGGCACCGGCGACCACCGCTCTCGCTACGACAACCGTGCCGCCCACAACACTGGCACCCGCAACGACCCTTGCGCCAGCGCCCGACGTCGCGGCGTTCATCGCTCACTTCGGTGCGCTCATAGCCGAGTCCGACGCAACCCAGCTTGCGGCGCTGCTTCATCCGGCCGTGATCAGCGGATTCGGCGAACAGCTGTGCCGAGACTGGGTACAGCGAGAGATCTTGCTCCTCGCCGACTACGCGGTTGCCGGCGAAATACCCGCACCCGCGGCTCTCACCGTTCAGACTCCCGGCGGTGCCGTCGACATTGACCAAGTGTGGCAAATACCGATCTCGTTCGTGTTCAACGGCGAAACGATAAACGCCACCGCCCAGGTCGCGTTGTCTGACGGTCAACTGCGCTGGCTCGGGCAATGCCGGTGAATGACTGACCCGACCGGGTCAGCTATCGGTGTCTGATCAACCACAACCGCCGAAATACAGTCCGATGCGTTCCGACGCCTCGTAACCATCAAGATCGAGGTCGACTCGCACGTCGATTGGTTGCACACCTTCGAACGTGCCGCGGGTGCCGGGCGTCAGATAGCGGGTCTTGGTGACCACGTCGTCGTACCACTCGTTGCTGACCGTCCACGTAATCGTGCCGCCGAAGGCATCGGCCGCTGCCGAAGTGGCGCGACAGGCCCGCACCCGAGCCGATTCGCCCACCACCACCTTCTCCATCCGAGAAGCAGCCAAAACGCCGTCGGGGTAGCCAACATCACCCGGATACAGATGATCGCCCGACTCGTCATCGACGTACACGTAGTCCCACGGTTCGGCTGACCCTTCCAAAGCGGCGGTCGTGGCATACACCGGAAGCTCAGAACCCAGCTCGCATTCGACTTCAAAATCGGGGGTGATATCCACCGTTGTCGATGCCAGCGTCGAGCCGGCAACGTCGACCACTGCGACCGTTGTCTCGCCCAAAGCAGCGAACAGATGCGAACCGTCGAACCCCACGCCCAGAGTCGTCAGGGTGCCATCGCCCCAGTCGATCATCGCGTCGGATGGCCCCGACGCCGTGCAACTCACCGAGGCGCCAAACTCAGCGAACGAACCACGACACTCGACCGACGATTCGACCATGGGCGTATCGGCCGCTCTGGCTGTTTGCGGCGACTGCGAACCGGCCGTACTGCTCAACGCGAGGGTGAGGGCCACGACCAGAGCAGCACCCACGGCGCCAGCAATCGCCACATGATGGCCGCGCACAACTCTCCCACGAAAGGTCACCGCCGCGACAGTAGACGCCCGACGTCGCGCGTGGGAAGCGAAGTGTTGCCAAAGCACCGGTTACCGACCTTTCGATCGAACGCGGCGACCTTCCGATTGCTCGCTACCCTGTGCCGCTTACGGGGCTGTAGCTCAGTTGGCTAGAGCACCTGCTTTGCAAGCAGGATGTCGTGGGTTCGATTCCCATCAGCTCCACTACGAAACCGCCGGTCAAAGGCTATTTGTCTCTCTGTCGGAGGCCATCAGAGCCACCAGCCGACCCGGTCGTGCAACCTGCGTGCACGAGCATCGCTCGGGTTATTCAGCCGGTTTCGTCGGTTGAGATGGCGTGAGATCATTCGATAGAGACTGTTAGTCGTGGTTTCGGCACCTGCTTTTTCAGCAGGGTGTTGTGGCGCCGGTTGCGGCCAGTTTCGCTGCGAGATTTTGCGTTTCCGCTCCCGTGTCTGATTCGCCGGATTGGTTCCCTTTCGTTTTGTCTCGTGGTGCCTTCGGGCGACAACAGGTGCAGGAGTTCTGGACCGCGCAGTTTGCGCACCGCACCGCCAACCGTCGTTCAGCGTCGGCCTTGACAAAGAGCCTGACCTGTCCCGGACATCGAAGCTCACTTCGGCGCCAGAACCCCGAGGCGGGCGAGCGCCTCAGCGTTGAGTTCCAGCGAGACGATCACCGCTTCATTCTGGAGCTCCGGCAGGACTTGATAAGTTCATTTCCACGATGCATCGGCTACTCAACTTCTCAGAACCGAATGGATAGGCGCCCGCATGGCAAGAGGACGACCCAGTAGGGCAACCATCTACCGACGGCTCACCGGCGCGCTCGACGAGCTGAACAAGCGATTCGGGGGCTTGCCGTCGCCGAAGGAGTCGGAGACCGTCTGGTCGGACATCTGGCATCTCGAGGCCCACCACTCGACGGCGCTGGAGGGCAACACCCTCGTTCTTCGTGAGGTCGCTCAGCTTCTCGACCAACGCCGTGCGGTCGGCGCGAAGCCACTCAAGGAGTACATGGAAGTCGAGGGCTACAGCGACGCGGCGCGATGGGTGTACAGCCAAGCGCTCGATCCAGACGATTGGAGCGACGGAGAGCTGATCAACCTGAACGAGGTACGTCGGATCCACCACATGGCGATGACCCCGGTGTGGGGCGTCGCTCCCCACCCGGACGCGACTGATACGGAGTCACCAGGGAACTTCCGTCAGCATGAGATCGCGGAGTTCGAGGGCGGCATGACGCCGCCGCCGTGGCCAGAAGTACCGGCGATGCTGGTCGACTGGGTCGCCGACATCGTCGAACTGGGCGAGACCACGGCGTCGGGTGCCGACCTCGATGCGCCGCTACCCGAGGTACTGGCCGAGCTACATCATCGGTTCGAGTGCATCCACCCATTCATCGACGGCAACGGGCGGGTCGGTCGCCTCGCGTTGAACCTAGCGCTGGTACGTCTCGGCTACCCGCCGGTCGTCATCTTCAAGAAGCAGCGCGATGCGTATCTGCGGGCGCTGCAGCGCTCCGACGAAGGAGATCACGGGGCGCTTGGAGAGGTCATCGCAACGGCGATGCTCGACAACCTCAACCGTTTCGTCGTGCCAAACGTTGCCGGTCCCGCTCGGCTCGTCCCACTGACCGCGCTTGCCGACGACGACTTCACGGTGCCTGCGCTTCGGCAAGCCGCGCAGCGCGGTCGACTCGATGCCGTTCAGGGTTCGGATGGCATTTGGCGCAGTTCGCGTAACGCAGTCAAGGAGTACGCGGCCACGAAGCACACGCGGCGACCGAAGGCTCATTGACCTAGAAACTCAGAACGGTTTAGATGACACCTCAGCCTGATCCGAGGCTGATCGAGTTCGTCGAGCAGCACGATATCCAGCGCGACTTTCGCGATCCGATCTCACACCTCCGGTCGGACAAGCTGCCGTCCACCGAGACGTGTTCGGGCAGGGCCTTGGGCCACAGTGCCGTGACACCTTTGACCCGCTTGGTCCGCATGAACCAGCCCCACTCGGCGCCGACGAAACACAGAACGCCATGCACCTCTACGTCAGCGAAGTCCGGGCCGAGCGCGGTGCGCACGACCTCGACCTGATGTAGGACCCCGTCGACGAGCTTGGTCCGGTCACGCTTGTTGACGAAGAGCCGGACGTCGGTGCGGAACAGCCCGCCCACGTCACGGGCCTCGACCTGACCGGTGTACTTCTTGGCGTCGATCACAAAGACCCCGGACGGACCGATCGCGATGTGGTCGATGTTGGCCCGGCTACCGGGCACGAGCCGATCGTGCAGGACCACGACACCTGTGGCTTCGGCGTCAGGGCCGATGCGATCCGGCCGATCACTGGCCGCTCATGTTTGATCGCGTCTCGCCACTCGGCGTTCTCGGCGACACGAAGCTCCTTCTTCGCGAGTTCTCGCGCCGACCGCTTATCGGCCCCTGGGCCCGGCGGGGTGCTATGGCCGGATAGCAGCACTCAACTCACCTGGAGGAGCGGTGCCCTCCGAGTTCGGAGACCCACCGAGGACCCCACTACCGTTGCCCTCGACGAAGCTGCCGGTTCGCCTTACATTGGCTGGTTGTGTCGCTTGTATGCGACAAAGGCTGAGGAGCGGGCGGTCAATGGAGAACCAGCAAAGCGGCCACCACTTGGAGGGTTCGGCGGTCCACCGGACTCTCTCAGAGGTGCTTGCCGAATTCGACGTAGACGTCGAACGAGACGGCGACCTCCCCTTGGAGGCGCTTGAGCAGTTCGATTCGATGCGGATGTTGGAGTTCGTTGCCGCGTTGGAGGCGATCGGCTTCTCCGTCCCTGAGGTGGAGGTAGAACCCGGCCTGACTCTGGCCGGCATGCTCGGCGGCTTCCCTCTTGCTGAGGGTGCGGCGAACGCGTTGGGCGAGGGGACACAGGCGGCCCGCGTGGAACTGCTGCCGGTCGATGCGGCCGATGTCGGCTTTCTGCATGCGCTCGCGACCGGTGAGGAGTCAGGGTTTCGTTGGCGATACAGAGGTTCAGTCCCGCCGCTCGAGCAGTTCGCAGCGCAGCTCTGGCACGGGGTCCTCGAACAGTTCGTGGTGGTTACGGCGCAAGGCGGGAGGCCGATCGGTCATGTAGTCGCCTACGAAGCCGACCTCGCAAACCGACATGTGAAGGCCGGCGGAATCGGCTTTTCCACCGGCGCGCAGGCTGCAGGGCTACTCGAGGGAATCCTCCTGCTGCTCGACCGTCTATTCGCCGCCTACGATTTTCGGAAGATCTACTTCGAGATCCCTCGTCCCAACTGGGAGCTGTTTGCCGCTGGCACGAAGGGCTGGGTGACCATCGAGGGGACACTCAAGGGCCACTTGTTCATGGACGGCGGTTATGTCGATCTGATAGTCGGATCCGTCGGACGACTGCCCTCAGGAGGCAAGTTCCACTCGATGATCGGAGACGACGCAGGCTTGCACTGATGAACCAGGCCGTGAAGCTTCTCTCCGCACGCTGGCACCTAGTTTGTGGACGTGCGTAGAGCCAAGTCAAAGGGGGCATTGTTCGTGTAGCTCCCGCTGACATAGAGCTCATCGTCCGGCGTCTCGACGACTGAGTGGTGCGACCGCGCCCAGGCCTGCGGAAGGCGAAAGAGCTGCCACACGTCGCCGGCGGCGTCGTACCAGCCACCGTCAGCCAGGACAGTGAGGCCGGACGGATCGGCAGCTGCGACCCCTCCGAATACGACCAGCCCATCACCAAAGGCGGCGATCGCAGCGTGTACTCGCGGTTCCAGAGCGGGCGGCCGTAGCACCTGCCAGGCGTCCGTGTCGGCGTTGTAGGAAGCGAGCTCCAGTTCCGCTGACTCGGCGTTCAACACTACAAGGGTATCTCCCACAATGGCGGCTAGATGGTGCGCACCACCTGAGAGCGGGGCGGGGGCTAGATCGGTCCATGAATTCGATGCGGGGTCGTACAGGGCGCCATCGTTTCGCGGATTCGCTCCGGTTTCGCGACAGTTGGCGCTGTATTCGGGGTCGCTGTCAGCGTCTCGCTCGCAACCACCGAAGACGATGACTCTCCCGCCAATGGCATGTGCGGACGCAAAGTCCGACCGTGAGGCTCTTGGTCCCTGGGCTATCTCTGACCATTCGAGCGTGGTCGGATCAAGAGCAAATCCATCCTGCCAGAACACAACCTGTCCGCTGACCCACACGGCCCTGTTTGTCGCAAGTGAGAATGCTCGCAGCGCCGAGGGAGGGGCTGGGATCTCGAGAGACTCCGATGTCGCGGGGTCGAACAGCATTCCGAACGGACCGTCCCCTTCTGCATCCTGCTGGTTCGATTGCCCGCCCGCGATCACGAGGCCGAGTGGCGTCATGACGACTCCGGGATTCTGTCGGTTTCGCATGCCTGACGGCCAGACAGTGGGTGCGACTGCCGGGCCGTGGACCTCAACCTGGACTTCTCCCTGACCGTTGGCGAAGTCGACCACAAGAACGAGGTCTCCGGCCGCTACGACTGGGGGCTTCACTAGATCTACGAGCGTGGTGTCAAGAGGGGACGGGGAGAAGAGCACTGACGTGTCGATGTCGGTGTCATCCGGCGGAGTTGTTCGCTCGATCTCCTCAGGTTCTGTCGCCGCGGGAGCGGTGTCGTCCACTTCCCCCCGTTGGGTTGATTCGGGCTCGTCGGGTTCGGCGGTTTCGATGTCGACACGGCTGCTCTCGGCATCATCGAGGGACCGGACGATGATGACCGTTGCGACGACTGTGGGGATGAGGGCGATCCCGACGGCGCGTCTCAGCGATCTCCTGACGTTTCGCTGAGGTGCCGCGGCAGCGGCGACGATTTGGCTCCGAAGTGCTGCCTCGAAGTCAACTGGCGGCTTGCTCATTGTTCAACCTCCTCAAGATCGTCGGCCAGCTTCGCGAGTCCGCGCGATACGCGTACCCTCGCTGCCCCCTCGCTGCAGCCCAGGCGTGTTGCGAGTTGCGCGTAGCTCAACCGGTCGATGACGCGTAGTTTCAGAGCCGACCGGACCCTTGGCGACAGGTCGGCGAGGGCTTGTTCGTGTAGCGCTCGGCTCTGCTCGAGCCACACCAGGTCTTCCACTCTGGCGAACTGGTCCTCGGCGACCTCGATCCTGTCGACTCCGAGTCGTCGCCGGGCTCTCGTCTCTACTGCGGCGCGGCGGTGGTACCGGCTGAGCTGGCGCTTGGCGATGGTGTAGAGCCAGGCGCGAGCAGAGTATTGCGGGTCATAGCGGTGGCGGGAGGACAGCGCCTGGGCGAAGGTCTCTGCGCTCAGGTCGGCCGCTGTTTGGGCGCACGCGGTCCTGCGAAGGAAGTAGCGGACCAGCGAATTGATATGGCGGTCGTAGAAGTCGCCGAAGTCCACCGGCGAGGCGCTGACAAGCAGCTCCTCGTCGGAAGGATCAGCCCCCAGGTACGGTTCTGACATCACCTATCTAGTGCCGCAAGTCCTCGAACTGTTACACGACACCGGCCGAACTCACGCCAGCTGCGACGACGAGCCCGATCGAGAGGCTCGAGAGCACCAGCGGTGTCGGCAGGCGGGACTCGTGTTGAGCCGTCGCGATCAGTGCCAGGACTCGGGCTGTCGCTATCACAACAAGGAGTACGAGCGTCGAGGATGTCCCTAGTGGGAGTAGTACGACCCCGATAGCGCCGAGATACAGCGCACCGGTGGGAAGATGCGTATGAACGCCGCTGGACATCCGCGCGCCGAAGCCGAACCCCGCCCGGCCCGGCGAGTCCTCGAGGACCCGCCGAGGGATCAGATTGTCGTTTTGCGGCAACCGAAACGAGAGCTTCCCCCAGTCGCGAAGAACCAGCAGTGCGGCGAGGCTGAGAAGCACCGCGATGATTGCCCACGGCCAGACCCCAGCCGGGATCAGCGCGTTGGCAAGACTCAGGACGGCCAGCAGCGCGGAGGTGCCGAGCAGGCTACCGGCTGCGTATCCCGTGAGTACTGCCCGGCGGCTTGATGGCCGCAACACGAGCGGCCCCAGGGCCCATGCCCCGTTTCGGCTTCAAGGTGAGTCCCAGGCCGAGAGCACGGCCAGGAATGCGCCGGCTCCAAAGAGGGCTTCCCACGGCAGGATCACTGTGGGCAGCCTGATGTGCTCCCGCTAGCGGTGCGCCACTCGCAAATCGAGTTAATGCAGTTCGATCCATCGTGGTTGCAGAGGTAGCCGTCATGACACCGGACGGTGGGGCCCTTTGAGACCACGCAGGACGTTCCGCTGCGACAGCCCGCACAACAGGTCGACGTGGGGCCCTTCCACAGCCATCCGTCGTAGTCGATGGATCCAATGTCGTGGCACTGGTCCGGCCGGAGCTTGTAGCGCCCTGGGTCCGACTTGTGATAGCCGGTCCAGGTCCCGGATGTCTCACAGACGCCGGTGTAGGAGGTTGAGGGCCCGCAGAGATCGCACCCCGCATTGGACTGGTAGAACGACGTCTGGTAGCAGGTTCCGCCGACGAGCGGCTCGATCTCGTATCCCTGTGGGGCCGCCTGCGCCACGGACTGGCGTCCGAACAGCGACAGGCTTACTGCGCTCGCCGTGGCGACACTGCCTCGAATGACGGTTCTTCGAGAGAACTCTCGGTGGCGCAGGTCGCGGAGGCGCCTGCGACGCTCGCCCGTTGCGGGAGCCTCGAGGCTCGGGATGTCGTCAAGAATCAGCATCGTGTGTGGCCCTCCTAGGCTTGGGGTTGTTCTGTGAGTCTCTGGGGCATGAGCGCGGCGACCGATCGGGCGCTTGCGATCAAGCGGTGCATCTCCTTTGGGGCACCTACGGCACCGTGATCGGCGATGTCGCCGGTGGGGTCCAAGACGACGGCGAACGGGGTCAGACGGACGTCGAACGCGTCGAAGTACTCAGTGCTATCGGGTCGTACGTCGAGTGCCGGGGGGTGGTCGGGGAGGTCGCTCCCCGCAGCGAGCACAACGACCCGTAGGGACTCGGTGAGTGACTCGTCTTCGACGGTTGCTGCGAGTATCGGCATCAGTGCAGCGCACGCTTGGCACGACTCGCTGACGAACACGAGCACAGTCGAGCGCTGGGGATCGGTCCAGTGGCGGAGCGCCGCGGGATTCGCTTGCAGACGGCGGGCGGAGAGTTGGCTCGGCAATGCTCCGGCTACAAGGCGGACTTGGCGAATCAAGCCACCGATGGCCAGCGTCTGAAGGGCGATGAGGATCCACGCTGCGATCACGGCACTCTCGAGGACTGTCATGCTGCCAGCTCCTGTCGGGCGACTGTGGTTCGCATCGCGGCGGGGAGCATCCAGATGAGAAGCGCGGCCACGGCGCTCATGGCGAGAGAGGCCGCTTCGTGGCCGTCCGCAGTGACGCTCTCTGCCAGCGTGCTTCCGGCGGCGAGAAGCGCGGCACCAAGAAGGATGCACGTGCGGCCAAGGTGCCAGATCGTGGCGGTTCCGAGCCGCGGCCACAGCCACAGGCCACGCCCGGTCTTGCCTCCAGGAGCCACCAGATGTAGGCGACATATGCGACGAGGATCAGGCTGGCGGCAAGCAAGCCCGCCAAGGCGATTCGGTCGCTTCCGAACAGGATCGCCGTCGCGGATGCCAGCTCGAGGAGGCCCACAGAGCGCGAGAGACCACCGGCGACTGCCGGTCTCCGCAGTCCTGTGCTCTCGCTCATGCTCTGTGCGATCGTTCCTGGCGAGACCACATGCATGGGACCAGAGATCGCGAATGTGAACGCGACGACGCCGGCCCACAGCGAGTAGAAGCTGGCCACTCAGGAGTCCTTGATTTCCCAGTCGACGAGCATGTCGGACATGAGATCGATGTCGTGTGGTTGCGCGCCCGGGAGTGGGACGAGGGTGGCGACCGCCGTGGCAGACACGAGCATGAGGGGCGTAATCGTGTTGCCTTCGGCTTCGGGCCCCACGGGCAGTGCCGCGTGTTTGAAGAGCTCGCCGCCGCTCACCTCTGCTCCAGAGTGATCGGGCAGGGTCCGACCTCGACGCCGCGTAAGTGGTTCGACAACACAGAGGCCACATTCGGTCGGCAGTGTGACTGCCAGCTGCGGTTCATCCTCCGCCAAAGAGGCGAAGCCCGGCTTGGAACTCCGCAAGTACGGGCCGTCGTCGGTCTCGGTGATCTCGAACTGGTCCATCAAATCGACGAGGATCTCCGGGCTGCCGTCCTGAACGATCACCCCAACGCAGTATGTGGCGCCTTGCCACACCGCGAGATTCGCCGTCGATCGGCCCACCGTGCCTTCGGCCACCGAGAGGGTGCCCAGTTGCCAGTCGAACGAGGCATCGAAGCCGTCAGCACCGATCGACTCCATCAGGTGCGGTGCCAGCGACCTTCGACCAGCCTCGAAGAGAAGCGTTCGTCGGCCCGCCTTAGCCCGTACAGAAGAAGTGATCTCGCTGGCGATCTCCCGTCTTATGGAGAAGCGAACGCCAACTGAATCGCCATTGAGCGCACGGACCGCAATCTCGGTCGCGTCCATCACTGCTGCTTCGGTGCTCACCCGCACCACCCCCTCACCAGGATCTGGCAGGAGCACGTCCAACGCTGTCCCCGCCTGGGAGGACGGTACGTTTCGGGTTGCACCGAGGTCAAGTGGTCTCTCAGAGAGTGGTCGTTCCAGAATGATCGACCATGTCGTCGTCGCCGGAGCGGGCAGGCGCACTGGGCGGAGTCATGGCGTCGCGGGTCAGCCGTTGGAGTTTCTGTTCGGCGGCGGCGATGTTGATTTTGAGGCCTTCGATCTCGCCGGTCCAGCCGTTGGTGTGGGCTTCGGTGAGGCGGTCGTGGAGGTTGGCGTGGATCTCTTGGAGGCGTGGGAGCTGTCGGGGGTCGGGTTGTAGGAGGGGGCAGCGAATGCAGGCGTGCTCGTGGATGCAGGGGGTGGCGTAGGCTCGGCCGCAGGTTCCGAGTTCGACTTTGCGTTTCTCGAAGTGGGAGAGGAACTCGTCCCATTCGTCGTCGGTGACGTCTCGGTATTCGTGGCTGGGTCGCTGGTTTCGGCGGCGGGCGATGAAGGCTCGGTGGTGTTCGATGACGTCGGTGTCGTAGATGGCGACGTAGCCCTGGGTGGTGTTGAGGTTGTCGTGGCCGAGGACTTTGGCTGCGATGTGGACGGGGAGCCCGGCCGAGACGGCTTCGGTGGCGTAGATGCGGCGGAAGCCGTGGGGGGTGATGCGGGCTGGGGTGCCGTCGTTGAGGGTGATGCTGGCGGTTTCGGTGATGCGGTGGATGAGGGTGCCGGCGTAGGAGGGGCTGATCATGGCGTTGGCCAGTCCCCAGGGTCGTTGGAACAGGAATGGTAGGGGTGGGCTGTGGATGCGTTCGGCGTGGTCGTAGCGGGCGATCAGCGGGATTTGTTTGTTGCCGTTGCGGACCCGGTCGATGATCGCGGCGAGGACTTCGCTGAGCTCGGGGCTGACGACGAGGAGGCGTTCTTTGTCGGTCTTGGACGGCGTGATCTGCAGCAGTGGGATCGTTTCGCCGGTGGAGGGCAGGGTGTAGGCGACGAGGCTGCGGTGGGTGAGCTCGGTGAGTTCTTCGATCCGGGCACCGGTGTGGCGCAGCACCTCGATGATCGCCCAGCCCCAGAAGGTTCGCTCTTCCTCGAACCCGACGTTCCGGCGCTGACCGGTGACGGGGTCGAGGGCCCACACCATGCCCGGCCGTCCGGCCCCTCCGTTGGCGGGGTCGGCTGCGAGCACGGTCCGGACGAGTGTCTCGTCGCCGACGGTGAACGACTCGCCGTCGCAGGCTGCGCGGCCAGCAGCAAGGAGCGCTGCGGCGTGGCGGCGCTGCTGATCGGCGGCATCGACAAGGGTCGGTAGGAGTGGGGCGAGTTCGCGGGTGCGTTGTTGCATGCGGGCTTTGGCCCGCCGCTTCTGTTTGTTCTGCCCGATCAGGTCTCGTGAGCTGATCGGGTTGGGGGCAGCCCATCGGGCCCAGCGGGCTGGGTATTCGATGGCCCAGTGGTTGAGGTCGGTATAGAACATCCGAACCGCGATCAGAATGGCGTTGGGGTCCTCGCGTTGCTTGCCGACGTGACGGCGGCCGTGACGAACGACTTTGAGGCGTTCCTTCCAGCGGCGGGCCACTTCGTCGCTCAGGTGAAGCGAGTCGATCCCGGGTTCGTGGATCTCGAGATCCCGCCAGAACAACAACGCCAGCTTCGAAGCCAGCTGGGCGGTTGAGGAGTAGTCGAGCTCGGCTTGGCGTTCGGTGAGGTAGTCGATCAACAGGCCCCGGATCGCGGCGTGTTCGATGCCGTAGCCGTCAACGAGTTGAGTGACGCTGCGTTGTCGGGTCCGGCTGGCGGCGAAGATGCTTGGCGGCGCGTCGGGCGGGAGAAACCCGGCGTCGAGCAGGACCCGATACCACAGGGTCCGCTTCTGCACGGCGTACCCGACCTGAGCCGCATAGGCCTCCCGGCAATCATCGACGGTGATGTCGTCAAGGGTGCCGCCGTTGTGGATCAGGATCCGCGTCACCTGCTGTAGCAGCGGGGCCCGGTCTGCGTCACCGAAGTTTGGGATCGTGTCGGTGTGAGCATCGAGACGGGCGAACCCGTCGGGGTCTCGATCAGCACGAGTCCATTCGAGGGTGCGTCTGGACGCGAACCCATACAGCCATCGGTAGCTGGGTCGGATCACGTCAAGCACGATCAGCGCGCCCGCGGCTTCGAGCAGGCGGGTTCGCTTGGCTCGGGCACTGCCGGTCAAGTTGTCGAACTCGACGGCGTCGGTCCAGTCCCTGCCACGGTCGTTCAGTCCGCTGGCGATCCATCGCTGCTGCCAGGTGTCGCCGTCGAAGCCCGTGAGCCAGTCGAGCAGCAACTCGGCGCTGGTCCGGGCCCGGCGACGCTCCTTGTCCCTCGTGGTCCAGCCCCTGGCCAACAGCTCTTGGTCGACACGACCGATGACTGCCGCCACGTCGGCGTCGCTCGCAGCCCATCGCGTCGGGCGCCGCAGTTCCGGCAGCAGTTCGACCGGACCCTCAAAGCCACGTCGCTCAGGGGTGGGAGTCGGTGTGCGGCGCTGGCCCCGGCGCCGTTGGCCCGGTCCCGGGACGACGTCGGCATACACATCGATGAGACTCGCCGGGTCGGCGCGGTCCTCACTCACCGGCCTGGCCTGCCAAGCAGGGTGTCCAGGATCTCGGCTCGATAGCCGCCTGCTGGTGGTTGCGGCGATGGGGTGTGGTCGTTGGCGTGGTGGCGGCGGATTGTGGCGATCACCTCGTCATCGTGGGGGCGTAGGTAGATCGCCGTGGTCGACAGATGCCGGTGACCGAGCAGCCACTGCACATCAGGCAACGACACCGACTCATCCGAGATCATCCGGCGCGCCGCCGTGTGACGCAGATCGTGCAGAGTCCACGCCGTCCCCAACTCGTCCTTCGCCCGCTGCAAGACCCGCCGCAACCCGGCATAGGTCAACGGCCGGAAGGGACGCCGGCGAGTCAACCACACTGCGTCCTCACCCGACGGCCGCTGCAGGCGCTCCTCATAGAGGCGCCACCACACGAACGCGTCGCCCGATGCCGGCAGCCACTGCAGCCGGCTATCGCCCTTGCGGAACACCCCGATCACCTGGCGACCGACATCGACCCGATCGACCGTCAGCCCCAACAGCTCAGCAGCCCGCGCCCCCGTCGACACGAAGAACGCCAACATTGCCCGGTCCCGATCATGACCCATCGCAGCGAACAGCTCATCGAACGACCGATCCGACAACCCACCCGGAATCCGGCCCGAGTCCTTCTGACGCAGCGGTGCCCGACGATGCAACGAGAACCCATCCATCGGGTTGTGATGGGCATGGCGACGTTCCCGATCACCCGGCCGCACCGACGGCACCGGATTCAGGATCGGGCCGAATCCAGCGGCCGACCGGTCGTCATAGAAGCACCGCAGAACCGTCAGGTTGTGATTGATCGTCGCCAAGGCAAACCCAGCCCGGCCTGTCGTGTCGGTCCGACCGGTGGTTCCCACACGGGCGCCTCGTAGCCACAGCACAAAATCTCGGGCCTCGACCCTGGTCGCTTCGTCCCAGGCCACCTCGACCGCGGCGAGGAATCGCCACCACCGCAACAACGCCGTCGCATACGAGTACACCGTTGTCGGCGCCAGGTCACCGGCCACCAGCGACCGCAAGAACCGATCAATCGGCTCGACGGTTTCACCCGAGGCGTCCAACACCAGGACCCAGGGCACAGCACCGCAGCGTTCGATCCGCCCGAGACGCGACACAGTTAGCGAGCCGATGTCTCGTACCGCGACCTCGTCCTGCATCGAATCCTCCGGTCCGACCCCACTTGACCACACGACGCTTCGAGAGCGTGCGATTGCCCGCTCGAAGGCACCGGTGGGGCAGATAACGGATCTTTTCGTACTCTTTCAGTGCCGACCGACCCGCTGCGTCTCGCCGAGCGGTCTCCCCGACTGGTGGCGACGACACCTCCGACGGCATGGGTTGAACATTCGAAAGGTCTGATGGCCCAGACTCGACGTCGGCAACCTGACTATCGACTCCAGCGATTTGACACCCGACGCACCGACAGATCCTTTCGGTGCGAATCCAGTACGCCGTAGTACCAGCCGGGAGTTCGACCCCGCACCCGGCACACAGGTCGTCCCGACGAATGCTCATCAGCTTTTCCATCAGTCGAATATCGGTCACTGACGGCTCGTCATGAAGCAGAAGAAGTTGCACTCGCCGTCGCGGGCCGCGACTGTCGAACGTCCGGCTATGCAGCGGCCCCGGCGCCACCCCGTGATGCCCGGTTCGTATTCGTCGAACCGTAGCTCGACCGGCATAACCAACCCCGCACGAGAGTTGAGTTGTCGGTCGAATATGACTCGTTCCCGCCCAGGTCCAGCAGAAGCGCCTCTGATACGAAGCAGGTCAGCTTCATCGCCCTCCGCCGGCATGCCGACGTCGAACCCGCTGCTCCAGGGAACGGACCAGCGAGTTCACAGCAAGGCTGATGAGCCCGGCGATGACGATCAACGCGTAGACACGGGCCGGCTGGAAGGTTCGTTGGGCGTCGCCCACGAGTGCGCCGACGCCACTGACGCCGGTGAGGTACTCGACGAGCAGCGTGATGACGAGGGCCACGGGTGTCGCCACACGAACGCCGAGCAGTATCGCTGGAGACACTGCGGGCAGGAGGACCTTACCGACCGTGTGAGCGCGCGACAGCTTGAGAGAACGGGCCATGTCGAGCAGAACCGGATCGATGCTGCGAACCCCGGTTCTCGTGTTCAACATGATCGGCCACACGGCTGCGAGCACCACAACAGCGACCTTCATCGTCTCGTCGAAGCCGAGCAACAGCGTGGCGACGGGCACTATCGCCGCTGGTGGCAACGCACGAGCAAACTCGAACATCGGCCCGAGAGCACGATCTGTGCGTTCAGATGCGCCGACGCCGACTCCCACAGCGACCCCGACGACCGTCGCCAGAACCAGACCCACGCCGAATGTACGGGACGTGTCGATAATCGCGGGGATGATGTCCTCGCCCTGTCCTCTTGTGAACAACGCTGGCCACCATGCGGAAGGGGCCGGGTAGAAGGGCGAGTCCGGAGACCCGACGAGCTCCCAGACGGTCAACAGAACCACGAGTGGGGAGAGACCAGCCAGCACGTCGAACCAGCGGCCGTTCGTCGCCCGATTATTCCGCTGGGGCCGCTTCACCGCCATCACCATGAACGCTCCTCGTGGACCGTCCCGTTGGGCAACAACAATCTGACGGCTCTGCGGAACAGCGCGTTGAGCACCACACCGAGCAGCCCAGCCACGATCACATACACGAACATCAGCGCCGGTTGGAGCGCTTGACGGGCTCGAATCAGACCGTTGCCGATGCCTTCCGGGTTTCCGACGATCTCGGCGACGATCGCCAAGACCAGGCATAGGGAGAGGGCCAACCGGAGCCCGACCACGACCTCTGGAAGCGCGGCCGGCATCACGATCTTGCGAACGGTCTCCCACCGGTTCAGTCGGAGCATAGTGCTCACGTCTCGCAACTCTGATGGCACCGAGTGCACTCCTCCGATGGTGTTGACCAGCACGGGCCATACGCCTCCGAAGATCACCAACACCAGTTCCATCCGCAGGGAGAAGCCGAAGATTAGGAGTGCGGCGGGCACGAAGGTGATGGGCGGGATTGCACGTGTTACCTCGAAGCTTGTCATCGAGTAGCGATAGGCCGTGTTCGAAAGCCCCAGCACTAGGCCCAGACCGAAACCGACGATGCTGGCCGCACCCCACCCGAGCAGCGTGACGCCGACCGTATGAACAATGCGGCCAAGGAGCTCTCCGTCCATCACCGCCTGCCGGGCGGCCACAGCGATTTCAGAAGGCGCCGGAAGAAACTGGATGTTCGCAACGTCGGCTCGCACGAACACTTCCCACAGGCACGCCGCCGCAAGCAACACCGCCACGCCACCAGGATTCAGCGCGTCCCATCGTCGGGTTCCGTTATCGCGTCCCAAAGATCACCTCATGCACCCGGGATCGGACGGCCAGGAATTCGGGGGACTCACGGGTACGAATCTGCGTACGGGGTCGGGGACAGTCCACCGCAATGTCTGCGGCAACGTGGGCTGGCTCGCCAGCAACCACCAAAACACGATCACTCAGGTAGACGGCTTCGTCGATGTCGTGTGTAACGAACACGACGGTCGTCGCCGTGGTTGCCGCCAGGGCAAGGAGCTCGTCCTCGAGGTCGGACTTGGTCAGAGCATCGAGCGCACCGAAGGGTTCGTCCATGAGCAACGCTGAGGGGCGCGACGCCAACGCCCTCGCAAGCTGCACCCGCTGCTGCATCCCGCCCGAGAGTTGCGGCGGACGATCGTCGGCTCGGTCTGCCAAGCCCACCATCTCGAGCGTGGCCTCCACCCGAGCGCGTCGCTCCGGGTTGGTCACAGTGGCCTCGAGCGGCAGCGCGACGTTTGCCGCAACCGTCCGCCAGGGAAGCAGGGCGCTGGTGTAGTCCTGGAAGACGAGGCCAACTCCGTCGGGCGGACCGTCGACGTTGCGTCCTTCGAACTGCACGATCGAGCCGCTGGCCGGTTGCTGCAGGCCGGCCAGCACGCGCAACAACGTGGTTTTGCCGGCGCCTGAGCGGCCCATGATCGACACGAACTCGCCCTTCGCCACATGGAAGGAGACGTCGTCGAGCACGATTCTGGCGGCGCCACTTTTACCAACCTCGGCGCTGACTGATCGACACTCGAAGCTCATGCCGGTTCGGTCTGCAAATGGATGCTCGTGTGGCCCCGCCGATCGGGCGGCGAGGCCCCGAGCGTGCGTTCCTCAGCCGATGACGAGGCTCGACACATCAATTTCCCCTTCGAAGTCTCCGAGCGAGACGAGGACCTCGACCCAACGGGTCAAGTCGTCGGTGCGAATGTCGAGGTTGAATGTGGGCAGCGACACGTTGGCGGCGACAGGATCCGGCATGCCGGTGTAGCCCTGCAGGATGGCCCGAGCGTCGGTTTCGTTCGAGTCGATGAAGGCCTGCGCCTGCTCGAGTGACAGTTGGTAGGCAGCGATGACGTCGGGGTTGTTCGCCGCCCATTCGCCGTTGGCGATCCAGAAGTTCGTGGCGAGCGGCAGGCCAATCGAGGCAAACGGGTCACCGATCGACACGTTGCCCTGTCCCACGAGTGCGCCGGCGAACGGTTCGAGTGCTTCTGCCGCGTCGACCTGGCCGGCCTTGAACTGCTCAACGGTGGCTGGTGGCGGAACCTGGACCCCTTCGATGGAGTCCGGGTCGATGCCTTCCTGCTGCGCCCAGTAGCGGGTCGCCACGTGGATGACCCCGCTCAACGTCGGGCTGCTGACTCGCTTACCTTCAAGGTCGGTGACGCTCTCAATGCCGGAGTCCGCCGGCACGATCACGCGTACGAACGGATTGTCCTCGGTGTCATTGGTGTTGCCGAGAATCTGAACCACGTCGAGACCGGAGTCGGCAGCACGAATCAGGTCCGTAGCGGTGCCGAGCGAGATGTCGACCTGCTGTCCCAGCGTTGGGATGATCTCAGAGATATTCGTCGCGGGGGTGAGCTCCACTGCGAGACCGTTGTCGGCGAAGAAGCCTTGCTCCTGGGCGATGTTGACGAGGAGTCCGGTGGTTGCCGGCACGAAGACCAATCGGACAGGCGTGGGCTCGGGCGCGGCCGTGGTGGTCGTCTCCTCCGGCTCCGCCTCAGTCGTGGTCGTCTCTTCCGGCGCGTCCTCAGTCGCTGCGGTATCCGCCGGCGCCTCGGTCGTGGGGGTACCAGCATCGTCGTCGTCGCTTCCGCAGGCCACGGCCAGTAGTGCCAGCGCCGCGAAAAGCGCGACCCATCGGCCTGTCGCTCGGCGACGACCGCCTCGTTGGGTCACTACTTGATACGCGTTCAACTTCTGTGTCGCCACTGTTCCCCCAAAAACCCAACTTCGCAGAGGCGGGAGACTAGGCGCCGTCGAGCACGGTCAGCAAACGGAACGCGCGCCAACGAATCCCTTGCGCATTCGGTCGACTCGTGCAGTAGGCGGAGTTAGGCGTTGTCGGCGATGACCTCGGCACGGTCGGCTACGCCGCTGAGGGCGCCGGTGATAGTGGCGAGTTGCTCGTTGATTCGCGTGACGCTCGGCCCGATGGTCGAACACTGCGTCTCGACGGCGCGAACGCCGTAGGTCGACTTGGCGAGATGTCTTGCGGTTTCGTGCAGCGAAGCGGAGATACGGGTGAGGTAAAAGGCAAGAACGCCGATGACGAGGACGATCTCGACAACGGTGAGCGTGATGAGCAGGTTACGCATCAGGCGTCTCTCCCCGCATCACCTTGCACTGAAGCGAGCAAGGCATCGTGGCGGAGTGCTTCTTCGGTCAGCCTGTCGAGGCGGACGGTGGTCTGAGTCAGCATCCATGTGGTGGCGGTGTTGCGGGCGACGGGTTTTGCTGCTTCCCAGATGGCTTCCGTGCCACGTTCGACCCGCTTCACCTGGTTCAGGAACGTTTGCAGGAGGACGACAGCCACGACGGCGACGACGAGGCCGGCGCCAAGGGTGATCCACCAGAGACCGTGTGTGCTCATTCTTGGCCTCCCGCTGATTCAAGGTATTCGCGTGCAGCACGAGCCGATGAGGTGATGTCAACGATGTGACGGTTGGTGGTATCGACGTTCCAGAGTCCGTCGGTGTTTCCCTCAGCTTCGTTGAACGCTTCGACGATGGACTCGGCCTTGACTGCTGCGTCCCGCGCACCCTTGATCATCAGCAGGAGAAGTGCGACCACAAGCAACACGACCACTGCGAACAGGACCCAGCCGATGATCCAACCGGACGAGACAGCGATGAGCCGCGCGGCAGCGAACGACATCGGCCCTACTTCTCGGTGACCGTGGTGAGGGCGTAGTTGATGAGCGTGTCGTTCAGCTCGACGCCGTGCACTTCTCTCGCATGGGCGGCGACCTTCGCGACCAGCTCATCTTTGGAGTCGGCGGTGGTGGCTGCCTTGCAGTCGGTCACCCCAACGTGGGCGCAGCGAAACTCGAGTGCCATCTCAGCTCTCCTGTGTCGGTAGGCGGCGGGGCATCATGCGGCAGGTTCGTCGACTGCCGAGACATCGGCGACCAGGTCGCCAAGTGCACCAGAGACGGCGCCGAGGTTGGCGGTCATGGACTCGGTGAGGTCGTTGATGGGCTTGGTCTGGTGCGCAATGGCCCGGACGCCGAAGGTGATCTTGCCAAGCTGATCGTTCACGTGGCGCAGGACGAGGATGACGCGTACCAGGTATGCGGCGATTGCCAGGATGAGGATGGCGAACAAGATGATGGAAACAACTGCTGCTGCGGGCATCTAACCGACCATCCTTCGAAGTGCCGTGACGTAGCGAACGGCGACGCCAGTGATTCCGGTGATCGAGGCGTCGGTCTCGATGAGTGCGGGAACGGGCACGAGGTGCTCAGTGAGGTTCACGCCGTGCTCAAGGATGTCGTCGGCGTAGGCCTGGATCTCGACGGCGGGCCGGATGACCCGGTTGGCCAGGAGGATGACGAGAGGCACGACAACGAGGAGGACGAGGGCGTTTCCTATCCACCACAACCACATGTCCAGCACCCCCACAAGCACGATTCTTCAGGCTTGAACTACGGCCCGGACTGTAGCCGATGTCACTAGGTGTTGTCTACACGTAGCGGGCCGCCCGCCGGTCGTGACGTGCTACATGACGAGCTCGAGGGAACGCAGTGAGGCCGGCGCGATGCGTTCGAGCATTCCGGTCGGGGATTCGAGAACCAGAAACCCATCTGGGTCCACGGCGGTGATTCGCCCTCGGGCCTCGCCCCGAGGCTGTAGTGAGATGCGCGCACGCTTGTTCATCAACCAACATCGGTCATTGAAGGTGTCCCGCAGTTCCATCGGGTTGGCCTCGGCCAACCGAGTGGCGACAAGGAGGTGCTCGTGCAGTGCATTCAGCAGCTGGTCCTTGGTGGCTCCCAACCCATCCAAATGTGTCCGTACCGCAAGCACCGCATGCTCGATCCGGCCGGGACCGAGCTGCACGGTCACATTGATCGCGGATCGGACCGACGTGCCGTCTTCGCGGGCGATAGTGTCGGGCCAGATGATGCGATGGCCGTTTCCGGTTGTGGCTTCCAGCGCATCGGCAACTCCTAGCGTCGCCACGAGCCACAGGAGGGCCTCGCTCAGTGGGTCCATGGCCGGACGAATGACCATTGCCATGATCAGCGCGTTCTCCTCCGCCTCCCGCCATGGCGTTCCGCCTCGGAGGCGCCCGGAGATTTCGGTGTCCGCCACGATGACTGCCCCGTCGGGGGCATTGTCAGTGCGGGCCCACGACGACGCCAGCGCCTCGACCGACATCGCAACCTCGTAGCGACGCGTCTCACTCACTACGGCTCACCAGCGGGTTCACACGGTCCACGAGCCACGTGCCTTCTGCTCGCGACAGCAGTACCGAACCCGCAGCCCAGCGATCTTCACCAAACGCTGCCGGACAGAACAGAAAGACCTCGACAACCTCTGCTTCCTCGGGAGTGTCCTCGCTGGCGGCTGCGGGCGTGGTCGGCGGATCGGCACGCACCTCGTCCAACGGCACCGCGGCGAAATCGACCCGCAGTCCGTGAACCAGACCG
Source organism: uncultured Candidatus Nemicrothrix sp. (assembly GCA_964504305.1). GTDB lineage: Bacteria > Actinomycetota > Acidimicrobiia > Acidimicrobiales > Aldehydirespiratoraceae > UBA11606. The sequence goes on along the minus strand of CAZDEB010000005.1, from coordinate 75,079 downwards.
GTCAGGAATGAGTCCAGCTCGTCCTGGGGGCTGGTGCCCAGTCGGATTCGCTGCGCCTGCAGCGGGTCCAGGCCACGACGACTTCCCGATTCAAGAACGAGCTCGCGTCCGGACTCGCTCAGCATTGCCCACACGACGCTGTGTTCGCCCCAGACGATCGCCTGGATGAACCGGTCCGCGACGGACGTCGGGTCGGCGGCGATCACGGCCGGTCCCAACCAATGTCCTCCAGCATGTCTCGCACCCGGATTCGTTGCGGTCCGAACAGGAGCGCGTTGATGGCTTCATCCAGGATGAAGTCGGCGGCCCGTTGGTCGTGGCTGTCCAACATTGCGTGGGCGGCCAGTTGCGCTTCCAACGCTGACTCGAGCAACGCCTCGGGCAGTTCCATGAGGACGCTGATCATCGTGCGAAGCGAGGCCACGAATGACTCGGCGGGCTGGGTGACGATTGCGTACGACATCGCGGTGAGCCGTTCCACCTGGTTCACCTTTGGGAGGCGTTCCATCTGTGCGAGGCGCTGGCGGACGAACATCAACCGTTCGTTCTCATCCATCGAGCCGGCAAGCGTGGCGATGTGATCGGCACGGGTCGCGCCCGGTACGGCCACCCCGAGGCGTTTCTCTATGGCCTCGGCATTGGCGAACGCCTCCTGCCACTGCTGCTGGTGCAGACGCGGGTCGAAGATGTTGAGCGAGTCTTCGTAGTACGCGAGCGCCCGCTGCATTGACCCCACATCGTCACGGCCGGCGAGCGCGTGACCAAGGTTGTGCTTCGCAATGGCGTGTTGCATCGGGAAGCCAACACTTGTGAAGACGGCGAGGCAGCGTTCGAATGCCGATATTGCCTCACCCACGTCGCTGTCGCTGGTGGCTGGACTGAATCCGGCCCTTGCCTTCCATGCAATGCCAAGGGTGTGGTCGATCATTGCGGTGTGCATCGAAGCTTCGGTCGTGCGCGCAGCCGCCGATGCGCTGGCGAGCACCTCGATTGCCGCGTCGCAGCCGTCGAGACCGCCCCGGGCAAGGTGGACCTGGCCGAGGTTGTGCTTGGTGGCCAACATTGTTCGGATCTGCTCGTCGTCGTCGCCCGACTGCATGGCGAACGAGTCCGACATCATGTCGAGCGACATGGTGAATGCTTCGACCGCATCGTCGAGCCGGCCGCCTTCGGTGAGCACCAGCCCAAGGTTGTTCAGCACCGAGGCTTCTTCGATGTCAACGCCTTTACCCGCCATGAGGCCGAGGGCTTCTTGGAACAATCGGCTGGCCGTGCTGGGGTCGCCCAACATCCGATGGGCCGAACCGGCGGCATTCAGAATTCGGGCGTGCTCGACCGGTGCTCGCTGAACGGTGAGCACCTGGGCTGCCTGTTGATAGTACCCGAGCGCCGCTCTGAGGCTTTCACCGGGGTGTGCTGTCGGCTGTTCAGCGGTGGCCATGCCAAGTCGGTACGCAGCGGTGGCCCAGCTCAGCGAGTCAGCGACGCGGTCGATCGACTCGAAGCGGGCCTTCATCGCGGCGATCGAATCGGAGGCGGACAAGGCGGTTGGGCCGTCGGCTGACCGGTTGCGCCCGGAGGTTTCGTTGCTCATGTTGTTCCGGAGAGCTGGAGCGAATCAATACACCGATCGACCTCCGCGATGGCGACGTCGATCGCGTTGGTCACAATGTCGGACATGCCAATGGCCGTAGTGTCGACATCGACGGGCTGCACACCCACCATCTTGACGATGGGCGGAAGCACTCCCAGCGCTCGGGCGACCATCAGCGATCGTTCAGGTGTCGCCAGATGCATGTCTGCCAGCAGGTCGTACTTCACGTTGTGGTCCAACTCGTGCACGTCGATGACGTCATAGTCGATGGTCATGACCGTGCCCGGTGGCCGTTCGCGGTCCACGGTATCGATCACGATGATCGCGTCGTAGCCCTCTTGCAGATCGGAGACCAACTGGATTCCCGCGATCCCGGTTTCGACCACAGTGACGTTGGCGACCGTTGGCCGTTCGAGCAAACGGTTCGCAACTTCGACGCCGAAGGCGTCATCGCTTCGGAGCACATTGCCGACGCCGGCAACCAGGATGTTCACGAGCTCTGACGGAAGATCTCGGCTGCCCGAAGCGAGTAGCCGTGAATGACCCACCAAGCGATGTAGTCCTCGAACATGGCCCAGTCGGCCGCGCTGATCTGGCCCTTCCAGTGTTCGACGCGCTTGTCGATCTCGGTGGCGATCACGGTGTCGAGCAGCTGCCCGACCAACGGCATCTCGAGGAGTTGCGTTCCTGCAGGACGACCGCGCTTGACCTCGTCGGACATGCGGGCGGTGTCGTGGGCCAACGGCACGAGCGCATCGGTCTTCGGCGAGGTGTCCGGGAGGTTCCCCAGGTCGGCTTCTTCGATGCGCCGGATGCAGTAGCCAACCAGGAACGCGGTGCCCGCCCAGTCAGCAAATTCTGCCATTGGTTGGGTCCGGCGCTCTTCTTCGATCATCTGTTCGCGGTATGCCGTTGCGGTCACCGTGAGCGGATGCGCCTGGGCGAGCGCTCGTGCTTTGAAGGTGAGGTCGCCAACGCGATCGGCTGGGTCAGTCATCTGGTGTCGCTGTCTGCAGATGTGCGCGGCTTGATGTGGAGGCCGGTGGTGACCGCTCCCGCAACCGGTGGCGGGTGGGGTTCGGCTGTCATTTCCTCGACTTCGATGCGGCGGAAGTCGACCCAGTGTTCTTTCAGAGCCGTCTCGACCTGCTCCATGATCGTGGCGTCTGATGCCGTGCAGCCATCGCAGCTTCCGTGGAGCTTCAACCGCACCACACCGTCTTTGATGTGCACGACTTCCATGTCGCCGCCGTGAGAATGCAGGTAGGGGCGGACCTCGGCGAGTGCGGCTTGCACACTGACGCGTGCAGCGTCGAGGTCGGTGTCGTCGCCGAGCCCGTATGCGGCCAGCAATGCGCCGGCGACAGGGTCGGCGGCCACCGCTTCAAGCAGAATTTCGCCGCGCCATTCGCGCAACATCTCGACCATGCGTCCCACACCATTGGCGTGGAACACGTCGATCCAATCGAGGAGTTCCACGGCGGTGTCGGCGACGTCCTTGTCGTCGTGCTCCGCGAGCGTCTCCGCCAGATCGGCGATGCGGGGAAGGATCTGGTCGAACTCGAGGCGTTCGTCGCTGCGACTCAAATTTCTAACCTGACGAGAGCGAGCACGTCGTCGACAGTAGCTTCCACCGTGTCGGTGAACCCAAGCCCGAACGCTTCGTCCTCGGGCTCGACTTCGATGATGATCGTGTCGGTTGGGAACTCGCCATAGTAGCGAACAACGGCCAGTGTGTGGTCGAGGTCGATGATGCCCATCGCAGCCTCAGACAGACGGTCTTGCACTTCGTCGTCGTCGGGCGGGGTGAGGTCGAGCTTGTAGCGTCGGATCGTCCCGGGCGGGTCTTCACGACGTGGCATGCAGCCAACAAGCACGACCTTGTTTGGGCGGACTTCCTGCAGCCGATGCAGCACGCGATGCGCGGCGTACGACATGTCTTCAACAATGACGTGGTCGGGCCAGTCGAGGTCGACCACCCGATTCACCCACTGTGTGCCGTAGTCGAGGTCGCGTAGCCAGGGCAGGCCAATGCCGCCCACAAGAACACGGTCCGTGTCCTTGTCCGGCAGCACGTATTGCTTCTCGTTGGCAAGCGTTGGGTCGGGAACGGTGAGCCCGGGAATGACGAGATCAGGGAGTTGCTCGACGGCACCTGCCCGGGAATTGTCACTTACCGGCATGTCGCTACTCCAGCGTGCAGCTGCAGGAGTTCACCTCTCGGGTGATGATGCCCTTGCCCGTGTCCATGTGCGTGGTGCACGGCATGCACGGATCGAAGCTACGGATCGCCCGCAAGATGTCGATGCCCTTGACGTCGTCGTCGCCAACACTTTCGAGAATCGGCGTGTCGACGATGGCTTCCTCGTACGGGCCAGGCATGCCGAACGGATCGCGCGGCGCGGCGTTCCATGTGGACGGCGTGTTGATCTGGTAATTGACGATCTTGCCCTTGTCCATGTGCAGATGGTGGGTGAGATACCCGCGGCCGGCTTCCCAGAAGCCATACCCAACGCGCTCGTCTTGGGGCACGGTGAACTTGGTGGCCGTCTTGGTTTCGCCCGCACGCCACAGATCGAAGGCCTTGGTCAGGTTGATCATGCCGATCGCTGCGGTGAAGGCGACGCCGTAGGCCCGGCCCCGGTTGCGTTCGAAGGCGTTGAGCTTGCTTGGGATCTTCCAGTTGAGTTCCATCTCCGGAAGCTCATGGCGGGGCATCAGCATGCGGAGACCGTCGCCGGTCGAGGCAATGTAGGGGTTGTCCTGGAGGTTGCCGGCGAGGGCGGTGGTCCACATGCGTCCGTAGACACCCGATTCCATCGACATGCGATCCCAGCGTGGAGCGGTGTCCCACGTGTACTTCTCTTTGAAGTTCTTGCCCTCGGGGCGCGGGATCGTGACCTTGTTCATCATATGATAAGGGCTGAGCGGGTTGCCCAACGGATCGGTCTCGAAACGCTGCGGACCGTTCTTGGTCCAATCGTCGTAGTAGCTGTGTTCGACGAACTCTTCGATACCCATGTTGATCTGGGTGAGGTCAGAAGTGACCAGTTTGCCGTCGACGATGACCCCAGGGGCCGAGTAGCGGGCGTTGCCCCACGTGTCCACATTCTCGTACGTGGCGTCGTAGACATCCGGATCGTCCCAGATGCCGGTTTGGATCATGTTCGATGGGCGAAGGCCAACGAGTTCGTAGTCCGGGTTGGCTTCGAGGAAGAAGTCACAGATGTCGTCCCACCAACCAGCGAGACGCTTCGAGTAGTCAAAGATCTTTGCGAGCTGGGTGTAGAACTCGTTGAAGGTCGATGTTGAGATCGTGGTGGAGACGCCACCGGGCACAAGCGTGGACGGGTGCGGGAACTTGCCGAACATCAGCGTGCACATGATGCGACCGATGCGCGTGTACTCGAGCGCTTCGAGGTAGATCTGACCCTCGAGCGGGTTCATCGCATCCATGATGTCTTTGACGGTCTTGTACCCGTGAATGTGCGCGTTTTTGGCAGGCGTCTTCTCGGCCAGCGTCACGAGCTCGGGGTTCGTCATCGAAACAAGCGCGGTCGAGTAGTCCGGACCGGCGAGCAAGCCGAGGTGGATGGGATGGTCGTAGAACATTTCGGCGACTTCGCCGAGGTTCCGGACGACGACGCCGAGCGGCGGAGGAACGATGCCGAAGGCCTGTTCGATGGCCATCGACGACACAGTCGAGTGCACGCCACCGCAGACGCCACAGGCGCGGGAGCTGATGTCGATGGCATCGCGAGGGTCGCGGCCCTGCAAGATGATTTCGTAGCCACGGAACAGCATTGCCTGTGAATACGCATCGACGGCCTTGCGGTTTTCGAGATCGAGCGTCGTGTGGACTGCGAGCGCACCAGCGACGCGGGTGACCGGGTCGATGCTCCACTCCTTCAGGCGAGGAGGAGCTGCGCTTGCACCCGATTCGTTGGGGTCGTACTGCCAGATGGGCTTGGTGTCGACGCCGTAGGGATCGGTGACGCCGTCGCGAATCTTGGTCTTGCCGTCGGCACCAACATCGATGGGCAGGTTGGTAAATGTCATTCGTTCGACCTACTTCGTTCCCCACGCGCTGAGGCGTGGCGGTGTGGTGCTTGCGGCGGATCCGATGCTGCGGGAGGAACCGCTGTTGTCCGCAGCGACGCGGACGTACTGCTTGATGGGAGCGTTGGCGGTCCCGTACGGGTCGCCGGCGGTTTCGCGCAACGAGGCTTTGCCGTTCTCGTCGAACTCGATCGGAAGGTTCTTGAAGCACATCTCGAGGCCTACCTATTTCTTTGCTTTGCCGGCGTTGTGATTGGTCATCGTCTTGTAGAAGCGGTGCACCGTCTTCTCGGCGCCGACCGGTTGCTTCTTGTATCGGGCCCAACCGCTGGGCGAGTCGTCGCTCTCCCACCGCACCGATCGTTGTTTGTCGTGCATGGTGAGGTGACGCATTCGGCGAATGAAGCCACCCATCACTCGACTGGTTGTGCCGCTGACGAACGAGCCGGGCGGGGCGACGTAGAACGGTGCGAACTTGTCGGGGAAGCCAGGCATCGTGCAGCCGATGCAGATGCCTCCCATGTTCATGCAGCCGCCGTAACCGTCGACGATGCCTCGCTCGGCAATGTTGCATTGCACGACGGGGCCCCAGCAGCCGAGCTCGACCAGGCACTCTTTGTCGCCGTACTCCTCGGCAAAGACGCCTTCTTCGTAGTAGCCAGCGCGTGGACAGTGGCGATGCACGGTTTCGGTAAACAGCCAAGCCGGGCGCCCGAGTTCATCGAACTCGGGCAGCGGTGCCAGGCCGTTGAGGAACAGGAGGGCAGCGGCGGCGGTTTCGAGCACGTTGTCACCGACAGGCGAGCAACCGGGCACATTGATGACGGGCAGGCCAAGCGTGGACCGGTAGTCCTTGCCTAGGTGATCCATCACACCTTTGGCGTTCGTGACGTTGTTCGCCGCAGCGGGGATTCCGCCCCAGGTGGCACACGTGCCAACGGCAATCGTGGCTGCGGCGAGGGGCGCCATGCGGTCGAGCCATTCAAGGCTGGTGATCTGGCGGCCGGTTTCGCGGTCTTCGCCAAGGCCCATCCAATAGCCATCGCCGGAGTAGGTCTCGTCCATGATCGAGCCTTCCCAGCAGATGAGGAAGGGTGCGTCGAGTTCGCCGGCAGCGGCCATGCGAAGGTTCTCGGTCCATTCGGCGCCGGATTCGACCGACACGACGGTGTGGATGAGCTCGACCTTGGGAAGCCCGGGGACGCGACCGAGCAGGAGGTCTTCGAGGCGTGGGTGAGTGGCGCCGGTGACGGAGATGGTGCAGCCGTCGCACGATGCGCCCACGATCCAGAACAGGTAGACCTTTTCGAGCTTGCTGCGATAGATCTCGTCACGGACTGGATTGATCTGGCTGCGCATCGCCACGGGTGCCAGCGCATCGGACGGATCGAGGACGAGCGGCATGAGCTCATTGTCACTGTGCGGGTGATCGGGCACCTTTGTGTACTGCACCATGCGTGTCCTCCAGTTGCGTTCCGAACCGACGCTAGGTGTAGCATACACACAGTTCAGATCGGTAGTAGCTGGCCGAACATTTGAGGGTTTCGCGATGAATGCTCCAGACGAATACGCATCGCTGGTCGCTCCGAAATCGTCCGCGTTGCAGATGCTGTATTGGCGCAGCGAGATCCTGCAGGTGATGTACTGGCTGCGGGGCGAGGGCTTCGGCGACATTGTCGATGCACCCATGGTGGAGCGATTCCTCGGTGTTGAGGCCCGCAACGGCGTCGGCTATCTGGACCGCCTGGTCGAAGAGGGCTACCTGACCGTCGATGGCGAGTGGTACGCGCTTTCCGAATTCGGCCTGAAGCAGGGCGCCAGAGAATTCGCCGACTCGTTCAGCGACCTCACCAAGCCCGCCCACGGCGAGTGCAGCGACGACTGTTGGTGCCACGCCTCGGTGGACGAGGCCGACGCCTGCATGGCCCACCGCGTCGAGCACAACCACGCGATGGACCTCAAGCACGACCCGCACGGCCACACCCACGATCACGGGCATGCACACGGACACCCCCATGAGCATTAAGACCGCTTCCGTGCTGCCGCGACGTTTCTTGCGCCAGCTGCTCTTCCTCGGTCTCACGCAGGCCGATCGTTCTTACGGCTACGAATTGGCGGAGGCCGTTCGTGGGTACGGGCTCAACATCGACATGGCTGGCGTTTACCGCGAGCTGCGGTCGATGGAGCAGAAGGACTTGCTGAGCTCGGAGTGGGAGCCGTCCGACAACGGTCCCGACCGCCGGGTCTACATCGTCACCCCAGCTGGCCACGAGGCACTCGCCCAAGCCGTCGCCGACTTGCGCCTGGCACGAGACCAGCTGTCCGTCGCCCTCGACAGCATCCCAAGCGACCGGGTCGCAAGCAAAAACCCCAGCAACGTATGAAGCTCGCAGTCGCCGGGAAGGGCGGAGCAGGCAAAACCACGTTCTCGGCCACCGCCTCGCGTCTGCTCGCTCGTGCGGGTCGAGATGTCGTTGCCATCGACGCCGACACCAACCCCAACCTTCACGCCGCGTTGGGAGTGTCCAACGAGGCGATTCAGGCCATCCCATTCCCACCCACCTCGCTGGTGTCGCGGTCCTTCGATGGCCCGATGCTCAACGAACCGTTGGCCGATGTACTCAATCGCCACACGCTGGTCGCCCCCGATGGTGTGCGCCTGCTCCGCATGGGTATGCCCGAGCATGCCGACGAGGGCTGCCTCTGTTCGGCCCACGCAGTCGTATCGGCCTTGCTGGGCGACCTCGATGCGCTCCCCGAAACGATCACGATGATCGACATGGAGGCGTCGCCCGAGCACCTCAGCCGAGGCACCGCCCGCGAGGCCAATGCACTCGTGTTGGTCGCCGAGCCCTACTTTCGTTCCCTCGAGGCCGTGAAGCTCCAGGCCAAGCTCGCCGCCGAGACCGCAATTGGCCGGGTTGT
>CAZDEB010000005.1:11006-66401 GCA_964504305.1 uncultured Candidatus Nemicrothrix sp. | reverse complement strand
CGTGGCGAACAAGTGCCGTTCCGACAACGATTTCGCGGGCATCAGCGAGTTCTGCGACAACTACGACCTGGAACTCATTGCCCGCATCCCGTGGGGCGACGAAGTGCTCGATGCTGATGCAGCAACCACTCCCCTTCTTGACTTCGCGCCGACCAGCCCAGTGGTACAGGCTGTGCAGCGGGTAGTGGACCTTCTTGCCCCTCCCTCTTCCACCCCTCCCCCAAAGACAGAGCAGGCCCTCTGATGTGTGTTGGCATTCCAGCCAAGGTTGTTGAGATTCTCCCCGCCGAGCGGAAGATGGCCGTCGTCGAGGTCGAAGGTGTTCGCCGTGAGGTGAGCATCGTGATGGTTCTCGACGACGGTGTGGCTGTCGGCGATTGGGTGTTGCTGCACGTGGGCTTTGCCATGAGCATCATCGACGAGGACGAAGCCGCCGCCCAGCTCGACTTCATGCGGATGCTCGGTGGCGTCTACGAAGAAGAGGTCGAGGCGTTCAGCGCGGGCGTTCCCACGGCCGAGCCGACGGCTTCGACCACCGAGGCCTGATCGTCCACCCATGGCCACTGGCGACCTTCCGACAGAGGCGCTGGCTCTGGCGCGTGTCTTCACGGCCGGCGGTCGGCTGATTGTCTCGGCGTTGGACCGGCCCGACCATGCCCGTCATGTGGCGGTGGAGTTTGTGCATCCGGCCATCACGGGTGCTCGATCGCTCCCCTCGTTCGCGATTGCACCGGACGACATCGACCATGTCGTACGCCCGAACGACGCGCTGGTCGTCATCGAATCTGCAAACCTCACACTGGACCGCCCACTTCCGCAGACCGCCCAGCTGTTGATCACCGGGGCCAACCAGAGCGAGCCGGACCTGGTTCGCTGGTATCACGTGCTGTGGGAGTTGGTGCAGCTTGGCCTGGAGCATCCGGGCCTCACCGGCGGGTCCGCCAGCGAAGGCGGCGACCCCACGAACTTTCTGTACCCGTTTCTCGATGCGGCCGAGGACGACGAGCAAGCGCTGCTCGCTTCGATGGCGGCTTCGGAGCGCGCAAAGCAGGCCGAGTCGGCCGAGCTCGCCCGCCAGACGGTCGAGGTGAACGCGACCGCGGTCGACACCGTCACCGCGCAGATCGCCTCGGCGGTCGCCGCGGGCGGAACGGTCTTCAGCATCGGCAATGGCGGTAGCGCGTGCGACGCGGCGCAGCTCGCCCGCCTGCTGCAGGCCAAGGGCATCCGTTCGATGTCACTGGCCGAGGATCCGGCAACGCTGACGGCGCTCGCCAATGACCTTGGCGTCAACCGCATCTTCTCTCGGCAGGTCGAAGCCTCGGTGCAACCCGGTGACGTCGTCGTTTTGTTCAGCACGAGCGGTTCTTCGGCCAACCTGCTCTCGGTGCTCAACCTGAACGTGGCGGCGGAGCTGGTCGTCATTGCGTGCGCCGGCTACGGCGGCGGCCCCATGGCCGCGCACGAGAACGTCGACCACCAACTGATCATCGACTCGTCCTCGGTGCACCGGATTCAAGAAGCGCAGGGTGTATTGATCGACAAGATCTGCTCCCATGTTCCAGCGAAGGTTCACGCATGAAGTTCGTCACCGAATTCCGAGACCCCGCAGCGGCGAAGGTTCTTATCGCCGAGATCACTCAACTTGCGGCCGAGCAGCCAGCCCGGAAGTTCATGGAGGCATGCGGCGGACACACGCACGCCATCTACCGCCACGGCATCGAGTCGCTGTTGCCCGAGAGCATCGAAATGGTTCACGGTCCGGGCTGTCCGGTCTGTGTGATCCCGATGGGACGCATCGACGACGCGATTTCGATTGCGTCGCAGGACGGGGTGACCATGTGTTGCTTCGGCGACCTCATGCGAGTTCCCGGCGGTTCGAGCACACTGCTCGAAGCCAAGGCCAAGGGGGCCGACATTCGGGTCGTCTACTCCCCGCTCGATGCGCTCGCCATCGCCGAGAACGAACCGGAACGAAACGTCGTGTTCTTCGCCGTGGGCTTCGAGACCACGGCACCATCAACCGCCCTCACCGCAATGCAAGCGCGTGAGAAGGGCCTCTCGAACTTCTCGATCTTCTGCAACCACGTGACCATCGTTCCGCCCATGAAGGCGATCCTCGATTCCCCGGGCATGGAGCTGGACGGCTTCCTCGGCCCCGGCCACGTGAGCACGGTGATTGGCACCGGGCCGTACCAGTTCGTGTCTCGCGAATATGGGCTACCGCTTGTCACCACAGGGTTCGAACCGGTCGACATTCTCCAAGGTGTCGCCATGCTGCTGCGCCAGCTGGCCGAGGGCCGGGCCGAGGTGGAGAACCAGTACAAGCGGGTGGTGCGAGACGGCGGAAACCCGTCTGCGCTGAAGCTGCTCGGCGAAGTGTTTGACCTGCGCCCCCACTTCGAGTGGCGAGGCCTTGGCTTCATTGCCCAATCTGGCCTTTCGCTACGAGCTGACTTCGCTGACTGGGATGCCGAGAAGCGCTTCGAGATCCCCGGGGTGCGGGTCGCTGATCCCAAGGCGTGTCAATGCGGCGAGGTCCTCAAAGGAGCGATCCGTCCGTGGGAGTGCAAGGTGTTCGGCACCGCGTGCACGCCGGAAACGCCCATCGGCACCTGCATGGTGTCGTCGGAAGGCGCATGCGCTGCGTACTTCAACTACGGCCGCTTCAGTGCCCGGCCACGAATCCCCGTGACGAGCACATGAGCCAGGCGATCCAGTGAGCACAGAAGACGACCGTCAACAGGTCCTCGCCCGCATCGAACAATGGCGCCTGCGGCCGCCAAAGATGACCGACGAGGTCATCACCATGGCCCACGGTGCCGGCGGCAAGGCCAGCCAAGCGCTCACCGACGCCGTGTTTCGAAGCGCCTACGGCGGCGACGAACTCGACCGGCTCGACGACGGCGCTGTGCTGGCCATTCCTGAGGGTCAGAGTGTCGTGTTTACGACCGACGCGTTCGTGGTCACGCCCCGCACGTTCCTCGGCGGCTCAATCGGCGATCTTGCGGTCAACGGCACGGTGAACGACCTCGCGGTCATGGGGGCAACGCCGACCTGGCTGTCGGTTGCCGTCGTGCTCGAGGAAGGCTTCCCGTTGGTGGAACTCCGAGCGCTCGTGGCCGACGTTGCGGCCGCCGCTGCCGCAGCAAACGTCGCCGTTGTGGCAGGCGACACGAAGGTCGTCGAACGGGGCGCAGCCGACGGTTGCTATTTCACCACCAGCGGCATCGGCCTGCGAGACAACGAGGTTTTGCTAGGTGCCGAACATGTGCAAGCGGGCGACGCCGTCATCATCTCCGGATCCTTTGGCGACCACGGCATGGCCGTCATGTTGGCTCGTGGCGACCTGGCCCTCGATGCTCATGTCAGCTCGGACACCGCGTCGATTCACGAAGCGACCGCCGCACTCCTCGCCGCAGTCCCTGAGACCCGCTGGATGCGTGACCCGACCCGCGGTGGCGTCGCCTCCGCTTGTAACGAGCTTGCCGTTGCGACAAACCTCGGCGTTTCTCTCTTCGAGGAGGCCTTCCCCGTCCTCCCTCCGGTTGCAGGCGCCTGCGAGCTACTCGGTCTCGATCCGCTCTATGTCGCCAACGAGGGCAAGTTCATCGCTGTAGTGCCCCGCGGCAAGGTGGAAGCTGCCCTTGAAGCGCTGCGTTCGGTCGAGGTCTCCGCTCAAGCGACAGTCATCGGAGAGATCAACGATGAACACGCCGGGATGGTCGTCGCTCACACGCCGTTTGGTGGCTCCCGAATCGTCGACATGCTCGTCGGAGCGCCGCTGCCGCGCATCTGCTAGTCGATCGAGGCGGGACCTAGGCGATCGGCGCCGTTTCGACCTGCAGGGCATCGACAAGCGATTCAACGGCGGCCCAAACGTCTGAGGCGAGGGCCCGGTCGAGGGGTTCGCCGCGACGGTCCGCCGCAATCAGATTCGGATTGGTCGGGATCACGACGTCGAGCGGAACCTCGTGGTGCTCGCACAGTTCTTCGATCGCCTGGAGCGCATCGTCGCTATCGACCTTGTTGCCGACTCCGATCCAGCGGGCGATTCCGAGTTCTTTGGCGAGCCCGATGGTGCGCTGGGCAGTGATCACGGCCTTGCGACTGGGCTCCATCATCAAGATGAGCACATCGGCGTTGGCCAACGTGCCACCTGCACGACTCAGATGTTCGATCCCAGCTTCCATATCGATGATCGTGTCATCGGTCTCAGACTGCAGCGCCTGACCGAGAAGACTGCGTACGCTCGCATGGCCACCGCAGGTGCAGCCAGCGCCGGCCTCGTCGACGCGAAGCGCCGACATCAACGCCACGCCCTCCGGGGTGCTCACTGAAAAGTCGTCCATCAGCTCGCCGACCGTCATGTCGCCACGTGTGCCGACCACCATCGAACGGGGAATCGGCGCAAGCGTTTCGGTCGCCTCTGGGCTCAAGCCAAGGGACAGGCCAAGGTTTGGGTTCGAATCGGTGTCGACGGCAAGGACGCGGCGGCCGCGGCTGACGAGGACACGGGCCAGAAGTGATGACGTCGTTGTCTTGCCGACCCCGCCCTTGCCCACTATCCCGATCTTCATCATCAACCCCCGGTCGTTTCGGCTTCAGCGTAGTTCCACCTGGCCGTGTCATCGCCTCGTGCGAGGTGCGCCCGTCCGATCGCTACCTGTCCGAGCGAGATGCCCCCGTCGTTCGGCGGGATCTGACGATGACGTATCACGTCGAATCCGCGGTGTTCGAGCATCGGAAGGAGCAATTCGACCAGCAGTCGGTTCTGGAACACGCCGCCACTGATCGCCACGACGTTGAGGCCAGTGGATTCGCGTTGTCGGAGGCACGTCGACACGACGAAGTCCGCGAGCCCGCGGTGGAATCGGTACGCCACGAGCGGACGGCCGACTCCGGCTTTCAGGTCGTGCACGACGGCACGGATCACATCGGCCGCGTCCGTGCCGGACCAAGTGTATCCGTCGGTGGTTCGATCGCAATCTGTCGCGAGACCCTCGAGAGCGATGGCCGCCTCTCCCTCGTACGTGACGGTCCTGCCCAGACCGATCAACGCCGCGACAGCATCGAAGAGCCGGCCAACCGACGATGTGCGAAGCGCGGCCGAGTCGGCGCAGATCGCAGCCACGGTGTCGACCCGGCTGTCGTCAAGGATGCTGCGGACGAACTCCGGCACCTCGCCGAATGCTGCGAGGCAGTGGGCCACCGCCATGCGCCATGGCTCACGAACCGCCTTCGCTCCGCCCGGCATCGCCACAGGGTGTACGAATCCGACTCGCTCGTATCCGCTGGCGTCGCCCACGAGGAACTCGCCTCCCCAGGCCGTGCCGTCTTCGCCCCAACCCAGCCCATCGAAGACAACGCCGATTGCCGGACCCTCGTACCCATTTTCCACGAGACAAGAAACCAGGTGAGCATGGTGGTGCTGCACCGCGAGGGTGGGGGCGATGTCCTGGCTCGCCGCGAATTTCGACGACAAGTACTCCTGGTGACGGTCGTGCACCACCAACGCGGTGTTGGCTGCGGCGAATGCCAGCTGATCGGCGATTGTTGCCTCGAACGCGGCCAGTGTGGACGGGCTCTCCAGATCCCCGAGGTGCACCGACAGCGAGGCGCGGTCTCCCACTGCGAGGCACGTTGTGCTCTTGAGCTCGGCACCAACCCCGAGCACCGTCGGGCCGTCGGCGAGTAGCTCCACGGATCGGGGCGCGAAACCGCGCGCTCTGCGCAGGAGCTGCAAGCGTCCGGCTACGACCTGTCCAACAGAATCGTCGGCGCGGCGCTCGATGGGGCGGTCGTGGGCCAGGCAGACGTCGGCAATGCCGTCAAACGCGGAGGCGGCCTGGTCATCGTTGATGACGATCGGTTCATTGGAGCGATTCCCACTCGTGCAGACCAGTGGCACTCCTGCCCCGGTAGCGACCATGGCGTGCAGGTTCGACGGCGGGAGCATCACGCCAAGTCGGCGGGTGCCCGGAGCGACCTCCGTCGCGACATCGTTCGCCGACCTCGCCTCAGCCAGCACGATCGGCGCTTCAGGAGACTCGAGCAGCTGTCGCTCCTCCGGGTCCAACTGCACCAACCGTTCGGCCATCGCTAGCGATTCGACAAGCAGCGCAAAGGGCTTCGATTCACGGTGCTTGCGATCCCGCAGCCGGCGCACGGCGTCGGCGTCGTCGGCCCGGCACAACAGCTGGTAGCCGCCAAGTCCCTTCACCGCCACAACAGCCCCGTCGAGCAACGCGGCGACGGCCTCTTCAATCGCCGGGCCCGTCAGCCGCGGCCCGCAACGGAGACACGACGTGGCCTGGGCGTGAAATCGCCGATCCGTCGGGTCCTCGTATTCGGCGCGGCAATCGGAACACAGCGGGAACGCGTCCAACGACGTGTTGGCGCGGTCGTACGGGAGGTCCCGAACCACGCTGTAGCGCGGACCGCAGGCGGTGCAGCAGATGAACGGATAGCCGTACCGCCGATTCTCAGGATCGTTCGCCTCTTCGAAGCACAGGGCGCACGTGGCCACGTCTGGCGGAATCGCACTGGCCCGCTGGGTGTCGACCTCCTGGCTTGGCACGATCATGAACCCGGTCTCACCCGTCGGCAGGCTCTGGGTCACCTCGACTCGGTGCACGTCGGCCAACCTCGGCGCCTCCGCCCGAACCCGCGCCACGAACTCCTGGCACGCTTTGGGGTCGCCCTCGATGAGGCAGACCACGCTCGCTCCAGTGTTGGTAACCCGTCCGGCAAGACCCAGCGACGTCGCGAGGCCGTGAACGAACGGCCGAAACCCGACGCCCTGCACAGTCCCGGTGATCGCCACCGTCAGGCCCGTCATCTCGCTCACGCACGTCAGTCTGCACCCCCGCCACCGGGTCAGCCAGCTTGGGGGCTCCCGGGGTTGCATCTCACCCGGCCATGGCCGATCGTGGGGGCGTGCGAAAACTGGTTTTTTTCTGCAGCGCCGACCCGCGCGAGGACACGGGCGCCTTCTTCCGGGCGTACCACTTCGCGAACGTCGCTGCGAACAGCGGGCTCGACGCCGAGGTACGTCTTGCCGGAGCGGCAGTGGATGTCACCGACACCGACACGCTTCCAGATACGGAAGCTGGCGATCTGATCCGCGAGAAGATTCGCGAATCGCTCGACGCGCCATTTGACGTCTCTCTTTGACCGTTCTCCAGCGACGCCCGTGGGGTGTCAGCCGACGATGCTGCCGAAATCGGCGGCCACTTTCGGACACTCGGCGAGATCCTCACTGAAACTGCCGCAGGTACATCCGAGTTCATCTACGTCGGATGATCAGGATTGCGTTCGCCGGCAAAGGCGGAGCTGGCAAGTCGTCGATCTCCGGGACCTTCGCCCGACTCCTGGCACGACGAGACCGACCGGTTCTCGCGGTCGACTCCGATCCGCTGCCCGGCATGGCCTACTCGCTCGGCATCCCGGTGGATGACCGACCCGCTCCCGACGACGTTGTCGTCGAGGGACCAGCTGCCGGCCCGCGATGGGTTCTGCGCCCCGGCTTGGATGCAAATGGCTTCATCGACCAGTACGCCGCGGCAGGACCCGACGACGTGCGCTACCTGCAGTTCGGCAACAGCTGGGGACACTGGTCCACCCTGCAGCGTGGCCAGCACGCCTGGAGCCAGGTTGTAAAGGAGATGGATCCGGCGGCATGGAACGTCGTCGGCGACCTCCCCGGCGGTACGCGGCAAGCAATGTTCGGCTGGGCCAAATACGCCGATGTGCTCGCTCTGGTCGTCGAGCCAACGCCGAAATCGATTCAGGTCGGACGAGGCCTGCGAAACATCACCAAGGCGGACTGGTCGCCGGCGCACGTGGTAGTCGTGGCCAATCGGATCACTGGCCCTTACGACGTGCGACGCATACATGAGGCCCTAGAACGCCCCGTGATCGGAGCCATACCCTTCGACGAGGCGGTCACAGCCGCCGACAAGCGCGGCCGCTCTCCTCTCGACGAAGGCCCCAGCTCGTTCGTGGATGCCGTCGAAGAGCTGGTCACCGCCGCCGAGTTCTCCTACGATGAGGCAGGTTCACAGCAGACCGACGGGATCGCATGAGAGTCGCAGTTGTTGGCAAGGGAGGATCCGGCAAGACGTCGGTCAGCGGCATCTTCGCCCGGGCGCTCGCCCGCGCCGGCCACCATGTGGTTGGCCTCGACTGCGACACAAACCCGAACCTCGGCCTCTCGCTCGGCGTCGGCGACATGGAAACCGAGCGGCTCTTGTCGCTGCGCGACCAGATCGACGAAGGCGAGCAGAGCCACGCCCACACCTGGGAAGACATTCTCGAGGCCTACGGCACCGATGCACCTGACGGCGTCCGGCTCACCGTCGTCAACCGAATCGACGACCCCGAACCCGATTGACCTTGATGCGGGTTGTCCGCTGAGCAGTTGCTCAGCTCCGTACCCCACGCCGACACGATCATCGTGGCCGACCTCGAAGCCGGCATCGGCACGCTCACTCGGTTGCCCGAGCAGGCGGTCGAACACACGCTGGTGGTCGTCGAACCCACACCCCGATCGATCGACGTCGGCATGCGGGCGGTCGCGGTTGCTACCGAGCGAGAACAGGGCCACGTCACGGTTCTGGCGAGCAAGGTCGCGGACGATGCGGACGACGCCCGAGTCCGAACGGCCTTCGCTGATCACGACGTGGTGACCATCCCCACCGACCCGATCGTTGTCAACGCTGACCGACAGGGACTGTCGCCGATGGACCTCGACGCCTCCGCCCCCGCCGTGGAAGCGATCGGGAGCCTCGTCGGCCAGCTGACCCAATAGCGGCGGCGTAGGACACCCCGAGCCCGTGCTACACCCCATATCCTGGTGTCGCGTGCCACGGTGTCGAAGTAGTGGAAGCGTTGGCTCGCCGAAGGCGACACCGGCCGCAGCGGCCGAGAACGGGTTCCACACGCGCCCTAAACAAGATCGAGGAGCGGGTGTGCTGGCCACACCGATCGAAACGTTGGGGCCTTGATGCTCTCGCATTCATACGGCCACGCCTCCGTCCTCGCCGTCCCTGGCCAGATTTCGTGCAACTCGCGTGCAACTAGCAGCGCAAAACAGCGCACAGGACCGAATCCCAGCATCGGCAGTCTCACCCCCCTCTGACCTGCGCAAACGCGCAAAACGGAGGCAAAAGGAAACCGTGAAGGCTTGCTTTTTCAGCAGGTTGTCGGGGGCCCGATCTCGATACGGGTCAACGACGTACCTGCATGGAACTGCTGTGCTTTCCTGATCGCCTTGGTTGATTCTGTTGAGCGGCACGGTTGATGGCACAGTCGGGGGCGGCGTTGTGTTATTTCCATATTCTGCTATATTCACAGCTGTTGTGAATATAGGCCTGACAATAAATATAGGTGAAGGGTTCTCTCGGGATGTCGCGCGGATCTTGCGCGAAACCTTGGGTGCTGAGGTGGCCTTCGGTCAACACGACACTGGTCACGACATCGTGGTCTACAACGGCGACACCACCATCTCCATGGCCCTTAAGTTCAAGTCTCGGGTCAACGCGGCAACCGCTCGCCAGGCCGTACACGCCACTGGTTTGCTCGGCGGTACCCCCCTGCTTGTCGTGGCGGGGCAGACAACGGCCGACGCACGCGAGATCCTGAGCGCCAATGCCGTTGCATACGTCGACGGCCTCGGCAACGCCGCCATTTCCATGCCGGGACTGGTTTACCGACTCGTCGGCAGCAAACCGGCGCCAAAAAACAAGCCCCCGACACGAATGTCAGGCAAGGCGGGGCGGATCGCCCAGACGCTTCTGTCGTATCCCCGACGTCGGTGGCACATCAACGAACTCGCCGAGCTGACCGGCGTGTCACAAGGTTTCGTGCATCGGGTCTTGGCCCGGTTGAGCGACGAAGGGATCCTCGGCGTTGCCGGCGAGGGTCCAACAAAGACCAGGATCGTTGTCGACCCGGGAGCGCTGCTTGATCTGTGGGTCGAAGAGCAACACGATCGTGTCGACCGGACTCTCGCTTACCAACTGGCGCCGCGGCCCGCGCAGGTGATGAACGATCTGGTCGCGGCACTGAAGCGGGCCGGAATCGGCTACGCGGTAACCGGCGCATCCGCGGCCCGGCTCGTGGTGCCGTTTGTCACCGCGGTTCCTACCACCGAAGTGTGGGTGAGCGCATCCATCGACCCGCAAGAACTCCTGGCCTGCACCCATGGCGAAAAGGTGGAGTCCGGCCACAACGTTACCTTCCTCCAAGCCCGCGATGACGAACCACTTCTCGGCCGTCAACAGATCGACGGCACGTGGATCGTGAACGACTTCCGGCTCTACTTCGATCTGCGCCGCGACCCACGGCGCGGTGCCGAACAAGCGGACCGTCTGCGTCAAGATCGGATCGGATTCTGATGAAGGACCGTCTGGGATACACCGACGAGACAACCCGGCGATGCGAGCGGGCGCTCATCACGCTGATCGGCAACATAGGCCCGTGGAGCAAACGGATCTATCTCGCTGGCGGGCTCGCGCCGCTCTACATCGTCGGCCCGCTATCCGACGCTGCGAGCCCTCACATCGGAACCACCGACGTCGACATGGTGATCGGGCTCATGATCGACGACGCAGTGGAGACCTACTCGACACTCCAAGCAAACCTGAAAAAGACCGGGTTTAAACAGACCCAGTTGAGCTATCAGTGGGAACGCGAAGTGGACGGCGTGAACGTACTGGTGGAGTTCATGTGTGAAACCGACCAGGTCGAACCGGGATCGATCCATCGGCCGAAACAAGGAACCGGATCCAAGGTCGGTGCGTTCAATGTTCCCGGCGCTCAGCTCGCCGTGCGCGACTTCACAGTCCACCAAGTCGCCGGCAAGCGCCTCGACGAGGGCGGGCTGTCAACAGTCGAGCTCCAGGTCGTCGGCGTTCTCACCTTCACAGTGCTGAAGATTCTCGCCTTTCAGGATCGACAGGAAAACAAGGACGCATACGACTTGGTCTACACCCTGCTCAACTACCCCGGAGGTCCGGCAGGAGCGGGCCGAGTCGCGGCCGACACCGAGATCGCGTCTCTACCCCAAGTCGTCAACGCGTTGGACCTCCTCCAGCGTCGCTTCGAGACCACTGACCACGATGGCCCGGTAGCCCACGCAACCTTCCTCGGCGATCCCCAAGACACCGACGCTGACGACCGCCTTCGCAACGAAGCCGTCTTCACCATCCGCCAATTCCTTGAAGCCTTCCGCTCGAGCCACTAGACACACCTGGTCGATGTGATGGTCGTGATCAGCGAAGCGAGAACTGATCCTGCGGCCAGGCCGGTTGCGGCCCGTCGAACACCAGCGCTGTCCCACGCCTGTGCGATCTCCAGCAGGCCGGCTACGGGATCACGCCACGTTGTGCCGACAATGGGGGACACCGGCACGGGCATAGCGGCAACTGCCGCGGCGTGGGCCTCACCTCGACACTAATACAAGCTTGGTTTATACAAAGTTCTGCTCGTATTTTCTGAATGGAACGTCCACCCGAGCTGTTCGACCGCGAATCGGAGTGGAGTGACCTCGAGAACTTCATCGAGCAGCGGGGCCCAGGCACACGACTTGCGCTGGTGCGTGGGCGTCGTCGCCAGGGCAAGTCGTACCTGCTGCGCCGCCTCGCTGCGGCAGCCGGCGGCTTCTACTACCAGGCGGTCGAGGAGGAGCAGAGTCAGGCCTTGGCCGGATTCGGCGCAGCGCTCGGCGAGTACCTCGGCGTGCCCGGAGGTCGACTCGCGATCGACACCTGGCAGGACGCGCTTGGTGCGCTCGGGGATCTTGCGTCGAAGGACGCCACCGCGGTCGTCGTCATCGATGAATTCACATACCTGCTGAGTCACTCCCCCGAATTGCCTTCGCTGCTCCAGCGATTCATCGATCAGACACGAGACAGCGGCGGTTCGCTCCGACTGATCCTGTGCGGATCTGCTCTGTCGGTGATGGCCGGTCTCCTCGAAGGAACACAGGCGTTACGCGGGCGAGCCTCCACCGACGTCGTGGTCAAGACGTTCGATTACCGCACGTCCGCCGAGTTCTGGGGCATCGTCGACCCGACCACAGCGTTCCTCGTTCATTCTGTTGTCGGTGGGACGCCCGGCTACCACGACCTCCTACCGGCCACCCCTCCGAAACGGGCCGCAGGCTTCGCAAAGTGGCTCGCGGCCGGTCCACTCAACCCAGCAAGCGCGTTGTTCCGCGAAGACGACTACCTCCTCACCGAGGAGCGCTCGCTTTCTGATCGAGCGCTCTACCACGCCGTCGTCGCAGCGATCGCGAGCGGCAACACCAACCAAGCTGCGGTGGCGCAAGCCCTCGGTCGCGAGCAGCGCTCCGTGCAACACCCGCTCCGGGCGCTCGAAGACGCCGGGTTTGTCGCGGCAACTGACGACGCGCTCAGGTCACGCCGACCGATCTACCGGATCACAGATCCGATCGTCAGGTTCCATCACGTCGTCACGCGTCGGGATCTCGCCCGGTTCGGGGACCGGCGTGCCGCTGAGGCCTGGGAAGACGCGCAGCCTCGTTTCCGAACCCATGTTCTCGGCCCGCACTTCGCAAACCTCGCCCGAGAATTCACCTTCCGATTCTCATCCCCAGACACCGTCGGCGGCCAAGTCGCCTCGGTCGGTTCCGCTGTCGTCAACGACACAACCCAACGCACCCAACACGAAGTCGACGTCGTGGCACTAGCCCGCGAGCAGAACGGATCGTCTCGCGTGCTGGCTATCGGCGAAGCGAAACACACGACGTCAAAACGAACACTGAGCGACCTCAACCGCCTTGGAGCGCTCAGGGAAGTCATCGCCAAGAAGCAACCGACTGCGACCACCAGCAACCTTCTGATCTTCTCGACGTCCGGATTCGAGAACAACCTCAAGGCTGCGGCGAACGGCTGGGCTCGCCCCGTGGTTCGAAGGTTGGACCCGCTCTGACACGGGCCCCACTGTTGACGAGGTGCGACGTCTGGGGGGTTAGGGGCAGTCGCTTGTCTTGTCGGTTGGTGCGGGGTGGTAGGTCTCGCTATGGCCGTTGGCGCTGAGCGTGAGAGTGGGTGGGTCGGTCTCGAGGAGGATCTCCATCAGCACGGTGCCGTCGGGTTCGGCCGCAGTGGCCCAGGCGAGAGCGGTGGGCGCACTGATTGCCGGGTTGTCTGATTGCCAGATGGTGGAGTTGATGGGGCCGATCACCTCGAAACGACAGGAGAGGTCGAGCCGGTAGCCGGCGGGGTATCCGGGTTCGATGATGCCACCGGCGACAACCACGTATCCCCCATCGGCTTGCTCCACCAGGGCGGGATCGAAGCCAATGTCGGCGTCGGCAGCTGTGCTACCGGGCGCCGATAGGTCGACGGCGACAAGGGTGCGTTCCTCGGGTACACCGGATGGAGGGTCGCTCTCGTTCAACTGGATCGCGAACCGACCGACCGGGAGGCGCCCACGGTCGACGGCCACCAGGTACGCCTCCGGATTGGCATCGTCGTTACAGCTGGCCGGAATGCCTGGGATGACGAAGTCGCCGTGCACGATCGCCCGGTCTGTGTCGAATACCACGTCATCCATCCGTATCTCGCAGCCCGACCCGTAGACCGCCCCGAACCAGATAACGATCTCGGTCTCGAAATCGACGGGCGGTGCTTGCGAGGTGAGCCCACTCTGTGTCCACAGCGCCAAGTACTGGTCGTCGGTGCTCGCCACGCCCGTTCGGTATGAAGCGCCGGTGCGTTCAACAGCAAGGAGCCGCCAGCCATCTCCGCTGGTCGGCTGAGGGCCATCGGCGATCGAATCAACCGGGTCGATACCGTCGAAACACACCGGACGACCGGCGAACTCTGCGAACAGCTCGAGTGTCGCTTCGTCGAGAACGCCGACAAAGACCGACACCTGACCGGACGGGACGCTGCTACCTCCGTTGATGTCGATGTCGTTGGCTTGCATCACCGCGAATAGCTCGTCTCGAAGCTGCTCCAAATCAGACGCAGTGTGCTCAACCGCGGCAGCCACAACGCCCACTCCTGGGAACTCGGCCTCAAGGTCGGCCTGGCGCGCCTCGACGTCGGAACTGAACCCGACAGTGATCCAGCCGCGATGGTCACGATCGATCCAGATGTCCTCATAGCCCGGCTGACCCAACGCCCAGGCACGCACCTCGGCGGTGGGCTGCTCGTTGGCGATATAGACCGGCTCGTCACGGTAGAAAGACGGATCGGCGCTGATCACCGAAAATCCTTCGCAGCGGCGTAAGCCAGACAGCACATCACTGCCATCAATCACACCGTTGTCTATCGAGGCAGGGTCGCCGGATGTAGCAACCAGCTCGCTGCTACCACACGCCGCGGCGAGGACGGCTGCAACAACCGACACCACCAGAAGCCACGATCGGAGACAACGCACGCTGGTCAGACTCTCACGACATGCCATTGGTTCCCAAACATCACGCCACCGTGAAGCGAATTGCCCCGAAGCGGTCGATCTGCCGAGCCTAGATCAGCCGACGCGCCGATACGGAGCGGCACTGATCGGTACGCATTGGACAGGCGAGTTGCTGCTTTGCAAGCACGATGTCGTGGGTTCGAGCCCCATCAGCTCCACTGCAAACACACTCGATTCCGAGGCCTCGCCTCAACCGTCGATCAATCCGAGCTGTTTCGCAATCGTGGAAGAGTCGTAGTAATCACGGCCCTCGACGACCATCCCGTCCTGCATACGCATCGAGCGAGCCGGAAGATCATTCGATTTTTCGCACGTTGTGCGATATTCTGTACCTCGTGCGATCTATCGCACGAAGATCCGGGAGGGACCATGGACGTTTCGATACCGATCACGACGGTTATCCCAAGTCTCGACGGACCCGTCCTCCACGCTCTCGCGGCGACGACAACGCCGATAGGACTCGCCGACGCTCACAAGCGAGCCGGGCGAGGGTCGAAGTCCGGAGTCCGGTCGGTGCTGCTGAGAATGGTCGACGAGGGCCTGGTGCTCAAAGTTCCCGGTGGATACATATTGAACCGAGACCACCTCGCCGCGCCGGCGGTGGACCTGCTCGCCAACCTGCACGGCGGGCTAACCAGCCGCATCCGCGATGCGGTCGAAGAGTGGCCCACCCGTCCGCCGTTAATCGCCATGTTCGGTTCGGCCGCCCGCCGCGACGGTGATGTCGACAGTGACATCGACGTGCTCGTCGTGTCTGACGACGTCGATCTCGACAACCGCGTCGACCAACTGGCCGAGCAGATCCACCGATGGACGGGCAACCGGGCGCAGGTAATCGGCCGGACTTCCGTCGAGATCGCGCGGCTGCGGCGGGCCAAAGAGCCAATCCTTGCTGAGTGGACTCGAGATCTCGTCGTGATCGCCGGCGAACGCGCCGCACTCGGGGAGGTGACGTGATGGCTCGGGCGAAGACGCGGACCCAGCCGTGCGACCGCAGCGGCGCACTCACCCGCCTCGCCCAGGCGGAGTCGTTTCTCGATGCCGCCGAGTTGATTATCAACGACGACCACGACGACGCGACTCCGAGCGTCGCGGCCTCCCTGGCGGTGCTCGCCGGCATCGCAGCTTCCGACGCGGCCTGCTGCGGACGACTGGGCGTCCGAGCGCGAGGCCAATCCCATACCGAGGCCGTCGAACTCCTCGCCGCTGTCCAGCCCAACGGGCCGGCCATGGCGAAGGATCTCCAGCGCCTCCTGAACCGCAAGGACAACTCCCAGTACGGCCTCGCGTTCGTCTCCGCGGGAGAAGCCGGCCGCATGGTTGGCTGGGCCAAACGCCTGCTACGCCACGCTAGGCGAACTGTCGAGGCGTAACCGTCGAGGGCGGAACAGGCACTGATTGCAGTCATTAGGAGCGGGCTGGGCTGCCCGGCTAGGTTCGGCCCATGAGCTCAACGGTTTTCAAAGGTGGTCGGATCTTCGACGGGACCGGGGCGGCGCCATCGCCGGGCGATCTTCGAGTCGAAGAAGGCAAGATCACCGGTGTTGGGGTTGGTCTCGAAGGCGACGACCAGGTCGACGTCACCGGCAAAACGATTCTCCCCGGGCTGTTCGACTGCCACGTACATCTCACGATGACGTCGATCGACACTCTCGAGCGGCTCAACGCTCCGCCGTCGTATCGCTTCTACGAGGCGCTCAACAACATGCAAGTCACCCTCAACGCTGGGGTGACGAGCGTTCGTGACGCCTCAGGTGCAGACCTGGGCGTGAAGCGAGCGGTGGACAACGGACTCGTGCCGGGCCCCCGCATGCAGATCGCCATCTCGATGCTGTCGCAAACCGGCGGTCATGGCGACGGCCATGTGTTGTGTGGGGCCAACACGCGAATGCCGTGGCCCGGCGCACCAAGTGGCGTAGTGGATGGGCCCGACGAGATGCGCAAACGGGTCCGAGAGTTGATCCGCCACGGCGCATCGGTCATCAAAGTTGCGACGAGCGGTGGGGTCCTCTCACCCATCAGCGACCCTCGCCGAGGTCACCTTCGAGATGCCGAGCTCGAAGTTTTGGTCGAAGAAGCGACCGCCGCGGGGCTGCACGTCATGGCCCACGCCCAAGCCACCGACGGCATCAAGGCCGCCATTCGTAACGGGATCCGGTCGGTCGAACACGGGATCTACCTCGACGACGAGGCGATACAAATGATGCTCGACCGAGGCACCTACCTTGTTCCGACGCTGCTCGCGCCACGGCTGGTGATCGAGGGAGCGGGCGCCGGCGTGCGGCTCAGCGAACGAGTGCTCGAGAAAGTGCACATGGTCATTGCTGCCCACACCGACTCGATCAGTAGAGCAATAGACGCAGGGGTCACCATTGCGATGGGAACCGACAGCGGGGTTGGCCCGCACGGGCAGAACCTTCGCGAGCTTGGTCTGATGGTCGAAGCCGGGCTCAGCCCCACCGATGCTCTGGTGGCAACCACCAAGACCGCGGCCGAACTACTGGGTGTCCAGGACGAACTCGGCACTATCGCCGAAGGCAAACTGGCCGACTTTGTCGTGGTCGACGGCGACCCTCTCGACGTCAGCACAATCCAACAAAACATTGCCGCCGTTTACAAAGCCGGCAACCTCGTGAACCAGCCCGGCTGACCCGCATCGCGCAAGCGACTCAGCCGCGCAGAAAGTCGCTTGCCTTTGAGCCCAGATCGACAACTAGACACAATTCGACACGGCCTCACTTCTGGAGACGCCGCCGAGACGGTGCGATACGCTCGCCCATCGCCCAGTCTGGAGAGTCCCAAATGTCGGATGTCATCCGCGAGTCGAAGCTCATTTCAAGGCACCACGAGATCGGAGTAGAAGTCGACGAGTGGTGCGGAATGTATGTCGCTCAGGAGTATTCGACCAGCGCCGATGACGAACACGCCGCGGTGCGGTCGGCGGCAGGCTTGTTCGATGTGTCGGCGCTCAAGAAGATCTACGTGCGCGGTCCCGACGCGTTTGCGGTGGCCAACGATGTCACCACCCGCGATATGCACGCGATTCCCGCCGGCAAGTCGGCATACGGCCCGACGCTGACCGACCAAGGCACCATCTGCGACGACTCGATCGAATTCAACTTGGGCAACGACGAGTGGCTGTGCGTGCACGGGTCGGGCCAATTCATGGATCGGCTGCAGGAATCAGCCGAGGGCAAGAACGTCAGCATCGAGTTCGACGACGACCTCCACGACATCAGCTTGCAAGGTCCGAAATCCGTCGACGTGCTCAATCCTCACACGCCGATCGATCTCGACGCTCTCGAGTACTTCCATCACGTTGATACCGAACTGTTCGGCCGCCCAGTGCTGATCTCTCGAACCGGCTATTCCGGCGAACGGGGATTTGAGATCTTCGCCCGTGCCGACCATGTGGGCGAGATCTGGGATCAGATTCTCGGCCACGGCGCGCCGGAGGGGGTAATGGCTGCGTCGTTTGCCTGTCTCGACAAGATCCGGGTCGAAGCGGCGCTGCTGTTTTATCCCTACGACATGGGTGAAACCACTAGCCCTTGGGAGGTCGGTTTGGGTTGGACAATCTCCCAGAACGCCGACAACTATCGGGGTCGAGACGCGGCGTTGGCTTTACGCGGCAACGACAAAATTCGTTTTGCCGGGATTGCGGTTGATCACCACGAAGCTCTCGAGGGCGACGAGCGTTTGCTCCTCGACGGTGCCGATGTTGGTGTGGTGAACAGCCCTGTGTATTCCGAACATCTGCAGAAGTCACTGGCGCTGGTGCACCTGACACCCGAGGCCGCCGTCGTCGGAACCGAGCTGACTGTTCAAGGCAACGTCTCGTGTGCGGCCGTCGTAGAAGCCACACCTTGGCACGATCCACAAAAGACCCGAACCCACGCGTGACCGCTCTCAGGGCCCATCGACGCGGCAGCCATTGTTGATCCGCTCCAGCCTCTGACAGCATCTAGACCAATGAGCGACATCATCATCTTCCCGGCCCGGCGGGTCATCACGATGGATCCGTCCAATCCATTCGTCGAGGCCGTCGCCATCAGAGATCAGTGGATCGTCGGTGTTGGATCCATCGATGAGCTGCAACAACTCGGCGATTGCACCGTCGACAACACCTTCAAAGATCACGTGATCACTCCCGGCTTCATCGAGGCTCACAGCCACGTGATGTCGGGTGGGGTGTGGGCGCATACCTATGTCGGGTTCTTCGAACGGCGAGACCCCACCGGGAAGGTCTGGCCCGGCTGCAAAACAATCACCGAAGTGGTCGAACGGCTGCGCAACGCGGAGGGCGTTCTCGAGGCCGATCCCGCCAGTGACGACAACACGACTTTGATCGCTTGGGGGCTCGACCCGATCTATCTGGAAGGCGAGCGACTCAACGGCCATCACCTCGACGCGGCCTCTGATTCGAGGCCAATCTTCGTGTACCACGCCAGCGGTCATCTAGCGACGGTCAACGCCGAGCTGATGCGTCGCGAGGAAATCACCGCCGCCAATCAAACGCCGGGGATCCAACTCGGCTCCGATGGCGAACCCACCGGCGAGCTACAAGAACCCGCGGCCATGAGCCTGGCGGCGACGGCGTGGAAACAACTACGGGACTCCCACGCCACCGAACAAGCCCGCTGGAACCACGCTTACGATGCCCGCAACAACGGGCACACGCTGGTAACCGACCTCGGTGGGGCCCGTTTCGACGATGCCAGCATCGACGCATGGAGCGACACAACTTCACACCCCGACTATCCGGCCCGGGTCATGGTCGCAGCGACACCGACCCCACGGTCAAGTCCGTCCGACCTCGCCGGTCTGGTCGCCGAACTGCGCGACAACCCGACCAACAACAAGCTCAGGTTTGGGATCGTCAAATTTCTGCTCGACGGCTCGATCCAGGGATTCACCGCCAGAATCTCGTCGCCGCACTACTACAATCCGCCGCCGGGTCACGCCGAGAACGGTCTCTGGTTGATGGCCCCCGAGACCATTCCGGCCCTGCTCGAAACGTTCCACGCCGCCGGCATCACAGTGCATTGTCACTGCAACGGGGACGAAGCCGCCGAAGTGTTCATCTCGGCGGTTGAGCATGCAGTGCAGCGCCACCCCAATAGCGATCACCGCCACACGGTTCAGCATTGTCAACTAACAACGCCGTCGCAATACGCCCGGATGGCCGACATTGGCATGCACGCCAACATCTTCAGCAACCACATCTTTTATTGGGGCGACCAGCATGCCGCGTTCACCGTCGGGCCACAGCGCGCGGCCCAAATGGACGCCTGCGCCACCGCCGAACAACTCGGCGTGGCGTTCTCGATGCACTCCGATTCGCCCATCACTCCGCTCGGCCACTTGCACGTGATGTGGTGCGCCGTCAACCGGCTCACCGCTACTGGCGAAGTCCTCGGACGCGACGAGCGCATCTCGGTCGAAACAGCGATGAAAGCCGCGACCATCAACGCGGCCCGTCAACTTCATCTTGATCACGAAGTCGGCTCGATCGAGCCCAACAAGTTCGCCGACTTTGCGATCCTCGACGCCGACCCGT
Organism: uncultured Candidatus Nemicrothrix sp.; assembly: GCA_964504305.1. Classification (GTDB taxonomy): domain Bacteria; phylum Actinomycetota; class Acidimicrobiia; order Acidimicrobiales; family Aldehydirespiratoraceae; genus UBA11606. The sequence continues at coordinate 46,387 of CAZDEB010000005.1, read as the reverse complement.
ACGAAGTCGACCCCACGGACCTCAAAGACATAGGGGTCTGGGGCACCGTTGTTGGCGGCGTGAAGTTCCCGGCCTGACCAGTCGTCGAGCCACAACTCGGGGCGGGTCGCTGACCCTCACCTAGAGTGGCCCGCTACTGCGGCTCGGACGAGAACTCCAAGACTTGCTGGAATGTCGGGCGCTCGACGCCTCGGAAAGTCTCGCTCACAAGCCCGGGAGTAAACCCGAGTCGCACGCCTTCACGCAACCAAGTGGTCGGATCCTCGCCTCGCTCCGACGCGAGGCGGGCCACGGTCGCGTCGAGCGCCGACCAAAGGGCATCCCGACACGTTTCGAGCACACCCAGCCCGCAATAACCAACGTTGTAGGGGCCGTTGACATCGGCTCCGAGCACCGTCCGAAGGTCTTTGTCGAGCAAGCTGGCGTTACCAACTCCGGGCCGGCTCGCACTCGCCAAGTCACCCAACACCGGCCGCAGGACCGCGTCGACCATCGCCGGCCACAACTCGTCCATGATGAGCGCACTCGCCTCGTCATAATCACCGTCGTCATCGGCGTCGAGGCGCGGCGCATCGTCAGCCACCCAGTCATCGAGCAGCCCAACGACTTCGGCGGCGAGAGGATTGGGCGCGTCGGAACCCTTGAGCACTTCGCTTATGACTTGCCACACCGGCGACAAATTGTCCTCGGTGGCGGAACGATTCATGATGCCAACAACATCGGTCAGCGCGATCTCGTCGGGCCACTGGTCGAACAATTCGACCCGATGAACCGAGCCGTACTGGTTGCCGTCACCGTGCATGAATCCCGGCGCCGACTGGTTGTTCCAGTTCAGAAGGCGTCCGTTGGGGCTGGCGTCGGCGTGGGGATGTTCGGCCTGCGACAAGAACCCTTGCCACTCGAATTCTCCGGTGCCGAGAGTCGGGAGACGACGATCGAGTCCTGGCGCTCGCTCGGGCAGATAGCCCGAAGCGAAGTAGCCGATACCGCTGCGGTTGGCGTACCCCCAGTTGAAGGTGAACCCGAACTTGTTGGCAATCTCCCAAAACGACTCGGTCGTGTCGGCCTTGCCTTCGGTCATCTCTTTGAGAGCAACCAAGTTGAGCCCATCGCGCCCAAACGTCGACCGCTTCCGGGTGAGCGCGATCGGTCGGCCGTCCGACAGCGCGGTGCCAATGACCGGGCCATGGACCGAAGTCGGATACCGCAACGCCACGTCACCGAGGGTTCCGGCGTCGAACATCTCGAACGGGATGCATTCGCCGTTGTATTCATAGGACCCCGTTTCGCGGGTAGGCGTCGATCCATCGGGGTTGCACAACACTTCGGCGTACACGTCGCGCACATCCTGGTTGGCGCTGGTGAGACTCCACGCGTAGTTCTCGGTGCGCCCCAGAAGTAGGTACATCGACAAACCAGGAATTGCCGCACCCTGCGCCTCGATACCAGGCCCGCTGAGATGAATCTGCTGCACGATCTCGGGGTAGTAGTAACCGAGTTGCGGACCCATCACCGCGAGGGTTGTGTTGTTGACCGAGTGATCCGGATCGACGGTCAACCAGTTGGAGGCCTTCTTCACCGGAGGGGGCCCGGCCGCTTCGTACAAGATGTCCTGGTCGCCAACAAGCGGCGCCGACCCGGGCGCAGGGTCGCGGGGATCGAGGGAGATTACCGAGCCGGCATCGATCACTGCCGACCCCACCACGTCGCCACCAGTTAGAGCCGGATACTCGAACCGTTGGTCGATGGTCGTCGGTGCCTCGGGATCGTCGTCTCTCATCAGGTCTTCCCACACCGCCCGACCTTGATCATCTCCGAGCTCGGCTTGCAAGCGAGCGAGGTACTCGGCGTTGCGGGCCTCGCTGCCACCCCCGGACCCAAAGATCGAACCGATGAACGCCGTGACCGCGATCACGTCGTTCACGGTGATGGGTTCGTTGGCGATGCCGTTGGTGTCCCAGAACGCGTTGATTCCGTCGGCGTAGGCCTGGGCGTCATCGATCACCTGCTGACCGGCATCGCCGTACTCCTCAACCAAAAGCTCAACTTGATCGGTAACCAGCTGCTCGGTAGCCGCGCTTGGCACGAACGGCTGAGCACTGGTCACAAGACCAAAGGCGTTGATGCCAGGGATATCGGCCACCGCTACTCGTGCCGGTCCGCGGCCAAACCCCAGCAGCAGGTCGCGGTCGCGCGCCGTGACCCACCCGGCCCCAAACGCTAGATCGGCTCGGGTCTCGCCGGTGATGTGCGGCACGCCGAACTCGTCATAGAGGATCGTGGTGCCGGGCCGCCCTGTCTCCTCTTCGGTTGTTTGGCCTACCGGTTCGAAGTTGTCCGGCAGAAAGAAGTTGTCGAGATCGGCGTCGGTGATGTTGTCGCGAAGCGGCGTAAGCCCGTCGTACAACGCGAGCTGATCAAACGACTCGTCGGTGGTGGGCAGGCCACCAAAGTTCCCAGGCGGCAATATGTAGTAGGCCCGATCGGCGACCGGTGCGGCCGTGGTCGTTGGGGTCGGCGCCTCGGTTGTGCTCGAGGTGGTCGACAACGTGGACTCGGTGGTTGGTGGAGCAACCGCTTCGGGATCCGATGAACAAGCCGCTGCCACCAGCGCAAAGCCCGCGGCAACCGACACCAGCTGCACCGCGAGTTTTGATCGGCGGTTCTTCCTGGGGTTGGTTGAAACTGTTTTGACGTTCATTGCTTGTCCTCCGCGGTCGGTGTGAGGCTACGCGGTCAAGCGTTCAAGCAAAGAATTCCTTGGTCTCGTCAGCTCGAAAACGCAACGAGGCCAAGAATGCGAACACCACGGCGACCGCCAACATCACCGCAACCGGTAGCGCTACGTCGCTCACACCACCCTGCTCGAGAAACACCGACCGGTGGCCGCGCATTGCCCAATAGGCCGGCGTTGCGGGGGCTACGGCTTGAGCCCAACCCGGCAGCTGCTCGATCGGCACGAGCGCACCACCGAGCCCGCCAAACACCATCGCTCCCACATTCTGAAACGCGTTGAGCCGGTTTACGGTCCGAAACGTCGACGACAGCAGCAGGATCAAGGCAATTACGCAGGCCGAGTATGCGGTGATGACCAACAGCGCGGCGAGCGGCGAGCCGCCGTTAAGGCGCAACCCGAGAACCATGCCGCCGGCAACAAAAAGCACCAGTTGGTAGCCAACGTGGATCACGATCCACGGAATCGCAAAGCCCGCCAGAAGCGACTTTGATGAAGCAGCAGAAGCCCGCAGCCGGTCCCACGTGCGCCACCCATGTTCTCGATAGAGGCTGAACCCAACCGACCCGGCAACGAAGAACCCAAACAGCACCGCCTGGCCGGGAACAACCAATTCGGCTCCGGTGGCCTCGCTGAAACCGCTGCTCACGAGAGACAGACCCATCGTTTGTTTGAACAGTGGCATTACCGCCAGCGGCATGAGGAACATGATCAACAAGAACCACGGGTCGTTGCGCAAGATCCGAAGTTGCAACTTGGCGACCGCGAGTGCGGCGGTCATGGTTCGACCTCGTGTTCGATGTGGCGGCCGGTCACGACCAGAAACATCGTCTCGAGATCGGGAGCGAGCGACTCAACCGAAACCAGTTGACTTGCCGCGTCGCCAAACCGGTCGAGCAAATCGGCCATCGTGACTTCACCCAGTATCCGGTAACTGTTGGCGGCAACCGACTCGACGTCGAGCCCAAGGTGGGGTGGCAGCTCACCCCTGAATTCGAAGCGGACCCCTTGCATCTGATGTTGGGCAATCAGCTCGGCACGGGTGCCTTTGGCACAGATGCGGCCTTCGTCAATGATGACGATGTCGGCATCGAGGGACTCGACCTCGGGCATGTAGTGGGTTGTGTAAACAACCGCCGCGCCGTCGGCCGCCATGGACTTGACGGTTTCGATCAGATGCTGGCGGGTCGCGACGTCGGCTCCGACGGTGGGTTCGTCGAGCAGCAAGAGTTGTGGAGCGTGGACGAGAGCACACGCGGTGTGCAGCCGCCGAGCCTCTCCGCCCGACAGCTTGCGGCCCGGGCGGTCGAAGAGATCGGCCAACCCCAACTGCTCAGCCACCTCGGTGGCTCGTCGGGTTCGGTCGTTTCGGGACAACCCCGACAGCTCGCCGAAGAACTCGAGGTTCTCTCGAACGGTCAAGACGGTATATATGCCGGTTTCTTGCGGCGCGATACCTAGCAGTCGGGCGGCCCGCTCGGGATCGCCAAGTGCGTCGACGCCGCCAATGCGCACCGTGCCGGCATCGGGCTGAAGTAGACCGGCAATGATCGACAACATCGTTGTCTTGCCAGCTCCGTTGCGCCCGAGCAGGGCCACTATCTGGCCTTGCTTGACCGTAAGGTCGGCACTGTTGAGGGCTTCGACATCACCGTAGGCCTTCGTGAGATCCCTCGCATCGAGCACACGAAAGTGTGGACCAGCCAACAAACCACGGCAAACGGATTACATCGGCCCTCGACGAGATAACCTTCCTCCACTCATGACCGGCAACGCGGACTTCGCATTTGATGACGTAGCGATTGTTGCGCTCGCGTCCTGCGAAGCCCCCATCGTCGTTACCTCCGACCAAATCGACGAGCAACTAGCGCCTCTGTACGAACGGGTCGGATCTCGATCCGGCTTGCTCGAATCGGTAGCCGGCATCGCCGAACGACGCCACTGGCCCGAAGGGGTCTCATTTGTGGATGCCGCCGCGATGGCCGGGAAACGAGCTCTCGACCGCAGCGAGGTCGATGTGTCTCGTATCGGGCTCATCGTCGACACCAGCGTGTGCCGCCAACATCTCGAGCCGTCGAGCACCGTTTCGGTTCACGCTCAACTCGAACTTCCATCCACCTGTCTCAATTTCGATCTTTCCAACGCCTGCCTCGGATTTCTCAACGGCATTCAAGTCGCGGGGGCCATGATCGAATCCGGCCAAGTCGACTATGCGCTGATCGTCGACGGCGAAGGTTCACGAGAACTGCAAGAAGCCACCATCCACCGCTTGCTCGAACCCGAAGCCTCGATCGAAGATCTCTTCGCCAGCTTCGCCTCGCTCACGCTGGGTTCGGGATCAACCGCGGCGGTGATCGGTCGCCACTCCGAAAACCCGGGTAGTCACCAAGTGGCCGGCGGCTTCTTCCGGGCCGAAACTGTTCATCACGAACTTTGCGTGGGGTCTCTCGACGGCATGGTCACCGACACCGCCGCTTTGCTCGAAGCGGGCACCAAGCTTGCCGCGGTGGCGTGGGCCGAAATCGAGCACGAGTACTGGCGAGACATGGATTGCTACATCCTTCACCAGATCTCCACCGTTCACACCCAAGCAATGATCATCGGGCTCGATTTGCCCCAAGACCGCATCCCGATGACGTTCCCGCACTTCGGCAACATCGGGCCTTCGTCGATTCCCTTCACGTTGGCCAGCCATCAAGACAAGCTCCAAGCAGGCGAAAAAGTCTTGTGTATGGGGATCGGTTCGGGACTCAACGTCGCGGCAATCGAAATTCGCTGGTGATCGGTTCCGACCCGGCGTCGGCTCAACTGCCCCCGGCGTCGATCGCCGAACTGGATCCCGCATGGTCTCGGTTGGTCAGCGTTTCGACCACCGATGCCGCAGCTACCAGCGGTGCGGGACGAACGTGGCATGTACTCGACAACCAGGTAGCTGAACCCCGCCTCACGCTGTTGTGTGTTCACGGCAACCCGGCGTGGTCGTACCTGTGGCGACGACTGCTCGCCGACGCTCCTCACGACATTCGAGTGATCGCCGTCGATCAACTCGACATGGGCTACTCGGAGCGCACCGGCGAGTTCCGCCGCCTCAAACGTCGCATTACCGACCTTTGCCAACTCACCGACCATCTGGGGCTCAGCGGTCCGGTGGTATCGGTCGGCCACGACTGGGGCGGTCCAATATCACTCGGCTGGGCGCAGAACCATATCGATCAGCTAGCGGGCGTGGTGCTGCTCAACACCGCGGTCCATCAGCCCGCGGGGTCGCCCGCCCCGTTTCTGATTCGCAACACGCGGCGGCGCGGCGTGCTGCCCCGGATCACATCCGACACCACCGCGTTCATTCGAGGGGCCTGGGCAATGTCGCCGCCCAAGCTGGCCCGCCCGATCCTCGACGGTTTCCTCGCCCCGTTCGACTCCGCTGATCGCCGCGCCGCTGTTCGCCATTTCGTCGAGGACATTCCTCTCGATCCAAGCCACCCAAGCGCCGAGACACTCGACGATGTTGCGACTCGTCTCGCCGACCTCACCGATGTGCCGGCCCTGCTCTTTTGGGGATCGAAGGACTTGGTGTTCTCGGACCTCTACCTTCACGATCTCGAATCAAGACTCCCCCACGCTGACGTTCACCGCATCGCCGAAGCCGGTCATTACAGCTCGGAACATCTCGACTTTGCGCCAACACTGTTCGACTGGATTGGTCAAGTACCCCGCACCCCGCCGGCCGCGGTCGAGAGCACTGACCGGCGGCCGATCTGGGTGCCGCCGCCGCATGCGGTCGGGTCCAATAAACCGGCCGTGGTCGAACTCCACGGCGACGGTCGGTCGATCAACTTCGCCGACCTTGCCAGCCTGATCAATAGCAAGGCCGAGGGGCTGGTTGCCCAAGGAGTTGCGCCCGGGCAACGGGTCGCCCTGATGATTCCGCCAGGGATCGATCTGACGGCAATCCTCTACGCGTGTTGGCGAATAGGGGCGATCGCCGTTCTGGTAGATGCCGGCCTGGGCCGCAAAGGCATGACCAACGCAATAAAGAGCGCGGCCCCCGATCATCTCGTCGGCATTGGGCGCGCCCTCGCCGCGGCGCGTGTCCTGCGTTGGCCGCCCAATCGAATCTCGCTCCCCGACCTCGACCAGACCGCCGGGCTGGACCAGACCGCCGGGCTGGCGCCTCCGCCCTCTCCCGAGGCGATTGCTGCGGTGGTGTTCACGTCTGGGTCAACCGGGCCGTCCAAAGGGGTCGTCTATCGCCACCGTCAGGTAGCGGCTCAACGAGATGCCATCGAAGCCCTCTATGACATCAGTTCCACCGACCGCCTCGTTGCTGCTTTTTCGTTGTTCGCGCTCTTTGGTCCGGCGTTGGGCATGACCACCGCCGTTCCAAACATGGATCTGAGCCAACCCTCAACCCTCACCGCCCCGTCGCTCGCCGATGCCGTAGCGGCGGTCGATGCCACTCTTGTGTTTGCGTCACCGGCTCCGCTGCAGTCGGTCGTCGATACCGCCAACTCGCTCACCGATGGACAAACCAAACCTCTCGACAAAGTGAGGTTGGTGCTGTCGGCCGGCGCTCCGATCAGCGTCGGGCTTTTGCGGGCCGCCGCGGAAGTGTTTCAAAACGCCGAGACTCACACTCCGTACGGCATGACCGAATTGATGCCGGTCTGCGACATCTCTTTGGCCGATCTCGACAGCGCGACCCACGATGGCGACGGAGTATGCGTCGGCGCGCCGGTCGAAGGAGTCGAGATTCGGATAAGCCCCTTTGATCGCCACGCCGACGCGACCGGCGAACCGACCGTCACGCCCGGTGTTGCGGGCGAAATAGTGGTCCGGGGCGGCCATCAACGAGACCACTACGACCGGCTTTGGCACACCACTTTTTGCGCGTCGCAACCCCCCGGTTGGCACCGAACCGGCGACGTCGGCGAGCTCGACACGGCCGGACGCTTGTGGGTTGGGGGACGGCTTGGCCACGTGATCTCCACCGCCCACGGACCAATAATGCCGGTGCGACCCGAACAACAAATCGAGGCCCTCGAAGCCGTCAAGGCCGCGGCGGTGGTTGGTGTAGGGCCGCCAGGGACTCAACAAATCGTGGCAGTGATTGAACTAGATGGGCGACAACCCAAGGCCCGCCACGTCGACCTGGCTTTGCAAAACGAAGTTCGATCGGTGACCAACATCTCGTTGGCCGGGGTCTTGGCGATCGATGCCTTGCCGGTCGATCGGCGCCACAACTCCAAGGTCGACCGCGCTCGGGTTGCTCGGTGGGCCGAGGCGGTGTTGCGGGGAGATCGACGGGTGCGCCTATGAAGGTCTTGGTGACCGGCGCGACCAGCGCGCTTGGGTCCCACGTCGTGGCGCTGCTCACTTCTCGAGGCGACGAAGCATCGGTTATGCAGCGTCATGCCAGCGGTCTGGCGGTCGCCGAAACAATCGGTGATATCACCGACCCCGCCGCGGCAGCAGCGGCGGTCGACGGGTGCGATGCCGTCGTCCATTTGGCCGCGAAGGTTGCGGCGACCGGTCGTCGTCGCGAGTTCGAGCGGGTCAACATCGACGGCACCGCCAACATCATCGCGGCAGCTCGCGCCGCCGGGGTCGACCGATTTGTTCACGTATCGACCCCCTCGGTTGCTCATCACGGCGATGCGCTGGTGGGGGCAGTTGCTGGGCCCGCCGACCCCGACCAAGCCCATGGTCACTATGCCATCACCAAGGCCGTCGCCGAGCGGGCCGCCTTGGCGGCCTCCGATTCCGGGATGGTGATTGTGGCGGTGCGGCCCCATCTTGTTTGGGGACCCGGCGATCAACAGTTGGTGGGCCGGATTATCCAACGAGCACGCGCCGGGCGGTTTGCGTTCATTGGATCGGGCAACGCCTTGATCGACACGACCTACATCGACAACGCGGCAACGGCCCTCGTCGCCGCGCTCGACCACGCCCCGACGTTGGGCGGCCAGGCGTTGGTGGTGTCCAACGGCGAGCCCCGCTCGGTCCACGAGATTGTGTCTCGAATCCTTGGCGCCGCCGACCTGGTGGTGCCCCGCCGTCACGTGCCCGAGACCGTGGCCAGACGAGCTGGCCAGTTAGCCGAGGTCATCTGGAATACGACCGGCCGCAAGAGCGATCCGCCGATGACCAGCTTTGTCGCCGAACAACTCAGCACCGCGCACTGGTTCGACCAGCGCCACACCCGAGAGGCTCTCGACTGGGAGCCCGCTATCAGCCTCGACGAAGGGTTTGTGCGGCTCGCCGAATCGCTGGCGGACTAGGTCACTGCTCTGTCGAGCAGGCCGCCCGGGCAAACTCGGCCATCGAAAAGAAGACGTGTTGGGCTTCGGGTAGCGCCGCCAAGGGTGCGGTTGCCCCCCAACTACCTCCGGCGGAGAGGCGCTGTCGATCTATCCACACGTTGTCCAGGCCGATCTCGTTGACCGGGCCGTGGTCGTGCCAGGCGCTCTGCGCACAGTGCAAAACATCGGGGGCGCGGTGACCAAGATCAGCCTCGAGATGGTCGAGCATGTACACGAAGTTGGCGGGGTTGGGCTTGTAGGACCCAACATCCTCGGCGGTGTAGATCGCGTCGAAGTCAACGCCGAGGCGCTGGTTCGAAGCGGCGAACCCGGCCCGGTCGACGTTTGACAAGATCACAAGATCAAACCGGGTCGCGAGCAGTCGCAGCGCATCGGCAGTATCGCGAAACGCGGGCCAGAACGGCACCGACGCACCAAATCGCCGATCCATCTCGTCTGATGAGTCGAGTTCCAGAGCTTCGGTCATCTGGCGATGGACAGCCTGCAATAACTCCGGGTAGATCAGCGAGGGAGTAGCGGCTTCGTTAGCGGTCTCGACTTCGGCAAAAAGGCGCAGCGCGTCGTCACGGGTTATGTCGGATCGGCCGCTGGAACGAATGACCGGCTGCAGGGCGTCCCATATGCCCGACTCCCAGTCGATCAATGTGCCATAGCAGTCAAACGTCAGTACCGAATAATCAGATATGGGTCTGGTCACGACAGCAATCTAGATCACTTGACCAACACGTTCTTGGTTCGTGGTTCGACTCCTCGGGTAGCCAGCAGACCCGACACGGCAAAGAGTCCCGCCGAGATCAAAAGCACGAACGGAATCGACGTGAACTCAGCGACCGCCCCCAAAGTCACTCCGCCAATGAGCTCGCCAATGGCCGTTGTTTGTCCCATCAGAGAATGAACGGTGGCGCGGACCTCGGTCGGGGCATCGCGGTTTGCCCATCCCTCAAGCACCGGCCACAACGCCTCGCGGGTGCTGTCTTGAACCATGTAGCCAACGGCGATGACCGTGACGATGCTGGTTGCCGCGGCCAGAGCCCCACCGACCGCCGCGAACAGCAACAGCAGTACGGCCAGTCGGGCCACGCCGTATCCGCGATGCAGCGCCCGCCCGGCGATGGCGTTGACAACCAGCCCCATCATTGCCAGGGCGAGGAACAGGACTCCGAGCGCCAACAGCGAATCGTCCTCGTAGCCGGCACTGTCGAGAAAGTGTTTGTAACCGAGGCGGTCAAAGACCTCCGAGCCCATGTCGAGGGTGACGATCACCAACACCAGGGCCCGCAGTCGAGGTCGGGTCCGAACAACCGACAGGCCTTGGCGCAGCGTGTCCACAAACCCGCGGCCATGCTCGTGGCCGGGAGTGAAGTGATCTTCGCGCATCGTTTGCGAGAAATACCCAGCCATCGCGATCTGCAACAGACCCATGGCGATGGCGGCCCACCGCACCGACCACAAAGTGCCGACGGCGATGGTGAGCGAAAGGGTGGCGATGGCAACAAGGATCCCGTAGCGATGCTTTTGGATCAGCAGACGTTCGATGTCGTCGTCATCGAAGGCACCGATGCCCTTCAGTTCGTCGGTTACCCACGCGGTGTCGGCGCCACTGCGAAATGTCCAACCAACCCCGAACAGAGCTTGGGCCGGCAGGATCAACCAGTAGTTTGTGCTGGCCACCGCCCAAATGAACCCAACGCCCATCACGACTTGAGCGATCATCAGGGACTTCTTGCGCGAGTGCAGATCGGCCACCACACCGGTAGGCGTCTCGGCTAAGAGAACCGATGCTTCGAGCACGGTTCCCATCAAGATCAGCTCGAATGGACCAAGCCCGAGTTCGACAATCCACCACACGGTGATCGCCAACCAAAAGCCCCACTCGACGCCCTCGGCCAAGCCGAAGCCCCGCACAAACACGCGGGCGGGGTCATAAGTCTTTTCCGACATCACAAACCCCTTTCTCGGATCGCCAACAGTCGAATGAAGCTACTCGCCCGGAGGGCTTGACCAGTTTTGTATACAAAACTAGGTTCCGAGACGATGACGGCACCGACCTTGCAAGCCCGAGCCCTCACAACGGTGCGTTCGGCGATCCTCGACGGAGAACTAGCCCCCGGCCAGAAATTGATCGAACGAGAGCTCACCGAACTCACTGGCGCCAGCCGTTCGGTGCTGCGCGAGGCCCTCGTCAACCTCGAAGCAAACGGACTGATCGAACGCGAGTCATACCGAGGGTTTCGGGTTACGCAGTTGAGCCTCGAAACCATCAACGAGATATTCGAACTTCGAGCAACTCTCGAAACCCTGGCGTTTGAACTCTTTGCGGTTCGGGCCACCGATGCCGAACTCACACAGCTTCGCGACCGCTGGAGCCACCTCGCCTCATGCGCCCGCGGCAACGACCCCTCCGCTATGCGGGCCGCCAAAGAGCAGTGGTATGACGTTGTTTTTGTTGGCTGCGGTAACCGAGAACTGCGCCGGGCCTTGGAGCACGTAGTGGTTCGGATCTCGTACCTGCGCACTCAATGGGCTGCCGACGCCTCTCGGAGAGCCGCGTCGGTTGCCGAACTCGGGGAACTTACCGATGCTCTCGCGGCCCGCGATCAACGAGCAGCGCGCGCGGCCAGCCTCACCCATCTCGATGCCGCCCGCACCGCGGCGATCGCCCGGCTTCAGAGCCAACCGGCATGATTTCCTCCCCGACGGCGTTCGACATCCAGGGACCCGTCGACGCGCCGTGGGTGACCCTGGTCCACGGAATCGGGCTCAGTCGCGAGATCTGGGCCGACCACGTCGACGATCTCAGCCGCCAGTTTCGGGTGCTGAACTACGACCTTTGGGGCCACGGCCGATCGGGTCCTCTCCCGGCTCCAGCATCGCTTTCGCTGTACTCCATGCAACTGATCGAACTATTGGATCATTTGCGAATAGAGCGAACCGCCATCGTTGGTTTTTCTCTGGGCGGAATGATCAACCGACGGGTGGTGCTCGACGAACCCTCGCGAGTATCGGCGCTGGCGATCCTCAATTCGCCACACCGTCGCAACCCCGAAGCTCAGGCCCTCGTCGAGCAACGGGCCGCAGCAACGGCCGACGGCGACCTCGCCACCACCCTCGATGCCACCCTCGCCCGATGGTTCACCCCGGCCGCTTTTGTCCAGCAGCCCGACCTCGTATCGCAGGTTCGCCAATGGATCCTGAGTAACGACCTCGACTCGTTTGCTCAGGCCCGCCAGGTGCTGGCGCGAGGAGTCACCGAACTCATAGCACCCGAACCTCCCATCACCGTTGCGACACTTGTGCTCACCGGCGAACACGACAGCGGCTCGACCCCGGCCATGGCCCGAGAGATCGCCGCTGAAATCAGCGGCGCTCGCTGCGTGATCGTGCCCGGGCTGCAACATATGGGCCTACTCGAACACCCGCCACCGTTCACCCACGAGCTCTTGACCTTTTTGCGTTCGACTCTCTGCAAGGAAACTTCATGACCCCACCAACCACAACCATGTCGGGCGGTCAAGCGGCGGCAAAGTCGCTCCAGGCCGAAGGCGTCCGCCATGTATTCGGGTTGATTGGCTCGGCCACGATGGAGCTGTTCGATGGCCTATACGACTGCGACGACATCAACTTCATCGGGGTTCGCGACGAACGCACCGGGACCCACATGGCCGATGGATACGCCCGGGCATCGGGGCAGGCGGGGGTCATCATTGCTGGCCAGAACGGACCCGGCGCAACCAATCTCGTTACCGGATTGGCTCAGGCCAAGGCCGCCTACTCGCCCGTTGTGTCGATCGCCGGATCGCTGTCATCGGGTCACGTGTACCGAGATGCTTTCCAAGAAGTCGACCAGCAAGCACTGTTCGGTCCAATCACCAAAAAGACCTGGACCGTCACGTCGGCTGACCGTGTGCCCGAAATGTTTCGAGAAGCATTCCGATTGGCGTTGAGTCCCCGCCAAGGGCCGGTCCAGCTCAACTTGCCGCGCGATGTTTTGTCGGCGCAGGCCAACTTTGAGCCTCTCCAATCACCGGCGACCTACCGGAACCATTCGGTACCGGCCGGGGCCGACCAACCCATCGACGCCGCCGCCAAACTTTTGCGAGGAGCGCAACGCCCGGTGATCGTCGCCGGCGGCGGAATCAAAAACACCGGTGCCCACGAGGCGGCGATCGAGTTGGCCGAAGCCCTCAACGCTCCGATAATCACCTCGCCCGGACACGGCGATGCCGTACCGTTTGGTCATCGGCTCAACGCTGGACAGATGGGTCCGCGGGGCAACCCCGTGGCAAGTCGGCTGGCCAAGGAAGCCGACGTCATCTTGGCCCTCGGCACTCGACTCGGCTTCAACTCCACGTTCTACAGCTACGACAACATCAACCCCGCGGCAGCGATTGTTCATGTCGAGCTAGAACCAACCGCGATCGGCCGCTACTTTCCGGTCGAGATCGGCATATGGGCCGATGCACCAACCGTGGCGCGCCAACTCACCGCGGCGGTCGCCAGCCTGCAAGCCAGGGCCGAGGTCGAAGCCTGGGCCGAAGCCTGTCGAGTCGAACGGGTCGAGTATCTCGCCAACCGCGACGCCACCGCCGACAGCCGGGAGTCACCCATACAGCCAAGCGGGCTGTTCAAAGAACTACGAAACGTTCTCCCGCGCGACGCGGCCATCACCCTCGATGCCGGCACTTTGTGCCTGCAAGCCACCGACGCCCTCAACTACTGGACACCGCAATCGCTGTTCACACCAATGGACTTCGGTCTCGTAGGGTTCTCGTTCGCCTGCGGACTCGGCATCAAATTGGCCCGTCCCGACCGGCCTGTCGTGAGCCTCATGGGCGACGGAGGCTTTGGCATGGCATTATCCGAACTCACCACCGCAGCCGCCAACAACATCAACACTGTGACCATCGTGATGAACAACCAATGCTGGGGCGCCGAGAAGGCGTACCAACGCGATTTCTTCGACGAGCGCTACATCGGCGCCGACGTAACCAGTCCGCCGTTTGACAAAGTGGCCGAACTCTACGGCGGCGCTGGTTTCAAAGTCGAACGGCTGAGCGAAGTGACCGACGCGGTCGCCGCGGCGCTTCAGGCCGACAAACCCGCAGTGGTCGATATCGCAGTCGATCCGAATGCGCTTTACAGTTTCCGACGCGACTCGTTCACTCACCGGGGCGGCTGACCAGCCATGAAATTCCAACTAGCAATCAATCTCGAACGGCTCGACAACTCGTTGTCGATGCACGACGTGGCCAATCACACCATCGACATGGTGCAGATGGCCGAAGCAGGAGGGTTCAACACTGTTTGGGCGGCCGAACATCACGCCCTCGAAATGACCATCGCGCCCAACCCGCTGCAGATCCTTACGTGGTGGGCGGCCCACACCAGCACCATCCGACTGGGTACCGCCGTCGCGGTCGCGGCCTACTGGCACCCCGTCGACTTGGCCGGCGAGGCCGCGTTTCTCGATCTCGTCAGCGGGGGGCGACTCGAGTTCGGGATTGGTTCGGGGGCCTACCAGCGAGAGTTCGACCGCATGCGCAGTGGACTTTCCCAAACCGATGGCTGGAAGTACATGCACGAGATGCTGCCGGCGCTCAAGGCTCTGTGGGCCGGCGACTACGAGCACGACGGCGAGTTCTGGCAGTTCCCCACTGCAACATCGGTGCCCAAGCCGGTTCAACAACCTCATCCGCCGATCTGGGTTGCGGCCCGCAACCCCCTTACCTTCGACTACGCGGTCAAGAACGACTGCAACATCATGTCGTGGCCAATCGCTCGCCCGTTTTCCGAAGCGGAGCTCTACGCCCAACAGCTCGGCGAGGTAATGCAAGCCAACCCCGGCAAGGCCCGCCCGACCTTCGCGATGATGCGTCACACATCGGTGTACGACAACGACGCCAGCCGAGACGCGACCGTCGCCGCGGCCCAACGACAACTCGGCCAGTTCGAGAACCTGTTCAAGAACCTCGGCGATGTCTACGACGGGTTTCCCAAAGAGCTACCGATGGATCAGGTGCGCAACGCGGCCGACTACGAACCGAGCAACCTGATCGAAAACCTGATGTTTGGCACGCCAGACGAGTGCATCGACAAGATCAAGCGCTACGAGGCGATCGGCGTCGACCAATTCATCTACTACGCCAGCCTGGGGCTCGACCATGCTCGCCAGAAACGTTCGATGGAGCTTTTCTGCAACGAGGTAATACCGGCATTTGACTGACCGACATAGGCGGTAGGACGCACGACGTGCGCAACCAAGTGGCAGGATCACCACATGGCACGCATTCTCATCACCGGCAGCAACAGCGGATTTGGTCAACTAACCGCGATAACTCTCGCCCGCCAGGGCCACGAGGTAATCGCCACGATGCGCAACCTCATGAAGGGCGCCGATCTGCTGGCGGATGGACAATCCGAGCAGTTGTCGATCGAAGCTCGCGTGCTCGACGTGTGCGATCCCGAATCGGTCGAGGCTGCGCTGTTCGACATAGACACGATCGATGTGTTGATCAACAACGCCGGCTTCGAAATCCAAGGAGCGATCGAGCAAATCGACGACACGCTGATGCATCGTCAACTCGACACCAACGTAATGGGGCCGCTGCGCACCATGCGCATAGCCATTCCGGCCTGGACCGCTCGCGGTCACGGTGCAATTGTCAACGTCAGCAGCATTGCCGGTCGGGTCGCGTCGCCCTATGGCGGGGTCTATTCGGCTTCCAAACACGCGCTGGAAGCGCTCACCGAGGCGGCCCACTTCGAGAGTGCCCACCTGGGGATTCGGTTTCATCTGATCGAACCGGGACGGTTCGCAACCGAGTTCGGTGACAACATCATCCGACCATCCGATTGGGCCGGATCTCCGCAACAAGCACGGGCCGAGGCTTTCCGTACAGCGCTCACCTCTCTCGATGGCGACGGCCCGGCATCAAACCCTCAAGATGTTGCCGACGCGATCGTGCGCGCCGCGCTCGACCCAACCACGCCCCTGCGCACACTGGTCGGCGATGATGCCAAGCTGATCGATGCCGCCAAAACATCGATGAGTTTCGAGGATTTCGAAGCAACGATGCGTAGCACGATCAACTGGCACGACTGAATCCGTGCCAAGCCGAGCAAAACTTCCGCATCAGCCAGCCCTAGATGGGTTGCGCGGTGTGGCGGTTGCCGGCGTAATCGCGTTTCACCTCGGATATCTGCAGGGCGGGTTTCTGGGCGTCGACTTGTTCTTCACTCTGTCGGGCTACCTCATCACCCGACTACTTCTGCTCGAACGCGAATCCACCGGCCGCATCGACCTTCCGGCGTTTTGGAAACGGCGAGCCTGGCGACTCCTGCCAGCCGCGTTTCTCGTGTTGTCCGCCGGTGCCGTCTACGCCGCGACGGTCGCCCGACCCGACGAACTGAGCGGCATTCGCGACTCGGGATTGGCGGCCTTGGTCTACGTCGCCAATTGGCAAACCATCGCGACCGGCGATGGCTACTGGGCGATCTTCACCACCCCATCGCCATTTGACCACCTCTGGAGCCTGGCAATCGAAGAACAGTTCTATGTGATCTGGCCGCTCGTGGCGATTGCCCTGCTCGGACGCAATATTGCATCCCGACGCCTTCTCTACGGCACCGGGGCGCTCGCCGTTGTATCGAGCATCGCGTTGATGGTCGACGACCCGATCAGGGCCTACCTAAGCACCGTGACAAGGGCGTCGTCGATCCTGATCGGAGCGGTCATCGGCATCACGATGCACCGCCAGAGTCGTTGGATCTACCGGCTCACACACGCCCGACTGCGTCGGTTGTTTGTTGCCATCTCGATCGGGTTTGTCGCGTGGTCCTGGTTCACCGTCGACGGGTCGTCAGATCTCGCGTTCTTCAAAGGCGGCTTCCTTCTTCACGCGCTGGCGGTCGCGTTCTTGATCGCCGCCCTCACCTCTCTACCGCAGGGCCAACTCGCCCGGCTGTTTTCGTTTGCGCCGTTTCGCCAGCTTGGGGTTGTGAGCTACGGCGCCTACCTGTGGCACTGGCCAATAATCGTCGTGTTCAACGCCGAACGAACCGGCCTCTCCGGCCTTGGCCTACTGGCGCTGCGCCTCGGCCTTACGACGGCGGTCACGATCGCTTCGTACCGGTTGGTGGAATCACCAGCCCGCCGCCGGTGGGCCAAGCAATACCGCGCCCACATAGTTTTTCCGGTTCTGGGGTTGAGCATCGCTTGCGCGCTGGTGCTCACAACGGTCGTACCCGAACGAAATGTGATCATCGGCGCTACTCCTCGCAGCCCGATCACGTTCCCGGAACGCACCGACGAAACAGCGGCCGACACATCGACCACCGTGTCAGCGGCGATCACCCCGACCACAACGACTCCGCTGGTCGTCACTGACCCGCCCGCTTTGCCGCTCTTGCGTACACCAACGATCGACAATCCGCTTCGGGTGCTACTGGTGGGTGACTCGTATCTTTACGACGCCCAAGTAGGGATCGCCGCCGCCCTCGATGCTGCTGACGTATTCGACGTAGCCCCCGAGGCTCGCCTCGGCTTCGCGTTGGTGGACGACGGCTCATTGGATCAGCTCAGCGACCTCGTCGACCAATTCGAGCCGGAGTTGGTGGTGACCATGTGGGCCCGTTTCGACGCCGCTCACCTTGACGAGCAAGGCAACAGTCCCGACGCCCGGGACGAGTACGCAGGCCTGCTCGACGATGCGCTTGGTCGGCTCACCAGCGGCGGAGCGACAGTCGCCGTCACTGGCCTGGCCCCGTCGCTCAGCCCGGGAGTCGACCGAGAACCGATCGACCTTTCCATCAACGAACTGTTCACCGAAGCCGCCAACCGATACCCCGCTGCGTTCTACCTCGACCCCGACCCGATCGTTGCTCCCGCAGGCACCCCCGAACGGCGAATCACCACCCCCGACGGCGCGCTACTGGTCCGCAAGGTCGACGTCAGTCACTACTGCAGCGACGGCGCCGCCCGTTTCGGTCTCGCCATCGGTCAACTCGCCGCCGTTCTCACCGGCACCGATGCCGCCGATCCGGCTAGCTGGTGGACGGCCGACTGGCGTCAAGATCCCCGCTTCGACGACCCGCCATCCGCATGTGCCGGGTGAGGGTTTGGAGGCCGACCGCGGCCAGCACAACCATCGACGGTTCGCCCAGTATCCGGAATCGCTGATTGCCATAGGAGACCGCGGCAGTTACGACTACCAACAGAACAGGCACTACCAGCGGCCAGGTCTCGAGCCGCGACCGGCGACGCGAAACCAACCCGACGGTCGCCAGCGGCACCATTGCAAGCCACATGAACCAACCAGCCCAAAGCCATTGATAGTCGCGCCCCTCGAGGCTCTCGAAATACAGCTGGGTTCGGATGTCCCAGGCCCCCAAGGTTCTCAGCACTCGCACCGCGGCGACCGCGGGTAGCTGCCCAAGGTGATCGGTCGCATATTCCAAGCCAACCGTGCGACGAAACGCTGCGGCATCCCCCTCAGCGCGACCGCCAACGTCAATAGCCGTGACACAATCCAAACGCCATAGCCCGATCTGGACCCCGTCGTAGACGTCGCCGCAGTTGGCACCAGCAATCAGCGTGCCGCTGTTGTTGGTAAACGGCTGAGCATGACCCAACGAAACGGCGTTACGAACCGTCCAAAGGCTCATTGTCACAATCACGCCGGTCGAAGCCAGCAATGCCAAACGAAGCCAGACCGCTCTATCGATGCGTCGAGTAGCGGGCACGACCAACAGTGGCACCAGCAACACCGCCTCACTGCGGGTAATCACCGCCAAACCAAGCGCGCCACTTGCCACCCACCACCATCTTGTCGAGCCGTCGCCGTCGATTCGTGCGCTGACAACCGCGAGCAGTACCACGCTGACCAACAGAAGGTACAAGCCCTCACTCAGAAGAGACCCGTCAAGAATCACGAACTGGGGATAAACCGCGGCGCCAAACGCGGCAATTACTCCCACCACTCGATCACTCACCGCGGCGCCGAGCAGTCCAATAACCACAACCGCGGTCGCTCCGACAACCGAACCAACCAGTCGTTGCTCGGTGACGCCGTCCAGCCCCAAGAGATCGGCGACTGACAGCACCATCGGCCACAGCGGGGGGAATTCGGCGGTGGGAATCCGTTCGCCGGCCAACAAGAACTCACGCGGGCGAATGTACCCCTCGCCGTCGGCCAGCAGCTCGGCGAGCAGGCGGTAGGTCCCGGCATCGCCAAAGGCCTGGACCTTGCCCCGGACGGCGGTGAGGACATATCCAATTCGCATGACCAGTCCAAGGACGGCGGCCCCTGCCAGGGCTAGGCGAAACCGGCGCGAAGACATCGGCGGCAGTCTTGCAGCTAGATGATGCGACCAGCGTCTCCAGGTCTGCTGGAATACGGCAGTGCCTTCTTCAGCCGAACCCTCGAGCCCCGTAAACCCCACCGAGATGGCCGCCGTCTATTTGCGGGGGTACGGCGACTTTGATCAACTCGACTACGTAACCGACGCCCCGGTACCAACGCCTGGGCCCGACGATGTACTGATCAAGGTGGCCGCGGCCGGGATCAACAACACCGACATCAACACCCGGATTGGTTGGTACGCCCGAGACGATGATGATGGCGGCGGTTGGGCGGGGGATCTCGGCTTCCCCCGAATCCAAGGAGCCGACTGCTGCGGCCACATTGTCGCAACCGGAGCCAACGTCGACGCGAAACGTGTGGGCGAGCGGGTCCTTGTCACCACGATGCAACGCCACCCGGCCGGCGATGTCCCGTGGAAAACAACCGTGTTCGGATCGGAGTACAACGGTGGCTTCGCCCAGTACGCAACTACTCACCACGCCGAGGCCTTTGCCGTCAAGTGTGACTGGACCGATATCGAACTTGCTTCCATACCCTGCGCCTACTCGACTGCCGAGAACATGCTGCAGCGCATCGGGCTCGGGCGCGGCGACACCACGCTGATCACCGGTGCCTCCGGCGGGGTGGGATCGGCGGCGGTCCAGCTCGCTAAGCGTCGTGGGGCTCACGTCATCGCGGTCAGCGGATCGGCCAAGGCCGCAGCCGTGGCCGAACTCGGTGCCGACGAGGTCGTTGATCGCAACGAAGACCTGCTGGCGCGGTTCGGCGAAAATGCGATCGACGTGATCGTTGACATCGTCGCCGGGCCGGCTTGGCAACAGTTCACCCGCTTGTTGCGAGTCGGGGGTCGATATGTCACCGCTGGCGCCATCGCCGGCCCCATAGTCGAACTCGACATCCGCGACCTGTACCTCAAAGACCTCACGCTGAAGGGTTCGACCTACCAAGAAGAAGGAGTCTTCGAGAATCTCATCGGTTACATCGAAGCCGGCGAGATTCGTCCCGTCATCGCCGCGACCTATCCCCTCAGCGACATCGTCGACGCTCAAAAGGCGTTCCTCGACAAGGGATACGTGGGCAAGATTGTGTTGGTTCATCCAACGTGACTGTCGCGTCGATTTCTCTCGACGAGCTCACCGCCGATCCCCACGACGCGCTGCGCCGCATCCGAGAAGCGGGACCAATCGTGTGGGTGCCCGCCCTCGACGGATGGGTGGTCGCTGGTCGTTCGGTCGCGGTGTCAGCGTTGCGCGACGCCGACCTGTTCACGGTCGACGATCCCCGGTTCTCGACCCGCCAGGTTGTTGGCGAAAGCATGTTGTCGACCGACGGTGCGACACACCGCCACCATCGTGCACCGTTCGGCGAGACCTACACAAAAAGGGCAGTAGACCGCGACCTCGCCGACTGGACACAACGCACCGCTGCCGCGCTGGTCGCCGAGATCCAACCAGCCGGAAAAGCCGAACTTCGAGAGTCGTTGGCCGCGCCGTTCGCCGTCACCTGCATTCTTCATACGCTCGGACTCGACCACGTCGACCCGGCAATGGTGATCGGCTGGTACCGAGACATCGTGGCCACAGTCGAGTCAATCTCGGCCGAACACGCCACCCAGCCGGTGACGTGTGCGAGCTACTCCCAGCTTGCGAGCGTCATCACCGCCGCGTCAGGAATCGACGCGGCAGCGACGTTTCGAGCATCAACACAATCGTTGACAGCCAACGAAGTGGTATCCAACACGGCCGTGATCATGTTCGGAGCGATCGAGACCACCGAAGGAGCGATTTCCAATGCTCTGCTTCACTTGCTGTCGTCACCCGCTGATCTCGCCGCGATCCGAGCCAACAAAGCGCTGATCGCCAACGCCGTCGAAGAATCGATGCGACTCGAACCGGCCGCGGCCAGTGTTGATCGCTACGTCACTCGCGATGCCGAGGTCGCGGGCGTGCGATTAGCCAAGGGGGACTACGTGATGATCTCGCTCGCGGGGGCCAACCGCGATCCGCTCATCTTTGATAAGCCCGACCGGTTCGACATCCATCGCGACAACCTGTCCCTTAGCACCACGTTTGCCTACGGTCCCCACGCATGCCTCGGCATTCATTTGGCGCGCTTGGAAGTAACGGCGATGGTTGAGGCTCTGGTTGGTCGGCTCGGCCAATTACGACTCGAACCGTCAAAGTGCGTTGGACCGCGCGGCCTCATATTCCGTAAACCAGTGGCGGTAACGGCGACGTGGGAGGACTCGTGAACAGAGCCGTTCTCAGCATGTACGAGTGGCCCGAAACGGCTGACGACATCGCACGGCTATGGCAAGCCATACGAAACGAAATTGGCTCTTCTATCCCTGACGTTCCTGCCGACCTCGATCATCGCACCGACCTCTACTCGGCTTGGCAATCGCCGGATCTACTTGTCGGTCAAACCTGTGGCCTGCCGCTGGTTCGGACCCTTCAAGACAGTGTGTGCGTCCTTGGCACTTTTGATCACCTCCTACCCAACACCGCGGCGGGCGACTACCACTCGGTGCTGATTGTCAACCAATCCAATCCTGCCCTTACGTTGGCCGACCTAGCCACAACCACGGTCGCCGTAAACGGACTCGACTCCCAGTCGGGATACGCCACGCTCGTCCATCATGTGGCGCCACTTGCCAACAACGGGCACTTCTTTGGCCGGGTAACGGTCACCGGCGGACACCGCAACTCGGTCAAGGCCGTCGCCGATGGAGTGGCCACACTCGCGGCGATCGATGCGGTTTCGTGGGAGCTGGCGCTCGCTCACGAGCCGGCAGCGAGGCAGTGCCGAGTTCTGGATCGCACCGATCCGACCCCTGGCCTTCCGCTGATCACGTCCAAGGCCAACGCCCAACGGGTCGATGAGTTGGCCGGCGCCGTTGGGAGAGCGGCCGCAACACTTCCGGAGTCGGTGGCCGACGCGCTTCACATCCACGGGTTTGTACGCCACGACGGCGATGACTACTCGGTTCTTAGCGATCGCCTACAGGCGGCGAGCGCGCTCGGCTACGAGACCCTCGGCTGAGTCAGGATTAGGGTTCGTTCATGACAACTCTCATCCGCGGTGGACACGTCATCTCAACTAGCGGAGCAACCCTCGCCGACGTGGTGATCGACGGCGAGACAATCGCCGCGGTGCTAAGTCCCTCGAGCGACCTTGCTGCCGCGGCGGCCGCGACCGCAACCAACATCATCGAGGCCGACGGCTGTTACGTCCTGCCCGGTGGGGTCGATGCCCACGTACATCTCCAACTCCCGATGAGTCCCCAGGCGACTTCATCAGACACGTTCGCGACCGGAACCGCGGCCGCTGCTTGGGGCGGCACCACCACGGTCATCGACTTTGCCGGGCAACTCGCCGGTACCAATGTGCGTGATGCGGTCGAAGACCGCTTGGCCGAAGCCGAAGGCCAGTGCGCCATCGACTACGGATTCCATCTTTCGATGGGCGACATCAACGACACGTCACTCAAAGAAATGGAGACGCTGGTCGACGAAGGCATCACCAGTTTCAAGTACTTCATGGCCTACCCCGGAGCGTGGTACAGCGACGACGGCAAACTGCTGCGGGCGATGCAAAAGGCGGCCGACATCGGTGCGATGGTCATGATGCACGCCGAGAACGGCATCGCCATCGACGTCTTGCGCGACCAAGCAGCATCGCGAGGCAACACCGACCCGGCGTGGCACGGGCGCACTCGTCCAAGCCGACTCGAAGGCGAAGCGGTGCACCGAGCCGCAGCGCTGGCCGAAATCGCCGGAGCACCGCTCTACATCGTGCATCTTTCGTCGAGTGATGCTCTCGAGCAGGTTGCTTGGGCCCGCGACCGCGGCCAAAACGTCTTTGCCGAAACCTGCCCTCAGTACCTTTATCTCACCGTCGAAGAGCATCTCGAACGGCCAGGACTCGATGGGCTGCGCGCCATCTGTTCGCCGCCGCTTCGACCAGCGTCCACCCACGATTCGCTTTGGCACGGACTCCGTCACGACGATCTCGCGGTAGTTGCCACCGATCACTGTCCGTTCTGCGACAACGAGAAACTGCTCGGCGCTGACGACTTTCGGGCCACTCCCAACGGTCTGGGTTCGATCGAACACCGAATGGATCTGCTGCACACCGGCGTCGTAGCGGGCGAGATCGGGCTGGCCCGGTGGGTCGAAACCTGCTCGACCACTCCGGCGCGGCTGTTTGGTTTGTACCCCCAGAAGGGTTTGATCGCTCCGGGCTCCGACGCCGATGTCGTTATCTACGATCCGTCGGTCCGCCAAACCCTCGGCGCCGACAGTCACCACATGAACCTCGACAATTCGGTCTGGGAAGGCATCAAAGTCGACGGTCAAGTCCGCACGGTGCTGTCACGGGGCCAATGCGTGATCGATAACCAGCGCTTCGTCGGCCGGGCTGGCCACGGTCGCTACGTCGAACGAAAACTCAGCGACCTGCTTCGCTGAGATCCTCATCGCCAACCCCAACCACCAGGGTCTCGGGTTGTTGCTCGCCAATCCGTTCGGTGATCTCGGCCAAGAGCACATGATCAGCCTGGGCAATCCGGTTGACCAGAACCGCGAACCTCGCATCGCCAGGCCGGCCCTTTTGAGATCCATCGCCGCTGGTCAACACCCGCACCGCTCGCTCGGGGGTCAGCACCTCTTGAGGGCCGCAACCGGCCAGCGCCGCGACCTGGTCGGGGCGATGGCAGCCAGTGGCTATTGGTTGGCCGACCGCGCTAATGCCAATGCAAGCGACCAACAACGTTGTAGCGCTTGGCACAACCGGCTCGTAACGAGCGGGGGCCTTGAACGGGTGCCTCCTCGAACCATCGGCCTCTACGACCACATGATCTACAAGCCCGAACCAAGCGTCACACTGCTCGGGCGTTACGCCGAGCGCACGATGATCGTCCACGGCCGACCAGACCAGCGAGATCGGATCTTCCGGAGACTCAGCGAGCGAAGACGTCAACTCGTCATCAGTTGGATTGACAAGCAGCGAAAGCCCATCGGTACGATCTCGGCCCATCTTGGTGGTGGTGGTAAGAACCCGACTCCCCGACAACTGACGGCCCAAGGAGAACAGTGCGGTGGTCTTCCCGCCCCCGCCGACCAGCGAAATCAATTCGTGCCGACCGGCCCTCAAAGCCTGACCGATCCCGCTGACTCCTACCACCTCGGTCATTGCGCAACCGTACTGTTGGCGCCTCGCGAACCCGACTCGCTGCCTGAGAGCGTTACCCTTCCTTTCTCGTGACCAGCTTCCTTGCCATCTCTGCTCGCCTCCGTACACTTTTGGCGGTTATCGCCGCTGTAGCGCTGCTGGCCAGCGCGTGCGGTGACAGCACCTCGTCGGACTCCACCGAGGTTGCGTCGATCGCCGATCGGGTCTTCACCCGCGGCGAACTCGACAACCTGCTTCCCGACGGCGACGCCACCGTTCCCAGTCGCATCGCTGACAACGTAAGCACCTGGCTGCTGACCCAAGCAATCGAACTCGAGCTCGGCGACCGGGGCTACGACATCACCGAAGAAGATCTCTTTCAGGCCGAACAATACGTTCAGGCCACATCAGACCCAGAAAACCCGGTCGAACGAGGTCTTCTTTTGCAGAGCTTCGCGATCACTCTCGTCGCCGGCCGATGGTCTGATGTTGCGGGAGCCGATATCGAACAGCCCGAACCACCGATGTACTTGTGTTCGAGCCACATCCTGGTCGAGACCGAAGAAGAAGCAGCCGCGGCCCTCGAGCGCTACAACCAGGGCGAAGAATTTGCCGATCTGGCGATCGAGTTGTCGACCGGGCCGAGCGGACCCGATGGCGGAGACCTGGGATGCAATGTCGAGGGAAGTTTTGTGCCCGAGTACGAAACGGCGGCCTACGCCGGCGAAGCCGGCAGCGTTGTTGGGCCGGTCGAAACCGACTTTGGCTGGCACCTCATCTACATCGACTCGGTCGGACCAGCCACCCCCGAGTTTCACCCCCACGCCGATCGACAACAAATCGATCAATTGATGGCCGACCTACGCGAGGCTCAACTCCGAGCCCTGATCTTCGATCTCGAACAAACCGCCCGGGACAACTACGGCTCGACCGTCAACGTCGACGCTTCGATCGGCACCATCGATCTCGAGACGTTCACCATCACCCCAGCCTGACCGCCGACTAGTTTTTGGCTATGCGGATCCTTGAACTCTGGCGATATCCGATCAAGTCGGTCGGCGGCGAACGCCTGGCGACTGCGGAAGTATCAGAGCTGGGGTTGGACGGCGACCGTAGCTGGGGACTGGTCGACAACCAGACCACGATGGTGCTCACCGCACGACGAGAACCTCGCCTACTCCACGCCAGCGCCACTCTCGTCGACGGCCGCCCCGTCACCGTTACGAGCGACGGCCGAACCCTCCTCGACAGCGACGACTACACCGAATGGTTGGGAACCCCGGTGACGCTGACCCCGGCTGGTCCCGACAGCGGCACCTACGAAGCGCCACTCGACGCGGCCAACGATGCTGACTGGGTGTCGTGGCAGGGTGCCGCCGACGCTTGGCACGACTCGGAGCGAGCGCGGGTCTCTTTGGTTTCGACTGGATCGCTCGGCCAGTGGGACGCCCGTCGGTTTCGTTCCAACATCGTCCTCGAGGGATCAGGCGAAGACGGCCTAATCGGCCAAGAGATCGCGATCGGCTCGGTCAGTCTCCAAATCAACAATGGCATCGAACGCTGTGTCATGGTGACACGACCCCAACCGGGTATCGAACGAGATCTTCAAGTACTCAAAACCATCAACACTGACCGCGGCTCAAGGCTGTGCATCGGCGCAACAATTACCGCGCCAGGACAACTATCCGAAGGCGACCTCTTGGCGATCGTCGGTCAATGACCCAAGTCGCGCTCTACCTTGCCGCGCCGCCCGAATCGCAATACCGCATCGACCAACTGCACGGTTTGCTCGACGATCAAGAGCGAATCAGGGCCGCTCGTTTCAAACACGATGAGGATCGCCGAACGTTCATAACCGCTCACGCCCTGGCCAGACTCACGCTCAGTGCTCACACGCCGTCGGTCGCGCCATGCGAGTGGCACTTTCAGAAGGGACAATGGGGCCGACCCCACCCCACCAACGCCGAGATCGGGGACCTCCAAGTGAACCTCTCTCACACCTCCGGGATGGCCGCCGCGGTAGTCAGCCGAGGAACCGATGTCGGAGTAGACGTCGAATGGGCGCGCCCAGACGACTGGATCTTCGAAACCGTCGACACCGTTTTTTCCACTGACGAAATCGCTTCGCTGCTGCGGCTCACCGAGACCGAACGCCGCGAACGGTTCTTCCTTTACTGGACCCTCAAAGAGAGCTACATCAAAGCGAGGGGCATGGGGGTCAGCCTTCCACTCACAAAAATCTCGTTCGCACCAAGCCCCAGCAGCCGCGACATCGTGCTCGAACTGGACCCGTCGATCAAAGACCGCGCTGGCGAATGGCGTTTCGAGACCTTCCGGCCCGGCCCCGAAATACACGGAGCCGTCGCGGCGCGCACCCCCGCTATCGAACTGGACGTCACGTGGCCTACCGTGCATTAGCGAGCGTTGCGGCCACGGTCTTCCTACTTGCCGGATGTAGCGGCGACGCGGCACTGAGCATCGACGAAACCATGGCGATCGGATCCATCGTCGATGCCCAACTGACGCTGGCCGAACAACGCTGCGTTCTCAACGGGATCGCCGAACTCGGAGTTGCCCCCGCGGCGATCGTTGCCGACACGATCACCGACGAACAACGCGATCAGCTATTCGCCGTCGCCCTCGAATGTGTGAACGACCCCGCTCAGATCGAACAATTCGTCGATTCGTTCATCGAAGGCGCGGCCGAAAGCGGCACCGACCTCACGCGTGACGAGGCTCGCTGCGCCATTCGGGCCCTGGAGCAACCCAACGCCGACTCTGCCGTTCTCCAGTGCCTCGAATCGTCGGCGAACACGATCGACGACTTCGGTGACGACCCTGTCCTTGATCTCTTGTGGAATCAGTGCGCCACCGGCAATAGCCAAGCTTGCGACGAACTGGCGATAGACGCACCCGTCGGCACCGTCTACGAACGGTTTGGTCTTAGCTGTGCGGGGTCGCGAACCGAGACAACCCAGGTGAGTTGTTTCGACGAGTTCGGCTAGTCGGCTGCGGGGGGCCGGTAGAACAACGCCAGTTGGCCGATCGCCGCACCCACGCCACCTACTGCCGCGATTAGCAAGCCAACGACCCCATCGAAGTTCTCGATAAGACCGAACTGGTAGTCGAGGGAGTACTTGCCCGCTCCCACCGTTGCTATCCCGATTGCGACAACCGAGAACAAGAAGTTGAGTTCGTAGCCATTGTTAACGCTGAAGAAGCCGTTGTTGAAATGAACGGTGTAGCCCGCCACGACCATCAGAGCCACAAACGCCAGACAGGCCAACGGGGTGAACAAACCGAGCGCGAGCAATAGGCCCGCGCCGACCTCGGTCGAGGCCGCCAAAAGGGCGTGAACCCGGCCGGGCCGCATTCCCATCGAATCGAACCAGCGCCCTGTGCCGGCAATGCGTCCACCTTTGAAGAATTTGGCGTGGCCATGGGCAGCCATGGTGAGGCCCGCGGCAACCCGCAGAACCAAGATGCCAAGGCTCACCTCGTCGGCGCCCGCTACGAAATCTGTGGTGGACCCCTGCGCCAGAATTGATGTAAGCATTGCCCTCCCCTTCCGGCCCGCATTGTAGGAGACTCAGCCGGTGCCTGTCCTCATCAGCGGAGTAGCCCGCAGTCCCTTTGCGCTGGCCGATCACGCGTTGGCAGGGTGGCACCCGGTTGACTTGGGCGCAATCGTGCTTCGCGAAGCCCTGCAAAGATGCGATCTCGAGGCGTCGGCGGTAGATGAGGTCGTAGTTGGGTGCGCCGAACCAGTGGGTGCCCAAGGCGCCAACGTGAGCCGGGCGATCGCTCTGGCGACCGGGTGGCCAGACTCCATCAGCGCGCTGGTTGTGGATCGAGGGGAGTCGAGCGGTTCAGCGGCGCTGCATCTTGGTTGCGCGTCGATCGCCGCCGGCCAAGCCGACACTGTGGCGGTGATCGGCGTATGCAGCGCGTCGATGGTCCAACCGGGAGCTAGTGCGCTCGGACGCCTTTACGGCCGACCGTGGGGTGATGCCCCGGCCCACCGAGCCAAAGACAGCGGCGGTCTCCTACCGCTGGTGCCGATGGCCGACCTCGTGGCTTCGCAGCGAGGCATCACCTTTGAGCAGCAAGCTGCGTGGGCCCAACGCAGTCGCCGATCGCGGCCGGCCAACCATCAGGCGATTATCGCGGTGGGGGCGCGTGCCGGAGACTCCATTGCCCTTCAACGAGACAGCCCCGTCGGTAGCGACCAACTGTACGAACCGGAGCCCACCGACAACCACGAACCGATATTTGATTCCGACGGTTCGACCACGTCCGCCACGTTCGCACCGGCGGCCGACGGGATCAGCGTCGTGATACTGCAACGTCACAACCCCAACGCAATCGGCGCGATCGTCGGGACGGGACGGGCCGCCGGATCCGTGGACGACCCGACCGGTGGCGCCGCGGCAGC
This sequence comes from uncultured Candidatus Nemicrothrix sp., assembly GCA_964504305.1. Taxonomy (GTDB): domain Bacteria; phylum Actinomycetota; class Acidimicrobiia; order Acidimicrobiales; family Aldehydirespiratoraceae; genus UBA11606. The sequence continues at coordinate 17,365 of CAZDEB010000005.1, read as the reverse complement.
GCTGCGCCGCGCCCTCAGCTCCGCTCGGCTTCAACCCGATCAAATCGACCGCTGGGATCTCTGCGAACCCTCCGCCTCAGCGACCCTCGTGATGATGAACGAACTCGGACTCGATCCGGCCCTCACCAATCCTCGAGGCGGCACACTCGCGGTTGGTGACGCAGGAGCGGCCGAAGACCTCAGGCTCCTCGTCGATGCTCTCGCCCAAGCACCCAGTCCCCAATCTCGCTCGGCTGAGATCGGTGCCACCATCGTGGGTGGGCCAACCGGCGGCGCCGCGGCCACGATCTGGCAGCGGCTTGCCCAACCGCCGACCCTAAGCTGACCGCGTGAACGTCTTCAACGTGTTGATCGCCGTCGGCGCGGCCGGGTTGATGATCCGCGTCGGGCTCTCAATGCTGCGGGGACTCGCCGAGCCCATCCCCGAGCCACCGCCAGCAGGCGAACTCCGCAAGGTCAAAATCATGTATCGGTGCACGATCTGCGGCACCGAGGTGCGCATGACGGTTTCGCCCAACGAAGAACCCGAACCGCCGCGGCATTGTCTAGAAGACATGGACCTCGTGGCGCCCATCGACGACTGATATCCACAGCATGTGGATAACTCAGGGGATAATCACATTGATGTCATTCCCGAAGCCGGTCTAAACCGCCTATCCTCAACCCATGACGGAAAAGCCAATCAAACGTCGAGTACAAAGCGGACGAGTCACCCCCAAGGGGACCCGTCCCGAGGGCTATACCCCCGATACCGTCAGCCACACTGGCCACCAAGGACTACCGCCAAGCCCCACCTGGGTCCCGGTTCTCATGTTCAGCCTGCTTGGCGGCGGCGTGATCGTCATCTTGATCAACTACGTCGGATCGCTGTGGGACACATCCAACGGCATCTTGCTGCTCGGTCTGGCGATGATCCTCAGCGGCATCATCACCGCCACCCAGTACCGCTAAACCCAGTACCGCTAATCGGCGAAGTTTTCCCAATAGCGGCTCGGCATTGGTCCGCGCTGATGCTTGTACTTCGACCCCAGCGATCCGGACCCGTACGGTGACTCGGCCGCGGTGGTCATCTGCTGAAACGAAATCTGGCCGATCTTCATACCTGGATAAAGAGTGATTGGCAGATTGGCCACATTGCTCAATTCGAGGGTCAACTGCCCGTCGAACCCGGCATCGACAAAGCCGGCGGTCGAGTGAATCAACAACCCCAGACGGCCAAGACTCGACTTGCCCTCGAGGCGCGCCACCAAATCGTCGGGCACCGCGACTCGCTCCAGCGTCGACCCCAAAACAAACTCGCCGGGATGCAACATGAACGGATCGTCGTCGACCGTCTCAACCAGTTCGGTGAGTTCCTCAAGATTCGACTTGACGTCGATATGACCCATCGTGTGGTTCTTGAATACTCGAAACCAACGATCGAGACGCAGATCGACCGACGAGGGCTGTAAGCCTCGAGGGTCGAGCGGGTCGATAACTATGCGGCCAGCATCGAGCTGTTCGCGGATTGTGCGATCGGACAAGATCACTAGGACACTCCGGGAGGTGGTGGGGTTGAAGTGGCGTGCAGCGGTTGCGGAACAGCGTCGACATCAACCTCGACCGGCCCACTGCGATCGGGATGATCACCACGGCGGGCGACATCATCGCCCAGAAGTTCGAGCTGGTCACCTCGGGCGCCACGAGCCCCCTCGGTCCAATGAGCTCGACACAACAAATCGTAGGTGACTTCCCCGGCGGTCGGGCCGGTCGTGTCGCCCACAACAACAACCTGCCCCGACACGACCTGCACTCCATCAACAAAGCGAGCGTTGTGGGTGGCGCGAGCGCCGCACCAGCACCGCGCCTCGACCTGGATCTCGGTGCGATTGTCGGCCAACTCCATGAAGCGGGCCGAACCAGGGAACATCACTCCTTGAAACGTGGTGAGAAGACCGAAGGCATAAACATCAACACCGAGACCATCGACAACTCGGGCCAACTGTTCGGCCTGGGCGGCCTCGTAAAACTGGGCTTCGTCGCAAATGACCGCATGGACATGACCAACCGTGGCAACCCGCTGGCGAATCAGCTCGAACAGGTCGGCTCCAGCTTCGACGATCTCGGCATCGGCCGACACTCCCAGTCGACTCGAAACGCGGCCATCGCGGCGATCGAGTTGTGACATCAGAACGGTTGTGAGACCCCGCGCTCGCAGGTTGTGGTGTATCTGCAAAGCCTGCGTTGACTTGCCTGACCCCATTGTGCCGAATGTGAAACGAAGCTTGGCCATCAACGGCGACCCTACCCCGAACGGCCGTCGCTCGCGGAACCCTCAATTTCGGCATATGAACTACCGTTAGGACCACATGGAGTCCGACGACCCCGACGATCTCGAGGCGGCTATCGATCGGGTTCGACGCGAGATTTACCTCGAGCAACGAGACTTGGTCGACTTCGCCGACACTCTCGGCATTGCCGTCGTAACCATCGGCGTACCGATCATGTTGTGGGATCACATACCCCACGGACGGCTACTCGTATGGAGCGCGTTGCTGTTCATGGGAGCACTGAGTTGGCTGTCTGGAGTTGCGCCTCCCGGCAGCGATCGCCTGGCCGTCCGCCTGGTGCGTGGCGTGTGGATCTGGGGCTCGAGCGTGCTGTGGGCTGCCCTTCCCTGGCTCTCCCCCGGCACGGTCACCGACGACACCGTTGCGTGGATTCTCACTGTGGTTGTCATATACGGCATCGCCAGCGACATCGTGTTCGTTCCCCAAACCTTCGCGACCAAGCTCAACTGGCTGGTAACCGGTTACTCATCGAGCTACCTGATTGCTTTCGCCGTTGCCAGCCAAGTCGGCCCGTTGCTGGCGACCGGCGCGACCCTCGCGCTCTTGACATTTGGTGGTCGCGGATGGCAACAACTCATGGCGAACCTGATCGAAAAGCGGGTCGAAGGGGAACGTCGGGCCCTGATCGACGATCTCACTGGCATCGGTTCACGTGCCCGCGCCGTAGCGGCCATCGAGCGACTACGAACCAGCCCCACAACCGAGATCCACTGTGCGTTCCTCGATGTCGACGACTTCAAGCAACTCAACGACACCTACGGATACGACACCGGCGATCAAGCCCTTCACCAGATCGCCGCCAAACTCCGCGCCGTGCTGCCTGCCGACTGGACCTGCGCCCGATTCGGTGGCGACGAGTTTGTAGCCGTTGGTCCCCAACACTTCGATCTCAGCGACTTGTCCGACGTAGACGTGCCATTACCAGAGTCGTTCGGTGGCACCGTGCTCACTTTGCAGCTCAGCATCGGAGCAACTCGTCTCCCCTCCGCAACAGCAACGGCTAGCGACCTGTTCCGAGAAGCAGGTGCAGCCTTGCGTAGAGCAAAGCAAGCCGGCAAGCACACCACCGTCACCATGACCAGCGAACTCCGAGCGATCGAAGCCGAACGCACCGCGTTGGGAGCGTCGGTGAGCAACGCCCTCGAGGAAGGCAAAATCGTCGCCTACTCGCAAGCCATAACCGACCTGCGCACCGGCGACTCGATCGGCATGGAATTGCTGGCCCGTTGGCCCCAGCCGGACGGAACGATGGTGATGCCGAACGATTTTGTGCCCATCATCGAAGAACAAGGCCGCGGACCCCAGCTCGGGTTGGTGATGATCGACCATGCCATCGAGGTGTTGTCAGCGCTCAAAGACAAAGACGATGGCTGTTTCGTAACCGTCAACCTTTCGGCCCGCCATCTCTTTCATCGCACGCTGCCCCACGAGGTCCGAGACAAGCTTGCCGCGGCCAACCTGTCCCCCTCGAAGTTGGTTCTGGAAATCACCGAATCCCAACACTTGCCGCAGTCAACCATTTGGCAAGCAACCGCCGAACATCTCCGCGAGCTCGGGGTGGGACTGGCCATAGACGACTTCGGCACCGGTTACTCATCGATGGAACAGATGCTGTCGATGCCGTTCAGCCACCTCAAAGTCGACCGCATCGTCACGAGCGCTTTCGCCCGTCCCGGCGCCAGTGACCTGGCAGCGGCGATCGTTGCGATGGCCAGAGGGGCCGGGATGGTCACCATCGCCGAAGGCATCGAGACCGAAGAAGAACGCGATCAGATGTTGAGCGCCGGCTACATCTACGGCCAGGGATACCTGTACTCACGCCCTCAGCCGGTCGCCGACTTTCTGATCGCGCTCTCGTCACGCGAGCATGGCTCGCATGTGGTCTGAAGAACTAGAACCGTTCCGCGCCGAAGCCCGCTCGATCGGTGACGTCGTGGCCGAACAACTCGCCGGCGCTACACCCCTCGAAACGGTCCCGCCGCAGATAAGCCGGGCCATGCGGGCATCGGGCGAAGGCGCGTTCCCGGCACCAGTCGTGCTCGAGCATGCTCAAGAACGCATGATCGGGGCGGGCGACTCAATCCCAGCGAGGGTATTCCTCCCCGCCGACGGCAAAATCAACGGCGTTTACTTTCACATCCACGGCGGCGGTTGGGTCATCGGTACCCGTGGCGGCCAAGACGAAGGCTTGGACCGCATCGCCAACCAGGCAAACGTTGCGGCCGTCTCAATCGAATACCCTCTCGCTCCCGAAGACCCATATCCGGCCGGACCCGACGCCTGCGAAACCGCGGCGACTTGGCTGATCGAAAACGCCGCCTCCGAATTTGGCACCAACAAGATCGTCATCGGCGGCGAATCAGCCGGCGCTCACTTAGCGGTCGTCACGTTGCTGCGCCTACGCGACAAACACGACTCCGCCACCGCAATCACCGCCGCCAACCTCGTGTACGGCTGCTTCGACTTGACCGGCACCCCCAGCGCCCGAGCTTGGAACGAAAACCTCATCCTGTCGCCGGGAAACCTGTGGTGGTTCTTCGACTCGTACCTCCCGGACCGCACCGACGACGAACGCCGCGACCCCGACATCTCGCCGCTCTACGCCGACCTGCACGGGATGCCTCCTGCGCTTTTCACCGTCGGCACCCGCGACCCCCTCCTGGACGACTCGCTATTCATGGCCCAACGCTGGCAAGCCGCCGGCAACCGCCACGAACTCGCCGTTTACCCCGACGGGTTCCACGCCTTCAACGCCTTCCCGCACGCCATGGCGACCGCCGCCAACAACCACATCCTCGAGTTCATAACGAAGACCACCAACTAGACCGCCGATTATTATTGATGCGGCGCTTGGCTCCGCTACGATCAGCGGCCAACGCGGGTGTAGTTCAATGGTAGAACATCAGCTTCCCAAGCTGAATACGCGAGTTCGATTCTCGTCACCCGCTCTCTGCTATGAACGCTTCCGTCGGACGCGCCATACTGCCCAGTACTTCGACCCTGAGGCTCCTGACATTGCCGCCGAGGACGCTTTGTGGGCGATCGAGACTGCCAGGTCGGCTGTGGAGGCTGACCAGCGAGAGCGGGGATCTGGGTTTCGCTGTGGGGCATCGCTCGCCATTTGCCTTCACCAAGGCATTCACTCGCGAGGTTGGGCTCGCTCCAACGCTGTACAGGTCTCGCACAATCAGCGGGGGAGTCGCTTGGGATGAGCGAGATCAGCCCATCCAGAAGCCTTTGCGGTGAGAGACGCCGAGAGATTTGCGGCACGTCATGCAGAACCACAAATTGGCCTTCCCGAGGCCTTCGTCGAGCTCTTGTTGGTACACCCCCTCAATCTCGTGCTCACAATGAGGGCACAGTGGCGTCACTCCCTTTGCGGGGATGTATGTGGCAAGTCGGGTCTTGTTCAGGCGAACACGCGGCATCATCGGATCCTATACTTTGCTGAAGCCCACGCTCGATGGCCAGATCGGGGCCCCACTTCTCCACTGTTCGCGTCCTGTTGAGAGTTGCCGGCACCGGATTGAAGCCAGCCGGCAGCGCGCACCGTGACCTGCACGGGCCGGCCCAGCCCCGCTTCGGCGGCCGATGCGGTGGCGTACAAGTCGGTGCGATCCGGCTCGCCGAGCACCAAGACATCGATGTCGGCCACGGGCCTCTCCGCTGTCACCGTGAAAGCGTGCCGCCCACGATCCGAAATATGTAGGCAGAGTCAATGTTGTCGATTCCGGCGAGGACTTCGGGCAGCCCGTCGGGGTCGAGGCGTGATGCACCAGAGGGGCGGGGCTGCTCGCGCAACCCGCCGGCTGCCCACGCGCAAGCCATAGCGCGCTACCAACTCATCGTCGGTTCCTCACCAAGGAGATCGAGCGAGTGCGAGCCGACGACAAATTCACGTCGCACAGTTACGCAAGTTCGATTCTCGTCACCCGCTCTCCGCAAACCACCGGGTCGGCGACAAACAGAGAGACTGTCGGCTGTCCAGACCGTAAGGACGCCCGAACCGGACAGGTACGCGAACGAAGG
>CAZDEB010000005.1:2981-10906 GCA_964504305.1 uncultured Candidatus Nemicrothrix sp. | reverse complement strand
TGTCGGCTGTCCAGACCGTAAGGACGCCCGAACCGGACAGGTACGCGAACGAAGGACATGACAAGATGCGGTATGGAAACTCAAAATCAGGGCTGGACGTTCGCCGACTCCGAGGAGGTGCCGTGGCAAGCGATGGGACCCGGAGTCGAAATGAAATCTCTCGGCGTTGCCGGCGGTCGGCTGATGGCGCTGTTTCGGTTCGACGCCGGGTACGAAGGGGGCGTTCACCATCATGACGATGCCGAGTTCACCTACGTCCTTGACGGCGACCTTGTGTCCAACGGCGTAACCATGCTGACCGGCCACGGGTACGCGGTCGAGGCCGGCACCGACCACACCGAGTTTCGCAGCGCCGGCGGCGCCACGGTGCTGTCAGTATTTGCGATCCCGGGCTAGATCCCGGCCTGATGGCACCGTCGGTGGCTGCTGTGTGACCCCGTCAGGACAAGAAACCCCAGCGAGACATCGCAGCAAAGGGTCCTGACCGCTGCGTGTCTATGTCGATGCCGCCCAAAGCATCGCTATGGGCCACAAACATGGGTTCTTCGAATAAGGGAAGCGCCGGAACAAGTTCGGCCAGACGCGCGTCGGCCTGAACGTAGAGTTGCTCGCGTTCGCCGGGGTCGGTGCTGGAATGGGCAGCAGTCAACAGTGCGTCGAGGGAGTCGTCGGCGATCCCGGTGGTGTTCCCTGCCAGCGCCGAGTCGCAACCCGGTACCGCGAACTCAGCGGGGCAATAAGCCGAACCCCAGTTCAGCAGAGCACTGACTGGGTCGGGGCTGGCGATGCCGACTGCAACGGCAAGATCGTACTCACCTCGAACGACGCGTCCAGTAATCGTGCTGTCGTCCAGCGCCGTAGCAACAACCCGGATCCCGGCTGCATCAAGTTGCAAGATCACGTTTTGGGCGATCACTTGCCCGAGCAAGCTCAGTTCGGAGTTGTAAACGAACTGAAGCTCGAGGGTCTCTCCATCTCGTGACCGATTGCCCAGAGCGTCGAGTTGCCAACCGGCTGCTTGCAGAAGTTCTTGCGCGGCACCGGTATCTCCCTGGTATCTCTCGAACGGTCGAGCATTGGCCGGGTGCTTCGCTGGCCAAATCAAGCTTTGGTCGGGCGCCGCGAGCTCCCCAGTGATCGGTGTCACCGCGGTTGCGGTGATCGCCGATCGATCTATCGCCTCGGCAATAGCGGTCCGTACCGCTAGCTCGGAGGTGGCCCCGATTCTGGTGTTCATGTGGAGTTGGACGGTCGGGAAACCGGCACCAGTTGCGACCTCGACTCCATCAAACGCCGACGCTTTCAAGACGTCGGTGGCGTCGGCCGACTCGACATAGATCAGGTCGACGTCGCCCGACTCGACCGCTTTGAGTTGGTCTTCGGCTCTATCAAAACTGCGGATCGTGACCCGGTCCAAAAGCGCCGGCTCGCCCCACCACCGTTCGTTGCGGACGACCGTTATGCGTTCTCCGGGGTCGAACCCACTAACGCGGTACGGCCCACCGGAGAAGCCGATCTCGTCGCCAAGAAAAGTCGCTGGTGAGTTACCGGCCGCCAGATGGTGATCGTAAGCCGCGGCTTTGATGACTGGGTGCAGAGTCGAGAACAGTATCCGGTAGGGCCCAATCGGGTTGGCGAAAACCATGTCGAACATGTGATCGTCGACGATGTCGATAGACAAGCCGAAATAGAGTCCGGTGGCCTGCGCGCCAGCCTCGGCGTCGGTTATGTAGTCGAGCGTGCGGGCCACATCCGTGCTCGTCACGGCCGAACCGTCGTCCCACACCGCGTCATCGCGAAGCGTCCACCTCACGATCAAGGGATCGCCAGACCTAACCACCGGCTCGGCCGCGGCAAGCCAAGGACTAAGGGTCCAGTCATCGTTGACCACCATGAGCGGCGGCAACACGTTCGCAGTGATGAACGACTCCATCTCGAGATCAACATGAGGGTTGAGTCCGTCGAGTCGGCGAATGGTGCCGACCTCGGCCGACCCTCCGGTGACGAGGGCTGCGGTGGTAGCGGGTACCGACGCCTCCCCATCAATGCCGTCATCTACCAACGTCGTGGTAGCAGGTGTCGAGGCCGCTGGTGTCGAGGGAGCGGATGTCGATGCGGCAGGTGGATCACCGTCACTTCCACCAGACACCGCGAGCCCGGCGGCAACTGCCACGGCGATGGCTAGGGCCACGGCTACGAACCAAAGGTTCTTCCGGGCCGGGGGCCTTGCTCCAGCCGCCGCGATCGGCTCTATTGCATTGCTGTCGGCGAGAGCACCAACCAATTCCGACGCTGATTGGAACCGATCGGCCGGATCCTTGGCCAGCGCTCGGCTGTAGAAGCCGTCACGGTGAGGATCTCCCACTGCGGGAATCGGATCGTTTACGTGCGCCATCAAGGTGGTGATGAGATCACTTCGCTCGTAGGGGGGCCGACCCTCCATTACGTAATGGGCGACACAACCCAGCCCGTAGACGTCGGCCCTGCTATCCACGGTGGCCGCGTTTGCTTGCTCGGGGGCCATGTACTCGGCGGTGCCGAGCGCTCCGGTTGTGTAGTTCCCGAGCTCTCGAAGCGACGAAGCGATCCCGAAGTCGGTAAGCCAAACGTGGTCACCGTCGATCAAAATGTTCGACGGCTTCACGTCGCGGTGCACGAGGCCTCTGCTGTGTACATGGTCAAGCGCTTCGGCAACGGGGCTCAGGATCTCGACCGCGGCGCGGCGGGCCAGAGGGCCACCAGCGGCGATTTGTTCGTCGAGTGTGATCCCGTCCACCAGTCGCATCGCGAGAAAGACCAGCCCGTCGGCCTCGCCGGCCTCGAATACCGGCACGATGTTCGGGTGGTCCAACGAAGCCGCCGCCCGACCTTCTCGCTCGAACCGCCGAACCGTCTCGGCATTGCGGGCAATCACAGGATCGAGAACCTTTAGGGCAACGTCACGGTCGAGGCGAAGTTGCCTGGCCCGCCACACCGACCCGTGAGCACCTTCCCCGAGCAAAGAAAGGACCTGGAACCCGCCAAGCAACTTTCCGGTCAGGTCCTCGGTCATTGCTCAGCGATCGTAGTTCTGCGGCGCTGGCAGGACCTACGATGCGCCTAATGTCTTCCTACCCTAGGGTGCTCGTCCGGCGGCCCCGACATCGCATGGTCACAAAGAGACCGCGCCTCGTTGACCGCGAAATCGCGGGAATGATGACCGTCATTGTGGGGCCCTCCGGGACGGGCAAAACGGTTCTGGCCGGACAACTCGCTGACCGTGTGGGAGCCAGGCTTGCGTGGTGCCGATTCGCTCCCGGATGGGAACAGCCGTCGGATTTGATCGCAATGATCGGGGCGTCTCTTGGCTTGGAGCTCGAAGCTGAAGGCGAAGACCTCCTCGAGGCCGCGGGACAAATACTGGGCGTGCTCGAAGACGAACCCACCACTCTCGTTGTCGACGATCTTCACGAGTGCAACGGCACCGAAGCGGAGCGTCTATTGGCCGAGGTCGCCGCCTTTCTTCCCGACAATTCCTCAATAGTCGTCACCAGCCGAGCCCGACCAACTGAACTGATCGGTCTCGCCGGCCCAGTCACGGTGATCGACAGCTCCGAGCTGGCGTTCACCGCCGCCGAAACGGCCGAGCTCTTCACTGGTCGAGGCCTCGAGGCCCGCGACGGCGAGCAGGCGCTGGCGACAACGAGAGGGTGGGCCGCAGCTCTAGTGGCATCAGCTGAAACGGGCGGCGATCCGGCGCTCGGGTCAGCAACCCTGATCGCCTCGGTTCTGTCGACAGCGCGTCTCGGGCCACTACGCCCGCTCGCCGAGGCGGCCGCGGTGCTTCCATATCTGAGTGCTGGTATCGCCCAAACTTTGGGGCTCGGCTCGTCGACCGACCTCGAACGGCTCGGCGAACAAACAACACTCGTGAGTCGGGCGGGTGATCAGTGGCGGCTTCACCAAGCCGCGAGCGAACTTGTGATCAACGAACTCGAGGCACAAGAGGTTACGGCACTTCGCGCCGCCGCCGCGCCGTTGATGTCAAAGCAGGGCGATTTCATCACCGCAATCGAGCTGTACATCGCCGCCGGTGAGCCCGAGGCGGCCGCTGAACTTTTGGCATCGAGAGCGTCCGAGATCGGACCAGCCCGAGCAACCCGCTGGCTCTACCAACTGCCTGATGATGTGCGGCGCCGCCTGCCGCCCGTCCTCACGTCTGGTCGAGCGACGGTAAATGTCAGCTTGGCCATCGAAATGGCGCGAAAGCAGGTCGAGCAAGCCACTGATGGCCGGAGTCGGCGCGAGCTTCTGTTGGGTTTGGGGTCACTCGAAATGGCCGAAGGCGAGCCGGGAATAGCGGCCGACTCTTTCGAACAAGCCCTGCGATTGGCGGTCGACGATCGGCCGTTTCAAACGGTCGTCAACTTGCAACTTGGCCTGGCTCGGTGGTTCGCCGGCGATACCTCCGGAGCGGCCGCTGCTGTTGGCGACCTCGACAACGACCCGTGGGCTCGCTGGCTCCAAGCGGCAATGGCCCTCACCACCGAAGACCTTGATGTCGTTCGCCTCCATGCCCACGAAGCAGTCCGGCTGGCCGACGGGATCGACGTCACCGAAGCTCCCGGCCGCGCCATGCTTGCCGCAGCCGCGCTGGTCGAATCGGGTCCAAACGCCGCGTTACGCGAATCGGCCGCGGCGTACGAACTTGCTTTGGGTGTTGGTGGGCGCGACCTCTCCGCCGCCGGGCCGATACATGCCTGGATTGTTCTGCGCAGCGGCGATCGCGACGCCGCTCAAGCCGTAACCGAGCAGGTCGAAAGAGTGATCGGACGACAGGATCATTTTGCGAGGTTCCAGTGCGCCCTGGTTCGCCGCGGGATGGCTCAGACCTTCAGCGGGGCCCAACTCGCCGATCGACAACGAGCCGAGCGGCGAGTTCTCGACCTCCGCACCCACGGCTACGGCGCGGTCGAGAAGATCGCCGCGGTGCTGGCCGGCCAATCTGGACAAGGGGTCTCAGCCGCCGGTCTGAGAGTTCAGTTCTGCGGCAACTTCAAGATCTCGGTCGACGGGTCGGCGATCGATAGCGGGTCATGGAAATCCAAGAAAGCCATGGAGGTTTGCGTTTATCTCTCTCAAGCCGGATCAAGTGGTTTGCGGCGCGAACAGGTAATCGAGGCAATCTGGCAAGGACGGGATCCAGACAAGGGTCGGACCCTTCTTCGCACCGCACTGTCCGAGGTCCGTCGCGTTCTCGAACCGCGACGAGGCGCCGGACAGGAAAGCCGGTTCGTTACAACTGCGGGCGACCGAGTATCGGTAATCGGCACCAGCGATCTGGGCGAGGCCTCCGGTCTACGAGCGGCTGGCAACGATTCGGGCGCCTTCGACCTCCTGGCTGCGGGGCTGGCACCGGACTTGCCAGCCGCCGAGTGGATGGAAGAAATCGCACACGCGACCGAGGTCCAGATGGTCGAGATCGCGAGCAGGGTCACGGACTTGAGCCAGCCCGCCGAATTGGTCACTCGAGCCTTCGAGGTCCTCATCTCGGCTGAGCCGTGGCAACGTGATCACTTCACCGGACTGGCCTCGTTTTACCGGTCTACCGGTGACGAGTTGGCCGCGGCGGATGTCGAGCGACGGTGGTTCGCCGACGACTGACCGGTCACGACGCTGACTTGCATCGAGTTTCACGATGGATTCACGGACCTTCTGGACTCTGTTGGCACACGCCAACCCGTTCAGGCCAAGGCCGAAGGAGTCCCGATGCGCTCGATTGCTACAGCTACCAAGACGACCTGGAGAGTGATCTCAACGGTCGCTCGACTGGCAACGATCGCCCTGATCGTGCTTGCCGTGTTTCACAACAGTGATATTGCGGGCGCCCAGACCGGGCCCCAAGTTCAGGTCAACCCGAACCCGGTCACCGTCGGCGGCCAAGTCACCATCACCGGCTTCGGATTCACGCCCGCCGAAACCGTGTATATCGGATTTGGTGGAGAGACGCTGGCCGTCGTCGACGCCGACGGCGAAGGTTTCTTTGCCACGACAGGGACAGTGTCGACGTTGATGCCACCAGGGACCCACCCGATGGATGTCGAAGGCTCGATGGGTTCGTGGGTTGGTCTTGACCTGGGCGTCGTTGCGAAAAGCGCACCAGCAACAACCAGCGCACCACCAACAACCAGCGCCCCACCCAAACCCATCCGGGTCCCCCACGTCAGCTTCAGCGATCCGGTAACCGCAGGATCATCCACCGTCGTGGCCGGCACCGGCTTCCAGAGCACTGAACCGATCGCCGTACAACTGGACAGCCAAACCATCGCATCAACGGTTAGCACCGAGGCGGGCGACTTCTCGATATCGATAGCCGTCGCTCCAACCGCGGACGCCGGTACCCACCCACTCGACGTGATCGGCGAGTACGGCTCGTTCGTTGCCGGGCAACTGTTGATCGAGACTCCCCCGGCAACGGTGACGGCCACTACCACGAGCACCCCACCGACTACGACGCCAGCTTCCCGCGACACCACCCAGGCCATATCGGCCACCCAACTCGCCAGCACGACCACCACGTCGACAGCACCGTCCGTAGGCGCCAACTCAGAATCCAAGAGCGTTGGCCAAAGGGTCGAGACGAACCCGACAACAGCCGTCAATGCGGAGCGTGCCTCGGGCCCAACAATCGGACTCTGGCTCGCCGGGGTGATGATCGCCGTCGGCGGGATGATCTTCGCCGGCTTCTGGCTTCTCCAAGACGATGACCCTGCACGCGCCGCGCAACAAGGCCCGCCTCCGCCAGCAGGAAATCCGACCGACCCGACCGATCCATCAGATTGGCCCGAGTTCCCTGATGACGTTCACGTCCGATGGGTGTGGGTCGACGGCAAACTCGTGCCCTGCCGCGTGGAGGTCACACCCGAGCAATCATCGGACGGCGGGGACAGCAACCAAGACGATGTCGTGGATTGGATACGCACGGGCCTCCCTCCCACGCCTTACGGGCTGCCTCTGCCGGAGCCCCAAGAAGCTCCACCGGAGCAGTCACAAGGCGCAACACAAGAAGAACTCGAGGACGCCATTGATTCCTTCAACGAGGAATTCCCGATCGAGTTTGACGACTTGTTCGGCCCCGATGGTCGGCCAGTCCCACTGGACCCGTCCGACATTCCCGCGGCAGAACCCTCGCTCAGTGACCTCTGGGACTTCGCCAACCCGGACGCACCGTCTGACCCGGCGCCCGACCGACCCGAGTTCGCCCCGATCTCGTCACCAATCGACGAGATGATCGACAGAGTCGTCGACCTCGATCCCGGAGAGCCGCTGAGCGCATTCGGGCCTGAACAGTTTGAGCCCAACGCCCCCACCATCGATTGGTCCATTGGAGGCAACGACTGAAATTTCAACGACTCGTCGCCCAGAGCCCCGCTTGGCGTTCGCCGGAGGGGGGCTCTTCGCGTTTTGACGACCACGGAGCGGCTCGTGGTTTTTGCGGTTGTCTCACGGTGGGGTTCTTTGATGAGTCCAGAGCGCACCACCCAGGGGCGCCCCATTGAAAGAAGACCGAAATGAGCAACCTCACCAACCTCACCAATATCGCCGAACACAGGGCTGGACAGGCCGAACGAACCGCGGCACGCCACCAAGAAACCGTGAACCACTGGCAACAGACAATCGATTCGAGCCCTCAAGGGAGCCCGGCTCAGCGTCGAGCGCGGCGAGAATTGAACAGGGCCCAACGGCGCCGCGACCGAGCCGCCGGCCGAGCTCGCGCCCAGCGGGAGAAGATTCGGGACTATCAACGCCGAGCGCAAGCAGAGCCGCCCGCACCTCCTCGCCGCAAGAGGGTCGTGGTCAACCGTCCACTCGCCAAGAAGATCGCGTACGGCCTGATTGCCACCGGGACCATCACCGGCATCGCCATCACCGGCGCTGACGCTTTC
>CAZDEB010000005.1:0-2881 GCA_964504305.1 uncultured Candidatus Nemicrothrix sp. | reverse complement strand
ACCGAGGAGGAAATGATTACTCAGGCATACGAAGCCGCCCTCGAGGAGTGTTTGGCGGGGATCGTGGCGCACCCCGAAGTGGATCAGGCCAACCCGGGCCTCTCGGGCTGGTGCTACGCAGATCCCGAGACCACATTGATGGAGATTGACACGGCCGTCGCCCGCAACGACGCCGCCGAGGCATCGCGCCTCGAGGCGCTCTACGAATGCCTCGCCACGGTTGAAGCCCATCCCGAACTGCTCGAGATCGATCCCTTGCTGGTTGACTCGTGCCTCGACAACCCCCATTTTGCGCTCGTCGACATCGGTCTGATGTTCGACGAGGTCAACGCGAATACCGAGGGTCGGGGCATTGACTCCCCCAATAGTTTTGCGACACCGGCCGACGAGTGCGCTTGGTGGATAGAGAATCACCCGCGGCTGTTGGAGTTCGATACCTACCTCATGGATTCGTGCCTGAAGAACCCGGAGGCGGCACTCTTGGACATTGAGCAGTACTCCGCCATTCTCGATGCCGAGCACACGACCGTTGACCACGAAGTGGTTCTCAGCGAATGCCTGGCATTGATCGACAATCATCCCGAGATTCTCGACGTCGATGCGTTAGTCAGCGACTACTGCTACGAGAACCCGGAGCTCACAGTTGGCTACATCGAAGGTTTGCTCTACGAAGCGCCAGTCTGAAGTGACCACGGTTCAAGACGGTGAGCCGGCTAGGGGCCCTCGACGCGGCGACGACTTCGTAGGGCGGCAATCCAAGCCGCCAACGAACCATTGGCGGGCGCAGCCGTCGAAGGTAAATCCTGAGGATGCGGGGTTGGCGTCACAGCGCGGCTGCAAACATCGCTTCAGAGCTCACCAGTGGTTTCGCTGGCCGGTCGAGCAAACACGGCGTTGGGTTCGTCGGTCGCTCCGTAGCCGTTCCACGGAGCAAAGCCGAGAAGCTCCTTGAGTTCGTCGTCGAGTTGAGCAAAGACTTCGGGCCGGGTGCCATACGTCATGTTGGTGAGCGATCGCACGACAGGCGCCGAAAAGAACGTCGTGAGCCCGTAGCGCGGCTCGCTGGAAGTGTTGAGCCCCGAAGCGTGCCACATTCGGCCGTCCCAGATGACCGCTGAGCCGGCCGTGCCCTCGGGCTGTACTTCGTCTGGGCGTTGTTCGCCAGTTGGCTGAACCCCGCTCAAGTGGCTGCCGGGAACAAACCGGGTGGCGCCGTTGGCCACCGTGAAGTCGCTGATCATCCACATCACATTCAGTACAAACGGACCAGCGATTGCTCGATCAGCCTTGATCGGTTCGCCGAACGGTCCATTGCCCCGCACCAGATCTCCCTGACGGTTGTGCGCCACCCCAGGCAATTCTGGTTGTGGCACCCACCACTGGTCGGTGTGCACCGGCATGGCCTTGTTGCCGGGAGCAGTGATGTGAGAATCGAATGCCGACAACAGATGACTTTCGCCCAGCACATGGGTCGCCAGTGCCCGCGCTGTGGGATGCAGCGGCAGCTGTCGAAAAATTTCGCCCTTGTTGTGCAGGAGATAGACCCACTGGTTCATTTGGTCGCCGTCGGCTTCGGCCGGAAACGGATGGTCCAATTCGAGCTCTCGTTCGGCTTTGGCCTGCGCGGCCAAACGATCACGTATCGCACCGACCGTTTCAGCAGCGAGGAGATCTTTGGCCCGGCAATAGCCCCAAGTGTCAAGGTCCGAGCAAAGTTGGGCGATGTCGGTGGTCGGTTGCGGCAGCGCGGCGTTCTCCATGACCAGAACCTAGTTCGCCTCACACACGGGATCGACGGCGGCGAGCACATCCGCCTCGATGCGCTCGGCGTTGGCCAACGTCTTCTGAGTCTGCGCGAGTTCGAGCGCGGTGGTCAGCAGCTCGCGGCCCGTCGCCGTGTCGTCACATCGAATCGCATCGAGTCCGCGGAGCCGCAGGATCTCGGGCCTCACCCAGCGTTCGCCATCATCTAGCTGACCGTCAAGCGCATGCAGCGCCGCGGTCGAACCAAGCAAGCCCGCTTCGGCGCTGGCCGACTCGTACATCACCCGAAATGTTGGTTGTAGAAAACTCGACCCTTGCTCGCGGAACCATCCGACGCCGGCGTCGAACGCTTCTTGACCGCGGCGAGGTGCCCCCTCCAACACATAGCCGATCCCGCGGTACATCGACGCGGTCGCCAACCAAAACGGCAGTCCGTGCTCGCGCGCCAACTTTTCGAGTTGTTGCGAGTAGGCCATCATCGTCGACCAGTCGCCGACCAACGCCGCGGCGCACGCACCACCGTAGGCCAGCACATGGCAGCGATTGTGAGGAAGCCCAAGCATCGCGGCGTTCGCCGCGGTCATCTCTTGAAGATCGCGACTAAGTGACGCATCGCCTCGCAACGCGGCGATGCAAATCCGGCAACACTGAACGGTGCTGTAGTTGTCGGTGGCACCAAACTCAGACATGGCGAGGCCGTGGGCGGATTCGTTGTAGTTCTCTTCGAAATGTTCGAGCGCCTCGCTGGCCGCGTCGAACTCGCCACGGAACATGTGAGTGGTTCCGAGCATCCGCTGATGCATCATCTCGGCCACTTCGCTGTCGCATTGCGCAACCAAATCGCGCAAGTTCTCAGAAAAGTGGTGGGCGACGTCGACTGTTCCGCGGGCCAACAAACTCAGCCAGCGAAGAAACAGGGCCTTGAATGCCCGTTGGGGATCGCTACGCCGACGAGTGAGCTGCACAACACGATCAACGGAGACATTGACATCTTCGACGTAACCTTTCGAGCCGAGAAGGCTCGGCAGATAGGCAAGGAGAACCTCGGTCTCAAACTCGGCGCCGGCATCCTCAGACCCGTAGTGCGACACAAGCGCAAGGGCCCGTTCGTAGTGCG
>CAZDEB010000004.1:142879-261306 GCA_964504305.1 uncultured Candidatus Nemicrothrix sp. | reverse complement strand
CATCACATTGGTGGCGGGGGCAGGATTTGAACCTGCGACCTTCGGGTTATGAGTTACGAACGGCCGTCCGGGTGTGTGTTCACCAGGCCGCCAACCGCCCGTTCATGCGGGCGTCAAGGCCGTCGAACCCGGTCGGAGCGCTCTGGCACGCCACGTACGGACCGGTTCGTTTGACAGTTGTTTGACATCAGACATCATCGGGCGGCGAGGGCTCCTCGGCCGCTGCAGCTTGTACCAGCCACTCGGCTCGAGCCAACAGTTCGTCGAACGTGACTACCTCCGGCTCCGTCAGGCTTCTTCTGAACAACTCGAAAGATCGCACTTTGTCCGGGTGGTCCCCACCAGCGGAGCCTTGAAGTTGCCCAAGCTCCCCAACTACGAGCACAGCCCGAGGGCGAAAGAGGTAGGTCACATCGCCTGGCATCTCTGCACCGTCTGCGTCTCGGGTTGCGATCCGGCTTCCAATCTCTTCGACGGCTCGATGGACAGTGCCCTGGATCTGGGCGACGCCACCGGACAGCTCCGACGATGCTGACCAACACCCACCTCGGTACTCAGAACCAAGCAGCTTCGAGCGATGCGTCTTGATCTCGACAAACACCATTGATCGGATACGCCCGGCCGTCCGGAGAAGAGCGTCGGTCCGTTTGCCCGGCCCAGTGATGTCGAAGCCGTCTACGACCTGCTCCAGCCGTTCCTCACACCACGCAGTAAGCAGCTGCGAGCTAAGCGTTGCGCCCAGCATCCAGGGGTTTTCCTCGAATAGCTTCTGCCAAACCCGCTCCGGCGAACCCTTGCCAACCGAATCCACTTCAGCGTCGAAGTACGACTCGTCGTGGAGGAGCTTCCGAAACCGACCGACAGCATCGCGGCGAGCCGCGATTGCTACGACGTCACGGGCCGCGGCGTCGTCACTGATCAAACGGCGGAACCTGTCGACGTCTTGGTTGTACAGGGTCTGAATCGCCGTCGGGTCGGCGAAGAGGTCCCGCACCAGGCTGTCGTCTACTCGGACCGCGGTATCGCCTTCGACCGGAATCGACTCGAGCATCTTCAGAAACTCGACGAGCTTCGATACCTCCGGCTGCTTGAGGTTTAGTAGGTTCTTCACCGCGCCGCCGGCGCCGGGCGCAGGGACGCGTTGGATCCAGAGTTCCTTCACATTCCACGATTGACGAGCGATGAGAAGCTTGAACTGGTATCGCCCCTTCGGAGTCTCGCTGATGAGCCATTCCTCGCCTTCACATTCCACCGTGGATTCCGAGGCGGGGTCTAAGACTTTGCAGACGAAGCGGGCAGGGCTTCCGTCATCCTCGCTATTCGTTCTCTTGAGCGGGAAGCTCTTCGAGGCGTAGGTGCGATCAGCAAGACGGCCCTGCGCGTAAGTGGTCTCGTCCGCATCTTCGCCGAACGGGTCATCAAACTCAGGCATCAACGACTCCGAACCGGTCGATCAGAAACTCATCGACCTCATCCTTCGGGACCTTGCGTGTGGAGTTCGGTAACCGCTCCCAAAGGATGGGGTCATCCTTGCCTTGGTCGTGCCAAGTTGGTGACGACAGGGCTGGTACGTCGATGCGGCAGACTTCGTGCCCGTCGATGATGTGGATGCGCACGCGGAGGCGTCGAAGCACCGAGCGGCCGAGCTGATTGATGAGCACGTCGGTGATGAAGTTGACCCAGGCGTCGATGTCCTGACGCTTGTTGAAGGTCTCGTAGTCCGCTCGCAAGCCGCACGGTTCGCCCGAGTCCGTGACCCCGATCAGGAGCGTGCCGCCGGCCTTGTTTGCCAAGCCAGCGACGGTCTTGGCGATGACCCACGGCGCCTTCTTGGAGACCTTGCCGTCCGTATCCCAGAGGGCGCTCATCTTGAACTCGACCACTTCGGTCTCGTCGCCCATCTCCATGATCTGCTCAACCGGCAGCGCCCATGTCTCGCGGGTACCGAAGAACTCTTCGAGCATGGCGGCTTTGCGCTCGGCCGCGGACAGAAGGACGTCTGCACTCGTCAACTCGCTGGCAGAGCCCGGCAACTCCGCGGTTGCCGTTGCTGTCGCACCAGCCACCTCTTCCAAGGAGCCGTCGTAGACGCTCTCGCCCTCGTTGCCGAAGCTGGCATAGATGTGCTCGTAGATCGCTTCACGCTTCTCGTCGAAGATCTCCCTGCCGTAGACCTCGGGAAGCTCATCGTCGAGCACCCGGCGAATCGCAACCCGCAGGTCCGCCTTCGCCTGCTCCTTCTTCTTCCAGTCGAGCACCAGCGCGTTCTCGATGTGCTCGAGGAGCCGTTTCGATGCGGTGCGGACCTTCTTCAACTCACCGTCCGACAGCTCCGGCGCCGGCTTGGTGAGCAGGTCGAAGATTGCAAGCTCGGCCTCCGAGAGACCCTCTTCGACAACTCGCTTCTGATGATCGTCGAGATCGCCGTGGAGTTGGGCGAGACGGCGGAGGTATTCCTCGGTGTTGAGGGTTCCTGCGTTGTACTCGGCGATCAGTTGGCGGAGCCGCTCGGCAAGGTGGACAACCGTGGGATTCTTGCGGACAGCGTCTTCGACCTGCTTCTCCAGCTCGCGCTCGGCGGCTTTGGCTGCGGTCCGCTTGTTGGCTGCGAAGGTGATCGCGAGTTGTTCCCAGTCGATCTTGTTGAGGTCGAGCAGCGCCTCCTGCTCCCCGGCTGCCCGGATGATGTACTCCTTCGTGCCAACAGATCGATCAAGCAGGTCGGCGACGCCGTCCATGACGTCGGAGATATCGGGCCGTTCGTTCTGGGCTGCAAGCTTGTTGGCGATGTTTCGGATGGCCGACACTCGTTTGGTGGCCCTGATCGCCACTGGGTCCGGCATGAGCGCCTTGTACGCCTTCCGGACTCGGTTGGCGAGGGCCATCCACCCCTTGCGGGTCGCCTCATCGATGAGCAATGCCTCGACCGTCGAGCCGAGCAGGTTGACGTACTCGAACCCCTTAGCGTCCTCGAGATCGGTCAGCTCAAAGTCCTGTCGGGCGAGGTAGTCCTCGGCCTCGGCAAGTGCTGCGTCGAGGTCGGCGACCAACTGGTCTGTCGGCTGGATCGGCGTGTCGACCTCGCCGCTGCGGTCGATGCCATAGATGGCGAGAGCCTTCTCCAGGTTCCTGAAGACGCCGATGTAGTCGACGATCAGCCCGTTGTCCTTGTCAGGGAACACCCGGTTTGCGCGAGCGATCGTCTGCATCAGCGTGTGCCCGCGCATCGGCTTGTCGAGATACACGGTCGACGTCGACGGCGCGTCGAACCCGGTGAGCCACATTGCGCAGACAAACACCAGTCGGAACGGATCGTCCGGATCCTTGAACCGGCTGTCGAGGTCCTCGTCGTTCATCTTCCGACGGTGCGGATCGATGTCGAGGCCAAGTTCGGCCATGTCCTCAACTTCGTTCTGCGCCTGCGAAACGACGACCGCCACGTCGGTCTCTCGCATCCACTTCAGCTGCGACGCCTTCGGCCCGCGCTCGAGCCGAGGCAGCGCCTCCACCTCAGCTTCGAGCCGTTCGATGTACCGAGCCCACTCGGCCGAAACCAGGTCGTACATCCGCACCGCGGTGGCCTTGTCGATGGCGACGAACATGCCCTTGCCGAGGAACCCTCGGTTAGCGAAGTGCTCGACCAAGTCGGCGGCAATCTCTTCTAGCCGTTTGGGCCGGGTGATCAGCTGGTACTGCTGGGAGAACCTGCGAGCAACCGCTTTCTCCTGGCGCTCGTCCAGCTCTGCCTCTTCGAGAAGCTCTTCGAGCTCGGTGTCGAAGTTCTCGTTGGTGAGCTGAAGCTCGGGGATGCGGTTCTCGTAGTAGAGCGGGACTGTGGCGCCATCGGCGATGGAGTCGGCGAAGTTGTACACCGACACGTAATCACCAAAGACCCGGCGGGTCTCCTCTTCTTCACCTTCGATCAGCGGGGTTCCGGTGAAGCCGAGGAACGATGCGTTCGGCAGCGCGGCCCGCATGTTGGCAGCCAACGTGTCGTACTGCGAGCGGTGGGCCTCGTCGGTGATGACGATGATGTCATCGCGTTCCGACAACACGGGCATGTCGTCGCCTCGTTCAGCCGGGATGAACTTGTGGATCAGCGTGAAGACATAGCGGTGATCCTGACCCAGCAGCTCCCGCAGATGGGCCGAGCTCTCTGCGTGCACCTCAACACCGGAGGTGATGACGTCGCTGTCGGCGAACTCTTCGTAGAGCTGTTCGTCGAGCTCCTTGCGGTCGGTGACCAGCACGAACGTCCAGTTGCCGGGACGTTTGCGGAGCACTTTCTGCGTGAACCAGAGCATCGAGAGCGACTTGCCTGAGCCCTGGGTGTGCCAGAACACGCCGAGCCGCCCGTCTCGCTCTTTGACCTCGTAGGTGGCTTCGAGGGCGCTGTTGACGCCGAGGTACTGATGGTTCTTTGCGACCTTCTTGACGAGGCTGCCGCTTCGTGTGCCGTCCTCGCCGACGGTGCCCCCCGTCTCGGTGAAGGCGGTGAAGTTCTCGACGATGTCGAGCATTCGCGCCGGCGCACAGGTAGCTCGAAGCATGGTCTCGAGCGAGACAAGCCCCTGCTCGGACTCGTCGTCGATCTTCTTCCACTCTGCGAAGTGTTCCCACGGTGCGTACGCCGAACTCATTCGAGCATCGGAGCCGTTGGAAAGGATCACGAACCCGTTGAACCAGAACAGCTGCGGGATTTCTGCCCGATACGCCCGCAGGTTGTCGTGGTACGCGTCGTAGACCGGCTTGTCTGGGGCCTTGAGTTCGAGGAAGCCGAGCGGGATGCCGTTGACGAACAGCACGATGTCGGCACGCCGCGTGTGCATGTCGCCGGTGACCCACAGCTGTTGCACCGTCAGCCATTCGTTCTTGTCCGAGGTGTTCCAGTCGATGAACGAAACCCTCCGCGGCTCCTTCGAGCCATCGGCCGTCTCGGCCTGCACCGTCACCCCATCACGTAGGAGTTCCCACACCGCCTTGTTGGCACGCACCGGGTCGAGCGACGACCGATCCTCCACGAACTCGGCAACCGCAGCGTCCAGCGCACCGTCATCGAGGCCGGGGTTCAAATGCCGTACTGCGAGCCGCAGGCGCTCTTCGAGCACCACTTCGGCACGGCTCTGACGACCGAGCTCATCGGGATCGCCGTGCGCGTTGAGCGTCTCCCAGCCGAGCTCGGCAAGCAGTTCCATCGCCGGCTGCTCGACAGCAGCATCCTCCGACCCCGGCTTCCCGCTCACGCCAAAACCCCATCCAGTTCGAGCTCCGACACGTCGAGCTCCGACACGTCGAGCTCGCCAGAGACCAGGCGCGGGAGGAGTAGATCCCGGGCTTCTCTAAGCACTCTGTTCTGCTTAGTCAGATTCTCGCCGAGCTCCACCAAAGGCACGACTGCTGCTTCGAACGCTTCCGCGACTTCGCTCGTCGGGCGCAACAGCTCGATCCTCTCCATGTCCGTCTTGGTGACCGCATTGAAGATCGTTCCCCCACCGATCGAATCCTCAACCGCGAAGCGATCCTTCAGTTGAAGGAGCATGAACTCTTGTCGGCCATCCTTCGCTCGAATCGCGCTGAGCCCACGGCCTACCACCAACCGGTCTGGCGCAACATTTATGCGCCCGACGGGTGCTCTCACGCTGAACAGGATGTCTCCTTGCTCGGCAACCCTTTTGTCGACGGTCGTCCACTTTCGGTGGGACGGAAAGCGGAACCCGAAGTCCGTCACCCCCTGGTGGAAGGGCAGACCGTCGCCGAAATCGTTGTAGAACTCCGACTTTGGCGACTGGCCCATCACCAACGAGCAGAGCTCCGGCAAGCGCGCGACCTCCCACCCCTCGGGGATGGGGCCGAGTTCGGAGTCGACCATCTCGACGTCCTCGTGCCCGGGGAACCGGAAGTGCACGAACCACTCCCGGTACAACAACCGAGCCATCTCCTCCGAGATCTCAATCCGCCGCCGGTTGTTCTCGATCAGGTCGTCGAAGCAACGCAATGCCGAAGCAATCTGCCGCTGATCTCGAAGCGGTGGCGCTGGGAAGTCGAATCGGAGCAACTTGTCCGTCGAGAGGTTGTCCTGTGTTGTCCCGCCAGACACTGCCTGCAAACGGAACTTCATGAAGTCAAGCGCGTACTTCAGATAGCTCGCATCGGCGACTCCTTCAAGCGGCGCCACCCCAACGACAGAGTCGGGGAAACACGCATCGACGGCGAGCATCCCACTCTCTGCGATATTCGCCGCGATAGTCATGCAGACTGTTCCAGCCGGCCAAAGACGGCTCTGCTCCAAGCCAGCCTCCGAGTAGGTCTGCTCAGTACCACGAATCCAGAACTCAGCCGCCTTGACCTCACCCGTCTGAACGAAGGGGTACGGCCCTCCGTAGAGGTGCTCGGCGTTCCGCGGGCGGTGGCGCGAGCGGCCCCGTGCCACCGTTGCCATCTCGTCCAGCTTTGCTGTCTGCCAAGCAGGTTCTGTCACCGACGAATCCCTCGCAGGACCTTGCCAACTCGGTCTTCGAGTTCACCCGCTGAATTCACCAGGTCAAGAAACTCCGACTCGAGACGCCCAAGTGACGTTTCGAATTCCTCCGCGCCGCCAACATCACGACCTGCTACGCCGACGTACCGTCCGGGGTTGAGCGACCACCCTTGCTCTTCAATCTCGGTCACAGCCGCCGAGGCGCAGAGCCCGGGCACGTCGCCATAACGCTGATCTGGGAACGTCAGCCCTAGAAGCTCCTCGCTGCCTGCTACGAACTCCGGCTCGTTTCCGCGCCAAAGGCGGACGATGTTCGACAGGTACTCAACCTGCACGTCCGTCCAGTCACGGTGTGCCCGGTCGACGACGTTGTAGATCTCCCGGGCGTCGATGAAGAGCACCTCATCTAGCCGTAGCCCGTTTGCCTTGCCCTGGTCGAAGAACCAGAGAGTGACGGGAAGTGTGACTGTCAGGAACATGTTGGAGCCGACCGCAACGATCACGTCGACGACGCGTTGCTCGATGAGTTTGCGCCGGATCTCGAGCTCGGAGTCGCGCGCATCGCCCGCTGCGTTCGCCATTACGAAGCCAGCGCGCCCGTCGTTCGTCAACGATGAGAGGAAGCTCTGAATCCAGAGGTAGTTCGCCGTTCTCATCGTGCCGTCTTGGTTGAGCGGCAGTCCGAACGGGAACCTTTGGTCGTCAGCAAGCTTCGCGGGGTCGACGCCGTCGACGTTGAACGGCGGGTTTGCCATAACGAAGTCGAACTTGCCAACGCTGTCGTGGCGGTCCTCGTAGTAGGAGTTGCCGACGAGAATGTCTCCGCTCAAGCCATGAACCGCGAGGTTCATCTTGGCCAGGGGAACGGTGCGCCGCGATTTCTCTTGGCCGTAGATGGACAGCTCGCTTGCAGGGTTTCCTTGGTGGCGTTCGACGAAGTCGGCCGACTGCACGAACATGCCGCCCGATCCGCAGGCTGGATCGAAGACCTTCCCTTCGTACGGCTCCAGTACTTCCACGATGAACCGAACGATCGACGTCGGCGTGAAGAACTCGCCGCCGCCCTGGCCCTCGGCCATTGCGAACTGACCGAGGAAGTACTCGTACACCAGTCCGAAGCCATCGCCTTCGATGTCGCCAGCGGAGGAGTTGAGGATGCGAAGTAGTTCGACGAGAACATCATTGGGCAACGTGCCGTAGACCTTCGGCAGCACGCCCTTCAACTCAGCGTTGTTATCCTCGATCGCGGACATCGCGTTGTTGACGACGCGCCCCACGTCCGCAGCCTCGGGCTGATTCAGCAGATGTTCGTAGCGGGCCTCGGGCGGCAGGAAGAGCACCCCCTTGGCCTTGTAGTCGTCAGGCCCGATGGGGTTTCGCGCGCTGCCTGAACCAATCTCGGCCTCAGCCTTCGCAAAGCGCTCCTCGGCGAATCGGAGAAAGATCAGGCCAAGAACCGGCTGTGAGTACTCAGAGGCTTGCAGTTCTGAGTTGGCCCGAAGCTGGTCCGCCGCCTCCCACAGGCGCGTCTTGACTTCGCTTAGGTCAGTCGCCACTCGTGTTCCCCTGTCGTCCGTCCCGCCAGTCTTCGATGTCTTGCAGCAGCCACGCTCGGCACTTGCCGTCAGCGAACTCGATCGCTGGCTCGGGGAAGTCGTCGTATCGCCGCATGTAGGTGGTGACGCTGTTCTTGTGCGCGAGGCCGAGCATCTCGGCCACGTCCCCCACATCAATCAAATCGTCGAGATCGACCAGTCTTCCCATGATTGACCGAGTCTATACACGTTGACAAGGTCTCGCTTGCCCGATAGTCTATTCACGTAGACATCAAGTGGCCCCGGCGGTGCGCCAACACCCCGGGGCCTGGCCAGAACCCTTGGGAGGTTCCGACATGAACGAGCGTACGCGCTCTCAACCGCTTGGCCTCGACGACATCGAGACCCGACTCACCCTCTCCGTGGAGGAAGTCGCATCACTACTCGGCCTCGGGCGCACGGCAGCGTACGAAGCCGCACGGCGTGGCGAGATCCCCTGCCGCAAGCTCGGCCGGCGAGTGATCGTGCCAGTTCCGGCGTTGCTCGAGTGGCTCGGCGTTTCGGCGCCGGCCGCGTGAGGTGGCGTGATGCAGGGACACATTCGCAAGCGCACCCACACCACCAAGGCCGGCAAGGAGACCGTCAACTGGTACGTTGTCGTCGACTTGGGCCGAGACGCAGACGGCAAGCGCCGCCAGAAGTGGCACGGCGGCTTCCGCACACGCAAGGAAGCCGAGGTCGCCCGATCGAAGATCGTCGTTGACCTGCACGACGGCACATACACCGAGCCCACCAAGCTGACCCTGCGAGAGTGGGTCGAGGACAAGTGGCTACCGACCGTCGGGACACAGGTGAAGCCGAGCACGTTCGAGTCCTACCGCCGGAACATGAGCCATCACGTGCTGCCGACGCTCGGCGGCCGAAGCATCCGTGACATCGGACCCGGTCAGCTGAACTCGCTGTACGGCGACCTCCTGGCGAATGGGCGCCGCAACGGACCCGGCGGACTCAGCGCAAAGACCGTGCGGTACATCCATACGATCCTGCACAAAGCACTGGCCGATGCGCTCGATGCTGGCGTTACCGCAGCCAATGTTGCTGAACGAGCGAAGCCACCCCGGCCACGCGCTCGCTCAACGGCCGAGCTTCGGTTCTGGACGCCTGACGAGCTTCGATGCTTCCTCGAGCTGGTCGCCGCGCATCGGCTCGAAGCCGCATGGCACGTGTCAGCGATGACAGGGATGCGCCGCGGCGAGGTGCTTGGGCTCCGATGGGCTGACGTTGATCTTAATGCCGCTCGCATTCACGTACGACAGGCGCTGGTATCAGTGGCCTACGAACTCGTCGTGTCGACGCCCAAGAACCACCGGGCTCGGGTGATCGATCTCGATCCCGGCACAGTCGACCAGTTGAGACTCCACGGCAAGCGCCAAGTCGACGAGAAGGAAGGGTGGGGGGCCGACTACGAGGACGGCGACCTTGTGTTCTGCAAGGAGAACGGGGAGGCGTTGCACCCGCAGACCTACACCCAGGCGTTCGAGCGACTCGTGGCCAAGACCGACCTACCGAAGATCCGGCTTCATGACCTCCGCCACACCCACGCCACCATCGCATTGCGGGCCGGCGTCCCGCCGAAGGTCATCAGCGAGCGCCTCGGTCACGAGAGCCCAGCCTTCACGTTGAAGCAGTACGCCCACGTAATCCCGGGCATGCAGGCGGACGCGGCCGAAACCATCGCCCGGCTCGTAGCGGAGAGCTAGGCAGGCGACTCGAGCTCCGGAAGCTCTTCGACGACCGGCCCGAGAGCAGCGAAGTCCGCAAGTGCGTCGAGAGCTGCGCCGTCCTCCTCGAGCAGGTCTCGAAGATCCTCGACGTTGAGCGAGGCCGCTGGGCGAGCGAGCAACTCGTCGGCCACTGCGGCTAGCACCCTTGCCTTCGTTTCCTCTTGTGAAGCTCGGGCATTGATCTCTCGCGCCTCTGCGCTGGTCTTGTCAGCCTCAACCTCGACCTTGACTGCCTCCGCAGCCGCCTGCCGCTTCCCCGATCGCCAATCCCGACCGAGCACTAGGAGTCCGGTTAATGCTCCTCCACCGAGAAAGCTCGCGGCCGCGGTCAGGACGATCTCCCAAGGATTCTCGTACCGCATTGATTCGACAGTGGGAGGTCCATCGAGCCGCTCCGACAGCTCGACACCCACGAGCCGAGAGAATGCCCGTGGCGCAGCGTCGACAACTCGCGGCGGTCCCACAAGTGGGCTCCAGGCGGCCGCAACAAGCGGTAGCCCGCGCTTACCGCGCCGACGAAACAGGTGATACCACTCCTCGAAGTAGATGTCCGGCGGAAGGCGCCCGAAATCCTCCCACAGGCTGGCAGCGCGGAAGTAGCTATCAAGTTCTGACCGTTCCTGCTCGCTTAGTTGCTCTGCGAATCTGCCGACCTCGCGCGTCTCGACCAGTGTGAGCTCGACGTCCGCAACGGCCGCATCGCGGAGACCCACCTCCGACCACCGAAGGGCCAGATCCGCAACGAGGGAGAATCGCCCGACCACGGTGGCAAGCTCGCCAACTGTGGCCGACGGTCCCAGGTCAACGGATATTCGGAGTCGTGTCATTCGCCAATGATGACACGCTGCTGTGTTTGACACCGGTTTGACATGGTCCAGACCTGGTACATCGCCCTACCGGCCCGAGAAACAACAAAGGCCCGGAAACCGCTAGTTTCCGGGCCTTTCGTTTAGTGGCGGGGGCAGGATTTGAACCTGCGACCTTCGGGTTATGAGCCCTTTGAGACTATTTCCGCCCCATGCGGCCTGACCTGCGGGTATAGCTGTTCTGCCTGCTCAGAGGCGGTTTTCGTAGAGGTTCGTTCTCCCCTTTGCTTCCTTCTGCTCCCTCCTGTTTACGGTTGTCCCGTGAGCTTTCTGTGAGCTTTTCGACGCGACCCTGAGCCTGAGGCGCGACTTTCGCTGATCGCGCAGGCGGCCCGCGCGTGGCGCCCGTCTGAGGGTTCAGGTTGAGCCCTCAAGCCCGTCGATCGGGGAGAAGAAGGCGCAGGCAAGTTGGTCGTCGCGTCGCCGTAGGAGGTTGGAGATCGCAAGGATCTCGCAGCCGGCGTAGCCGCGGGCGAATGCGAGCAGTATCGAACCGCCGTAGAACAACATGGCTGGAATGGTCCACAGCACCCAGAGCGCCCCGGCGATGCCGAAGTTGACGGCGTAACCACGGGCGCCGTAGAGGTGAATCGGCGGCGCTCCCGGCCGACGCAGCACCCACACCACGGCCAGCTCGACGAGCGGAAGAACTACGACAGCACCGACGACATCGGCCATGGTGGGCCCGGCCCCGACGCCGGCGACGAGCAGGCCCGTCCCAACGCAGAGACGCACGACGCTTCCGATCGGCCCGATTTGTCGGCCGGCAGTGACAAACCCGAACGTCATCGCTTCGTTGTTCATCGAGATTGCGATTCTGTCGAAGGTGGGCGGTGGCGTCCCCACATGGCCCGACCCAGCTCAGCGGTCTCATGCAGGTCGAGTTCGGTCCCCTCGGTGGGGTTGGAGTTGGCCCAGTGGTTGAGGTGGTCACGGTTGCAGAACAGGTTGGCTGCTGCGCAGAAGTCGGTTCTCACGTCCGAGCAGGGCGCGGTGGGGCAGAAGAGGCGAATCGCCTCATCGGGTTCTGGCGCTCCCTGCGTGAGTTTGATCTGAATCGGGTTGGCGCAGTGGGGGCAACTTGTCGATACGTCTGCATCGAGGGCCAGTGCAGCGGGGATGCCGACGGCGTCGAGGCCGCACCAGGTGTGGATCGTCGCGAGGGGTAAGGCCAGGGTGTGGATCGTCGGGCTGATGGTAAGGCCGCCGACGCCAATGACTCTCGAACCTTCCACTTCGATTCGGCCGGCCGCCTGAAGGCCGGCTACGCCTGCGCGGATCTCGTCGATACAGACGCCGCTCTCATCGCTGATGTCGGCAAGGGTCACCGGCGTGCCGGTCAGCAATGACATCAGGCCGTGGTGTTGGATGGCATCTACCGCGGCTGGCGGAGCGTCACAGGAGGTCTCGAGTAGGCGCACGACTTGCTCGAGGGGAGCGTTGGTCAATTTTGGATCCCTTCGTTGCTCACCGGCCGAACCCCGGAACGGACCGGCGTCATTCCGCGCGCGGCGGACCACGCCAGTATGGCCAATATCACAGCCCTATACGGGGAAGACATCGGCGAAGAAGTCGGAGAACACTCCGAGTGCGATGAACCAGACGCCGACACCCAACAGGATCCGTCCGCCCCAGCGTTTGACTGTGGGTGCTCCTGCCTTGAGTGCGTCGACGGTGCGTTGTTGGGCAGCGCCGACGATCAAGGCGAGCGCGAACATCAAGATGACGATCATGAGCGCGGCGACGCCGAAAGCGATGAATGCCGCGGAGGCTCCGCCGGCGATGAGGGATTGCCCGGCCAGACCGGCCAGGATCGGACCCGTTCAACCGAACCCCGCGGCAAGGTAGGCGAACCCGAACAGACCGAATCTCAACAACTCCGGTTGCCCCTGTGCTCGGCCTTCTCGACGTTGGCGCCGCAGAAAACTCTTTAACGCGGGCTCGAATCGCCGCAGCGGAAGGGTTATGCGTCCGAGTTGGATCAGCCCAACGAGAATCAGGAACGTACCAACGGTGATGCGCAGAATCCGACCGGTGATGCTGGTGAAGGTGACGTCTTTGATGATGGCGTCACCTCCCAGCGCGATCGCTGTTCCAAGCAGCGCCAAGAACGCCACGACACCCAACGACAATGCCGCAGCGAATGCGAGAGAGTTCCGGGTTGGCTGGCGCCGCTCACCAGTCTGTGCCCTCTCCGCCACTGGTCGGCCGAGCATTCCCACGAGCAGCGGAAACGAGCATGGAGAGAAGAACGAGGCGATGCCCGCGGCAGCGGCGAGCACTATGAGACCCGCGCCAACCCCGGCGGACAGCTCGAGGCTGGGATAGACGACGAACCCGAGGTAGCCGACAAGGCCGGCGATGAGAACCGCAATCGCCAGTGCCGCGTATCGGACAAAGGACTCGCTACTGGTCTCAGCATCACCCTCAGTTTCGTTGCTCATAGCGGTCCGACTCCTCCAGACGTTGCCTACGCAACTGAACATAGACCCTGAACTCGGCTTCAGGGTCAAGTGGTATCATCGGATTCATGCGAATCGGGCAACTGGCCGACGACGTCGAAATCACCACCGAAGCCGTCCGCTACTACGAAAAAGTCGGGCTCCTCGCGGCGCCGACACGGACCGCGTCCGGGTATCGCGACTACGACCAACGAGCGCTGGAAAGGCTCAGGTTCATCCGAACCGCCCAGACCGTGGGGTTCACCCTCGGCGAGATCGGCGAGATTCTGGAACTGCGCGACAACGGCCACACGCCTTGTGATCACGTGCGCCAGCTCATCGCGAAACACGCCGCCGACCTCCAAGAACGCATCAACGACCTACAAGCCATGCAGACCGACCTACACCAACTCGCAGCCGTCGCCGCTGCTGCCCCACACACCAGCACCACCGCCACGCACTGCCATATTCTCGAATCCCCCCGACCAGCCTCGACATAGCGCAACCTGAGAGCCGTGCGGCGCCTGTTCGCGGCCTGCGATCTGGCCTGGCGCTCTTGACCTTCTCCTATGGGAGAGGCTTTACGCTTCCCTGCGAGAGATCGAAAGGCCGCCGCGCCTCGATGGCGTTCCTCGATCGTGAAAAGACTTCGCCCGATGCTGGAGGCGTAACCCATGGCACGCAGACAGCCAACAACGCACCGACGTGCAGCCAAGCGCCAACGCTGGCTGGGGGCGGGAGTTGCCGTTGTCGTCGTCGGTGTCGCAGCGCTGCTGATACTGGCAAACGGCGATGAAGACGGCGGCGATGCAGTAGGGCCTGATCCGGCTCTCGGCGTGCAGTATGTGAACTTCGATGGGTCTACCGGCACCCTGGACCGATACCTCGGTGAGCCTCTCGTGGTGAACTTCTTCGCTTCGTGGTGCACGCCGTGTCTGGCAGAGCTGCCCGAGTTCGAAGCCGTCGCCCAGAACGTCGCAGGCCAGGTGACATTCGTGGGGCTGAACCTGTCGGATCCTCCCGAGGCGGGCCTCGCGGTGATCGAGCAGACCGGGATCACCTATGACGTTGCCCGTGACCCAGATGGTTCGCTGTTCACCGCGTTCGAAGCGCTTGGAATGCCGACGACTGTGTTCATCGATGCTGACGGCAAGGTCGCCCGGGCCTGGAGTGGCCAGCTGAGCGGCCCGGCGTTGACCGACCTCATTGACGAGCTGCTGCTGTGATCGACGCGCCGCTGGCCTTGGCCCTGACGGCAGGAATGGTGTCGACGGTCAACCCGTGCGGGTTCGCCATGTTGCCTGCATATCTGGCCTGGTTCGTCAGCGACGACAGCGACCGCGATCTCGATCTTGCCCAGCGCCTCAGGAGGGCGTTGGGCGTGATCGCCGCGGTGGCCGCCGGATTCACGGTGGTATTCGCGGTGATTGGGACCCTGTTCCAGGCCGGGGTCCGGATCTTCATCGACTATGTGCCATGGGCCGCTTTGCTTATCGGTGCCGGTGTTCTGATCCTTGGCGTCGCGATGCTCATCGGGTGGCAGCCGAAATGGCGGGTTCCCCAGCCACACACCGGCGCCCCCAGCGATCGCGGCTACCGCTCGATGATGGGCTTCGGCATGACCTATGGGATCGCATCGCTGTCATGCACCCTTCCGGTCTTCTTGAGCATCGTCGCAGGCACCGCCACTCGATCCTCGTGGCTATCAGGGCTCGCCGCGCTTGGCGCGTACGTGCTGGGTATGACGCTGGTTCTTGCTGTCGCCACTCTCTCGCTCGCCGTGGCCAAACACTCGATGCTCAGCCGGCTACGGCAGGTGTCGCGACACGTCAACGGGCTCGCAGCGCTGCTGCTGATCGCCTCCGGCGGATTCATTGTCTACTACTGGGGTTGGACCCTCACCACCGACGTCTCCACCACCACCGGCTACGGCCCGATCCGCTTTCTCGAAGGCCAATCAATCTGGTTCACCCGGGCGATCGCCAACAACCGCAACACCATCGCGCTCCTCGGCGTACTCGCGATCGGCGCCAGCGGCTGGGCGCTCGTTGGCGCCCGCAGCACTAGAACAGCGACCGACGACTCAACCGAGTAGCTGTCGCCACGATCGAGGGATGAGCGCATCCGAGATTGTCATGGCAACACCGGGCCTCCGCTCGTTCCGGCGCTGGTGAGGGCGGAGACGACAGCCACGATGGCCATCACCCCGACATAAATCAGCGCGGCCGAGACCGCCGCCCGCACGATCGCCGCCGCTCTCCTCAACAACGCCACGGATTCAGCCGTCACCGAAACCGCGGTGACGGTAGCCGAGACCGACATGACGACCAACAACTGCCACGCACCGCCCAGGCCCGACAGCGGAGCAATCGCCGCGGCACCCACCGCTACTCCAAGACATCCTGCGCAGGCCCCGCCGAAAGTCGGAACGCCGAACGCGAGCGCGCTCAGGATCGCCGGCACTCGCTCACGAACCACGACTTGGCCAGTCGAGGTCACGGCGTCTCGTTTCATCAGTCAGCCCAAGTACCTACACGTCATGACCAACAATCATGGGGCTTCTCCCAAGAAGAAGGTCAAGGCCCAATCGGTGTCCTGTTCGTCGGTCTCCTGGCCTGGCAGCAAGCCATGCTTGTCGTGGTCGCCAAACACCAGGGCCAGCTCATCGAACCGCGGCTGGCAGACTCGCGGACTTGACCGCCGGAACTCCCAAACGGGTCGGCAAGAGTGCGCCGGGTGTCGTGGCGATCAGTGAGCTCGAAGACCAGCCGCCACCGGGAACCCCAGGGGCTCCATCAGGTCAGTTCGCAGCGGCGGTGTCGGTCTTGAGAATGTGACAGATGTCGCCTTCAGTGCAGTCGGCCGGGTCGAGTTGTCCGCTGCGTTCGACGAGCTGTTCCAGTTCGTGTTCGAGGGCAGCGAGTTGTTGGCGGCGCTGGCGGACCTCGCTGAGCTTGGCATCGAGGAGGGTGTCGACGTGGGTGCATGGCGCGGCGCCGCTGTCGCGGATCTCGATGATGCTGCGAATCTCGGCCAACGTGAGACCTGCGGCTTGGGTGGAGCGAATGAACCGCAACCGACTCAGGGCCGCGTCGTCGTACACCCGGTAGCCGTTGGGGGCCCGTTGGGGCTGTGGGAGCAGGCCCCGACGTTCATAGAAACGCACTGTCCGAGTCGGTAACCCCACAGCGTCAGCCAATTCACCGATCAACATGATCCGAGTCTAGCCCTTGACATTCCCCTACGGATCAACCTTTAGGGTGGGGGAATGGATGTGACGTTGCTGTATTTCGATGACTGCCCGAACTGGAAGGTGACCGACGCGCACCTTGAGACGCTCACCGGCGAGATCGGCGGCCTCGAGATCTCGCGGGTCGAGGTGACCACCACCGAAGACGCCGAACGTTACCGGTTCAGAGGATCGCCAAGCGTGCTGATCGACGGCCAGGACGCGTTCGCGGATCCTGATGATCCGGTCGGCCTGTCATGCCGCGTCTATCAGACACCCGACGGACCGGCCGGTTCCCCGACCCTGGGCCAGCTTCGGGACGTGCTGACCGGTGGGTGAACGAGAGTCATCGGCGGGTCTGTTCGGGCTATTGGCCGCGGGGATGGGCGTCTGTTGTGGCATCCCGCTGCTGTTGTCGGCAGGCGCGCTTGGGGCTGTAGCCGGCATCGGTCTCGGGAGCTGGCTCGTCATCGCCGCGGGCGCTGTCACCGCGATGGCTGGTGTGTGGCGTTGGCGTCAAAACGCCGACTCGTGCGACGTACCGGCTTCAGCCGAAGTCACCGAGTTCGAGGCAGGCGTCGATGACCGAACACTTTGACGCCATTGTCATCGGCGGTGGCATGTCCGGGCTTCCCTTGGCGCTGCGCGCCGCCAAACACGGCAGCGTCGCGCTCATCGAGAGGGACCTCCTCGGCGGGACGTGTCTGAACCGGGGATGTATTCCGACCAAGACCATGATCGCGTCAGCCGATGTCGCTCAATCGGCACGCACTGCAGCCAACTTCGGTGTTCACGTGTCATCGCCGACCGTCGACTTGGGTGCGATCGTGGACCGCAAGGACGACGTTGTCGCTTCGATCCGCAAGGGCTCATACCGGGCTGTAGAGAATCGGAACGGTCTTGACTTCATCGAGGGCACTGCCCGATTCGTCGCCAACCACACTCTCGAAGTCAACGCCACGACGGTCACGGCGGACAAGATCTTCTTGAACACCGGAACCCGAGACGCCACCGGCGGCATCGACGGACTCGATGCGGTCCCCTACCTGACGTCTCGGACCATTCTCGACCTTCGCGAACTCCCCGAACATCTCATCGTCGTCGGTGGCGGTTTCATCGGCTCCGAGTTCGCCCAGATGTTTCGACGATTCGGCTCCCAAGTGACCATCGTCCAGCGCGGCGAGCGACTGATCCCATCGGAGGACATCGACATCTCGACGGTGGTGCAGCAGGGATTCGAAGCCGACGGCATCAACGTGATCACCAACACCTCGTGCACGCACGTCACCGGGACCGGCGGCAACATCCACATCGGCTGCACAGGCGTACAAGGGGACATCACCGGCACTCATCTGCTGATCGCCACCGGCCGGGTACCAAACAGTGACCAACTCGGTCTCGAGCATCTCGGCATCGAACCCGACGACCACGGATTCTTAAGCGTCGACGAGCAACTGCGCTCGACCGGCGAAGACGTCTGGGTGCTCGGCGACCTACGCGGTGGGGCCATGTTCACCCACACCGCCCGCGACGACGCCGACACCGTCTACCGCAACACCTACCGAGACGGCGACCGCACAGTCGCCGACCGCGTCGTACCTCACGCCGTGTTCGTTGACCCCGAAGTCGGCGCGGTCGGACTCACCGAACAACAAGCCCGCGACGCGGGCTACGACGTCGCCATCGGCACCCAGAGATTCGACGGGGTCGCCAAGGCCCGGGCGATGGACAAGACCATCGGCCTCATCAAGTTCGTCGTCGACCATGCGACCGACAAGATCCTCGGCTGTCACATCGCCGGCCCCCACGGCGGCGACCTTGTACACGAAGCCGCCCTGGCCATGGTCACCGGCGCCACCTATTCCGACATCGGCGCCATGATTCACATCCACCCCACCCTCTCCGAAGGCATCAACTCCGCCGCCGGAGGCGTCCACCGACCCTCCAGCGAGTAACCCGAAGGAACGATCATGAGTAGCTGCTGTAGCACCGACCTCGACGCCGATGTCCAACCCTGCCCCCAATGCGGCGCAACCGGCCCTGTCATCGGGCATGAACCGGTGCAACCCCACCGTCAGGACGTCACCGACGGCAGCTGGCAGCATTGCGCGACATTGGACTGCCCCATCATCTACTACCTTGGCGTGGACATCGTCAACGCCGACGAGTTGAGAACCCAGGTAGCCCACAAGGCCCTCGACAAGCCGACTCCCGTGTGTTTCTGCTTCTCCCACACGCCCGACGACCTCGCCGCCGACCTCGCCGCCAACGACGGCGTCAGCTCGATCAAGGTGGCCATCAAAACCGCCGTGGCCCAAGGGTTCTGCGCTTGCGAACACCTCAACCCCAGCGAAAAGTGCTGCCTCGCCGACGTCCACCGAGCCCTCAAAACGATCACGGCAGCTCCAGCAACAGTTTGAGGCCCTCGCGCTCGACCTTCCGTTTCAACTAGAAGGTGTACAACTGGGTGATGACTTGACAGCGAACTCTGATGAAGTTCCTTGTGAGCCATTTCAAGATCCGCGCCATGAGCTGGGGAATCGGGCAAGTTCGCGTGCTAGGCGTTCGATGGGTCGCTCGAGATCAGCGGCAACGAATCTGGCCTCAACGGCGGCGACTGCTTCGCGGTCAGGTCGGTAGCGGTGGTTGAAAAAGGATTCTTCATAGATGCGTTCGCGGCTAACCCCCAGATTCTGAAGAGCCTCGCTCATCTCGGCAATCATTTCTCCATTGCTCACGAGGTAGAAGTGCTTGTCGGAGACAGTGTGGAGCAGGGGCGGCACAGACTCGGTTACCCGACCACGGAGCCCGGTCCATCTATCCGTCGGCTGCGACAACGTGATGTCGTATTCAAAGTCGGGGTGCGCCTCGGTCAACGAATCGAGTTCCGGTGTGATGCAGATGTCTTCGACAAGCCGAAGACCCCAGAACAACCGGATCGTGTGTCTACTCTGGGATGCCAGCAGCCATCGAAGCAGGCACACACATGGGCTCACTCCGACGCCCGTGGCGAGCATCACCAGTTCGGTGTCGTCTTTGCTCGGGATCATCGAGTGGCCTGCAGCGCCGCGGAAGCTGATTATGTCGCCGAGATTCAGGTCGGCAAGGAAGAGCGAGACTGGGCCCTCGGCAACCCGTCGGATCAGAAGCTCGAAGGTACGCTCTTGTTCGGAACCGTCCAACAAACAATACGGGCTCCGGCGGTAGCCGTATCGAGGATGGTTCATGTCGATCGCTACGAACTGCCCGGGCACGAAGTCGAACGGATCGTCGTCGACGATTTGGAACTCGAGCTGGATGGTGCCGGTTTCTGTAAGGACACGCGAGGCAGTGAGGCGCGCTCGTCGCGGCAAGCGCGCTACGCGGTTGCGGCCCCGCCGCCCGGCGCCACCTGCGGCAAAGTGTTGTGGCCTACCCGGCCCAGAGGTTGAGCTCATGCGTCCGTCATTCTAAGCGCTCGAATTTTGGTACTCAGGGCGAGCATCGGGCCACAGTCAACAGATACGGGGTAGAGGGTCGCCTACCAAGAGATCAACGATGCGCGTACCTCCGAAAGGAGTCCTGAGAACAACCAACCCAGGCGGCTCGTCCACGACCTCGCCTATGACAGCCGCTTCGCGACCCAAAGGATGGCTGCGCATGGCGTCGAGCGCGGCAGCGGCACACTCGGGCGCCACAACCGCGATCGCCTTGCCCTCGTTGGCAACATACAGGGGGTCAAGCCCCAGAATCTCACACGCCCCCGCCACCGGTGGCGAAACTGGAAGCGCTGCTTCGTCCAGCTCTACTGTGAGACCGTTGCTGGTCACCAGCTCGTTGAGTGCGCTGGCGACCCCACCTCTGGTCGGATCGCGGAACCAGCGAGTTCCAGGTGCGGCGCCAAGCACCTCAGCTACCAATCCGTGGAGCGCGGCGCTGTCGGACACGATGTCTGCGTCGAATGACAGTCCGCCGCGCGCCAGCATTATGGACATGCCGTGGTCGCCGATCGATCCACTGACCAGGACCTGGTCGCCCACCTGCACATGCTCGGCGCCGAGTACCAGGCTCTGATCGCGCATCCCAACGCCCGTAGTGGTGATGTATATACCGTCAGCGGCGCCGCGCTCGACCACCTTGGTATCGCCAGAAACAATGGTCACGCCGGCGGCCTTTGCTGCTTCGGCCATGTCGTCAACGATCTCTCTGAGATCTGCGACCAGGAACCCTTCCTCGATCACGAACGCGACCGTGATCCACCGAGGAACTGCGCCCATCACCGCAACATCATTCACGGTGCCATGAACGGCGAGACTGCCAATCGATCCGCCCGCGAATCGCCAGGGTGTAATGACGAACGAATCGGTGCTCATGACCAACACGTCTGCACCTGTTGACACCACACCGCCGTCGTCACGTTCTTGGAGCATGGTGCCGTCGAAAGCCTCGAGGAACACACCATCCAGAAGTGCCTCGCTGGACTTGCCGCCGGCACCATGGGCCATGGTGACAACTTCGTCGTCGAAGCGGCGCCGTCGGCTGCGGAACTTCTCTACGCGGTCAAAAACCGCCTGCTTGGTTTCGTCGCTCACACGGCTCGAATCGGGATCCGGTCACGACCTGCCAAGCGGCCGTAGTTGTAATAGGCCGCACAGGCTCCCTCACTCGACACCATGCAGGTTCCGATGGGTGTCTCTGGAGTACACGCGGTGCCGAACACCTTGCATTCCCACGGCCGGATAGCTCCCTTGAGAACCTCACCGCACTGGCACGCCTTCGGATCTGCCACCCGAACTCCGGGCACGGCGAAGCGCAACTCGGCGTCCCACTGCGAGAATTCGCTGGCCAGTTTGAGAGCACTCTGCGATATGAAGCCCAGACCGCGCCACTCAAAGTGCGGCCGTAGTTCGAATACCTCGGCCATGACCTCGAGTGCGCGGCGATTGCCCTTGGTGGTCACTACCCGGCTGTACTGGTTCTCGATCTCGCAGCGCTCCTCACGGTGCTGCGCCAACAGCATGTAAACCCCTTGGAGGATGTCGAGCGGCTCGAAACCGGTTGCCACCAACGGAATGCCGTATTGGTCAGGAATGAACTCGTAGGGCCTGGTGCCAATAACGGTACTGACATGACCCTCGACATCTAGTGCGCTGCGAGTTCGCCTACGATGGTGAGCCATGATGAATTACAGGAGAGAGTTGTGCTGAAGATCGGGGTCGTAGGCAAGGGTGGCGTTGGCAAGACCACGCTCTCATCGATGGTTAGTGCCACGTACGTCCAGCGCGGGCAGCGTGTCATTGCTGTTGACACCGATTCGAACCCGAACCTCGGAATCTCTCTTGGGCTCAGCGTCGAGGAAACTGAAGGTCTGCAGGTTCTCCCTCGTTCAGTGATTGTTGGCAGCCGTGGCGACCTCACGGTCGATGAGTTACTCGCGGACTACGGTGCCAGCACTCCAATGGGACCAACAGTCATGTCGGCCCTACATGTGACTGAGGCCGCGGCCGGGTGCACATGCGGGGGGCACGCGACGGTCAGGAGCCTATTGGCCGAGACCATGGATGAACATGCCGACGTGACCCTCATCGACATGGAGGCCGGCATTGAACACCTAAGCCGCTCGGGTGGCACCTTGGCCTACGCCGACGTCTTATTGATGGTCATGGAGCCCACCCGCAAGGCCGTCATCACTGCCGCGCGGACGGTCGCTTTGGCCAAAGAGCTGGGCATCCCCCGCTGCGTAGGCGTTGGCAACAAGGCCCGCACTCAGGCCGACGTCACCACACTCGAAGAACTTTGCGCCGAGTACGGCGTCAGCTTGGCCACCGTCGTGCCGCACGATCTAGGCGTGGTCGAGGCAGATCGCGCCGGACGAGCCCTCGAGCCCGATTCGGGCGGCGCTGCATGGGAAGCCGTGGCTGACCTGCTCGACCACATCGACGAAGCAATGTTGTCGGCGACTCCCGCCTGACCCCTGTACCTTACGGACCCATGTCAACCGCAGGCGCAGAACCAAAGGAGCCAGCAACGTGAAGGTTGCCTTCGTGGGTAAGGGCGGATCGGGCAAGTCCACCATCGCGGGTACGTTCGCGCGATTGTTGGCCCGGACCGGCGAGCCCGTACTCGCTCTCGACTCCGACCCGCTTCCAGGCCTGCCATACGCGCTGGGTATCGAAGTCGACGACACCCCAATCCCTGACGACGCTGTGGTCGAAGGCCCCGAAGATGGGGCCCGTTGGGTCCTGGCCCCCGGGCTCGACCCAGAGCTCGTGATCGAACGGTACGCGCCGATTGGTCCCGACGGCGTGCGCTACCTTCAGTTCGGGAACACGTCAGGCCACATCTCGACAATCCAAAAGGCGCAGTTCGCTTGGAGCGAGACCGTTGCCGGAGTCGATACCGACCGCTGGCATCTGGTTGGCGATCTCCCGGGCGGGACACGCCAGGCCATGTTCGGTTGGGCAAAGTACGCCGACCACGTGTTGTTGGTGGTCGAGCCGACGGCGAAGTCTCTGCATTCCGCCCGCCGTTTGCTCCGATTGTCCGAGGCCGTGTTCGCCCCAGAAACGTTTAGTGTGGTTGCCAACAAGGTCCAAGACGATGAGGATGTTGACCGAATCGCTGCCCGTCTCAACCGACCCGTTGAAATAGCCATACCACTTTCACCGGAAACTCTGGCGGGAGATCGGCAAGGCCAAGCCCCACTCGATGCCGACCCAGAAGGCACCTTTGTCGGTGCCGTGGAGTCTCTGGTCGGTAGCCTGCTTGACATGTACGCTCTGGATCCAAAGGGGGCCAAATGAAAATCGCAGTTGTAGGCAAGGGTGGTTCAGGCAAGACCACCACGTCGGCAGTACTGGCACGAACGCTGGCACGCAGAGGCGGCGACGTGGTTGCCCTCGATTGCGATACCAATCCCAACCTGGGCATCTCTCTCGGTGTTGGCGACCTCGAAACGGAACGGTTGTCGACCCTCCGCGAGCAGCTCGACGAAGGCGAGGCCGAGCACGCCCCGACGTGGCACGAGATCCTGGATCGGTTCGGCACCGACGCCCCCGACGGTGTGCGTCTGGGCGTGGTAACCCGCATCGAGAACCCCGAGCCCGGTTGACCTTGATGCGGACTTTCTGCTGAGCAGTTGCTCAGCTCAGGTGAGTACGGCGAGTCAACTGTTGTGGCCGACCTCGAAGCGGGAATCGGGACGCTCACGCGGCTCGATCCATCTCAGGTTGATCTCACGTTGATCGTGGTGGAGCCGACTCCGCGATCTCTTGAGGTCGCCTCGCGCGCTATGGCCATCGCGGCAGAGAACAGCCAGGGACGACTCGTCGTAGTGGTCAACAAAGTCGAAGACGTCGAGACCGATACCCAACTGGTCCGCGACAAACTCGGCGATGTCGAGATTGTGGTGGTGCCCTATGACTCCGCGGTCTTCGATGCCGACCGCGTGGGGATCTCGGTGCTCGACCACGCCCCCGACTGCCCGGCAGCGCAGGCCCTGTCTTCGTTGGCCGACCTCGTCGCCTAGCCGAGTGCAGTAACCCGTGGTAGTCAACGACCGCGTCTTGATGGGCCCCGGCCCGTGTAACCCGTACCCTGAGGTGATGGCCGCCATGGGCAGGCCCATGCTCGGTCATCTCGACCCTGAGTTCATCGCTCTACTCGAAGAAACCAACGATCGACTCAGGATCGTCTTCGGCACGACAAATGCGCTGACGTTTCCGATTTCGGGCACAGGGTCGGCGGGGATGGAAGCCGCCTTCGTAAATCTTGTGGGCCGCGGCGACACGGTGGTGATTGGCGTCAACGGCGTCTTTGGGACTCGCATGTGCGATGTAGCTGCTCGTTGCGGCGCGACGGTCGTGCAAGTCGAAGCCGAATGGGGACGACCCGTCGATGCTGACCGCCTGCTCAATGCCCACCCCAAACCCGACATGATCGCACTGGTTCATGCCGAGACATCCACGGGTGTGCGGACCGATGTTGCCGACATCGGTGCCAACAAGGGGGACGCTCTACTACTCATAGATTGCGTTACCTCGCTTGGCGGACTACCCATGGCCCTCGACGATTGGGGGGTCGATGTGGCCTACAGCGGCACCCAGAAATGTTTGGGCGTACCACCAGGATTGTCACCACTGACCCTGTCCGACGAGGCCAGGGATCGGATCGCGAAAGTCCCGCAATCCTGGTACCTGGACCTCAACATGATCGCCAAGTACGTGTCGAGCGATGGCGGTGCCCGCGCCTACCACCACACCGCACCCATCTCGATGATCTACGCGCTCCATGCTGGCCTCGGCGTCGTACTCGGCGAGGGTCTCGAAAACGTCATCGATCGACACGCCGCTTGCGGTTCGGCACTGCTAGCCGGCCTCGAGAAGATGGGGCTCGAACTCTTCGCCGCCAAGAATCATCGGCTCCCTCAGCTCACTTCAGTCCGAATCCGTGACGATCAGCTCCCACGGGGAATGACCGAGGCCGATGTACGCCGCCAGCTTCTCGTGCGCTACGGGATCGAAATCGGGGGTGGGCTCGGACCGGTCGCCGGGAAAGTCTGGCGAATCGGAGCGATGGGCCACACTGCAAGACAGCGCAACGTGACACTTCTGCTGGGAGCTCTGGACGAGCTTCTGAATTAGCCTTGGTCTGGAGCGCTACGCGCCCAGAGGCTGGCTTCAGCCGTCGCGGCTCGCTGAGAGAGGACTTCCAATGTCCTCGAACTCATAGACGCGTTCTTTGCTGGCCCCGTCGCAAATCCAGCATTCGCCGGTCCCGCCGCCGGTCACGACGCGAAGAACTGTTTGCGCTACGTCGGAGGGGGCCATGATCTTGACTCCGGATTGAGCTAGCCGATACTTGGTCTCCTCGGTCATGATGTTCGTGTCGACCACACTCGGGTTCACTGTGTTCGCAGTGATGTCGTGGTACTCGAGCAGCGGTGCCACACTTCGGATTAGCCCGACCACGGCGAGCTTAGTGGCCGCGAACAAGGGATCTGGCGAGTACGGGGTGAATCCGGCCATGGATGCCGTGGCAACGATGGCACCGCCACCGCGGCGTTTCATAGCCGGTATTGCTGTCCTTACACCGTGGACGACGCCGTCCATATTCACACCAGTGACCCGCCGGTATA
Organism: uncultured Candidatus Nemicrothrix sp.; assembly: GCA_964504305.1. Taxonomy (GTDB): domain Bacteria; phylum Actinomycetota; class Acidimicrobiia; order Acidimicrobiales; family Aldehydirespiratoraceae; genus UBA11606. Next base: position 235,858 of record CAZDEB010000004.1, on the reverse strand, counting down.
GCGCACCATCAATTTTTGTTACGTCGTCGATCCCCGAGGCTATGCCCGCGTTCAGGAAGGCGACGTCCACTCCCCCGAACAACTCCTCACATCGATCAAAGGCTCGGACTACGTCGTCCAGGTTACTCACGTCGGCAACACAGAACTCGCCGCCCACGCGGTCAGCGACGCTCTGTCCGGCCGAGGCATCGATGTCGACAATCAGAACCGATGAACCCTGCTGAGCAAACAACTCCGCCGTCGCCTCACCGATGCCAGAGCCGCCTCCGGTTACCACTACAACCTTCTCGTCAAGCGATTCCATTCCGGCTCCATTCATCGATTCCCGCGCCACGCACCGCAGCGCAATCCCACCGAGAAGAATCAGCGCCGCACCATCAAAGTTAAATGACCGGAGCTGAAAGGCCCTGGGTGCGAGCCACGAAACGTTCGGCAAGTTCTCGGGTGCGAGCAAGGTCTGCCGCGAGGTCCTCGAGAGTGCCAAGACCCATGCTGGTCAGGCGATAGATGCGACGAGCCGGACCCGATCCCGCAGGCTCCCACATGGACAGAGTTAGTCCGTCGCGCTCGGTGCGACGCAGGATCCGGTACAGCGTTCCAGAGTCGACACAATGGGCTCCGAGCGCCTCGAGGTCCGTCAACAGTTCGTAGCCGTGCGCTGGCTGCTCAGCGAGCAACAAAAGAACGCACGCGCGGATCCAGGCGTTGTTGGTTCCCCCAACTGACGTCGCGGCACTAGGCATTCGATCCCCCCTCACACTTAGATCGGTTGGAGTATTGCAGAGCCTGGGCTGCTAGACCACATGCGCCCGTGTAGGGCGTTCCCCACCCGGATGGGTAGGGTAGGTCTGGATCGGTTCCACTCCCGGAGTCGTGAGGCAGTATCGCCTACCTGGTGAGGGGTGAAGTCCCGATGGCTCGCAAACCCGGAGCAATCAGCATCGTCATAGCCGACAAGAGCCCGCTTGTTCTCGAGGGTCTCCGCGACCTCTTCGATCTCGACACTCGCTTCGCCAACGTCGCGTTTGCGGCCCGTGCAGAAGCCCTCATGGACCTAACGAGGCGGGAGACATTCGATGTGGCAGTGATCGGTTGGGTGCTCCCCGATGCGCACGGTCGGGATGTGCTCAATTCGCTGAGTGCAACTTCCGGTGCCCCGCGCGTGGTCGTATACACCGGGGACCCAGACCCAACTATCCCTAGAACTGCGATGGCCTTGGGGGGTGCTGGCTTCTGCTCCAAGACCGAGTCGCCTGACCGTCTTGTTGAAATCGTGGTCGCGGTGGCGCGAGGCCAAATGGTGTTCCCGTTTATGGACGTACGCACACTGGAGGGTGACCGCCTTGGGTCGCTCACCGAGCGGGAGTTCTCGCTCGTCGCAGCGTTGGCCGATGGCGCGAGCAACAAGTCTCTTGGCAGTCAGTTCGGAGTCACCGTCAACACAGTTAAGTTCCACCTAGGCAACGCGTACGCCAAACTCGGCGCTCGCAATCGCGCTCAAGCAGTCGCAATTTTCCTCCAGGCCAACCCGCTCCAGTCAGACAGATCGTGAATCGCGCGCCGCAGCGACTGCTGCCTGACCCAGGCTGATACATCCGTCATTCGGCGGGATGCGACAGTGGCGCAGAACGCGAAACTCTCGCTGTTCCAGCTGCGCCACCGCACGCTCCATCAATACCTTGTTCAAGAACACGCCACCCGAGATGGCCACAGTTGACGGTCCGCCCGTATCGCGAATCCGCTCACACCCCAGCACCACCGTTTCAGCCAGCCCTCGATGGAACCGGGCGGAGATGCGGCTTGTTTCCACTCCGCCGCGCAGGTCACCAAGCACTGCGGCCACGAAATCGCTTCCCCGAATGGTGAAGTTTGCGTCGCCATCGATAGTGGCCGAGTAAGCGCCGGTCTCATCGGGATCGACGATCTGTTCGAGTTCCACCGCAGCCTGACCCTCGTAGTTCACGGTGTCGCGAACACCGACCAGGGAGGCAACGGCATCGAAGAGCCGGCCCACGCTCGTGGTTGTCAGTCCAGCCAAATCCGATCTCGTCAGGTCCACGACGTCCTGCCAACGTGGTTGACGGTCGCTTACCGCCAAATCGGAGTCAGCTTCACCCAGACCAACCAGATAGGCGGCGGCCATGCGCCACGGTTCCCGCATGACAGCATCGCCGCCCGGCAATAAAATCGGTTCAAACCATCCCAACCGTTCGAAGTCTGCCAGGTCGGCCACGAGGAATTCGCCGCCCCACATGGAGTGATCACTTCCGTAGCCGAGACCATCAAACGCGACCCCGATGACCGGCTCGGTGTGACCGTTGTCGACCATGCACGCGGAAATGTGGGCATGGTGATGCTGCACAGCAACAAGCTCCACTCCTGCGACCTCGTGCGCATACCCAGTAGAGAGGTAGTTGGGATGTAGATCGTGAGCAATCACCTGTGGAACGACCCGAAACAAGCGCTCGAGGTGATCGATCGCATCCAGAAAGGATTCGTACGTCTCGAGGTTCTTGAGGTCTCCAATATGGTGCGACAACACTGCTTGACCACCGACCGCCAGCGTGATCGTGTTCTTGAGTTCGGCCCCACAGGCAAGAATTGGCCTCCGAGCTTCGAGTGGTAGGCGAATCGAACCGGGCACGTAGCCTCGAGACCGGCGAATCATCATTGGGGCACCGGCGACCTCGCGGACCACCGAATCATCGGTACGGGTTCGTATGGGCCGATCATGGGTGAGGAAGCTATCGGCTATGGCTCCGAGTCGTCGCCGCGCGTCATCGTCGGCGTACGCGATCGGTTCGTCCGAGACGTTCCCACTTGTGAGTACGATCGGTTGACCCACCCGATTCAACAGCAATGTGTGAAGCGGGGTATATGCCAGCATCACCCCGAGTTCGGTTGTGTGGGGGGCCACACTCGCCGCTACGTCAGCATCATGTCGGCGCGACAGGAGCACAATCGGTCTGGCAAGTTCAGAGAGCATCGCAGCCTCGGTCTCGCTCACCTCACAAAGTGCTCGGGCAGCTGCAAGATCAGGGACCATGACTGCGAACGGTTTGTCTTCGCGGTGTTTGCGCTTCCTCAGACCACCAACCGCTTGATCGGAGCTGGCCAAAGCTGCCAAGTGAAAGCCCCCGAGGCCTTTGATGGCAACAACTTGCTCATCCAGAAGCAGCTTGGCAGCGTACTCGATCGGGTCCCCGTCGAAGGAAACGCCATCGGGATCAACTAGTTCCAGAGTTGGCCCGCAAGCTGGACAGCAGATCGGCTGGGCATGAAACCGGCGATCGCCAGGATTCGAATACTCGGCTTGGCACTCGCCACACATCTCGAATGACACCATTGTTGTGTTGGGGCGGTCGTACGGCACATCCGTCACGATCGTGAACCGAGGGCCACAATTTGTGCAGTTGGTGAACGCATAGCCGTACCGCCGAGCATGAGAATCCGCTACCTCCTCCAAACATTCGATGCAGGTGGCCGAATCAGCGGTCACCGAGACCGGTTCCCCCGGATTGTCTTGGCTCTCGACGATTTTGAATTCAGAATCTCCTCGTGGCTGCAGATCAACACTCGAAATCTCTTGCACAAGCGCCAATTCCGGTGAGTCATGTTCCAGCGCGGCGCCAAACCGATCAAGAGCGGCGGACCCGCCTTCGACCTCGATCAAGACGGACGAACCTACGTTCTTGACCCATCCAGTCAACCGAAACTTGGCCGCGCTCTCATACACAAAGGGTCGAAATCCCACGCCCTGGACAGTTCCGTGAACCGCAAACCGTCGACGCTGGGTGCCGGGCTCGATCGCGTCAGCCATCGCTATGTGTATAGCGCCCTTACTCAACCGGAGCCAGGCGACTACCTTCACCCAGATGAAACTACGCATCGCTGCTGTTCTGTCCGTTTTCGTGTTGCTTCTAGTCGGGGCCACAGCCCAGGCCCAAGACGACGAATCGGTCAGTTTGACGATCGGTTTGCACGCGGCCGAGAAGAATCTCAATCCTCTCATACGGCCGATGGCACTGCCGATCACCCATGACATCACCAACCTCGTGTACGACACGCTGTTCTGGTCACAGGCTTCGGTAACTCCTGAGCCCTTTTTGGCAACCGGTGCAGTGCCGTCCGACGATGCCCGCACCTGGACAGTTTCGTTGCGCGAGGACGTGGTCTGGCACGACGGCGAACCATTCACAGCCGAAGACGTAGCCTTCACGTTCCAGCTCGTATCCGATCTGGAAGGCCCGGCGCGGTACGGGCACCATGTCACCGACCATCCGACCTTTGTCTCAGCGGAAGTTGTTGACGACCTGACAGTCGTTCTCAACTTCGAGAATCCGATCCCCACGTTCTTGTTCTTGCCAGGCGGCGACATCCCAATTTTGCCCGAGCACATCTGGGCCGACATCGAGGACCCTTTGGCCGATGCCACGAGCGTGGCTATTGGCACCGGCCCGTTCAAGATGGTCGAGTACGTTCCCGACACTTCGTATCGGTTCGAGGCCAACGAAGACTACTTCTTGGGCGATGTCACGGTCGATGAGCTCGTGATGCCGATTGTTCGCGACGCTCAGGCCGCCTGGGCTGGTCTGCAGTCGGGCGAGCTCGACTTTGTGACCCGGAACGTGCCTGCTCAGCTCATCGACGGCATGAACGACAACCCTGACGTCGGGATTGTGGAAGGTAGCCGCCTCCAGTCCACATATCTCATGTTCAACACCCGAAAGCCCGTTCTCAACGACCCAGTGGTCCGCAGAGCGATCGGGATGTCGCTCGATCTCGATGTGTTTGTGAATCTTGTCGAAGGTGGGCTGGCTCGACCGGGGAACGACACGTGGACACATCCTGACTCGGCGTGGGCCCACCCCACCGGAGGACACGCGTTCGATGTGGATGCTGCAAACTCCACGCTCGATGACGCTGGTTACGCCATGGGTGACGACGGTGTACGCGTGAGCCCCGACGGCACCCCTCTGGCTTGGACCTTGTATGTCAACTCGTTCTCTCCACCCCAAATTCGATCAGGCGAACTCGTTGCGGAGCAGGTCGCGGCGATTGGGGTGGACATCACAGTCGAGCCGCTTGACCCGGCTGCAACCTCAGCTCTTCGACGGCCCAGCGCAGACGGCCCTCCCCAGATCGACATGTTCATCAACGTATTCGAAAGCCATGCCCACGCCGACCCTGACCACCTCTTCTTCTTCTTCCATTCACCGGGTCGTGGCGTAGGAGTGGTATTCAGCGGTTTGGCCGACCCGGAATTCGACGCTTTGGTCGAGGCTGACATCGCGGCGAGTCCCGAAGACCGTTTGGCCAACGGCAACGTTGCCGCCCAGGAGAAGTTCGCCGAACTGATGCCCGCAGTCACTTTGTACTACCCAGACGGCCGTTGGGGATACCGCCCCGATGCCTACGACGGGTGGGTTTCGGACCCGGGCCACGGCGTGTTCAACAAGAAGTCGTTCATCTCGACCTATGCCGCTCCAGAGGCCGTTGAGGAGACTGACGAAGCGGTGCCCGAGGAAGAGCCGGCTGAGGCCGACGACGACAGCTCGGCAACAACCGAGGAACCGGCTGACACCGACGATGGCGAGGCCATGGCCGAAGAAGACGCTCCCGACGCCGACGACGCGACAGCCGCGCAGGACTCAGCTCAATCCGACCCCGACGACGACGATGGAGGTAGCGGCGGCACGGTAGTCGTCGTAGTTCTGGTGCTGCTTGCCGCGGCCTTGGGCGGAGTGGCGTTCATGAGGCGAAAGAAAGCGACAACTGGCACGGTTGAGGACTAACGCTTTGAAGCACGATGGGGCTCGCCTAGCGGCCCAGTCCGCGCCTCCTCCCTTGTGAGGCGCGCTGGCCGCCTGGCGCTCCAATACGGGCTCGTTGTCGTAGCAGCGTTGGTGCTCAACTTCATTTTGCCGAGATTGGCTGCGGGAGATCCCGTCGATTACCTCATTCCACCAGACTCCTCCGGTTTCGTGACCGCCGAACAACGCCAGGCCACCCTGGCGCGATATGACCTCGATGGTTCCAACAGACAGCAGTTCGTGACTTACGTGAAGAACCTCACGCACGGCGATCTTGGAGTATCCATTCGTACTGGCCAGCCTGTTCGTGAGGTCGTAACTGGTCGACTGGGCTGGTCGTTGCTTCTCGTCGGGGTAGCCGTATCTATTTCGACGGTATTGGGTGTGCTCCTCGGGTTTGCGGCGGGATGGCGTCGGGGCACGAAACGGGACATCGGTGTATTGTCTGCGGTGCTTGCGGTAGACGCGCTTCCAGCCTTTTTTGTAGGCCTGATGCTGCTGTTGGCCTTCTCCGTCAAGCTCGACTGGTTCCCGGTGTACGGGGCTATCGCCGCGGGCGACATCACTGGTTGGGCTCGCGTCACAGATGTGGCGCGGCGCCTCGTCCTTCCCGCTTCGACCCTCATTCTCACCGGGATTGGGTCGGTGTTCGTGGTGAGCCGGTCAGCGCTTGTCTCCGAACTCGGCGAAGACTACGTGTTCATGGCTCGTGCCAAGGGGCTTGACGATCGCGCCGTGCGACGTCACGCCCAACGAAATGCGCTGCTCCCCGTTTCAACCGCAGCATTGTTGGGTTTCAGCACCCTGGTCGGTGCAGCCACTGTCGTCGAAACCATCTTCTCCTACCCCGGACTCGGGTCGCTGGCGTTCGACAGCGTGCTGGCGCGCGACTACCCAGTGCTGCAAGGAGTGTTTCTACTCCTGGCACTCATCGCCATCGGCGCCAACTTCTTCAACGACCTTCTCTACCCCCGCCTCGATCCGCGCGTACGCAAGGTGGGCTGATGTCTCGCTCCTCCAAAATCGTGGCGACCATCGGGATCGGCTTCGTCGGCATCATCTTGTTGGCCGCTGTGTTCGCCCCGATTCTGACCGAGCACCCGCCAAACACAACAAGTGGGCTTGCATTCGAGAGCCCGTCTGCCGACCACCTGCTCGGAACCGATGATCTTGGCCGCGATCTTTGGTCGCAGCTCCTCTTTGGTGCGCGGATCTCGCTGAGTGTTGGACTGGCCGCCGCAATCATTGCCACAGTCGTCGGGACAGTCGTTGCACTGATTGCGGGCTACCGGGGCGGCACAGTAGATGCGGTCCTCATGCGTGTGGTGGACCTCGTGTTGTCCATGCCGTTTCTTGTACTTGTGCTTGTCCTGGTGACCTACTTCGGCCGCGGCCTGTCTGTCACGATTGCGTTGATTGCCGGAGTGCTTTGGGCTCGCCCTGCCCGTTTGTTGCGTGGCCAGGTCTTGAAAGTCAAGGAGTTCGAACACGTGGTTGCCGCCGAGGCCATGGGAGCCGGTCTTTGGCGGATTCTCGGCCTTCACATCTTGCCGAGATTGACCCCCCTGCTGTCGTCACAGTTCGTGCGTGCTGCAGCAGTGGCCGTGATCGTGCAGTCAGGCATAGCCTTTCTGGGGCTCGGAGATCCGAGCAGCGTCTCGTGGGGAGCCACACTGTCTTTCGCCAACAACGCCAGCGCTATCCTCACCGATGCCTGGAAATGGTGGATCTTGCCCCCAGGCATAGCTCTCACCATCCTCATCGTCGGGTTCGCGTTCATCGGTTATGCCGCGGAGGAGTGGGCCGACCCGCGGCTCACGAGCTACGGCTACCAGAGAGGAGTCCGCCGCGTACTAGAAGAGCATCCAGCCTCACCGGCTGGAGAGAATGAGTCGCTGGTTGTGCGGAACCTATCAGTCCACTACGAGACCGAACCCCCGGTTCACGCCACTACATCGGTGGATCTCCGCACACGTTCCGGCCGGATCCTTGGCATGGTGGGAGAATCCGGGAGCGGTAAGTCCACACTCGCCATGGCCATCGCAGGCTTGCTCGCCCCGCCGGGTCGGATTGTCGAGGGTGAGGTTGTTCTCGGTGACACAGACCTTCGACGCCTCGGACGTGTCGGCCTCACGAAGCTCCGCGGCCGCCGATTCGCAGTGGTCCCCCAAGCCGCCATGAGCCTGCTCGACCCCATCATTACCATTCGTCGACAGGTAGCCGAATCCGCCCTCATGACTCGTCGCGATGGTCTCGAGTACGCGAGTCAGCTGTTGTCTCGCGTCGGGATCGATCCCGACCGCCACGACGCTTACCCACATGAACTGAGCGGGGGGATGCGCCAACGAGTGGTAATTGCCATGGCCATCGCCAACCAACCAGAATTACTCATCGCCGACGAGCCAACTACCGGCCTCGATGTGGTGACCCAGCGCGAGTTGCTTGACTTGCTCGACTCGTTGCGGTCCGAGCTCGAGATGGACGTCCTGATAATTTCCCATGACCTCCGAATGGTGGGAAGCATCGCCGACGACCTAGCCATCATGTACGCGGGTCGGATTGCTGAGCTCGGCGAGGCAAGTGCCGTCCTCGCGTCCCCGCGGCACCCGTACACCGAGCTCCTTCTGAACGCGTTCCCTCCAGTTCTGGGGCCACGTCGGCCACCTGTGCCCATTCCTGGCGATCCTCCTGATCTGTCCCAGATCGAATCAGGGTGCCCATTCGCACCGAGGTGCCCCAAGGTCTTCGAGACTTGCTTGGAAACTGTCCCGGAATATGTCCCCGTGGCGTGCCACCTGGCAGCAACATGACGCCAATCCTGGAACTCCGGAATTTCGGCGTAACTTTCAGAGGCCGGCGCCACGTTGACGTCGTCGCTGCCACTGACATCTCCTTCACGATGACGCGGGGCGAGCGCTTGGCTCTCGTGGGCAGGAGCGGAGTAGGCAAGTCAACCATCGCCCGCGCCGCACTCGGGCTTGTCGCTCCGACTACTGGAGCGGTCCTGGTGGACGGGAACGACCTCGGCTCAGTCTCTCGCAGACAGCTGCGGTCGCTGCGAAGACGCATCCATATGGTTTTCCAGAATCCCTATCAGTCGCTGCATCCTGGAATGACGGTCAAGCGACTGATCGGTGAATCCCTGGCGATACAGCGCGTACCTCCAGCCGACCGCGTTGAACTGGTGAACGACGCTCTAGTAGCGGTTGGGCTGCCCATCGAACTCGGAAGTCGTTACCCGGACGCGCTGTCGGGTGGTCAGCGACAACGCGTGGCCCTTGCGAGGGCGCTGGTGGCCAAGCCGGAGTTGGTTATCGCCGATGAGCCCACCTCGATGCTCGACGCGTCACTGCGTGGCGTGATGATCGAACTTCTCTCCCAGATGCAGGACGTGAACGACACCGCCATCTTGTACATCACCCACGACCTGGCCATGGCCCGCTACGTCGGCGACACCATCGCGGTCATGGACAAAGGGCGTATTGTCGAGATGGGTCCCGGCGAAGAAGTCATCAGTAGTCCGAACCATCCCGCTACGAGCGCCTTGCTCGAAGCGGTCATCCAATGAAAGGTCCACCTTGAAAAAGCTCATATTCTTCACAAATGCAGACCCAGCGGAGAACTTGAAACCGTTCCTCACGGCATATCGCTTTGCCGGCGCGGCCGAGGACAAAGGCATCGAGGCCGAGGTCCGCCTGGCCGGCCCGGCCGTGCTGGCCGCCGACCCTCGCGTCTTCCCAGACAACGAGATCGGAAACGACATCCGCGAGAGGATGAAAGCGGCCGCCAGTCGCCGCATCGATGTCTCGTTTTGACCGGGCTGTACCGGAGCCCGTGAGGTTTCAGACGATATGGTTGCAGCAGTCGGCGGCCGGCTACGAGAGCTGGGCGACATCATGCTCGAGGTAGCCAATGACAAAGCCGAGTTCATTTACGTTGGAGGGTAGACGGACCCCAAGCATGTGAAGCCGTGCTCTGGGCTAGACCGTTGGCCCCCCTTCAATCTGTCAAGACACCAGATAGGACACCCATGTCTGACCGAAAGTTGATCTTCTTTACCACCTCCGACCCCAGCGAGGATCCCGGCGCGTTCTTCCGCGTCTATCACTTCGCCAACGTGGCCGGAAACAGTGGGCTCGAGGCCGAAGTAAGACTGGCCGGCAATGCTGTGGACGTTGTCGACCCGAACACGTTGCCGGCGACGAGTGAAGGCGACGACGTCCGCGCGAAGGTGGCGGCCGGCCCCGACGGCCCGTTCGAAGTGACGCTTTGACCTTTCTCTTGCGATGCCCGTGGGGTGTCGACTGAAGATGCGGCCAAAATCGGTGCGTCGTTCCGCACCCTGTCAGAGATTCTCACCGAGGTCTCAAAAGGTGAATCCGAGCTGATCTTCATGGGCGGCTGAATTGCATGACCCGAACAACCACTCACCCAGCGCAAATCCACGTTGCATGAGGCCCTGCTGTGACTAACCACATTCCGGGCGAGAGTGCCGCAGACAGGTGGGCCCGCCAGCTCGGCGAGTGGGCCATTCCAGACGAGATCCTGGCTGCCGCGCCACAAACACCGTTTGTGTTCACGCCAGAAATGTTCGCCGCGGCACCACCCGGATCTACCGCGCGCTCGCGGTGTTCGGAGATTGCCATGGCAGCCATCCCCGAAAATGGCACTGTCCTCGATGTCGGCTGTGGCGGCGGGGCGGCCGCTTTCGCGCTGCTTCCACGCGTGGCGCGCGTGATCGGGACCGATCGTCAGCAGGACATGATCGACCTCTTCTTGGCCACGGCGGCAGAACGCGACGTTCCCGCAACCGGTGTGTGTGGCCCTTGGCCTGATGTCGCTGACGAAGTGGCCGCTGCCGATGTGGTGGTTTGCCACAACGTGCTCTACAACGCCCCCGACATTGTCGCCTTTGCCCGCGCCCTCGACGGACATGCGGCCAATCGAGTCGTGTTGGAGATAACGGAGTTCCACCCGCAGACGGTGCGCGCTCCCCTATGGAAAGAGTTCTGGAACATCGACCGTCCCGCCGTCCCTACTGGGTGGACGGCCGCCGAGGCGCTCAGCGATGCCGGGTTCGCGGTCAATGTGGAGAGGTCGACCTCAACTCGCAGAGACGACGGCCGAGCCAGTTCCGTCGAAGCCGCCTTTTGGACACGTCGCTTGTGTCTACCCGCCGAGCGAGAACCCGAGGTTGCCGCGGCCGTGGAACACATCGAGTTCCCTAGCGAGCGACTTGCCATTTGGTGGGACACCCGCACGACCTGACACCGTCCTAGGATTATCCAAGCGCAGCTACCACGACCGCGCCGAGATCGGCCGCCACGAGGTCGGGTGCCGGCTGCACCGGAAGATCCGCTTCGCTCACTACGCCGCTTAGGACCAGGGCAAACTCGAAGCCAAGGGTCCTGGCGAATTCCCCGTCAGTGTCGACGCGATCGCCGACCACGATTCCGGACCGACCGAAGGTCTCTTGAATATATGTGGCGAGAGGCTGGTGTGGCTTGCCGGCGAATATTGGTTCTACGCCTCCGGCGGTGGCAACTGCTGCCACCAATGATCCACAGCCGGGCCTCAGATTCTCTGCGCCCGGCAACGTGGCGTCGGAGTTCGTCCCGATGAGACGGGCGCCCCGATGGATGGCCTGACATGCCCGTGTCAACATCTCGAAATCGAACTCGGGAGTCCAGCCCACGACTACTGCGTCAGCAGGGCCGCCGTTGACGATGTTGACGCCTTGAGCTGCCATGGCCTCGTGCACTCCCTCGCCACCGCAGACCAGGACGGTCTCACCAGGCTCGACAAGGCTGCTCGCAGCCATCGCCGAACTCACGACCGCACCTGTGGCGTCGATGGAGTGGCGTGCCAGCTTTGCCTCGTTACCCGCCCGAGTGAGTGACGAGTTATTGGTCGCGAACACTACTGTCAGTCCGCTTGCCTGCAGCCGAGCCACGGCGTCGGCCGCGCCCGGGATGGGCTTGTCGCCAAGCCAGATGACTCCATCCAAGTCGATGACCCACACTTCAGCAACGGCGTTAGTAGCGCTCATTGCCCGAACCACTCTGGGGCTGTCGCACTGTCTCTCATGTCGAGTGGGCTGCGGTCCCTCAAGGGACCGTCAACTCGCCCAGGGGGTCGACGACTATGTCGAGCCACTCTGCGCCGCTCGACTCGTTGTGCGTCACCACCAGTACATGCGTCTTGTAGCCACCCTCGACAGCCTCGACACGGGCGAACGGTCCACCCCCGGTTATCCCAGCGGCCGCGAACCAGGCTGGCCCGGGTGCTACCAGATCTTCGCTCGAAAGGAGCGCTCCGGGATCATCGAAGAAATCCAGAACGGCGTGTGCTTCTTCGGGAAGTTGTGGCGCGAGGCGGCCCTGAATTTCGGCGCCCATCCCCCGTAGCGCACAGGCAATGGCGATGCCCTCAGGCGTCCCGCCGATCCCGGCTACCGCATGGATCGAAGAGTTCTCTAGCGCCGCAAGCAGTGATGGACCGACATCGCCGTGGTCGAGCAGAACGGTCTTGGCACCGACGCGCCTGAGACCGGCCAGGCGGTCGGCGTTGCGCGGACGGTAGAGCATGGCGACGCAAACGTCGTCCGGCTTGATGCCCTCGCTCTTCGCGATAGCTCGGACCGTGTCTTCCATTGGTGCATCGAGCGAAACGCTGCCGGCGCTGTTGGGGCCAACGATCAACTTGTCCATGTAGAACGCTGGACCCGGATCGAACATAGCGCCCCTCGGCGCAGCGCCAATGATGGCCATGGCGCCGTCTCTGTCGGCTGCGAGCAGACTCGTCCCCTCGACCGGATCGACCGCTATGTCGAGTTCGGGCCCACCGATGCCGAGGCGTTCGCCAGCGCCCAACATGGGGGCTTCGTCCTTCTCGCCCTCCCCTATGACGATCGTGGCATCGACCGCAGACTTCATGAGCAAATTTCGCATCGCATCAACCGCAGCCTGGTCGGCGGTTTCCTTTTCTCCCGTTCCAACATGGGGCATCGCCCGCGCCGCGGCAACGGCGGTGACGCTTGCGAGCACTGCGGCAACCGAATCGGCGTGCCGGATCGTTTCGCTCATAATCGATTGCCACTCACGAGCACTCTTGGCGCATATCGATCAGGCTGGTCCATCGCTCGACCTCTCATCATCTCTCGCAATCCCTGGACTGGGGGCCACGTTGTACACGACAATACGATGCGCATCACTTCGATTCCAATCGATTGAACATTAGCTTTTCATAGGTTGTTATCGATGCACGGGAGTCCCCACCGCGCCCACGGTTCAGCTAGCCGGTCAGACTCGCAAACAACATCGGTAGTTGCTCGGGTAGGCGCTCGACGTTGTCCACAATCGTGTAGCCGCTCTCTCCAAATATCCGCTTCACATAGGAGTCGGCATGAGGATCCAGGGTCAGGCAGTACGTCAACACACCGGTCGAATACAGCTCTTCCACCGCTTTCTTCGTGTCACGACGAAGATGCTGCGGGTCTGCCTCGTCAATGTCGGCTGGTTCCCCGTCGGTAACAAGCAGGACCAGCTTGCGACGCTGAGGCTGCTTGCCCAGATGGAACCCGGCATGGCGCAGGGCCGCTCCCATGCGGGTCGACAAGCCGCCCGCCATGCCCGCGAGACGCGACTTGGCGTCGTCGTCATAGTGTTGATGAAAGTCCTTCAGACGGTAGTACTGGACATCATGGCGGCCATCGGACGCAAAGCCATGAACAGCGAAGGGATCGCCGACGCCCTCGATCGCGGTCGCCACCAGAGTTGCCGCTTCTCGGGTCAGTTCGAGAATCGTCTTTTCGGTACCCCCGACCTGTTCGTTGGTTGACTCCGAAAGATCGAGCAGAACAACGACGGCCAAGTCCCTCGATTTCAGCACGTTTCTCATCGTGATTCGTGAGCTCGGCTGGTCGCCCATACGAAGCGAAACCATGGCCTCGATGGCAGCGTTCAGGTCGATCTCGTCACCATCTTCCAGCCCTCGTTGGCGTTGTACCCCCGCGGGCGCCAGAAGGTCGATGATCTGTTTGATTCGATGAGCGATCGGTTTGTGGTCGCGCAGTATGGCCTCGACATCTTCGGGGTCGCCCTTGGGCAAGCGGCGCTCGTACACGGTCGCCCAGTCCGGGCGATGGAGCTGAATTTGGTAGTCCCACTCGGGGTAGTGGAACGGCTCAGAGACTGGCTCCTTACCCAGCAGTTCATTGAACGTCAACGCGTCTTCTGTCAGATCGTCCTCGTATACACGCATCACGTCACTGCAGGTCCAGATTTCCTGAGCATCATCACCGGCCAATTCAGAGTCGAGAGTGTGGGCCATGACCATCGGACTCACCTGCCGCCGGACCTGGCGCTGGCTCGCCGCCAAATACTCTGGTTCTTCGGCCCAGCCAGCCGGATCCTCGAAGTGCCACACGATTCGATTGTCATCTCTATAACTGAGTCGATAGCTCTCTAGGATCCGGAGGCTAGGGACCGCTTTCCGACCAGCAAAGATGTTAAACAGCTCAAGGCCCATCAGCCAGGAGAACTGAGAGTTGTGCTTGTTGCTCTCGATCTCATCATGGAACCTGGCGACAACACTGTTGATGGCCAAGTCGTCGCCTGCAACACCGGGGTCCAGCAACTGATGTGCCAGATGCTCCAGCGCCGGAATCGTTTCGTGTTCGACCGGGTCGTCGCACTCGACCAACATGAGCGACTTCCAGAGTTTCTTGAGCCCAGGAAAGTCCTGAACGGCGTTGTACTCGACTCGCGCGTCCTCGACCAGACCCACAAAGAACATTTGCGCCGGGCTGAGTTGCTCAGCCGACAACGAAGCCCTGGTGTACATCACATGGCTGGCCATGTGCGCAGCTGTTGCCCGATAGAGCTCTAGCCCCGTGAGTCCTCCAACATCGTCGAGAGCGTCGGGAAGATGCAGGATCCGCTGTTCCAGGTACGGGCGAAAATCGGCGTGATCGGCCTGGGTTGGACGGAGGAAGAAGTCGCGGCCCCACAGCGCACGAAGGTAGAAGTTGAGTCGGCGCTGCACGTGGACAAAGAGCACGCCACGGCGCTCCTTTTCGAGCACTGCGAGGCTATCGGCGGATTCCAAGTTGAAATAGGCGGTCAAGTTGGCAAAGTCGCGGCGGTAGGCCTGGGCACCGAAGTTGGCCCAACGACGCAAGCCGCTCAACGTCAACTTTGAGAGGAGTAGATCCAGGTGGCCCAACATTGGGCGCAACCCACGTGGCGCAGTCGAAGCGAGCTGGTGCATCAGGGTCAGGTAGCTGCGAAGCAGTTGGGCATCGCCCAGATGACGGGCAGCGGTGGGCAGGTTCGAAAACATCAGCGTGATCACAGCGCCCGACGTCATCGATGAGAGCTTCATAGCGGCGTTCACAGATTCGGCGATAACGTCCTCGCCGCACTCCTTGGCCACGAGCGGCATCTCCTCGAGATACGTCGTGACCAGATCAGAGCCTTTGTTGAGGTGGCACAGCGCTTTGGCGCCGTCAAGGTACTCCTGCAGGCCGGCCGGCGACATCACACGCGCCGCTTCCTGAAAGGTCGACGCGAGTACGTCGGCAACCTCGGGGGATGCCTCAGCTATGAACTCGGCGTAGTCGTCAAGCTTGATTGGCGCCACGACGACCCGGCTAATCCAGGAAGGTCTGGACGGCTGCGTCCAAGGTGTCTCGCATGTCAGGATCGTCGGTCAGCGGCGTCACCATAGTCATGCTGCAGGCTGCTCTGGCATCAACCCCTGACTCGATGAGCTGGCCGGCGTAGACCAGCAGCCGAGTTGAGATGCCCTCGTCCAGTCCGTGACCCTTGAGGTTGCGGGCCCGATGCGCAATTTGCACAAGCTTGTTGGCCACGGCCGCGTCTACGCCCGACTCGTTGGCAACGATCGAGACCTCCAGCTCGGCCTCGGGGTAGTCGAAGTCAAGCCCGCCGAAGCGCTGCTTGGTTGATTGCTTCAGATCCTTCATCAGGCTCTGGTAACCAGGATTGTAGGAAATGACGAGTTGGAAGTCGGAATGGGCCACGACCAGTTCGCCCTTCTTGTCCAACGGCAGCACGCGCCTGTGATCGGTCAGAGGGTGAATGACGACGGTGGTGTCTTGTCTGGCCTCCACCACTTCATCCAGGTAGCAAATCGCTCCCGCGCGCGCTGCCATGGTGAGTGGGCCGTCCTGCCATTTCGTTCCGTCCTTGTCCAGCAGGAAACGGCCGACAAGATCGGATGCAGTCATGTCCTCGTTGCAAGCCACAGTAATGAGCGGTTTGCCGAGCTTCCAGGCCATGTACTCCACAAAGCGAGACTTGCCACAGCCCGTTGGGCCCTTGAGCATCATGGGCATGCGCACGCTGTAGGCAGCCTCATAGAGGTCGATTTCATCGGCGACCGGTTCGTAGTACGGCTGCTCGCCAATCAGGTACTGCTCGACTGCCTCAGTCATCGTCATCCAGTTCGTGCTCGCCAGTCCAGCCAGCCGCCTTGGCCCTCGCTATTCCCGCGTCGTGAATCTCCCTATGACGCTTCGACAGGTTTTCGGGAAGTTGGCTGACCATGCACCCGTACCTGTCCCACTGTTCGTTGGTCTCCTGGAGGAGGGCATTGATTCTTGACAGGTCCCATCCCTCACAGGTCTCGCTTGTGTCGATGAGGCCGAACACCTGGGCGTCGCGAATCATCTTGCCAATGGTGGTCATCCCTCCATTAACGTCATCGTCGAGTCCGATGTAGAGGGTTGGTGCGACCATTGACTAGACGATCTCGCCGCGGTGTATGACCATGGACGCTCCGGCCGACTGGGTGAAGTTGTCATACCCGAGGAGGCGGACATGGTTATCGGGGTGAGCAACGTGGCAGGCCTCGATTTCGCCAAGAATGACGTCGACGTCGGTCTCTCCGAACATAGGCAGTTTCCACATGTACCAGTAGTTGCCCCCGGCATTTTCGGGTTCGGTGTGTTCGATGCCTGGATTCCAGCCCTTGTTGACGATGTAGTCGATCTGCTGCCGGGTTTGCTCGGCCGTCATTGGGGGTAGGTAGGAGAACGTCTCGAATTTGCGGCTCGAGGGGTCTTTCAGGCTTGATTCATAGTCTTGCATATCTGCTGTGCTCCAGATCTGGTGGTTTGGGTGGGCTTAGCGGTGGGAAACGTCGAGCTTGTCGACAGTGTCGAACTCGAACTTGATTTCTTTCCAAGTTTCCATGGCGGCCGCAAGCTCTGGGCTGTGCTTGGCCGCGGCAGTGAGGATGTCTTTCCCCTCCACCTCCAATTGCCTACCCGTGTTCCTGGCCTCGACGCAGGCTTCGACGGCGACACGGTTGGCAGCTGCTCCTGCCGCGTTACCCCATGGGTGGCCCAGGGTTCCGCCGCCAAACTGCAGGACCGAGTCATCGCCGAAGATGTTGACCAGAGCAGGCATGTGCCAGACGTGAATGCCACCGGACGCGACTGGGAAGACTCCGGGCATCGATCCCCAATCCTGATCAAAGAAGAGGCCGCGTGAGCGATCTTCCGGGATGAAAGAATCGCGCATGGTGTCGATCCATCCAAGGGTCGCTGCACGATCGCCTTCGAGCTTCCCCACAACCGTGCCAGAGTGCAGGTGATCGCCACCGGAGAGACGCAATATCTTGGTCAACACTCGGAAGTGGATTCCGTGATGAGGATTGCGATCGAGCACCGCGTGCATTGCAC
The DNA here is from genome assembly GCA_964504305.1 of uncultured Candidatus Nemicrothrix sp. Classification (GTDB taxonomy): domain Bacteria; phylum Actinomycetota; class Acidimicrobiia; order Acidimicrobiales; family Aldehydirespiratoraceae; genus UBA11606. Next base: position 218,335 of record CAZDEB010000004.1, on the reverse strand, counting down.
GGTGGATGTGCAACAGGAGCCCGTTCTCCTGGCACCACTGGGCCAGTTGGGTGTTCGTCGACCAGCCTCCGGTGATGTAGTCGTGCATGATGATGCGGGCGCCAAGCTCCTTGGCGTATTCGGCACGCTTCATCGCTTCGTCGGTTGTCGCGGCCGTGACGTTGAGGTAGTGACCCTTCCGTTCGCCTGTCTCTGCCTCGGCCTTCTGAACGGCTTCCATCACGAAGTCGAAGCGCGCCCGCCAGCGCATAAAGGGTTGGGAGTTGACGTTCTCGTCGTCCTTGGTGAAGTCGAGGCCGCCGCGTAGGCCCTCATAGCAGGCCCGGCCGTAATTCTTGGCCGACAAGCCCAGCTTGGGCTTGATGGTGCAGCCCAGTAGCGGACGCCCGTACTTGTTCAAAATGTCGCGCTCTACCTGTATGCCTTGAGGTGGGCCGTTGCAAGTCATGACGTAGGCGATCGGGAATCGGATGTCCTCGAGGCGTAGCGCTCGGAGGGCCTTGAACCCGAAGACGTTGCCCACCAACGAGGTCATGACATTGACTACCGAGCCTTCCTCGAAGAGGTCGATCGGGTAGGCAATGAAAGCGTAGAAGCAGGTGTCGTCTCCGGGGACGTCTTCGATAGCGTAGGCCCGACCTTTGTAGTACTCGAGGTCGGTCAACAAGTCGGTCCAGACCGTTGTCCAGGTACCTGTTGAGGATTCGGCCGCTACGGCGGCGGCCAACTCTTCTCGAGGCACACCGTCTTGAGGCGTAACCTTGAAACACGCGAGGATGTCAGTGTCCTTGGGCGTGTAATCGGGCATCCAATACGTGTCTCGATAGTCCTTTACGCCTGCGTCATAGGTCGTGGCCATTCCGTCTCCAGATGTGCTGTGTATTCAGGTGTCGCCAAGGTGGTCACCGGGTTCTCCGTCACCCTACGACGTCGTCTACGTCGGTTCAAATCGATTAACATTGACACTTCTATAAGTTCATGGCGATGTAGGTTCGAGTATCTGTTGGCCGACCATCATCTCGGTGAAAGCAGCGGCAGGTGCCGAGAGCGGTCGGGTAGACAGCCAGACAACGTGCCATTCCCGCACCAGCGGGAACAACGAAACTTCCAGTTCGACGACCTCACCACTCTCGATGCCGCGCGCCGCGGCGATCTCGGGCATGGCTGCTACGCCGAGGCCTTCTCGCAGTGCAGCAAGAATGGCGAGATTCGAGCCCAAGACCATGGTCTGACGAAGCTCAAGATCCTCCGAGGCAAAGAGTTCCTCGATCGCAGCCCGCGTCCCCGAGCCGTTCTCACGCAGGAGAAAGGGAGATTTCGCGATGGCCTCGATGTCCGGAGTGGTCCCGGCCAGTTCGTGGCTGGCGCCGCACAGCAACAACAGGCGGTTCTCGTCGAAGCGCCTATTCTCGGCAACGAGGCCGGCAGGTGGTCGACCCATGATGGCCAAGTCCGCCTGCCCTTCACGCAGACACTCTGTGGCATCGGCGCGATTCGCGACCATGAGCGTGACCGCGACCTCGGGATGCTCGTCGAGAAAAGCGCGCAATACGGCTGGCACCAGGTACTCACCCGCGGTTGGCACGGCAACGATGGAAAGTCGACCCTGGGGTCGTTCTCCAAAGTCGGCGACCGCTTGCGCTGCCTCGTCGATCAAACCCAGGATTCGCCTGGTGTAGTCCCAGTAGGACTCGCCAGCCGGGGTGAGGGCGCGTGCCCGGCCACGTCCCGAGAACATCTTGGCACCAAGGCTCTTCTCGAGAGCGCGCAGCGTGTCCGACACCGAGGGTTGGGACACGTACAGCTTTGCCGCGGCCTGGGTCACACTGCCATCGTTTCTCACCACCTCGGCGAAGATCTCGAGCTGACGGATCGTGATCATGACTCTTGCTCCTCGAATCTTCATCGATATACACCGATGTCATTGTAGAGTAGCTTCGATTTGAACCGATGCATACTGACTCCTATGGTAATTCGTGAACCGAAGGGGTCACCCGTTTATGGATCTGCAGATACTGACAGAGACCGCGACCGCGCTTGTTGGCAAGGGTCGTGGGATCCTGGCGATCGACGAGAGCACACCGACATGTAACAAGCGCTTCGAAGCGCGCGGAATCGATGCCACCGAAGACAATCGCCGCGCCTACCGCGAGCTCCTCGTGGCAGGCGAGGGCCTATCCGAGTACGTAGGCGGTGCCATTCTCTTCGACGAGACCATCCGTCAAACCGCCGCAGACGGACAGGCTCTCCCCGACTTCATGATGTCCCGCGGCATCGTCCCGGGCATCAAGGTCGACACCGGGGCCAAGCCCTTGGCTGGCCACGCCGCCGAGTTAGTCACAGAAGGTTTGGACGGACTACGGGACCGGCTGGCTGAGTACTACGGACTTGGGGCCAGGTTCGCCAAGTGGCGGGCCGTCATCACCATCGCGAACGGTACTCCAACCAGCGCATGCATCGAAGCTAATGCTCACGCGCTCGCTCGATATGCGGCGTTGTGCCAGGAGGCCCAGATCGTTCCGATCGTCGAGCCCGAGGTACTCATGGACGGAACCCACAGCATCGATTCCTGCTACGAGATCACCGCCAAGACCCTGACTTCGGTGTTCGCCCAACTCGAGAACCAGGGGGTGGCCCTTGAGGGAACGATCTTGAAACCCAGCATGGTGATATCCGGTGCGGGCGATACGGATCGTGCCGGCGTCGAACAGGTTGCTGCGCAGACCCTGCGATGTCTACGCGACAACGTGCCAGCAGGGGTCTCAGGTGTCGCCTTTCTTTCTGGCGGCCAGAGCGACAGCGAGGCAACCCAGCACCTCAACCTGATGAACCAGTTCGACCGGAACGCACCATGGCCGCTCACGTTCTCCTTCGGCCGAGCACTGCAGCGCGAGGCACTCGAAACCTGGCGCGGGAACCCCGAGAAGGTAACTGAAGCCACGGCAGCGCTGCTGGAGCGGGCCAGGCTCAACAGTCTCGCTGCGCGAGGTCAGTACAGGCCCGAATCCGCGCAGACGGCTTGATCGCATGGCCACCGCTCCACGCTGCCCGTCGACCAACCACTAGGACGCCAGAATGTCGAAGAAACATCCCATAGTCGCGGTCACAGGATCGTCTGGAGCCGGGACGACAACCGTAAAAGTTGCCATAGACCACATCTTCAACCGTGAGCACATCGATGCAGTATTCGTAGAGGGCGACAGTTTCCATCGCTATGACCGTGCCGCGATGAAAGAGGCCGTGGCGGAGGCCGACGCCAGCGGACAGACCCTGAGTCATTTCGGTCCCGACGGGAACGTGCTCGACAAACTCGAGGAACTGTTCATCGAATACGGTGAGTCGGGCACGGGCCAGACACGTCACTACGTTCACAACGAAACCGAGGCCGAGCAGTACCGCAGCCCCCCGGGCACCTTTACCGAGTGGGAGGGAGCTGAGCGCGGCACCGACCTGTTGTTCTACGAGGGCCTCCACGGTGGGGCCGTTGTCAACGGCATCGACATCGCCAGCCACGTCGATCTGCTGATCGGCGTGGTGCCCATCGTGAATCTGGAATGGATCCAGAAGATCCATCGCGACAGCTCGATGCGTGGCTACGACAGCAAAGACGTAACCCACACGATTCTCCGACGCATGTCGGACTACGTGCATTACATCACGCCGCAGTTCAGCCAGAGCGACATCAACTTCCAGCGTGTGCCAACAGTTGATACGTCCAACCCCTTCATTGCTCGAGACGTACCCACACTTGATGAGAGCTTCATTGTCATCCGCTTCCAAGACCCGGCGAAGTTCAACGTCGACTTCCCATACCTCCTGGCGATGCTCCACGACTCGTTCATGTCCCGTCGCAACACGATCGTTGTACCGGGCGGGAAGTGGGGGGTGGCCATGGAGCTCATCCTCACCCCGATCATCAAGGACCTGATCTCCTAAAGGACCACGAAATGGACACGATCACGACCGACACCAGTACTGACGAACTGAGGACGATGGCCAACGCCATACGCGTGCTCTCGATGGACGCAGTACAGGCGGCCAACTCAGGACACCCCGGCATGCCAATGGGAATGGCAGACGTAGCCACCGTGCTCTTCAGCCGGTTCCTCTCCTTTGATCCGAGCGAGCCCGAGTGGCCTGACCGCGACCGGTTCGTGCTGTCCGCAGGCCATGGCTCCATGCTGCTGTACTCCCTGCTCTGGTTGACCGGCTACAGGGGTGTAGAGCTTGACCACCTACGCGCCTTTCGCCAGATCGGAAGCCCGGCCGCCGGCCATCCCGAGTATGGACATCTCCCGGGAATCGAAACGACGACCGGCCCGCTCGGCCAGGGCATTGCGAATGGCGTGGGGATGGCGATCGCCGAGAGACTGCTCCGCGAAGAGTACGGATCCGACATATGTGATCACAGAACTTTTGTGCTCGCCGGCGATGGGTGCCTCATGGAGGGCATCAGCCAAGAGGCAATCAGCCTTGCCGGGCACATGGAACTCGATCATCTCATCGTGCTGTTCGATGACAACCACATCTCCATAGACGGAGCGACCGACCTCGCTGTCTCCGACAACCAGTTGGCCAGATTCGCAGCGAGCAACTGGCACACCATCGCTGTCGATGGCCATGACACCGCGGCTATCGAAGCAGCTATAGCCGAGGCAGATCAGGCTGATCGTCCCTCCATCGTGGCGTGCCGCACCACAATCGGCTTTGGCGCACCCAACAAAGAAGGGACCGCTGCAGCGCATGGTGCCGCTCTGGGTGAAGACGAAATCGCGGCGACACGAGCACGGCTCGAATGGACGGCGCCTTCATTCGAGATACCGACTCCGATTCTCGATGCCTGGCGTCGCGTCGGCGAGGCGGGTGTGACATCACGAACAGAGTGGGAGACCCGAGTTGAAACCTTGCCCGAGTCGACGCGCACCGATTTGCTGGCGAGGCTCCAAGGTCTGGAGCCCACAGCAGTCCGAGAGAGCCTCAGACAAGTACGCACCGCGTTCTCAGTCGATCGACCAAAGCTGGCGACTCGCAAGTCCAGCGAACTCGTATTGAGCGCCATCACCCCCGACTACCCTGCTTTGCTCGGTGGCTCAGCCGATCTAAGTGGTTCAAATCTCACTCTCACAACAGCACACAAGCCCATAGAGCCCAGAGACTTCCACGGCAACTACATCCACTATGGCGTGCGCGAGCACGCAATGGCGGCGGCCATGAACGGTATTGCCCTCCACCAAGGTCATCTGCCCTATGGCGGCACATTCCTCGTGTTCGCCGACTACAGCCGTCCGGCACTCCGCATGGCCGCCATCATGGGCCTCGACGTCATTCACGTTATGACTCATGACTCCATCGGGCTCGGCGAAGACGGCACCACCCACCAGCCTGTCGAACATCTGGCCGCTCTGCGGGTCATTCCCGGGCTACAGGTCATTCGTCCGGCCGATGCGGTCGAGACGGCCGAGGCGTGGGAAATTGCGCTGAGGCGAGACGGCACGCCGACTGTCCTATGCCTGTCGCGACAGGGCTTGCCAGTCGCGCGCGACACCGTTGGCTTGGGAGATGCCAATCGCGTCGCCGATGGCGCCTACCTGCTGCGAGAGCCCGACGGCGGTCGCGATGTCACGCTGTTGGCATCTGGCTCTGAGGTCGCCATCGCAGTTGAAGCTGCCGAAAGTCTTGCCACAGAGGGCGTCGCCGCCGCGGTGGTGTCCATGCCGTGCTGGGAACTCTTCGCCACACAGGACGCAGATGCACAGAACATGGTGCTGGGCGAAGCCCCGCGAATCGGCATCGAAGCCGCAGTGGAGGGGATCTGGCGCCGTTGGTTGCGACCCGAAGATCAGTTCATTGGTATGGACGGTTTTGGAGAGTCGGGTCCCGGCCCAGAACTCTACGACCACTTTGGCATCACGGCTGCCGCGGTGGCAGCGAAAGCCCGACTGGCGACGAACGGCTCAATAGCGAGGAACTCTCAATGACGACATGTATTGCCCCGTCCATACTGTCAGCCGACTTTGCCCGCCTTGGTGAGGAGGTCCGCGCTATCGATGACGCCGGTGCCGACTGGGTCCATGTCGACGTGATGGACGGGCACTTTGTGCCGAACCTGACCATTGGCCCGCTGGTAGTGAGCGCTGTGCGCCCCCACACCGAGAAGCCTTTGGATGTACACCTCATGATCGACCCGGTCGATCCCTACCTCGAAAGCTTCGCCTCGGCCGGTGCCGATGGCATCACAGTCCATGCCGAGGCATGCGCTCACCTCGACCGCACACTCGACGCCATACGCGCTCTGGGCAAACGGGCCGGTGTCGCACTGAATCCCTCGACCCCACCTGAAGCCATCGAATACGTACTCGACAGACTCGACCTTGTTCTCGTGATGTCGGTCAACCCTGGTTTCGGGGGTCAGAGCTTCATAGAGGCCGTGCTACCCAAGATCTCGGCAGTAAAAAGCATGATCGGCAAGCGAGCGATCGACATCGAGGTCGACGGTGGTGTGGTGCCAGGCAACGCTCGAGCCATTACCCGCGCCGGAGCCAACGTGCTCGTCGCTGGATCGGCGGTGTTTCACGATGGCGCCTATAGCAACAACATCGCTGCGATACGCGACGCAGCCATGACTCCGGCGCCGCCCGCAGAACGATGAGCGAAAATGGGCCTTGGAGGGCCCACCGCGTCCTGCATCCAGGACGCGTCGAGACCATCGAGGAGTACGTCAGCGGTGGCGGGGGGTCCGGTCTCATTGCCGCTGCCAAACTCGCACCGACCGAGATCATCGAGATCGTCACCTCATCTGGGCTCCGCGGCCGCGGCGGTGCCGGGTTTCCCGTCGGACGTAAGTGGACGACCGTGGCCCAATCCGCGCAATACGGAGGATCGCCCACAGTCGTGGTCAACGGCGCTGAGGGCGAACCGGGCACATTCAAGGACCGATCCATCATTCGCGGCAACCCCTACCTTGTGGTCGAAGGCGCCCTTATCGCTGCGCGGGCCGTTGGATCGAACAAGATCGTTATCGCGTCGAAGGAATCGTTCGCCACCGAAGTCCTACGACTGCGAACCGCCATAGACGAGATGAGTGCCGTGGGCATGATCGCGGCTAACACGTCACTAGAGGTGTTCGAGGGCCCAGACGAATACCTCTATGGCGAAGAGAGCGCTCTGCTCGAGACAATCGATGGGCGATCACCGTTCCCAAGAGTCATTCCCACCTATCGCGTCGGTCAGATGGGAGAAGACCGCGAGCGAGCCAACGCCTCGCCGGCACTGGTCAACAACGTGGAGTCGATCGCAAATGTTGCAAAGATTCTCACTCGAGGAGCTGACTGGTTCCGCCGGATCGGCACCCAAAAGTCACCAGGAACAGTCGTGGCGACCGTCACGGGACACCTGCGCAAGAGTGGTGTTGCCGAAGTACGAATGGGGACCCCACTACGGCAGATTCTGAAGAACATCGGCGGCGGGCCCAAGCCAGGTCGACCGCTGAAAGCCGTACTTTCGGGGGTGGCCAACCCCGTCATACTTGGCAGCCATCTAGACGTGCGAGTCTCCTACGAAGGAATGTCCTCCATAGGTTGTGGACTCGGTTCAGCCGGCTTCATGGCGTTCGATGAGAGTACCGACATGGTGGCCCTGGCGGCCGGCGTAGCCCGCTTTCTCTCTGTCGAGTCTTGTGGCCAGTGCTCGCCCTGCAAGCTGGACGGCATGAAGCTCACCCAGCTACTGACCGCCCTGGCCACGAATCACGGCACGGCGCAGGACATGGAACAGATCGAACGCCGCGTCCACACAGTCTCTTACGGCGCACGATGCTACCTGGGCGTCCAACAAGAGGTGGTGATCGGGAGCATCCTCGAACGTTTCCGCCACGAGTTCGACGCTCATCTCGCCAGAACGGCCCAGCCCGTCGAACCGGTTTTCATCGCCGAACTGGTCAATATCGAGAACGGTCGCGCTACGTACGACGAACAGCACCGATCGAAACAGCCCGACTGGAGCTTCAACGCCACCTACTCAGGCTACGTCCCCGTCGAGATCCGCTCACCAACCTCGATCCCGCTCGAAGAGAATCTTCTGCCACGGTCGGGTTGGTAGGCAACGCAAACACCACACGAATTGCCCCCGCATCGTGTGAACAACCGGAGGTCACAGAAATGTCAATTCGCGTCGGAATCAACGGCTTCGGTCGCATCGGCCGGAACTTCTTCAGAGCCGCTAGACAAGCCGACATCGAGATGGACATTGTCGCGGTCAACGATCTCTGCCCACTCGACACCATGGCACATCTACTCAAGTACGACTCCGTGCTCGGTCCCCTTTCTGCTCACGTCTCGGTCGTAGACGATGCACTGTCGATCGACGGCAACACCCTCACCGTGTTGACTGAACGCAGCCCGCGCGGCCTTCCCTGGGCAGACCTGGGCGTGGACGTGGCGGTCGAATCCACCGGGATTTTCAACTCGAGAGAGCAGTCCGCACAACACCTCGAGGCTGGAGCGCCCGCCGTAATCGTGTCCGCTCCATGTTCCAATGCGGACGCAACTTTCGTTGTTGGCGTCAACGAGCAGACCTTTGATCCCGCCAGACACAAGGTGGTCTCCAATGCATCGTGTACCACCAACTGCTTCGTGCCAATGGTGAAGGTGCTCGATGATGCGTTCGGGGTGAGGAAAGGTTTGATGACAACGGTCCATGCCTACACCGGCGACCAGTCCATCGTCGATGGCCCGCATTCCGACCTGCGTCGCGCGCGAGCCGCCGCAATCAACATCATCCCGACATCTACCGGCGCTGCGCGAGCCACTGGTTTGGTCCTACAGGCCATGCAGGGCAAGCTCGACGGCATCGCTCTCCGGGTGCCGGTTCCCACGGGTTCGTTGACCGATTTCACCGCAGTGCTGGAAACCGAACCATCTGTCGACGAGATCAACGCCGCGTTCTTCAAGGCGGCCTCAGATGGCCCTTTAGCAACAGTGATCGACTACACCGATAGCCCAATCGTGAGTTCTGACATCGTCACCTCACCGGCGTCTTGCACGTTCGACGCCGGAATCACACTCACCTTGGGCTCGATGGTAAAGATCGCGGGGTGGTACGACAACGAATGGGGCTACTCGAACCGCCTCGTAGACCTGGCAGTGGTCGTCGCCGCGAGCAGCCAATGACTATCTTCCGGGTTAGAAGGTTGGAAAACTGCAGGCGTCGACGTCTTCTTCAATGGTTCGTTGCTTGCTCGGCGGCGGCCTGCGCCTCGGCCACGAGCCGGGCGATTGGTCAGGGTCCTTTGGGCCGGTAGGGCTTCGAGAGCTGAGGATTTCGCGAGGTTCACGAGGCCGCTCCGACCAGGAAGGCGGTTGCCACAATCACCATAACGAGAATCGTTGCTTCGGTGGTGACGGCCCTCCTGAATTGGTCGGCGAAAGAAGGGGCACCTGAGTTCTGCGACATCTGGGGAATCAAGACCTTGTGGTTGTAGGCCCCCATAGCTGCTGTCAAGGCAACGAGTGCCGTTTTGGCGACCAGGAGTCGGCCCCACGGCGTGGACCAGAGCTCACTCGGCCCATCCAAGATGGTCAACGCGAGCGCACCTCCCGCGACCGCTACGGCCACGAGCGCGATGGCGGCCACCACCGAGAAGCGCACAGCAAGCTGTAACGACCGCTGTTCCCGTCCGTCGCGGCGTCGCCGCCAGAGTACGGCGGCGATCATCGCAACACCGCCCACCCATACCGCACCGGCTCCCACGTGAACGACGTTGAGTAATCCGGTCAACCCACGGTCACCTTCGGTGACTGTGTGCCCTGTGGTGCCCGGAAACTCGCGCGTGCGCGCTGACCAGGGAGGATGCCCGCGATCCTGGTTCGCTATGTTTCGTATCCTCTACCGCTTCCTGGCATCCCTTGCACAACTCGCTGTTCGTTCCGGACGTTCCAAGGACCTCGAGATCATCGTCCCGGGACCCAACCACCCCAACCTCATCGGCGCGGCCGACCACCAACAAGTGCAGGGCTGCGGCAACTGATCGTGCGACTCGCCACCGAGAACCAGACGGGAGGACACCGCCGTATCCAAGGCGAACTCGCCCGCCTCGGACACACGATCTCCAAAACCACCGTCTGGCAGATCCTCACCGACAACGGCGTTGACCCGTCCCCGAACCGCTCAGAATTGACCTGGACCGAGTTCTTGCACTCCCAAGCCGCGGTCGCGTGCGACTTCTTCACCGTCGACACCGCGTTCTTGCGCCGCTACTACGTCCTGTTCTTCATCAACAAACCCGTGAGGTGTTCTTCGCCGGTGTCACCGCCAATCCAACCGGAGCCTGGACCACACGAGCCGCACGCAACCTGTTCCTCGCCCACGCCGACCAGCTCGGCGGTGCTCGGGCTCTGGTCCGCGATCGCGGCAGCCAGTTCATCGACAGCTTCGACGAGATCTTCAAGACCGAGGGCATGAAGGTGCTCAAGACACCCGTGCGAACGCCGGTGGCCAACTCGTTCGCCGAACGCTGGATCGGATCCATCCGACGAGAACTCCTCGACCGAACCATCATCTGGAACCGCCAACAGCTCGAACGCCTCGTCATCGACTACATCGCACACCACAACCAACATCGACCCACCAATTGCTCAACCACAACCACCGACACCGTCCGATGAGCCGCCCAAGACTCGCCCAGCAACCCTCAGCGTGCCGCGAACCAGCCGATGCGACGGACTCATACACGAGTACCGAAATGCCGCCTGACCTGGGGCGACAGACTTTCTGGGCACCACGCCCCCGACCACCGACACGCGGCCTTCGAACGCGTCCTCGATCACAACATCGCGTCACTCGTTACCCCGCCGCCGGCAAAGCCCACCACGCCGTCGACTACCTAAACGACCAACCAGACCCGCCCCCAGCATCGAGCAGAAGCGCACCGCATCAATCGCGACGCGACGCCAACGCGAGAACCCCAGGACCAAGCAACAGCTCTGGGTGCAGCTTGCACCCAAAGGTGTATCGTGGCGACCATGCCCAGAGTGATCCAGATCCGAGACGTGCCCGACCACGTGCATCATGCCCTGACTGACGCGGCCGAGGCCCAGGGCCTCTCCCTGACCCGATACATGCTGCGCGAACTTGAGCACCTGGCCAAACGCTCCCAAGCGGTCCACGCCAACGCCGCCGTGATCCGACAGACCCAGTCCGAGGTTCGAGGCCACGTCGATCGCGACACGATCCTCGCCGCGTTGCACGACGGACGCGGCGCTTGAAAGTCGTCGATGCCAGCGTCACCGTCGAACTCGTCGCTAACGATCTTGACCCCGACCGCCTCGGCGACGAGGAACTCGCCGTTCCCCACCTCATCGACAGCGAAGTGACCAACGTCCTTCGCCGCCTCGTCTTCCAGAAGATCCTTACCGACAAGCAAGGCACGACCGCGCTGAACGGTTTCGCCCGCCTGGCCCTGACCCGCTTCCCCGCCGACTGGCTCCGACCAAGAATGTGGGAACTCCGGCACAACCTCAGCGCATACAACGCCACCTACGTCGCCCTTGCCGAGATGACCGGCGCGACCGCGCTGCTCACGACCGATACCCGCCTCGCTAACGCACCAGGCATCAACTGCCCCATCGAGCTGCTCTGATCACCGGCCCGCGCCGCGGGCACCAGACACGCCCCAAAAATCCAGCCGGCTCCAACCGACTCACCGCGCCGACTCAACCACACGCTCGCGATTCCAGTCCCAGAGCGCCGCCGGTGCGGATAAGAGCACATCCACTGGACCGGCCACCAGACCTGCCTCGACCGCCTCGACCTCACCACATCCTTTGGAAGCCCCGAGTACGCAGCCGAGGAACTCGTCGCCGAACTCGGCGCCGCCCGCCTCGGGATCAGCACCCAGCCCCGAGACGATCACGCTGCCTACCTTGCCCACTGGATCCAGCTATTGGGCGAAGACCCCAAGATCCTGTTCCGGACCGCCGCGGCCGCGCAGCGAGCCGTCGACCACCTCGATGGGCACTGTTGCATTGATCGATCGGGAGGCACGGCGGAGCGAGGTGGGTGGCTCCTTGGTGTCAGATTGTCTCGGTGAGTTCGTCGAATGCGGCGGCGACTCGGAGGTGACGGCTCGCGGCGTCGAGGCCGAGTTCGTAGTGTCCACGCCGCAGATTCTGCATGAATGCGTGACCGCGGATCACCACAGACGCGCCTCGATCGGTCTTGAGACCGCGCATCGGTCTGAGTCTCGCTTTGAGCCGGCCATGATCGCACTCGACGCGGTTGTTGGCGTACTGGTCAGTGTTATGGAACGCACCCGGGATCAGATCCTCGATCACCGTCTCCAGCGCCTGGGCCAAGTCGGTAACCACCTCGTCGGGTTCGCCGTGGGCGGCCAACGCGGCGCTGAAGAATCGGCGGGCCGAGCGAATGTCACGGCGAGCGGACACGTACACGTCGATGATCTGGCCGTGCTGGTCTACGGCGCGGTACACGTAGCGCCATCTACCCGCGACTTTCACATAGGTCTCATCGGCGAACCATCGCCCTGCGACGGCGTGGCGGCAAGGTCGGGCGGCATCGATCAACAGCGGCGTGAAGCGCTGGACCCGCCGGTAGATGGTGACGTGATCGACCTCAATGACGCGGCGGTTGTTCATCTCGACACCCTCGCCGCGCACCACCCGATCAGCCGACGCAACAGTCCCCCCTGGGGCGGCTGACCGCGGCCTGTTCAGGGCAGCAGAATGGCCACGCCGTCGCCACTGACGTCGGAATCAACGGGGCGACCAGCAAGGGCCATGATGATCGCTTCGGCTGGCCCCTCGACCGTCGCCCCGGAACCAAATCGCCAGTCGCGGTCGGTGGCGACCAGTTCAACGCGGGCGAGCTTGGCTGGATCAACCACCTTGGCTTGCTTGTGGGTGGTCAGGAACCCCAGCACGACGGTGATGACAGCGTCATCGAGGTCGACCCCGAGCCCCAGCGGGCGGCGAATGTCCTGGCGGTGAACGGTCACATCGGCCAGCGTCATCTCGGGAGGGAATCCGGGCAGGCCGGGCTTCTTTGCAGCGTGGGTCCGCAGGTCGGCGGCGATCTCGGGCAACGACTTCTCGGCCGCGAATCGCTGCGCGATCTTGTCGTTCATGACGTCGTAGTTGAAGCGGCTCTTGATCAAGTTGCCCATCAACCGCGGGACCGACACGTTGGTGAACGTGAGCAGGTGGCCGGCGACCTCGTGCACAGTCCAATGACCGCAAAGCGTCGCATGATCCGCTTGGTCCTCGAGTCGTTCGATCATGTCGGCGAACGCGATCCGCTGCTCGGCGACGAAATCCCAACCGGTTGCGGTGCTCATGACGCCGAATCATAGTTCGCATCCAACGGTGATCGAACATTGTTCGTGTCGGAGGGGCGACTTTAACCCGAAGTACACGCGCCCCCTGGAGCATCGAACTGGTCGCAGCGCCATGACCAGAACCGAGGTGCGAATCGATCAGCGCGATCGCCAGGTCCCGAGCCATCAACTTGGATTCCGGTCGCTCCTCTCAGTGTCCCAACTGGGTTCGAAGAAGATCTATCTCGACGACGAGCGCAAGGGGACGGCGCCGAGCGAATGCCTCGGCGAGGGACGACTTCCCGATGCCTGGGAGTCCGTTGATGTGGATGAGCCGAGCGATACCCCCATCATGCCCCGCCCAAGCAGGACAAAACTGTCACCCACCTACCGGAGCCAACCCGTCAAGCATGTACCGGGACAACACACGTGTACATATCTGGTACACGGTGACGCTCGTCCTTGACGATGCAAGAACTCAGAAGGCCCGGAAACGTAGTGTTTTCCGGGCCTTCAAGTTGGTGGCGGGGGCAGGATTTGAACCTGCGACCTTCGGGTTATGAGCCCGACGAGCTACCACGCTGCTCCACCCCGCAGTCGGAACGATAGCGGCGGCGGGCTGCTTCCCCAACCGGGTTCGGATTCGACCGGGCTGGCGGGATCGGACACGATGGGGGTCGTGGCTGACGTGTTTTCTTTGACTCCTGATCTTGTGAATGCGGCGGTGCGCGAGCATTGGGAGTCGAACCCGCATGAGTGCGTCGAGATCGGTCCGACTTATGCGGTTGCCCGTCAGGTGATTGATCAGACGAATCTTCGTCCGGGCGGGTTTGTGCCTGGGCCGACCCAGTTTTCGATCGCTGATTTGGTGTTGTGGTATGTGAGTTTCGCGGCGCTTGGGCGGGTCGAGCCGATGTCGTTGACGTCGGAGTTGTCGATTCGATTCTTGCGGCCGGCGCGGGGCGAGGTGATGTGGGCCCGTGCCGATGTCGACAAGGCGGGGCGAACGTCGGTTGTCGGAACGGTCAGGATTTGGATGGATGACGAGCCCAACCGTCTGGTGTCTACGGCTCAGGGGACCTACATGTTTCCGCGGTCTTCTTAGCAGCGCGGGGAGGAGACCCGTCGCCGCGCCCCCGTTGTACAGTCCTTCTCTGAGCGAATGCGCACGCTGCGCGTGCCGCATCGCTCAGAGATCGAGGTTGAGGGGGTTGATGTGAGGTTGGGTGAGACCGTTGCGAACGTCACGGCGGTGCTTCGCTCACGTTGGACACTTCGCCACGTCACCAAGCTGGGGCTGTTTGCGCGCTGCATCGGTGGTCGCGCCGCGGTACGAAACCGGGGGTATTTCGAGCTGGGACGCAAGAGCCGCCTGCTGTGCGATTTCTCCTACGTCGATTTCGATATTGACGAAGGCGGACGGCTCGTAATCGGCGAAAACGCCACGATCAACTACGGCACCGAGTTTGTGGTGAAGGGCGACGTGCAGCTGGGCAACAACGTCAGCATGGGACCGCGTTGCATCGTGACCGACTCGCCCACTCCCCCCGGGTTCCCGCGCCGCGATGATCCTCAAGGCTCGATCGTGATCGGCAACGACGTGTGGCTGGCCAGCCGGGTGACGGTCCTCGCCGGGGCTCGCATCGGTGCCGGGTGTGTCGTGAGCGCGGGAGCGGTCGTCGACAGTGAAATCCCGCCCGGCATGCTGGTCGGCGGGGTTCCGGCCCGGGTCCTCGGCCCGGTCGATCAAACCCCACAAGATCCAGAGACGGCGTCCGCTTCGGCCCCGCAACCAACCCAACCGGCCGAACCCGAATACGAACCAGAACCCGGCGAAACCGAACCCGCAACAGTCCCGGACGCAACGGGCCTGCTGATCAGCGATTTCACCATCGATCCACTTGCTCGCAGCTTCGAAAACGTAACCGGTCCGCTGACTTTGTCGGCCGACGTCGGTCCCTTCGACGCGGTGATCCCGGCTCTTCTCGATCCGCCCGAAAGCGGTCGAGACTTTGTGGTCGTATGGACTCGTCCCGAACGCGCCGTGCCCTCCCTCGGCCGGCTCATAAACGGCGACCAGGTCGAGGCCGACGAGATCACCGCCGACGTCGCAAAGTTCGCCAACGTCTTGTTGAACGGAGTCGAAGCGTTCACATCGGCGATCGTGCCGCTATGGACGCTCGCGCCGTGGGATCGTGGCCTGGGCGCGGCCGATCTTCGCGCCGGAGGAGCACGGTGGGGTCTACAAGTAGCGAACGCCGCGCTGCTGGCCCACACCAACAACGCCAGCAACGTGTTCGTGGTGGATCCCAACCCGTGGTTTCTGGCCGCCGGCGCCCATAGCCACGACGACCGGCTTTGGCTGCTCGGCAAGGTGCCGTACTCGAACCGAGTGTTCGAGGTGGCCGCCCAAGAGATCGCCGAGATTGTTCGCGCCGGCAAGGGCGGGGCCCGCAAGCTGATAGTCGTCGACCTCGACAACACCATGTGGGGCGGTGTTGTGGGCGACGAAGGCTGGGAGCAGCTGCGCCTCGGCGGCCACGATGCCGTCGGCGAAGCCCACGTTGCGTTTCAACATGTGCTCAAACGCCTGAAGCGCCGAGGGGTGTTGCTCGCCATCGCCAGCAAAAACGACGAGGCCGTTGCGCTCGAAGCGGTCGACCAACACCCCGAGATGGTCCTTGGACGAGACGACTTTGTCGGCTGGCGAATCGACTGGAACGACAAGGCTCGCAACATCGCCGACCTCGTCGACTCGCTCAACCTGGGGCTGCAGTCGGTGGTGTTTCTCGACGACAGCCCCCACGAGCGCACCAGGGTCAGGGAGGCCCTTCCCGAAGTGCTGGTCCCGGAACTGTCCGATGACCCTCGCACCTACCCGCGCCTGTTGCTCGAGCTGCGCTGCTTCGATGTTGCCGCGACGACCAGCGAAGACCGCGACCGCACGAGCATGTACCGCGGTGAAGCGCAGCGACAATCGATGCGCGATGACGTTTCCTCCCTCGATGACTGGGTCCGCGATCTTGACGTGAAGGTGACCGTGTCGAGGCTCAGCCCGGCCAACATCAACCGGACCGCTCAACTGCTCAACAAGACCAACCAGATGAACCTGGCGACTCGTCGTCTCAGCCAAGAAGAACTCGACGGCTGGGACGCCACAGTCGGCAACTCGACGTGGACGATCAACGTGGCCGACCGCATCGGCGACGCCGGGCTGTGCGGCATCTTCAGCCTTTCGCTAAAAGACAACGAAGCCCACCTGGTCGACTTTGTTCTGAGCTGTCGGGTGATGGCCCGCCGGGTCGAAGACGCGATGCTCAGCACCGCCGGCCGCCTCGCCGCCGATCAAGGCGCCCAATCGTTGGTCGCCCACTACGCACCAACTGCGAAGAACAAGCCGTGCCGCCAGTTCTTCGAATCATCGGAGATGGCTGAACCCGAGAGTGATCTCTTTGTGCTCGACCTTTCGAACCCGCCCAGCGACGTCGAGGTCGTAACCGTCGAGTTCGGCGACAACGCCGCCAGCGACGACCAGTGAAGAGGCCGCGCTGGCGCCGCGACCGCTCCCGCTCCCTTCACGCCATGTCGGCGGCTGAACACAACGCCGGCCGCGACGGCGCGCTGCTCATGCTGGGCGGAGGCCAAACCACCATTGGCGACCATGTGACGCTCGATACCGGGCCCGAACAGTCGCACATCTTTGTTGCCGCCGACGCTCGCCTTGTGGTTGGCGACAGCGTCGTGTTTGGCCAAGGCGCGGCGATTGCGGTCATGGACCAACTCGAGGTCGGCGCCCAAAGCAGCATCGGCGCATTTTGTATGATTGCCGACACCGATTTTCATGCTGTCGATGATCATCACCAGGCGCCGGTACCACGGCCGATCAAGATCGGCGAGCGAGTATCGATCGGACCGTGGACGGTGATCTTGCCCGGCACAACAATCGAAGATGATGTGGTTGTTCAAGCGGCCAGCGTGGTTTCGGGCACGGTGTCGGCCGGCTCCATCGTGGGCGGCGTTCCGGCTCGACCGCTGAACACTGGGGATCAACCAGCGACATTGCCTTCGATCGTGCAAACCCTCTTCGGGCTGGACCACGAGCCCGCACTCGCCGAAACGACCCGCTCGGTCAAGGGCTGGGACTCCCTCGGGGCTCTGCGAGTTTTGATGGCCATCGAAGACATCCTCGAGGTTCGCATCAACGAGACCGAACTCACCGGCTTGGAAACCATCGGCGATTGGGTCGACCTAGTCGCGAGGACTCAGGGCTCGGCCGGCCCGGTTTCGGCTGGCAGGGCTTCGTCGGCGCCCCAGGCCGACCACGAACCAACGTAGAGTTTGGCGTCGGTCAGCCCGGCTAGTCGAATGCCTATCAGGTCCGAGCAAGCAGTGACTCCGCTGCCGCAGTAGGCAACGGTTGGTGCCGACCCGACGCCAAGGGCCTCGTAGGCCGCCCGACTATCGGTCGCCGAACGAAACCGACCGTCGTCGAAGTTGTCGGTGGCCGGCGCGTTGCGGGCTCCGGGAATGTGACCGGGTCGAGGATCGACCGGACCGCCGTGGGCGAAACGTTCGGGGCTGCGCGCGTCCAAGACCACCATGGCGGTGCCAATGACATCGACCATTTGGGCTTTGGTCATGATTCGCTCCGACGGCCACGGCCGCACCGAGAAATCGGATCTTGCCCCGACCTCGGCACCACCCTCCGACGACGACTTGACCAGTTCGCCGGTCCAGGTCGAGATCCCGCCATCGAGTACCGCGGCGGGTTGGTCGAGCACGTCGAGCATCCACCACAGCCGGGCCGCGATCACTCCCCCGGCATCGTCGTAGGCAACCACCCGCGACGAGTCCGACACTCCGAGGCGCTGCATGGCCGCCGCGAAATCAGTCGGTTCGGGCAAAGGGTGACGGCCACCTTCTTTCGACGGCGGCGCCGAAAGGTCGGTGTCGAGGTCGGCAAAAACCGCGCCATCGATATGGCCGTTCGCGTAAGCCTCGCGACCTGACCGACCGTCCAGATACCAGCGCACATCGACCACCACCAGATCGGGATCGTCGAGATGTTCGGCGAGCCACGCGGCGCTCACCACTGGGCCAAAGCCCGACATCAGAACGGCCGGTCGCCGATCACCGTGACCCGCTCCATTCGCCGATACGCCGGCAAAAAGTCGTTGGTGGCGGCGTGTTGCGTCGACCGGTTGTCCCACATCACAAACGTGTCGGGCTGCCAACGCACCCGGCACTGCACCGAAGGATTTCTGATCGCCAGTTCGAGGTGTCGCAGGATCGTGTCGCTTTCCTCGGGCGACACCCCCTCGATGTGGGTAGTGAAACCAATATTGGTGTAGATCGCCTTCTCCCCCGTTTCGGGATGAGTCCGCACCACCGGATGACGCTGCGGCGGATATTTCTCGCGGGTGGCCGCCTTCTCTTCGTCGGGCACCCGGCGGCCGAACACCGCGGTGTAGTCGTGCACCGCTACCAGCTCGTCGACCCGCGCTTTCCATTCGTCAGAGAGCCGATTGTAGGCCTCGCACGCATTGGCGAAACACGTATCGCCGCCCACTTCGGGAACCGCGACCCCGCGCAGAATCGAACCCAGCGACGGCTCGGCCCGCCAAGTTACGTCGCTGTGCCAACCAGCCGCCACAAAATTCTTGCCGGTATCGCCACCAGCCTCGAGCACGACGATCTCGGGATGATCCTCGATGCCCTCGGTAAAGGGATGCTCTTCGAGGTCGCCGAACATTCGCCCGAACGCGATGTGTTGTTCGGTGGTGATGGGTTGATTGCGCAAGACCAACACCTTGTGATCCATCCAGATCTTGCGAAGCTCATCTCGACAAGCAGCGTCGACGTCGGCCATATCGATACCGCTGATTTCGGCGCCGATCGAGGCGGTCAACGGGGAGACAGTGATGCTCATCTAGAAAGGCCTATCGCCGATGATGGTGACCCGCTCCACATGGCGAGTCTCTGGAAAGAAGTCGTTTGTGGCGTTGTGTTGAACCGCTCGATTGTCCCACATCACAAACGTGTCCGGAGCCCACCGAATCCGGCATTGCACCGACGGGTTCATGATCTGGCGCTCGAGATGATCGAGCACTTCCTCGCACTCTGCGGGGCTCAGACCATCGATTTCAGACACGAACGCCCGGTTGGTGTAAATCGATCGTTCGCCGGTTTCGGGATGGGTACGCACCACTGGATGTCGAGCGGGCGGATACTCGGCCTGCTTCTCGGCTCGAGCCTCAGGCGAAAGTCGCCGACCAAAAGTCTGAGTGAAATCGTGAACCGCGACGAGGGGATCGATGCGCTGCTTCCACTCGGGCTTGAGCCGATCGTAAGCCGCACCAGCATCGGCGAAACAAGTGTCTCCGCCGACCGGCGGGATGACCACTCCACGAAGAATCGAACCCATCGATGGTTCTTCACGCCAGGTAACGTCGCTGTGCCAATTGCTGGCGGCATAGCGGTGTTCGGCCGTCGACTTGATCTTCACGATCTCGGGGTAGTCCTCGAGGCCCGTAGCGAACGGATGAATCTCGAGGTCACCAAACATCCGCCCGAACGCAATGTGTTGTTCGGTGGAGATGTGCTGATCTCGGATGACCAGAACTTTGTGGTCGAGCCAAGCCTTGCGAAGCTGCTCGAACGTGTCTGCATCAACCTCGGCAAGGTCGACCCCCGACACCTCGGCACCAAGCGTGGCGGTGATTCGTTTGACGTCAATGGCCATGGCGTTCCCTTCTTCGCTAAAGAGTGGCACGATCAAGAGATGAGTGCACCACCGCTTCGCACGAAACGACTGATCCTGTTCCCCTTGGGGAGTCCCGACCTGGACGAAGCCGCCGCCCTCTACGGTGACAAGCGGGTGATGGAATACGTCGATGGCGGCACCCGCGACCGGGCCACGGCATCACACATTCTCGCCGCTAACGAGCGCTGTTGGAAGTCCGAAGGTTGGGGGCTGTGGGCCATACGCGACGCCGAAACCGGTGCTTTTGTCGGCGAGTGCGGACCGCAAAGACTCAGCGACGTTCCCGGAGCCCGAGTCGACTTCACCGGCGTAATCAGCCGACGATATTGGGGCCGCGGCATGGCAACCGAGGCCGGGCAGGCCTTGCTCTACGACTTGTGGGACCGTTTCGACGGCCAAGAAGTCCACTCCATCGTGCACCCCGAAAACCCAACCGCCGGCGAAGTGCTACGCAAGCTTGGTTTTCGACGGCTCGCGGATCAACTAATACACGGGGCCAACCAACAGCTGTGGCAGACCCAACGACTTGGCTAACCGCGACGCAAACGCGCCGCTAACAGTTTGCTCATAGTTCGCTGGCCGACTGATCGCATTCATTGCCGAACATCATTGGCATGAAGAACTTCGTCGTCCTGCTCGCCGTCATCGTCGCCAGCTTCGTGCTCACCAGTTGCGGTGACCGATCCGACGCGGGGACCAACTCCCAACCTCAGGTCGAAATCCCGCCCCTGCCCGAAGGATCGGCCCTGCTGGAAACCCCGGGAGCAGCATCGGCCGCGACGACCCCGACTACGACCGCGGTCGTCTCAGCGGCGTCGACCCAGACGGCAGCGGCGACAACCGCTACGACCGCGGCACCGACCACCACCGTGGCGTCGGTCTCGACCGTCTCAGAAGCCAACGCCGCTCTCGATGCCGCGACGGCATTGCTCGACTCGATGTCGGCGTCGGCCAACGCCGCGGCCGGCGACCTCAACGCCGATGCATCCGCTCAAGCCAACGCCGGCTGAGCGACCCACCCCAACCAGAAGATCCAACCACGAAGATAGGAAACAGCCAATGAAGATCCGAATCCCCCAAATTGCATCCTTGGCGCTAGTCACGACCCTCATGCTCGGACTTGCCGCCCCAGCGCTGGCGGCCCAAGACGCCGTCGGTGACCGCGCCGTTGTCGATGGCACCACCACCGATGCGCCAACCGACCGTGCGGTCGACGGCGCCGTCGACCGGGTAACCGACCGTCTTGAAGACGTGCGAGCTCGTTGTCAAGCAGCCATCGAGCGGCGCGTGGTCGATCTCGGTGCCGCTCAGAGCCGAGTTGCGGGGGTCGAGGCGGTCACCGCCGAACACCTTGGCGCGATCAACTCGATCATCGACCGCACCGAAGCAGGGTTGGCCGACCAGTCAACGGCAATCGCCGCGGCCTCCACAGCCGAGGAGCTTCGCCAGCTGTGCACCGAGATCGCTACGTCGTTTCGGGTGTATCTGGTGGTGTTGCCCCAGACGCACCTAACCGTTGGCGCCGACCGCATTGATGTCGCCATAGACCGTGGCCATGAACTGGTCGTGCGATTCGACGAAGCAGTTGAAGCAGCGGCCGCGGCCGGCGCGAACGTCACCGAGGCTGTTGCTCTTCGAGACTCGGCGGTAGCTCATCTCGAAGCATCTGGGGACGCCAACGCGACTGTGGCATCTACTTCCCTCGGAGTAACTGCGGCCTCCTACAACGACGGGTCTGGCGAGACGATTCTCGACGCGGCCAGGTCCCACCTACGTACCGCTCACGATGAGCTCGAAGACGGCATCGCCGATGCTCGTGCAGCGGTGGAGGCTCTGAGGCGAGCCTTGGGCGAACTCGACTAAACCCCAACCTCCCAGAAGCGGACCATCCGAGCTGCCCCGTCTCCACCGGGGCAGCTCGGCGCGTAACGAACTAACCCGAGCGAGGCGTTAGGTTCAGAGCTCATGGAATGGTGGATCTGGCTACTGCTCGTTGTCGCTGTGGTGTTGGTGCTCGTCGCGATCTACGACGTTGTGCAGAAACGTCATTCGATTCTGCGCAACTACCCGGTCGTTGGTCATCTCCGGTTCTGGCTCGAGTCGGTCGGACCCGAACTTCGCCAGTACATCGTGACTGACAACGACGAGGAGCTCCCGTTCTCTCGAGATCAACGACGATGGGTGTACGCGTCGGCCAAGGGAGAGAACTCGTATTTCGGTTTTGGCACCGATAACGATCTCGACCGCGCCGGCTATCCGTTCTTTCACCAAAGTGCGTTCCCGCTCGAGATCGAGCCGGGCAAGGCCGTTGGTGTGGCCAAGACCATTGGCGAACTACACGACCGCCCGCACGCGTTCCAGCCAAATTCGATAGTGGCTATTTCGGCCATGAGTTTCGGGGCGCTGTCCAGCGCGGCGATCACCGCGCTCAACAAGGGTGCGGCGATGGCGGGGGCTCTGCACAACACTGGCGAGGGCGGGATCAGCGCTCATCATTGCCAAGGCGGCGACCTCATTTTCCAGATCGGCACGGGATACTTCGGGGCCCGGGACAAACAGGGCAACTTCTCGATCGATGCCATGCTCGAGTCGATTGGCGACAACCCGGTTCGCGCCATCGAGATCAAGCTCAGCCAAGGGGCCAAGCCCGGTTTGGGTGGCGTGTTACCAGCTCCCAAAGTCACCCACGCCATAGCCGAAGCGCGAGGCGTGCCGGTCGGGGTCACCGTGCACAGCCCGGCCCGACATCGAGAGTTCTCCGACATCACGAAGATGGTTGAGTTCGTAGAACGAGTCTCGGCCGCCACCGGCCTACCGGTGGGCATCAAATCGGCGGTGGGCGATGGGGCATTTTGGGACGAGTTGGCCGCCCATATGGCCAGTACCGGCCGAGGGCCCGACTACATCGCGGTTGACGGAGCCGAAGGGGGCACCGGCGCAGCACCACTGGTGTTCGCCGATCACGTGGCTCGGCCAATCCGCCAAGGGTTCCCGCTCGCGTATCGCGCCTTCGCCCAACACGGCCTCGAGGAGCAACTGACTTTCAGCGCCGCTGGTCGGCTCGGGTTCGCCCCCGACGCCGCCCTTCTTCTCGCCATGGGCGCCGACATGATCGCCGTCGCTCGCGAACCGATGCTGGCCCTCGGCTGTATCCAAGCTCAGGAATGCCATACCGGGCACTGCCCGACCGGGGTCGCGACTCAAAAACCTCGTTTGGTACGCGGCCTCGACCCCACCGATAAGTCCGTGCGGGTCGCAAACTACATCCGGTCTCTCCAACACGACCTGGCCACCCTTGCCCACGCCATGGGGCACGAACATCCGAGTCGCATCCGGATCGACCAGATTTCGGTCAGCGACGGGCAGGGACGGTCGGTACCGGCCGCCGATTGGTATTAGCCGCGACCGGCACTAGCTCCAAGCTTCGGGATCGGCCGGATCGCCAAAGAGCTCGATGGAGTTGAACTGAGGATCGGGAGTAACCGACGCTCCAGACGGCCAGATCCCTGCCTCGGCGGCTACTTCGCTACGAGCTCCGCCGGTGCCCCATTGCACAAACCCGAAAATCGCATCGCTAGAGGTGAACTCGGGTCGGGTATAAAGCGCTGCCTCGCCCCCGGACGGATCGAGACCTCCGACATGAGAAGCGGCGATCTGTACGGTTTCGCCCGCCCCGATGACGCCGCCGTCGATAACGGTCGCCAACTCGAGGTAATTGGGGAACTGACACAGCCGAAACCCTGCGACGTCGACGTCTTCGTCACCCAGATTCACGATTTGCACATAACCGTCGTCTCCGAATTCGACCACGTTGATCTGAAGATCTGGGACGGCAGTGGCTTCGGGCGGAATGGTCTGGGTAGTCGGAGGGTCGGTTGGTTCCGGATCGGCAACATCGGCGGTGCCGTTTGGAGTTACGCCTGGATCATCTGGCGCCGACGCATTGTTCTCACTCGAGCCGCAAGCGGCGGCGATCATCAAAAACGCAAACAGCGCAGCGAGAAGCCGCAAGACCCGAAACTGAGCAGCACGAGACATCGATAAGACTCCATCTTCGACAGTGACGCGACAATAGCCGCCGCGGTGGCCCCAACCCGGTCGGGATGGTTGACGGGCGGCGGCCGAGGGAGTTTCTCAACTTTGTCGCGGCCTACTGGAGAGTTTGACTGCGAACAAACACGAGGGCCCCGGTGGGTGCGGTTTTTGCACCCCACCGGGGGGATTCGCTATGGACCGCCGCCCGAACTGCTACAAGTGTGCCGGGCCAGACACAAATCGTCTGTCAGCAAAGTTGCGCATGCTGTGTCAGGAATCTGACACTCAGGCGTCGACCTCTCCCAAATCAACCGTTTCAGGCATAACTCCCTCGAGAGCGGCCGACTGGGCCAGCAATTCGGCGATGCGGTCAAGAAACTCCGCAGCCGCTACACGATCCGGCGGATCTTGGGCAAGAGCGGCGTCACGAGCCTCGAACAACGCGACAACCTCGGCCAAGAGCTGCTCGGCGGTTGCCACCTCGGGCTCGGTCGGTGTCTCATCTGGGGTCGGTTCTACCGGGTCGATCGGAGCCAACGAACCGGCCAAAATGTCGCTGAAGTCTTCGCCCCCGAAGAGTCGGCCCAGCGCCTCGTTGAGGTTGGCACCAATAGCTATCTGCTCGCCTTCGCCAACTGTTGCGATCACTGCCTCGAGGGTTGGCACCGACGACGAGCCTTGCGCGGCCACGTACAGCGGCCGAATCCATAGGATCGAATCAGCGATAGGCAGCATCAACAGGTCGCCGAACTGCACCGTCGATCCCGCGTCGTTCAACAGCGTGAGACGACTCGATATCTCTTCGTTTTGAGCGATGCCCGATGCAACGAGCACTGGCCCTGGAGCATCTGGCGACGTGACTTCGTAGGTAACCAGGCGCGAAGTGCCGTCCGCCCGCGTTTCGCCGACCATGAAGGCCTCGAGTTCGCGACGATCGTCGTTTTCGTCGAACGGCACGAAGCTACGCAGTGTTACGTAGGACGGTTCCTCCTCGCCGGGGAGCCTCATCAACGCGTAGTACGGGTCGATGCGTTCTTCTCTCTTGGTGACAAGCCCCGTATCAGCATCGGTGACGATCTCACTGGTCGTTCCGGCGATAACCCGACGCCCTGGGTTTTGGGCAACCGCCCACCGCTCGGTCCCGATTACCAGGCTCTGAGGATTTGAGATCTGATAGCTCGCCCACATATTGGTCTGGACGCGGAACAGGTCTTGTGGGTAACGCAAATTGTCACGCAACTCCAGCGGCATTTCGTCAAACGGCGAGAACAGATCTGGGAAGGCTTGTTGCCACGCCTCGACAATAGGATCCTCGACCGGCATCACGTAGAAACTGACGTCGCCGTCGTAGGCATCGACCACGGCCTTCACCGAGTTGCGCACATAGTTGAACGAGGCACCGGCCAGTCCGCCATCAAACAGCCGACCGTTCTCTGACCGCTGCGCATATGGATACCGGTTGGTCGTGGTGTAGGCGTCGACCACAAAATGAATCTGGCCGTCAACAACCACGGGGTATGCGTCGGCATCGAACTCGAGGAACGGAGCCAGCGCCTTGACCCGATCGTGAACGTCGCGGATATAGATGACTCGCGTCTCGTCGCCGACGAACTCGGAAATGAGCGGCTCGATCTGACCGAAGCGGATCGCGAATGCTGCCCGTCGCACCAGCGACCCCATGCCAACTCCGCTCGTGCCCTCGTAACGAGTCGGCACATCCTCACCCGTCACCGAATCGGTGTAGTCAATCTCGTCGACCGTTGCACCGACCAACGCATAGCCGCCCAGACCCTCGCCGTGATACACCTCGGGGCGATCAAGACCGAGGTCGAAGCCGTCGACGACGTCGACCGGCAATCCTCCGGCGATGAAGTTGGGCCGGCCCTCTCCGGTTGTGCTGTTAGCGGTTGCGGCGGCCAACCCGTAGCCGTGGGTCAGGCGGACGTGTTCGCGTTCCCAACTGAACTCGCCCAGCTTCAACTCGCGGGCGCCAATAACCACCTGACTAACCTGGCCGTCGATTTCGTAGCGATCGACATCGAGCGACGGCAAGAAGTCGGATCCGACCCGTGCTCCCTCGAATTGGTAGTACTGGCGTTCGGCCTGAAACCGTTCGAACGTGGGATGAACAACAACCGGATCAAGAACTCGAACGTTGCGGATCGTGTCGGCGTTCTCACGCAATTCGGCGGCGGTGAGGTCGACCGTGTAGTCAAAGGTTGTCTCGGTGAGGTTCTGGCCTGGCAACAAGCCAAATGCGGTACGCGTCGCGTCGATGTTGCGCTGCGTGTAAACCTCTTCCTTAGTGGTCTCGTTCGGTTCGACCTGGAACCGTTGGACGAAAGCCGGGTAGATGCCTCCCATCACGATCGCCACGAAGGACCACAGCCCCACAGCGATGATCGGCATGATCCAGCCCCGCTTGCGAAGGTTGATTACCAGCAAGACCACGGCCGACAATGAGATTGCGAACAGCAAATAGATGGCGGGCAACTGGGCCTTGACATCGGTATACAAAGCGCCGTCGACTACCCCTCGATGCGACACCGTCAGCTCGTAGCGAGACAGCCAATAGTCGGCGGACTTGACCAAGGCCAGAAGCGCCAAAATCGCCGACAAATGCATCTTGACTTTGGCCGAAACCCGTTCGCTGCCAACGACCGCCATGCGGATGCCGCCGTTGAGGTAGTGCGAGATCGTCGACAAGATAAAGACGATCACCAAGGCTGCGAAGGCCCAGTCGACAACAAAGCTCAAGAACGGGAGTTGGAAAATATAGAACCCGATGTCGGTGTCGAACAAGGGATCGACAACACCGAAATCTTGCCGGTTGCGAAACAGCAGCCAGTCCTCCCAGTGCGACCCGACTCCGGCTGCGCCCATCAAGGCAAAGAGCGAAGTAACGCCGAACCGCACAAGCCGGGCCCGGCCGTCGACAAAATCGTGGTAGCGCGCCAGCATCTCCTCCTCGGGGCCGGGCAGGCGTTGATCCGGAGCGGACCGATCGGCGATCAGAAGGTTCACCCACAACACAACGAAGAACACGCCGGTGAAAATGAGGGTCAGGGCAATCTTTGCCCCCAACACTCGACCCCAGACGTCGGTGCGATCAAGGGCATCGAACCAGAGGTAATCGGTGTAGAACCCGGCAATTCCCTTCAGGGAAAGGGCCACCACGATCAAGATCGCGGCGGCTATTGCGAGAACGATTCGGCCACGACCACCCAAACGGGATCGATTGCGGCGGGGATTGTCATCAACTGGGCGCATCAGGCTGCAACCCTAGCCTTCCCCCTCGACGTGTGGCGATCGTGTCTTACCCGGCGGCTGCAACCAATCGACAAGTGCAGGCCGGGTGAGCGGGTGGGCAAAGGTCGCCGGTAGGAAAAGGGTCACCAGCGGCTATGGCCCCAGCCAGCGAGTTGTCGCCGCACTCGGCCCCGCACGGCCCGTCGGACTCGACGGCCCACATCACTTCGCCTTCGACTGTCGCCAAGACAACCGCACCCTCAGCTGCGACGACCATGGCGTGGACAGCTTCTGGAATTCTTCTTGACCTCGACTCTCGGTAGAGGCCGCGAACGGCGTCCACCAGCGCGTCGACATCGTCTGACTGCTCGGCCATTTCCAGCAGCCGCTCCCTAACCGGTGCCAGTGAAATGCTTCGAAGCTGCGTGAAAGCCGCGTCGAAGGCCAACTCCTCGGGCGCTTCATGCAACGCCGCCAGTTCTTGCAGGACCGGCAAAACCGCGTCTTCGTACCGACCGGCCTGATCGTCTTCGTCGCCGACAACGGCTGCCACGGCGTCAACTCCGGTACGCCGCAAACCGTCAAGCAAGCTGCCTTGTTCGTCGACCAGGACCTTTTTGAGCGCCCGAGTCGCGTTGCTCACTGCCCGCTCTCGGGCCTCGGCATCCAGGTCAGGGGCCGGCTCAGGCTCAGGCTCAGGCTCCGGCTCAGGCTCCGGCTCCGGCTCCGGCTCGCGAGATTCGCGGAGTCGCGCAAAGATGTCGTCTTCTTCTGACGGGTCCTGAGCATCATCTGATTCTTTGTCGTGAGCAAAGAGCTCATCACCATCCGGCTCAGGCTCAGGCTCAGGCTCCGGCTCCGGCTCCGGCTCCGGCTCAGGCTCCGGCTCCGGCTCCGGCTCCGGCTCAGGCTCAGGCTCAGGCTCAGGCTCAAGCGCAGCATCTACATGCGTAAGGGCCTTCATCTCGCCCGTCACAAACGTGTCGTCCCTGCTGCCAGGGTCCGCTATGTCCTCGACGAGGGGATGGCCCACGAGTCGTGCGGCCTCGATCTCTGCCTCGAGGTGTTGGACCGTAGGCGCAACCTCGTTTGTGATTCGCATCCCGGCCCGTTCGGCCGCGGCTCGCGCTTCGGGAACCGACTCGACAAGGTCCTTCATGGCAACATCAAGACTCTGCTGAGCTATTGACAGAGCTTCGAGTAGGCGATCACGGCCGGCCCGAAGTTGCTCGACCTGGGCCCGTCCGGTTTGTCGCTTGCGAGCGAGATCTCCAAGCATTCGTTCTCGTACAACTTGAGCTTCGTTGACCATATCTCGGCCCCGGAGTCGGCCATCCTCGGCGATCTCCTCGGCCTCTCGCCGGGCCTCGTCCAGCGTCGCCTCACGTTGGGCGATGGCGTCGGCCGTCACCGCCTCGGCTTCTCGCTCGGCCCGCTCGGCCCGTTCGGAGGCCGCGTCGTGGGCCGCTTCGAGAACCTGCGCTGCTTCGAGTCCGAGCGCTTCGGCGACCTGACCTGGTTCGAGCTTTTCGACATCGATCTGTTCGGCCTGAGCCAAACGATTCCGCAACTGCTCGTTCTCCGAAAGCAGCCGCCGAACCTGATTTGCGGCCCGTTGCAGTTCTCGCTGAACCGCCACAGGATCAAATCCGCGCCTGACCAACTCGAAGTTGGCCTGTTCGATGGCGGCCGGATCGACACCGCTGGCCTGAGAATTGCTCGGGTCGTTATGGCTGTCGAAAACCATGAACCATGATCGTAGGAGTGGCGGCGGCGCTGGCGCGGTATCCCAACGTCACGAATCGCCGGACGCATGACCATCGAGCGTCAATCCGTCAACGTCACCACCGATATCGGCCAGTGCGTCTAGTGCTTCTTGAAGCGTGGAGACCCCAACAATGCGCAAGTCGCCTGCGGTTTCCTGGGCCGGTTCGACGCTGTCGACAGGGACAATGAAGATCTCGGCGCCAGCTTTACGGGCCCCGACCGCCTTTTGCGCTACGCCACCAATGTTGCCAACCGCTCCACCGGCGCTGATGGTCCCGGTCACCGCCACCTTGTGGCCGCCGGTGAGTTCGCCTTCGGTCAGCAAGTCGATCAAGGTGAGAGTGAAAGCGAGGCCGGCCGAGGGACCGCCAATAGCTCCGGAATCGATCTGAAGATCAAACGGCAACGGAGCGTCAACGGCTCGGACGGTCACGTCGGCAATTCCGATAAATCCACCCTCGCGGCCGTCGTCTGGGTGCGCACCAAAGGTCATGGCCTGTGTTCGAACAGCCCCGCTATCGCTGTTCTCGAGCGTGAGAACTCCGGGGTCACCAGGTTCTACTGCGGCGAGCAGATCTAGTAACGAGTCGAGCCCGGTGACCGGTTCGTCGTTGATGGCCACGATGATCTCTCCCACCTCGATCAACCCTTCGACAGGGCCGCCCTCGACAAGATCGTGAAATCCAACCCCGCTCTCGATGACTGCTTCTACGCCCAAGTACTCGAGAGCGGCGACTACCGCCGTGTCCTTGGATACCTGCATTAGCTGGAGGTTTCGCTCTCGTTGCTCGGTGGACGTGCGAGCACCAAAAACTTGCTCATGGGTACGAAGCTCGACTGTGTCGTCGAGTTCGGCCTCGATCCATTCGAGAACTGTGACCTGATCGTCGATGGCCACGGTGGTGAACAGGATCTGCCCCTCCGGCTCGAAGGAATCGATGTCGGTAATCGTGACACGCGGGGCCGTTGGGCGCGCCGAACCAGGCTTTAGGGCAACGGCACCGTCGTCGACGAGTGAGTGACCCGGGGTTATACGACCAAGCCACTGCGCAGGAACAAACAGCGCCGCGAGCGAAAGACCGCCGACCACGGCCATCAACATCACATACCACTTGGGTCGCCGTCGCGGTATCGGCGACACCGGCGGTGGCGGGTGGGGCGGTATCATCTGTTCTGCCGTGTCCTCCTCAGTCATTTATCTCGTACTCGTCCTTATGGCGCTCGTAATGGGTCGGGACGCGACGCGGCCTTCGACGTTGCAGCCTGCCACGGTCTTCACCCGAAACGGGCGCGTGGGCCCAAGGGCCCGACGGCATCCAACAATGCTTCTCGCCGCGTCGCTCGAAGACCAAGATCGCTCCGAGAACGAGTTCGTGCTCGACACCTTGCGGGTGCTCGGCATAGTTCGCCGGCGGGTCGATAGCCCTGTAGTGGGCCGCAAGGCCTACGTGCGCTGGTGGGAACGACTGCGGGCCCTGGTCGTCTTGAGCGCGATCGTTGTTGGCATTGGTGTCTCGCTGGCGGTACTCGTAGGAGTCACGGTCTTGGGTCTCGGTTTTCTGCTGGAACAAGCAATCAGCTGACGACTGCTCAGCGACCGAACAATCCCCGTCGTCCGTCGGCGCCAACCGCGCTTGACTCGGCCGGCTCCCCGATCTCGCTGGCGCCGAAGTGGGCGAAGTCCACAGGAGGGCTATCGAAGCCGAAACTGTCGACTCCGACGTCCGCCGGGGGCGAATCCACTTCCGTTTCGGCGAGCGGAGTCACCGGCGCGGCTGCTGTTGTGGCCGGTCCCGACACCACCTCAACTCGGTAATACGGCCTGACTTCGAATCGAACCTCAGAAAGCTCGTAGAGCTTGGCGTTGTCAACACCAGCGCTGTTGCGCTGCTCCTCGAGGTAGGCAACGGCGTTTCCGAGGTCGTCAAACTCACAGTACTGAGTCTGTCCGGCGCCATCGTCATGGATCACAATATGTGTCACGTCAATTCTCCTCCGACAAAACGCGATCGGTCCCTACCCTCGTCGGCCGAGACGGCAGCGATCTTGAGGAGTCGTGTCATCGGCGGCCCAGAGTCGCCGCCAACTACGAAGATAGGGTTGCAATATGGGTCCAACTGCTGAGCGCCGCCGAGCCGCGGCGCTAGCCGGGTTCACCGGCAACGTCGATGAGGCGACCTCGGCACTTGCCGATGCCGAACCCTCTGTTCGCGAAGCGGCGCTTCGCAGTCTTGCCCGACTCGGCGCGCTCGACGAGCCCAGGCTCTTGTCGGCGCTTCGCGACAGCGCCGCACCTGTTCGGATCGCCGCCCTCGAGATAGCCGCCACACGCGACCAACCGGCGATCGGTTTCATGCTCGACGATGTCGATCCAGCGGTGATCGAGCAGGCCGCATGGGCCAACGGCGAACGCCCCAACGAACTCAGCGATGATGTCATCGATCGACTCGTGTCGCTCTGTGGCGGCCACGACGATCCTCTGGTACGAGAGTCGGCTGTGGCTGCGCTTGGCGCGCTCGGCGTCGAGCGAACACAGGCCGCGGTTCTGGCCGCGACACGCGACAAGCCCGCGGTGCGCCGACGAGCGATTCTTGCCCTGGCGGCGTTCGGCGGGCCCGAAGTTGACGCGGCATGGGCCCGCGCCCGCACCGATCCAGACCGCCAAGTTCGAGACGCGGTCGACGAGTTGCTCGGACCAGCGACTACTGCTTAACGCCGGCCGCCCGACGGCCCGTCCATGAACATCGCCTGAACCGACTCGTAGTGCTCTATTACGCGACCGGCTCCGAGCACAACCGACTCGAGCGGAGCATCGACCAACCGAACAGGAACATCGGACTCGTCGGTAAGTCGGTCGTCCATGCCTCTGAGCATTCCGCCTCCGCCAACGAGATGGATCCCCTGCACGATCAGATCCTGGGCAAGCTCGGGCGGGGCTTGGGCCAGGCAACTAAGAACCGAGTCGACCATGGCCGACACCGGTTCATCGATAGCAGCGCGGACTTCGGCAGGGGTGAGGACAACCGTCTTGGGAAGACCACTCATCAATTCGCGACCGCGGACTTCGGCGTTGACCTCGTCGGGGGTTGCCGCCGCTGACCCGATAACGATCTTGATTTCTTCTGCGGTGCGCTCGCCTACGGCAATGCCGTATTCGCGACGCACATACCCTTGGATGGCGTTGTCGATGTCGAAGGATCCGACCCGGACTGCTTCGAGGGCGACCACGCCGCCAAGAGAGATAAGCGCCGACTCGGTCGTACCACCACCGATATCTATCACCATGTTGCCGATCGGTTCGTTGATCGGCAGATCAGCACCAATGGCCGCAGCTACGGGCTGCTCGATGAGCCGCGCATCGGCCGCCCCGGCCCGTTTTGCTGCTTCGGTCACCGCTCGTCGCTCAACTGCGGTAATAGCTGACGGCACACATATTACGACTCTGGGCCGGTTTAGCCGGCTAACGCCGACGCGTTGAAGCAGTAGGCGGATCATTCGTTGAGTGGTGTCGAAATCGGTGATTGCACCCTTGCGCAACGGTCGTACCGCAACGATGTAGGACGGCGTCCGCCCGATCATTTGCCACGCCTCGTGGCCCATAGCCAACACTTCGCCCGAGCGACTGTTGAGCGCGATCACGGACGGCTCGTTCAAGACGATGCCTTCCCCCCGTGCGTATACCAACGTGTTGGCGGTGCCGAGATCGATCGCCAGGTCTCGTGCCAGAGTCAGAGCTCCTGATCAGTAGGTGGGTCGAGGTGAACGATACCGCTCGGTTGCGCGGCGGGCGGCGACGATGCATCAGGCGCGATTGCTTTGAGTCGATCTTGGAAGTTTGGCTCAACGGGACGATGGGCCCTCGAGTAGAGCCAGAGCAGCACCGAGCCAACAACCGCCGCGGCCAGCGGTACCAACAAAAACGCCACCGAATTACTCACGCGTCACCTCAGAAATATGTTGGGCCTCTAGTCCCCAATCTTCGCCTTCGGCCCACCGCTCCCGTTTCCAGATTGGCACCGAAGCCTTGAGGGTATCGATACCGAAGCGAGCTGCGTCAAAGGCATCGGGTCGATGAGGGGAAGAAACCACGACCACAACCGACGACTCGCCCACCGGTACCACCCCTACCCGATGCAGCAAAACAACGCGCCCGACGGCGGGCCACCGCCGTCGGATCTCGGCGTCGATCTCGGTCAGACGCGGCACAACATGTTCTTCGTAGGCCTCGTACTCGAGTTGCTCGACCCCAACACGACCCGAAGCGTGATCGCGAGCGGTGCCGCTGAACAACACCACGGCACCGCAGCGCGGCAGAACAACCCAATCGGCGGCCGCGCCGACCGGCAGCGCAGAGTCGGTCAGACCCAGCCAAGTATCCCCAGAGACAGGAGCGGTAAGCACTCGCACAGCGTAAACCGACTACCGGTGCGGACCACCGGCAGGGCGCGGCCCCTGGTACCAATTTTGTCACTACCATCGTCCGTCTGTGGGATACGGAGACGCCGACGACCAAGACTCTGTCTTTCGGCGCCCACTCGCACCCGAGGACCGGTTGTGGCGACACCCGGCCGAGGTCGCGGCCGCAGCCCGTTTGGCCGCGGCCCAGAGGGCGCGGCGAAGAAGAATCCGAGTTCTTTCCTCGTTGGTTGTCGGCGGAATCGCCACCGCTGCGGTAATCACCCAAGCCAGGTGGGGAGTTCCCTCAGCAGTACCCGCAACCCAACAGGCATTGACCGCCGCGGTCGGTCCCACGACCCAGAGCACAACGACGCTATTGAGCTACGACCTGTGGGCATCCGACGTCGTGGCGGGCACCCGTGCGTCAACCGCCGTCGTTCAGTCGGCCACCGGCACCACGGCCCTGGCCGGCGCCGTTTCGGTGGGCGATGACGGCTACCTCATCACCAGCGGCCGAGCCCTTGGCGAAGAAACAGAATTTCTCGTCCACGGCGCCGACGGATCGATCGCCGAAGCCACGCTCATCGGTTACGACGCAGCCACCGATTTATCGGTCCTAAAGACCGACCTCGCAGTACAAACCGCGCCACTGGCATCAGAGCGCGCCGCCGACGGCGACAGTGTCGCAATCCTCAACCCCAGTGGCGAGGCACTACACAGAGTCGTTATCAGCCAGGCCTCCTCGACCGAAGCCATCGACGGAGACACGCTTGTTGGTCTCATCTCGCTCGATTCGTCGCTTAACGATCTCCCGCCGGGCAGTCCAATCATCGACACGAACGGTTCGGTGATCGGTATCGCCACTGCTACCGCGCCCGGTGCGGCGATGGCCATCATCCCAATTGACATTGCTCGTGCCGTCGCCCTTGCCCTAATCGAATACGGCCAGGTCGACTACGCCCGGCTCGGAGTCACCGCCAAAAACCCCGACGACCACGTTCTCGGCGCCCGCATAAGCAAGGTCGGCGAAGGCGGCCCCGCGGAGCAGGGCGGGATCGAGGCTGGGGATCTGCTCATCCAAATCGAGCAAGACCAGGTCGTCTCGGTGGCGTCGATGGTCGCGGTACTACGACGCCACGAGCCCGGCGACATCGTCGATGTACTGGTCGAGCGCGAAGGCGAAACCGTTTCTTGCCTTGTGGAGCTCGGCGAATCCGACGTCCTGAGCGCCCATACCGACGACGAGGATGCCGACGACGAAGACACCGACGATGGGGATGCCGACTCCGACACAAACCGCGACGGCGAGCAAAAGTCCGACCACGAACGATCTAACCCAGACTCCGTTCGCGGCGACGAGCTCGCCGAACTACGAGAACTACTCCTGCGGTAAACAAAACGACGAGGGCCCCAACCGCCGCCAGCGCCAGTTCTTGTTGGCGGCGGGCCGGTAGACGGTCGAGCGTGCTCGGCTCGTGTGACACCACCCACGCCTCTTCGTTTGTGTAGGTCGCCGACCAGCCCAACGAGCGGATCCGGTCGTTGGATACCACCCACGAGTGCGACGTATACGGCACTATCCCGGGCGGGATCGAGCTGAGTCCGGCCCCGAACCGCAGCGCTGCGATAGCGCGAGCAGCCCAGCCCGGCACCCGCACGCGAGCACGGGGGCCTTCGAGATTTCGAAGCTCGTCGGGCGGAATCCACCCGTCCGGAGCAACGTTGGCGACGCCGTCAAACTGCGAAACAACGACAACCGAAATCGCCGAGACCAAGTCGTCGACGTGTAAGTACTGCACCGGCGGATCACCTTCGGCGGCGATGCCCACCCGCGCGGAATGCAGGACACGAGCGAGTTTGCCAAGAGCATCGTCGGTCACAACGGCGGTTGGGCGCAGCACCGCCACCGCCACGTCGCGACCAACTCCCCACTCGAGGGCCGCCTGCTCGACCGCAGCCCGCACATTGGCCCAGGCGAAATCAGGGTTGGGCCGCACCGGCGCATCTTCGGTGAACGGAACCGGGTTGCCCACCCAAGCCCCGTAGACCATCGCCGTCGACAGAACAACGAGGTGGCGCACGCCGGCCTCGTGAGCCGCATCGAGCACGCGCCGTAAGATCACCAACTCGAGCGCATCAGCGGACGGGTCGACCGCATCGGGCACTGTCGCGCTCGCCAGATGAACCACTGTGTCGGCCGCGGCGAACACCCCACCGAGATCGCTCGAACCCAGATCGACCTGTTTGACGGAGGTGCCGGGGGCTGCCGCCAGAGCGACGCGGTCGACTCCCAAGATGTCGGCATCGGGGTGGTGGGCATGCAGATGGCGAACGACGCGCTGACCAACTGCCCCGGCCGCGCCGGTCACGACAATTCTCATAACAGGCCTCCCGAACCATGGCGGCGCGCGGTGGGCACGCCAAAAATTGAACGATTCTGTCCTACGATGCCTTCATGAGCGACGGACTGCCACCCCAAGACCCATTTGGCGAAATCCCGTTCATCGGCGAGCTCATGAAAATGATGCAGGGCCAGCGAGGAACCGGCGGAGGCGACGCGGCCCGACAACTGGCTCACACCATCGCCAACGACGGTATTGCCGAGTCCAACATCGAACCGGCCGACCGTATCGCCGTCGAAGGGCTGGTCCGTGTAGCCGAACTTCAGATCGCCGCGGCGACCGATCTGCCAGTCGCTCAACGCGGGCCGCTTCGGGTCGAGATCGGCAACCGCTCGCAGTGGGCCGACCGCACGATCGAAGACTACCGACCTCTGTTCGAAACGCTTTCGGAATCCATGGCTGGCACCCTGCCCACCGCCGACGATCTTCCCGCCGACGACCCAATGGCCGCCATGATGTCGTCGCTGTCGCAGATGCTGGCACCGATGATGCTGTCCATGACCACCGGGTCGATGGTGGGGCACCTGGCTCGACGAGCGATGGGCGGCTTCGACCTTCCCGTACCGCGCCCCGTCGACGCCCCGATGTTGATCCTTGTCCGCAACGTCGACGAGTTCGCCGACAACTGGTCGCTCGACCGGGCCGACGTGCGACTGTGGGTGTGCCTGCACGAAGTTGCTCATCAGACCGTTCTTTCGGTACCTCATGTTCGAGACCGGCTAACCGACTTGCTTCAACGCCATGCCTCGGCGTTCGAAACCAACCCTGATCAACTCGGCGAACAGTTCGGCGGCCTCGATCTCTCGGCCGGACCCGAAGCTCTGGCCGAACTGCAGTCGTCTCTCAACAATCCAGAGTTCATCTTGGGAGCAGTCCGAAGCAGCACCCAAGATGCCCTGCAACCCGAACTCACCGCGTTGGTCGCGGCGATCACCGGTTTCGTCGACTCGATCATGGACCATGTTGGCTCGACGCTGATCGGTTCGTACGACATGTTGTCAGAAGCGCTACGCCGACGGCGGGTCCAAGCCGACGCCAGCGACCGCTTCGTCGAGCGGATTCTCGGTCTCGAACTGGACGCCGCCCAATACAAGCGGGGAGCCGACTTCGCCGCGGGAGTTGTCGAACGAGCCGGCGCCGACGGGTTGAGCCGTTTGTTTGCCAAAGCCGAGAATCTTCCCACGCCGGCCGAAGTCGACGCGCCGGGGCTTTGGCTTGCCCGAATCGACCTACCCCGCTGAGCCGGCCTGGTTGCCCGACTCGTCGGGATCTTGCTCACCCGCGCCCAAGGACCGTTCGACCTCGACCCCGTCGACTGACGACACGATCGGAGCCGAGTCGCCCCAGCTGGCGGCCCACTCAGCAGTGCCAGCGGGCGCCTCGGGCTGCGACGGGCGAAGGTCCTCGTCGCTGAAGTCCACCCCATCTTCGGGGTCTTCGGAGTATTCGTCTTCGTATTTGGAGGCTTCGGGGTCAGCGACATCGGCAACATCCGGTTGGGCAGACGCGGCCAGAGGGTTGGCTCCGACTCTGCGCCGGGGCCGAGGCCGCCACGAAATTACCGACGTGGCGGGACGCCCGATGATGTAGGAGACCAAGGCAAAGAGCGCGGCGGCTGCGACACCCACACCACCAACGGCGAGGTTGAGTGGGATCACCGCGGGGATGAACGCACCGATAACCCACGCGAACTGAAAGCGGGCCTCGAACCGAGCGAATGAGCGCCCATAGTTGGCATCGGGTGCGGCTCTTTGAACCAGTGAGTCGAACGCCAGCTTGCCGGTCGAAGCTCCGGCCGCGACCCCCAGCGATAACAACGCGGCACCGACCAAGTTGAACGAGAACGCCGCAAAAAGTCCGGCGGCGGCGACGCCGGCCAACACGGTTTGCAACATTCGCTCCTCGGAGAACCGCCGCCTTACCAGTGGCGCCACGCGTGCACCAGACAGAGCGCCCACACCGGCGGCGGCCAGCACCAACCCAAAGTGCCAGGCCGGGGCCGCTGGGTCGCCAACAATGTCGATATCTCGAACGGTGGCAGTCATCCCCCCAGCCGCCGAGCCGATGGTTGCGACATCGAGCCCGTCCTTGCCGCCTCTGAACTCGAAGGCCAACATGAACGTGACAAAGCCAACGATGCCACGAAGGAAAGCGGTGGCATACGCGGCGAGCAAGACCGGAGCGTCGCGTAGTTCGGCTTTTTCGAGCGCAGCCACCGGTTCGGCCGCCACCACGGTTCGCGCGATTCGGGTCGATAGGCCGGCGGTCACCGCGAATCCCATCATCGCCACTGCGGCCGCGAATGCGGGGCCACCGATTAGCGACAAGACCCCGGCAATCGAGGCCCCGCCCATGCTGGCCAGCGCGCTGAGGAGGGCCAAACGGCTGTTCGCCCCGACCAGATCGGTTTCGGACCGCACCAGTTCGGGAACAACCGCGCTCTTGGCCACCGAGTAGGCCTTCTGCGAAACAAGCACCGCGAACGCGAGCGGGAACAGCCACAAGGTCTCGATGTTGCTGATCATGAAGAAGGCCAACACACACCGCGTCGCGGCGGTGATCATGATCATGAGGCGGCGCCCGCCACGGGCTCGATCGATCGCCGGACCCAGCAACGGCGCGACGATAGCGAAAGGGGCCATCGTCAATAAGAGATAGAGAGCAACTCGACCCCGAGAGTCGTCGGGGCTGATCGAAAAGAAAATCGACCCGGCGAGGGTGACCGCTATCGCCGCGTCGGACGCGGCACCAGCGGCGTGGACTCGGGCGAGCCGCGTAAACGGCGAGACAACGAATCCCTCGGCTCCTCGCCGTTCGGGTTGCGGTTTGCGTATGGGGCGCCACCCGTTGTCGGTCACGACGACAGCGTAGATGACAACACTGACACCTTGATATCCGCGAGCATCTCCACATCGCGACGATAACTGAGAACTTGTTGAGCCGACGCGAGATCAAACCAACCGACCGCATCGACCTCGTCGTTCTTGGCAAACCGACCTGACTCGACGGCCATCGCCCAATAGACCACTGCCTTGCGACGCTTTCTGCCGTCGAGGTATTCGACCACGGCCAACCTCGCGCCCGTCCGGCACTGCAGACCAGTCTCCTCCAAGACCTCGCGGCGGGCACACTGGCGTACGGTCTCGTCGGGGTCGAGTTTCCCCTTGGGAAACGACCAATCATCGCGATGAGGGCGATGAATCAACAAAACCTCGATGTTGGAATCGACCAAGCGGCAGACCACCCCACCCCCGGCCCACACCTCAATCTCTGGACGTGCTTCGAGCAACTCGGACGCGCTACCCACCGACGCGCGCTCTCGCCAGTTGTGAAAGCCGAAGGTGAGTGTCGACCGCCGCCGGCCCGTGACGCTTGGACCAAACCCCATCACCATCAAGGGTCCACGCCAGCCGGTCGTCATTTAACAAGACGTCGAGCACTTCGGTAAGGCGATCGCGCAGTGCGGGTGTGTCAATTCGCACCAGAGCTTCGACCCTACGATTGAGATTTCGACCCATCAGATCGGCCGATCCAATGAACGTTGAGCCCGCCCCATCAGGGCCGGCATTGCCGAAATGGTAAATCCGCGAGTGCTCGAGATAGCGACCAACAATCGACCGCACACGAATCCGTTCGGACAAGCCGCTCACCCCCGGGCGTAGGGCGCAACTGCCACGGATTATCAAGTCGATGTCGACGCCAGCCTGCGAGGCTTCGTAGAGCTTGGCGATAATCGGCCCGTCGACCAAGCTGTTCATCTTGAAGATGAGGCGACCACGGCCCGACTCGATCTCGTGATCGATCAAGTCGACGAGCGATTCGCGTAGGGAGTCGGGGGCGACCATCAGCTTGTCGTAGTGAAGGTCGCGCCCGTAGCCGGTCAGATAGTTGAACAACTTGGCTACGTCTTCGCCGACCTGAGCGTTTGCGGTCAGGATGCCCAGATCTTCGTAGACCCGGGCGGTGCGGTGATTGTAGTTGCCGGTGCCGAGGTGGCAGTACCGATGAATCCCGCCGCCCTCTTCGCGCACGACCATGGCGACCTTGGTGTGGATCTTCAAGCCGAGGAACCCGTAGGCAACGTGAGCACCCGCCTTTTCGAGGCGGCGAGCCCACTCGATGTTGGCCGCCTCGTCGAATCGAGCTTTGAGTTCGACCAGAACCGCGACCTGCTTGCCATGTTCGGCGGCGTGAACGAGCGCATCGATAATGGGACTGTTACCGCTGGTTCGATACAAGGTGAGTTTGATCGCCAACACCTGCGGGTCGTTGGCCGCTTGGTGAATGAACTCAACGACCGACCTACTGAACGAATAGTAAGGGTGGTGCACGAGCAAGTCGCCACTGCGTATGACACTGAAGAAGTCGGCGACGTCCTCACCGTTGCGAAGGCGAGGATCAACGACTCCTTTTGATTCGGGCCAACGAAGGTCGGGGCGGTCGAGGTTGGCGATCTGGGTCAGCGATGTGGCGTCGAGCGGCGCAGAGCCCGAGTAGACCGCCGACTCGTCGAGATCAAACTCTCGCAACAACAAGTCGAGCACATTCGAAGAGATCGAAGCGCCAACTTCGAGCCGTGTGGCCCGCCCGAAGCGACGACGGCGGAGCTCGAACTCGACGGCCGACAGCAAATCATCGGCATCGTCAAGATCGACCGACAAGTCGGCATTGCGTGATACCCGAAACGGGTGATGCTCCACCACGGTCATACCCGGAAACAGCGCGTCGAGGTGCGCGCCGATGACCTGCTCGAGGGGAACATATCGATCGGTCTCGCCGATGGCGAACCAACGAGGCAAGGTATTGGGAACCTTCACCCGGGCAAACAAGGGATGGTCATCACCTTCGAGCACCACGGCCAGATTGAGCGAGAGGTCAGACACGTAGGGGAATGGGTGACCGGGATCGACCGCCAGCGGAGTCAGCACGGGGAAGATCCGGTCGCGGAACCAGGTCGAGGCGTCTTGTTGCTCGATCGCCGACAACTCCTCCCAATCGAGCAGCGCTATCCCTTCGCGATAAAGAGCCGGTCGCAAGTCGTCGACGAGTATTCGCTCGTGCTGGGCACACAGTTCGGTCACGACTTCGCGAATCAATTCAAGCTGCGCCGCGGGAGGGCGACCGTCGGAGCCTGGTACCGAAATGCCGGCCGCCACCTGATCGAGCAGACCCGAAACCCGAACCTGGAAGAACTCGTCAAGATTGCTACTGAAGATTGCTAGATAGCGCAGTTGCTCGAGCATCGGGACGTGGGGGTCGACCGCCAGCTGAAGGACTCGAGCGTTGAAGGCCAGCCAGCTAAGTTCGCGGTTGAGCAGCATCGTGTCGTTGATGTCCCAGCCCGCAACGCGGGCGACTACCGAACCGCTGCGAGGCTCGGGGATCGCGCTCACCGCGACGCCGGTTCTACCAGTAGCGCGGCACCGAGCGCGCCACCGACATCACCAAGCCGCGCTGCTCGTACAGGAGCGGTGGTATCGGCAAATGCTCGGGTCATCACTTCTCCTTCGACACGAGCTCGGAACTCTTCACCCAATCGTTCGGCGAACCCCCCGCCAAGTACAACCAGTTCGATGTCGAGAAGCACAACCGCCGAAGCAATAGCCGTGGCGAGCGCCGCGGCGGCGTCGTCGAGTAGACAAAGCGCCAGAGGGTTAGCCGCCGCTCGGGCGTCGCTCCACGCCTTCGACTTGAGCCGACCGTCTTTTACAAGATCGAGGATGGCTGCGGCGTCGGGGTCGTTGCTGGCCCGGACTCGCCGTTCCAACGAGTTGCGCCCGGCGTAGTCCTCGGTCTCGCCGCGACCTACCGACGCATCGGCCAAGTCCCTGAACGCCACGAACGTATGGCCGATCTCGCCGGCCAAGCCTCGAGGTCCCTGGCGCAGTGCGCCGTCCAAAATCAATCCCGCGCCGACGCCTGTCCCGGCGAACACTCCAAGCATGTTGTCGAAACCACGTCCCGCGCCGAGGCGATGTTCGGCGAGGGTCGCGACGTTCACGTCGTTGTCTACAACGACGGGGCGCGCTCCAAGACGTTCGGAAACAAACTCGCCGACGGCAACGTCGTGGTCCCAGTCGGGCAGGTTCGGCGCCGCCGGCAGAATGCCCGATCCGGGCACGACCGGGCCGGGGGCTCCGATACCAATCGCGTGGGCGTCGCCACCAGGATCCACCATCTCGGCAACCCGAACAACGGTGTTGAGGACCGCATCTGGGCCCCCGGCGCGAGGAGTGGGCCGCTTGGCCTTGGCCACGACCTCGCCTTGATCGACAAGTACTGCCAGGGTTTTCGTGCCACCGAGATCAATACCAATCGTGGTCACGAAACGTCCTCAATTTCGGGTCAGTTGGAAACCGGCACGTCTTCGGGGTAGCCAAGGTCCCATTCGACGATAATCCGTTCTCGCTCGCCGTCGCGGTTTACCCGCTCGCGATTGCGCCGGAACTGGGGATCGTGAGGCGGCAACAACATGAGCCGGGCGTTCACCCGGTCACGGAACCCATCCATCAGCTGACGCTCGCCGTACACCGCACGGATTTCCCAGTGCGGAGCGGCAGGGCCGAGGTAAACAATCGTGGCTTGGCCTACCGGAGGCTCTTCGATCTCGGCGTCGGCTGTATCGGTCATGGCGTCGAAGTGTACCGGCGAAACGGTGTGTAGTAGGTGCCGATCACACGCGACAAATATCGCTTAGGTTGCAAGTGTCAATGGGCCGATTGACCTTTTACGGGAACTTTCAGCCCAATGTGGGCGTAATACCTAAACGCAAGCAATGGGCGGTTGGACGGCGGTTCGACCAAGGAGACCCAAATGGACACCAACTGGATGGCACGAGGGAATTGCGCCACCCATCCCCCCGACACCTTTTTCCCCTCAGATGGCGTTGGCGTAGAAGTCGCCAAACGAATCTGCGAAGGATGTCCGGTCCAAGAACGCTGCCTCGAGTATGCGTTGCGAAACCGCATCGATCACGGGGTCTGGGGTGGCTGCAGCGAACGTCAGCGGCGCCGCGTCCTACGGGCCCGTCGCCTCGCCGTCGCCTCGGCCTAAATGCCCTCGACTAACTCCCAAAAAGTTCGAACGGTTCAACTATCGACTCGGCAACCGCGGCCAGTCGATCGGCAACGCTCTCGGACCTACCAGGCAGATCGGCCATCACGTCCATAGACATTTCTGTGTTGGTCGACGTGACCACGGTCCACACATAGCCGTCACCATCGAGTACCGCCACGTGGGAGCCGTCGACGTCGGCGCTCCACATGGCGTGGCCGCCCATGTCCGAAGTTGATCCCATGCCGTGCATGTCGTCGCTGAGCGCCTCGGCATCGAGGTGCCCGTCTTGGCGAAAAACCGAAACCATGTCGCCCTCGTCGGTTGCGTACAGCGCATGAACTACGCCGTGGTCGGCTTCGGTGTGCATCAAGGCCATGGTGTCGCCGAGCGTGGGCATGTCGGTCGCGGTGATTGGATCGTGATGACTTACCGATGCGGCCGCCTCGTGCTGGGCGATCAGGCGCCCCACCGCGGGGAGGGTGCTCGATCCTCCGAGGCCACCAACGACGCTCGCGATGATCGCAAACGAAGCCGCCATCGCGGCAATCAACGGGACTCTCCGACGACTCGCCAGCGAGATCACCGGTGCAAGCCCAGGATCGGCAGCCACGCTGGACACGATGCGGTCAAGCGCCCCGTCACGTGGTTCGATCAATGCTGCGTTTCGCAACAGAGATCGCACGGACGCGAGGTCCTCGACCTCGGCGGCCCGTTTCGGGTTGGCTGCAAGTTCTTGCTCGACCGCGAGGCGCTCGGCGGGTCCGAGCTCGTCATCGAGCCATGCGCTGAATCGATCGTCTTCTGGGTTCATCGCAGTACCTCGCGCAGGCGCATACGGCCTCGATGAACCCGGGAGCGCACTGTGCCAACGGGAACACCAAGATGGTCAGAAATTTCGCCGTAAGTCAGGCCCGCAACGTCGCACAGTACAACGGCAGCGCGAAATTCGTCGGGGAGTCCGGCCAATGCCGTTTGAAGGTGGTCTGGGAGCTGCTCCATTGCCAGCGCTTCGTCGGCGCCGGGAGACCCCGCGATTACACGATCCGGATCATCGGGAAGCTGGACCTGCGGCCGGCGACCGCGTCGCCGGGTCTCGTCGAGAAAAACGTTGGTCACAATGCGAGCCAGCCATCCGTGGAGCGAACCGGGGGTATAACTCTCGAGCCCGCGCTTTACGCGCACCAGAGCTTCTTGGAGAACGTCCTCGGCGTCGGAGTGGTTCCCGGAAAGTCGGAAAGCGACCGAATACATGAACCGGCCGTGGTCGCGGGCGACTTCGTCCCAGGTTGGGACGTTGTCGTTCGATGGCGGGCCAGTTGGGCCGGCGCCCGTCAACGGGAAGGATCAGTCTTTGCTGGAATCTTCGTCGGCGCCTTCGGAAAGGCCGTCCTTGAATTCCTTTTGGGCCTGGCCCAACGAGCGAGCAAGTTTCGGAAGCTTGGCGCCGCCGAAGACCAACAAGATGATGACGAGGATTACGAGCAGTTCGGGTGTTCCGAGGTTCATACGGCGAGTTTACCGCGACTTTGCTATCGAAAGTATGAGCCAAACACCCATGAACCGAATGACTCGGCTCCGTATTTAAGCAGTGATGGTCACCGACTGCGCCGCCGCGGCAGCACGAGCGAGGGCTCGCTGGCGGCGAATACGGCGGCGTTCCCGTTCGCTCATGCCACCCCAAATGCCGAACTTCTCGCCATTTTGCAGCGCGTATTCGAGGCAATCCTCGCGCACTACGCAACCACGGCACACTTCTTTGGCTTCGCGGGTTGAAGCCCCCCGTTCGGGGAAGAAGAGATCGGGGTCGACGCCCAGGCAGTTGGCGGAATCCTGCCAAGACTTTTCTTCGGGTTCTGTTTCGTGGTGAATAGCCATGAGGTCCTCCGGCATGACAACGACGGATCCG
The DNA here is from genome assembly GCA_964504305.1 of uncultured Candidatus Nemicrothrix sp. Classification (GTDB taxonomy): domain Bacteria; phylum Actinomycetota; class Acidimicrobiia; order Acidimicrobiales; family Aldehydirespiratoraceae; genus UBA11606. Next base: position 173,432 of record CAZDEB010000004.1, on the reverse strand, counting down.
AGCGTGGATCCCCGCCTGCTGCCACGGCTGTAATTACAGCACTGTAACCACCAGTTTGTAAAGCCCGACCCCGACTTTTTGGGAAGATTTCTGCCATTTTTCGTGCCGTTTGAGCAGGCCTCAAGTTTCGCCGACAGCGCAGTGGCCGAGCAACATGGTCACGTCGCCCGCAGGAGCGGGCTTAGCAAGATGAAAGCCCTGCCCCCGAGTGCAACCGAGCCTGACCAGTTCGTCGACCTGGGTGGCGTCCTCGATGCCCTCAGCCACGACGTCGAGGCGCAGCGTACGAGCAAGCACGATGATTGACCGAACAATGGCGGTGTCATCGGGATCTACGCCCACACCGTCCACGAAGCTTCGGTCGATTTTCAAGATGTCGACCGGGAACCGTTTGAGGTAAGACAGGGACGAGAATCCTGTGCCGAAATCGTCAATCGCGACCTGCACCCCCAATTCTCGAAACTGTTGCAAAATCTTGGCCGACTCGGCGACGTCGTCCATGATGGCGGTCTCAGTGAGTTCTAAACACAGACGCTCTGGCGCTAGCGCCGCGGCCGCCAAGGCCTGCTGAACTTCGCCGACTATCGCGGCACGAAGTTGACGCGCGCTGAGATTGACCCTCACCAAGATGTCGTAGCCGTCTCGTATCCACTCGGCGGCTTGCATCGTTGCCTGACCCAACACCCACCGGCCGAGATCGACCACTAGCCCGGTCTCTTCGGCCAGCGAGATGAACGAGCCAGCAGCCAACAACCCTCGTTCGGGGTGACGCCAACGAACCAGTGCTTCGGCGCCGACGATTTGGCCGGTGTCCAACATGAACTCGGGCTGGAAGTGAACCTCGAGCTGACCGTTGTCGATGGCGCGACGAAGGTCGGTCTCGGTGCGAATGCGTTCGACAACGGCGTCGCGCATCGAGCGATCGAAATGTACCCAACGGTCGCGGCCCTGCGCCTTGGCCTGATACATCGCGGCGTCGGCATGACGCACAAGATCTTCGACGGTGTCACCTTGCTCGGGAATCGCTATGCCAATCGAGGCCGATGGGAAGATTTCGTCGTCGCCGAGGGTCACGGGCTCCGATAGGAGACGAAGCAAACGATCGGCAACCAGCGCAGCAGCGGCGGCATCGGCGGGCTTACGTAGCAAGATGGCAAACTCGTCACCGCCGAGCCGACACACAGTGTCGCCAGGGCGCAACGACAGACGGATGCGATCGGCGCAGGCAATAAGTAGCTGGTCGCCGGCGGTATGGCCAAGCGAGTCGTTCACCACCTTGAATCGATCCAGGTCCAGTATGAGCACGGAACAGTCGACCCCGCGCGTTAGTTCATCGGCCACGTCGCTCACCAAGGAGCGACGGTTTGGCAACCCGGTGAGTTCGTCGTGGGCTGCCTGGTACTCGAGCAGGTGGCGGCCACGTCGCTGCTCGGTGATGTCTTCGCTATAGGTGAAATAGACCGGATCGTGGCGGCCGGGCAGCTCCACCAGCGTGGAACGAACGCGGGCCCACACAATCGTGCCGTCGGGGTGCCGGTACGCCGACTCGCGAGCTTTCCCATCGACATCTAGAGGCTGGACCTCGCGATCCAAGCTGTCGGAGAGCTGTCCCGGACCCATCACCACGTTGAGTCGAGTCCCTTTGAGCTCGGCTTCGGTGCGGCCGGTGAGCTCGGCATACGCGGCGTTACAAGAGATCAGCCGCAGCGACGAATCGCGAATCGAGATGCCCACTGGCGCGGCGCTGAATGCCGCTGTGAAAGCCCGCTCAGCTGCCGCCTTCGCTTCGTGTTGGGTCAAGATGGTCAGAGCCGAAGACAGCAGCGAAACCACCGGCTCGGCGAACGCCGCGTCGCCAGGGCGGGTGAAGAACATCAGGGAATCGTCGCCATCGGCAACGAACCCGACGCGCCGAGGCCTCTCCAAGCCCAGAGTCTCGCGCGCTAGACGGACGAGCGGCAGATCGGCATCGACCAATGACTGCCAGCTACTTTCGGGCACGACCCTGTTTGGTTCGTCGCCCACCGCTGCTTCGACTTGGCGCACATCGGGCAAGCAGCGCAGATCGGCAGTTTCGCCGTACTCGAGGCGCAACTCGCCGCTGATGACGCCCTTGTCGAAGGTCGTCCTCCACAACGACACATGATCGAGATGCAGACAATGAGCCAACCAGCCCAAAGTATCTTCGGCCGGATCTTTGTCGCTGGGGTCGGCGACGGCGAGGCGCGTGGCGAACTGCCGCAACATGTCCTCGTGGGCCAACCTGCGACCGACTTCGGCATCTGACTCGAGCCGTCGCCAAAGCTGCTTCACCAGGTTGCCAACCGCGTCGAGCAGGCTGTGCAAAACGTCAAGATTCGACACACGATGCTGAGGTCGCTCGTTAATTACGCCAATCCCACCGGCCAGCGAGCCAGGGTCACCGATCCCAACGAACGAGAACGTCGCGTTCGAAAATGCCGAGTCGCCGACCGCGGCTCCTGGTGAGAAGGTCACCACCTCACCGCGCTCGTGCAGTCCAAGCGCCTGTCTCCACTCGTCGGGCTCAGCTGTCAGCGGCAACAAGTCGATATCGAGAGTGCCGTCCCCGACCGCCGTTATCCGCCTGTGCAGCTTGGAATCACCATCGGTCTTCCAGAGCACGGCGGCGCGCAGACCAAACATGTCGCAGATCAACTCGAGCGATTGGTGGATTCCTTCGTCGGCATCCTCGAGAGACAGTTGTACAAAGTCGGCGGCGATCTGGCCGATCAATTGGTCGGCCATGCTGCGCAGTTCAGCCTCGGCTTCGAGCAACAACCGCGACCGGAGCTGGCCCAAAAGACCGGCCATGGCCCGAATCACGGTCTCTTGTCCGGCAATGAATTCTTGGCCGAGTCGGTTCGCTGCCGACAACAAGAGAATGTCGCGACCAACCACCGAATCAACAATGAGCAAGCTGGTGCGGTCGATCCCGGGTGGCAGACCGATCAGGTCCGAGAACGTCCATTCCGGGCCTCTCGTCGGGTCGAGAATCCGAGCAACCGCGACATCGTCGCGATTCAACGGCGCGTAGTTGCGTTGCAGCGGTTGGCCATCGTGGGTCACCTCAGACGAGCAGTCGAGTTGCAAAGTGTCGTGGTCGAGTTCGAACAAGGCCACTGACGAACAACCCAAATGCTCACGTAACCGGCCGAGGGCCTTTTCGACCTCGCTCGGGATTGCCGCGGGAGAGGCGTCGACGAACGCGACCGCTGTCTCGGCAATAATCGCCTCGGCCTCGCGCTGGCGGTCGAGCTCTCTGCGAACCAATAGCCGATACCGGATCTGCCCGATCGTGTCGGCAATCGACCGAAGCGTACGGAGCTCATCGGCGCTCCAGCGTCTAATAGAGCTGTCGACCAGCACCAGCATGCCCAGCAATCCCGACGGGCCCCCGTATCCGTTGATCACCAGACGCGAGTCGAGGGGATCAAGCAACGGCACATCCTCGCCAGGATGGAAATCAGCAAGGCGGGCAAACACCGATCGACGAGCGGCGACGGGCGGCTCGGCCGGAATCGGAACCGATAGTCCTGGCAGAGCGGCGGTACCGACGCGGCGACGGGCCACCCTCAGCAGCGCCGACGGTCCTTCGATACGCCAGATCTGAGCCTCGCTCACTCCGAAGAAATCACAGCACTCGTCGAGAATCTGGGCCAGCACGTCGTAAACGTTGTCGACGCGCGCGTCGACCGCAAGAACTGCTATCCGGTGACTGAGCTCCTCAAGAACCAGTCGACGCTGCACCAGTTGCTCGGCCGCAAATCGGGCGTAGGTTTGCCTCACAACCAGCGCGAGACCAATCGCGTCGTCGACCGGGCCAGAGTGCCAACTCCGACCCTCCGGCGCCACTAGAGCCAGCGCCCCGAACCTTCCGTCCGGCTCGCCAATCGGCAAAAGGAGGATGAGGCCTTCGCCTCCCACCCGCACCTGTTCCAATTCGTCGATATCTGGCGCATCGAGAATGGCGAAGCCTCGCTCCAGTAGGTCCGGAACAGACAGTCGCTGGGACGATACGCGGGCTGGCGCGGTTACATCACGGCCATCAGATCGCACTCCTCTCTGACGGACCAGTTGGTCGCCAGCAGAGTTGGTGGTCCAGGTGGACGCGGCGGTCAACCCGAAGTGCTCAATGGCAGTGGCCAGAAAGTGGTCAGTTAGGGTCGCTTGTTCGTCGGCGTGAGCCCGAGCGGCGGCCGAGGCAACGTCGCGCAGCATGGTCTCGGCTCGAAGCCGCTGCTCAAGAACCGTTTCGGCGCGGCGACGGGCCATCAACTTCTGACAGCTACGGGCCACCGACTGAGCGGCGTAGATGTCGTCCTCGTTCCAGTCCCGGCTACCCGGATCGGCCAAAGCAAAATACCCCTCGCCGCCGTTGTTACCAACAAGCGGCACAACCAGGACGCCGGCCGAATCGGGCTGAGCGAGGTCGGCACGATCGGTGAAATGTCCAACCGGGTAAGTCAGGTGACCAGCCGTCAGAAGCTGATCCATGGCGTCGCCAACCAGGGGAATCTGCACCTCGCAACCGTGCATGGACGGGTCGCTGTGCGCGACCAACTCACAACCGGACTCGATTTGTCGCCACAGCGAAGTAGTGCCGATGCCAAAGTAGGCACAGGTGCGCTGCAAGATGTCGTCGAGAGCGGCCTCTGACCCGACCGCCGCCAGCGACGAGATCGAGCTCAAAAAGAGCTGCAAGTCGACCCGGCCAGCAAGTTCGCTTTCCGATTCCGCTTGGCGGCGAGCCACCGAGATGATTCGGGCCATCGCTTCGAACGCGAAACATGTCGACATCCGAGGCACGACTGCGCTTGCTCCCACGAGAATCCGCTCGTTGCCGGGTTGAGCTGATAACGATGCTGCCAAGAAGTAGGTGTCGCCCTCGGACCAACCGACTACACCGCCGGCCTCGCAAAGTTCGCCCTGTCGACCAACAACGCTCGACCAGTCGATGCCGGAGGCCAACCCATCGGACCACTCCAAACCACCGCGACGGCTGGGCCAATCGGCCAACCACGTAAGCCCCATCGCCGCACCGAGACGCTCGAGGTTGGCCTGCAATACCCGTTCGACAGAGCCGGGTGGCGCCCCGTCCAGCGCCGCTGATAGCTGACGTTGCGCGTCAACCAATAACCACGGTCCTCGGCCTTCGGAGGCCCCAGACTGAGTTACGCCGTTGAATCCCACCGAACTCCTGTCGGCCGCAGGCCCATGGCGTTGAGCAACCGAGCAGTTGTCGAAGTCACCGTCCCCGCACCATCGTTCGTTTGTTCTCGACGAAATCCATCAACACGTAATCGCCGAGGTTCTCGTTGGTCGTGAAGAAAGCCCGGCCCCCGTTCATTTTGGAGATCTGCTCGACGAAGTTCTGTAGGTAGTGGGTGACATCGAGCACGAAAGTATTTATTCGGATTCCTTCGCGAGTGCATTTTGCAACTTCGGCCAAAGTGAGATCGACCGTTTGCTGCGAAGGGGGGTAGTTGAAGTAGGGCTGACCAGACGCAGTAATGTGGGCGGTGGGTTCGCCGTCAGTGATCATGATGATCTGCTTTGTGCCGGACTGGCGGGCCAGCATCTTTCGAGCAATCTGAAACGAATGCTGCATGTTGGTGCCGTAGACATAGTCCCACGACAACTCCGGAAGCGTGGCAGCGTTGAACTCGCGGGCCACTTCGCTAAACGACACAAGCCCCAGAAAATCTCGCGGGTATTGGCTAGATATCAGCGAGTAGAGCGCCATCGTGACCTTCTTGGCCGGCAAGAAGTTGTCGCGCATGGCCATCGACATCGACACATCGAGCATCAATACAGTGCTCGACTGCACGAGCTGTTCGGTTCGCTCGATCTCGAAGTCGTCGGGGTGAAGTCGAACCGGGGTTCCCCCGCCCGTGCGCCCGACGGCGTTGCGTAAGGTCTTGCCGATATCGAGGTTGAAGCGGTCGCCGTATTCGTACGGCTTGGTGTCGAAATCGCGCTCGTGGCCGGCGCCGGTGCGTTCGAGGGCGTGCTTGCCAAGCGTGTCGGGCGACATCCGTTTGAACAGCTCGTCGAGCGCCCCATTTCCGATCTTCCTGATCGCTCGAGGGGTGAGTTCGTACTTTCCCTCGCGGTTTTCTATGAGCCCCGATTCTTCGAGCATCCGAGCCAACTCGGCCATACGTTCGAGGCTCTCGGCGCTCTCCTCGCCGAGCAAATCCCTCGCCCGATCGATATCGACTTCGGCCAGAGCACCGGGATTGGTCGCCCCCCGAAGCAAGTTGTCGAGTTGATCGATGTCACCCAACTCGCCCATCATGTCGAGCGCTTGAGGCATGTCGAGCGGGTCCATGCCCTGGAAGTCGTATGACTGTCCCCAACCGGCTTGGGGGAACTGGCCACGGAGATTGTCGGCCAGCTGATTCATCTGCCACTGCAGGTCCATATCGTCGAGCAGTTGGTCGCTCAGCTCCTGCAACTGTTGGCGTTGCTCAGGGGTCATCGAGTTGAGCATCTGCTGCATCTGAGCCATACGTTGAGCCATGACTTCGAGTAGCTCGTCGAGCGTCTGAGGGTTCTCGGGGAAGAAGTCGCCAAACTCGTTCATGAACCCCGCAAAGTCGGGTTCGACACCATTGGCCCGCTGTTCGAGCATCTGGTTGAGGGCGGCCAACATGTCCTTGACCCGCTGGAGCTCCTCGGCTGACATCTCGTTGACACCGTCGGCCACCTGATCCAGATATTGCTGCATCACCTGTTCGCGGAGCTTTTCCATGAGCTCCTCGAACTGTTGCTTCGCCTCGGGGCTCTGGAAATCGTAGTTCTGCAAGCTCTTGACCTGGCCAGCCAGGTCGGGCGGCAACATGTCGAGTTCCATGTTTTTCATCGCCGCATCGTCACCCGCCGTTTCGTCGAGCGCGGTTCGTTCCTGCTCGACGATGTCACGCAGCGATTCGGCGATGTCGTCGAACACCCCGCCTAGATCGTAAGTATCGAGCAGCTCGCGTCGGCGTTCTCGGAGACGTTCGAGCATGTCTCGAATGCCCTCCATCTGTCGCCCGTCGCGGTCGGTCATTCCGCCCTGCATCATTTGGCGAAGCGCGCTGTTTACGTCGCCGTGATACAGCAGGTCGTCGGCCATCTCGCCAAATAGATGGTCGGCATCAACGTCAAAACCTCTTTGGGTGCCGTCCCAGCGCGAGTAGGTAAAGTGCGCGGGCTGGCGATGACCTCGGCGGTGGCGGCGTCGCACCATCTGCGGACCGTAGCCCATTTTCCTTCGTAGGGCGATCCTGTCGCCGCGCTCGGTGGTGGTGACCCTATCGAGCAAGTGCGTTAACGTTCACTAACCATGGCTAGCACCGACTCACCCGATAACCAGACCCAGGACGGTCATCGGCGACCCGCCAACCGACGTGATCTCATCCTCGATGCCGCGGTCAAGCTATTTCACGAACGGGGCTACCCAGCGACCAGCGTCGACGACATCGGAAAAGCCGTCGATGTCAGTGGCCCGGCGATCTATCGGCATTTCTCGTCCAAGGAAGAAATCCTCGTCGACGCCATTCGGATGGCCGCTGACGAGGTCAACCACATCAACGACCAGGCCCGCGAACGTCACAACGATCCCCGAGGGTTACTAGGCGCCTACATCCGGGCCTACGTCGACGTTGCCCTCGATCGTTCGGCCCTTATCGCCGTGTGGAGCAGCGAAGCCCGCCACCTGTCTCACGAACGCCGCTCCCCTATGACTCGGCGGCTACGGTCATGGTCTTCAGAGTGGGTCGAGGCGCTTATCGAGGCAAGACCCGAACTCGACGAACCAACCGCTCGACTCTTGGTCGCCGCCTCGATCGGGCTGATTACCAGTGTCGCCACCGCGTCAGAACGTGACATTCCGCGTGCTCATCTCGCCGACAACATCGTACAAATGGCGCTGACAACGCTGGACACTTCGCTCCCATAGCTTTTTCGGAGACCAACCCATGCCCATCAATCCCAACGCGGTCGGCACCACCGGACCCGACAACGAGATCAAGTGGACCTCTAAGGACAGCCTTCTCTACGCCTTGGGGGTCGGTGCAGGAGCAACCGACCCGACCAACTTCGAACTGGCCTTCACAACTGAGAACACCAAGAACCTCGCCCAGCAGGCTCTGCCCACCCAGGTAGTGGTGCTCGGCGGGGGCTCGGGACCCGATTTTGGCGAGTTCGATCTTGCTGCTTTGTTGCACGGCGAACAGCACGTGACGCTGCATCAAACCTTGCCCCCCGAAGGCTCGGCGATCGGTCAAGGGAAAGTGGCCGCCATCTACGACAAAGGCAAAGCGGCGCTCGTAGTGCTCGAAACCAACGTTCGAGATCTCGACGGCCAACCGTTGTGGACGTCGCGTGCCGGTCTGTTCATCTTCGGCGAAGGCGGCTGGGGCGGCGACCGGGGGCCGACCGCTGATTGGGTACTGCCCGAGCGCGACGCCGATCAGGTCATCGGGTTCGACACCAGGACCGACCAGGCTCTCCTCTACCGTCTCAATGGCGACCGAAACCCGCTCCACTCCGACCCGTCATTCTCGGCGCAAGCGGGATTTGACACACCAATCCTTCATGGCCTGTGCACGTTTGGGTTCACCGGTCGAGCCTTGCTCCACGCCCTGTGCGATGGACAGGCGAGTCGCTTCGGCTCAATGGGAGGGCGCTTCAAATCGCCGGTCATCCCGGGTGAACGCTTAGACGTTCACCTCTGGACCGAGGGCGAACGCACGTTGTTCCAGACCCGAGTCGGCGACCGCGTCGTATTCGACGCCGGCGTCTGCACACTCCGCTGACCGAGAACCGATTCCTCAAGGGAGTTACTGCTTCGTCCATATCGGCCGAGGGAGTCGCTCCGGGCGCCGACTGGTCTGAGTACGAACGCGACAACCGTGCTCCTCGCAGTAACGACGGCGCCGGGCTGGCCACCGACTTTCGAGACGATCTGGCCCAGTTCGCGTCACTGGGATGCAATGCGTGGCGTCTGACCATCGAGTGGGCCCGAGTCGAACCCCAAGAGGGCAAAATCGACAACGACGCCCTCGACCTCTACCGAGACATGCTTTCTCATGCCCGATCGCTCGGCCTGCAAAACTGGCTGACCCTTCAGCACACGTCGCTACCCGGGTGGTACCTCGACGACGAAGGCGGCCACCGCGACGCATCGGCGCGCAACCGGTTCTGGCTTCGTCACGTCGACCGGATCGCAGAGGAGCTCGACGAGTTTGCCGACGGCTTCGTACCCATCGACGACCCTGTTGGGTGGGCGGTCAGGGGATACGGGCTCGGGTCTCGTCCACCGGGACGACAAGATCGAGTCGTACTGCGCGACGCGGCCGAAGGAGCGATCATTGCTCAACACGACGCTATTCGGCTGTTGTCTTCTGGCCGCCAACCCATCATGACGGCGTGGCGAGCCGACCCTGTCCACGCCCTCGCCGAGGACGATGGTCGCGTCAGCCTCGAAGCACGGCAGGCGGCCACCGGTTGGGACGACTTGCTTTGGTGTTGGCAACGGCTCCACGCCAATGGCGTATTGCAACTAGACGGCCGTCGGGCTCACGACCTGCCGCTCTACATCAACGCCGTCGACATCGTTGGCCTCGTTCACGACCACCCGATCGGAATCGGTCCATCGGGAGGATTTACCCCATGGCCTCGCGGAGCCCGAACGGCCGGGTCCGGGCTGGCGCCAGAGCCCCGCGAACTGGCCGAAGCGATTTATCGCGCCCACACCGCGTTGCCCGATCATCGTCTTGCCATCGCCGGCCACGGCGTCTCCACCAACGACGAAGCTTGGCGCGATCATTTGTTGGCCAACACGCTGGGCCTCGTCCGCGACGCCGCCGTCGACCTTGGTTTGTGTGGATTCTTCCACGACACCGGCATCGATGGATACGAGTGGAAGCTCGGTTTCGAACGCCCCCGCGGTCTCCTCAGCCGTGACCGATCCCGTAAACCGGCTGCCGAAACGTTTGCTTCGTTCGAGGTCTAGCTAACCCCGGCTGCGAAACTGGGCTCGCCCGCCCGCCGAATCTTTGTTGAGCCGCTTGGCAAGATGCAGGCCCTCGAGTACAAGCTCGCAAGCGCTGGCCACCATGGCCGGCGCCTCCGGGTTGTCTTCACCTTCGAGCAGCGCCCTGACCGGTGGGGCCAATGCCGGCATCCTCTCGACCAGCGCGGCATAGGCCTCGTCGGTAACGTCCTCTCCCGTATCGACAACCACATCGCCATCGAACGCGTCGATCACGGCTCGGTGACTCCCGGGCGGAACTCGATCTTTGAAGACCGCCAAAATCCCGGCCCGCACTAGACCAGCCAAAATCTCGCCGTCGCGACCCTCGTCAAGGGTCTCGATTTCGACCTTGCCGGCCGTGGAAGCGGGTAACGCCTCGAGATCGACAATGCGCGGCACCGCCAGGTCTCGTCCGGCTCGCAACGCTCGTCGAACCGAATTGGCAACCATGATCTCCTGGTTGGAGATCGAGAGCCGGACCGACACGCCGGACCGTTGCGAAATGTGCTGACTCGCTCGGGCCGCGTGAGTAATGCTCGCCACGATCTCGGTCATGAAGGCAGGAATCGTGAGGTCGAACCCTTCGCTAACCGACACGTCGGCTTCCTGCTCGACAATCGCCACTTCGGTGTCGAGATCTAGCGGGTAATGAGTCCGGATCTGGGAACCGAATCGATCCTTCAGGGGCGTGATCAGGCGGCCACGGTTGGTGTAGTCCTCGGGGTTCGCAGAGGCGACAAGTATGACGTCGAGCGGAAGCCGAATCTTGTGACCGCGAATCTGCACATCGCGTTCTTCGAGCACGTTGAGCAAACCAACCTGAATTCGCTCCGACAAATCGGGAAGCTCGTTCATGGCAAAGATGCCTCGGTTTGTGCGGGGCACGAGGCCGTAGTGCAATGTGAGTTCGTCGGAGAGATAACGCCCTTCGGCGATCTTGATCGGATCAACCTCCCCGATTAGGTCAGCAATCGAGGTATCGGGGGTTGCCAACTTCTCGCCGAACCGCTCATCGCGATGAATCCAACTGATCCGGGTGTCGTCGCCGTGCTCGTCAACGATGTCGATCGCGTAACGCGAAATCGGATTGTAAGGGTCGTCGTTGATTTCCGAACCGGCGATTATTGGCACCCATTCGTCGAGCAGACCGGTCAGCCCCCGGATGATGCGGGTCTTGGCCTGGCCCCGCTCGCCCAGAAAGATGATGTCGTGGCCCGCAAGCAGCGCGTTCTCGAGCTGAGGAGCAACCGAATTTTCGTAGCCAAGAACCGCCGGGAACAACGGCTCGTTAGCCCGGATCTTCGCGATCGTGTTCTTTCGGAGCTCGGTGCGCAGCGGAACGGACTCCCAACCGCTGCTTCGTAGTTCCCCAAGGGTCTCTGGTCTTGGCATGGCGGCGACCCTACACGGCGGTCTCATCGCGTCCTAGACGCGGCGGGCTACCGTCTTGGGAATGGACCTGTCCGGCCTCTGGCGCGCTGCCCCCGCTCGCGAAGAACTCCGCCGAACGTTTCACGAACCCGAACTCGATGACCGAAGCTGGTCCGAGGTAAGCGTTCCTGGTCACTGGGCCAACACGGCGGGACTGGCCAACGAGCGGGCCGTGCTTCACCGACACCGCTTCGAGATGGCTCCCCTCGAGGCGGGACGGCGGCGGTGGCTCCACCTTGCCGGCATAGCCCAGCAGGGAGACATTTGGCTTGACGGTGCCTACGTTGGCGCCACCGACGGATACTTCGTTCCGCACCAATTCGAAGTAACCAACATCATGAAGGACCGCCGCCGCCATGTTCTGGCAGTCGATGTGACTTGCAGCCGTTTTGGCGATCCCAACGAACGGTCCGACCTTATGGGGGCGATCCTCGACCCTCAGCTCTCGGGCACCGCGGGCCTCAACCCTGGCGGCATCTGGCAACCGGTTTCGCTGCACGACACCGGGTCCAGCGCCATCCAGCACTTCCGGGTGGTTTGCGTCGCCGCTGACAAAGCCCGAGCCCGACTGGCCCTCCGTTGCGTCTTCGACCACCCCGAAGGCGGATCCGTGTTGTTGCGAACGCGGGTAGCAGGCGTAGACCACGAGCTACGCCACCCAGCCGCGATCGGCGAAAACCGGGTCGAGTGGACAATCGACATCCCCGAACCCGACCTTTGGTGGCCGCACCGACTCGGCGAACAACCGCTGCACGAACTTTCGTGCGAGTTGATCGTGGACGGTAAGGTCCACGACCATCGCGGGTGTCGCACTGCGTTTCGCACCATTCGCCTCGACAACTGGATTTTGTCGATAAACGGCCAACGGCTCTTCGCCAAAGGCATCGTCATGTTGCCAACTACCCCTCGCCCGGGCGACGCCTCGGCCTTACAAGTAGCCGGGGACGTCAAAGCCGCTCGAAACGCCGGCCTTGACTTCATCCGACTGGCGAGCCACATCGCTCGACCGGAGCTGTACCGCGCCGCCGACGAACTCGGCATGTTGATCTGGCAGGAGTTCACCCTTCGCGGAGTAATGGCCCGAAGCGTTCGTGGCCAAGCAGTACGCCAGGCACGCGAGATGGTCGACCTCTTGGGTCATCACCCATCAATCGCGGTGTGGTGCGTGCACGACGAACCGTTCAAACGGCCCCCAGTTGCCACCGCGACTCCACCGATCATCGGTCAACAAAAGCCTTCTTGGAACCGAGCAGTGCTCGACGCTTCGGTTCGCCGGGTCATCCAGCGAACCGACGGATCGCGCCCCGTTATCGCCCACACCGCGGTCCCGCCCCACTTCCCGCAACTCGACGGGACCACGAGTCACTTGTGGTTTGGCTGGCACGACCGATCAGTTGCTGATCTCGGCCCGGCCCTCGCCCGCGTGCCGCGTATGGGTCGCTTTGTCACGGCCTTCGGAGCGGCAAGCGTGTCACCTGATCTCCCGGAACTCTCCGGTCCACGATGGCCGGCCCTCAACTGGGATGCCATCGCCGATGCCATCGGCGCCCGCACCGATTCGCTGCATCATCTAGCGCCACCCGCACCGGTGTCTGACGGACCAACTTGGGCGCGACTAACCGAAGTTGCTCAAGCCGAACTCCTTCGCACCACCATCGAAACACTACGGCGTTTGAAATACCGACCGACCGGCGGATTCGCGGCGTTCTATTTGGCCGACCCGTCACCGGCCGGCGGTTTCGGCGTGTTTCGTAGCGATCGACGAGCAAAGCCGGCCTGGAACGCCCTTGTTGAGGCCTGCCGGCCTGTAATACTCGTTGCCGATCCACTGCCAACCTCGCTTCGGATCGGTGAGACCCGCCAAGTCGCAATCCACGTTGTGTCAGATCTCCAGGACGAGATTGCCGACGCACTGATCACCGCTACCGTCACCAACCCCGCTGGAGAGCAAACCACAACCACATGGAACGGGGCAGTCGCGGCCGACTCGTGCGAGCTTGTCGGACACGTCGAAATTGTCGGCGCGGTACACCCCGGTCCGATCGAAGTAGCTCTACAACTACGGGCCGCAGGATTCGAAGCCGACCGCACGTACCGAAGCGATTTGAGCTGAAGTAGGCCCGGCCCGCAGGTACCGGCTACTTTCGGATTGGCCTCACCAGTTCTTCTTTCAGCCGTCTTACCCTCAGTCGTCTTACCCTCAGTCGTCTTACCCTCAGTCAAAGGATCCTTCACATGGCGCAGTCAATCGCTAGCGGGACCGACCACGCAGTTTCGCCGATTCGCCGTCGAGCCCGGCAGCTTCCGTGGCCGCTGAACATTTACCAAACGGCTATCGGCAAAAAGTACGTGATGGCCCTCACCGGTATCGGGCTCTTGGGTTTTGTCGTCGTTCACATGATCGGCAACCTTCACATCTACGAAGGCCCGACCCAGATTCACTTGTACGCCGAAGCGCTCCGCGACCTGGGTGGGCACCTCATCCCTCGAACGCTCTTGTTGTGGATCATGCGCGTCGGTCTCATGGTGATGTTCGCCGCTCACATCCACGCGGCCTACAGCCTCAGTCGGCTCAGCCACCGCGCCGATCAGTCCTACAGCGCCAAACGCGACTACATCGCGGCCAACTTTGCCAGCCGCACCATGCGCTGGACCGGCCCGATCATTTTGCTCTACGTATTTTTCCACCTGGCTGACCTGACCTGGGGTTGGTTCCTGGGCGATACCTATGTGCGCGGCGACGTGTACCACAACGTCACCGAGTCGATGAGTTCGCTTCCGGTGGCCGCCCTGTACGTGCTCGCCAACGTCGCCCTGGCCGTACACATATTCCACGGCACGTGGTCGATATTTCAGACCCTCGGCATCAACAATCCTCGCTATAACAACCTCCGTCGCAACCTTGCGACAGGTCTCGCCGGGTTGGTTCTTCTCGGAAACTTGAGCTTCCCGATCGCCGTGCAAACCGGCTTTATCAACGAGGACAACCGCACCGTGCCGGTTGGCCAATTCGATTCACTAGAAGGACTCGGCTGATGGTCAACCTCGACGCAAAGATTCCCGCTGGGCCAATGGCCGAGAAGTGGGACAACCACAAGTTCTCAATCAAGCTCGTTAACCCCGCCAACAAACGCAAGTTTGACGTGATCGTGGTGGGTTCGGGTCTCGCCGGCGCTTCGGCCGCGGCCTCGATGGCCGAGTTGGGTTACAACGTCAAGGTATTCACGTTCCACGACTCGCCCAGACGAGCCCATTCGATCGCCGCCCAAGGCGGGATCAACGCCGCCAAGAACTACCGCAACGACGGCGACTCGGTGCACCGACTCTTCTACGACACGGTCAAAGGCGGCGACTACCGCTCGCGCGAAGCCAACGTGCATCGACTCGCCCAGGTGTCGGTCGACATCATCGACCAATGCGCGGCCCAAGGCGTTCCCTTCGCACGCGAATACGGCGGGTTGCTGGCCAACCGGTCCTTCGGCGGCGCCCAGGTCAGTCGCACGTTCTACGCCCGGGGCCAAACCGGCCAGCAGCTTCTGCTAGGGGCCTATCAAGCGCTGGCCGCGCAGATCGCTGCTGGCAAGGTCACCCTTTACAACCGCAGCGACGTGCTCGACATAGTCACCAAGGATGGCGAGGCCAAAGGCATCGTCGTACGCGACATGCTCAGCGGACAGGTGCACGCTCACAGCGCTCACGCCGTCGTGCTCGCCACCGGCGGTTACGGCAACGCCTACTACCTTTCCACCAACGCCATGGCGTCCAACGTCACCGCGGCTTGGCGAGCTCATCGCAAGGGCGCCTTGTTCGCCAACCCGTGCTACACCCAGATTCACCCCACGTGCATCCCGGCCAGCGACGAGTTCCAATCCAAGCTCACCCTCATGTCGGAGTCGTTGCGAAACGACGGCCGGATCTGGGTGCCCCGAGGCGACAACGACACTCGCGGCGCGGCATCGATTCCCGAAGACGAGCGCTACTACTACCTCGAAGAGAAGTACCCGAGCTTTGGCAACCTCGTGCCTCGCGACGTCGCGAGCCGCAACGCCAAAACGGTGGTCGACGAAGGTCGCGGAGTTGGGCCACTGAAGAACGGCGTGTATCTCGACTTCGCCGCCGCGATCCAACGCGATGGCGTCGAAGCGGTCAAGGAGCGCTACGGCAACCTGTTTGACATGTACGAGCGCATCACCGGCGAGGACCCGTACTCGACGCCGATGAGGATCTACCCGGCTATTCACTACACGATGGGTGGGTTGTGGGTCGACTACAACCTCATGACCACCGTGCCGGGGCTCTACGCTCTCGGCGAATGCAATTTCTCTGATCACGGCGCCAACCGGCTCGGTGCCTCAGCGCTCATGCAGGGCCTGGCCGACGGCTACTTCGTCTTGCCCTACACCATTGGCGACTACCTGGCCCCCAAGCTCGGCGAGTCGCTGGTACCCACTGACGACCCGGTGTTTGCCGAAGCCGTCGCCGCCGTCGACGACCGGGCCCACCGGTGGACCTCCAACAAGGGCACTCACGGCGTCGACCATTACCACCGCGAGCTCGGCAAGCTTCTTTGGGAGCATTGCGGCATGGCCCGCAACGACGCGGGTCTCAAGACCGCCTTGGCCGAAATCCCCGCCCTTCGCGAAGACTTCCGCAAGAACGTCAAGGTCCTCGGATCGCCAGACGGCATCAACACGATGCTCGAGAAGGTCAACCGAGTCGACGACTTCATGGAATTCGCCGAACTCAAGGTCAGGGACGCCTTGCACCGCAAAGAGAGCTGTGGCGGTCATTTCCGCGAAGAGTCCCAAACCGAAGAAGGCGAGGCCCTACGCGACGACGACAACTTCGCCTACGTCGGGGCTTGGGAGTGGAAAGGCGAGGGTCAAGAACCCGAACTCCACAAAGAACATTTGAGTTTCGAAGAAGTCAAGCTGACCCAGCGCAGCTACAAGTGATCGGCAGGACTGAACTATGACCAAGATGCTGAACCTCAAACTCAAGATCTGGCGCCAAGACGGCCCAGCCGACAAGGGAGCGTTCCTCGAAGTCGCGGCCAACGACATCCCCGAAGACGCCTCGTTTCTCGAAATGCTCGACGTAGTGAACGAACGATTGATCGCCGAAGACGTCGAGCCCGTCACCTTCGGCCACGACTGTCGCGAAGGTATCTGCGGCACTTGCGGAGTGATGATCAACGGCCAAGCGCACGGCCCCGAAAAAGCCACCGCCACCTGTCAGCTTCACATGCGCAAGTTCAACGACGGCGACGAGATCGTCATCGAACCGTGGCAAGCAACATCGTTTCCGGTCCTCAAGGACCTCATGGTGGATCGTCGAGCCTTCGACCGAATCGTCGAAGCCGGGGGCTACATCAGCGTCCCGACCGGAACGCCCCAAGATGCCAACGCGATTGCGATCCCCAAAGAGGTGGCCGACACCGCGATGGACGCGGCGGCTTGCATCGGCTGCGGCGCCTGTGTTGCGGCCTGCCCCAACTCCGCCGCGCAACTCTTCACATCGGCCAAACTGGCCCACCTGAACGTGTTGCCTCAGGGACAACCAGAACGTTGGAAGCGCACCGAACAGATGGTCGAAACCATGGAAGATTTCTTCGGCTCGTGCACCAATCACGGCGAATGCCACGAGGCCTGCCCCAAAGAGATATCGCTCGACTTCATTGCCTTCATGAACCGCGACTACGTCAAGGCCAAGACCAAGAACCGCAGCCTTACGAGCCAGAAGAAGTAACCGCCGAGGCAGGCCACCGAAGCAAGGCACAAGCTGGTGCCCTTGCGCACGTTTTCACAAGCCACCACCCTTAGAAGTTCTCGTTGACGGCCGGCATCACCAGGCGCGATCGTGAAGTTGTCACACCAGTTCCGGCAGGATCACCGCACGATGCACTTGCGTCGGCTCCAGTCCGGGAAGTGATCGAAGGGAGGATGGCAACAGACGAAACGCAGGTCCAACCGCCAAATAGGGACCTGTCTTTGCGCAACCGTCATACGCACCACATCGTCAGTGGTTGAGACCGGTCCCACGAACTTCTCGCACCGCCGAGTCCTGCGAGGGCTCACGGAGAAGCGTTCAGCGGACGAGCCTTTGATCCAGTTGCGAAGTGTCGTCAAACTGCCTTTCGGCAAACGAGGCATCCCCGCCCCGGGATGTCTCGTTTCGCGTCTAGTCAGCACCCCAAACGTGAGCGGCTATAGCGGGCACCAATGCCACGAGCGCGGTCGGCAAAACCAAGTGTCCGACGCCATCGACGTCCAGCCAGGTCGAGTCCGGGATGCCTTGAGCGAGCGCCAACCCGTGCTCTACCGCCAAGACCAGATCGCCAGACCCGTGAACAACCAGTGTCGGGGCCAAGACATCAGCGAGACGAGCGAGATTCGACGGCGATTCGAACACGGCGACTCCGTGACCGCTCTCGGCTCGCCATCCGGTCTGAAGCTCCGCCACTGCCATCGTGTGGAGTTCGTCGAGTTCTTCGACCGTAGTAGCCCCCGACAAGATGACGTCCCGTTCGACCAGCCACGCCACGGCGCCATCAGAACCCGGCGACGGGCCAATAAACAATCGTCTTGTCATCTTGTCGACGAAGTCCTCATCGGGACCGGGCAGACGAGGATCGGCCGCCCCCGGAGTGGAGTTGATGAGCACCAGCGACCCGACTCTTCTCGGCTGAGCCAACGCGACCGCCAGGGCGACCGACCCTCCCATCGAATGACCCACCAAATGGGCGACATCGATGTCGAGCGCATTCAGGAGGCCAACCAGGTCGGCGGCCAAATCGTCGAGTCGATAACCCGATTCGGACCCCAGACGAGTGGACCGCCCACAATCGCGATGATCAAACCGCACCACCCGAAAACCGCTATCCACCAACGCGTCGACAAACGAACGAGGCCAACGAAAAAACGGCGTGTCAGCCCCGGCGACCAACACAACAGGCACTGCGTCGACCGGGCCGATCTGATCGACCCACAGACTGATCGGGCCAACCGCGATCGGGCGGCCTCTGACTGCGTCGGTTGCCGCGTCGGTCATCGCCACTGACGGTACTGTCGACGTTCGTGATCCCCAAAGCACTCAGTCAGATCGTCCGAGGATTCCTGATGGGAGCGGCCGACGTTGTTCCAGGCGTTTCCGGCGGCACCATCGCTCTAGTACTAGGTATCTACCAACGCCTGATCGACACCGTCCGGTCTGGAGCTCGAGCGCTCGGCACTTTGGCGAAGGGCGATTGGCGCGGGTTTGTCGAGCGCCTGCGCACGATCGACTTCATGTTCATAGTTCCATTGGGTGTTGGCATCTTGCTTGCCGTTGCGAGCCTCGCATCGGTGATCGAGCAGCAACTTCACGACAACCCCGAGAACATGGCCGGTCTGTTCTTTGGCCTGGTTGTGGCGTCGGTCGTGATTGGGCTGGGGCTGCTAACTCACCGAGACAATCAAACCCACGCCATGATCCTGATCAGCGCCATAGTGGTCTTTGGTTTGCTGGGGTTTCAGTCCGGCCCGGTCCTCGATCCCAGCCCGCTTGTGTTCTTCGGAGCGGGCGCGCTGGCGATTTGCGCAATGATTTTGCCCGGTATCTCCGGCTCGTTCATTCTGTTGATGATCGGTATGTATGCCGCGGTGATCGGCGCGGTCGACGATCGGGCGTTCGCCGACCTCGTACTCGTCGCTCTTGGCGCGGTAGTCGGCCTTGCGTTGTTCTCATCACTTCTCGGGTGGGTGCTCGATCATCACTTCGACACCGTCATGGCCGTACTGATCGGTCTCATGCTCGGATCGCTGCGGGTGCTGTGGCCATGGCCGCACGGTGTTGGAGTTATCAGCGAGGACCAATCCGAGGTAATCAACGGCACCGGCCTCGACTGGCCTGGGGCTTCGGAATGGCTCAACCCGAGCCTTCTGGCCGTGGTCGGCGTCGCTGTCGTGCTCGGTATTGCTCGCCTCGGCGATCGCACCGCCATTCATCAAGAAGATCGCGCCTCCTAGGCACGCACTATCACCATCGAGCTAGCCAGACGGTCGTGAAGGCCCCGTCCACTCGCCGGGACAATGAAGCTGATGGTGAGCGCCAGCACGAACGCCCCGCCGTAGGCGCCAAACGCCACGGGGGCTCCGTACAAAACGAACGTGCGAGCCACTGCACGCACGGTCGCGAGCCGGTCGCCTTCCACTCCAACAACTTGCAACCCGAACACGGCTTTGCCGAGCGTCGCCCGAAACATCACGGTGGGCACGATCTCATAAGCGGCGATCGTCAGCACCACGAATAGCAAGGTGCGGGGCGACGAGATATCGATCGCTAGTTGTCGAGTGCCCAGAGGATCACCGCCCAATAGGCGCTGATCGATCTCGATTACGACAAACCCGAGACACCACAACAAGGTGACCAGATCGACGACCCGCGCCGCGAGCCGTAGTAGGACTCCGGCCACGTCTGGGTGATTACCTCGCAAGGGTTCGAGGCTACGGCGCGACGATCTAGCCTGCCTAGATGGACCACTTTCTCAGCGACCCCTGGTTCGATGACTTGACGATCCGGGCCCGAGCGGTCACCGACATCCCTGCTGATCTCTCGATCACGATTTGCCAAACTGTCCTGGGAGAGCGCGGCGCCACTTGGCATGTCGTTGTCGATGCCGGGCTGGTCGATGTCCGGCGAGGACCCGTAGAGACGGCCGATGTTTCGCTTACTACCGATTTCGAAACGGCGCTTGGAATCCAACGCGGGACCGTCTCCGCGCCGCGAGCGTTTCTCAACGGCGACCTCCGCGTCGGCGGTGACATGAAACAACTCATGGCCAAGCGAGAGCACCTCGTCGCGATCTTGTTGCTCGTCGCCGCTACTTGAGGAACTTGCTGGTCGTGTTGTCGGCCAGAATCCGACCGTCGGTCTGACAGGTCGGGCAATAGGCGACGGTGTAACGCCGGTACTCCACGGATCTGATCTCGTCGGAGCACACCGGGCAGCCAAACCCGACTCGGTGATGCACGTTGTTGGGTCGATCCGCGGACTTGCCAATGTCGGGCAGGCTCTGTTCGTGCGCGATGCTGGCACCGATTACGGACTGCACGGCCGAGAACAGCCGATCGATGTCGTTGTCATCGAGCTTCGACGACATGGCGAACGGCGACAACTTCGCAGTATGCAAAATCTCGTTGGCCAAGAGTCGACCAATACCGGCAACGTGGCGCTGTTTACGCAAAAAGCCATGAAGCCGACCGTTTTCGGAACGAAGTATCTTGGCCAGTTCGCCGCGACTCACGGTATTGGCGTCGGGCCCGAGGTAGTTGAGCGGTTCTGCGCCATCGATTTGGCCGACAACCAGCCATACGCCTGCCTTGTGCTCGGTGCCAGCCTCGGTGAGCAGCAGTGCGCCACCGTCGGCGAACTCCCATCGGGCCATGCCGCCACGGGGTTTCTTGGCTTTCTTGGCGTCAGGCCGAAGCCGGCCACCCTGCATGAGATGGACTACGAAGGTGAGGTCATCACCAAAGCGCATCGTCAGGTACTTGCCCCGGTTCCCAACTGCGGTGAGAGCAAGACCATTTGCCGAATCGGGACGCGGGTCATAGGTCTTCAGAGCAGTGAGATGAAGCGTTTGAAAGCGGGTGAGTTCGGCTCCCACATAGTTGTCAGCCAGCCGTCCCGCATGGGCAACGATTTCTGGGAGTTCGGGCACCTTGGGAGATTAGACCACCCGGATCGCTATCAGATCAGGCCAAGCTCACGAACGGTGTCGCGTTCGCTGGCCAACTCGCCAACGGTCGCATCAATCCGGCTTTGGGAGAACTCGTCGATCTCGAGCCCTTGAACAATCGAGTACTCGCCGTTGGCACAGGTGACCGGGAACGAAGACATCAGACCTTCTGGAACGCCGTAGCTTCCGTCGGAAGGAATCGCCATCGACACCCAATCGCCTTCCGCGGTACCGAGGACCCAGTCGTGCACGTGATCAACGGCCGCCGACGCTGCCGAAGCCGCCGACGAAAGCCCGCGGGCCTCGATGATGGCCGCGCCACGTTGTTGCACGGTGGGAATAAACGTGTTCTCGAGCCAATCCTGATCGCCGACCTTTTGCGCGGCGTTGGTCCCGTTTACGTTGGTATGAAACAAGTCGGGGTATTGGGTCGCCGAGTGGTTGCCCCAAATGGTCATGTTGGTGATGTCGTTGACCGTGACATCGAGCTTTTCGGCCAGTTGAGCCTTGGCGCGATTGTGATCGAGACGGGTCATCGCGGTGAAACGGGCGTCGGCAATATCGGGTGCGTTGTTCATGGCGATTAGCGAATTGGTGTTGGCCGGATTACCGACTACCAAAACCTTGATGTCATCGGCCGCATTGTCGTTGAGCGCCTTGCCCTGAACGGTGAAGATGGCGCCGTTTGCCTCGAGCAGATCCTTTCGTTCCATACCCTTTGACCGCGGCCGTGAACCAACCAGCATTGCGATGTTGGCGCCAGCAAACGCGGCATTTGGGTCGTCGCTTTTGGTGATGCCGGCTAGCAGCGGAAACGCCCCGTCGTTGAGTTCCATCGCAACACCCTCGAGGGCGCCCATCGCCGGAGGAATCTCGAGAAGTTGGAGGATGATCGGCTGATCTGGCCCCAACATCGAACCACTGGCGATTCGAAATAGGAGGCTGTAGCCGATCTGGCCAGCAGCACCGGTTACGGCAACACGAACTGGGGATTTCATAGGAGGACTCCGAGGTCAGAACTCACTGATAAACCGTCGTCACGCTACCAGCGGTACTGCGCCACAACGGGGTTGGGCGACAGGATCAACCACGGCTCCATTAGGCAATCTGACTCAATTACGTGACATCTGGCGTCTGGTTGCCGATATGTCAGGAAGATGACCCAACGGCCGCCCTCGGAGGCGCAGGTAATCAACCTGTTGCCGGATCCAACCGTGGTCCTTGACGCGCTCGGCACCGTCCTGTGGTCAAACCCCGCGGCGGCGACTTTCACCGGGCTTGACCCGGCAGTTTGGACCGGCCGATCGGTACTAGAACTCTTGCATCCCGACGACCATGCATCGGTGTTCAGTGCTTTCGATTCCGTCACCAGCAAAGGGCTTGGGAACCTCATCGACGTACGAATCCGCGACGCCGCGAACCAATGGCGGTCGTGCGAAATCCGCGGCCGCTATGTGGAAGCCACCACCGACAGCGACGCCCATATCATCGTGGTGTTTCGTGACACCTCGGACCGCCAAATGCTGGAGCTTGGTCGCGGAGACAGTGAATATCTGCGAGCCATCGTGCACCACGCATCGGCGCTGTTGGCGACGCTCAGCGACACTGGCACCATCATTACCGCCAACGCCGAACTTGATCGACTACTAGGCCACGACCTCGACGTGATTGCTGGCAAGGAGTTCTGCGACCTCCTGGTGGCCGATGACCGAGCCCTGTTTCGCGACACCCTCGTTTGCATCCACGAATCAGATCGCGTCGAAGTCCGAGCCGAAGGTCGGGACGCAAACATCGTGTATCTCGACGTGTGGATCACCGACCTCCGCGCCGACCCTCTTGTCGAGGGATACACGTTGAGCGCGACCGACATTACCGACTTGAAAAAACCCAACGGGCGCTTCGACACATGGCTGATCACGACGCGCTAACCGGGCTGCTGAGCCGACGATCGCTGCTCACCCAACTCGACCAGTTCGTTGACGACGGATATCAGCACGAGATCGTGATCCTGTTTTGCGATCTCGACGGTTTCAAACAAATCAACGACCGCGTTGGTCATGCGGCAGGCGACCAGGTCCTAATAGAAGTAGCTCGGCGGCTCGAACGCTCGATCCGCCCCGGTGATCTTCTCGGGCGTCTGGGGGGCGACGAGTTCGTGGTTGTGTTACCCCGCGCCGATACGACGACCGCCGAGGCGATAGCGGCGCAAATTCGCTATGCGCTCACCGAGCCAATATTTGCCGCCGATCAGCTACTGGAACTCGACGTGAGCATCGGAAGCGCCACCACCGGCGACTCCCCTACCGCCGCTCGGCTTCTCGCGACCGCCGACGACGCAATGTACGCGGTCAAACATTCGCGGCAGCGCCGCGCCTTGCATAGCCGCAAGCCAAGTCACTCATAGGAGCCCGTCTCGGGCCGATTGACACCAATGGGAGCAACCGCGGGTCTCGACCCCGAATGGGCACGACGCGTGCGGCAATACCCCCCGTTCTTCATGGGGGCGGTGGCGGTCGCCTTCGCGTTTGTGATTCTCGCCGGCAACGGATCGTCCACCGCGAGCGGCCGCGTCGGCGGCGACTTCCCAGCGTTCTACGGCGCCGGGTCGATTGTTGCCAACGGCGAAATCGACGACCTCTACGACCCGTCGACACAAGCAGCGGCCCAAGACCATCTCCTTGGCCAAGAAGACGGGTTCATCATGTACCCGTATGCACCGTACGTCGCCGCCGCGTACAGCCCGTTGAGCCGCGTTCCGTACCGAGTCGCCTACGTAATCCACACCCTGATCATGGGCGCGGCCCTGATAGGCGCCCTGTGGCTCTTACGCCCCCAGATCGGTGTTCTCGAGCGGTGGTTTGGTGCGGCCGCGGCTATCGCGCTTACCAGCTACCCCATATTTGTTGGTATCGGTGGCGGGCAAAACGCGGCCCTTAGTCTTTTGCTCATTGCCGCAGTTTGGCGCCTACTAGCCGATGACCGCCAGCTTGGCGCCGGCATCGTAATAGCACTCCTGATGTACCGGCCTCAGTACGCGTTGCCGCTGCTCGGCTTGCTCATCCTTGGTCGATATTGGCGTGCCGCCGCCGGCGCGATTGGTGGTGCGACATTGGTTTGGCTGGCCAACGCATGGCTCTTCGGCACCAACTGGTTGACGTTGTGGCTACAACAGGTTCAACCCTTGCTTGAGGCCGATGCCGAGATCAACGCCGCCAACGAGATCGCTCCGATCGGGTTCCTCCATGCCATCTTTGGGACCGGCTCCAGCCTGGCCCTCGTGGCCGGCGGAGCCGTGTCGGCAGCAATCGCCTGCTACTTGTCGTGGCAATGGTGGAACAACATCGGAGACCTCTCCGGCCGGATGGTCACAACCACCAGCGGCCTGATGCTGCTCGGCCCCCACGCCATTTTCTACGACTTCGGGCTAACGATCTTCGCTACGGCGCTGCTACTCGACCGGCGTCTCGTTGGCCCGACATTAGTGGTGACAATCTGGGCGATCGGCTTGGCGCAGTTGGCAAATCCGGTCCTGGACGCAAGCCCTCTGGCGCCGGTCGCGTTGTTCGTGTTTGTCGCCACCAGCGTCCTGGTGCGCAACGAGGTTCAGTCGCCCACCGACTCGGCGCGGGTGTTGCCGATCCAAGATTCGTACAGCGTTTGATACACGCCCGGCTCGGCTACCAAGGCGGCGTGCGAACCGTGCTGCACTATTCGGCCACCGTCAAAAACAACCACCACGTCGGCGCGCTCAGCGGTGGACAACCGGTGCGCGATCGACACCATCGTGCGACCTTCGGAGAGTCGGCTGAGCGCCTCGGAGATCGCTTCTTCGGTTTCGGGGTCGATCGCCGAGGTTGCTTCGTCCAGCAACAACAAACCAGGGTCGGCAACTTGCGCTCGGGCCAGCGCGACCAATTGGCGTTCGCCAACCGACAGCCGGTTGCCCCGTTCGCCCACAACCGTGTCGATGCCGCCGGGCAACTGCGCGACCCACTGCGACAACCCGAGCACTTCGAGCGCGGCAAACGCCTGCTCTCTGCTCGCACCCTCGCGTCCGTACAAGATGTTGTTCACCACCGATGTGTCGAACAAGAAACCGTCCTGAGGAACCATCCGAATCCGGGCCCGACGAGAATCAGGATCGATATCGCGAAGATCGGTACCGGTTACCTCGACGGTGCCAGAAACCGGATCGGCCAAGCGGGTAAGCAGGCGAGCAAACGTGGTCTTGCCGGACCCAGTCTCGCCGACCACGGCCACCACCGATTCTGGCTCGATTCGAAGCGAAAGCCCCTGAAGCACCATCGGACCAGACCCGTAAGAGAAATCAACATTGCGAAGCTCGACCCCCAATGGGCCGGCAGGGAGAAGCTCACCATTTTCGGGTTCGCCGACCACGATGGGCACGTCGAGGACCCGAAGGATCTTCCACCAGCCCGCCAGCGCCGTTTGAGTTTGATCAAGTACCTCGCCCAATTGAGCAACCGGTTGCAACAACAGATTGACCAAGAACAAGTAGGCGATGAGTTCGCCGGCTTCGACCCCGAGGGCCTCACGCCACCACAGGCCGACACCAACGGTTACCGCCAGCGAAATCGACGACACAAGATCTACGACCGGGAGCATGCATGCGAACCAGATCTGACTTCGTTGCTGCTGCTCGTACTGGCGTTCGACAGCATCGTCCACTCGTTGACGGACCGGTTCGACGTAGTCGTAGGCCCGTATCACCGAAGCGCCCGACACCGCCTCAGAAATGTGACCGAGAGTCTCGGCGACCCGAGACCGAACCTTGCCATAGGAAATGAATTGGCTGCGCTGGACCCAACGGAGAAACGGCACCAGCGGAAGGTGAACAACAACAACAAGCACCGTCAACTGCCACGAATACCAGACCATCACGGCCAAGGTGCCGACGATCACTGCGCTGTCGGTAATCCAACTGATCAGACCCCACTGGGTGAAACGCACCAAAGTCTCGATGTCGGACGTAACCCGCGCCACGAGAACACCGCGGCGGCCCTCGGTGTGGTCGGCCAGGCTGAGACGGTGAATGTGTTCGAAAACGCGAACCCTGAGATTCAACAAGGCCGTTTCGGTCACCGTCACCAGTCGTATGAGCGCGATGCTGCTGGCAGCCGCCACGGTGACAACCACGACCAGAGCGGCCAACGAAATCGTCCACACGAAGCTCTGGTCGTAGCCCGTCTCGCTCAGAACGCCTCGATCGAGGATTTGCTGAACCAGCACCGGAATGACCAACCGGCCCGCTGCCGCGGTGAGCGCGATCAGCGCCGTGACAAACAGTCCCGACTTGAGTTCGGGAGACTCGCGAATCCCTCGCCGAAGCACAGAGAACCCACTTATCGATGGGGCCTCGTCGTCGAGCAGTGACGTTACTTGAACCGACTCGTCGCTCACGGCGTGTCCTCTTGCTCGTAGGCCGAAACCAGGCTGCGGTAATCGTCGCGTTCCAACAACTCTGTATGAGTGCCGGTCGCCACCACCTTGCCGCCGTGGAGATAGATCACCTGATCGGCCAACAAGATCGTTGAGATCCGATGAGCCACCACCACCACGGTCATGTCGAGCGACGCCCGCAAACTCTGCAGGATCTCGGCCTCCACAACGGGATCGACCGCGCTGGTGGCATCGTCGAGCAGCAAAAGTTGGGGATCAGCGGCCAGAGCCCGCGCCAAAGCGATTCGCTGACGCTGACCGCCCGACAGCGTGGTACCGCGTTCGCCGACAACCGAGTCGACCCCACCATCAAGCGTGTGCACAAACTTGTCGGCCTGAGCGGTCTGAATCGCGACCTCGACCGCGCCAGCGGAAGCCGCCCTCAACGACACGTTTTCGCTGATCGAGTCGGCGAACAAGAACGATTCCTGGAAAGCAATCGAAACCCCATCGGACCAATCGGCGGCTGCCACATCATCGATGGAGACGCCACCGAGCTCGATAGTGCCCTTGCTGCGGTCGAGCACACCGGCGATCGATTCGACCAACGAAGACTTCCCTGATCCGGTCGCCCCAACCAGAGCAGCCGTTTGCCCGGCCGCAACGTCGAGATCGACGCCCGACAACACCTCGGTGTGCCCGTAACGAATAGTCAACCCCCGAACCCGTAGGCCAACCGGTCCCTGCGGCACGACCAGAGTCCCTGATCGATCTTCGGTCGACTCGGCCATCACCAGATCGACCCGATCCAAAGCCACAACCGAACGAGGCATCTCCTGCAAAAAGAAACCGACCACCCGCAGCGGCGTGGCCAGCAGCCCGAAAACAACCGCAGCAAGCACCAAGTCCCCCGGCGTGGCCGAACCGTTCGATACCAACCACGAGCCCACCAGCAACAACACCACAACGCCAACATTGGGCAGCGCATCGATCACCGGTTCGAAGAACCCCCGAAGCCGACCCACCACGATTCTTTCGGTGCGCAAAACGTCCGACGCGACCCTTATGCGTTCGACCTCGGCCGCCTCGCGTCCCAACGTTTTCACGACGAGAGCGCCCTCGAAACTTTCGAACGCCACCGCCGACACATCACCCACGCTCTGCTGAGCCCGAGCGGCAGGAGCCTCGACCCTTGACGTGTAGATCTGGCTCAAAACCACCAACGTCGGAAACAGGACAACCCCTATCAACGCCACCAACGGGTGAATCATCAAGAGAGTCACCACCGCCACCACCACTAGCACCAGCACACTCACGGCAAAGGCCAAAGGCTTGAGCACCATCGTCGCCGCGGTGAGATCGATATCAGCATGGGCCAACAACTCGCCTGTAGGGCGCGTGCGATGAAAGGTCAGAGGCACATCCAGGTACTGCCAAACAAGCTGGCGACGCCAGTCGCGCTGCGTACGGTTCTCGGCCATCGACAAGAACCAACGTCGCACCATCACGCCCAGACCGCGCGCCAACGAAACCACCACGATCAACAACATCACCGCCAGCAGCTCGGAGCGATCGAGAACCCCGTCGTCAAACGCCGGCACCACAAGATCGTCGGTGACCGCCCCCAACACCCACGCGCCGCCAATCGAGGCCCCCACGAAGACCAAAGCGCCAGCCATTGCTGTCGCGTGCAGGAGCGGGTAAGCCCGCAACGAACGCAAAATCAGTCGTCCACCCCGCCGCCAAACATGCTCGACCTCGATCGCCCCGTCAACCATCAGACAACCGTACCGGGACACCCCTGCTCAACCCTTGTGACTTATGGCCGACAAGGAACGCAACCCAACGACAGGAGCGGCCAGTTGAAAGGGATCATCTTCAACGCCCTTGAAGACGCCGTGGTCCGAAACTTCGGCCACGACACGTGGGACGACGTCCTAGACGACGCCGACGTCACCGGCGCGTACACGTCGCCGGGGAACTATGACGACTCCGAACTTGCCTCTCTGATCAACGCGCTGCCCGCCGCCACCGGCGCTGACCTCGCCGACCGGCTTCGTTGGGTAGGCGTAAACGCCGTGCCATTTCTAGGAAAAGCGTTCCCCCAATCATTCGACAACATCGACCTACGTCGGTTTCTGCCGACTCTGAATCACATAATCCATCCCGAGGTTCGCAAGTTGTACCCGGGCGCAACGCCGCCCGACTTCGAGATCGACGAACGAACCGACGGGACCATCTCGCTTCGCTACGAGTCCCAACGACAGCTCTGCTGGCTGGCCGAAGGTTTCGTCCTTGGTGTCGCCAACCGGCTCGGTGAGAAAGTCACGCTCAGCCAACCGGTATGCATGTACACCGGAGCCCACTACTGCGATATCCAGATCGCGTTTCACGAGTGACCAACCCCTCGGCGGCCCAAGACAATGCGGGCATGGGTACATCGGCCGACCCCGAGGTCGCACGGCTCCTCCGGCGCGTCGAGCGCGAACGAACCGCCCGCCTCGAGGCCGAACGCATCGCCGAAGAAGCCACCCGTCTCTCAGTCCAAGACCCGCTAACCGGACTCGCCAACCGTACGTTTCTCACCGCCTCGCTCGAAACCGAGATCGCCCGCGCCAAACGAACCCAACACCAGATCGGACTGTTCTTTGTAGATCTCGACCGCTTCAAGCTCATCAACGACACCTACGGTCACAAATGCGGCGACGACCTACTCGTAGCGGTTGCCAACACCCTCAGATTCCACACCCGCGATGGCGACCTCGTAGGTCGTCTAGGGGGCGACGAATTCCTCGTGATTGCACCGAACATCACCGAACCAGCCGCCGTTCGGCTGGCAGCTCGGATCACCGATGCAATCGAAGCAATCGCTCTTCCCATGCTCCAAGGCGCCGACATCCAAGCATCAATCGGTCTCGCCATGCTCGACCCCGACACGGAGCTCTCCATAGACGATTGCATCCGGCGCGCCGACACCGCCATGTACGCCGCCAAACGCGCCGACGCCGACCACCGACTGTTTGACCCCGACCTAGACGAAATAACCAGGCGCAACCGAACCCTACGAAAAGAGTTCCCTGCCGCCATCGCCAACCGCACGTTCGTGCTTCATCATCAGCCGATCATCCAACTCGACACCCAACAATTCAGCGCCATGGAAGCACTGGCGCGATGGCCCGCACCCGACGGCTACCTCCGCCCCCCCGGCTGCTTCATTCCCGTCGCCGAAGAATCCGGACACATCATCGCCCTGGGCCGCCTAGTGGCCGAATTAGCCTTCGACGACCTGGTCCGGTGGCGGTCCAGATACACCCACGCCGCTCACACCCGCATAAGTATCAATGCTTCGCCCCGCGAACTGGGACGAGTCGACTACGCCAGCCGCATAGAAGCCACCCTCGCCAGCCGCGATCTCAGCCCCCACGACCTCATCGTCGAAGTAACCGAATCGACCATTCGAGAAGCCGGCCGAATAGCCGAACAAAACCTACGCTCGCTGCGACACCTCGGAGCCAAGATCGCCCTCGACGACTTCGGCACCGGCTACTCCTCAATCGGACGGCTACGAGCCCACGCCTTCGACATCTTGAAGATCGACCGCACCTTCATCTCCGGCGTAGCCGAAAAAGCCGACGACCGCGCCGTCGTCAAAGCAATCCTCGCCCTCGCCGAAGTCTTCGACGTCGAAGTCACCGCCGAAGGCGTCGAAACCCCCGAACAACTCGAAGTCGTAACCGAACTCGGCTGCCACGCCGCCCAAGGCTGGCTCTTCGCCCGAGCCAAACCAATCAACGACGTCGGCTCGCCCACCCAATTCTGCTAAAGCCGGTCGACCCCAACAAAGCGACCGCTAAAGCCGGTCGACCCCAACAAAGCGACCGCTAAAGCCGGTAGACCCCAACAAAGCGACCGCTAAAGCCGGTCGACCCCAACAAAGCGACCGCTAAAGCCGGTCGACC
>CAZDEB010000004.1:21195-142779 GCA_964504305.1 uncultured Candidatus Nemicrothrix sp. | reverse complement strand
AGCGACCGCTAAAGCCGGTCGACCCCAACAAAGCGACCGCTAAAGCCGGTCGACCAAGGCACTCGCGAACTCGGAACACTTGACTTCGGTCGCGCCGTCCATCAACCGGGCAAAGTCGTAGGTGACAACCTTGTCCCCAATAGCACCCTCGATCGCCTTCACGATGTCGTCGGCCGCGTCTTGCCACCCCAAGTGCTCAAACATCATTACGCCCGACAACAACACCGATGACGGGTTGACCTTGTCCTGGCCGGCGTACTTGGGCGCGGTGCCGTGGGTCGCCTCGAACACGCCATGACCGGTCGTGTAATTGATGTTCGCCCCCGGAGCAATGCCGATACCGCCAACCTGAGCAGCCAAAGCATCAGAGATGTAATCGCCGTTGAGGTTCATCGTGGCGATGACGTCGAACTCGGCCGGCCTGGTGAGAACCTGCTGAAGCGCGATATCGGCAATGGCGTCCTGCACCAGAATCTTGTCGCCAGGGTCGCCGCCGCAATCTTCCCAACCCACGGCCACGTCGCTGTACTCTTCGCGCACCAAGTCGTAGCCCCACTTCTGGAACGCGCCTTCGGTGAACTTCATGATGTTGCCCTTGTGAACCCAGTGAACCCGCTTCTTGTTTCGGCGCACCGCGTACTCGATCGCCGCTCGCTGGAGTCGCTGAGACCCGAACTTGGAGATCGTCTTGATGCCAATTCCGGAATCCTCCCGAATCTCCCACCCGTAAGCATCGTGCAGCATTTCGATCATGCGCTTGGCCTCTGGGGTGCCTGACTCGACTTCGAGACCGGCATAGATGTCCTCGGTGTTCTCACGGAAAATCACCATGTCGACCAGTTCTGGCTTCTTGACAGGTGACGGCACACCGCTGAACCAGCGCACTGGCCGCAGACAAACGTAAAGGTCCATGATCTGTCGAATCGCAACGTTGAGGCTTCGAAAACCCCCACCGATCGGGGTGGTCAAGGGACCCTTGATACCAATCAGGTATTCCTCGAAGCTGTCGATCGTGGCCTGAGGCAACCAGTCACCGGTCTCGTTGAACGCCTTCTCGCCGGCCAGAACCTCGACCCACTCGATCGACTTGCCATGTTTGGTCGCCGCGGCATCGAGCACCAATTTCGCAGCCGGCCAAATATCGACCCCGGTGCCGTCACCCTCGATGAACGGGATGATGGGATTATCCGGGACAGCGAGAGTGCCGTCCGCCTGCATTGTGATCTTTTCAGCCATGGTTCCGATCGTACCGCTGGAAGGCTCCGCACCTCGGACCGGGCTAAGAATCAGCGAGCTCTCGGGCAGCATCCAACGCCGATTGGAGTTCGGCCGACACCCTCGAACTGAACTCGGACAACGCAGGACGAGTCAATCGCCCTGTGGGTGGGGCAATGGGCGCACCAACCACAACCGCGCTTTGCACCCTGGAAATCCTGCGAGCGCCGCTGCCCATCGCCGCTTCGGTTCCCCAGATACCAATAGGCACAATCGGAGCACCGGTCTTTTGCGCCAGATACGCGGTGCCATCAAAAACCCCATCGACGCTCGGCCCTCGCTGACGGGTGCCCTCGGGAAACACGATCATCATCTCGCCGCTGCTGATCACCTCGCGAGCGGCCCGCATTGCCTCGCGGTCGGCTTCCCCGCGCCGGACCGGGATAGCTCCCAGGGCTGCTATCGGCCAAGCAAGAACCGAACCCTTGAACAACGATTCCTTGCCCAGTGCCCGTAGTGGGCGGCTGTTGATAGCGGCCACGATCGGAGCATCAAGGTTCGACCGGTGAACCGGGGCAAGGATTACAGGACCATCGAGGTCCAGGTGCTCGAGACCGGCCGTGCGCAGCCTCAGCCACCGCACAATCACCTGACGGATGAAACCCCGGACAAAAGAATAGAAAACGCGAGCCCGGCGCGTGCCGTGGACCCGGATCGCCCATTCTTGGCTCTTGATGTCGCTCACTTGCCCCCCTAGTGAAGAAATTGGCGTTCGCCGGTGAACAACATGGCTATTCCACGTTCGTTGGCTGCCGCGATCGTGGCTTCGTCACCAACCGATCCCCCCGGCTGCACCACAACCGCTACACCCGCGTCGGCGGCGGCGTGGACGCCGTCGGCGAACGGGTAGAAGGCATCGCTTGCGCACGCTCCCCCTTCGGCTCGCCCCGCCGCCTTGGCCGCCGCGATCTCGCCGGACTCGATGCGATTCTGTTGCCCGGCGCCAATTCCCCAGGCAACGGCTCCCTTGACCAGCACGATCGCGTTGGAACTGACATGGCCGCAAATGCGCCAAGCAAACTCTGCGTCATCAAGCTCAGAAGGGGTGGGTTGACGTTGTGAGACCGTTTCCCAGCCCGAGCGGGGCGAAAGAAAGGCGTGGCTTTCTTGAACCAAGAAACCGTCGGAGAGTTGCCGCAGAGTTATCGGTTCGCCGGACGCCGACGGTGCAGCGGCACTGAGCACCCGAGTATTTTTGCGTTTGGCGACGAGTCGTTCGACCACACCGGGCTCGTACCCCGGGGCAATAACAACGTCGGCTTGCGCAGCCGCCTCGATGGCCTCGACGGTCGCCAGATCGACGCGCTGGTTGACGGCAACAATTCCGCCAAACGCGCTTCTGGGATCACAAGCAAACGCGTCGCGATAGGCCGCGTCGAGAGAAGCTCCTCTTGCTGCGCCGCAAGGATTGGCGTGTTTGACAATCGCCACGGCCGGCCCGTCCCCGAGATCGTGGACCAGCCGCCACGCGGCGTCGGCGTCAAACAAGTTGAGATAGCTCAGCGCCAACCCAGAGTGTTGTTCAACTCGATCCCACATGCCGGGCTGCTGGGCGCGGCGGTATCGGGCCCCTTGTTGATGAGGGTTCTCGCCATAGCGCAGCACTTCGGCGCGTTCGAGGGCTAGGTGAATCGTCGGCGGCAACACCGCCGGTTCGGGGTCGGTTGCATCCAACCACTGAACGATGGCTGCGTCGTAGGCCGCGGTGTGGGCAAACGCGGCGCGTGCAAGGCGCCGGCGAGAGGCGTCACTCAACTGGCCATCGGCTTGCAGCTCGGCCAGCACAGTGGGGTACTCGTCGGGGTCGACCACGACACCGACGTACGCGTGATTCTTGGCCGCGGCCCGAACCATGGTCGGACCACCGATATCGATCATCTCAATACCCGGTGATTCGCCGAACGGATAGAGGTTTCCCACCACCAGATCGATCGGGACGATGTCGTTGACCGCTAGATCGGCCTGATGCTCGGGATCGGAACGGTCGGCGAGAATTCCGCCGTGGATCTTGGGATGCAAGGTCACAACACGGTGCCCCAACATGATCGGCGAACCAGTGTGCTCGGCCACGTCGGTGACCGCTAGCCCAGCATCGGCAATGACCTGAGCCGTGCCGCCACTGGAAATCAGTTCCCATCCGAGGCCGGCGAGGCCCTGGGCCAGTTCGACAATCCCGCGTTTGTCGTAAACCGACAACAGCGCTCGTCGGGTTTGGCCGTTCTCAAAGCTCATCAGGTCGAACCTACCGCACCGGACGGAGCAAGAATCGCACTATTCTGGCGCCTTGTGACGGTCCCGGAGGAATTATGGACAACGACATAAAACCAAGCACGCTCCTACTGATCGGTGGAGGGATCGCACTGTTCGTGTCAACCTTTCTCGACTGGACCGACGACGCCTCGGTCAACGGTTGGAGCACCGAGAATTTCGGCACGATGGGCATCATCTTGGCGGCCATAAGTCTGGGGCTGACGATCAGCGTGATCAGCACGACTTTCGGCGAGTTGACCGCGCCAGAAAGCATCCTTGGTTTCAGCCAAGACCAACTAAACTTGGTCCTCGGCCTCATCTCCTTTTTCATGTTGTTCCCCGTCGAGTTCATCGACAACACCGGGACCGGGATCCTGATCGGATGGCTCGCGGCGGTCGCCATCATTGCTGGCGCATGGATCGACCTCAACGAAGAATCGCAACAATCTCCGCCCATCGAGTTCTGAGCTAGCTGCCACACTCCGGGGCGCCGTCGGCGGTGGGAGCGTTCCTGACCGTTTCGGATGGTTGGATGTAGCCGCCGCCCACATCGTTGGTCATGAACTGGCGAACAATCGCGTCGACCAACGCATCGGCGAGTTCAGAGCGGCCGCTGGCTGAACCAAGCAACGTTTCGGTGTCGGCGGCCCGCCCGCCCAGGAGCACGACAACGCTGTCGATCTCTTCGGTGTCGCGCAACATGGTGTAGAAGTCGGTGCCCCGCTGGTTCAGCAGTGGCCGCACGCCAGACCCCGACGCCGCCAACCACGAAACGTCGTAGGTCTCGAGGACCGATTGAATGTTTTCGTGCAGCAAACCGCCGAAGCGTCGGCTCTGCGAACTGTCGATCTGATGGAAGACGTCGATCGCGAGGTGTTGGCCCGCGGCAGTCTCATCGGCAACCTCCTGTAGGCCCATAGACACCAGCAACCGCGCCCCGCTCGCCACCGCAGCCGCGGCTCGGGTGGGTGCGGCTACGACCGTCGAATCACTTCGAGTGACCGTGGCTCTTATCTGGGCCGCGTTAAGGCGCTCAGCCGCTAATGCCATGATCGGTTCGACCAGAGCGAACGCTTCGGTTTCGCCGACCGGGTCGAGGATCACCAGCAGGTCTCGCTGGGGTTGCTGCTCTACCACAACGGATTGTCCACACGGTCCAACCGCAACAAGACCCTCGTCGGAGACCTCGACGGGTAACAGCACGTCGTCAACAACAACGACTCCGCTGACGCCGGTTCTCGGGGCTGGCAAGTCCTCTACCCTCAACGCCGGCGCCTCGTGAACGCCCGCCGAAGACGGGGTCGACGTGGGGAGATCTGTCTGATCCGGCCCCTCGTCGTCGAAGAGCGGAACCGTCGACTCTTCGATGCCGAAGGACCGGTCGGTGGTCCCGCAACCAGCGGCCAACATCATCGCGACAACCGGGGCCGCAACGGCAGCCAGAACGGCGCGCCGAGGGGTCATTCGAGAACCGGGTCAGTGCAGTTGCCGGTACCCCCCGCTCCGGACGGTCCGTAGCCCCGGAACATCGGATCGGTAATAAACCCCGACCCCGGGTCGTTGGTGTCGAGAAACCGACGAACCGCGGCCAGAACCGCCTGGGCCAACTGGTCCTGTACATCAGGTTGGCTCACCAGCTCTTCTTCGGCTCGATTCGATAGATAGGCGAACTCGGTGAGCACGCTCGTAATCGGGCTCGGTCGACGGAGGACTCCGTAGTAGTCCGTCCCCTCGCGGTTGGGGCGAAACAGCGCTCCGGCATCGGGTATAGCCACCCACCCGATCGAGTACTGATCGAGCACCGATCGCACCTCTTCGTAAAGCAGACCCGCTAGACGTTTGGAGTCGGCCGACTCGATCTGATGGTACATCTCGGTACCCGGTATCTCGCTCGGCTCCTCGGTGCCGGCATTGAAGTGAATCGAGATGAAGGCGACAGGGTCGAGGGCGTGGGCGATTTCGGCTCGCGTCGCGATCGGGACTCTGATGTCGGTTTGGCGAGTCATCACGACCGAATACCCCGCACCAACAAGCGCGTCTCTGATCTTGAGCCCAACCGCCAAATTGAGGTCGGCCTCGACCAAACCTCCCTTCCCGACCGCTCCTGTCTCGGACCCGCCATGTCCGGGGTCGAGCACAAAGTCGGCATAGTCGATTACCCGACCACCACCAATGTCGGCTTGACGCCCGCACGGGGTCCACACCGAGTGCCCAGTGGGCGTTGGGCCCAGAATCGGAGTGAGCCAGCCGGTGTTGGTAACCAAGAGACCGTCGGTTTGACCGTTGACCGGCACGCCGTCATCGTCGAAGACCAGATCGGGCGGTGCCGGCATGCTGGTGGTTGTCGTACTGGTAGTGGTAGTGCTGGTCGTTGTCGTGCTGGTGGTGGACGGGCTGGTAGTCGATGGGCTGGTGCTCGTCGTACTGGTGGTGCTCGACGACGGTGCGGTCACCGAACTGGTTTCGGTCTCGGGGTCGAGCGAGACCGACGACGTTGCACACGACGCGCCAAGAAGAACCGTGGCCAAAACGGCCACGTGGGGGATTTTCATCCCCCAACGGTGCCAAACCCCTGCCGCCGAGTGGTGGCAGGTCGATGATTTATAAACGACAAGGACGTAGCGGTTAGAAACCAGCGACGATCTCGGCCATCAACTCCCCCGCCTCGGTGGGGTTGTGTCCAACCCGCACACCGGCGTCGGCAAGGGCCGCCATCTTGGCATCGGCA
This sequence comes from uncultured Candidatus Nemicrothrix sp., assembly GCA_964504305.1. Classification (GTDB taxonomy): domain Bacteria; phylum Actinomycetota; class Acidimicrobiia; order Acidimicrobiales; family Aldehydirespiratoraceae; genus UBA11606. The sequence continues at coordinate 136,526 of CAZDEB010000004.1, read as the reverse complement.
GTGCCTTTGCCGCCCGAGACGATGGCGCCCGCGTGGCCCATTTTCTTGCCGGGAGGGGCCGTGACGCCAGCGATGTAGGACGACACCGGTTTGGTCATGTGGTTCTTGATGAACTCGGCCGCTTCTTCTTCGGCCGATCCGCCGATCTCGCCGATCATCATGACGGCCTTGGTGGCGGGATCGGCTTCGAACGCTTTGAGACAATCGATAAACGACGTGCCCGGAACCGGGTCGCCGCCGATACCAACACACGTGGTGACGCCGATGTCCTTTTGTTTCAGTTCGTACAGGGCCTGATAGGTGAGGGTGCCAGACCGACTCACGATGCCGACCGGTCCGCCCTCTTTGGCAATGTGGCCCGCGGTGATCCCGATATTGCACTTGCCGGGGCTGATGATGCCAGGACAGTTCGGACCCAACAGTTGCACGTTGGGGAAGTTGCGTTTGAGGTCGTTGTAAAAGTACGCCTCGTCGTGGGCCGGGACACCCTCGGTGATGGCAACGATGAACTCGACGCCGCCTTCGGCCGCTTCCATCACTGCGCCTCGAACTCCCGGTGCCGGGATGAAGATGCAGCTGGCCGTCGCTCCGGTTGCCGCCACCGCCTCCGCGACGTTGGCGTACACGGGAACGCCATCGACTTCGGTTCCGGCTTTTTTGGGGTGGGTTCCGGCTACGACCTGGGTGCCGTACTCGCGATTGAGGCGACCGTAGTAACTACCTTGAGAGCCGGTAAGACCCTGATAGATCACCTTGGTGTTTTCGTCTACGAAAATGCTCATTGTTGATTCCTCAGCTCGCCAGTTCGACGGCTTTGCGGGCCGCATCCAGCATGGTGTCTTCCATCATCAGTTTGTCGTTGAGGCTCGGAGCGAGAATGGCCCGGCCCTCGTCAGCGTTGGTACCGTCGAGACGAATAACAATCGGAGAATCAATCGCAACCCGTTTCATGGCCTCGACGATCCCGTTGGCGACTTCGTCGCCTCGGGTGATCCCACCAAAGATGTTGATGAAGATCGACTTGACTGCCGGGTCGTTGTTGATCACTTGCAGGGCGCCAGCCATTACGTCGGCGTTGGCGCCGCCACCAATATCGAGGAAGTTGGCTGGACTGCCGCCGACCTGGTTGACAACATCGACCGTACTCATGGCCAGCCCGGCCCCATTGGCGATCACGCCAACCGAGCCTTCGAGGCCGACGTACTGCAGCCCCTTGGCATGAGCGGCTTGTTCGCGTTCGTCACGTGGTTGTGTCTCGTCGTACTGGGCGTAGTCCTCGTGGCGAAACTCGCTGTTGCCGTCGAGGGTGACTTTGGCATCAAGAACGTGCACCTGACCCTCGGGCGTAAGGATCAGCGGATTGATCTCGACTAGGTCGGCGTCTCCGTCGGTGTAGGCCGTGTAGAGCTTCGACAAGATATCGACGCACCCCTCAAATGCTGCGTCGGGGAGGTTGGCCGCCGCTACCCACTCGCGGCAGTCGGCATCGCTGAGGCCGTCGACGGGGTCGATCCATATTTTGGCGATGGCGTCAGGGTTCTCTTCGGCGACCGTCTCGATCTCGATGCCACCCTCTTTGGACAGCATCCCCAGATGTTTCTTGGCCGAACGGTCGAGGGTGAAGCTCGCGTAGTATTCCTCGGCGATATCGGACGCCTTTTCGATCCAGATTCGTTCGACGATGTGGCCTTTGATGTCGAGACCGAAGATATTGCCGGCATGTTCACGAACCGCGTCGATGTCGGGTGCAAACTTGACCCCGCCCGCTTTGCCGCGGCCACCGGCGTGCACTTGAGCCTTGACCATGACCGGCGTACCGAGTCTTTCCGCAGCAGCAACGGCGCCATCGACGTCGAAGACTGCTTCGCCGGGACTAACCGGCATGCCATAGCGTGCAAAGAATTCTTTGCCTTGATGTTCGAAGAGATCCACCGGTTTTGCCTCCCGGATAGCGGACCTTGGAATACTAGGCACCAAGAATCGTCTACCCCCACGTGGAGAACACATGCCTGTCGCCCGCGGCCCTCAAATGAACGCCAGGAGCGCCGTTCTGGTTGGCCTCACCGCGGTAATGATCGCCCTACTACTCGGCGCTGGCGTTGTTTGGTTGGCCAGCAGCGGCGGCGAAGTCGAGGTACAGCTGGGCGACACCGACTTCGACGCCGGCCAGATTGGTCGTATCTCGACCGAGATCGCCGACCGTGGCCCCATCTTGTATTCCGACGTCGCCGGCCGTAGTCGCGACATCATCTTGCAGCACATCGGCGACGACCCCGAAGCGGGCTGGTACGCCTTCAACGCCCGACCGGTCGGCGAACCTCGCGACTGCTTCTTCACATGGAACCCCGGCGCCGGGCGCTTCGAGCTGGGGACGAGTACTGACGAGGTTTGTGCATCGGTGACCATGACAGAAACCGGCCGACTATCGACCGGCGAGTTGATCACCACCTATCCGGTCACGATCGACGAATCCGACCGCGTCCACGTCGATATCAACTTCGACTCCGACGCGGGGAGCTGACACCGATGTCGCTTACCGATCGCCTCTACCTTCGCGACGCTCAACTTCGCGAGTTCACTGCCACCGTGGTGAACATCGACGACGAGGGCCGCATCGAACTCGACCGCACCGCGTTCTACCCGACCGGTGGCGGACAGCCCCACGACACCGGCCTGCTCACCTGGGACTCGGAAACGGCCACCGTCACCGATGTGCGCAGCCAGGGACCCACGGTGTTTCATACCGTCGACGGCTCCCCGCCACCGGTAGGCACCGAAATCTCCGCGGCCCTCGACTGGGAACGCCGACATCAACTGATGCGCACCCACACCGTGCTGCACATCTTGTGCGGAGTGATCTGGAACGAGTGGGGCAAGCCGGTTACCGGCGGAAACATGGAACCGTTGTCAGCCCGCATGGACTTCGAGTTCAACCCGCTACCAGAAGGTTTCGCGCAACGAGTCACTCAACTTGTCAACACCGAAATCGCCGCCGACCGGCCAATCGAAGTGAGCTTCTTGCCACGCGACACCGCGCTTGGCGATGCCGACCTGATCCGCACCAAAGTCAACCTGATCCCCGACAGCGTCACCGAGATCCGGGTAGTCGACATTGTCGGGCTCGACAAACAAGCCGACGGCGGCACTCACGTGGCCCGCACCGGCGAAGTGGGTCGGTTCGAGGTCATCAAGACCGAATCCAAAGGCAAAGGCAACAAACGTCTGCGAATTCGACTAGCCGACTGAGCCCCTTGCAGTTGACCGACCTCTTTTCGCCAGCCGAACCATGACGATCTAGGGTCAGGTCATGGATCTCGCCGACATCAACCTTTCGGATATCGAAGGTTTCTGGACCTTGCCGATGACCGATCGAGAGGCCGCGTTTGCCGCCCTTCGCCAGCAAGCCCCAATCCACTTCGAGGAGTACGAAACCGAATACCTCCCGCCCGGACCCGGCTACTGGGCAATAACCCGCCACGCCGACATAGTCGAGGCCAGCCGCAAACCCGAATTGTTTTGTTCGGGCCAAGGCACCAACGTTCCTGATCTTCCCGCCGAATTCAACGACTTCTTCGGTTCGATGATCAACATGGACGACCCTCGTCACGCCCGACTTCGCCGTCTGGTATCGGCTGGTTTCACGCCGCGGATGTTGTCCAAAATGGAAGACGATATTCGTTCTGGTGCCCACGAAATCGTGAACCGCGTCATCGACAAAGGGCAATGCGATTTTGTCAACGACGTCGCGGGCTGGTTACCGGTCAAGATCATCTGCGACATGATGGGCATACCCGAGAGCCAGTACGGCTATGTGTTTGATCAGACCAACATCATCTTGAGCAACGGCGACCCCGAGTTCATCCCCGAAGACAAGAATCCGCTCGAAGCGTTCCTCGAGGCCGGCGCTGCTCTGGCCATGCTCATAAACGAGATCGCCGAAAGCAGTCGAGGTCGAGACCGTGCCGATCTCACAACAGCAATGGTCAACGCCGAGATCGACGGCGACCGGCTGACCGTCGAAGAAATCCAAAGCTTCTTCGTACTGTTGTGTGCCGCCGGCAGCGAGACCACCCGCAACGCGATCGCGTGGGGTCTGCACTACCTGACCAACAACCCGGATCAACGAGATCTGCTGGCCGCCGATTTCGACGCCCACATCGCCGGGGCGGTCGAAGAAATCGTCCGCATGGCGACGCCGGTCATTCACTTCAGGCGCACCGTCACCGCCGACGGGACCGAACTCGCGGGCCACACCTTCGACGAAGGCGACAAGATCGTGCTGTTTTACAACTCGGCCAACCGCGACGAAACCGTGTTCGATCGGCCCGATCAATTCGACATCACCCGCGACCCCAACCCGCACGTCGGATTTGGCGGGCCGGGACCCCACTTCTGTCTCGGCGCCCATCTCGCTCGTCGCCAAATCACCGAGATGTATCGCGAACTGTTGACGCGAGTCCCAGATATTCACGCCGTCAGTGAGCCCGATCGGCTTCGTTCCAGCTTCATCAACGGGGTCAAACACTTGGAATGCGAGTTCACCCCGGCCTGAGACCGTTCGGCCTAGGTTGTGAACCATGGCCCGCCACAACCGTGCCGCGGCGTTCGATGCCGCGGCGCAATCTTCAGCCCGAGTTGCCCGTTGGAGCGACGCGGCCTCTGATCCAAACAACATTGATGCGGTCGCCCACCGCGCCAGACGGTTGGCATCGGCGTGGCGGCCGCCGATCCGGAGTCGCCACGAATTCCTGGTTGAGCGGGCCCGCGGCCGCAACGTGCTCGACATTGGTTGTGTGGCCCATGACGAAGCACGAATGGAGTCGCCCGATTGGCTGCATCGTCAGATAGCCGACGCCGCCGACCGGTGTGTGGGCGTCGACATCCTCGAGGCAGGCGTTCGGGCCATGGTCGACCGCGGCTTCGATGCCGTGGCTCACGACCTCTCCGCTGGGCTCGGTCCGCTCGCGCAACGAGGTCCGTTCGACCTCATCACCGCCGGCGAACTGATCGAACACGTCGCCAATCTCGACATGCTCTTTGCGGTGGCCGAAGAAGGGTTGAGTGGGCGCGGCGAGCTGATCCTCACCACCCCCAATCCTTACGCGCCTCAGCGAGTCCGGGCCGGCCAGCGAGGCATCGTGTGGGAAAACGTCGACCACGTGAGCTACGCCTTTCCCAGCGGCATAGCCGAACTGGCGGAGCGTCACGGCCTGGTCCTAAGCGCGGCGTTCACCACCATCGCGGCTCGCCGAACCGGGTCTTTGGTTGCACGATTCAAGCGGTGGCTCCGCGGTTCGTTCTGGCAAGCAACCGGCTTCGCCCCCAGCGGTGTTTCGCAAATCGAACCAGTATCGATCGAACCGCCGATGTGGTCACGGCTAGTTGCGCGGTTGCGGCCCACACCCCCGTTTGTGGGCGAAACGTTTGTGTACGTGATTCGCCGCCATCACGACGAAGCCGAGAGCTAGATCTTCTCGAGCGGCGCCCAACTCAGCAACAACCGCTTTTCGCCTTCGGAGGCGAAATACACCGACGCTTCGGCTTTGTCACCGATGCCCTCGATATCGACAATGACGCCCTCGCCCCACTGGCTGTGACGCACATCGTCGCCGATACGCAACCCCATCTGTTCGGCCCCCGACGGCGAAGGGCGCTGTGCCGCAGCCATAGCCTGATCGACGATCGACTCGCGGTGTCTGGCCACTCGCTGACGATCGCCGCCGTAACCGGAGCGATCGCGTCGAGATCGCAACATGCGCGCGCCGCCGATTTCGTCGATCAACTCCGACGGGATCTCGTCGATGAACCGACTCGGCGGGTTGTACTGGGTGGTTCCGTGCATCATCCGGCTCCACGCACTAGTGAGATAGAGCCGTTGCATGGCCCGAGTGATACCCACATAAGCGAGGCGGCGTTCTTCTTCTAGTTCGGCCGGCTCCCCCAACGCTCGGATGTGAGGGAACACCCCGTCTTCCATACCGATCAGGAACACCACCGGGTATTCGAGCCCCTTGGCGGCGTGCAAGGTCATGAGGGTGACGCTTGATTCGTCATCGTCGAGATCGTCGGTGTCGGCCACCAAACTGATTTGCTCGAGAAACTCGTCGACCGTCTCGTACTCGCGGGCCATGCCGACCAGTTCGGACAGGTTTTCGAGGCGTCCTTCGGCCTCGACCGACCTTTCGGTTTGGAGCTCTTCGAGATAGCCGGAGCGTTCCAACGCTTCTTCGATGATGGTGGCGGGCCCGGCGTTGAGTTTGCGGATCTCGGAGGTCATGACCAAGAACTTCTCGATGCCGGTCGCGGCCTGGCCGCGGACACCAGCTTCGTCGAAGCGCAAGACCGCCTGATCGAACGACTCGCCATGAGCCGACGCCCACGCGTTGAGCTTGCCAATCGAGGTATCGCCAACCCCACGCTTGGGCACGTTGATGACCCGCTTGACGCTGACTTCGTCGGTCGGGTTGACAATGGCTCGCAGATAGCCGATGGCATCCTTGATTTCGCGGCGGTCGTAGAATCTGGTGCCGCCCACCACTTTGTAAGGGATACCGACGCGTACGAGGAACTCTTCGATGACACGCGACATCGAGTTGGTTCGGTAAAAAACCGCCATCTCGCCCCATCGCATGTGCTCGTGGTCGTGGAGCTTGGCCAGCTCGTTGGCCACGAACTGAGCTTCGTCGGACTCGTCGTCGGCGTGATAACGGGTGATCTGTTCGCCGGCCCCTTGATCGGTCCACAGCTCTTTGGGTTTGCGCCCGAGGTTTTTGGCAATGACCGCGTTGGCCGCATCGAGGATCGACTGGCTTGATCGGTAGTTCTGTTCGAGCACGATCACGCTCGCGTCGGGGAACGCCTCTTCGAAATCGAGAATGTTGCGGATATCGGCGCCGCGGAACGAATAGACGCTCTGGTCGGAGTCGCCCACCACCGTTACTTGGCGATGCTCCTCGGCCAGCATCAGCACCAGATCGTTTTGCACCGGGTTGGTGTCTTGGTACTCGTCGACGAGTACGTGGCCAAAGCGCCGACGCCAACTGTCGAGCACGTCGGGATGGGTACGAAACAGTTCGCAGGTGCGCATGAGCAGATCGTCGAAATCCATCGCGCCCGCGGTGAGCAGACGTTTCTGATACTCGAAGTAGACATCGGACAGCTTGCGTTGGAAGATCTGTTCGGCTTGCTCGGCGTAGAGCTCGGGGCCGATGTTTTCGTTCTTGGCCGCCGAGATCGCACCGTGAACCGAACGAGGCGGGAACCGTTTGGGGTCGAGATTGAGGTCGCGGATCACGTACCCGGTGAGACGCACCGCGTCGGCCTGGTCGTAGATCGAGAAACGACCGGGGAACCCCAGCCGGTCGACATCGCGGCGCAAAATGCGCACACAAGCAGAATGAAAAGTCGACACCCACATCTTCTCGGCGACGGGGCCAACCAACCCGCCAACCCGAGATTTCATCTCGCCCGCGGCTTTGTTGGTGAACGTGATGGCAAGAATCTCGAACGGCGACAAGCCGTCGTCGATCAACTGGGCGATCCGGTGAGTCAGGACGCGGGTCTTGCCCGAACCGGCTCCGGCAACCACCAGCAACGGGCCGCCACGGTGCAGGACCGCGTCGTATTGGGCCGGATTGAGCCCGGCAAGCAGGGGCGACTCAGACATCTCGGTCACCTTAGCGACGAGCGACGACAGCGCAGGTCAGGCGTTGAGCTTGTAACCCAACCCGCGGATCGTCACAATGCGTTCGGGCGAATCGGGATGGGGCTCGACCTTGGCCCGAAGCCGTTTGATGTGCACATCCAGCGTCTTGGTGTCGCCGACATAGTCATAACCCCACACCCGATCGATGAGGGTTTGACGGGTCACAACAATGCCGGCGTTCTCCATCAGCAAGGCCAACAACTGGAATTCCTTCAGTGGGAGTTGCACTGGCACCGCATCTATCTCGAGCTCGTGGCGTTCTTTGTCGAGCACGATCGCCCCAACAACGAGATGGTTCGACTCGGTGGTCTCGTTGGGTGTCCCGGAACGACGCAAGACGGTGCGCATCCGGGCGACCAACTCGCGCACCCGGTACGGCTTCGCAACATAGTCGTCGGCACCGACCTCCAAGGCGACGACTGCGTCGATTTCCTCGTTGCGAGCCGACACCATGATGATCGGTGTTTGGTGGTCGGCTCGGATTTTGCGGCAAACATCAAGCCCGGACAATCGGGGCAACATCACGTCAAGCAGCACCAGATCAGGGCGATGGGCGTCAAACATTTCGAGAGCCTCTCGGCCGTCAGCGGCCAGGTGCACCACAAATCCTTCCTGTTTGAGCGCGTGACGGAGGCCTTCTCGAAAGGAAGGTTCGTCATCGACGACGAGGACGGTAACCGGGCCGCTCACAGCGTTTCTGCGTCTGCCCTTGGCAATTCGATGGAGAACGTGGACCCATCGCCGGGCTTCGACTCGACCAGCACCCGCCCGCCGTGATTCTCGGCGACGTGACGCACGATGGCCAGCCCCAGACCGGTGCCGCCGGTCTCTCGACTCCGGGCCCGATCAACGCGATAGAACCGCTCGAAGACCCGTTCGAGCTCGGCCCGCGGAATACCCACGCCATGATCGCGGATTGCGACTGCGACCGATTCCGCACGGGCCTCAACCGAGACCGTCACCTGTTGCTCGGGTTCTGAGTAACGGACCGCGTTGTCTATCAGGTTGGTGATAGCCCGAACCAACGCTCGCCGGTCGCCCTGGATTTCGGTGTCGCAAGGCAACCCAACAGTGGCCACCTCGACTCGCAAACCACCGGCCAAAGTGGCGACCTTTTCGACCGATCTCGCCACTAGATCGCCGATCGACAAGGTCTCAAGCTCGTTCTCGGCTTCCTCGAGGCGGGTGAGTTCGAGCAGATCATCGATGATGTCCTCGACGCGTTTGGCTTCTTTCCGAAGCAACGAAGCCAAACGTTCGCGATCGGCGGTCTCGGACTCTGCGGTGAGCGTTTCGGCCAACAGGCTCATAGCCCCGACCGGGGTCTTGAGCTCGTGAGAAACGTTGGCCACAAAGTCGCGCCGGATCGCGTCGATTCGTCGCTCTTCGGCAATGGTGTCGATCACCGCGAGTCCTCGGCTCGTGTGGGGCTCGTCGAGTTGAACCCGAGCCCGGGCCCGCTCGGCGGCTTGGGTCTCGGGCAACCAACCGTCGACGATGTAACGGACCCGCTCACCCAAGTTCTCGGCGTGATCGCCGATGCGTTCGTAGAACCGACCAACCAGGGCTAGCTGTAGCGATTGTTGAGGGTCGAGCGCCCCACGGCGAGCATCCTGGATGACGTACTGGATATAGCGATAGTGCATGTCGTCGAGCAAGTCATCAAGCTCGTCGATCGACTCCGCTAGTTGGGCGTCGCGGTTCTCGAAGGCCTCGGCGGCCCGGCGAAGCAGTTCTTGCGCAAGAGCCGACATACGCGCCACCAACTCCCGGACATGATCGTCGGGATGGGCGCCCTGAAGTCGACCGACCGCCTTGGCAATGTTGACGACGAGATCGCCGCTGCGCTCGATATCGCTGTTCATGTGCATCGACGCGACCACGAACCTCAGGTCCGACGCGACGGGCTGCTCGCGCACCAACGTATCGACACAACCTTCTTCGACCTGCAGCGACAAGAGGTCGATATCGTCGTCACCCGCGACCAAAGTGTCGGCCAAGGCAACATCGCCCTCGAGCATCGCAGTGGTGACCTCGCCGACACGCGTTGCCACCAACTCGACCATCTCGAGCAGGCGCTGCTCGATCAGACCAAGCCGTTCATCGAGTTGTGATCGAATTTCGTTCACGTTCTTCTCCATGACCAGTTTTCCTCTCGACGGTACGTCAGCCGCAGCCAAAACGCCCGGTTCCGAACCTCAGAAGTCATCCGAACCGGCCCGTGACGTACGCTTCGGTTCGTTCGTCATCAGGGTTCGAAAAGATCGTGCCAGTCTCGTTGAACTCAACGAGTTTGCCTCGCCGTTGCCCGCTGTGCGCATCAACTTCGGCGGTAAAGAAGGCAGTGCGGTCGCTCACCCGAGCAGCCTGTTGCATGTTGTGGGTCACGATGACGATCGTGTACTCGTTCTGGATCTCCTTCATGAGTTCCTCGATGCGACCCGTGGCGATCGGGTCAAGAGCCGAACAAGGTTCGTCCATCAACAACACGTCGGGGTTCACGGCAATGGCCCGGGCGATGCACAGACGTTGTTGTTGACCACCCGACATTCCGAGCGCCGAAGTGTCGAGGCGATCCTTCACCTCTTCCCACAGTCCGGCGCTACGCAACGAACGTTCGACGACCTCGTCGAGCCCACTGCGCTGTCCGCCCACGCGAGGGCCGTAGGCAACGTTGTCAAATATCGACTTGGGGAACGGGTTGGGCTTTTGAAACACCATGCCGATCCGCCGACGAACCGCCACCGGGTCTACCTGCGGGTCGTACAGGTCGATTCCGTGGTATTTGACCGACCCTTCAACCCGAGCGATATCGATCAGATCGTTCATTCGGTTGAAACAGCGCAGAACGGTGGATTTGCCACAGCCCGAAGGACCAATGAACGCGGTGATCTCCCGTTCGCGGATAGTGATGTCGACGTCGCCGACCGCCCGGTGATCGCCGTAGAGGACGTTGAGTCCCTCGACTTCGAACACCACGTCAGCGGTGTCGTCGAGCGGCTCCGAAGAGCTGGCGAGGGAACGAATGTTTGGACCGGTCATAGACGTCTTCTCTGCCTCAGCGCCCAAGGCGTTTCGAGATGCGGGAACGGGCGATGATCGCCACCAGGTTGATCATAAATACCAAGGCCAACAGCACGAGACTGGCCGCCGCGGCGTGGCCACGCCACGTATCGGCCGGCAGTCGAGCGAAATTGGCGATGTTCATGGGCAAGGCGGTGAACGCCCCTTGGAGTTGTTCGACAAAGTCGTTGTTGCCGGTGGTGTAAAAGCCAACGGCGCCAATGACCAACAACGGTGCAGCTTCGCCCAGAGCTCGGGCGATGGCCAGAACGGTGCCGGTCAGGATGCTGGGGAGCGCGGCCGGGACAACTTGCGTCTTCACCACTTCCCACTGCGTCGCGCCGAGTCCGTACGCTCCGTCGCGTAATGACGACGGCACCGCTCTGATTGCTTCGGCGGCGGTGATCACCACAACCGGAAGAACGAGGACGGCCAAGGTCAGCCCAGCCGCGATAACGCTCGAACCGCCGGTGAGACCGCCCAAGGACTTTGCGAAGACCGCCAACCCCAGCAGGCCGTAAACAATCGATGGCACACCAGCGAGGTTGCGCACGGTCACTTGAATCAGCCGGGACGCCCGGGTGTCGTCGGCGTACTCTTCGAGATAGATCGCCGATCCAATACCGATTGGGAAGGTCAAGATCACGATCCCGGCGATCATCAGCGTGCCGCGGATTCCCTGAGCAACGCCCGCTTTGGACGCCTCGGAGGACGACGCGGAGGAAACGAAGTTCCAGATGTCGTGGCTGATCAGGTCCCAGGCCTCTACCAGGACATCCCAGATCACCGAACCAACCATCGCAAAGGCGACGATCACCGACGTCAACAACAACAGCAGAAACACCTGGCCGAAGACGTCGGCCCCCTTACGGCGGCGCAATTGGTCGAGTCTGATTTGTGTAGGTGCTGGCATCAGTACACCTGCCTGAATCTGCGCACCACAACGTCGGACAACACGTTGAGCACCATGGTGATCACGAACAAAACCGCACCGAGGAAATACAAACTCTGGAAGGCAATACCGACACCGGCCACGCTGTCGGTGCCGGCGCCCAAAGAGGCCATCGCCGCGGTGAGGGTCTGCCCGCTTTGGCGGGGATCAACCTCGAATACCGCGCCGCCCGAGCCGCCTGCGGCGATGTAAACGACCATCGTCTCGCCGATGGCTCTCGAGATCGCCACGATGAACGCGGCAGAGATCCCCGACAGGGCCGCCGGGAAAACCACCCTCAGAGCCGTGGTGGCCTTGCGGGCACCGAGCCCAAACGAGGCCTCTCGCAGTTCGCGGGGAACCGACCGCAGAGCATCTTCGGAAATCGATGCCACGATCGGCACCGTCAAAACTCCAACCCCGAGACCGGCCGCCAGCAACGAAAAGATGCCGATGCTGGCATCGACGGGCTGCAGAATCGTCGGAGCTATGAAGCTGATGGCAAACAAACCGAGCACGACCGACGGGATGCTGGCTAGGGTTTCGATCAGTGGTTTGACGAACCCCCGCACCCGCGGCGACGCATACTCCGACAAATAGAACGCCACACCAAGACCCACCGGACCGGCCAAAGCAATAGCAATACCCGTTACCCACAAGGTCCCGACAAACAGCGTCGACAGGTCGAACAAACCCCGGCGTGGAAACCACCCAATGTCGGTCAACGACTGCCACGAGAACTCCTCAGCGGCCACAAAGTCGAAAGCCTCGCTGAACATGTTCCACATGATCAACACACTGATAACCACCGACGACATGGCAAAGCCAAACAGCAACCGGCGGGCCCGAACGTTTTGGGCGGTGCGTCGAGGATCCAGTTTTAGGTCCTGTACCGATCGGACCGGCGCCGTGACGGGTGATGTCGACGTTCCCGCGGCGGTCGCCACGGTGGTGCCAAGCAGAGAGTCCCACGGCGCTCGGCGATCGCCACGAACCGCGATCAGCCCGCCGACGATCGCCGCGATTACAGCCGTCCACCCGACATTGAGCCCGAAGGCCAACAGCGGCAGGGCGTACAGCAGGCCAAAGCGGCTGAGTTCCCTCGCCGCCATGGTCAATGGGGCGGCCGGGCGGCCGTCAGGCATCGAAACGTATCGACCGGTCAACACTGCGCCCAGGGTCTGACCACTCGGCCAATACCAGGCGCTCCACAACGCCAGGATCACCAACGCAATCCAAAAATTGGACGGCCCAAATGAGCCGATTGGGCCGCTGACAAAATACTCGACGACCGCCACGGCCGCCGCGATCACTACGAACAGAACCGCCTCAGCGAGGGCCCCAACGGCCCGCCCACCAATGGGCGCAAGCGTCACTGGCCTGTCGGGTGAGACCTGCGCTACTCCCACGAAGGCCCGGTAATCCGGTTGTTCCACACTGCGTGAGCGCGAAGCTGATCGGCCTCAGCGAGTCTGACATATCCAACCTCGGTCACGGACTCGAGCCCGACGTCGGACATCATGTAGTCGACAAACGCCGCCACCGACGGGTCCGTCGCTGCGGCGTCAGCGTTCACATAGGTGTACAGATAGCGAGCGATGGGGAAGTCGGCCGAGGCAATCGTCTCCGGAGTCGGAGTGACGCACGAATCGTCATCGCCAAACGACACATCGAGCAACTTGGCCCGCCCGGCCGTCTCGGCTTCCTTGGCAAAGGCGTAGCCGACCCATCCAATCGAGTACTGGGACGAGCCGACACCTTCGAGAATCACGTTGTCGTCAGGACTCGACGTGTAATCGGGACGAATCGTCTTGACATAGTCGTGCGAGGCCGGGTCGAGGCCGGTCTTGCCCTTGGCCACCGACTCCACAACGATCTCGCCGAACGAGTCGAAGGTGCCGGACTCCTCGCCGGGACCAAAGATCTGAAGATCGACGTCTGGGAACTGGGTGCCACCCCAGGCTGACGTCAAGACGTTGGCATCGGACCACTTGTGAAAGTTGAGCGCCTCTTCGGAGACTAGGGAGTACAAATCGTTGAACGACACACAATCGATGAGGTCGTTCTCTGGCGACGTAATCACCGAGATGCCGTCGATTCCCCGACGGATCTCGATGTAGTCGATGTTGTTGTCGGCGCACGCGGCGCGCTCGGCGTCCTTGTAGAGCCGCGACGCATTGGCGATGGGCACCTCGCCAGCGCAGAACTTCTTGGCCCCGTCACCGGACCCGGGGCCTTCTACCGAGATTGCGACCCCGGCGTTCAGCGCACCGAATTGTTCGGCCTGGCGAAGCACGATCGGGTAAACCGTCGAGGAGCCCGACACCAAAAAGTCTCCTTCGACAACCGTCGGCTCGACCGAAACGTCGGCGCTATCCAACGCCACCCCCGACTGGACCGCAACCCGAACCGGTTCGGCCTGAACCGAATCGACCGCGGCCGCGACGCCCGCGAAACCGGCAAATAGTCCAAGCAGCACAACAACGCTTCGCACTCGATCGGCCCGAGATATTGGGAGAATTTCAGTCACGCCCGCGCACGATACGGAGGCCGGATGGACTCCTGCTTCGCTCAGGTGAACGACTGGCTTCATCAAAGTGAACAACGGGTAAACGCGGCGGACCAATCGCGTCGGGGCGGGCTAGTCGGGCATCTCGTCGTGCCGGGCTCAAACGACGATGCCGCCGCGACACAACTCCGGGAGCAAGCATCAGAGTTGCACGTCGACCTAGAAAGTCATGTCCGTTAGTTCACGCAGTCAGAATTGCCCGGGGACGAAAGTCGGCCCCGGGCAATTCTGTACCGCTACTCGAAACTCGAAGTGGCCAAACTGGCATCGACGACTAACCCCAGCTACGGCCAGTCGACCGGTTGGCCCAGATGCCCTGGCTCAACGTCTGATCGGCGGCGGAAAGGTCGACGTAACCTGCGGCGGTCACCGCGGTAAGCCCTTCGTCAGACATCATGTAGTCGACAAATGCCGAGACGGCCGGGTCATTGGCGGCCGCTTCGGCGTTCACGTAGGTGTACAAGAATCGCGAGATCGGGAACTCGGCCGACGCAATCGTTTCGGGATTCGGGGTAACGCAGTCGCCGCCGTCCTCCTTGGAAACGGCAACCAGCTTGACGTCACCGGCATCGGCAGCGCTTTGGGCGTAGGCGTACCCCACCCATCCAAACGAGTACTGGCTCGAGCCGACGCCCTCGATGATGATGTTGTCGTCAGGGGACGAGGTGTAGTCGGGGCGAATCGTCTTGACGAACTCGCGCGACTCGGGGTCCAGTCCCGTCTTGCCTTTGGCAACTGATTCGATCACGATCTCTCCGAAGGAGTCGAATGTGCCCGACTCCTCACCGGGGCCAAAGATGTCGAGTGCGGTGTCGGCAAACTCGGTGCCGTCCCAAGTGGCGGTAAGAGCATTGGCGTCGGCCCAGCTCTCGAAACCAAAGGCTTCTTCGCTCACGATCGAGTAGATGTCGTTTAACGAGACGCATTCGATCTGGTCGTTGTCAGGCGAGGTGACAACCGAGATTCCGTCAATGCCGCGGCGCAACTCGATGAACTCGACGCCGTTTGCTTGACAGGTTTCGACTTCGGCGTCCTTGTAAAGACGTGAGGCGTTGGCGATCGGGACTTCGCCGGCACAGAACTTCTGCGCACCGTCACCAGATCCGGGTCCTTCGACCGATATTGCGACGCCGGTGTTGACCCCACCAAAAGCCTCGGCCTGGCGTAGAACGATCGGGTAGACGGTCGAAGAGCCCGACACCAGGAACTCACCTTCCAGCGGCGCAGTCCCATCGACAGCAGCGCTGTCTTGGGCCTGCGTGGGGGCAGTCGCGTCTGAGGACCCGCCGCAGGCCGCGACCAGCAATCCGAAGGTGGCGACCAGAGCAGCAAGGACAAGATTTCTTGAACGTCTAGAAGTTGTTTTCATGACGCCGACCGTACGAAGCCGACTTGACCATCAATTTGCCTTCGGCTGAACAACGACGACCAACAACCTGAACACTGGGTAAACGAGCACCGCCGGGTAAGGCGCCCGCTAATCCGACGCCGTCACGGTGTGATCGAGTCCCTGCCCATCAAGCCAAGGAACCGCTCGACGGCACCAGCGCCGGGGGCCGGTTCGACCGGTTGGTCGGCCAAGATGTTGCCGCCAAGTACAGCATCGGCGTGACTGGCCCAGAAATCGAGGCACGCGTCGGCCAGATCGACGGGCAACTCGACCGGACGTCGTACTGCCTGACCAACATCCCACGCCCGTAACAAATTTTCGCTCACCCGCTGAGCGACAAGGTCGGCCAGAGCGACGGTGCCGTCGGGGTGATCAACGCTTTGATGGTCGAGCGACGACCCTTCGAGGGCCTTGAGTACTCCAACCGCAGTGCCGCGCCAAGCAGCCACCGGGTTGGGCCCCAAGACCGCGGCATCAAAATCGCCGATGCGGACCAGCGGTTCGCCCTCGGCGCCGTTGCGCAACTGCGAATCGCCAACCACAACCCAGGCAACGGTGGTAACCACCGTCCAATCGTCGGGATGGGTGACAAGACCCCACTCGTCGTCAGAGAGCCCCACCACCAGTTCGCCCATGATCGCGGCCGCTTGCTGATAGGCCGCAGCGTCGAGTGCTACTCCCATTCGATGGTCCCCGGCGGCTTTGACGTGATGTCGTAGGCGACACGGTTGACTCCCGCGACTTCGTTGATGACGCGGCTGCTCATTGTTTCGAGAACGTCGTAGGGAATACGAGCCCAGTCGGCGGTCATGGCGTCTTCGCTGGTGACGGCACGAATGATGATCGGGTGGCCGTAGGTGCGTTCGTCCCCCATCACCCCCACGCTTCGAATATCGGGAAGCACGGCAAAGGACTGCCAGATCTCGCGTTCGAGGCCCGCCAATCGCAACTCTTCGCGCACGATGAAGTCGGCGTGCTGCAAAGTCGCGACCTTGTCGGGGGTGACTTCGCCAATTATCCGCACACCCAATCCCGGGCCGGGGAACGGCTGACGCTGCACGATTTCGTCGGGCAACCCGAGCTCTGACCCAACCTGGCGGACTTCGTCTTTGAAGAGACTGCGCAACGGTTCGACCAACGCAAAGTCGATGTCATCGGGCAGGCCCCCGACATTGTGATGGCTCTTGATGGTCGACGCGTGCTCGCTGCCCGATTCGATCACGTCGGGGTACAACGTGCCTTGAACAAGGAAATCGGCGTCGGCCACGTCGGCTTTTGCATCCTCGAACACTCGAATGAACAACTCGCCGATCGCTTTGCGTTTGGCCTCGGGTTCGGTGATGCCGGACAGGGCAGCAAAGAATCGTTGGCCGGCATCGACATGAATGAGCCGCACCCCGAAGTTGCGTTCGAAGGTTTCGACCACTTGGGCACCCTCGTCGAGCCGCATCAGACCAGTGTCGACGAACACGCACGTGAGCTGATCGCCGATGGCTTTGTGAACCAACGCCGCCGCGACCGCCGAATCGACACCCCCGGACAGTCCGCAGATGGCGTTACGGTCGCCAACCTGGTTGCGGATTTGTTCGACCGACGTGTCGATGATCGATGCCATGGTCCAATTGGCTTCGATGCCACAACCATCACGCAGGAAACGTTCGATCACTTGCTGACCGTGTTGGGTGTGCATCACTTCGGGATGGAACTGCACGCCGTACAGCCCCCGCTGGCGGCCCTCGAAAGCCGCGACCGGAGCGTCGGGAGTCGAGGCCGTGGCCCGGACGTCGATCGGCGGCTCGACGATGGCATCGAAATGGCTCATCCAGACATTTTGAGTCGGGGGCGTGTCGGTCAGAAGGCAACCACCATCGGCGGCGACGGTTAGGACGGTGCGGCCGTATTCGCCTCGTTCGGTTCGCCCAACCCGTCCACCATTTTGTTGGGCAATGAGCTGTGCTCCGTAACAAATGCCGAGGATCGGGATGCCGAGGTCGTAAACGTCGGGGTCGATGGCAATCGCCCCTTCGGCGTGCACCGAATCGGGGCCACCACTGAAGATGATGCCCGCCGGTTGCCTTGCCTCGAGCTCGGCCGCCGAAATGGTGGGGGCGACGATTTCGCTGTAGACGTGAGCCTCGCGCACCCGCCGAGCAATAAGTTGCGCGTATTGGGCGCCGAAATCGACCACCACAACTGTGTCGAAGGTGCCGTCAGAGCCCGGTGCGGCCGCGTTCATGATGCGTTGCCTCTCGCTGCAAACGGGGACTCGGAAGCCTCCCGAGAAAGAAGCGATGTTAGCCGCCCAAGAGGGACTTCAGGAGCTGTTTGGCCGTCGCACTGTTCATTTCGTACGCCGCTTTGGCTCCTTGTTCGCCAACCTTGCGAACCAACCGACCGTCGGTAACCGCGGCCAGGCCATCGAGCCCGGCGATCACTGCGTCTCGGCTGGCATCGGTCGCACGATGCCCGAGGGCGGTAAGGCCGCTGACCAGTTCGCTGTCGGCGAGTGGAGCCGGCGCTGATGCGGCGATGAGCCGCAAGGCGTCTTTGGTCAGCTCGGCGCTGGCGCTGACAACGTCGACCGCGGTGCGCTCGGCCTCGGCAGACTCGAGCCAAACTCGCACCTGCTGGACGAGTTCGGGGTGGGTGTCGGCGTTGAAACGGATCTCCGGCATGCCCTGACTGTAGCGTCAGGCCTCGACCGGTTCGGGATCAGCCTCGCCAAGATGGCCCTGCGACACCACCGTGCAGTTGCGACCGCGCTTCTTGGCTTCGAGCAACGATTCGTCGGCCAAGTTGACCAGTTCGTCGAGGTGTTCGGCCATCGACGTATCAGAGACACCAAAGCTGGCCGTAAACGGCGGCGTGGTCGATGCGGCCTGGGCCAAGATCATGTTCTCGCGGATGCGCTCGATCAGCCGCACCGCAATTTCGGTGTCGGCGTTGGCAAACATGAGCACAAACTCTTCACCGCCCCAACGAGCGGCCATGTCGGTTTCACGGATCGATTCGCTCAGCACTCGAGAGAACAAGCGCAGAGCTCGATCCCCGGCGTCGTGGCCATGTTTGTCGTTTAGCAACTTGAAATGATCTAGATCGCCGTAAACAAAGGCCAGCTTACTACCGGAACGAAGCCGACTGTTGGCTTCGTTCTCGAACGACCGCCGGTTGGCTAGTCCCGTCAATGCGTCGGTTGACGCCAATGTTTGGGACTGAGCGAACGCTCGGATCACCCCGATGCGATCGCCGGCGCGGTCGGCCACTTCTTCGAGCTTGTGCACGACCACACCGCTAGCGACGGCGTTCACCTCGCCCGTCGAGTGCAACACTCCTGCCGAACGACCAGCGACGCTCACCGGAACGCACACTGCCGAAGTCGGGCCGATGTCTCGGCCACGAAGGTACGGACAGGCCGAATAAGCCTCGCTGTCGTCAAAGGTCAGGGTGGTACCGCGACGAACCGCCGGGCAATCGCCCGGCTCGAAGACGCCACAACCCGGACCGCCGTGCTCCTTGTCGGTAGTAAGCGCCTGGGTGAGATGGGCGTGGCTCGAATCGGCCAACAAGAGTTCGGCGGGACGGCCCGGAAGCTCAGCGGCCAGCACCAATTCGACGGCGTGGGTGGCCCCCATCTCGTCTTGGGCCATATCGAGGGCTTGGCCAAGTTCGGCCTCGAACAGCGCCCGCGCCGTGTCGGCGGCTTGCTCGGCCTCGCTGCGCCCTGACTGGCGATGCTGTTGGCGAGCGGCCCGATAGGTGGTGAACGAAATCCCCGCGCCCAGCATGAGCCCGATCGCGAGAAGGGTGGTGAGATCGCTGGTGGTGGTATCGGCTTGATCGGTGACCGACGCAGTCGACGCGTCGATCAGAGGTTCGGCGATGTCCTCCTCCAGGTGATCGACAACATCGCGCATGGTCACAAAGTCGGCCTGGGCCAATGCAAGTTCGGTCGTGAGGTGTAAGTCGCTACCGCCGTCTGCTTCGATAAGCGCCGCGAGGGCCGCCGAAGAAGCAAGCCATCGAGCTCGCGCCGCGTCGTAGTCGGACTGCCACTGAAGTTCTTGGGAACCTCCGGCGCTCACGTCAAGGTATGCGAGCCAACGATTCTCGGTACGATCAACCTGATTCTGGTACTCCGCCAGGCTCTCGAAACGTTGGTTTGCGTTGCTGGCGAGCATTGCGTTTTCGAGCGCCAGTTGGGCCCTGAACAGGTCGCGGTCGAGATGCAACAACGCGTCAAAGCGGGGAAGGTCCTCGGCGACCAAATCATCGAAGTCGGACCGCATGTGATGCACCCCTAAAGTGCCGAGCCCAACGATCAGCGTCATCAGCAGCAACAACGACAGCGAGAGTGTGACGACCCGCTGGTACGGCGCTAGGTGAACCCGTTTGCGCTCTCTCGCGGGACGACCGATATTCGAAGGCATACGAACTTGTCGGCTGGCGCGACCCGAATTTGAGGACACCAACCACCGCGGTCAGCCAGACTGGGCCTCAGTATCGGTAGCTATTGCGAGAAGCTGGCGCAACATTGCGCCAGTCGCCCCCCAAATCGTGTCTCCGACGATCTCGAAGAAAGTAAGAGCTCTCTCGCCCCGATCGTCGAACTGCCAAATCTCCTCACGCCACACCTCGTCGCTCAGCAGCTCGGCCAGGCTCACGTGGACAACCGCTTCGACCTCGCGGGGCGACGCCACCTCTACAACAGGCCGCCCGGCGCACACGGCGACAAAGGGATGAATCAGCGAACGCGACCCGACGGTTACGAAGCTGTCGAGTTGCCCGACCGGAACGACCGTGCCGGGATCCAACCCGATCTCTTCGGCCGACTCGCGCAACGCGGTAGCCCACAAGTCGGCATCGGATGGATCTTGACGCCCCCCGGGGAACGAAATCTCGTGCGCATGGTGACGCATGTTGGGCGAACGCCGAGTCAGCACGACATGGAGTTCGCCCTCGTCCTCGTACAGCACACACAACACCGCCGAGGCGGTCGCCGCGGTTGGCCCCCCTTCGACGACTTGCGCAGAACGAGTGGCCAAGCGCTCGATTAACTGATCGAGTCGAGCAACTCGGTCTTGGGCACGAAGCCCCGACCACGGCGGCGGACCACCCAATCGAGCGGCGGGCGGCCGCGGGATGTGTTGAGGCCCGCCCCGGCCCGTAGGCGGAGCCCACCAGCTCCCCGTTTGGTTTGGCTTGCTCAGGAGTCGGACTCGGTGAGGGTCCGCAACAGGTCGGGCAGCCCACCGGTCTTCAGGTTGCTCATGACCTTGCCGGGCGGAGTTTCGCCTCGCTCCCACTCTTCCCATTGGGCGAGCAGCTTGGATGCATCGGGTGTCGGCTTTTCCATGGGGCGAGGCTATCGACCGGGCACACTTGTCCGATGACCACCCCGCGGCCGGCTCACGTCACCGGTGCATCGATGGCCTCCATGGTCGCCGCCGTTGCTCCGGTGCATCTGTTTGGTGCGCTCTCCCCGAGCCTGCAACGCGAGTTCGGATTTGGCGACACCGCGCAGGGTCTCGCCGTCGCCCTCTTCTTTGCGGTCTCGGCGCTGCTGGCGTCGTGGGGCGGCGCACTCACCGACCGGATAGGACCAACCCCGGCCCTTCGGGGCGCGGCGGCAATGTCGATAATCGGCGCGGCCACCCTGATGTTGTCGGTCTCTTATCTGATGGTGCTAGTGGCGTTCGGGGTCGCGGCCGTCGGCAATGCCATAAGCCAACCGGGTAACAACACCATCATCAACGCGGGTGTCCCGACCCAACGCCGGGGTCTTGCGCTGGGGCTCAAGCAATCGGCCATACCGATCTCCACCGCGCTCGCCGGCCTGGCGCTACCCCTTATCACCAACCGAATCGACTGGAGGTGGGCGTACCTCTACGCCATAACGGTTGGAGCAGTTGCCTTGGTCTCGCTCCCCGTTGTGGAGAGCTCATCAAAACCGCCCAGCCCGCAACGCACCCATCATCCATCGCGAGCCTTGCTACTGATCTCGGTCGGTGCGGGCGCGGGGGCCGCGGCGGTGGCCTCTATTGGCGCCTTTCTGGTGCGATCGCTCGAAGACGCGGGATTCAGTCCGAGTCGGGCCGGCCTGCTTCAGTTTGGGGGAAGCGTCGCCCTCATCGCCACCCGAGTGGGCTGGGGGGCTTTGATGGATCGTCGCCCAATCGATCGATTCCAGTTCTCGGTCGGGCTGCTGGCGGTCGGCGCGTTTGCGTTCCCGATGCTCGGGTCGGGCAATCACGCGTGGATGGTCGTCGGAGCCCTCCTCGCCTACGCCGCGGCGTGGTCATTCCCCGGCGTTTTGCACCTGGGCGTGGTCGAACAGCACCGAGACACTCCCGGCGGTGCGAGCGGAGTGTTGCAGGCCGGCATGTTTGTCGGGGCAACCGCCGGGCCGGCGATTTTTGGCGTAGTCGCCGACAACGCCGGCTTTCGGTGGGCGTGGGTTGTGAGTGCCGTAGCCGCGGCGGTCGCCGCCGGATTCATATCGGTCGGCGGCCGACTGTTTCGCCAACTAACCCCGGTCGCTCAGCCCAGCTGAATATCGGCAGCGGCGGCCACGTCTAGCGCGCTGGCACCATAGCCACCCACAATTAGTAGTCGCGAGCCGTCAACGTGCACAACGACGGACTGGCCCGCAGCACTGGTGATCGACAGCCGTTGACCATCGTGTGACCCGACGGCTTCGGGATGACCGGCAATCAAAGGATCGAACAAGCTGGTGGCATCGATCGAGTCGGCAAGGCCGAGTACGACCACCGCTACCTCACCCGACGGGGAATCAACCGAGGCGTACAAGCCGGCCACCACATCCAAGTCGGACCCGAGCGCCGGCGCAAAATAGTCGACTTCGTACGTGTAGTTTTGGGCATCGAGATCGTAGGCAAATAGCGGATCGAGACCCGGTGCCAGCAAAGCCAGGTTGTCGGCGACGATCGGGATCGCCGGGCCGAATGCTCCTGAGTCGGTCGATCCGTAATCCGAGGCCCCGACCGTTGCGAAACCGCCATCAGAACCACGAACAGCACCCGCAACGTAGTCGAGCGAGTCGATGAACTCCGAGAGTTGATCTGGTTCGATCATCTCCAGAGAACGAACGATCGCGTCGCGGCCGGTGCGAACCGGCGAGATATACCACTGGCCGTCAACCAGATGGGTGACAACCGTCAGCGAGTCGGCGAGCCCGAGCGAACCAAGCGAACCGATTCCGCCGGCGATGAACGGCACCGACTCGTTGATCGAGCCGCAGTACTGCTCGGTGTGTGGACCCGAGCCGTCATCGAAAGAAGCAGAGAAGCAGTCCCCGCCGAACTCGAAGTGGCTGGTGGTCTCGTCACCGAAGAACGGATCGATGGTGCGGGCATCGACAACAACGGCCTCGGCACCAACCGAGACGCTGATGGTGCCACGATCACCCGAAGCAGAAAATGAGGCCGACACGAGTTGCACGCGGGCTACGTCGCCGTCGGTTTCGGAGGCCAACTCGAGTTGGTCTAGCCCCCATACCCAACCATCGTCCTCGAGGCTCTGAAGTGTGTTGTTGGCCGAAGCAGTCGCCGAGTCGAGAAACAGCGGCGCATAATCGTAAAGCGCGGCCATCTCGTTGGGATCAAGACCACCGATCATTCGACGAACATCCAGGCGAAGAGCGTCGTCGAGAAAGGACCGGACCGCGGCCTCGGGGGTGGGGCCACCGATGCTGGCGGGACGTCGCCCCAGATCGGGCAAAGGTTTATCGAGAGTCAACCGGGCCAGTTCGGCAACGCTGTACCAGACACTCAGGTACCACCGACCGTTGCGTTGGACCGCCACAATCGGGTCCTGTTGCGGTTCGACCAAATCGGTCGAAGAGTACGAATAGTCGAGAGGAAACAGGTCATCGGTGAGCAGCGACCCGAAAGGCAGTTCGGCGCCATCCACCGCGACCGTCACAACCCCTTTCCCGGCGTAGATGTGGGCCAGACCCGAGCGAGGACGCTCGACTCTGGGTTCGAAACCGCCCAACTCGAGTTGGACGCCGCTCACCGCCGAGAGATCAAGGTCGGTCGACAACACCCCCAGACGAGACAGTTCGGACGCGATATCTACCCCGGCATCCAGGAGAGTCTCTCGTTCGGTTGGCTCGAGAATTTCGGCGATGGCCAAAACGTCGCCGGCCTCGGCCGCGCTTAGAAGGACCTCGAAAGCCTCCTCGGGCGAAGCGGCGCCGCCGTCGGCACTGCCCGCATCAAACGCCAAGAGGGCGCCGCCACCAACCATCGCCGCGGCGATGACCGCGGCGACAATTCGCGTCGCCACCTTGCTGGCCTTGCGAACCTCGGCGACTACGGGAGCGATCTCGATCGACTCCGGCACAAAGACGAGCTCGTCACCATCGGAGGATCCATCCCCGCCATGGCGACCAGGGTCCGCGGCCGACGGTGCCAGTGGTGGGGCCCACTGCGAGGTCGAGCGGGCGGCTGGCGCAGCCGGCGCGGCCGGAATCGATTCGTCGTCGTTTGACCGCGGACCCCACAGGCCAGCGTTGTCGTCAGTCATCGGTGGCTGCCATTGCTTCGGGGGTTAGTTGTCATGATCGTCCTCCGCCAGATGCACTGCTTATGAATATCAGACCAGCAAGCGCGGACGCCGTCAGGCCCAACGTTGCGCTTGCACCGGCTCCCCACTCAACGTTTAACGGCGACCGGTTTACAACCAAGGCGGCAAATACCAGCGTCGGTCCGAGCGGGATCAGCAGACCGGCAACCAATCGGGGTCGCCCCCACGAAGATGCCACCAACGCGCCGGCTACCGCGACAATGACCGCCAGCCACAGCAACAACAACGCAATGCGCTCCATGTCGCTCAGCACGTCGAGAACGGTCGCCGAACGTAATAACTGGATGCTCGATCGACCCACCTCGCCCGAACGCCCCCACGGAGCAAAAAGCAGGCCCACCGCACCCGCCGCGGCCGCGACCGCAGCTCGGTGCAGATGTCTCCCGGTCTTCATCGACCGAGCGTAACCCCGGACGCGAAACGACCCGGGCCCAAGCCCGGGTCGTTGCACAATTTTTGGGAGTGGTAGCCGAAGGGCTACATCATTCCCATGCCACCCATACCGCCCATTGGGTCCCCGCCGCCCATTGGCATGGCCGGGGTTTCCTCGGGCTTGTCGGCAACCAGCGCCTCGGTGGTGAGGAGCAAGCTGGCGATCGAGGCCGCGTTTTGCAACGCGGCGCGGGTGACCTTGACGGGGTCGATGACGCCGGCCTCGATGAGGTCGACCATCTCGCCCGTGGCGGCGTTGAAGCCGGTGGCGCCAGAAGCCCCCTCGACCCGCTCAACAATGACCGCGCCCTCGTGGCCGCCATTGGCGGCGATGAGCTTGGTAGGAGCCTCAAGCGCCGAAGCAATGATCCGAGCGCCGGTGGCCTCGTCGCCGTCCAGCGAGTCGACCACCGCGTCGATGGCGGCCCGTGAACGCAACAGCGCGGTGCCGCCGCCGGCAACGATGCCCTCCTCGATGGCAGCACGAGTCGCCGAAAGGGCGTCTTCGATGCGGTGCTTCTTTTCCTTGAGCTCGACTTCGGTCGCCGCGCCCACCTGGACGACAGCCACGCCGCCGGCCAGCTTGGCCAGACGCTCTTGGAGCTTTTCGCGGTCCCAGTCCGAGTCGGTGTTTTCGATCTCGGCCTTGATCTGCGAAACCCGTCCTTCGACGTCGGCGCTGGTGCCGGCACCCTCGACAATGGTGGTCTCGTCCTTGGTGACAACAACCTTGCGGGCCGAACCAAGAAGACTCATGTCGGCGGTGTCGAGCTTGAGGCCGACCTCTTCAGAGATGACCTGGCCACCGGTGAGGATCGCCATGTCCTGCAACATTGCCTTGCGGCGTTCGCCAAAGCCGGGGGCCTTGACCGAAACGGAGTTGAAGGTGCCACGGATCTTGTTGACCACAAGAGTCGCAAGAGCTTCGCCTTCGATATCTTCGGCAATGATCAACAAGGGCTTGCCCGACTGCATGACCTTTTCGAGGACCGGGAGAAGTTCCTGGACGTTGGTGATCTTGCCCTGGTTGAGCAGGATGTAGGGGTCGTCGAGAACCGCTTCTTGGCGCTCGGCATCGGTCACGAAGTACGGCGACAAGTAGCCCTTGTCGAACTGCATGCCCTCGACGAAATCGAGATCCATACCGAAAGTGTTGGACTCTTCAACCGTAACCACGCCGTCCTTGCCGACCTTGTCGATTGCTTCGGCGATGACGCCGCCAATCGAGGTGTCAGCGGCAGAAATCGACGCAACCTGAGCGATTTTGTCCTTGCTGTCGTCGACCTGCACAGCTTGGCTGGCCAGGTTGTCGACCGCGGCCGCCACGGCCTTCTCCATGCCCTTCTTGAGGCCCATGGGGTTGGCGCCAGCCGCAACGTTGCGCAAACCCTCGCGTACGAGGGCCTGAGCCAAGACGGTGGCAGTGGTGGTGCCGTCACCGGCTACGTCGTTGGTCTTGGTCGCTACTTCTTTGACCAGCTGAGCACCCATGTTCTCGAACTGATCGTCGAGTTCGATTTCGCGAGCGATCGACACACCGTCGTTGGTGATGGTGGGAGCACCGAACTTCTTGTCGAGAACGACGTTGCGGCCCTTTGGCCCAAGGGTGACCTTGACGGCGTCGGCCAGCTTGTTTACGCCGGCCTCGAGGCCACGACGGGCCTCTTCGTTGAATTTGAGGATTTTTGCCATTGGTCTTTACCTCAGCCGACCTTGGCAAGCACGTCGCGTGCGTTGAGGATGAGAAGATCCTCGCCTTCGCTGGTGATTTCGGTGCCGCCGTACTTGCTGTAGACGACAACGTCGCCAACGGCGACATCGACAGGGATGAGGTCGCCAGCGTCGGAACGACGGCCGGGACCCACCGCTAGGACTTCACCTTGCTGAGGCTTTTCTTGGGCGCTGTCTGGAATGACGAGGCCGCTGGCGGTGGTGGATTCCGCTTCGCTGGAGCGGACCACGATGCGATCCTCAAGTGGCTGCAGATTCATTCGATCCTCCGAGATCGTGTTCGTTAGCACTCTGATGTGCCGAGTGCTAACGATAGAACCAGCACCGCTGAGGGACAACCCCGAATCGCGGGCGAACTACTCAGGTGTCGAAGCCGAACTCACGACGTGATGCTCCAAACCACTCCTGGCGGCCATGATCTGGTCGCTGGCCGACTGCAAAAGACTTCGCACCGTATTCTCGTGTCTGGTGTCGGCGATTCCGGCCCAGACCACCAACCCCGATATGTCGGCGGCCGCCAACGATTCTTCGAGTTCATGCCGGATGCGATCGATAACCGACCGCGCCTCATTTGAGGCTTTATCCGCCAAGACAGCTACAAACTCCGCACCAGCCCAGCGGCCAATAAAATCAGCGTCGCGATTCGAGAACTGGAGCGACTCGGCCACAACCTTGATCGCCCTGTCGCCAGTTGTTTTGCCCAACCGGTCATTGAGATCAATGAGGCCTTCGATTTCGAACAATCCAATCGCCCCACCCGAAACCGAGTCGATGGCATGGCGGATGCAGTCTTCAGTCGATCGACGATTCGGCAGGCCTGTCAACACGTCAGTGGAGGCCTGCAACTCCGCTCGAGCGAACGCTCGAAGCGTTCCCAGACGAGTTGCGCTCTCGGCGGCGATCATCGACAGGTCCTCGACGACTTCTTGACTCGGAGGTTCCCCGACCTTCCCGGTTGTGTGCAGTACACCCATTGGTTCGCCCATGAAGGTCAGCGGGCTACATACCGCCGAGCAGGGGTCTTCGTGGCGAGCGAGGTGAGGACAGGTCCGAATCGAAGACCAGTCCTCGAAGACCATGGTCGTACCCCTGCGCACCGCTGGACACGACCACGGCGAAACAACACCACATCCGGCCCGGCCGTGATCAGGATGCTCGACCGCAACCCGCAGGTGAGCTTTCGAGGAATCGGCCAGTAAGAGTTCGGCCCGCAAGTCCGGGGCAGCAACTCTGAGCGCTCTCTCGAGGACGGCGCGAGCCTTTCCCTCTTCGTCAGCGACATCAAGACCATCGGAAACCTGGCTGTTCAACAAACGCCGCGCACTCTCGCGAGCCGAACGATCACGCCAGTCCTGCAGTTTGCTCAGCGAACGCTCGATCGACCGACTGAGCGGCAAAATCACCGACAAGACGATCATCAAGAACACCGCCGCCGCGACCGCCGCCACAAGTTGTATCCCATAGAACCATCCGTCAAGGTCACCGAGGGCCCGCTCGGACACGTCTTGGCCGCGGTTGGCAAACTGTTGAGCGAGAACCTCGTAGTCGGCGCTGAGCCTTGCCGCTTCGGTAGTCGACGAAATCGCGACCCCGGCCGAAGCGTCTACCAGCTTTGCTAGTTGATCATTGAGACGTTGCAATTCCTGACGCTCATCAGGAGATGCAAAGGTGTCCACTTCAGCGAGGTGCGAATTCATCATGTCACGGGCATTGGCAAGGGCAACACGGGCGTCGTTGGAACCGCCCTGCCAAGTCAGCAAGGCCGTCGATGCGTCACGCGCGTCCGCCGCCGTCGCCGTCAAATGTTGAGCTTCGGCCAGCAATTCGCCAGCACGGCGATCGACAATCCGCACGGTCGCCACGAGCGCGACGACTAGAGCAAACATCACCACCAAACAGCCCACGACGGCAAAGTTCAGCCGCTGGTACCGGGTGGTCTTGGCCCACCGCGACCGCAAGGCAAGAGGCGACGACACGTTCAAGCCGTCTCGGCAGACTTGTCGGTTGTTTCCTCGGAGAAACCAACCATCTCTGTCACAACCACCGGCCCAACCACAACCCGGTCGCGACCTTGGGTCTTGGCCGCCAGGAGGGCTTCATCGGCAAGGCGTATCAGTTCGTCGCAGGCAACCGCCGCGGTCGAGTCAACAACCCCCATCGATACGGTGACGGTTGGCGCTTCGGCCCGTAAACAGGCATCGGCCAGGTGCTCTCGGACCCGGTCCAGAGCTTCCTTGGCCATCGGCGCGGTCATGGCGGGCAAGGCAAGAACAAACTCTTCGCCGCCCCAGCGACCTATCCAGTCCTGATCGCGCAAGGCCTGGCGTACCGAATCGGCAAACAGGCGAAGAGCACGGTCGCCGGCCTCGTGGCCGTACTTGTCGTTCAACTGCTTGAAGCGATCAAGGTCGGCCATCACGACCGCTCCCGTTTCGGTATCGTTGACCAACCGTCGCAGCTGCTCCTCGGTAGCCCGACGGTTCGGAAGCCCGGTCAACGGATCGGTAGATGCCCGTAGCTCAACCTGCTTGAACGAACGAATAGTCCCAATCCGAACCGCAACCTGAGATGCGATCGAGCCCAGCAAATCAACCGCAGCTGGTTCCATAACCTGACCGACCGGTCCAGCCGTGTGGACCACGCCCATTGAGTCGCCCATGAACGACAGCGGGACGCAGGTCGCCGAGCACGCTCCGCCGGGCCGGTTACTCAAATGGGGGCACGCATTGATCGACTCAGAGTCCTCATAGACCATGGTGCGGCCGCGACGCACAGCCGGGCAGGACCACGGCGAGTCAACGTCACAACCGGGCCCACCGGCCGTCGGGTGAGTCACCGCCCGACTCACCGCGCCTTTGGCCGAATCGGCAAGTAAGAGCTCGACGGCGGTATTTGGCAACAGCCGCAGAAACACCCGCTCGACCACCCGATGGGTCTCGTCTTCGGATTCCGCTGCTTCGAGTCCATCGGCCAAGTGGCTGGCCAGATCTCGACGGTCCGACTCGTCACGATGCTGTTGATGTGCGGCGCTTAGAGCCCGGCTGTCCCTCTCCATCAACCGGCGTAACGGCCGTAGCAATATGGCGATCAATGCGGCAACCATCGCGAGCGACACAAGCGTCGCCGTCGTCGTGGTCGCACGGATACCGGCCGAAGCGGCATCGGTCTCAGCGTTGTAGACCGCCAGAACCAACCCAACCCGGTCGGCGAGGTCATCGGCCTTGGACTCGAGAGTCGCGGCGGTCACCGAATCCGTGGTCGATAATGCGTCACGCCCTTCATTGCCGATGGCGGCCAAGGCTGCGGCCTGATTCAAAAAGATGTCAAACTCGCCCTCGAGCCCGCGCCGACCCGAGACCTGCACCATGACCGCGTCAGGCATATCGTTGGCGGTCGAAACCGACCGCCAACTCGCCGCCGTCTCATTGATCTTTCGGGTCAAGTCGGACCTTACCGACAGCGACATGGGCGAATCAGAAATTTCGTCCAACAAGTTGGCCGACTGACGTACATCTTCTACGAGTTCGGCGGCATCGCGTGCAGAATTGGTCCGCGCTTCGACCTCGTCCATCCCAGATTGGGTCGTTACCCACACTGTCGCGGCGGCCAAGATGGCGATAATGAACCCGATTTGATAGCCGCGCGCGAAACGAACGTGCAGGGGGATGGTACGAGAACGGCGGAGGCTCTTCATGAGCGGACCTTCGGGCTGGTTGGATCGGATTCAGATGCGATCGGAACTGGGCCGACGACTACTTGGTCGCGGCCGTTCTCCTTCGCGAAATACAGGCAATCGTCAGCCATCGCCACCAACTCCTCGAGCGAACGAGACGCGTTGGTGTCGACCACGCCGATCGAAACAGTGACTTCGGGTATCTCGGCTCGCGCACACACAGAGGCGAGGTTCTCGCGGACGCGATCGAGTACCGCCACCGATTCGCGAGCCGACAACTCCGGCAGATAGATCACAAATTCTTCGCCACCCCAGCGACCTGACCAGTCGTTGTCTCGAAGGGAGTCACGAACAACATCGGCAAACATTCGCAACGCCCGGTCCCCCGCCTCGTGGCCAAGGCTGTCGTTCAAGCGCTTGAAATGGTCAAGATCGGCGATGGCCACCGACCCACAACCACCCGAGCCGAGCGCATCGCCAACAAAGTCCTCGGTCGCTCGCCGGTTGGCGAGACCGGTCAACGCGTCGGTCGATGCCTGGATCTCGGCCTTCATGAAGGACCGGATAGAACCCAACCTAACGGCGGCGTTTCCGGCCAGGATCT
Source organism: uncultured Candidatus Nemicrothrix sp. (assembly GCA_964504305.1). GTDB lineage: Bacteria > Actinomycetota > Acidimicrobiia > Acidimicrobiales > Aldehydirespiratoraceae > UBA11606. The sequence goes on along the minus strand of CAZDEB010000004.1, from coordinate 105,821 downwards.
CCAACCTCTCGACCTCAAGCGCGGTGGGTTCCCAGCCGGCCTCACCAGTCACGTGCAAGACTCCCATAGCGTCGCCCATGAAAGACACCGGGACGCAGACGGCCCCTCGAGCACGGTCCTGACGATCAGCGAGGTGAGGGCACGCCCTAACCGAATCCGAATCCGGGTAGTGCATCGTTACGGCCCGTCGAACCGCCGGACACGACCACGGCGACTGAACGCCACAGCCCGGGGCCGGGGCGTTGGTGTTCGTGGCCGCGGCAGAAAGTCGAGCCTTGGACGAGTCGGCCAGCAGCAATTCGGCGGGATGGTCATGGGCGACTTGACCAAGAGCTCGTTCAACAACCTGACACACCCCAGCTTCGCTCTCGGCGGTCTCGAGGCCCTCGGCCAGCCGAGAGGCAAGATCACGTCGCACGCCCTCTTGTTGGTGCTGCTGGCGCGACTCCTCGTGTTCCTTCTCGATCCGCAAAAGCTGATTGAGAAGCGGCCGACCGAGCACAAACAGACGTACAACAGCAGCAAGTAGCGCGACGACAACGATGATGCGGCCCGCAAAGCGCAACTTCGAAGCCGCCGCGGCGAGGTCAGTTGTGTGCTCGAGTTCCATTGTCTGAAAAGCCGGTTGAAGCAACTCGAGATTGTGTCGAGCTTGTTGCAAAGCAATACCAACGCCAGCCGAGGACGGATCCGACGAGACCCGGTCGATCACGGTTTGAGCAGAGTCGAGGGTTGTATGAACCATCTCGGTCAAGCTCACGGGGTTCGCTAAGAAATCGATGCGAATACTCCCCGCGGAGGGCGCAACGATCAACAGGTCAACCTGACGCGCGTTGATGTCGTGCATCAAAACACCCACCGCCAAACGATGTTCGGCAGCATCTCTGGGATCGGTTACATCGACAAGCTCAGACAGATCAGCTCTTAGCTCCATCAAAGCGAAGCGCTGCTCTTCGACCACCTCGAGCGCAGCGAGATCGGAGTCAGCATCGGCGGCCACCGACTCGACCAAGATCGCTACGGCAACGGCGATTATCAGTACAACCGCGAACCCCGCTCTGATGCCGCGGCGCATCCGGGTCGTGAAGTTCTGTTCTCGCGTCAATCGACGCCCGAGCACCTTCTTCATTAATAGAAGCGTCGACGTGCTCCGAGAGTCAGTTCAGCCCGTAACGACCAAGGTCAGAGGTGATAGGGCCAGATGGCCCAACTACACCACTGGTAGTCGTAAAGAGGGATTGGCGCCGATGTCGAGCGGAGACGGACCATCGGCCTGCAACCGCCACCACGCTGCTGCCGCCACCATCGCCGCGTTATCGGTGCACATCGACCGGCTGGGGAGAAATGCCCGGTAGCCGTCGGCCACGCAAACATCGAGCAACCGTTCGCGCAAACGCGAGTTCGCCGCCACACCGCCTGCGAGACACAGACCTTTTGCTCCGACCTCTTGCGCGGCCTTGCGAGCCTTTCTTATGAGCACGTCCACAACGGCCTCCTGAAACGATGCCGCAACATCGTGAACCTCGACACCGGGGTTCTTGCGAACGTGGTTGACCACCGCGGTCTTGACCCCACTGAACGAGAAGTCCCAGCCGTCGCTGGCCATGGCCCGCGGGAACCGAATCGCTTGAGGATCGCCGTCGACACTCAGGCGATCGATTACCGGACCGCCCGGATAGCCGAGATCCATGTAACGAGCAACCTTGTCGAAGGCCTCGCCGGCCGCGTCGTCGAGAGTGCTTCCCAGCACGCGATAGCGGAGGTGATCTTCCATGACGATCAGCATCGTGTGACCACCCGAGACCAATAAGATCACCAACGGCATCTCGAGATCGGGTTCTTCGAGAAACGCGGCATACAAGTGAGCTTCGAGATGGTTGACGGCCACGAATGGCACATCCCAAACGAGCGACATCGCCTTCGCAGCCGACACCCCGATCAACAGCGCCCCCACAAGTCCGGGACCGTACGTTGAGGCAACCGCTTCGATTTGCGCGTCTTGGACTCCGGCCTCGACGATCGACTGAGCAATCACCGGCATGATCGTCTCGACATGAGCACGGCTGGCCACCTCGGGGACGACACCGCCGTACCGCGCGTGGATCTCTATTTGGCTAGCGACCACCGAGGACATCACATCGGTGCCGCGGTTGACGATCGACGCGGCTGTTTCGTCACACGACGTCTCGATACCAAGGATTCGGTCGGCGGTCATCTTGAACCTCGCGATGAAGAAAGGTCGAGCTCGGCCACGACTCGCCCCAGCCGATCCTGGGCCGAACGCGACTGAAGGTCGTACAACCACATGATCAAGGCATCCTCGGTTGGATTCGAGTAATAGTTCGAACGCACTCCCGCAGGCACAAAACCAAGGCGCGAGTAGAGACGTTGCGCCCGCATCGAAGAAACCCGCACCTCGAGAGTCGCCGCCAACGCACCCGAGCCGACGCCCCGACGGAGTAACTCGGCGACGAGCCGCGTGGCAATGCCGGCACCTTCGTGAGCGGCGGCTACGGCCACCGTCGCGACATGGGTCTCATCTACAACCTGTAATGACCCAGCATGACCGACGATCTCGCCGCCAATCATGGCCACGAGATGGCAGCGGTTGGGCGCTTCGAATTCTCGAAGCCAAGCCGCCTCGTCGAAAGGGTCCGGGTAGCACACACGATCGACTTTGATAACGGCTGCGATGTCGGCCAATGCCATGTCGTTGATCACGGTCGGAGTCACGACTTGTTCCGATCGTCCCATTTGGCCACGGCATCCGGGCGGCGAAGATACAGCGGCTCGATTTGGTCGGGTCTAACGAACTCCTCACGCAGCGCTCGGGCGTGGGCAAGGCTCACGAGAGCGTCGGCCGAGGGAAACGCGAGGCTCCGGTCGGCAACCTCGATGCCGCTCACTCCCTCGAAATTGTCGCCGTATTGCAAGGCCCCATCACCAACCAACAAGACGTCGTCATTGTTGGCCTCGATAGCCGAGCACAAGTCGCCGGGGCGATCCACCGCAGGCTCGGTGATTCGCTGCACGCCGCCGGGCACCGCCCGATAGCTGGCGTGGAATACCTCACCTCGACGCGCGTCGATAGCCGCCACAATCACCCGGCTGGTGTGAGCGGCCGGAAACGCCAGGAGGTCAAGCGACGAAACCCCGATCATGGGAACACGAAGCGTCTGAGCCAACGCCATCGCCGTGGTTACCCCAACCCGAAGACCGGTGTAGAGCCCCGGACCCACATCGACCGCCACCACACCTATTTCGCGCAGCGCCACGCCGGCTTGGTCGCAAGCAAATTGGATCTGAGGCGCAAGAGATTCGGCATGACGTCGACCACGCGACGAATGAACCGATGCAATTACCCCTTCGTGGCCACCAATAGCGCAGCCAACTCGCGACGTCGCCGACTCGATTCCGAGGATCAGCACGACTTCGAACCCCACTGGCTCAGCGAGACCGCCAGCGCATCTCGACGGGCGACCCAAGTAGGACCCAGGCACGAAAGCTCGAGATCGCGGTCGTCGTCGTTGAACCCGAGGGTGATGCGAATTTCGAGCCGGTCGCTGGGTAGCGCCCCCAAAATATTGTCGCCCCACTCGATGACGGTCACTCCATCGTCGAGCAGTTCGGGTAGCGCGAGGTGTTCGGCCTCCGACAGGTCCTCGACCCGGTAGGCATCGAGGTGATTGAGAACCACCGAACCTTCGTAACGATTGGCCAGCGTGAACGTCGGACTCGTCACCGAGTCGGCAACTCCGAGCGCCGCCGCGAACCCTTGGGTAAAGGCCGTCTTGCCCGCGCCCAGATCGCCCACGAGCACAAGCAGATCGCCGTCGACCACAGCCAAGGCCACTGCCGCGGCGAGACGCTTGGTCTGCTCGGGCGCAGCCGTCGAGCACCGAATCACGATGCAACTACCAGTTTCGTCACGCCGAAAGCGTATCGACGCTCGATCGGATGGCCGTCTCGGTCGCCACTACCGCCATCAACCGAACATGGTCGAGAGGCGCCTCTACAACGCCCGTGGAGGCAGCGACAAAGGCATCACCGTCGGCGCGCATGTGCGGCGGCATAACCGCTCGGGCCAACCCGTCGTGGCCGCCCTGAGCTACGACCAGACAACCCGTCTTGTCGAGTTTGGCGTTGGTCAGCACCGCCCCGATAACCGTGTTGCCAAACGGTGCGTCGTCTGAGGGCCACAACGGCTCGCCCGCCTTGGCGGCCGAAACCGTTTGACCGTCGTCGATGTCGCCTGCCGCGTTTACGGCCACCGCCGCGACCACCACGAGCGCACCGTCGCGCAACACCTCGATCGCGAAACCGGCGTCTCGCCGCCCCGCGGGGCCTCGCCACTTGCCCACGGTCGCACCCGCTCCCGCCCCCACCGCGCCGATCGACGGATTGTTGCTGGCGTCTTGCAGAGCGGCCTGCCCCGAAGCGGCGTTCGGGTAAGCCGACGGGTCGCCCACTCCGAGGTCGTAAAGGCTCATGGCCACAACAATCGGGACCGGACCGTGGGCGGTCGCAAAGCCGACGCCGGCGTCGGCCAAAGCCGCAGTTACCCCGTCGGCAGCCGCCAGACCGAAGGCCGAGCCGCCGCTGAGCACAATCGCATCGACGCGCTCGACATGACGGGTCGGGTCGAGCAATTCGAACTCGCGCGTCGCCGGAGCGCCACCACGGACTTCGCCCGAGGCAACCGCCGCCGGGGACAAACGAATCACCGTGCACCCAGTACGAGCGGGCCGGTCGGTCCAGTGGCCGATGGTTACCCCTGGCAGATCAACGTTCACGCCGCCGACAATAGTTGGATCAGGTTCGGGCAGCGCTCAGCTCGTCGATTCGGTCGTCATAAGCCGCGGCAACTATCGACCAATCGAACCTGGCCATCGACTCGCTGAGCGCGCTTGGCGGCCGCTCCCCCGCCGCTGCCTTGGTGAGCGCCGAGCGCAGAAGGACACCCAAACCTCCTGGTTCGTACAGCGACAACTGATGAAACGGCGACTCGATGATCTCGGGATAGGCCAACGAGTTGGGAAGCACGGGCCATGCGCCCGCCGCGACCGCCTCGACAACCGCTATGCCGAAGAACTCGTTTCGCGCCGCCGACACCACAACATCGGCGCGGGCCAACATGTCCTCGTAGTCGGGCCGCGGCAAGTGCCCACGGGCAATCACTCGGTCCCCGAGCCGCTCCACCAGAGGGGCGAGCGTTTCAGCCTCCCCACCGGTGTCGTCGCCCAGCAGTGCAACATCAAACTGGTGCCCCGCCTCGCTGGCCTTCACCAAGGCTCTGAGCACCGAGCCAAGATCTTTGTCGTGGTGCCATCGTTGATTCGATATCACCAGAGGACGCCGATTCGCGGGTCCGCTGGATCGAGCGATGAGTCGCAAGCTGTCGACCCCCACCGGCATCGTGACCAACTTCGTGCCTACCTGTCGCAACTCATCCTCGTGCGACTCGTCGGGCACTTCATGCACGAACGAGTCGAGCGCGCCACGGAGGGCCTCGCGATGAAACGTCGAGTTGCACCAGATCTCGTCAGCGGTCACCAACGAACGCCAAGTCATCCACGCCAATCCAACGTCGACGGGTTCGCCCGGCTGGCGAGGATACGTCAGTTGGTTCTCGTGCAGATAGTGAACAAGCGCCACGCCACCGCTCCATCCTCGAGATATTCCAGCGAAGCTGGCGAGATCGAGCATGTCGGTACTCATCACCACATCCGGGATTCCCTCTCGAGCGACTATCTCGGCGGCTTGTCGAGCCAGACTCACCGAGCCTCCCCTCATCCGCCATCGCCACGAGTCGCCGGCGTGGCCGATGATTTCGATCGAGTGGCGCGAGTTGGCCCGCCAACCGGTCGCCCACTGCTGATGCGAACCACCCAGAAACGGTTCTACCAACAAGACCTGTTTGGTCACCCGTAACGCCGCACGACTCGTGGCCCGATACTGGTCAGCACCTCGTAGCCGATCGTGCCGAGGTGACGGGCCACATCGTTGGCCCCGATCGCCTCCTGACCTTGATCGCCAATCAAGACCGCCTCGTCGCCGGTAAGCACATGCTCATCAACCAGGACCATCGTTTGATCCATCGTGACGTTGCCCACAATCCGACGGCGACGGCTCCCGATAAGGACCTCAACGCCGTGGAGACCAGAATCTCGCCTGACCGCATCGGCGTAGCCAACAGGAAGAGTCGCAACCCGTTGAGCAACGGTGGCACTCCAACGACCGCCGTAGGAAACCGATTCTCCCGCACGCACATCTCGCACCGCCGATACCGAGGTCGAGAGGCGTAGCGCCGGCCTCAGGCCGATCACGCCCTCGAAGTGTTCCGAAGGAGCAACGCCGTACATAGCGATCCCGATTCGAACCAGATCGTGACGGCTCGCGGGGTGAGCGAGGGTGCCTGCGGAATTTGCAACGTGGCGCATCGGCGGGGAGATTCCGGCCTCGGTCAAGCGCCCGAGCACCTCCTCAAACCGAACGAGCTGCGCATCAGAGGGTTCGGCTACCCCGTTGTCGGCTTGGGCGAGGTGAGTCCAGACCCCCTCGAGTTCGACCTGCGGCAACGATTCGATCAGGCGCGCTATCTCGACCGCCTCGGCCGGATCGGCCCCCATGCGATGCATCCCCGTGTCGATCTTTAGATGGAGGCGAACTCGGGCGCCAAGCCGGGTGCAGGCGCGAACCCCTCGCTCGGTGGCGACGGTGAGTCGGATGTTGTCGGGCAGGCGACCGGCGAACTCGTTCAGCTCGACAGCGGGGCGTTCGGACAAGACCAGCACTGGGATCAGCGGGTTGGTAGCGCTGACCGCAACTGCTTCGGAAACCGTTGCCACCGCGAGCCAAGTGGCGCCAGCTTCGACGGCGGCGGCGGCAACCGGCAACGCTCCGTGCCCGTAGCCATCGGCCTTCACGACGGCACAGATCGGGGTCTGGGCGACCTCGCTCACCTTCGCAATGTTGTGTCGCACCGCGTCGAGATCGATGTCGGCGTACACGGTCATGGTGGTGGACCGCTCACGAGGCCGACGCGACAACTACGGCCTGAGCCAAAGTGTCGGTGTGGCTCAACGTAACCAGAAATCCCGAAACCCCGCGCGTAGCCGCGAACGACGCCGCGTCACCGTGCAGAACCAACTCGGGTCGCCCGTTCTCGTGACGCACCACCTCGATCTCGACAAACCGCATCGAGCCAAGACCCACACCCAACGACTTCAACGCTGCTTCCTTGGCCGCGAATCTCGCCGCCAGTGGGCGAGCTGGATCACCCGACGTGTCGGCGTAGGCCAACTCGCCAACCGTGAATAGGCGGTCGCGCATTCCTGGCGTGCGTTCCAGCACGGCACGAAAGCGATCAACGTCGACCAGGTCAGTACCGATTCCGAGCACGACCGGACACTACCGGGCGTAACGCCACGCAACCGTCAGCTTGTGCGCCAACGATCAGCCAGGTCGTTGATCGGCAACGTCAGCAAGTCGCTCACGCTCTGGGCCGCCAGTAGGTCTTCACGAAACGTCGGCTCGGTTTCGGTCACCGCGTCACGCACCGCGGAGTAGCGGTTGCGGTAGCCCTGCAGCACGCCACGGGCGCCAGCGGTCGAAAGTTCGTCTGAGAACCGAACCTGCAAGAGAGTGAGGCCGGTCGTGACGCTGTCCTTGACCTCGGGAATAATCACGACTGTTCGGTCATCGCTGCGGCCCCTGGCCACAAACACTCGCCGCTCAAGAGCGACCTGGTGTTTGGTGCCTTTGAGACTTGGCGATCGGTCGGCACGAGACGGGATGTTGCGAGATATCCCACCCCGATCAACCACGAACACGGTGGGAGTTTCGGCGTCAGTCCCGAGGCCCTCGATGCGGTATCGGGTGTAACCCAGCACCTCGGCGACCGCGGGATCAAGATCGGCCAAAGTGCGCAGCGACGCATAACTGAGGCGATCGCGGGGAGCGCCGGCGTCGAGAGCGGCCCGAGCCAACGGAATCTCGAGCAAGGTCTCGTCCGAGCGAGAGATTCCGACCGTAACCGTCTTGGCTTGGTGTTTGATTGCATCTATAGGCCGAGTCAGTTCTTCGATACCAATAGTGAGAGCCGATGCCAGATCGTCCAGAACGACGGCCGGCGTGCCGACTTTGCCGTACTCAATTTGATAAGCCTCAAAGGCCGTGGATCCCAAGGCGAACCGAAGCAGCGAAGCTATCCGCACCGCCGTGGATGCCTCGAGGTGTCCGTTCAGCGAACCAGTGCGCACACCGTCGAAGAACGCCGCGCCGGCGCGCTCCAAGACGGGCCTGACCGACTCGAGAGCTTGTTCGCCGTTCAGGCTGGAGCTGGATGCAGCCTGCTCGATCGCACTGCGGGCCTCGCGCAAAGGCATCGCCTGAGCATCGATCGCCAACGCAACCTCGTAACCAAATAGATGACCGGCCATCGCCGACAAGACAAATCCGAGCCGAGGATCGACCGCGGGAACCGCCAGCACAGCAAGGGCGCTGTTGAACCGGTCCTGATCGTCATCGGCAATCACGATCGGAGCAGCCTTGTGGGCTCTGAAAATTGCCACCTCTTTGGCAACGTCGTCGGCGGTCGACCCGGTCAGACCGGCGGCACAAACAAGAATTAGCGGCTCCGAGGAGAGATCAATGTGTTTCTTGTCTTCGGTGGAGTCGGCGGCAATCGACTTGTAGCAGAGCTCCGACAGTTTGATCCTGACTTCTTGGGCCGCAATACGATTGGGGCCGTTGCCAACCAACGCCCAGTAGCGACGGCTCGGAGCAAACTGTCGGGCCGCTTCACCGATGATGTCGCGGCGAGAAATCACTGTCTCCATCGCCGACGGCATATTGGTGATCTCGCGCACCAGCGCGCGCCGATCGTCAACTCCTTGTTCGCCAAGGACTTCGTCAGCAATGGCGACGGCGAGCAGTAACCCGGCCGCGATCTGGCTGTAGAACGCTTTTGTCGAAGCCACGCTCATCTCGACGTCACGGCCATCAGACGTGTAAAGAACCCCGTCGGCACGATCGGTCAGATCGCTACCGCGACGGTTCACGATGGCGATGACTTTCGCGCCACGATTGCGCACGATGTCGACTGTTCGGTTGGTGTCAGTGGTAGTTCCCGACTGACTCACCGCAACAATGAGCGTGTCGGTCATGTCTGAACGCAACTGAAAGCCCGAGAGTTCCGTCGCCAGCACTGACTCGGCTTCGATCTTGGCGTCGGGGATGAGTGCATCGAGCGCCGCCGCGAGGCTCTGACCAGCCACAGCCGCCGTCCCCTGGCCGATTACCAACACTCTCCTGACCCTTCCGGCCGAGATATCGGCCCGCAGATCGACCGGGATGACCGCCGGTCCGAGCGAGACCCGAGGCCCGTCATCGCTCTCGATGACCTTTCCTCGAAGGGTCTTGCGAAATGAGGTCGGGGCCTCACCAATTTCCTTCATCAAGTAGTGGGGGTTGTCGCCGCGGTCGATGTCGCGTGTAGTGATCTGCGCGACGCCGATGTCATCGTCGGTTACCGGCAAGTCGGTACCGTCATAGGACCTACGCAAAATCCCCTCGATCGAACCAGCCAGATTGGCGTCCAACTCGACGATCTGACCTCGACTGGCATTGGGGTTTTCGGGATTGCCCGGCGTCTCGCCGTCCATACGGAGATAGTTGGCAGTCTCCTCAACCACGCCGTAGGGCTCGCTCGCCACTATGTAGCAGTCCTCGGCCAGTCCAATGTAGAGCGCTTGTCCGCTCCCGCGAAGCGCCAGTTGAAGACGGTCGGGAGCCGCCGCAGTGCAAGCACCAATGGCCACGGAGCCTTCAAAGGTCGCGACCGTCCGGCGAAACGCCTCGGCGGAATCGAGGCCCTCGGACAGGCGCCTACTGGTGATACTGGGGATGACCTTGGCATCAGTCGTGATCAACGGGGTAATCGTGACGCCCTCTTCGGCTATCAGATCGGCAAAGTTGTCGACATCGCCATTGAGCGCACCAACGACGTAAGGGCCCTCCGCATCGAGAAGCTCGCTGTTGAGCGGATGAGCGTTGGGTTCGCTGATAATTCCGATCGATGCCCACCGAGTGTGGCCCAAGACCAGAGTGCGAGCCGTGTCGTTGGCCAATGCGTCTCGCAACAATTCGTCGGCAGCAAACGCGGCGCGGATCACTGCCGTGTTATCGCCGAGCTCGCCGATCTCGGCTGCGACCTTGTGAACAACGCTGAGGACTCCGTCAACCACCCGAACCGAACCGGTCCCAAAGTTCGCATCGCCGGAACGCCGTTCGATCGCGGCCAAAGTTACGGGGTCGCTGAGGTCGAGAGCATGGTCGTGAACCAACACGTGCAACCCCGCGGAGTCTCGGCCCCGAACCTCCAGACGGTCGACCGCCGAGAGCGCCTGATGAATCGACAAGAATGCTTCGAGGGCACCCGCGCTGGTGGCGCCGCCGGACAACTCCGCTACTACCGTCGCCGCCCGAAGGCGATCTCTGGTGATCGCCCATACGCCATCACGGACACGAATCAGCATCTGATTGCGTGCTTCGAGAGCAGCCGAATCGAGGTGGCTGCCCGATTCGAGACGTTGCTCCTCGGCTTCGACGGCGGCCAAAATCTCGTCACAGTGATGAGTAAGCGCCGCCGCGATGTTGCGGTCGGCGAGCATCAAACGCAGACCCGGTACGCCGCGCAGTAGCGCGTCGGCGCGGCTGAGCCGGTCGGCCGCGGCTGAAAGACCAGCCGTCAAGGCATCGTCGGACACCGCCAAAGTCTCGGCCAGGCCCGCGACCAGATCGGTGACCTCGTCGGCTGTAGGAGTTGATCGACTAGATGGGCGGCGTGCGACCGCGATAATCCCGCACATGGTTTCCTCCACGAGGCAAGAGGGGGTTGCTTCCCCGTCGGCTGCCGGGCTACGGCAGTTTAGGCTCTGAGGTGACGAGGCTGGGTCGCGCCACGCTCGGCGTTAGGCACCGAGCAGCCCTTGAACGGCCGCGACCAGCGCTTCGGCCTCCATCGCGGCCTCGGCATCGGTCTCGGCCTCGACCATCACCCGCACCAGCGGTTCAGTGCCCGAGGCCCGGATGAGCACACGACCCCGACCGGCAAGCCTCATTTCGGCAGCGTTTATCAGCGGGGCGAGAACCTCGTCCAAATCATGGCGACGACTGGCCAGTCGCACGTTCTTCAGCACCTGGGGCAGCCGAGACATCGACGCGGCCGCGAGCTCGGCAAGTGACGAACCAGTTCGTACAACCACGTCGAGCAGTTGCACCGCGGTGAGTAATCCATCGCCGGTCGTCGCCAGGTCTCGAAAGATCACATGTCCGCTTTGCTCCCCGCCTAACGCCAGACCACGCTGATCGAGCGCTTCGAGCACGTAGCGATCACCGACACCAACATCGACTATCTCAATCCCGGCGCTCGCCATCGAACGCCGGAAGCCCAGATTGGTCATGACCGTCACCACGACGGCATCGCCGGTCAGCTGTCCCCGTCGGTGGGCGTCAAGTGCGCAAATTGCGATTATCTCGTCGCCATCAATCAGCGCGCCGCGGTGGTCGACGCCGAGCAGGCGGTCGGCATCGCCGTCAAAGGCGACCCCCAGATCGGCGTTCTGGGCCACAACGGCAGCCTGCAGGCTCTCGGGGTGAGTCGAACCGCATTGCTCGTTGATATTGCGACCATCAGGCGACGCGTGCATCAGCACCACATCGGCACCAAGGCGAACCAACGCATCGGACGCAACTTCGAACGCCGCACCGTTCGCGGCATCGACAACAACCCGCAACCCCGCCAACGACCGACCATCGATACTCGACACGACCCCGTCGACGTGAGGCGCCGCGGCATCGGCGCGCTCCACTGCCGCATCGGAATCGACCGGCACCGAGCCACCAGAATGAACCTCGTCAAAACGAGCTTCGATGTCGGCTTGAACCGCGTCGGAGAGCTTCAGCCCGCCAGCGGCAAAGAACTTGATGCCGTTGTCGTACCAAGGATTGTGAGAGGCCGAAATCATGGCCCCAGCCACATTGTGTTGGGCACACCACAACGCGACGGCCGGTGTTGGCACCACGCCAACGTCGACACAGTTCCCACCTGCGGCCGTAACACCTCTACGCACCGCGGCCGCCAAAACGGGCCCCGACTCACGAGTGTCACGGCCCACCACAAAACCATCGACCCCGAGCGTTAAAGCCGCCGCATACGCGAGCGAACTCACGACCTCGGCCGTGAGTTCGGTGCGAGCGTCGCCCCGCATGCCGTCAGTCCCGAATTTGAGAGTCACGACATCACCATCGGCACAATGTCGGTGGCCGACAGCAAATGGTTAGCGCTTGCTGTACTGAGGCGCCTTGCGGGCCTTCTTGAGGCCGTACTTCTTGGATTCCTTCTTGCGAGGATCGCGAGTAAGAAAGCCAGCCTTCTTGAGGGTGTCGCGGTTTTCCGGATCGATCTCGACCAGCGCACGAGCAATGCCCAGCCGCAACGCACCGGCCTGGCCGGTTGTGCCGCCGCCATGAATCGTCGCGTCGATGTCGTAAGTGCCGATGGTCTCGGTTACTTCGAGCGGCTCGAGCAACGCCATGCGGTGAGTCATGGCCGGGAAGTAGTCGTCGACTGGGCGGCCGTTGACGGTGACAACGCCTTCGCCGCTGCGAAAGCGGACACGAGCGACAGAGCGCTTACGTCGGCCAGTAGTTTGAGTGATCGGAGTAGTCATCGGATTCTTCCTAATCAGGCGCGAGCCTGGAACTTGGCGTGGGCAATCTCGAGCGGCTGAGGATTCTGCGCCGAGTGCGGATGAGTAGGACCGGCGTAGACCTTGAGCTTGGAGATCTGCGCCCGTCCGAGACGGGTCTTGGGCAACATGCCCCGAACGGTGTCGAGCACGGCCTGCTCGGGCTTACGAGCAAGCTTGGCGGCATAGGTTTCGGACTTGATTCCGCCGGGGAATCCCGAGTGACGGTAAACCATCTTCTTCTCGGCCTTGCCGGCGGTCAGAACCACCTTGTCGGCGTTCACGATGATGACATGGTCGCCCATGTCCATGTGCGGCGTGAACGTCGCCTTGTGCTTGCCGCGCAAGATGTTGGCAACTTCGGTGGCAAGACGACCAAGGACAAGGCCTTCGGCGTCGACGACATGCCAGGAGCGGGTGATCTCGCTGGCCTTTGGGGTGTAGGTGGACACGCTTCCTCCGCGGAAGTTCGAAAAGATCAAGACGGTCGATGCCGGAAAGGGGCATCAGGACCAGCGGACAAGCCTAGGCCCAGCATTGACCAACAACAATCGCGCGTCGCCGCGATTTCTTGGCGGCGTGGGTCAGGGCTTAACAACCGGTCCATCGCCGTACTTCACGCTCCACAAGATCAAAGCGTGCGGTGGCGCCGGCGAACCCACCACGGCGCGGTCCATCGCCGCCAAAGCCGCGCCGAGATCGGCGGCCCGACGTCGACCCAAGCCGATGTCGACGAAGTACCCAACCAGGGTCCGCACCATCTGATGGGTGAAAGCATTGGCGGTGATGTCGAATTGCACGGTCTCGCCAAATCGCCGCCACTGAGCATGATGAACGCGGCGCAGAAAGGTCTCGGTGGGGCGCGACTTGTTTCGCTTACTGAACGTAGAGAAGTCGTGGAGACCCAAAATGCGATCTGTGGCAACGTTCATTGCTCGCAGATCGAGCTCGTCGCGTACATGCCAAACCAAATCCGTCAGCAACGGATCGGGCACCTTGCTATTGAGAATCCGGTAGCGATAGGACCGCCCGATGCACGACAACCGGGCGTCGAAGGTGTCGTCGACCAGTTCTACGTCACGCATGACTATCGACGGGTCGAGCATTCGATTAAACGCGCGCGTCAAAGCCACCGGCTCGAAGTGACCAAGATCGGCGTCGAACGAAATCACCTGCCCACGAGCGTGCACGCCGCGGTCGGTGCGACCGGCACAACCGATTTGGACGAGATGTCGCAACACAACTGTGAGGGCGCGCTCGATCTCGCCCTGAATCGTGACAACTTCGGGATTGGAGGCAAAGCCGTGAAACGGCGCGCCATCGTAGGCAATCGTGGCCCGCACCCGACCAAAGCCGGGGGGTGGTGGAGGCGGCAGGCGGATTGTCACGACGTACGAGGCTAGAGACCTCGCCCGAAAAGGCCAAAGTCCGACTCAGCATTAGCTGGCCGGACCATGGAGCAGAATCTAAAGAAGAGGCCAGCGGTTTCGCCGGCACCGGGGGGTCTGACTAGACCAGTTCGATGCGGGCCATCGCCGCATTGTCGCCCGAACGAGGGTCGAGCTTGATAATGCGAGTGTAACCGCCGGCTCGATCCTCGTAACGAGGGCCGATCTCGTCAAACAGTTTGCTTGCCATCTCGCGATCGCCAAGGAACTTGACGACGTTGCGATGGTTGTGCAGGCCGCCCTTTTTGGCCTTGGTGATCATCTTCTCGGCAATCGGACGAACCGCCTTGGCCTTGGCCTCGGTAGTTGTGATGCCTTCGGCGGCGATCAACGAAGCAACCAAGTTGGCCATCATCGATTTCTGGTGAGCAGAACTGCCGCCAAAGCGGCGACCCCTGCGTGGAGTTGCGGGCATGATTAGTCTCGATTCCGGAGCGAGAGGCCTCGCTCGTCAAGCTTCTCGATAACTTCGTCGAGGCTCTTTTGACCAAAGTTTGTGATGGCCAAGAGATCGTCCTCGCTCTTTTGCAACAGCTCGCCCACAGTATTGACTTGGGCCCGCTTGAGGCAGTTACGGGGACGCTCGGACAGTTCGAGATCTTCGATGGGTAGTTCCATGTCGGGACCACCGGTCGCGACCTGAATAGCTTCGCCGAGCTCGAGACCCTGTGGCTCGTCGCTCATCTCTTCGACCAACTGTACCAAGGCCCGCAAAGTGCCACCGGCTGATGCCAGCGCTTCGCGAGGGCTGATCGAACCGTCGGTTTCGATTTCGAGAATGAGACGGTCGAAGTTGTTGGACTGCTCGACCCGGGTGGCCTCGACCTGGAACGATACGCGCCGAACCGGCGAGTAGATCGAATCGATCGGAATCACGCCGATGGTGGAGCTGGTGTTGTTCTTATCGGCCGACACGTAGCCCCGTCCGGTCGCAACGGTGAGGTCGACCGCAAGGCGACCCTTGCCGTTTAGCGACGCCAGATCGAGATCGGTATTGAGGATCTCGACATCGGGGTGGGGCTGAATATCCGCCGCAGTCACCTCGGCCGGGCCACGAGCATCAAGGCGCAACGTTACTGGCTCGTCGGTGTGAACAACGAGGACAAGGTCCTTGAGGTTCAAGATAATGTCGGTCACATCCTGAGCGACACCGGTAATGGTGTCGAACTCGTGAAGCGCGTCATCGAAACGAACCTGCGTAACCGCAGCTCCCGGGATCGATGACAGCAACGTGCGACGCAACGAATTGCCGATTGTGTGACCAAAGCCAGGCTCGAGCGGGCCGACCGAAAAGCGCTGAAGATTCCCCTCAGCCTCGTCGATCGCCTCGACGGCTGGGCGCTGAATGACAAGCATCAGATACCTCTGTTACTTCGAGTACAGCTCAACGATGAGCTGTTCGCGGACGGGGATGTCGATCTGCTCGCGAATGGGCAGCTCGCGGACGGTGGTCTGGAACTGCTCGTTGCGGTCGAGCCACGCCGGAGGCGTACGGTCGAGAACATCGAGGTTCCACTGGACAACAGTGAAGTCGCGTGCCGACTCGCGCAATTCGACTACATCGCCCTTGCGGACGCGGTAGCTCGGGATATCAACCCGACGACCGTTGACGCTCACGTGACCGTGGCCAACGAACTGACGGGCCTGGGGACGAGTTGCCGCCCAGCCAGCGCGGTAAATGACGTTGTCGAGACGACACTCGAGGTACTGAAGCATGTTCTCGCCGGTCACGCCCTGACGACGGCTGGCCTCGGCAAAGATGTTGCGGAACTGACGCTCGGTGAGTCCGTAGGAGAAGCGAGCCTTCTGCTTCTCTTGAAGCTGCAACAAGTACTCAGACACGGAGCCGCGGCGACGCGACCGGCCGTGCTCGCCAGGAGGATACGGGCGCTTGTCCAGAGCGATGGTTTCGCCCTTGGTGCCCCAGATGTTGGTGCCGAGACGGCGCGAAACGCGTGCTCGGGGTCCGGTGTAACGAGACATGCTCAGGCCCTCCGACGCTTGTTGAGGCGACAGCCGTTGTGAGGAATCGGGGTGCAATCCTTGATTCCGGTGACTTCGATACCAGCCTGCTGGATCGAACGAATAGCGGTCTCGCGGCCCGAACCCGGACCCTTGACCTGAACATCAACCTTGCGCACGCCATGTTCCATAGCTCGACGCGCGGCCTGCTCGGCCGCCAACTGTGCGGCGAACGGAGTCGATTTGCGCGAACCCTTGAACCCGACATTGCCGGCCGAAGCCCACGCAATGACATCGCCACGCTGGTCGGTGATCGAAATGATTGTGTTGTTGAACGAGCTCTTGATGTGCGCCACCCCGTGGGTGACGTTCTTACGCTCGCGCTTGCGAGGCCGACGGCCTCCTGCAGCTGGCTTAGCCATTACTTCGTGACCTTCTTCTTACCGGCAACGGTCTTCTTGGGACCCTTGCGCGTACGAGCGTTGGTGTGGGTGCGCTGGCCGCGAACTGGCAAGCCACGACGGTGGCGCAAACCCTGGTAACAGCCGATCTCCATCTTGCGCTTGATGTCTTGAGACACCTGGCGACGCAGATCGCCTTCGACCTTGAGGTCGGAGTCGATGTAGGCACGAAGACGAGCGACTTCGTCGTCGGTCAGCTCGCGAACCCTGGTGGTGGGATCGATGTCGGTGGCTTCACAAACGTGAAGAGCAACCGTACGGCCGATGCCATAGATGTAGGTAAGGCTGATGCCTACCTGTTTGTCTCGCGGAATATCTACACCGCTAATGCGTGCCATTTCAGCCTTGCCTCTGCTTGTGACGCGGGTTTTCGCAGATGACCATGACGCGGCCGTGGCGACGAATCACCTTGCACTTGTCACAGATCTTCTTGACGCTTGGTCGAACCTTCATGTTGCTCCCGGCTGCTCGTGCAGCCGCAAATTTGTTGGCCGAGAAATCCGGCCGATCGTTGTGTCCCCCGGCCGGAATGCCGGGAGTTACTTGTAGCGATAGGTGATACGGCCTCGTTGGAGGTCGTAGGGGGTCAGCTCCACCTGAACGCGATCGCCCGGAAGGATCCGGATGTAGTGCATCCGCATCTTGCCGCTGATGTGCGCGAGGACTTGGTGCCCGTTTTCCAACTCGACCCGGAACATGGCGTTCGGCAACGACTCGGTAACGGCGCCCTCAAGGACGATTGCATCTTCTTTAGGCTTCGGCAGAGTTAAACCTCCTGAAAACACGCGGTAACAATGGCGCCGCGTGGTGACCTTGGAACAGGCCAGTCAACTACGCTACCGGACGCACCGGAGCTGACCAACCCGTACGCCTTCATCACTGAAGACGTCCGTTGATAGTCGTCTGCAGACGAGCAAAGACCTCGTCCTCTTCGCCGAGGCCATCCACCGTGGCCAGCAGGCCGCGGTCGGAAAACCAAGACAACAAAGGCGCGGTTTGCTCTTCGTAGAGCGACAACCGACGAGCAATGGCTTCTTCGGTGTCGTCGGAACGACCACGAGCCATCATCCGTTGAGTGACCTCTTCGACAGCCACTTCTAGGTTCACCGCGATGGTGAGGCTGTGGTCGAGATCGGTGAGAATTTGTTCGAGCGCATCGGCCTGATCGGCGGTGCGCGGAAATCCGTCGAGCAAGACACCCCGCTCGACAACGTCGGCCTGAGCGAGACGCTCGGCGACGATGCCGTTCATGATGTCGTCGCCGACCAAACCGCCCGACTCCATGATGGCCGAAGCCTGGCGTCCTAGTTCGGTGCCATCGGCGACAGCGGCTCGCAAGACATCACCAGTCGAAACGTGCACGCAGCCGTACCGCTCGGCGATGCGCAGCGACTGAGTTCCCTTGCCTGATCCTTGACGGCCAAGAATCGCCATACGAAGCGCGCCCATAATTACTTGAGGAAGCCTTCGTAGTTTCGCATCATGAGCTGACTATCGATCTGCTTCATTGTTTCGAGCGCAACACCTGAGGCGATCAGCAAAGAGATGCCACCAAACGCGAAGCTACCCGCGCCGCCACCGTGGCCCCCGCTGCCTGCACTACCCAAGGTGGCAGAGATGAGAATTGAAGGGATCAGTGCCACGCCGGCAATGAACAAAGCCCCAGGGAAAGTGATACGAGACAAGATGCGAGCCAAGTAGCGCTCGGTCTGCGGACCTGGGCGGATACCGGGGATAAAGCCACCCTGCTTGCGGATAGTGTCGGCCTGCTTGGCCGGATCGAAGCTTATGGCGGTGTAGAAGTAGGCGAAGCCGATAATCAACAAACCAAAGAAGATCAAGTAAATCGGATCACTCGGCGTGGCCAGGTGAGCGCTTACCCAGCGCTGGATACTGCCGCCAACCCCTTGGTCGGGTAGCGCAACCGCAACGAGGTTCGGCAAATAAAGAACCGAGCTCGCGAAGATGATCGGGATCACGCCGGACTGGTTGACCTTCAGAGGGATGTAGGTGCTCTGCCCGCCATACATGCGCCGGCCGACGACACGCTTGGCGAACTGGACCGGGATACGACGCTGACCCTGCTCGACAAATACGACCGCGACCAGCAACAACACCGCCACGGCAATCAGCGCACCCAATGCGAAGTTGCCGTTCTCGGCCTTCACCAATGCGCCCTGAGCCGGCAGGCTCGATACCACCGAAGCGAAAATAAGCAGCGACATGCCGTTGCCGACCCCGCGCTGGGTGATGACTTCGCCCATCCACATCAGTAGGGCGGTGCCACTGGTGAGAGTGAGCACGACCACAAACACTGTCCAAGCGTTGAAATCGGGGAGAAGGTCGACGTTGCCCACCAAGTTTCCCTGGTGGAACAAGAACGCAAACGAGGTCGACTGCACCAACGCAATCGTCACCGTGAGGTAACGAGTCCACTGGGTGATCTTTCGTTGACCGACCGCCCCCTGCTCTTGCCACTGTTCGATCTTGGGGATCACGACGCCGAGGATCTGCATGATGATCGACGACGTGATGTAGGGCATGATCCCGAGCGCGAACACCGCAAACTGGGTGAGGGCACCACCCGAGAAGAGCTGCATGAAGCCCAAAATCCCGCCCTCGTTGGCCTGATCGCGAAGCAACTGCACCGCCTCGACGTCGACACCGGGAGCGGGCACGAACGCACCAAGGCGATACAGCCCTATTACGAACAGCGTGAACAGGATCTTGCCGCGAAGGTCGGCGACCCGGAACATGTTTAGAACTCGTTGCAGCACGTGTCGTTCTCCTCGTAGGGCCGGTCAGTTGACCGTGGTGGGCACCATGCGGCGCCCACCAAAGATCATCGGTTGGTGTGTTGGTTGAAGCTGCCGTGTGCAGGGCGAACGCCCCACGGCAGATCGAGCTTCTCGACAGTACCGCCTGCTGCGGTGATAGCTGCTTCGGCGGATTTCGAGAACCCATGGGCCTTGACGGTGACAGCACTCGAAAGTTCGCCGCGACCAAGAATCTTCACCAGCGCACCCTTGCCGACAAGCCCGCGCTCCAACAGAGTTTCGGGTGAAATCTCGGTGAGGCCCGAGTCGGCAATGGTGTCGAGATTGATGGCCTGGTACTCGACCCGGAACGGGTTGGTGAAACCTCGCAGCTTCGGAACCCGCTGGAGCAGCGGCATCTGGCCACCCTCGAACCCAATCGGCACGGTGTTACGAGCGCGTTGGCCTTTGGTGCCGCGGCCCGCGGTTTTGCCGCCTTTGCCGCCGATACCGCGAGCTTTGCGCTTGCCACGCTTGTTCGAACCATCAGCTGGCTCGAGATCGTGAAGCTTGATCATTCGTCTGCTCCTTCGGACACGCCCTCTTCGACCGAAACCAGGTGAGGAACCCGGGCAATCATGCCCCGGATCTCGGGACGATCGGGAAGGGTGTTGGAACGGCCGATGCCGCGCAGACCAAGGGCACGAAGGGTGCCACGCTGCTTGGGCTTACAGCCAATGTTGCTTTTTACTTGAGTGACCTTGATAGCCATCAGGACTCCTCGGCAGCCGCGGGCTTCTGCTCGCCGCGTTCGCTGGCCTGGTAGGCGGTCCAAAGAGCGCCGGGAAGGAACTCTTCGGGGTCAAGACCACGAAGGCGGGCGACTTCGTCGGGACGACGCTGACCCTTGAGACCTTCGATCGTTGCTCGGGCAACGTTGATGTGGTTGGGCGAGCCAAGCGACTTGCACAAGACATCGTGCACGCCAGCCTCTTCGAGAATCGCGCGAGCGGCACCACCAGCAATAACACCAGTACCGGGAGCAGCGGGCTTGAGCATTACTCGCCCGGCACCAAGTTCGCCGATGGTCTCGTGGACAATCGTGCTGCCGGCCATCGGCACGGAGAACAGATTACGTCGAGCTTCTTCGGTGCCCTTCTGGATAGCCAGCGGGACCTCTTTGGCCTTGCCATAGCCGAGCCCGACTTTGCCGGCGCCGTCGCCGATCACCACAAGAGCGGTGAAGCTGAAGCGACGACCGCCCTTGACGACCTTGGCCACGCGGTTGATGTTTATGACCCGCGATTCGCGGAGGCCTTCGCCACCATCACGTGGGTTCGGCTCACGTTCGTTTCGTTGGTACGCCATTAGAAGACCAATCCTCCCTCACGGGCTGCCTCGGCAAGCGCCGCAACCCGGCCGTGGTAGCGGAACCCACCACGATCAAAAACAACCGCTTCGATGCCCGCGGCCTTGGCCCGTTCGGCCAAGAGCGCTCCGGCCTTGGCCGCTGCTTCGATATTGCTGTTTACATCGCCACGCAGCGCTGCTTCGGTGGTCGACACCGAAGCAAGAGTCGCGCCCGTGAGGTCGTCAATGACCTGAGCGGAGATGTGCTTGTTCGAACGAAATACGGCGACACGGGGACGCTCGGCGCTACCACGGACGTTCTTACGAACCCGACGATGGCGGCGGATGCGATCGTCGCGACGCTTCTTTGCTGAAACTGCCATGACTACTTCGCTGCCTTTCCGGCCTTGCGGATAACGCGTTCGTCCTTGTAGCGGATTCCCTTGCCCTTGTAAGGCTCGGGCTTGCGCCACTTACGGATGTCGGCGGCAACCTGACCAACCAGCTGCTTGTCGATTCCCTTGACGAAAATCTGGGTCTGAACCGGAACATCGAACTCGATGCCGTCAGGTGCGGTGATGTTGACCGGATGGCTGTAACCGAGCGCCAACTCGAGGGCGTTGGGGCCCTTGGCGGTAGCACGGTAACCAACGCCGAGAATCTGCAACTCCTTGACGAAGCCCTCAGAAACACCGGTGATCATGTTCTGCACCAACGAACGAGACAGGCCATGGAATGCCTTGGCGCCTCCCGAGTCGTCGGGACGTTCCAAGGTGAGCACGCTGTCTTCGAGAGACATCGTGATGCCGCCCGGGAGCTCGCGCTCCAGGGTGCCTTTGGCCCCGGTAACGGTGACCGACGCGCCATTGATGGAAACGTCGACGCCGGCGGGGACTGTGATGGGTGAACTGCCTACACGGCTCATTGCTGCTCCCTCACCAAACGAAGCAAAGGATTTCGCCGCCCATGCGGTTCTTCCTCGCTTCTCGGTCAGACATCAGGCCCTTGTTGGTCGACACAACCGCCACACCGAGGCCACCCTGAACACGGGGGATCTCGTTGCGTTGACGGTAAATGCGCAAACCGGGCTTGGATACACGCTTCAGACCGGAGATGACACGAGCCCGTTCGGGGCTGTACTTCATCTCGATGGTCAGCGTCTTGCCGGGCTTCTCGCCGTTGTCGGCCTCGGCGAACGAGGAGATGTACCCCTCGGTCTCGAGCACCTTGGCCAGAGCAATCTTTTGTTTCGACGAAGGCATGGATACCTCGTCGTGCATCGCAACGTTGGCGTTGCGAATGCGGGTCAGCATGTCCGAAATCGGATCTGTCATCGTCATTGTCGTGCTCCCCTCACCAGCTCGCCTTCTTCACGCCCGGCAACTCGCCGGCGTGGGCCATCTTGCGCAAGCAAATTCGGCATAGACCAAACTTGCGGTACACCGAATGCGGACGACCGCATCGACGGCATCGGGTGTAGGCACGCACCTTGAACTTTGGGGTGCGCTGCTGCTTTTCGCGTAGTGCTTTCTTAGCCATGGGTCACTGCCCCTCGCGTCGGAACGGGAAGTCAAACGCCGCGAGCAATGCACGCCCGTGGTCGTTTTCTTTCGCCGTGGTGACAATCGTTATGTCCATTCCACGAGTGGTGACCACGTTGTCGTAGTCGATCTCGGGGAACATGAGTTGTTCGGTGACACCGAAGGTGTAGTTGCCGTTGCCGTCAAAGGACTTGGGCGACAACCCTCGGAAGTCTCGAATTCGGGGGATCGCCAGCGAGACGAGGCGATCGAAGAACTCGTACATGCGGTCGCCGCGTAGCGTGACCTTGCAGCCAATGGCCTGGCCTTCACGCAGCTTGAAGCTGGCGAGGGACTTCTTGGCCCTGGTAATAACGGGCTTCTGGCCGGCGATGATCTCCATATCGGAGAGCGCACCCTCGAGAAGCTTGGCCTGAGCGACGGCTTCGCCGACCCCCATGTTGAGCACAATCTTCTCGATCTTTGGCACCAACATGATGTTGGGCAGTTCGAGCTGCTCTTTGAGAGCGCCACGAATCTCTTCGTTGTACTTGGCACGAAGCCGCGGCACGTAAGTAGTAGTGGTCATCAGAGTTCGACTCCAGTGCGCCGACAAATTCGGACCTTGATGCCGTGGTCGTCGATCCGATAGCCCACGCGGGTGGCCTTGCCATCTTTGGGGCTAACCACCGCAACGTTGGAAACGTCGAGAGGCATCGCCTTATCGATGATGCCGCCTTGTTGGTCTTGGCGAGTCGGAGCCTGATGCTTCCTGGCGACGTTGACGCCCTCCACGATGACCTTGCCGGTCTCGGGAATCGCCCGTTCAACGATGCCTTCAGCACCCTTGTCTTTGCCAGTAAGCACGACCACACGGTCGCCTTTGATGATCTTCATTAGAGGACCTCCGGAGCCAACGACACGATCCGCATGAACTGCTTGTCACGCAATTCACGACCAACCGGGCCGAAGATTCGGGTTCCGCGCGGCTGCTTTTGATCGTTGATCAGCACCGCAGCGTTTTCGTCGAACCGGATATAGCTGCCATCCGGACGACGCTTCTCTTTTTTGACACGAACGACGACGCACTTGACAACATCGCCCTTCTTGACCTGTGCGCCAGGGGTCGCATCCTTGACCGCGGCGACAAATATGTCGCCGATCGAGGCATAACGACGCTTCGAGCCACCGAGGACCTTGATACACAAGACCTCTTTGGCGCCCGAGTTGTCGGCGACGCGTAGGCGTGATTCTTGCTGGATCACTTCGCACGCTCCAGAACCTCGACGAGGCGCCAGCGCTTGTTCTTCGACATCGGGCGAGTCTCTTGAACACGGACTCGGTCGCCAATATTGAGCGTGTTGAGTTCGTCGTGAACGTGAAGACGCTTGGCGCGCTGCACCGTCTTGGCGTAGCGGCGATGCCGAACGCGATCGGTGGCCTCGACTACCGCGGTCTTGTCCATCTTGTCCGAAACGACGACGCCTTCGCGAACCTTGCGAGCGTTGTCACGGGTTGTTGGCTGCTCAGCCATTGTTGTCCTCTCCGCCTGCCGCCGCTTCGGCGTCGGCAATTTCGCGGGCCCGCAACTCGGTGAGCATGCGGGCGATTTCTTTCTTGACCAGCTTCATGTTGGCCGAGTTCTCGAGTTGGCCGGTAGCGAACTGGAAGCGCAGATTGAACAGCTCTTCCTTGGATTCGGCCAGCTTCTCCAAGAGTTCGACGTCGCCTAGATCGGCGAGCGACTTGGTCTTAGCCATTAGAAGCCCTCCTCACGAGCCAAGAAGCGCGCCTTGATAGGGAGCTTCTGAATAGCGCGGTCGATTGCCTCACGAGCGATTGTCTCGTCGTGATAGGACAACTCGAACATGATCCGACCGGGGCGAACTACCGCAACCCACTTCTCGGGGTTGCCCTTGCCCGAACCCATACGGGTCTCGGCCGGCTTGTTGGTGACCGGCTTGTCGGGAAAAACATTGATCCAGACCTTGCCGCCACGCTTGATGTGGCGGGTCATGGCGATACGAGCAGCCTCGATCTGGCGGGCTGTGATCCAGCCCGGTTCGAGAGCCTGGATCCCGAAATCACCGTAGGTAACTTCTGTCGCACCCTTGGCAAGTCCTTGGGTACGTCCACGATGTTGTTTACGGTGCTTGACCTTCTTTGGCATCAACATGTCAGCAACCTCAGTCGTTCGCCCGGAAGTTCGGGGTCTCGCTCTGCTCACGCGTAGAAGCCTCGATGGCTTCCTCGTCGTCGAGCAACTTCTCGAATTCGGGATCGGCGTTCTTGACCAACGGCGCCGGAGTCTCATCGACCTCGGGATCGGTGTCGGGAGTAGAGACGCGTTTGCGGGCTGCGGCGCTCGACACAATCTTGCGCGGCTTGGCTTGACCAGAGGTCTCTCCGGCAGCCATGGCGGCTTCGAGTGTGGCCTTGTCGTCGGTCTGCGTCTTGTAGGGAAGGATGTCGCCCTTGTACAGCCAGACCTTCACGCCGATACGGCCGTAGGTGGTCTTGGCTTCGCGGAAGCCGTAATCGACATCGGCGCGAAGCGTGTGCAACGGCACTCGACCTTCGCGGTACCACTCGGTACGAGCCATTTCGGAGCCACCCAAGCGGCCCGAGCACTGGACTCGAATGCCGAGAGCACCGGCCTTTTGAGCGTTCTGGACTGCACGTTTCATGGCCCGGCGGAAAGCCACACGACCAGCAAGCTGATCGGCGACGCCTTGAGCGATCAAAGCAGCATCGAGTTCGGGCTGCTTGATCTCTTGAATGTTGAGCTGAACCTTGGCATTGCCGCTGATGTCGGTGAGACCGGCCCGGAGGCGGTCAGCCTCTGCACCGCGGCGACCAATAACGATGCCAGGACGAGCAGTGTGAACATCGACCCGAAGCCGTTCGCGGGTGCGTTCGACCTCGACGCGGCTGATCGCGGCGTGAGGCAGTTCGGACAACAAGAAATCGCGGATCTTCCAATCCTCGACCACGTTGTCGGAATACTCCTCACGATCAGCGAACCAACGACTCTTCCAATCGGTGGTGATACCCAGGCGGAAGCCGTACGGGTTGACCTTTTGTCCCATTGTTACTCTTCCTCGCCTGCGTCGGAGGCTTTGGTACCAGCCTCGGTAAAGCCCGCGGCCTCGGCCGCGTCGGTGGTGGCGAACCAAACTTCGGCAACCGTGTTCTCGAACCAACGGCCCTCGGGCTGGTGGTACTTCATCGAGTCGGCGTTGCCCTTGATCGGGTATCCGTCCGGGGCCTCGTGCACATCGTCGAGCGGTGCATGACTAAGCGGACCAAACGGAGTGGCGTCCTCGGCGTCGACAACCGAATCGGCATCGGAATCCGCCGTGGTGGCGTCGTAACCCTCTTCGTCGAGAGCAGCCTCGGTCGCGGCCACAACGTCGGCCGCTTGCGCCTCGACGCTGGGCTCCTCATGATCGTGGTCGTGATCGTGATCATGGTCGTGCTCGGCGTCACGTTCGGCCTGACGGGCCTTGGACTGAGCCACACGGGCCCGGCGAGCCTCAGCAACCTGAGTGCTACCGGAACGACCGCTCGCCTCTTCGCGTTCGCGAAGACGCTCGAGAGTCGCCTCGTCGTACCTGCTCACAATCACAGTGATGTGACAAGTGCGCTTGCGGATGCTGGTGGCGCGGCCACGAGCACGCGGGCGCCAACGCTTGAGCGTCGGACCCTCGTCGGCATAACAAGCCGACACAAACAACTCCTCAGCAAGCTGATGGTCGTTGTGTTCGGCGTTGGCCACCGCAGAATCGAGAACCTTGGCGATGTCTTCAGAAACGCCACGTTCGGAGAACGCGAGGATCTCGGCCGCTTCGGCGTAGGACTTGCCACGGATCTGGTTAAGGATCTCGCGGGCCTTATAGGCCGAGCTTCGGACGAACGTAACCTTGGCACGGGTGCCAGGGCGCTCGTTGGTCTTGCGAGAAGAGGTTTGGCTAGCGGTCATCAGCGACGAGCTCCTCGTTCTTGACCCGCGTGGAACTTGAACGTACGGGTGGGAGCGAACTCGCCAAGCTTGTGCCCGATCATCGATTCGGTGACATACACCGGGACATGCTTGCGACCGTCGTGAACGGCCAACGTGTGACCAATCATGTCCGGAATGATGGTGGAGCGACGAGACCAGGTCTTGATGACCTTCTTGTCTCCGGACTCGTTGAGCGCATCAACCTTCTTCAGAAGGTGATCGTCAACGAATGGGCCCTTTTTGAGGCTGCGCGGCATAACAGTTACCTCCGCGAACCGCGCGTCCGGCGACGGCGCACGATCAGCTTGTCGGATTCTTGGTTGGCACGGCGAGTGCGGCCCTCGGGCTTACCCCAAGGAGAGACCGGGTGACGACCACCCGAAGTCTTGCCTTCACCACCACCGTGAGGATGATCGACCGGGTTCATGACCACGCCGCGGGACTGAGGCTTAACGCCCTTCCAGCGGTTACGGCCGGCCTTGCCGATCTTGATGAGTTCGTGTTGGGCATTGCCAACCTCGCCAATCGAGGCTCGGCAATCGATCGGCACTCGGCGCATCTCCGTGCTCGGCAGACGCACCGTGGCGAAATCGCCCTCTTTGGCTACCAGCTGGATAGAAGTACCAGCTGACCGACCCAACTTGGCGCCAGCGCCAGCCTTGAGCTCGACGTTGTGAATCGTGGTACCCACCGGGATGTAACGCAGCGGCAACGAATTGCCGGGACGGATCTCGGCGCCTTGACCAGACTCGAGCTTGTCGCCAACCTGCAACTCGCGGGGCGCAAGAATGTAACGCTTCTCGCCGTCGTGATAGTGCAGCAATGCGATATTGCAAGTGCGATTCGGGTCGTACTCGATCGTCGCGACCGTGGCCGGCACGCCGTCCTTGCTGCGATGAAAATCGATCACTCGGTACTGCTGTTTGTGACCGCCACCACGGTGACGAGAAGTCTTGCGACCGTGATTGTTGCGGCCACCAGTCTTGGACTTCGGACCAACCAGGCTCTTCTCGGGAGTCGTCGAGGTGATCTCGGAAAAATCCGACGACGTCTGGAATCGGCGGCCAGGACTTGTGGGCTTGCGCTTACGAATAGCCATGATCAGTTCTCGAACAATTCGATCGAGTCACCCTCGGCGAGAGTAACGAGGGCCCGCTTCTGGTCGGGCTTGGAGCCCCAACCGCCGTTGCGGCGATTGCGCTTACGCTTGCCCTTGCGGTTGAGAGTGTTGACCTTGAGCACCGACACATCAAAGATCGCTTCGACCGCGTCGCGGATCTCGGGCTTAGAAGCACCCGGGCTAACAACGAACGTGTAGACGTTCTGCTCAAGGAGCCCATAAGACTTCTCGGAAACAACAGGACGGATAAGTACGTCGCGATGATCCTGCATCAGGACTCTCCTTCACTTCCGGTGACTTCCGCACCGGATCCGTCATCAGCGGGTACCGACTCGGTTGAACCCGCGCCGGATCCGTCATCAGCGGGTACCGACGGCAACGTCGCTTCGGTGAACACAACAACGTCGCTATCAAGCACGTCGTAAGTGTTGAGCTCACGGACATGCAAGCAATGCACATTGGTGAGGTTACGGAAACTCTTGTAGGCGTTCGTGTCCTCGTCGCCGAGAACCATCAACACCTTGCCCTCGGCGCCGATCGCCGCAAGCGCCGCCTTGGCGTCGGACGTCTTGGGAGTTTCGAACGACCACTGGTCGACCACGATGACCTTGTCTTCGCTGGCCCGGTCGGAAAGAGCCGAGTTGAGGGCGAGCTTGATCATCTTCTTGGGGGTGCGCTGGCTGTAATCGCGAGGCTTGGGGCCATGAGCAATACCGCCACCACGCCAGTGCGGCGCCCGAGTCGTGCCGGCACGAGCCCGGCCGGTGCCCTTTTGGCGCCACGGTTTCGCACCGCCGCCCGACACTTCGCGACGGGTCTTGGTGGAGTGGGTACCAGCACGGCGAGCGGCCAACTGAGCAGTGACAACCTGATGCATAACGGACATGTTCGGCTCTATGCCAAAAACGCCCGCCGCCAGATCGGCACTGCCGGCCTTCTTGCCAGCCTGAGTCTTCATGGTGACGTTTGCCATGTCAGCTTCCCTTCACAGCATCGCGAATGACGACCGTGGCGCCACGGGCACCAGGTACCGCGCCGCGGACCAACAAGACCTCGGCCTCGGGGTCGCTCTTGACAACCAAGAGGTTGAGCGTGGTGACCTTGTCGTTGCCCATACGGCCAGGCATCTTCTTGCCTCGGAAAACTCGGCTCGGAGTAGCGCACTGGCCCACCGATCCGGGCTTGCGGTGGTTCTTATGGGCACCGTGACTGGCTGGCGCACCACCAAACCCGTGCCGTTTCATCGCTCCGGCGAAGCCCTTGCCGCGTGAAACGGCAGTGACGTCGACCAGTTCGCCTTGTGCGAGCACATCGGCGCCGATCTCCTGACCGACACTGAACTCGCTGACGTCGTCGAGACGCAGCTCAACGAGCGTGCGGCCCGGATCGACACCGGCCTTGTCGAAGTGTCCGGTCTCGGGCCGGTTGAACTTGCTCGCATCCCGCACGCCTCGCGTGACTTGGATGGCGCTGTAGCCGTCGCTCTCAGGTGTTTTTACCTGCACGACACGGCAAGGGGAGACGCGCAGAACAGTGACCGGGACGATGCGGTTCTCTTCATCCCAGACCTGCGTCATGCCGACCTTTTCGCCGACGATCGCCTTGGTGGCCATAGTTGCTTCCTGTGGTTGCCGTCGCGGGAGCTGCTGCTCACGCGAACGCTCCGCACAGGCGAACCCGGCGGAGCGTTGTTTCGGTTTTGCCGTGTGGTTCCCCGGAGGGCCTTCACAGACATCGATTGCGGACTCTCAGATACCTGAGAGCACGAAGTTGAAAGCTTAACGGCACGACCCTCGCGAACCAACCGGGTCCCTCCCACATTTGCCATCCGGGACTAGCGTCCCGCGCATGACCGACGACGAACCAGTCCCCGAATCAACCGGTGGCACGATCGTTATCCCCGGTGGCACCAAGGTCCCCCGATGGGTGATCAAAGCAATCGCCCTGTTCTGGCTCGGATGGGCGATCACATACCTGGGTACCGGTGCTCTGAGGTCACTGCGGTCATTGCTCATTGTCGTGCTCATCTCGCTGTTCTTGTCGTTCGCCATCGAACCAGCCGTGAACCGACTCGAACGATGGGGCATCCGTCGGGGCCTCGGCGTCTGGATCGTCTACCTCACAATGTTGATAAGCCTCGTCGGGTTTTCGGCGGCGATCGGAACAGCATTGGCCGACCAAATCCAAGGTTTCGTGGATCAGGCGCCGGGCTACATCACCGACACCGAGTCCTGGCTGCAACGCAATGTCGACAGCAGCATCGACTTGCAGCGGGTCAGCAACGAATTCGTGGACGGCGGAGGGGTCTCTGATCTAGCCAGCCGATTCGCCGACGACGTCGTCAACCTCGGCACCACCGTCCTCAACGTCTTGTTCCAAACATTCACGGTGTTGCTGTTCACCTTCTACCTGGTCGCCGAAGGGCCACAGCTACGGCGAAACGTGTGCTCGTTCCTCCAACCAAAGCGCCAACAAATGGTATTGGACGTCTGGGACCTTGCCATCGAAAAGACCGGCGGTTACATCTATTCACGTACGGTGCTGGCGATCTTGTCCTCGGCCGCGCACTACGTCGTTTTCAGCCTGCTCGACGTGCCGTTCCCGATACCTCTAGCACTTTGGGTGGGCGTAGTCAGCCAATTCATCCCCGTTATCGGCACCTACTTCGCCGGAGCGTTGCCGATCCTCATCGCCCTTTTGCATCAGCCCAAGACCGGCCTGTTCGTGGCGATTGGCATCATCATTTACCAACAGGTCGAGAACTACGTGTTCGCCCCCCGAGTCACCGCTCACACCATGCAGATCCACGTGGCCGTCGCCTACGGAGCGGTCATCGCCGGCGCGGCACTACTCGGCGTTGTCGGAGCGCTGCTCGCTTTGCCCTTCGCGGCAACCGCCCAAGCGTTCGCCTCTGGCTACCGTCAACACTTCGACGTTGAGGAAGCAACCCTCACCGAATCGGCGCAACGGCGGGGCCGGCACTAACTGTTGGCAGCGGCGTCGAACGTCAGATCAGCGCCGCGTCCCAGAAGCGGGCCAAGAACGCCCCCATTTCCTCACGATTCACATTGCCCTTCGGGTTGTAGGTGGTCGCGGTTGCGCCCTTGGTGATGCCGATGGCGTAAATGCACGAGATGTCGGGGACCGCGAACGAGTCAGAAATATCGGTGAACGGCGTCGGCGCGGTCGAACAAGTCTTGCCGAGCGCCGTCCAAAGACGCCCCAAGAACGCAGCCATCTGCTCACGCGTCACCAAAGCGGCCGTGCCGTAGGTTCCCAGGCCCAAACCCGACGTCACCTTCAAATCGTAGATACACGCAACATCGGCGGCGGCAAAGGAGCCGGCCAGGTCACTGAAGGGCGCCGGGGTTGACGAGCAAGTATTGCCCAACGCCCGCCACAACCGAGCCAAGAAGGCGGCCATCTGCTCGCGGGTAACCGATGCTTTGGGCGAATAGGTAGTGGCGCTCGTGCCGGTGGTGATGCCAAGAACTCGGATGCACCCAACGCTCGCGAACGCAAACGAATTTGCGTCGAAATCGGTAAAGGGATTGGGTCCCATCGCGCATCCAGTCGGCGTCCCAGTGAACGACACGTTGTACCCCGACGCGGTGGCCGCCGTTACGGTAATCGTCACCCCGTTGAGGGTCAGGCTGCTGCCCACACCGATCAGGTGATTGGCGTTGTCGATCGCCGATACCGCCGGATGCTGACGTCTCGCCGCCCCCCAACAAATCGGCGTCGAACAAGCGGCGGTCAGGTCAACGGTGTGAACAACTACACCACCAAACGGCAAGACGGCGTCGTATCCGGTATTCGGACGGGCTTCGACCGTGTAATACACGAGCGGGTCGGGCGACGGGATCAAGGCCATCTGTTTGCCGGCCGCCTCGGGTCCGTTCAGGTCAGAAACAATTCCCTTCCGCGCCACGATCTCGATCTGGTCGAGGTCGACCCACCCACTCGCATAACGATTGATCGCCATGGTGTGAGTCACCTCACACGGACCCAAGCTCCCGCAGAAGTTGTCGTACACACCTGAATTTCCACTGTCGGTACCAGCGCCGCTCATGATGTCGTACTGATTGTCGTAGGGGGCCACCGAGCCCGTCGCGCCCGAGCCAGAGTGGGGCCAGGCCAACGTGTGACCAACTTCGTGAGCACCAATGCTCGGCAAGCCGTAGCTGCCCCCGCCCAGCCAAAACCCTCGTGACGTCGAAGAAGCAGGATCAGCCAAAGATCCTGTCGTCATCGAGTTCCCCGAGTAGTAGGCCAGCCCCGAGCCACCAAAGCCGCCTGCCGCCGAAGTTCGGTCGATCACCATGACATTGCTCGTGGACGTGGCGACCCGCCCCGCGGCAAGGCATGCATTGGGGTTGGACGCTGAGACGATGCCTCCACCCACGAACGTGTTCGAATACCGCCCCCGTGAGATCGTTGAGAAGTACGGCGAGATCGTGCTGTTGGCCCACGCCACAACGTCGGTGAGCGTGAACGTTTGAATGTCGGCGGCGGTGCCGGAGTTGCAGATCCAGACTGTGGTCACGTCGCCCCCGAGGCCGAACTGCTCGGCCGCGCCGCCGCCTCGCAAGAGGCTCAGCGGATCAGGGTCGCCAGCCGCGGCCGACGCCGGCGCGGCACTTGCGACCACCGCCACGACCACAACCGAGACGAACAGAGCGTTGAACTTGCGGAGAAGACCCATCATCACTTTCTGGTGTCGGCAGCCGACACCGATTCGGGAGAAATTGCCCGCAAAACTGGTGCTGGCGGGCCAATCGGCCCGCCAGCACCCATACAGACTGTCAGAGAGTCAGGCCAAAGTGGCGGCGCCATCCACCAGACGGCTCCGCCGTTCGCGATCGGCCCGCAGGTTGGTCACATACACCGCGGCCTCGGTCCGGCTGCTCATGTTGAGCTTACGCAACAAGTTCGAGACGTAGTTCTTTACCGTCTTCTCGGCAAGGTTCATCCGTTCGGCAATCTGGCGGTTGGTCAAACCCTCGGCCAAGTGATCAAGCAGTCGTCGCTCTTGAGGGCTCAACTCGTTCAAGAGCGAACCGTCATTGTCATCGATCTTGCCCGAACGGAGCCGTTCGAGGAGCCGCCCAGTAAGGGTGGGATCGATCAGCGAACCACCGTTGGCGACTACTCGAAGCGACCGTACAAGCTCGACTCCAGCGGTCCGCTTCAACAAGAAGCCCGCAGCATCAGCCCGAATAGCCGACAGCAAGACATCATCGTTGGAATACGACGTGAGAATCAGGCAAGCAACGCCGGGGATACGTTCCTTGATGCCGCGGCAGACATCAAGACCGTCGCCGTCAGGGAGCATCAAGTCGATGAGCGCAACGTCGGGACGGGTCGCTTCGATGCGGCGAATGCCATCAATCGCGGTGCCAGCCTCGCCAACAATCTCGATATCAGTCTCACGTTCGAGCACAGCCCGCAGGCCTTCTCGTACTAGTTCGTGGTCATCCAAGAGAAATACTCGAATGGTCATTTTGGGGGGTCCTTCTTCCTGTCCGGCTAGGTGTCTCCGGTTCACCGCTCAAGGACACCTACGGGACTCTCGGCCCCAACCTTGACAAGGACCGGGCAACTGTCACGTGGGAAGCTTCCTCAGGCCCAGCCGTTCGCGGGACCAAGGACCTAACCCGGATGGGTCTAACGACCCACTACGGATAATCGACCAGCTACTGCTAACGGCCGTGTCCGCTATTCGACCGTGTGCGCTTCGGTGATCTGGTGAAACGGGGCGAAGAACTCGCGGTTAGCGCCAAGCAGTTCGAAGACCGTCTGATCACACGGCGCCAAGTCGGCATCGCAAAGGCCCAACGGCTCGACCCGGTCACCCCACCTGAACACAGAAGAACCCCAAGTCACACCACCACCAAACGCCGTTTGCACAACAACGTCGCCGCTATGCACCCGCTCCTGCGCCAGAGCATCGGCCAGTGCCATCGGAATTGACGCCGCAGCCGAATTGCCATGATCAGCAATGTTGATCATCACCTTGTCGAGCGGGACACCCAATCTCCTGACCGCGGCTTCGATAATCCGACGGTTGGCCTGATGCGGGATTACCAGGTCGACATCGTCAATCGTCATGTCGGCGCGTTGGAGAGCCCGGCGAACCGACGCCTCCATGCCCCGAACCGCAATCTTGAACACCGTTTGCCCTTCGAAATGAAGCCGGTCCTCGGCTGGGTTACGCGGTCGAAGCAACTCGCCGCGGGTGCCCAAAGTAGGGAAAACCATCGTTCGGCCGGCAACCCCGTCAGCCCCCAAGTCGTGGGCCAAGAATCCTGCACCGCTCGTTGAGGCTTCAAAGACCGCGGCGCCCGCTCCGTCGCCAAACAAAATGCACGTCGAACGGTCGTGGTAATCCATCACAAAATGGAGCTTTTCGGCGCCGATCAACAGGACCCGTTCGGCGATGCCTGACTCGATCATCGAAGAAACCGTGGCCGAGCCATACACCCAACCGCTGCACGCGGCGTTCAGATCGAACGCCGCCGCATTGGCCGCACCCAACCGTTCCTGAAGGAAACAGGCGTTGCTCGGGCAAGTGATCTCGGGCGTAACGGTCGCCATCACCAGCAGGTCCACATCTTTGGGTTCGAGACCGGCGGCGGCCAGCGCCCGCAACGCCGCAACCTCAGCGAGGTCGGTCACCTCCACATGGCTTATCCCCCGCTGTTCGATTCCGGTCCGCGCGACAATCCAATCACCCGACGTTTCGACCATCTGTTCAAGGTCGTCGTTCGTGAGCTTCACCGGCGGAACACACTTACCCCAGCCTGTGATCTCTGCTCGCGGCACAGCCGTAACCCCTTGGTCAACCAACGATCCATCGATACTAGAAGAACTCGAAGCTTCGTGCGAGATGCCACACAGAGTGAAGGTCCTCAAAGTTGCGGTCAACTTGACCGAATCTATTCGTACAGGGGCGGCGAAATCCCTCCCTCTCCCCCACGCATCTCCTCCCCCCTGAGGTGCGACCGAAGAGCCCCGGGCCTTAGCCCGGGGCTCTCTCACTTTTATCGTCCCACGCCCGACAGTAAGCGAAACCCCGCGACTGCCGGGAAACCAACCAAGGAATGACCAATGACAATCACGATTAGCAAAGTCAAAATGGCCATCGCGGTAATCACCGTGACAATGCTCGTGCCCGCTACCGCACTTGCAACCCACACCTTTTCCGATGTCAGCCACGGCGACCTGTTCGAAGACGCCATCAACTGGGCGGCATCGAAGGGCATCACGACCGGTTTCAGCGATGGCACATTTGGCCCCACTGAGCCAGTCACCCGGGCCCAAGACGTCGCGTTTCTGCATCGCTACGACACCAACGTCGCACAACCGGCCATCGCCGCCAACGCCGCGGGCGTAGCAAGCAACGCCACCGGCGTAGCGAGCAACGCAACCGGCATTTCATCCAACACCGCTGGGGTAGCGAGCAACACCACCGGCGTAGCGAGCAACGCAACCGGCATCGCGACCAACGCCGCGGCGGTAGCGAGCAACACCACCGGCATCGCCGCTAACGCGACCGGCATCGCGGGCAACGTCAGCGGCATATCAGCCAACGCCATTGGCGTCGCCACCAACGCCTCGGCTATCTCTGCTCTCCCAAGCGGTGTACCGGGCCTCGAAATCATCACCGGCGGTTTCGTGACCGTCGCGGCGAGCAACTCAGCCACAGCAAGTGCATCCTGCAGCGCCGGCAAGGTCATAATCGCCGGCGGCTTCTCGACTTCTGCCGGTGTCAACTACATCGACGTCTTCCGCAGCTATCCGTTCAACAACACCTGGCGGGCCGCCGGCACCAACACTGATGCAGCGAGCCACACGTTCCGGGCTTACGCCATCTGCGCCAACGCCTAAGTCGACAAGCGAGCGGGGCGCAGCGCCAGGTCGCTAATCGCGCCCATCGACCGCCCCTCGCTCGCAAGAATTTTCGCGTCGCGACCGAGCGGCGCCACCAAACCTCCTGCTCTCGAAATACAACCGCAAGGACACATGAATGACATTCACAATTACCAAGGTTCGTCTAGGCATAGCCATTGTGACGATCGCACTTCTTGCACCGGCGACCGCTTTTGCAACGCACCGATTCCCCGACGTGACCCACGGTCCGCCCTTTGAAGCCGCCATCAACTGGGCCGCCGACAACGGCATCACCACCGGGTTTGGTGACGGAACGTTCGGACCTGATCTACCGGTGACCAGGGCCCAGAACGTGACCTTCGCTCACCGTTACGACACCAACGTGGTGCAGCCCGGATTTCTTGCGATACTTAATGCGGTACAGGCAGCCGCCCCCACGATCACCCGGATTCAATACGGAGGAGTTCAAGTCGACACAACAGTCACAACCAGTTGGGAAAAAACCACCGACCTCGGCGTGTTCACGAAAGCGCAAACGTCGACTGACATCGTCCTAGGCGTCGACGGTCACAGCGATCAGGTTGCCACGACCTCGCAGTTCTGCCACTGGCAGATCCGCGTGGATGGCCTCACCGACGTCGGTGCGGCCAGCACGGTCTATAGCGGTACCGACAGTGGAAACGTCGTCGAGTACGGGGCAGGGGGCGCGTGGTTCGCTCAGGCGCTGTTTCCGTCGCTCAGCGCTGGCGTCCATACGGTCGAACTGTGGCTGCGGGGTAGCGCCACAAGCTGCACCAACAACAAAGGGAACTTCACCCACGACGTTATTGTGACCGAAGTGATCTCACAAGGCTAAGAATCGGACGAAAACGGGGAGAGCCCCAGACCAAAGGTCTGGGGCTCTCACGATTTGTGCACCGAACTCGGTGCGATAGCACCGGTTTCGGTGCACAAATCCAACAATTAGGCTTGTTGGATTTTGATTTCGATATCGACGCCGGCTGGCAGGTCGAGACGCTGAAGTGAATCCACCGTCTTGGGCGAAGGATCGAGGATGTCGAGAAGACGCTTATGGATGCGCATCTCGAAATGTTCCCGAGAATCCTTGTCCTTGAACGGACCCTTGATAACCGTGAAACGATGCTTCTCGGTTGGCAGAGGGATCGGACCCGACAGGTGAGCCTGCGTCCGCTTCACCGTTTCGACAATCTTCTTTGTCGACTGATCGATGATTTCGTGGTCGTAAGCCTTGAGTCGGATACGAATCTTCTGTCCTGCAGCCATAGTCAGCCTTACTTAAGAATCTTCGTTACCGAGCCAGCACCAACGGTACGGCCGCCTTCGCGGATAGCGAAGCGCAGGCCCTCGTCCATGGCGATCGGGTTGATCAGCTCGACATGCATCTCGGTGTTATCGCCAGGCATGCACATCTCGGTGCCCTCGGGCAGCTGGATGGTACCGGTGATATCGGTGGTGCGGAAGTAGAACTGCGGGCGGTAGTTGGTGAAGAACGGCTTGTGACGGCCGCCTTCTTCTTTCGACAGCACGTAGACCTGAGCTTCGAACTCGGTGTGCGGGGTGATGCTGCCGGGAGCGGCGAGCACCTGGCCACGCTGAACGTCGTCCTTGTCGACACCACGCAGCAAGGCGCCGATGTTGTCGCCGGCCTGGCCCTGATCGAGAAGCTTGCGGAACATCTCGACACCGGTACAAGTGGTGGTCGAGGTGTCCTTGATGCCGACAATTTCGAGGCTGTCGCCGGTGTGAACCGCGCCCTGCTCGACCTTGCCGGTCACGACGGTGCCACGACCGGTGATCGAGAACACGTCCTCGATCGGCATCAGGAAGGGCTTGTCGAGATCGCGCTCGGGGGTGGGGACGTAATCGTCGACCGCAGCCATGAGCTCCATGACTTTGGCCGCCGCGTCGTCGTCGCCCTCGAGGGCCTTGAGCGCCGACACATGCACGACTGGGGTGTCGTCGCCGGGGAAGTCGTACTCGTCAAGAAGTTCGCGGACTTCCATTTCGACGAGCTCGAGGAGTTCGTCGTCGTCGACCATGTCGGTCTTGTTCAAAGCAACAACAATCTTCGGCACACCAACCTGACGGGCGAGCAACACGTGCTCACGGGTCTGGGGCATGGGACCGTCGGCCGCCGAAACCACAAGGATGGCACCGTCGACCTGAGCCGCACCAGTGATCATGTTCTTGATGTAGTCGGCGTGACCCGGCATGTCGACGTGGGCGTAGTGACGGTTCTCGGTTTCGTACTCGACGTGCGAAACGTTGATGGTGATACCACGCTCGCGCTCTTCGGGCGCGTTGTCGATGTTTGAGAACTCGGTAAACGCCGAACCTTCGACGTTGTCGGCGAGAACCTTAGTGATCGCAGCGGTGAGGGTGGTCTTGCCGTGGTCGATGTGGCCCATCGTTCCCACGTTGACGTGCGGCTTGTTCCGCTGGAACGTCTCCTTGGCCATAACTGTTTTTCCTTAGTCGTTTCGTGCTTGGGGATTGGGTTAGGAGACGATCACTCGCCGCGGACGCGGGCGACGATCTCTTCCTGGACGTTTGCAGGTGTGGACTGGTACGAATCGAATTGCATCGTGTACGTAGCCCGCCCCTGCGTGCGTGAACGCAGGTCCGTACTGTATCCGAACATCTCGGAGAGCGGCACGAGTGCATTCACAACTTGGTTATTCCCGCGCTGTTCGGTGCCTTGCACCTGACCGCGACGGGAGTTCACGTCGCCGACCACATCGCCGAGATAGTCGTCAGGAGTGACAACTTCGACAGCCATGACCGGCTCGAGAAGGGTTGGTTTGGCTTTGCGAGCTACCTCGCGGAACCAGGCATTGCCAGCAATCTTGAAGGCCATTTCCGACGAGTCGACGTCGTGGGTCTTGCCATCTTCGAGCGTGACCTTGATGTCGACGGTGGGGAAGCCGGCGAGCACACCGTTGCTCATTGCCTCCTGCACGCCTTGGTCGACAGGCTTGATGTATTCCTTGGGAACTGACCCACCGGTGATCTTCGATTCGAATTCGTACTCGCCACCGGGGTTCGGCTCGATCGTCGCAGAGATCACGGCAAACTGACCAGTACCACCGGTCTGCTTCTTGTGGGTGTAGGTGTATTCGGCAACCGTGGCCGTAATGGTCTCGCGGTAGGCCACCTGCGGCTTGCCCACGGCGGCCTCGACCTTGAACTCGCGCTTCATGCGGTCGACCAGCACCTCGAGGTGCAGTTCGCCCATGCCGGCGATGATGGTTTGGGCGGTCTCTTCGTTGGTCGTGACCCGGAAAGTGGGATCCTCTTCGGCCAGCGCCTGGAGGGCCTTGCCCATCTTCTCTTGGTCGGCCTTTGACTTCGGTTCGACCGCAACCTCGATCACCGGGGTCGGGAAATCGAGATTCTCCAACGTGATTGGGTGAGCGGGATCACACAACGTGTCGCCGGTTCGGGTGTTCTTGATGCCGATGCCAGCGGCAATGTCGCCGGTCGCGACCCCGTCCTTGTCGACGCGGTCGTTGGCGTGCATTTCGAGGATTCGACCAACCCGCTCCTTGTTCGACGTGCGGGTGTTGAGCACCATGTCGCCCTTGCTGAAGGTGCCGGAGTACACCCGGAAGTAGGTCAGGCGACCAACGTGAGGGTCGGTCATGATCTTGAAAGCAAGTGCCGAGAATGGCTCGTCGTCGCTCGCGGCACGAGATACCTCGTTGCCACCCTTGTCTTCGCCGGTGATCGGCGGAACATCGAGCGGAGACGGGAGGTAGTCGAGCACGGCATCGAGCAACGGCTGAACGCCCTTGTTCTTGAACGCCGTGCCGTTGAGAACCGGAACGAGGCCATGCTCGAGAGTGCCGGTGCGGATCGCGGCCTTGATCTCGGCTTCGGTGATTTCTTCCTCGTCGAGGACCTTCATCATCAGGTCTTCGTCGAAGTCGGCAAGAGTGTCGAGCAACTCGGAGCGGTAAAGAGCGGCATCGTCGGCGAGGTCCGCGGGGATGTCCTGCTCTTCGTAAGTGGCGCCCAGATCTTTTTCATCGGTCGTAGCGGGCCACACCAGGGCCTTCATCTTGACGAGATCGACGGTACCGGCGTAGTCACCTTCGGCACCGATCGGCAGCTGCAGCACCGCAACGTTCTTGGTCAGACGATCTTTGATGGTGTCGAGACAGAAGTAGAAGTCGGCGCCGGTGCGGTCCATCTTGTTGACGAAACACATGCGGGGCACGTTGTAGCGGTCGGCTTGACGCCAAACCGTTTCGGTCTGAGGCTCGACGCCCGCAACACCGTCAAAGACAGCGACGGCGCCATCGAGCACCCGCAACGAACGTTCGACCTCAACGGTGAAGTCGACGTGACCAGGCGTATCGATGATGTTGATGCGGTGGTCGTTCCAGATGCAGTGAGTAGCAGCCGACGTGATCGTGATGCCACGCTCCTGCTCTTGTTCCATCCAGTCCATCGTGGCCGCGCCGTCGTGGACCTCGCCGATCTTGTATGACCGACCGGTGTAGTACAAGATGCGTTCGGTCGTGGTGGTCTTACCAGCGTCGATGTGAGCCATGATCCCGATGTTTCGGGTCTTGGCGAGGGGGGTTCGCTTCTCAGCCATGGAGGTTCCTCAGGTAAACGAGCGGTGCGGATACGCACCACGACCGGGCCCTTTCGTTTTGAAGGAAATGCCCGGTCGTAGAAAAGTGTACGGGGTGGTGAACGGATAGACCGCGGCAGCCGGAGCTACCAGCGGTAATGGGCAAACGCCTTGTTGGCTTCGGCCATTTTTTGAAGGTCTTCACGGCGCTTGCAAGAAGCGCCGATGCCGTTGCTGGCGTCGAGAATCTCGTTGGCGAGACGCTCGGCCATGGTGCGTTCGCGGCGACCGCGAGAGAAGCTCACCATCCAGCGAATAGCAAGGGTGGACGCCCGGCGAGGGCGCACCTCGACCGGCACCTGATAGGTGGCGCCACCGACACGACGGCTGCGAACCTCGAGCTGAGGACGAACGTTGTCGACGGCCCGCTTGAGCGTGGCGACCGGCTCCGCGCCGGTCTTTTCTTCGACAATGTTGAGGGCGTCGTAAACGATCTTTTCGGCGGTCGAACGCTTGCCGCGCTGCAGAACCTTGTTGATGAACTGGGTAACGAGAACCGACTTGTGAATCGGGTCGGCGACGATCTCGCGGCGTGTTGCGGGGCCTTTACGCGGCATGTCAGCTGTCCTTCTTGACGCCGTAACGGCTACGGGCCTGCTTGCGGTCACGAACACCAGAGGTGTCGAGCGTGCCTCGCACGATCTTGTAACGAACACCAGGGAGGTCCTTAACACGACCGCCACGCACCAACACGATGGAGTGTTCTTGGAGGTTGTGACCCTCGCCCGGGATGTAGGCGGTCACTTCGGTGCCGGAAGTGAGCCGGACACGAGCGACCTTACGAAGAGCCGAGTTGGGCTTCTTCGGGGTGGCGGTGTAGACGCGGGTACAGACACCGCGACGCTGCGGTGCTCCCTTGAGCGCCGGGGTGGCTTCCTTGCGACGCTTGGTCTCGCGGCCTTTGCGGACCAGCTGCTGAATCGTGGGCACGAATAAATCCTTGGTGAAACGAAAATTTGCGGAGAAGGCCGACACTGCGACAAAAACGACACGCGCGTCAAGGCCAGCGCAAAAGCATACGCGGGCAACGCGGGAACCTCAACCCGCGCGGCGTCTTATACGGTTTCGATCATCCAAGCCACGCCAGACCACCGCGGCTAGAACCGCTGTCAGGAACCAGATAAGCACTGATGCACCGAGGTGGGTCGGCCGAAACTCGAAGACAACTTCATGATCTCCCGGGGGCACCACAACCCCTAGCAGCGTGCTGTCGGCAACCACCAAATCCGAGGGTTGGCCGTCAATGGTCACACTCCACCCGGGGTAGGCGTTCTCGGCGGCAACCAGCAACGCGGCACGGTCGACGCTGACCCGCGTACGGATTTGGTCGCCCTCGACCTCAACGAGGTCGACGATCAGCCGCGCCGATGCATCCGCTTCATCTGCGAGGTCGACGGCCCGGTCGACCACCGCGGGCCCCTGATCAATAGAGGCTCGATCAACGACGATCGCGGCGGCTCGCTCTGGCGACGGCTGCACGACCACCGAGTCGTACAAGCGCACGTAGGCACTGCGTTGGCGATGCAACAGCGTCACATCGCCGCCTGCTACCAGTTCCAGCCCGTCGCTCTCGGCCGCTACATAACCAATTGATGCCGCCTCGGTCGCGTCGATGCCCAGCATTACGGGATCGGGGTCGCCCGACGCCCAGACTCGCACTGCGAGCTTGGACCCGGGAGCGAATCGGCCCTCGGCAACGGTGAAAGGACGCACGCTCGGCTCGCCGAAGAGCCCATCATCACGGCGCTCCGACAAAAGTACGACGTCGTCGCCGTCTCGAAGCTCGACAAAGATACGACCAGCCGCGGGACGATCAAGTTCCAAGCTCAACAGCACGGCACGTAACCCAGTCGGGGGCACTACGAGTTCGCCAAGACGTTCCGAAATCACCAGATCAGCGGTGGATGCCAGCGTGGTTGGCGG
Source organism: uncultured Candidatus Nemicrothrix sp. (assembly GCA_964504305.1). GTDB lineage: Bacteria > Actinomycetota > Acidimicrobiia > Acidimicrobiales > Aldehydirespiratoraceae > UBA11606. The sequence continues at coordinate 63,970 of CAZDEB010000004.1, read as the reverse complement.
CTCGACTCGCCCGGGCGGAATTATTCCGGGGCGCAACGCCCAAACCCCAATCCCCAGGGCATCCCAGACCGACAGAGTGAGGTCGACGTCGAACGGAATCGACGGATACGTCGGGGTGCCGCCGGCCTCAACGGTGAGAATCGTTGGGTCAACAGCGGTCATCAACGCCTGATAGCCGGGCGACTTGAGAACGTCGCCGCCGAGCACCCTGATGTCGAATATCTGCGTGGAGTTGGCAAAAAAGGCGTTGCGTTGACCAGTCAGTCGTTCCCCAGGGGCCAGCAACTCGGCGACGAGCTCGTGAGATTCGGTCTCGTGGATTCGTTCTCCGGCGGATGCAACCGTCGGGATCGGCATGGCGAAGGTCAACAACTCGGCCACCACGGTGATGGCCGCAAGGTTGCGCACGCCCTTTCCCCCGAGCCATCCGCGATCTCGAGCCAACAAAACGATCGCGATAGCCACCGTCGCACCGAGCGGCGGGATCGATGCCAACAAGAAAGACCGCCGGTTCCCGAGCAGCGTCATGGCGTCGAGCCAGTGCCGCGTGCTGTTGAGCATGAACAATCCAAACCCCGCACCCAAGACCGCGGCGATTGCCGCGCTGCGGCGCCGGGAGCGCACCACCTCAGGATCATCTTCGAGCCACGCCTCGAACCCAAAGGCCGCGAGACCAGCCAGGCCCAGCGAAACCAGCACTTTGGAACGCGTCGCCAAACCCCCGACGTCACCGATCATCGTCTGCAGAATCCGGGTTATGGGTCCGCCGACGTAAGCAATCATCGCCCCCACAAAGACCATTGCCCACAGTCCGTAAACCGCACCGAGGCGGCGGCGGTCGCTGGCACCGTGCCGACAAGCGGCCACGGCGAACACCGCCAGGGCCAGCACGGGCGCACCAACGTGAATCTGGAACTCGACCCAATTACCCGCCCCCCACCATGGCGACCCGTGGCCGTCAGAACCAAACGCCGCGGGGAACACGCTCGTAAGCAGGTACTCGGCGCCGGCCGACGAATCGGTTGAGAACCGCCGATAGGTCGTATCGCCCCAGCCAAGCCGCTCCGAGAAATGCCAGATGTGGGGCAGAGCAAACCCGATGGCGATAACCGCGGCCAGCATGGTGCTCGAGAGAAGACCACCAACCACGGCAGGAAACCGACGTATCCCATGCTCGGTGACAAGGCGAGCCGCCACATACATCAGCGTTCCCGCGGTCAAGTAGATCAAGACCAGCGGGAAGTTGGCCCACACCATCGCCGCGAACATCAGCCCGACCGGTACTCCCCGCCGCAAGCTCGGCTGAACAATCAGCTTCTCCACCGCCCACAACAACCCGGGGGCAAGAGCAGCGACGTTGGCATGGGGCCAGCCGCCCCAACCAATCACGAACCCCGAAAAAGCAAACGCCGCGCCGCCAACGAGCGCCGAAGACCGGCGAAGACCAAACGTACGAAGCCACCCGTAGGTGAGCGACCATGCGCTGACCGTGCGAAACGCGGCCATAGCGCCCGCCGCGTACCAGGCAGGCAGAACCAAGTACGGCAGCGCAAAAACCGGGAACCCGCCCTTCATCACCGGATACCCAAGGCCAAGCGAACCATTCCACCACGACCAGCCATCACGAAAGGTCCGACCGACCATGGTCCAATGCGAATGGATATTGAGCACATCACCCGATGCCCGCTCAGCGACAAACCCGAACGCCCGGTCGCCGTTGAACACCGAAGCGTGCTGATCGAGCAAGTCGGTGGGGACCAAAGAGCCACCGGCGAACAGCGGCTCCCAGAAGGCAAACGCCACCACACCGCCAATAACGAGTCCGACTCTTGCCGCGGGGCGTTCTTGAAGCCAGCCCATGAGGCGGTTGAATGCGAGCCGCACGATCCGCGGATCGTACCGGATGAGTCCTTCGTGACCAAGGTGCCCGCGTAGAATCACCGCCGTGACCGATGCACCGAAGCCGCCCGCTAAATGGCTCCGCTTCGCTGGCTTCGTCTTGGGAGTCTCGATCCTCGGCGTGGTCGCGGCGCTCGGTTGGCGATCGTTGGAAGAACCTCCGGACGGATTGCTGATTGCTCCGCTCGCGGTGTTGCTGTCGACGGCGATGCTCAGTCTCGGCATCGTGACGATGGAGTTCCGCCTAGTAGCCCGTGCCCTGGACGTCGACGTTGGGTGGCCCCGTGGTCTCAACGTCACAATCTTGGGCACCGCGGCAAACCTGCTGCCGTTACCCGGCGCCGCTCTGACACGGATCGTTGTGCTCCGCAAGCTCGGCGCCAAAGGGTCCGACGCCGTAAAGGCCCTTACTGCCACCGCGGGAGTCTGGCTCGGCGCCGCGCTTCTCGTCGCGGGGGCGAGCATCACGGCGGCGCGCCCGTGGGCCGGGATTCTCTTGGTAGTAGCGGGCGCGTTCGCGCTCGGCACCGGCGCCACCATCCTGCGACGGGTGGGCTCGAGCAACGCGATAACCGTTGGTCTGCTCGGGACCGAGGTGGCCTTGATTTCGACCGGGATCCTCCGGCTGTGGCTCGCCCTACGAGTCGTAAACCTCGACGGCACGCTGCTCGAAGTGGCCGGACTGAGCGCCGCCGCGCCGGCCTCGGCGGCCGTCGGGTTCATGCCGGGAGGAATCGGGATACGCGAATCGCTCGCCGCCGCTCTGGGTTCGCTCTCGGGGCTCGGCGCGGCCGAAGCTGCTATCGGTGCGACAATCGACCGAGCGGCCGGGCTCATAATGCTCGTCCCGTTATACGTCTTCGCGACGTGGCGCCAGCGGGCCAGCGAGGTCTCATGACCGCCGCCAAAGTCATGATCTTGGGCTGGATCGGTTCGCCCAACCTCGGCGACGAACTCATCGCCGAGGCCGTTTGCGAAATGCTGCGCCAAGCCGACTGCGAGCCAACGGTTGTAACCATCGACAAGATCGCTAGCGCGGCGCTCGGCGTTCCCATGGTGCGCCACGCCGGGGCTCTCGACACGATCGGTCTCGCCCGGGCGTTGCTACATCACGACGCCGTCGTATTCGGGGGCGGCGGCCTGATCCAAGACGAGACCGGTCCACTCAACCTGCCGTTTCATCTCACCCGGCTAGGCACGGCGAGAGCGCTTCGCAAACCCTGGGCGGGAATCGGGCTCGGCATCGGCGAGGTTCGTCGTCGCTCGGGCCGCGCTCTCGTGCGAGCAGTATTGCGAAATCCTGTTGCGCTGAGCGTTCGCGACGCCGCCTCTGCGGACCGGTACTTCGAACTAACCGGTCGACCCGCAATGCTCGGGATCGATCCGGTGCTGGCACGGCATTCGACCAACGACAATTCAACTGGCGATGACTTGGTGGTGGCTCTACGTCCCGAGAATCGGCCCGGCCAGCGAAGCTTGGCCACCGCCGACCCAACAACCGAGCCCCAGCTGGCGCGGTGGGCCGAAGCAATCGACCTGATCGCCGAGCAACACGATCTCGGGATCCGATTCGTGACATGGGACGAGTCACACGACCGTCGCGTGCACGAGCTGGTCGGTGCCCACCTCACCCGGCCTTTCACCGCGCAACAAACCAACGCGAGCAACGCTATCGAACAAATGTCGAACGGCCGGCTGGCGATCACCATGCGGTACCACGGCGCGGTGTCGGCCGTTCTTGGCTCGAGTCGCGCCATCGTGCTCGACTATTCGCCAAAAATGGCCGGCCTGGCCGCCGAGGTGGGTCCCGGGGTCTCCCTCATAGCGCCCGATGCCTCGGTCACTCAACTCTGTGACGTCGCCAACACACTGCTTAGCGGCCCGCCTCCGTCGGTCGACTCGGTCAAGGACCGAATCAAACGCGCTGCCGTCAACGAGTCCGTCATCGCGGCAATTGCCGATGAGGCTCGGCGGAGGACTAGCTAGGCGTCGAGCGCCACTAGATGATCGGCCACCACGATCGACGGTGATGATTCATGAGCGCCAGGATCTCGGCGGTGCTCACCAGGGTTCGCAAAGAAACCCTCGGTCAACCCGAGGTCGTAGTTGGACAAAACCACACACTCCCCCACCCCATCAGGCCGTTCGGTACGACCTCGCCACAACAGCGTGGGAACGCCCAAGACCGCACATTCCTCTTGAATCGACCCTCCGTCGGTCACCACCCAACGAGCCGAGGCGATTGCTTCCATGAACTCGCCATGAGACAACAACGGCTCTATCGAAGGACCAGCCGCCAAGACATCGTCCCAGCGTCCGCTCGACTGCAACATGCGCTCGGTCGGTGGATGCACCAGAAATCGTGACGGCCCACTCGCGGCGGCGAGACGCAGCAGTTGGACCAGGCCGTCCATACGGCTCTCACGATGCAGATTCTCGACTCGGTGCACCGCGATGAGTCCGGGGCCATCGCCGGTAACCGCGGTCTCGTCGATGGCGTGGACCACCGCGTCACCGCTGGTGTTGCCTCCCGTCGGCACTATCTCGCCTCGTACTTTCATACGGGTGAGATTGGCGACCGCTTCGTCGCTCGGGGCATAAAACACCGTGGCCAGACGCATCACGACGACACGAACTAGTTCTTCAGGAAACGGATGAAGAAGCGAGTGCGAACGTAACCCCGACTCGAGATGAGCAACCGGTAGCCCGGCCCGACGACCAATCAGCGCGGCCAGCAACGTAGAGGGCGTGTCGCCGTGAACCAGGCACACACCGTCCGTGTCGGCAAAGATCTGGCGGCGCAGGTAACGCCTCGAACGAAACAAGAGGCGGCTCACCTTGAGTACCCAAACGATTACCTCGCGGATTGTTTCGGCGTCAGTTCCGTCGCCGAGGCGGCACTGCGGATCGGGAAGATCGAGAGGCGCTCGAAACTCCGGTGGGAGCCCACCGTGCTGTCCGACGTCAACTATTCGAAACGCGACGCCTCGTTTCGCAAGTTCGCGAAGCACGGGTGCAGTCTTGATGTACTCCGCTTTGGTGCCAATGACGGCATGGATCATGAGCGGTTCGCTCGTAACGACAGATACAAGAGTCTGGTCACTTCGAGGCGAACCTGAGCAATCCGTTCCAAAACAATGCCGACCGCAATGAGCCCGAACCCGATGATGGATGTGGCCGCCGCGACCAGCAGGGTCGGCATACGTTCGACCAGTCCGGTGTCAACAAAGTCGATCACAACCGGCGCGGCCACCGCAGCCGACACCGCGATCATGGCCAGCCCGAGCAGCGAGAACGTGAGCATCGGCCGCCAGTCCCGAAAAAGTCGTAGCAGCCGTCGCAAGATTCGGACGCCGTCGGTCCAGGTACTCAGCTTCGACTCGGACCCAACCGGACGACTCTTGTATGCCGAATCAATCTCTCGGTAGGAAAGGCCCAGGCTTGCGGCATGAGCGTTGAGGTCGGTCTCCACCTCGAACCCCGCCGACAGGATCGGGAAAGTTTTTACAAACCGGCGGCTCAAGGCGCGGTACCCGCTGAGTGTGTCGTCGAGAGATATCCGAAACAGGCGCCGAAACGTCCAGGACAAGATGCGATTGCCGTGCGAATGCCCGGCACGGAACGCACCATCTTGCCCAACCCGTTTGGCCACCACCATGTCGGTGTTGTGCTCGAACACTTCGGCAACCATCTGCGGCAACGTGGACGGATCGTACGTTGCGTCCCCGTCGACCATCACATAACAGTCGGCGTCGACATCAGCGAACAGCCGACGAATCGCCCGTCCCTTGCCGGCGCGGGGTTCGTACACCACTCTCGCTCCGGCCGCGGCCGCGGCCGCCGCGGTGCCATCGGTGGAGCCGTTGTCGGCCACCACAATCTCCGCGGTGGGGGCAACCTCTCTAAACGACGTCACGACTTCGGCGATCGTAAGCGCCTCGTCGCGGCACGGAACAACCACGGCAACCCGTGCGGACAGCGGAACCGTTCGCTCGGCATCGGTCGGAACTGTCTCATCCACAGGCATTGACGAACCACAGTATCCAGCAGCGACGAGGGTCGGGTCTCTGAGCGGGCGAAAGCACCTATCTCGCGTGCGACGCAGCGACAGCAGCTAGCTAGGATGCCGCCACGATACTGGGAGGTTCTTATGGCTGAGAATACGACTGGGTGGCGGCGAGTGTTGTCGCTTCCCGCCGCGTACCGACTAGCTCAAGCAGCAATCGGTTCGCCGAATGTCAGGCGCCAGCTAGTCGAGACCTACCTAAGACCTGAAACGAATCAAAGGATCCTCGATATCGGCTGTGGCACCGGCGACCTTACCGAACACCTCCCATCGGTTCGATACGTCGGCCACGATCCAAGTTATGACTACATCGCAGCGGCCCAGCGAAGCTACGGCGATTTCGGCCAGTTCATCTTGGGTGGAGTAGGCCAAGTGGAGCTTGAGCCGGACTCATTCGATCTTGCCGTCGCCAAGGGAGTCCTTCATCATCTTGACGATCCGCTCGCACGAACACTGTTCGACGAGGCGGCGGCCGCCCTTAGACCGGGAGGGCGCCTAGTGACAATCGACCCGGCATTTGACACAGATCAATCGAAAATCGCTCGATTTCTAGCGTCACGAGACAGAGGCCAAAACGTACGCACTCTTGCCGGATACAGAGACTTGGTGCCCAGCGCGTTCTCCGGCGTCGAGTCAACGCTTCACCACGATTTACTCAGAGTGCCCTATACGCACGCGGTCTTGGTTCTAACCCGTTAACCGGTCCAAAGGCTCGTATCAACTCCGTATTCTCGAAGCATGGAGCTCGCCTCTGAGTAGTACTCTACGAGCATCTCGCGGCTGGCGTCGTCAAGCGGCGAATCGGTCGGCGAAGCGTTAGCAACGGCAGGAAGCACCGGCCATCTCGTCGGCGCGGCAACTCCGAGAGCCCCGAGTCGTTCGCGAATGTAGATCCCTCCATCCGGCGCCGTCATGCGTTCGTACTGCATCACTACAAGGCGACTCCCGAAAGCGTCAGACCATGGAGCAAGCAACTCGGCGTACATTCCTCTCCGCAATGACTGAAACGGCGAGGTACTAAAGCCATCTCCGTCACGACTTTGACTGTCGTCCCGCAGACTCTGCGCAAACGAGAGCGCTTCGATTCCGTTGGAGACAGAAAACCGCCAGTTTGAATGTGCACGTTCGACAGGATCACGAACGACGGCTATCACGGCAGCATCCGGAACGCACCTCAGCGCTCGACGCGCCGCATCTGCGTGTTCAAGATATGAGGTTGACTTGTCTACGAGCAGGCTCCCACCCGTCGGCGGAAACAAGGCGTCATAGTTCGTGTGATCATCGTCGACGAGGAGAAACTTTGGCTCGGGTCGCACGATCAGCGGCAACCGCACATCGGGATGCGACCCGAGAACTCTCTGCAGCCAGGTCGTGCCGCAGCGTTGTCCACCGATCAACAACAAATGGCGATGCGACGATTCTGATAGCCCATCTCGGGCCTCAGCCGGGTTCACGTCGAAGCCGAAATCACGTACCGCGCCGGATTCCTGCTCTGTCTCAACGCTCTGACGACATACTCACCGATAACGGTCAGAGCGACGAGGTTCGCGATGCTCATGACGCTGAACAGCAACACGGTACTCGCCCAACCCGGTGCCTGTGAGTCCGAGAAAGTCGCCCTCACGAGCACGAGAAGCGATGAGAGCGCGCTGAAGGCTATGACCGTGATCGCCAACCCCACCACCAGTCGGTACGCCCAAATCGAATAGCTGAACAAGATATTGGCCAACAGCCGAAGCAACGCCCGAATGGTATAGCGCGAGCCTGCGCCCTGGCGGTCTCCGTGCATCACTGGCATAGAGATAGGCGAACCAGAGTATTCAAGCGCAAGCCCGTTGACATACGGGTACTGGGTCCGGTCAGCAACAACACGGTCCGCAACCGCAGCCGACATAACGCGATAGTTGGAGATGCGAAGGTCCGGCGGTGCCGAAAATACGTTAACCACCAGGTTATTGACGACTCGACTTGCGATGCGGCGACCAATAGGCGAGCTACGACCTATCCGCTCCGCAAAAATCAGGTCGTGACCGCCGTCCAAAGCAGACGCAATCATTCGGGGAATTTCGGTCGGGTCGTTCTCTCCGTCGTCGTCGATAGTGACGATCCACGACCCACGCGCCTCGTCAAGCCCCGCCACAACCGCGGCATGCTGACCGTAGTTCTTGAGCATTTGAAACCCTCGAACATATTCTCGGTTTGCCAATTCGCAAATCGTCTCCCAAGAATCGTCCCGACTGCCATCGTCGACAAGCACAACCTCGAAAGCCATGTCGGCTAGCGCCGAGCTGACGCTGTCAACTACCCCGACAATCGTCTCTGACCCGTTGTACACCGGGATTACCACGCTGATTGCGACTCCCTCGAGCAACTCGCGATCGTTATCAGGGGGGTGGAAACTCACGGCGCGGATCCTACCTCCCTCGAGCGACCGACCAGTTGAGCGCTGGTGAGAAGAATCACCATCGCCACTTCAACTCCCACTAGCCATACCGAAAGACTAGACACCGACGAGAACCAGTTGAGCACTAACCCGAAGCCGGCTGCACCAAGTGGGACAAGCCAGATAACGCCCAATATCCGGTGACGCTTCTGAGCGACGAAGACCATAGACAAAATCAGAGCGCCAAGTGAGATGGCTGACGCTGCGCCCACCATCGCGAAGACGTTGCCGCCAAACTGATCTGAGGTACCAAGAATACGACCGAGGACATTGCCCAGACCCGAGGCCGCAATGCCGGCAACCACAGCCCCGCTGAGGGCAGCCATCGCTGCGGCACGAACGCAATACATGCGAAGATCATCTGCTCGGCGACCAGCCACCAGAACCTCAAGGTGCAAGGCGATCGAGGGCAGCAGACCAAGCACCACTATGAACGGCACTCGAGCGATCGTTATCACGAGGAACATCGCCGAAATCTCTGACGGCGCTACCCCAGCCGGTCCAAGCAGAAGTGGTCCACCGAACATCGTTGCATAGCTGATCAGCCCGACCGCACCCGCTACCAACAGCGCCGTCGGCGCTCCTTGGACCGCACTGGTGTTCGTAGCTCGCTCTCGCGGCCTTGCTTGCAAGGCAGCAAGATTGACGAGGAACCCTGCGGTCATCGCTATCCCATACCAAAACGGCGCCGCGCCGACAACAGCAAGCGGGACCAACAGCACCAGGCGAATAAGATTTTCGCCGATCAACAGTCCGGCGAGCTGTCTAGGTGCCCCGGCGGCGGCAACAAGTCCGCGGCCATAACCATTGAAAGCGGTACCCAAGACGAGCAGACCGAACAAGAGGCCGAAACCCCGGTGCCCTGCGAACCACTGATCGGCCAGCAACCAGCCGGCTACGACCGCCGCGCCCGCCATCGGCACTATGACAAACGCAAGCGTGCGCGACACAACCCGATGGTCGCTTCCATCGACCACTGCACGAATGAGCCAATGCTGGACACTAAAAGTGATGCTCGAGGCGCAGAGAGCCCACAGGGTCCATAGCTGGGCGAGCGGTGCGAATTCCTCGAGCCCAAGATGAGCTTCAGAGAGGTAGATAGTGGCGGCACCCAAGACCCCGGTGACAACGGAAGCCGCGATCAACTCTGCTCGGTTGGAGCGGTCCCGGTTGCCGCTCAACTGGGTAAGGGCGATTCCAGCACGCCGACGACCGCGTCTGCAACCGTCGCAACGTCGGCGGTAGTCATGGACGTGTAAAACGGCAGCCTCAGAAGCCGATCGCTGACATCGTTGGTCACAGGGCACTCATGGGTACGGTCCGAATAGCGACGCCCAGCATCAGACGAATGCAGCGGGACGTAATGAAACGTAGGTTGAACCCCGAGAACTTTACAACCGGCCAAGAGCCGATCCCTTTCTGATCGGCTTGGGGCCATTATGTAGAACATATGGAAGGCGCTCTCACAGTTGGAGGGCACATTCGGCAATGCAAATCCCAGTCGATCAGCGTGAGGCGTTAAGAGCTCGCGGTAGGATTTTTCTACAGCTGCCCGACGATTCAGCACATAATCGGCCCTCTCTAGCTGGCCAAACAAGAACGCTCCTTGCAGGTCGCTCATGCCAAACGACGAGCCCGTGTCCTTCCATGAATACTTGTCGACTTCGCCCAACAAGAAGGCACGACGATTGGCACCTTTGTCAAAAATAACGTGGGCGCGATCTATGTCGGCCGGATCGTTAACCACGAGGGCTCCACCCTCACCACACTGAAAATTCTTGGTTTCGTGAAAGCTGAGGGTAGAGAACCGGCCAAAGCTGCCCAGCGGTTTGCCGTCTAGCGATCCGAATAGTCCGTGGGCGTTGTCCTCGATCAGAGCCACGCCGGGCCAACCCTTGAGTACTGTCATCAACTTGTCCAACTCGCACGGGACTCCCGCATAATGAACACACACGACCGCCTTCACGCTGTCGTCGATCAAGGCTTCGACCGAACTTGCGTCGATACCCAGAGTCGTCGGCTCGATGTCGGCGAACCGAATATTCGCTCCTTGCCGAGCAAATGCCAGCGCGGTTGAGGTGAACGTAAACGAAGGAACGATCACAGTGTCGCCCGGCTCAATATCAAGCATCAAAGCCGTCATCTCCAAGGCATCGGTGCACGAGGTGGTCATCAAGACGTCATGGGCTCTCAAGGAGTCCCTCAATATCTCGGCGCATCGGCTAGCGAACGGTCCAGAAGCCGACAACTTGCCGGCCGCGACGGCTTCCTCGAGGTAGTTGAGCTCGCGCCCCACCAGCGACGGGAGATTGAATCGAATCATAAGAGGGGCCACATCCTCGGTTGCACTTGGACGACAGGCTACCGGCGACTTCCGAGGTGCAGCTAGCATCTAAGAAGTGAGCACCGCAACGAGAACCTCCGGAGTCCGTACGCGGCTATTTGGCGCCAACCGCACAAAGCGGATCGCGAACCTGCTCTACATCGACCTCCTAGCGGTTGCGCGCCTCGTCACCGATATCGCTCCGGGTCCGATACGCAATCTCTTGATGCGTCGAGTCTTTACCCGCAGCGGCTCACATGTCTTCTTCGATCGCGCCGTCTACGTCAAATTTCCGTGGTTGGTGCATATCGGCGACCGAAGCAGCATCAACCGAGGCGTCGAGTTCTACCCGGACTTTGACGGTGGCCACGGCATTTTCATCGGACCAGATTGCTACATAGCGCCGCATGTTCATTTTCACGCAGCTGGGCACGACCTCGAGGACATGACCGCACATACAGGAAGCACCATTACAGTCGAAAAGCATGTTTGGCTCGGGGCCAGTTGCATTGTCTTGCCCGGGGTCACCATTGGCGAAAACGCGGTAGTGGCCGCCGGTAGCGTGGTTACGCGCGACGTCGAACCAAACAAAATCGTGGGTGGAGTACCAGCACGCGTCATACGTGATCGAGTTGCTGGGTAGCAAGTCTCCTCGAGGCTCCCCACCCAGCAATCTTCCAATGACTGAATTCGATCAGCTACCTGCTCCGGGCAAAGTGACTACGTCGGCGCCGCCCTCGGAGCGGCCCGCTAGCCACTCGGCGAGGTCCTGTTCTTCGTCGCCGGAGGAGTAGTACTCCATCGGCTCGAAGCTCGGAGCATCGGTCTTGATGTTGCGGTATTCGCCGATGCCGGTACCAGCCGGAATGAGCTTGCCGATGATGATGTTCTCTTTGAGACCGTGCAACGAGTCGGACTTGGACTCGATGGCCGCCTCGGTAAGAACACGGGTGGTCTCCTGGAACGACGCCGCGGATAGCCACGACTCGGTGGCCAACGAAGCCTTGGTGATGCCCATCAACTGCGGACGACCCTCGGCTGGCTTGCCACCTTCTTCGACTACGCGCCGGTTGGTGTCGGCGAACGTCTTCTGGTCGATCTGGTAACCAGGCAAGAAGTCGGTATCACCGGGCTCGCTGATGAGGATGCGCTTGGTCATCTGACGCACGATGAGCTCGATGTGCTTGTCGTGAATCGACACGCCCTGATCGCGATAGACCTTTTGCACCTCGGTCACAAGGTACTCCTGAGTCGCCCGGACACCCTTGATCTCCAACAGTTCCTTGGGGTCACGGGCGCCTTCGACGATCGCATCACCAGCGCGGAGCTCTTGACCATCGGTCACTTCGAGGCGAGCACCAGACGGGATTGTGTAGGCATCTTCTTCACCGTCGTCAGCAACGATCAGGACTTCGCGGCCCCGGCCATCGTCCTCGCCAACGCGGACCACGCCGGAGGTACGAGCCAGCGTGGCCTTGCCCTTCGGGGTACGAGCTTCGAAGAGTTCGACGACGCGAGGCAAACCGCCAGCGATGTCTTGCGCACCAGCCACACCACCGGTGTGGAAGGTTCGCATCGTGAGCTGAGTGCCCGGTTCGCCGATCGACTGAGCCGCTATAACGCCAACGGCCTCGCCCAATTCGATCTTGCCACCGGTAGCGAGCGACATGCCGTAGGACTTCGACGAAATACCGAAGGCGCTGTCGTCGGTGAGCGGTGACAGGACGCGGACCCGGTTGATCGTGTTGTCGTCACGGAGAGCTTCGAGATCGTCATCGCCGATCATCGTGCCCTTCTCGATCAAGCGACCATCGCCAAGCGTTACGTCGTCGGCGAGCACGCGACCAAAGAGCCGGCTCTCGAGGTGGGTTCGCTTGTTGGGCGTATCGGGCATCACGTCTTCGAGCCAAATTCCGCGTACGACCGGACGGTCGAACGGGTCTTCGTCGTTGATGATGAGTTCCTGCGCCACATCTACGAGCCGGCGAGTCAGGTAACCCGAGTCGGCGGTACGAAGAGCCGTATCAACCAGGCCCTTACGGGCGCCCGGCGTAGCAATGAAGTACTCGAGCATCTTCAGACCTTCGCGGAAGTTGCTCTTGATCGGACGAGGAATCATGTCGCCACGAGGGTTGGCAACCAGACCACGCATACCGGCGATCTGACGTACCTGCATCATGTTTCCTCGAGCACCCGAGTCGACCATCATGTTGACCGGGTTGAACTGCTGGGCTTCGAGGCCCTCCTTCATCCGGTTGGTGACTTCCTCGGTGGCCTGCGACCAGACCTCGACCTCCATCTGACGGCGCTCGCCGTCGGTGATGATGCCCCGACGGAACTGCTGCTCGATCTTGTCGGCCTTCTTTTCGTGACGGTCGAGGATCTCGGGTTTTTCGTCTGGAGTAGCAACGTCGTTGATCGAAACGGTCAGACCCGACTTCATGGCGTACATGAAGCAAGTGTCCTTGATGGCGTCGAGACTGGTCGCAACCGACTGCTTGTCGTAAGTACGCGCCAGCGTGTCGACGATCAGGCCCATCTGCTTCTTGCCAACCTTTTCGTTGACGTACGGATACGCGGCCGGAAGAGCCTCGTTAAAGAAGACTCGACCAACAGTGGTGGGCTCGTACTGAGCCGCCTCGCCGTTGGCAGGGCTGATCATCAAGTCCGGGGTACGGAATTGAATCGCAGCGTGAATACCGACGTCGCCGGCCTCGTAGGCCGAGTGCAACTCCTGAACGTCGCGGAATACCCGTCCGGCGCCCGGGCCGTCCTCGACCTCCTCGGTCAGGTAGTAAGCGCCAATGATCATGTCCTGGGTAGGCGTGACCAACGGGCGGCCGTTGGCCGGGCTGAGGACGTTGTTGGCGCTCAGCATGAGAACACGGGCCTCGGCCTGAGCCTCCGCCGACAGCGGCAGGTGGACGGCCATCTGGTCACCGTCGAAGTCGGCGTTGAACGCCGTGCAAACCAACGGATGGAGGTTGATGGCCTTGCCTTCGACCAACACTGGCTCGAAGGCCTGGATGCCGAGACGGTGCAGCGTTGGTGCACGGTTGAGAAGCACCGGGTGTTCTTTGATGACGTCTTCTAGGACGTCCCAAACCTGGGGGCGACGGCGTTCGACCATGCGCTTGGCTGACTTGATGTTTTGGGCCAGCTCGGTATCGACCAACTTCTTCATGACGAACGGCTTGAACAGCTCGAGGGCCATGATCTTGGGCAGACCGCACTGGTGGAACTTGAGGGTCGGTCCAACCACGATGACCGAGCGGCCCGAGTAGTCGACTCGCTTACCGAGCAGGTTCTGACGGAATCGGCCCTGCTTACCCTTGAGCATGTCGGAGAGCGACTTGAGCGGACGGTTACCGGGACCGGTAACCGGACGACCGCGACGACCGTTGTCGAACAAGGCGTCGACAGCCTCTTGGAGCATGCGCTTTTCGTTGTTGACGATGATCTCGGGCGCACCAAGGTCGAGAAGACGCTTGAGACGGTTGTTGCGGTTGATCACGCGGCGATAAAGATCGTTGAGGTCAGACGTGGCGAAGCGACCACCGTCGAGCTGCACCATGGGGCGCAGTTCTGGCGGAATAACCGGCACAACGTCGAGGATCATGGCTCTCGGATCGTTGATGCGGCGGCCGTGTTCGTCGCGGCGATTGAACGCGGCAACGATTTTCAGACGTTTGATGGCCTTCTGCTTGCGCTGGGCCGACAAACCCTTGACGCCCTCGGGCGGGTCGATCTGAGCACGAAGCAGAACTTCTTCCTCATCGAAGTCGAGGTGCTCGACGAGACGAGCAATGGCGTCGGCGCCCATGCCACCCTCGAAGTAATCGCCCCAACGATCCTGCAGCTCCCGCCACAGCATCTCGTCTTCGTGGATTTGGCGACCGTGAAGGCTCTTGAACTCGTCCCACGCCCGGTCGAGAATCTCCTTCTCGAACTCGAACTGTTCACGAATTTCGGCGAGGTCCTTGTCGGCTTGACGACGAGCGGCTTTGAGCTCGGTGTCCTTCGCCTTGTCCTTTTCGAGGTTCTCGAGCTCTTTCTCTAGCTCTTCGCTGCGACGAGCAAGGTCGAGCTCCATGTCTTTGTCGATCGCTTCGCGTTCGCCAACCACTTCGGCTTCGAGGCTCGGCAGGTCTTCGTCACGGCGAGCTTCGTCAACGGAGATGACCAAGTTGGCCGCAAAGTAGATGACCTTCTCGAGCTGCTTGGCCTTGAGCTCTTCTTTGGGGAGGGTGCCCATAAGGAGGTACGCCAACCACGAACGGGTACCGCGCAGGTACCAGATGTGAACTGCTGGCGCGGCGAGTTCGATGTGGCCCATACGCTCGCGGCGCACCTTGGAACGAGTGACCTCGACCCCGCATCGCTCGCAGATGATGCCCTTGAAGCGCACCCGCTTGTACTTGCCACACGAGCATTCCCAGTCCTTGGTCGGACCAAAAATCTTCTCGCAGAAGAGTCCGTCCTTCTCGGGCTTGAGAGTTCGGTAGTTAATGGTCTCCGGCTTTTTGACCTCGCCGTTTGACCACGTACGGATCGAGTCCGCCGTTGCCAAGCCGATCTTCAGGTTTGCGAAATCATTGACGTCAAGCATGTTGTGTCCAGTCTCTCGTCGTCGGGCTTAGGCGCGGGCCGCGCGAGCGGCGGCACGAGCGGCGTCTTCTTCGTCTGATCCACGTTCGGGACGCTGGAGATCGATCCCCAGCTCCTCGACGGTGCGGAATGTTTCTTCGTCGAGTTCTCGCATTTCGATCTCTTGACCGTCGTGCGACAACACCTCGACATTGAGGCAAAGTGCCTGCATCTCCTTGATGAGCACCTTGAAGGACTCGGGGATGCCAGGTTCGGGGATGTTCTCGCCCTTGACGATGGCCTCGTAGACCTTGACCCGTCCCAGCACGTCGTCGGACTTGATGGTTAGCAGCTCCTGCAGCAAGTAAGCAGCACCGTAAGCCTCGAGGGCCCACACTTCCATCTCGCCGAATCGCTGACCACCGAACTGGGCTTTACCACCAAGCGGTTGCTGGGTGATCATCGAGTACGGACCGGTTGAACGAGCGTGGATCTTGTCGTCGACCAAGTGAGCCAACTTCAAGATGTAGACGTAGCCCGTCATGATGGCGTTATCGAAGGGTTCGCCCGTGCGACCGTTGTAAAGCATCTGCTTGCCATCGGTCTGGATCAGACGGGTCTCGCCGTCGGAACTCTCGGGGTTGAGGTTGTCGAGGATGTCAACAATGATCGGCTTGTCGCCGGCTAGTTCGCGTTCGTTCCATTTGGCGCCGTCGAACACCGGTGTGGCGATGAACGTAGCGGGAGTCGTCGAAGGCCGGGTCTTGTTCTCGGTGCCGCGCACCGGCGAGCTGCCGACCTTGGCCCCGTTGATGTCCCAGCCCCAGCGAGCGCCATAACCGAGGTGCGCTTCTAGCACCTGGCCGACGTTCATACGAGACGGAACACCCAGCGGGTTGAGAATGATGTCGACCTGCTGACCGTCGGCGGTGAAGGGCATATCTTCGATCGGAAGAATCCGGGAGATAACGCCCTTGTTGCCGTGGCGGCCCGCCAGCTTGTCGCCCACGCTGATCTTGCGCTTTTGAGCAACGTATACGCGCACCAACTGGTTGACGCCGGGCGGGAGTTCGTGAGCGTCGTCGCGGTTGAACACCTTGACGTCGATCACTTTGCCGACCTCGCCATGCGGCACCTTCATGGAGGTGTCGCGAACTTCACGAGCCTTCTCGCCGAAGATGGCCCGCAAGAGACGTTCCTCGGGAGTCAGTTCGGTCTCGCCCTTCGGGGTGACCTTGCCAACCAGCACGTCACCAGGGCTGACCTCGGCGCCAACACGAATGATGCCGCGCTCGTCGAGGTCGGCGAGAATGTCTTCGCTGAGGTTCGGGATATCTCGCGTGATTTCTTCGGGTCCGAGCTTGGTATCGCGGGCATCGATCTCGTGCTCTTTGATGTGGATCGACGTGAGCACGTCGTCCTTCACCAAACGCTCCGAAAGGATGATGGCATCCTCGAAGTTGTAACCCTCCCACGGCATAAAGGCCACGAGCAGGTTCTTGCCGAGCGCCAGTTCGCCGAGATCGGTCGACGGACCGTCGGCCAACAACGCGCCCTTCTTGACCGTGTCACCCTCGGCAACGCGGACCTTTTGAGAAATACACGAGTCCTGGTTGGAACGTTCGAACTTCTTGAGCCTCAGGGTTTTTTGGCCGAGGGTCTTGTACTCCAACACGATGTGGTCGCCGTCGAGTTCGACGATGGTGCCGTCGTCCTCGGCCAGCAACATGTCGGCGGCGTCGTTGGCACAGCGAGCCTCGATGCCGGTACCGATGTAAGGCGCCTCGGCTCGTAACAACGGAACCGCCTGGCGCTGCATGTTTGCCCCCATGAGGGCGCGGTTGGCATCGTCGTGTTCGAGGAACGGGATAAGAGCGGTCGCCACAGAAATGATCTGCTTGGGCGAAACGTCCATCATCTGAACTTCGTCGGGAACAACCGAGGAAATCTCGGTAGTGGCGCCGAAGAACACCTCTTGTTCGAGCTGCAAGCGCAGGTCCTGGAGCGACGCAGCCTGCGGCGAGCGACGAACCAACACACGATCGGCGGTGAAATTGCCTTTGCTGTCGATCGGCGCGTTGGCCTGGGCTACGACGTAGTCCTCTTCTTCGTCAGCAGTGAGATACACGATCTCTTCGGTGACGCGGCCCTTCTTGACAACGCGGTACGGAGTTTCGATGAACCCGAACGGGTTGACACGGGCGAAAGAAGCCAGACCACCGATCAGACCAATGTTCGGACCTTCAGGAGTCTCGATCGGGCACATGCGGCCATAGTGCGAGAAGTGAACGTCTCGCACTTCGAACCCGGCACGTTCGCGGGACAAACCACCCGGACCGAGCGCCGAAAGACGACGACGGTGGGTGAGACCCGAAAGGGGATTGACCTGGTCCATGAACTGCGACAGCTGCGAGGTTCCGAAGAACTCTTTGATCGCGGCCACGACCGGGCGAATGTTGATCAGGGTCTGAGGAGTGATGGCCTCGACGTCCTGAGTGGTCATGCGCTCCCGCACGACTCGCTCCATACGGCTCAGGCCTATGCGTACCTGGTTTTGGATGAGTTCGCCCACACTGCGGATGCGACGGTTGGCGAAGTGATCCTGGTCGTCGAGTCGGTAGCCCTGCTCACCCTTGGCAAGGTTGAGCAGGTAGGTGGTGGTGGCCAGCATCTCGCACTGGGCCAGCACCGACTGATCTGGGTCGGGCTTGTCGAGCTTGAGGCCGAATTGCTTTTCGAGAAACTCCAGTTCGGGGCCGAGCTTGCGGTTGAGCTTGTAGCGACCAACCCGGCTCAGGTCGTAGCGACGCGACTCGAAGAAGGCGTTCCGGAAGTACGCACGTGCCGACTCGACGGTTGGCGGTTCGCCAGGGCGAGCTCGCTTATAGATCTCGAGCAGCGCCTCTTCCTGAGTAACCGCGATTTCCTTGTCCTTCTCCCACTGCCCTTCGAGGAAGTCGAAGTAGTCGACAAACTTCTGCAAGAAACCCGGCTCGCTCTCCTCGTCGTAGCCGAGAGCGCGAAGAAGAGTAAACAAACTGATGCGACGCTTGCGAGCCACGCGGGCGCCCGCGGTGACATCCTTGCCCGGCTTTTGCTCGACGTCCATCTCGATCCACTCGCCGCGATACGGATGGATGGTGCCGGTAACAAGCTGATGCTTGCTGAGGTTACGAAGGCGGAAACGCTCACCCGGCTGAAAGATGACGCCGGGGGAACGGACCAGCTGAGACACAACGACTCGTTCGGTGCCGTTGATAACGAACGTGCCCTTGTCGGTCATCATGGGGAAGTCGCCCATGAACACGGTCTGCTCTTTGATCTCGCCGGTGTTGGCGTTCATGAAGCGCGCCTTCACAAAGATCGGCGCGCTGTAGGTCATGTCCTTTTCTTTGCATTCCTCGACCGAGAACTTCGGCGGGGGACGCAGATCCTCATCGTTGGGATCAAACTCGAGTTCGAGTTGCAAGGTCTCGGTGAAGTCCTTGATCGGCGAAATATCGCGAAAGGTTTGAGCCAACCCTTCCTCGACGAGCCAGGTGAAGCTCTTTCGCTGAATGGCAATCAAGTCAGGAAGTTCAAGGACTTCCTCGAGGTTGCCGAATGAGTACCGTTCGCGTTGCGCAGCGCGTGTGGTCACTGAAACTCCCGAGAATTCGGTGGAAGGGACGCCAAATAGTCGCCGAGGCGCGGAAAACCACAACAAAGATGCGGAAAAGGCGCGACGACGACCAGGTATTGGGAATGCTAGTGCGCGCGGCGCGCTATAAGCAACATCTCAGGCAACCCGAAACGACGCCGCCGAATTCGGCGACGCTGACGAACGAAACCACACAGTGGTCAAGGCGCATGCGAAGCGTAGGGATTTCCAACGACGCGGTCAAGCAACTCTGTGGATAAGCAACGTCTTTGTTACACAGCGAGGCGCTGGAGGATCCTTCGCTTGCTCGGTGCTCACCCGTAGTTTGTCGCCATGCAACGTCGTTTCCGAGTGAGCCCCAAGGCGGTAGTCGCCGTTCTTCGTTCGGTGGCCAACCATCCCGCCAACGCCGCACAGCGGGCTCGGTCGCTGGCCCGAGTACTGCGATTTCAGCTTCGCGGGCGCCTGCTTCGACGTCCCACCGCCGTCTCCTACGGTGAGCACAGCAAGGTGATCGCCCGCTTCGATGACGGGGCATCGCGACGAGCAGCGTCCTCGCCGCTGCCCGACTTCGCCGAGATGCGTACCTGGCAACGGCACTTGGGCCCCGGAGATCTGTTCGTGGACGTCGGAGCGAGCGTCGGCCTCTATTCGATCATCGCCGCCGAACAGGGAGCCGAACTGATCTGTCTCGAACCGCTACCCCGCGCCCGGGAGCAGCTAGTCGAAAACCTCGCGCTCAACGGCTACGACGCCGAAGTCGTCCCGAAAGCGGTCGCTGACCAACCCGGCACCATGAACCTCGGCGGCGTTGACGCTCAACGAGTACACCTGTCGTCCGATGGCGACGGCATCACCGTCGACGTCGACACCCTCGACTCGGTAATCGGCGAGCGCCGAGTTTCCGGTCTCAAGATCGACGTCGAAGGGGCCGAGCGACGCGTCCTACTCGGAGCCCACCGTCTCCTCACCGATCAACGAGTCGACCTCATCCAGCTCGAGTGGAACGATATGGCCCAAGTCAATTTCGGCGAGGACCGAGAGCCGGTAGCCGCGCTTCTCGAAGCTGCAGGATACGAAATCACGCGACCCGACGAGAATGGCGACCTCACAGTGGTAACCGACACGGGTCCCGGAGCTGACGTATTCGCCCGCCCGCAGAACCGCGCCCCAGAGGCCTCTCGCTAGAACGTCAGATTTTGTCGCGCCGCCTCGAGGGTCGACCGCTCGAGGCCCACCAGTTCCTGATAGCCGACGTGCCCGGACCAGCGATCGTGCAAGCCAGCAAGAGTCATCTTCATCACCGCCCGAGGCGAACCAAGCATGGCCTCAAGATCAAAGTCAACCGGATCGATCCCCGCCTCGCGTATCGCGTCGGCGAACCATTCGAGAACCCCGTCGGGTTGATGTTGCGCCGAAAGCTCATAGTCGTCGAGCACATGGCCATCATCGACGCCTGCTAGTCCCAGCAAGGCCATCGCCGCGATACCAGTGCGGTCCTTGCCCGCGGTGCAATGAAACAGGATCGTCTCACCACCCCCAACCGCTTCGATTACTTCGCCAAGGTAATGCGGAAAGGTCTCCAACATCCGCAAATATCCGGCGGCCATGTCGGCCCTCGAATAGCTGTCGATATCACCGTCGCGAATCCGCTCCAACAACCCCTTTTGTAAGGCCACACTGCTCGACATGGGCAGATGCACATGTTCGACACCGTCAGGCAAACGATCCGGCTGACGCTCGAGCTCCTCAGCAGTTCGAAGGTCGAACACCTTCGTTATGCCCAAGGCCTCCACCCGGGCCAGATCCGCATCCGAGGACTCGTCCATGCGGCCGCAACGAAACGCCCGACCCCAGCGAACCTGCCCCCCGTCAACGGTCGGGTAACCACCGATGTCTCTAAAATTCCGTACCCCGTCAAAGTCCAGCACCCGCTCCGCGGCAACGGTGAATCCCTCGCCGGGATCAAACAGGTGTACATACGTGCGCTCGCGACGCGTCACCACCACCTGACCAGGCCCGTCCGGGGCCTGCACCTCAACCCCCGCGTCGACAGGATCATCGGAAACAAAAACCGACACGTCGCCGCCGCCGCGCCAAGTCACCAACAGTTCGCCGCCGTCGGGCCAAACATTCACGTGCGAAATTGGGTCACCCATAGCGGCACCCTAACGGTGGACGCGAAACGGCGCCGACCCGAAGGCCGGCGCCGCAACGCAACAATCTTCCGAAGAAGAACAGGATTACTGGAGTTCTACCGAACCACCAGCAGCCTCGAGGGCCTCCTTGGCCTTCTCGGCATCGGCCTTTGAAGCACCTTCGAGAATCGCCTTCGGCGCACCGTCGACAAGCTCCTTGGCTTCCTTCAGACCGAGTGACGTGAGTCCACGGACTTCCTTGATCACCTGGATCTTCTTCTCGCCGGCCGCGGTCAGAACGACATCAAACGAGTCCTTCTCCTCAACCTCGGCACCAGCATCGCCCGCAGGCGCAGCAGCAGCCACGGCCACAGGGGCAGCGGCGGTAACGCCGAACTTCTCTTCGAAGTCCGACAGCAATTCGCTCAACTCGAGCACGGTCATCGCGCCAATGGCGTCGAGAATCTCATCCTTAGTAGCCATGACTACTCCTCTTCTTCGTTTGTGTTGTCGCCAGCGTCGGCGGTTTCGGTGTTGGCACCGGCGTCGCCGGCGTCAGATGCTTCGGCGGACGCCTCGGCGGGTACTTCTTCGGTGGCGGGAGCATCGCCCGCGCCACCCTGATCGATGAGCGCCTGCAAGCCGTACGCAAAATCGCGTGGGACTGCAGCCAGCAAGCCAGCCATCTTCGCCATCGGCGCTTGGAAAGCACCGGCGATCTGGGCCAGCAAGACATCGCGGGACGGAAGTTCGGCCAATGCCCGTAGATCGTCAGCGCTAAGCACCTTGTCGTCGAGAATGCCGCCCTTGATGACTAGCGCGTCGTTGGCTTTGGCAAAATCTTTCAATGCCTTGGCAACGCCGGCCGCGTCTCCTGGGGAACCATCAGCCTTCTCCCCAACAAAAGCAATTGCAGTAGGACCGGTCAACAAATCGTCGATGTCCAAACCCGCGTCGCGCGCCGCAATGCGCACAAGCGTGTTCTTGTAAATCTTGTATTCGCCTCCCGCTTCACGCAAAGCCGAACGCAACGCCGCAAGGGCGGGCACGTTCAGGCCGCGATACTCGGTAAGAAGTGCACCATCGGACGCATCGAGTTTCTCGCGAACCTCGTCGACGACGGTGACCTTTTCTGGTCTTGGATCTCCCATCTCACCTCCTTATTCTTGATATCGGGCTCCCGTAAACAGCGGAGCGTGGTTGGTAACGAACGACTGAAAACCACAGGCCACGAAAATGACAGTGGGCGCCCACCGAAACGGTAAGCGCCCAGAGAACGGTTTGGCCCAAAGGCCTAAACGGTTCGGAGGCTCTTTCCTCGTCCGGCGGATGTTGCCATCCATTGGTGCTCGCAATGAGCGCACCGGAGGTCTTCGGTGAGCAGAGATATTCAGTTGTGAGAATCAGGATATGGGACCTGATTCAAAAACAGAACGTTGGATCAGGCCTCGGTTGCGGTGACAACACCAGCAGTATCAATCCGGACACCAGGACCCATCGTGGACGAGACCACGATCTTCTTGATGTACTTGCCCTTTGCCGAAGCTGGCTTGACCTTCTCGAGCTCGCCAACCAACGCCCGCATGTTGGACAACAACGCGTCCTCGTCGAACGACGCCTTGCCAATCGGCACGTGCACATTGGCAAACCGGTCGGTGCGGTACTCGACCATGCCACCCTTGAACTCGTTGATGGCCTTAACGACATCCATCGTCACAGTTCCGGTCTTGGGGTTTGGCATGAGGCCACGCGGACCAAGCACTCGTCCGAGCTTGCCGACTGTGGGCATCATGTCCGGCGTGGCGATCGCGATATCGAAATCGGTCATGCCGCCTTCTACTTCGGCGGCCAAATCAGCATCACCGACATGCTCAGCGCCTGCCTCGCGAGCGGCGGTCGCCGCCTCGCCCTGAGCGAACACCGCAACTCGCACGTCTTTACCGGTACCAGCGGGCAACGAAACGGTGCCACGAACCATCTGGTCGGCCTTGCGAGGATCGACCCCAAGACGCACAACAAGATCGATCGTCTCGTCAAACTTCTTGGCACCAAGGGACTTCACAACCGCGATCGCCTCGGCATCACTGTGCAGGTGATCGCGATCGAACTTCTTGGCGTTGTCGTTGTACTGCTTACCTTTTGCCATGACGGCTCCCTCCAGTTACTACCCGCCGGCGAGGTCGTCCGCACGGAGTAGGGGCTGACGATCAGCCCAAAAAAAAATGACCGAATCGAGGACTAGCCCTCGACCCGGATGCCCATCGAACGGGCGGTGCCTGCGACCTGGAGCTTGGCGCCCTCGAGATCGATGGCATTGAGATCAGGCATCTTCAACTCGGCGATCTCGGTCACCTGAGCATCAGTGATCGAACCCGCAACCTCACGGCCCGGGTTGTTGGCAGCCTTATCAAGACCGGCGGCCTGACGAATCAGAAACGGAGTCGGCGGGGTCTTGAGAACAAACGAGAACGAACGGTCCTCGTAAATCGAGATCTCGACCGGAACGATCTGACCGCGCTTGTCCTCGGTCTTCGCGTTGTAGTCCTTACAGAAGTCCATGATTGCGACACCGTGCGGACCAAGCGCGGTACCAACCGGCGGAGCAGGCGAAGCCTGACCCGCGGGAATCTGGATTTTGACAACAGCAGCGACCTGCTTCTTAGCCATGAAACTTGCTTCCTACCGGACGCGGACATACCGCGAGAAAAGGGACAGATAAGTGTGGCGGGCCACACGCCGCGCGACAACCTGCGCGGGGGTGAAGATCAGAGACGAGCAACCTGAGCGAACTCGAGTTCGACCGGAGTCTCGCGACCGAAGATGTTGACGAGCACCTTGACCTTGAGTTGATCTTCGTTGATTTCGATGATCTCGCCAGAGAAATCCGCGAACGGACCCTCTTTGACGCGCACCGTTTCGCCCATCTCGTACTCGAACATGGGCTTGGACTTCTTGGTGGCTTCTTGCTTGCGATCGGCTTCGACACCAAGAAAGTTCTCGACATCCTTGCGACGCATCGGCGAAGGTTTGCCGCCTTGATTGACGAACCCGGTAACACCAGGGGTGTTGCGGATCACATACCAAGCATCGTCGTCGAGGTTCGTGCGGCACAAGAGATAACCCGGGAAGAGCTTTTTCTCGGTCATCACCTTCTTGCCGTTCTTGAACTCGGGAATCTCACGAGTTGGAATGACCACCTCGTGAATTCGATTCTCCATGTTCATTGATGCCGTACGGGCCTCGAGATTTTGTTTGACCTTCTTTTCGTAACCCGACTGGGTGTGCAGCACGAACCAACGACCCGGACGGTCATAAGGGCTCAGGTAAAGATCGGGATCGATGTCGTCAACTTCGGACTCGGCGAGAAGCGCGTCTTCGTCGAGGACCTCGGCGGACGAATCGTCGGCCGCGTTCTCGGCCGCAACCTCGTCGACTGGGGTCTCGGCGACCGCCGTGGAAGCGCCACCGGTCCATTCGTTGGCCAGTCCCGCGCCAACACGCGCCGTCGTTGGTTCCTCGGCAGAACCCGCGGGTTCTTCGACCGATTCGGTGGGAGTTAGGTCAGTCATGGGTCAGCGATCAAAGAGGTTGAGAATGAAGGTGGACGACAACCAGTCGATCCCGTAGATCATCGCACCCATCACCACGATCGTGAACAAGACCACGATCGAATAGTTGATGGTCTCCTCGCGACTGGGCCAAGCAACTTTGCGGAGCTCTCCACGAACCTCGTGCAAGAACTGGCCTGGGCTGGTGCGTTCGCTTGGCGGGCCGCCGGCGTTTGGTTGCTTTCGGGCGCGTACCGGCTCGCCATCGGCGTCGATCTCGCCTTGCTTTTGGAGCATCCGCTTTTGCTGTCGGTTCATCGACATTTGCAAATCCTTGGCTGGGTGACTTTTTCGAACATCTGCGCAGGGGCGGAGGGACTCGAACCCCCAACCGCCGGTTTTGGAGACCGGTGCTCTACCAATTGAGCCACGCCCCTGAGAACGGTGGCAAATGGTACCACCGCCAGGGTCGATATCGACCGCCGCCAACCAGGCAGAGGAACGAGTTAGCTCGCGAGCCTAACTATACGTCGATGACGCGAAGCAATGGCGATGAC
Source organism: uncultured Candidatus Nemicrothrix sp. (assembly GCA_964504305.1). GTDB lineage: Bacteria > Actinomycetota > Acidimicrobiia > Acidimicrobiales > Aldehydirespiratoraceae > UBA11606. The sequence continues at coordinate 38,769 of CAZDEB010000004.1, read as the reverse complement.
ACTTGCCGCGGCGGCCAGCCCACCAAGTGTGGCCGCCGCAACGGCTGACCCGCGACGTTGACCAACCCGCGAAACCCCGTCGAGAGCACCAAGAATTTGGTGCTCGAGTTGGGGATGCACATCAACAGGATGAGCAGCAAGGCTCTTCAGCGCCCGCTGCATACGCCGATAACTCGACACCTCAGCCTGACAGCGTAAGCACTGACCCATATGGGCGGCGTTGGCCTCGACCACCAACGAGATGTCGTCGCTGGCCGACAGTTGCTCGCCGACAGATACGCACAGCTGGTTGGCAGGCGTGAGATCAGATGGCATGGAGATCGTCTCCTGGAAGGGGGAATACTTGTTCGCGGAGGCGACGACGCGCCCGATGAAGCCGCACCTTGGCGGCGCTGACGGTGATGCCGAGCTCCTCAGCAATGGCGTCGTGAGACAAGTCGTAGACATCTCGCAACACAACCACGGCCCGCAGCCGTGATGGCAGGGCTTGGATCGCCTCGTCCAACTCGGCTCGCAACTCGGCGGTCTCAGCCTGAACTTCGGGATCGGACTCGGGACGGGTCTCCAGAACCGCATCGCCATCGGGGAGAGCCTCATGGCGATGACGACCCCGCCGCGTTGTTGTGGTCGACGCGCAGTTGGCCACGATTCGGTACAGCCAAGTGCTGAAACGGGCGTCGCCTCGGAACCGTCCGATGCTGCGATAGGCCCTGAGGTATGCGTCTTGTACCACGTCTCGTGCGTCTTCCGTGTTGGCCGTGAGACGAAGCGCCAGCCCGAACGCATCGCGATAGGTCAGTCGCACCAACTCGTCGAACGCGGCGCGTTCTCCGGCAGAGGCCCGCTCGACCAAGATGGCCATGTCGGGATCTGCATCTTTGGACCCGCGACCGGCCGAAGGGTTACGTGACGAATCCGTGACGATCCTGAGTCGGCGAGGCTGAGCGGCCACCAAACACCTTTCGTTCGCAGTAGCGACGGACAGATTCGAACTGTCGACCTCTCGATTATGAGTCGAGCGCTCTCACCAACTGAGCTACGTCGCCGCCTACGGAGCGGCCGATTCCCTCTAGCGAGAGGACCGATCCGGAGAGCTCCCTGTCAGAATTGAACTGACGACCTCCTCCTTACCATGGAGGCGCTCTACCGACTGAGCTAAGGGAGCCTGCTTGGAGGCCGCTAACGACTTCTGAAGCGTGGCAATGATGCCACGGAGCCTCCACGACTCCAACCCGTTGACCAAACTCGACCAATTGCTCATCGAGTCGGCAAGTGACACTGGTCCCAATGCCCCAAGCCACTAGGTCATTCGGCTCAAGTCCTGTCCCATGTGCGCCGAACTGGTACCTATGCGATTTGAGCGCCTGGTCATCGAAGCCGACGAGAACACTTTCTCGCTCGACTTTCATCCCCGTCTTACTGTCATCTCTGGTGTCGGCCGACTTGAGCGAGAAGGACTTATCAGCGAACTAGTCGGGTCCCTGAGCTCCAGTCGGCCCGGCGTTCACGCGGAAATAACTGCCGACAACGGCAACCGGTTCGCAATCTTTCGTCCCTACGGCGCCCGCGCTCGAGTTATCGACGTCGACGCCGCGACCGATGTGAGCTCTCGCTTCGCCGATCCCGAGGGGCGGATCGACCTCCTGGCAGTCGCAAAGCTTGACGCTCGTTCGGCCAAGCGTGCCCTGCGGCTGTCGGGCTCGGATCTCACGACAAGCACTCACCATGATCAGATCGTGCGCCAACTGGCCCTCGTGGACTCGACCAAACTCTGGGCAATCGCTGATCGCGCCACCGAATCTCAAGCAAACCTCGATGTCGCCGCCGCCGAAAGCGGATCTGCGCCCGAAGATGCCGCGGTGGTTGCCCGAATTGAAGCAGAGCATGATCGGTTCGAAGAAGCTCAGGCTCGTGCCGAGAAGGTCCGCAAGATCTCCTTCGTCGGCGGCGCTCTCTCGGCGCTCGCTGCGGTGCCATCAGCCATGTACGTGAGCCAGGTTGCCGCGATGGCGTGGATCATCGTGGCCGCGGCTGTCACGGCCGTCTCGTTCATCCAGAACCAGCGAATGGAAAGAGCCCGCAAGAACGAAACCGAAGCGCTGGCGGCCGCCGGAGCCCAGTCCTACCTCGGATTTCACCTTCAGCGAGTCAATGGTCTGATCGACAGCGAACATTCGCGACGCCGTCTCATGGAGGCCAGCGCAGAACACGAACACGCCATGCAGGCATGGTTCGATCTTGCGGGCGACATCGTCCCAGAATGGGCCTACGAACACCGAGGAGAGATCGCCGAGGCGGCCAATCAACTCCAACATGTGTCGGCCTTCGCGCCCGCCGGCGAAGTAGTCGAGGGCAACGACCAGATCGCGGTTCTGGCCCACGCCATGATGCAGCGAATCAACGCGGTTCAAGCAATCGGACCGGCCGGCGAGAGTCTGCCGCTGCTCCTAGACGACTCGCTGCGTGATCTTCCCTCCGAGATGAAGGCGCCTCTTCTCGAGATGCTCTTTCAGTCATCAGCGAGTCAACAGATCGTCTTTATGACCGAAGATCACGACGTGATCGAGTGGGCGCGTGTCGAGGCAATCACCGGAGACCTTTCGATTCTCGAGCCCGGAGTCGTCGCGTCGGAAACCGAACTCGGACAAGAGGCCGTCGCCTAGCTCTCGGGCTCATAAGAGCACCAAGTCGATGCCGCGCCGTCAGGCGTGGCATCGTCGCGTATGGACAACTTCTCCCCGGGCACCCTCCAAGTTTCGACCTCAGGACCCGTTGGTCGCCTAACGCTGAACAACCCCGACAAGCTAAATCCTCTATCAACGCAGTGTCTTCAGGAGTTGGTCCAAGCGGCCAACTGGTTCAACGCCCGCCCCGAGATCCGCGCGGTGGTGGTCCATGGCGAAGGCCGAGCGTTTACCGCTGGTGCCGATCTGGCCGGCTTCAGCGGCAGCGCGAGCGGGTTCGCTCGCTCGGCCGCCGATGAGGGCCGCCTGATGGCCGAAGCAATCGAGGGAATGCTGGCCGTGACCATCGCCGCAATCCATGGTCACTGTGTCGGTGGCGGCGTGGTGCTCGCGGCAGCGTGTGACCTCCGAGTCGCCGCGAAGACAACCAGGTTTGCTATCCCCGAAGTAGACCTCGGTATCCCGTTGGCTTGGGGCGGCATCCAGCGACTGGTGCGCGAGATCGGGCCCGCGCCAACCAGAGATCTGGTGCTTACCTGTCGACCGTTCTCGGCGGCCGAGGCACTATCGCTCGGGTTGCTCAATCGGGTCGTGCCTGACGGAACCCACCTCGATGCCGCAGCCGAACTAGCCCAGCAGTTGGCGAGCAAATCGAAGCTCACATTGCGAGCGACGCTGGCCGCCGTAGATGCCGCCGCCGAAGCGCTGGTCTCCACCGGCACCGCATGGTCAGATGCCGACGCGCTGGCCAACGCCCAACACGACCCCGAGTCACGCGAAGTAGCGGCCCGGTATCTGGCGCAGCGCTCAGCCAAGAGCTGATCGAACGGTTCCAGGTACCAGATCGTGGAGATGCCGAACGCCTCGAACCCCAGCCGCCCGTTTGTCATCGGCATTGCCGCGTTTGTGGTGCTGGGTTTGACCGATGGCGCTATCGGCACAATTTGGCCGGATCTACGCAACGAGTTTGGCAAGACTGATGGGAGCTTCGGACAGATCTTTGCCGCTCTGGCCGGTGGTTATCTGGTGGCATCGGCGTATTCGGGCCATCTCAGCGACCGGGCAGGCGTCCCCGCAATCATCCGAATCGGGGCCACCGGTTCGGCAATCGGACTCGGCGTAATTGCCCTCGGCCCCTCCTGGTCCATCACCCTTGCCGGTTTCGCGATTTTGGGTTTGGGCAATGGGCTCAGCGACTCTGTGCTCAACGCTTGGGTCGCTCTGAACCGGGGCCCACGGGCGATGGGTCTACTGCACGCCCTATACGGGGTGGGCGCGCTTGGGGGACCGCTTGTCGCGACCGGATTGACCGTCAACGGCCAACAGTGGCGGACCCCGTTTGCGATATTCGCCTTGGTTCAATTTGTTGTAGTTGCCGCGGTTTTCGTCCGAGCTCAGGACTTTGATCAGACCGCGCCAATCCGGCGCGAAACCTCCGTCGACCGCGAGAGCGCTCATCCTTGGCTGTTGGGGTCCCTACTGACATGGTTCCTGATCTATGTCGGACTCGAAGTATCGGTAGGACAATGGAGCTTCACCATGCTCACCGAGGCCCGATCAATGAGCGACATCAACGCCGCGATCTTGGTTTCGAGCTTCTGGGGAGGCGTCACCCTCGGCCGGCTGGGGCTAGCGGTAGTCGGCCACTCCATTACTCCCGAACGCCTGATGGCTTGGGCATCGCTGCTCGCGGTGGTCGCCGTGACGACTTTCGCCGCCAATCCGTGGGGCCTCGGCGGAGGCGCTTTGCCGGTCATCGGGTTGTCACTTTCGGTGATGTTTCCGATGGCCGTGAACCGCACCCCGCACTATCTCGGAACGGCGCGGGCATCGAAGGTGGTCGGCTATCAGTTGGCAACCTCTTCGGCGGGCGCGATCGCTGTGCCCGCTCTTGTGGGGCTGCTGGCCGACAGGCACGGCACCGAAGTGCTCGGCCCGGTTCTTGTGATCGGATCGATCCTGCTCGCCGCGCTGTGGTTCAGCGTCTCGCTAAGGCTCAGACCGCAGTAGTCAGCAGCCCGGCCTTTGACGAGATAGCGATCGAGCGGCGGTTGTAGCGGAGGTCGTCACGATCGAGTCCGTTGGTCACAAAACCGATCGACACACCAGTTGATGGATCGGCCCATCCAATCTGCCCCTTTGCGCCACCGTGGCCAAAGGTCCAAGGGCCAACCGAATGGCCGTGACCTCGGCCCGATGCCTTGCCATCGCCGCCGCTCACGGTGAATGCACGAGTGCGATTGGCCGGCACACCCAAATAATCGCGGTGGGTTTGACGGATCGTCTTGAGCGCATCGGTCTTGACCTCAGGGCGAAGGATCTGACCATCGTCGTGCAAAATCGCTTGATACCAGCGAGCCACCGACGCCGCATTAGCTACCCCGCCGCCACCGGGCGAGCCAGCAGCCCGAATCGCCGGATCGTTGAACAATCGCAGCGCATCGTTGGTGACCTCGGTGACCGGCAGGTCGATCCCGAAAAGTTCCCGAAACTCGGCGGGATCCATCGGATCGCCGACATCGAACACATCAGCAATATCGGCCTGCTGATCGAGGGGGATCGCCAGCCAGCGCCCGACTCCCGCAGGGGCCATCACCCGCTCTTCGATCACGTCGGCGAACGGACGGCCGGTCACTTCTTCGATCAGGTCGCCCAGGACCCATTGAGCCGACGACGGGTGATACTCATAGGCCGAACCCGGCTCAAAGGTGGTCCGCCAGGAACCATAACGTTCGAGTCTCGCTGGTCGGTCGGTGAACTCGTTCGGCCCAATCGGCGCCGATGGGAAGCCGCCCGCGTGCAACATCACCTGACTCACGGTGATGTTGGCTTTGCCGTTGTCAGCGAAGCTCGGAAGGGTCGACGCCACCGGTGCCTCCAGATCGATGAGACCCTCCGCGGCCAACTCGAGCACCGTCAGACTGACCGTCGGCTTCACCGCCGAATACAGATGGAACCGTTGGTCGAGGTTGGCTTCGCCAAAGGCCGCGAACTCGATTATCTCGCCCTCGAACCCGACCGCAATCTGGCATCCGGGGAGCCGGCCTTCGTCGACCTCGCGTCGACAACGGTCGAGTAGATCGATGAGCCTTGGGAGAACGATCTTGGTCATACGGGTCGGACCGTAGCGGGCGGGGCAGACACCGAACCAACCCGGCCACGAGCAACCGACGGGCGCAAAGCCACGACCGACCGTTTGGCGAGACAACCCCGCCACACGCCAACTCCGTACGCAAGGTTGTCGAGCACCTTCAAGGCAATACCGTTCGGTGCCGCAATGTTGCGCTCGCTGTCGTACCAATCAGCGGCGGCACCAACGACGATCATCGTCGATAACGAGAGCCGACTTCTTGGAAAAGCGAGCGCGACAAGAGCAGTAATCGGCCACCAGACTCTCGTCAGAGCCGCCACGTAGGCGCGCGCCGAGCCGACCAGCCCTCGCCGCGCCACCTTCGTCGCGAGATCAGCGCCGACAACGTCGGTCAGCGAACGCCGAGCGGACTCGAATGCCAAACCCGCCAACCCCGACCCGACGATTGGATGGCCGGCCGCGCCCGCCGCGACCGCCGCTACGGTCAGCGGAGTCCCGCGTGCCGGCGCTACCGCACCGCCATGGCGGAGCCCGAGCACCGCGGCCGACGAGCCATACCCGACTCTCTGTTGCCACCAGCGCCGCCATGACGATCTCGGAGCATGGGTGACCTCCACCGATGGGTCGTAACGAACTACCCAGCCCGCCGCTACAAGCCGCCAGACCAGGTCGACGTCCTCGCCGAAACGAAGCGAAGGATCAAAGCCACCCGCGGCCAGAAAGGCCTCACGCCTTACCACCAGCGCTGCCGACGGGACATAGGACACAACTCGTCCCGGTCCCACCGGCGCTGGGCGCGACCCGAGGTCGAGCGGAGACTGGTCTTGCTCATAGCGGTCACGAACCGTGGCACCAGGCACCGACCGCACCCTCGGAGCAACGGCCACTACGGCCTCATCGACAAAGTGGCCCCTGAGTTCGTGGATCCAGTTTTGTTGCGGCACGACCCCGGCATCCAAGAACGCAACGAGAGGAGTGCTCACCAACTCCATCGCCATCATGCGGGCCGCTCCCGGTCCGGCCGATGACGCTCGACTGACGAGTTTGGCGCCGTACCGTCCGGCAATCTCAACGACCTTCTCGCCATCGACAGACCCATCATCGACAACAACTACGTTGCCCTCGCCTATCGCCCGCAGCGTCTGCTCGAGCCCGACCGCGTCGTCTCGCACAGGAATCACGACCGTGCATTCGATCTGAACGGACTTATTGGCCTGTGGATGCACCAGACCGGCGTTGAGAAACCGTCGGGCAAGACCGCGTTCCGCCGGTGAGTCGCCGATCGGTCGACCATCGAGCCAGCCGGCAACCAACTCGGCGCCGCGGCTGGTGACTCGCAGCGAACGCAACGGCGACCCGCCCACGAACCTTCGGGCGAACTTTTCGGTCGACCCCGGCCGCATAAGCGTCGGATCGGGCTCCACCATCAAACCCGGTGGAGCCAGCCCCTCGTGCGCCGTCATTTGATTTGGGCAACCAGGCGTTTCGGAGCGATCAAGCGATACGAGTCCTCGACCAATTCGCGGATCTCGCCCCAATCAGTCTGGGCATCGAGAACGATCCCAATCCACCCCTTCGATCCCACGTACTTGGGTCGAAAGAACGGATGTCCCTCGGCGAGGAGCGACTCCTGTTCGCCCGGGATCGCTTTCATCGCGACCATCTGACTGCGCCCGTCATCGTCACCCAAACCCGACGACACAAAAATTCGATCACGAACCCGAAACGTAGGGTGCCCCCACGTCTCGCGCTCCTCAGCCTCGGGAAACGACAGGCAGATCTCTCGCACACGATCTAGCTCGTTGCTGGTCACAGTTAGACCGTAGCGCTGCTCGCCAGACCACTGCTCGCCAGACCGCAGCGCTGCAGGGCGAACCACCGTGCCGGACTAGGTTCGTACCATGCACGACCTCGTGATCCGCAACGGCCAAATAATCGACGGCTCAGGCGCCGCGTCGACCCACGGAGACATCGCAATCGACGGCGAACAAATTGTCTCAGTAGGCGGTTCGGCCGGACGCGGCCGACGCGAGATCAACGCCGATGGTCGCGTCATCGCTCCGGGGTTTGTCGATACTCACACCCACTACGACGCCCAAGCCACCTGGGACCCCGACCTCACACCATCGAGCTGGCACGGTGTCACATCGGCAGTAATGGGAAACTGTGGCGTTGGGTTTGCGCCCGTCGCACCCGAGCGACGCGACTTTCTCATTCAGCTGATGGAAGGCGTCGAAGACATCCCGGGCGCGGCGCTAACCGACGGAATCGAGTGGGGATGGGAAACATTCCCCGAATATCTCGATGCGCTCGAAAGTCGGACATGGACTCTCGACTTGGGTGCACAAATCCCGCACGGCGCACTCCGAGCATTCGTGATGGCCGAACGAGCCCTCGACGATGCCCGCACCGAAGACATCGATGCCATGGCCGCGCTGACCCGCGAAGCGCTGGAGTGTGGAGCGCTGGGCTTCTCGACTTCGCGCACACCACTACACAAGGCGGTTGACGGCGAACTGGTTCCGGGGACCTTCGCCACCAGCCGCGAACTCGTGGCGATAGCCAACGCCATTAGGGCGGCCGGTCACGGTGTTTTTCAGGCCGCAATCCATCACCCCGAAGTACCCGGTTCGATCAGCTGGCTACGCGACGTAGCGGCCGTCACCAACCAGCCCGTGGTGTTCAATCTCAACCAACCCGACTACGCCCCCGACCTTTGGCGAGAAGATCTCCAACTTCTCGACGATGCCCAAGCCGACGGACTCAACGTGTTGGCTCAAGTCTCTGGCCGACCGGTCGGCATCCTCCAATCGTGGTCAGCAACGGTAAACCCCTTCATGCTCACACCTACATGGGGCCTGATCGCCGGACTCACCGAGCGAGAACGGCTCGAGCACCTGCGCCGAAGCGACGTTCGAGACGCCATGATTCGCGAGACCCCTGCGGTGTGGTCCGACTTCATCGCGTCGATTACCCGTACTTGGGACAAGCTCTACCCGTTCGCCGGCGAAGCCGACTACGAACCCGATCCCGCCGCCACGTGCGCAGCCATTGGTGATCGAGAAGGTCGCGAGCCCGCCGAAGTCGCGTACGACCACCTCATGACCGAGAACGGCCGAGGACTGCTCTACTACCCCCTATTCAACTACTCAAATCACAACCTCGATCACCTGTGGGAGCTTCATCAGCACCCCCACACCCGGATGGGCCTCGCCGATGCCGGCGCCCACTGCGGAACCATCGCTGACGGTGGCATGCCAACCTTCATGTTGCAGTTCTGGGCCCGTGACCGTGTTCGGGGTGAACGACTCCCGCTCGAATGGCTGATCCATCGTCAAACCCGACAAACCGCGGAGATGTATGGCCTCAACGACCGCGGTCTACTCGCTCCAGGGATGCGAGCCGATGTAAATGTGATCGATATGGACGCACTCGGGGTCGAACTGCCACACCTCGTGAACGACCTCCCGACCGGCGCGAAACGCTACGTGCAAAGGGCTCATGGGTACGCAGCCACAATTTGCCGTGGCGCGCTCACAGTCGTCGACGACGCATTTACAGGTGAGCGGCCAGGACGACTCGTCCGGGGACCGCAGGGCGACCCGCGCTAATCACGCCGTCCCAGCAACTCGACATACTCGTTCGCCACCCGAGCGAGATACGCCTCGAGAGTGTGATGAGCCTCGACATGAGCGCGCGCGGCGCGGCCCATCTCTTTGCGACGAGGCTCGGATTGGACAAGCTCGGCTATGGCCGAAGCCAGTTCGGCCGGGTTCGATCGTGGCACAACCAGCGAGGTCGAGCCCTCGACAATCGCCTCTCGCAGACCTGGATGATCAGTAACAACAGTAGGCAGTCCGAACGACATCATCTCGAGCAATGCCAACGAGAACCCCTCATGCAACGATGACATGACCGCGATATCAGCCGCAGCAAGCAGCGGGCGTACATCATCAACCTGACCGAGCCACCACACCGACCCCTCGACACCGAGCGTCTTGGCCAGCGCTCGCAACTCGCTTTCAAGCTCACCCGTGCCAGCGATCGCCAAAGCCACCGAGACGCCCCGCGAACGAAGCTCGGCGTGAGCCTTGACAAGGTCGCCAAATCCCTTCTGCGGGGACAACCTCCCGACCGCCACCGCGAGTACGTCGCCATCGACACCATCGGGACGCAGAAGGCCGACGACTTCGGGATTCGATCGGGAGTACTTATGGTGGTCAACACCATTTTGCACCGCAACGACCTTGGCCGAATCTCTGGGCACCAATTCGATCTGTTCCTGGCGATCGTGAAACGACACGGTGTAGATCCGATCCGTGGCAGCATCAAAAAGGCGGATTCGTCGGCGACCAAGGTCGGCCTGCGAAAACGCTGTCGGCGAGTTGTGCTCGGTACGCACGATTACCGGCACCTGAGCGCACCATGCCGCCCAACTGAGCTTCCTCGCACCGATGACCCGAGAAGTGTGGATGTGCAACACGTCGGGACGAACCCGCCGAAACAGCTTCCAGGCCGACAAGAACTCTCGCATCTGACCAAGAACGCCCAAGCCAGGAGCACGGAACTTCTCGACACGAACCCCTGCGAGTTCGGCCTCCGCGATCAGCTCTTGAGGACTCCGGCGGAACGGGTCATCGGTGTCTGGCACCACGAGGACCTGCTCGAAGCGGTCGCGATCGAGCCCCGCAAAAACCCGACTGAGCACCACCTCGACCCCGCCGAACTCGGTCGTGTCATGCCCAAACGCAACCCGTATCACCGCACCTCGCCCAACAACACCATCCCCCAACCCTACGACCTGTTGGATTTGTGCACCGAACTCGGTGCGATAGCACCGGTTTCGGTGCACAAATCCAACTACAAAATGTTTTGGAGGGCGGCGGGGATGTCAGTGGGGGCCTCAACCGTGGCGACCCTGGCTCCGGAGTTACGGGCGAAGTCCATGGCGTCTTCGGCATCGTCAGCGGGTGCAAGGATGCACAGTTCGTCGAGTTGGCGGGCGATCGGCAAAGCAGCCGCACCGCTCGTGGCTCGACAATCCGACATCAAGATCGTCACTCGTCGTTTGGCGCGGGACCGGTCGAGCTGACCAGCCGCGGCACGCAGAGCTGCTGCGAGATCGGTCGTGCCCTGACCGCGCAGCCGCAACAGATCGTCAACAACTTCGTTCGGCGAACGCGAGTCACCCTGACTCTTTATGGCAATGACCCGATCGGCAAAGGCAATGACCGACCAGTCGATCGGAGCCCGATGAGCACACGCCGCCGCCGCGACCGCCGCCGTAGCGAGTCGGCGGCCGCTCATCGAACCGCTCCGATCAATCACCAACGCAACCGCGGTGGCGGGCTTGGTCCAGTGGCGGATGCGTAGATCGGCTGCGTCAAGAGGACTGTCGGTGCCACGAGCAGTTACCAGCGCATCGATACTGGCGTCCAGATCGAGGTCACCTTGGACCCGGTCGGCCGGCGACGTCGCCAGCTTGGCAACGCCGCGGGCTTGGACTGGCCCGGTGCGGGCGACGTCGAGCACAATTTGGCCAGCCAACCGAGCCGCCAACGCCGCCAGCTTCAAATCGGTCGCCGAACGCATCGCTGCAAGCATCGCCAGTGCGTGATCGGGGTCTTCCTCGACCAACTCGGCCAACGCCTCATCGTCAATCTCGCCTACCTCGGGGCTGATCTCGTCAAACTTCGGATCGCGTGCCAGCTGTGGGCGCGGTGTTGTGCGGCGGTTATCGTCAGCGAGTGCCTGACGGGCGTCGTCACCTTCGATGGTTAGCGGGGTTCCGGAGTCGCCCCGCTCGGGGCGCGGGCTTTTCCCGACTCGCCGTCCTCGTCGGGCCGCGGGTTCTCACGCTCGAGAACCGCCTCCCACAGTTCCGTGACAACTTCCTCGGCCGACTTGGAGCCTCCTTCTTGGAGGCGGATACGGCCCGAGAGAGCTACTAAGGCAGCGTCGAGGCCGGTGTCGGCATCGGTTGGACTTGTTCCCCGCAGGTTGGCGAGCTGGAGTGCGACTTCGACCAAGTCGATTGCGCCACGTACCGACGAACCGACCCGCACGTCGGGGTGGACTCTCGTAGCTCGAGCGACAAGAACCGCTCGCCGACGAAGGACACGATTATCACCGGACGAGCGTCGCGCCACGATGTCGCTCTCGTCGTCGAGCGTCTGGTACGCCATCGCAATACGGCACATGCGGTCGTATACGGCGCTAGAGACCCGGGCCGTTCCGACGTTGTCGAAGGGGTTCATCGCCGCCACCAAACGAAAACCGGCAGCGGCTTCGATTCGGCCGAGCCTCGGCAACGTGAGTTCGCCCTCAGACATGACCGTGATCAGCAGATTCACCGTCTCCTCAGGGACGCGATTGAGTTCTTCGACATAAAGCAAAGACCCAGCACGGAGTGCTTGGACCAGGGGACCGTCGACGAACACGTCGGGGGTGTAGCCCTCGTCAAGAACCCGCGACGGGTCGAATTGCCCGGCCAATCTTGCGGGGGTCAGTTCGGCGTTGCCCTCGATGAAGACGAACCCGGTACCGATCGCCGCTGCGACTTCGCGCAGGATTGTGGACTTGCCCGTACCAGGCGGTCCTTCTAGCAAGACGTGACGCTCCGCGGCCAGCGCCGCTATAAGTACCTCAAGTTCGCGACGACGACCCACCACTGCCGAGTCGAGCGTGTCGAGCACGCCAGGGTCGATAGCCATGGTCAGTCGAAGGTGATGACGCCGCGAATGTTCTTGTTGGCCAACATGTCGGCGTAGCCCTCGTTGACCTCGTCCAACGTGTATGTACGAGTGATCATCTCGTCAAGTTTCAGCTGGCCGGCCTGGTACATCGACAACAGGTTGGGGATCTCGGCGCGAGGTGACGTTGAACCGAACAGGCAACCTTTGAGCTCTTGGTTCATCATCGAGAACATGAACAAGTTGAGCTGCACGTCCATCTGCGCAGCGGGCGCAACCGCGGTGGCGACAACGGTTCCGCCCTTACGGGTAAGGAACTGAGCCGGTGCGATCAGATCGCCGGTGAGGGTGCCCGGGGTGAGAATCACGCTGTCGGCCATGACCCCTTCGGTCATCGCCCCGACCGATTCCATCGCTTCCTCCATCGACGGCGCAGTGTGGGTGGCTCCGAACTCCATGGCGCTCTCGCGCTTGAACTCTGACGGATCGATCGCCACTACGTTCTTGGCACCGGCAACCTTGGCTCCTTGAATGGCTGCGGTCCCGAGTCCGCCACAGCCGACGACGATTACCGTGTCGCCAGCCTTGACCTCGGCGCGGTTGACGGCCGAGCCGTATCCCGTGGTCACTCCGCAGCTGACCAGCGCCGCCGGTCCGGGCGGGATGTCTTTTTGAATTTTGATGGCACTGTCGACGCTGAGCACCATGTGCTCGGCAAACGTGCCCAACTTGAGCAGCGGAGTGAGGTCGGTTCCGTCGGCCGTGTGGTGGCGAAATCCTCCGGTGATCATGCCGGGATCCAAAAGTTGAGCCCCAAGGTCACACAGGTTCTGTTGGCCCGAAGCGCACCACCGGCACTTGCCGCACGACGGAATGAACGAACACGAGATGTGGTCGCCAACTTCGAACTCGGTGACTCCAGGACCAAGCGCAACAACCACGCCGGATCCTTCGTGACCGCCAACGATTGGCAGCGGCACCGGCATGCTGCCGTCGTGGGCGTGCTCGTCGGAATGGCACATGCCAGCAGCCAGCGTCTTGACCAGAATCTCGCCCACTTGAGGTTCGTCGAGCTCGATTTCCTCGATGCTCCACTCGGCTCCAATTTCTCGTAATACGGCTGCTCGGGTTTTCATGGTTGTCCTTCGAACGACGAGGTGAACGCCGCTGAACGTACCAGCGTCAAGCAGGAGAGCACAGTTCAGCTACCTTGCTCCCATGAGCGCTGGCGACATCACCGTCATAAAATCATCTCGCAACAACGAGGACTTACGTTCTCAACTCCAGGGTTGGCTGGCCCAGAGGACAAACGACCCCAACGCGACTGTTGGCGCGGTCTCGAGTCCTGAAGCCAACGGCATGTCGAGCGAATCCTTGTTTTTTGATGCTGCGTGGGATGAAAACGTTGGCTCGTTTGTGGCCCGCGTCGCCCCATCGGACGACGACGTACCGACGTTCATGAGCTATGACCTCGAGCGCCAGTACGAGCTGATCTCCCTGGTGAATGAACGCAGCGATGTTCCGGTCCCAGAACTCATGTGGCTCGAAACCGACCCCCACCACCTCGACGCTCCCTTCTTCGTGATGCGACGCGTCGAGGGTCGGGTGCCACCGGATTTGCCTCCGTACGCAATGGAGGGATGGGTTCGTGAGCTCGGAGCAACGAGGCAAGCTGCTCTCCAGCGCGAGAGCCTGACCGCGCTAGCCGCGATACACGCCATCGACATCAGCGACGGTTGCGCCGATTTCTTGCACTTCGATATCCCGGGCGACACAGCGTTGCAACGTCATTTCGCCGATCAGCGACAGTATTACGAATGGATGTGTGAGCGAGCCGGCCGCCGGTTCCCAGCGATCGAGACCGCGTTCGATTGGCTCGTCGCCAACTGGCCCGATGAGCAACCGTCGGCGATCAGTTGGGGCGACTCGCGTATCGGCAACATCATGTACTCCCCCACCGGCACTACCCCTGTCGCGATTCTCGATTGGGAGATGGCCGCCATCGCGCCACCGGCGCTCGACGTGGCCTGGATGTGTTTCATGCACCGCTTCTTCGAGTACTTGCTCGGACCAGCGGGTATCGAGACGCTGCCCCTGATGCTCAGGCCCGCCGAGGTGCGTGAGCAGTACGGCGAGATCAGTGGCGTCGACGTGGGCGACATGCGTTTCGAGATGGCTTACAACGCGACCCGCCACGCGATAATCATGAGTCGGCTTCACGCCCGTCACGTGCACTTCGGAACTCACGAGTGGCCTGACGATCCCGACGACGTCTTCTTGTTCAAAGGACTTCTGGCCGAACTCATGGCCGACTGAGATCAAGCCGAATCAGGGCGCGGCAGAGTCAGGGCGTGGCCGTCATCCCACCATCGACCGGGATGATGGCGCCGGTAACCGCTGACGACGCTGGAGAGCACAGCCACGCAATTGCGGCCGCAACCTCGACTGGTTCGATAAGCCGGCCTAGTGGTTCTTGGTGGCGCACAAAATCCTCGACCGACTCAAGGCCATAAATGGCTGCCGAAGCGTCCAGCCCGACCGTTCGTGTCGACCCGGGGCTCACCACATTGGCGGTTACCAACGTGCCGGCGAGGTCGGCAGCCAAAGACCTGACCAACCCGATCACGCCGTGTTTGGCCGCGGCGTACGGCGCCATGTGGCGCAGACCCAACGATCCCGCCGCTGACGCAACGCACACCACGCGCCCTGCTGGCCGTTTGAGGAGGGCGGGTACCGCGGCTCGAACAACGTTGAACGTACCGGTCAGGTCGGTGGCCATCACGCCGGCCCAATCGGCGTTGCTCATCTCCCAAACTGGTTTCCCCCCGGCCACTATCCCGGCCGCGGTGACGACGGCATCAAGTTGGCCGTAGCGGTTGATGACCTCGTCAACCGCAACGCCGACTGCGGCGCTGTCGGCCACATCGACCTCGACCCCGATTGCCATCGAACCGGCGCCGCCAACAACCGCTTCGAACTCTGCTGATGTGGCCATTGGATAGTTCGCTGACGGATCAGCCGACACCCGATCAAGCGCTGCCACCTGCCAACCATCGGCGATCAAAGCCGCGACGCAAGCGGCACCGATGCCGCGGGCTGCGCCAGTTATAAGTGCGACGGGTGGGTTCACGGGTTCATGGTTGCAGAAGTGCGCACACCTCGGCGACCCACTGCTCGAAGATCTCGTGACCGTGCTCGGCGGTGGCCGTGGTCGGGTCGCCCAGAACACCGTTGGCCGCCACGGCCTTGACGCCTCCGCTACGGAGGTCGTCGATTATCTCGGCCATCGCCGCGGTCGACCCCGCTCGAGCTAGATCCATGCGAACCGCCGAAGATGCAATAGCCAGCATGACCGACGTTTCTGCTGCTCCGGCGTGAGCATCAGCCCCCGCCAGCCGGGCATGCCACACGCCGATTGGACGCCCCTCGTCTGCGCACAGAGCCGCGGCCCGAGCGACCGCGGAAACGTTGCCGCCGTGGCCGTTAACCACCACCACGCGAGAAAATTCCGACCCAGCAGTTCGAACGATCTCCACAATTGCCGAAGCAAGCACATCGGTCCCGATCGACAAGGTGCCGGCGAACCCCTGGTGTTCGCCCGATGCGCCGATGCTGATCGCGGGAGCTACGACCACGGCGGCCATTCGTGCAGCCGCCGCTTGCGCCACCGCAACCGCAATCCGAGTATCTGTGTCGAGGGGGAGATGAGCGCCGTGTTGTTCGGTCGATCCCAAGGGGAGCACCAACGTGTGAACAGCGGCGCCAACATCCGGTGATGTCATAGTGGCGAGGTCCACCGTCGGCTGCCGATCAGCCCGGCTGGGGTGGCGAGAAATCCCGCGGCATCACAATGTTGGCCGCCTCGAGATCGTCGATAGAAGCGACGCCGATCCCTCGCATCGTGGCATCGATCCCCATCCTCAAAATGTCGAGGACGTTCTCGACGCCCGCTTGACCGTTGGCCGCAAGCCCCCACAAATAAGCCCGACCAATCAGCACCGCGTCAGCGCCCAAAGCCAACGCTTTGACAACGTCGGAGCCGCGACGAATACCACCATCGAGAACCACCTCGATGTCGCCGCCGACGGCGCTGGCGATCTCGGGCAGCACGCGAATCGATGCCGGGGCGCTGTCGACGTTGTTACCGCCATGGTTCGACACCGAGATGCAGGTCGCTCCGGCATCGACGGCTCGGCGAGCTTCGTCAGCGCGGGCAACGCCTTTGATCATGAACGGCCCATCCCATTGAGCGCGCAGCCACGCCACATCGTCCCACGACGGGGGCGGCGTCATCATCCACGTGCCGTAGGCATCGAAGAAGAGCGGCGGCTTTTCGTCGCCGGTAACAAAGTTGGGAACCCGCAAAAGCGGAATCGACCGGTCCCTCAGCCAAGCCATGCACCACCGTGGACGAGCCAAGACTTCGAGCGCGTGCGGCAGCAGTTCTTTGATCCCGAACGACTGCGGGATGTGCGGGCTGCCCCAATCTCGGCCATGAGAAAACGACCAGTCAAGGGTGAGGATCATGCCGGTCGCCCCCGCCGCCCTCGCTCGTTGCATACGAGCAACCATCGAGTCTCGGTCGCCCGCCCAGTAGATCTGGAAGAAGGTTTGGGGATTGGCCTCGACGACATCTTCGACCGTCTTGCCTCCAAACGAGCTGAGGCCCATAGGGATTCCGCGCGCCGCGGCCGCCCGAGCAACCGCCACCTCGCCCTGGGGATGCACTGCTTGAGCACCGGTCGGGGAGATCATGACGGGCATCGACAGCGATTGGCCCATGACGGTGGTGTCCATCTTGCGTTCGGATGGTTGATCGGCGGTGACGGGCCGAAGCCCGAGTTCATCAAACGCCGACGTGTTGTCTCGCATCGAGACGCCGGCCTCGGCCCCGGCAATCAACGCGCCGTACACCGATTTGGGGAGCCGCTTCTTGGCTCGCTGCTGGGCTACGGCAACTGTCTCAAACCAGGGATTACCCACCGGTGGCACCTCTTAACGGGGGAGAATGGTTAACGGGGGAGAATGGTTAACGGGGGAGAATGGTTAATCGGGGATAACGGTCACGGGAGAGTACCGGCGTGGCGGTCTCGACCGTCAATCGAAC
>CAZDEB010000004.1:0-21095 GCA_964504305.1 uncultured Candidatus Nemicrothrix sp. | reverse complement strand
GGGGATAACGGTCACGGGAGAGTACCGGCGTGGCGGTCTCGACCGTCAATCGAACAAGTGGCCGGGCCTCTCGACCCGGCCACCCGCAACTACTCTTCTTCTACTCTTCTTCGTCAGCGGCGATGTCTTCGACGACATCCTTGGCCTTCTCGGCGACCATGTCGACCTTGTCGCCATGTTCTTCGCCGACCTTGTCTTCGATCACGTCGGCGGCTTTGTCGATGCCGTCTTCGATCGCACCGGCATTCTTGCCTACGAGGCCCTTGACCTTGTCGAACATCCCCATAGTGGACTCCCTTCACTCACCCGGCGTTTGCCGAATCGAACGGGGCAATCCTAGCGGTGTCTCATGCGCCACGCCCGAGGCCCGTCTCGCAAGGATCGGCAGTAGTCTTGGTCGAACACAGCCAGCACCCGAAGCTTCAAGGAGCAACCATGTCGCAAGGCGGACTCGATCTACGACCGGTAATCGAACTCGACGAGACCACCCGCGGCGATTTCGTGGTCCGCGTTTACCAGCACCTGTTGGGCGCGGTCGCGGCCTTCATCGGGATCGAAGCGCTCTTCTTCAGCACCGGTATCGCCAAGGGCATCTACGACTTCGTGGCCGGCAGCGGTGCGGCGTGGCTGCTGATACTTGGGGCTTTCATGGTTGGCCAGTGGATCGTTGCCAACGCCGCCCAGGATCTACTGAACCCCGGCAAGCAATACGCCGCACTGTTCGGTATGGCCGCCCTCGAAGCCCTGATTTTCGCCCCGTTTCTCTATCAAGTCTTCAACCAACAAGGCGGCACAACAACGGTTGCCGCGGCCGCGCTGCTAACGATCGTCGGATTTGGCGGTCTGAGCGTTGTTGCGTTCGTGACTCGAAAAGATCTGTCGTTCATCCGTCCGATGATGATGTTCGGCGGCATCGCCGCCTTGGTCTTGATTTTGGGCGCGGTGTTGTTCGGCTTCGAACTCGGTGTGTGGTTCTCCGTCGCGATGATTGCTTTGGCCGGTGGATCGATCCTCTACCAGACCCAGACCATCATCCGCCGATACCCGGTCGATGCTCACGTCGCGGCATCACTCGCACTGTTCAGTTCGGTGATGATGTTGTTCTGGTACGTGTTGCGACTTTTGAGCCGCCGCTAAGCAACCAGCGCAACCTCTAGCGCCTCGGTCACCGAGGACACCAGATGAATGGTCACCTCGTCGCGTACCGCGTCGGGAATGTCGTCGATATCGGGGCCATTGGCAATCGGCAAAATCACGTCGGTAACCCCGGCGCGATGAGCGGCCAACACCTTTTCCTTCACTCCGCCGATCGGCAGCACCCGTCCCTGCAACGTGACCTCGCCGGTCATGGCAACATCGCCTCGGACCTGCCTCCCACTCAGCAAGCTGACGAGAGCAACCGTCATGGTGACGCCCGCCGACGGGCCGTCTTTGGGGATGGCCCCGGCCGGGAAATGCACATGAATGCGTCGATCATCAGGCAACGACACGCCCAAGGAGTCGGCGTTGGCGCGTAGGTAACTCAGAGCGATCTGCCCACTTTCTTGCATCACATCACCGAGTTGCCCGGTGAGCTTGAGTCCCTCACCGGGCATCACCGCGGTCTCGACGAAAAGGACATCGCCTCCGGCCCCCGTAACGGCCAGTCCGGTCGCGACTCCTGGGTCGACTGTCCGCTCGGCGGGGTTCTCGCGAGTCGCGGGACGGCCGAGGGCGTCGCGAAGTTCGTCTGGTTGAATACTGACCGGGGCCGCTTCGCCGGTGGCGATGCGAGTCGCGGCCTTGCGGATGAGCCGGTCGAGCCGGCGTTGCAAAGATCGAACGCCGGCCTCGCGCGTGTAGTCGCCTACAACCGTCGAGATGATCTCGTTGCTGATCACCACCTCGTCGGTCTTGACTGCGTTCTGCTCGTACAGCTGTGGCAGGAGGTGGTTGCGAGCGATTTCGATCTTTTCGTCTTCGCTGTAGCCCCTAAGCGAGATGATCTCCATGCGGTCGAGGAGCGGGGCGGGCAGGCGTTCGATCTCGTTCGCGGTCGCCAAAAACACCACGTTGGACAGATCGAGCTCCATCTCCAGGTAGTGATCACGGAACGTGTCGTTTTGCTCGGGATCGAGCACCTCCAACAGCGCCGACGACGGATCGCCGCGATAATCGGCCCCGATCTTGTCAATCTCGTCGAGGAGTATCACCGGATTCATCGACCCGGCCTCGGTGAGGGCCCGAACGATGCGGCCAGGGCGGGCACCAACGTAGGTCCGGCGGTGACCACGAATTTCGGCTTCGTCTCGAATCCCACCGAGCGACATCCGCACGAACTCGCGACCCAGGGTGCGAGCAATCGAGCGTCCCAGACTGGTCTTGCCAACTCCGGGGGGACCAGCGAGAGCGAGGATGGTTCCCGCCTTGACTCCTCGCTGGGCTACGCCGCGTTCTTCGCGAAGTCGTCGCACCGCGAGAAACTCGACAATCCGGTCTTTGACATCGTCAAGACCGGTGTGGTCGGCATCGAGAATTTCACGAGCCCGGTCGAGGTCTAGGTCGTCTTTGGTAGTGCTCGTCCACGGGATCTCGAAGAGGGTGTCGAGCCAGGTCCGTATCCACGACGACTCTTGGCCCTGCGTGCCGGTTCGTTCGAGTCGGTCGATTTCTTTGGAGATTGCTTCGATCGTCTTCGAGTCGACGTCGGCGGATCGAAGAGCATCGAGTTGGATGCGATAGTCGCCGATTACGTTGTCGTCTCCCTCGCCGAGCTCGCTTTGGATAGCCGATAGTTGGCGCCGCAGGACCGCTTCACGCTGCTGCCCCTCGAACTCATCGCTGACACTGCCGCTGATGTCGCGGCTCACTTCGGCTTCGACGGCGGCGGCCTCAGCCCACCCCGACGCCAACTCGAGACGAGCCGCAACGCCAAACGTTTCGAGAAGCTCAATACGTTGCTCGTCGTCGAGTTCGGGCCACCAGGCAATGGTGTCGGCCAACGCGCTCGGTTCGGTCACGTCATCAAGCAGCTTGGCCATCCGCGATCCGCCGACCGCGTCCAAAAGGCGGGTCGCGGCGGTTCGGTAGCGTTCGGCCAACTCGTCAACGGGCTCGACGCCGCCTCGTTCGCCACTTCGAACCTCGACAACGAGAGCACCGTTTGGTCCCAAGGCTCCTTTGCCAATCCGAACCCGCTCGATGCCGCGAATCACCGCGCCTTGAGCGCCGCCCGGGAGCCCACCTTTTTGTTCGATGCGGGTGAGGGTTCCTACGGCCTGCGACGCCGATTCGTGTTTGGGCACGAGCACCACGAGATCATCGGCTTCGGCGGCCGCTTGCACGACTTTCTTGGCCTCGTCACTCTCGAGCTGGATGGTCACAACCATCTCCGGCAGGACGATCCCATTTGTTGGCAACAACGGCACGTGCCGCACATCGCGATCGACCGGACCGTTGGAGGTTGATGAAGTGTCGGAACTAGCGGCCATAGATGTCTCCTGTAATTACAGTATGCACTAGGTGTTGATTACAGCATTACAACCGTCTACGGTGCTCGGTATTCCCATGGCTTCCAAATCTGTCCCCATCCCCTCGGTCGATACCAAGATGCTCAGCGATTGGTTCGATGCTGCGCTGCCCGACACGTGGTTCAGCGCCGCTCCGAACGTTCGTCACGATCTCGACGAGATCCTCGTGACCGGCGATCTGGGCCAACCCGGCGCCGGACTCGACCACGAACAACAAGTTGTCGCGTTTCGCGAGGCAACCCGCGAGCAGCGCATGGAGATCGCCGATCGCGCGCAAAGCGAATTTCGCCGCCGAGTGAGCTGGGGTGTCGAATGCGGCGACACCGAAGTCCGGTTCACCACGGTGAACATGCCGGCCATGACCCGGCTTCGCCTCGAAGAACGCCACGTCCTCGACACGTTGATCGAGGCCGGCGTCGCCCGCTCACGAAGCGAGGCCCTGGCTTGGTGCGTGCGACTGGTGGGTCAGCACGAAGCCGACTGGATCACCGAGCTCGTTGCGGCGATGGAACAGGTCCGCACCGTTAGGGCCGACGGTCCAGACGCCTGAACCGAGCCGCGTTATCGGGGCTTTGACCCCAAGGTGACTTTGGTGCGGGAGTGGTCGGTGCCAACGTCGGGACGCGTCGCCGCGTCGGCCGCCTCGACCAACGTTTCGCCGTGGCCAAGAACGCATTCGGGGTCGGGTCCATCAAGGGGTATGCCGGTAAAGAACTTGGCGGCCATGCAACCGCCCTGGCAAGCGTCGTAATGCCCGCACGAAGCACACGCGCCCGCTGATTGAGGCTCACGGAGTTCGGCGAAAAGCTCGCTCGTTTGCCAAACCGCTTGGAATCCACCCGGATCCCTGACGGTTCCAGCCCGAAATTCGTCGTGCAGCACAAATGGGCAGGCGTAAACGTCGCCCAATGGGTCGATCAGACAGACAACCCGACCAGCCCCACATAAATTGAGTCCCGGCAGCGGCGCTCCGAGAGCCGACAGGTGAAAGAACGAGTCGCCGGTCAGCACATCGGGGTGGGCCAGCAACCAGTGATAAAGATCCTTTTGCTGCGAGTCGGTGGGGTGCAACTCGGCCCAACTATCGGCGCCTCGACCCGACGGCCGAAAGCGGGTAAGTCGAAGCTGGGCGCCGTAGTGGTCGGCCATGGCCTTGAATTCATCGACCTGGGAGATGTTGTGCCGGGTCATCACTACCGAAATCTTGAACTCGCCAAATCCGGCATCGCGGAGATGACCCATAGCGGCGACCGCGGTGTCGAAAGAGCCGCGACCGCGCACGTGATCGTTAGTGGCGGCGTCGGCGCCATCTATAGAAATCTGGACATCGACGTAGTCCATCCCTGCCAGTTTCTGAGCAACGGCGGCATCTATCTGCGAGCCGTTGGTCGAGAACTTGACCCCAACTCCATGGTCGACCGCGTACTCGACAAGATGCCAAAAGTCGGGACGGATCGTGGGTTCGCCGCCTCCGATGTTGATGTAGAAGACCTGCATACGTTCGAGTTCGTCGATAACTGCTTCGGCTTCCGCGGTCGACAATTCGTGAGGATCGCGGCGCCCACTCGATGACAAGCAATGAACGCACTGGAGGTTGCACGCGTAAGTCAGCTCCCAAGTCAGACAAATGGGGGCGTCGAGTCCACGTTTCATCTGGTCGCCCAGCCCCGATTGCTTGACCGCAGAAAGCACCAGATCATCGGGTTTGGCCACGATTGGGATATCAAGGGCGGTCACGTCGCCACCAAAAAGTCAGAAGCTGCCAACGAGGCAAGAGCCTTCTCGAACGACGGCCACCGTCGGGCGTCGATACCCGAAGCATCGTAGGCATGGCGGACGCTGTCGTGGCTACCGAGCGACTCGACCAGGGCCACCAACTCGGGGGCCCTGAGAAAGTTGAGCCGACGATTGTCGTAGTGATACGCCAGCGCGCCGAAGGGCTCGGGGCGTAGCGCCACCCGGTCGTGAAGCCGGTAGGGCTGATCGGCGTCGAAACTCAACATCTGGGACTAGTAGACGCCGCACATGCCGTCGATGGAGATCTCCTCGACCAGCAGTTCTTCTTCGACCAAGTCGTCGGCGTCGGCGACGGGCTCGGACTCGGACTCGGTTGCGTCGATTACGTCAGTGGGCTCCATGGGTCCTCCTCAAATCGGTGCCTAAGTGTAGAACGGGCCGCACGGGAGCACTAAGAAGGCGGTCCTAGTTTTCGGAATCGGTGGCATTGGCTCGCAATAGCTCTAGCGGCACAATGTCGAGCGCTCGTTCGTGGGTGGCCGCCAGCCGAACCGGCGCCGCGGCACCAGCCCGAGCTGCTTCGAGCCACCGGGCCGCGCAAACACACCATCCGTCGCCGGGCTTCAGGCCGGCGAACCCATACTCCGGTCGAGGCGTTGACAAGTCGTTGCCAGCCCGGCGCGAGAACTCCAAGAAGCCGCTGGTGACTGTGGTGCACACGGTGTGAGAACCCAAGTCTTGCTCCGACGTGTTGCAGCATCCGTCACGGAAAAAGCCGGTGACCGGGTCGGTGCCACAATCTGCCAACTCTCCGCCAAGAACATTGCGAGCCATACCTCATCCAACCACGTAGATTCCGAGCACACGCGATCCGAGGACCAAAATGCTGCTGCGAAACGCAACGGTCGCCGACGCCGAGGCGATAAGGGCTATCTACAACCACGAGGTCGAGAACAGTTCGGCGACCTTCGACCTCGTGGCCCGCACCCTCGCCGAGCAAGAGGACTGGATCCGCGAACGCGAGGGAGCGCTGGGAGCGATCGTCGCCGAAGTCGACGGCGTGGTCGTGGGATTTGCGTCTCTCTCGCCTTACCGCACCCGGCCGGCCTATCGAACAACGGTCGAGAACAGTGTGTACGTGGCCGCCGCCGCTCGGGGGAATCGGGTCGGCACAAAGCTTCTGGAAGAACTCATCTCGATGGCCGAGCTGCGCGGGTTTCACACGATCATCGCCCACATCGGAGGAGAGCAGGACGCGTCGGTCGCCCTTCACGAGTCCTGCGGTTTTGAACAAGTGGGAATATTGAACGAGGTCGGTCGCAAGTTCGGGCGTTGGATGGACGTTGTTGTGATGCAGCTCGTAACAAAACGTGAAAGGCCCGGCGATTAGATCGCCGGACCTTCCGTCCGTTGTGGGCCGAGAAGGATTTGAACCTTCGTAGGCGAAGCCGACGGGTTTACAGCCCGTTCCCTTTGGCCACTCGGGCACCGACCCTTGGACGTCACAAGACTATCGCTTTAGCCGAGTTCTGCGACCTCGGATTGCACCGGCGAAGTAGCCATCGCCGTCAACCCTTGTTCGAGGAAGGCGCCCCCTGAGCGAAGCGTGCGAAGGCCGGCCATTACCGAACAGTATTCGGTGATGCGATCCATCTGATCGTCGGAAAGTTGAGCAAAACTCAGATAGGCGACATGGTGGCTGCCGTCGCGTGCGGAACGTCGAACGGTCGTTGAGACTTCGATTCGCTCGATGGAACCCGTCGGTTGCGGCAGTCCGAACGCCAGCCGCAATTTCGATCCTTCCTTCAGCGCTGAGGACGAAACCACATCGATCCCAAATGGCGACATCCCGATCACACCCATACGCGATTCGGACGCAAAAACATCGAGCTCTTCAAAGGTCCTGAACGTTTGGCGCACTTGGCGCAACCGCAACGCCGAACGGGCCTGCAAGCTCATTACAAACAGCCACAGGGTTATGCCGAGGGCAGCCAAGCTGGCGAAATCTCCGTGGGAAGGCCGGACAATTCCCAAGCCGAATAGCGCCAGTGAGAATCCCAAGCCGAATTGCAGCGCGAGGAACAGAACTCGTCGCGCCGCACGACCCGGCGGCCTATCGACCAACTCTGGGATCAGGTCCCGACCTGGCAGCGCTCTCCATGCCACTGCGAGATCGGTTGCCATGAGCCTGAGGTCGTTTGTGATCCATGGCACGAAGCCGACAGCACGTGTGGCCCGACGTCGCAACAAGATGGATAGACCCATCCAGGTGCCCCACAACGAAACAAGCACACGAGGATCGGCCACCAACGGCAACGACGATGAGTACATCGTCGCGAACAGAATTCCAAAAAGAACCAGTCGCTGTATCGCCCGGCCCACATAGATGTCGGCCAGTCGATACACGCGCCTACTGGTCAGCGTTGCGTAGTCGTTTCGCCGTGGCGCGGCCGGATCGACCAGCACTGAAAGTCGTTCGTGGAGATCCCTCGACCAGCGGTGGAGATGGCGATCGTCGCTCCACGAGGCCAGACGGCGAGCGACTACAACCGCCACATCGGCAATCTTCCATCCGTCGGCCTGCAGTCGCACACCAGTGGCCAAAGTGATGCCCTGACGCCCCTCGGCCATACCGCCGACGTGCACGATTGCTTCACGCCGCACCAGCGACATCCCGGACCACCAGGGCAAACCACCGACCGACTCGAGACGGTCGACCATCAGTTGATCACGCACCCGGTCTTCGCCATAGCCGCCGAAGTCAACGGCGTGGGCAGCATTGGTGCTCTCGATTCGACACACCACGACCGCGAGTTTCGGATCGGCAAAGACGCCCGCAGAAACGTCGAGCACGTCGGGCATGACAACCACGTCTGCGGGAACCAAGAGCGCCAAGAGGGAGCGACACCGGTCGAGAGCCGTGTTGACCAAGCTGCCCAAGTCCGTTTCGACCGAGCAAGACACCCGCTCGATGCCTAGCCGCTTGGTCAACTCCACAACATCTGGTCGATCGTCACGATCGACCACGATGAGCCGGCCGTATCCGCGTACCAAACGAGCCGATAAGACCGCTGTCCTAACCTCGCTCGCCGGTTCGTCAGTTACCACTACGACGATGTCCGCATCGGGCGCCGGCCCCGATTCGGGGTCGTCAATGGCGGGGCGAGGCTCACCGAGCAGCGATATCTCTATCCACAGACGAACCATGCCGAACACTTCGGCGCTGATCAGCAAGAAGAACATCACCGGGTTCGCGCCTTGCCAGGTAAACAGCAGCCGCCACCCGAGATAGGTAATAGCCGCGGCCGCCGCCGAGATTCGAAGAAACGCCATGCTTCCCAAATCGGCAGATCGCCGCCACCTTTGAGGTTGCGCCCTCGCTCAACTTGACTACCCAGTCGGCCGATTGGAACAGATGATCCGTTTGGGCCGTGGGAAGTCGCAGCGCGTCCGCGCCGCCGATATTGCTCTTCCCGCGTCTGGCGACGAGCACCCCTTCACCCTTGTTCGCAACGGTTACACCATCAGCGAAGTAGCAGCCTTTGTAAGTTCGATGTCGGTCGACATGACCGGTCTGACCCCCCAAGACCTGCGACGGGTGTCGTTCAGCGTCGATCGTCGCGGTTACGACAAGGCCGAGGTCAACGCCTATCTCGGCCGCATCGCGGCCGAGATCGAAGCCGAGCTGGCCGAGGCACGCGCCGCGGCTCGCGCCGAACGGGTAGCGGCGCTCGAACCCGAGCTGGTCGTTCGCGAGCCAGTAGTGACCGAGCCGCCACCGGTCGAGGCCCCGTCGCGCCCCCAGCCCGAAGTGGTCTATTACACCGAGGCACCGAAACAGCCGACTGCTGACGCCTCCAACCGCGGCACCGGCCGCGAAATAATGTGGCTCACGCCCGAAGAATTCGAAGCCGGCGGGACAACGACGCCCAACCGAGGGCCGCAGCGACCCCCCGAAACCGTTGCGCCGCCGACAGCACCGGCGCCGGGAGCGTCGTCAGAAATCGCCGCCCTGTTGCGTGACGCCCACGACGCGGCGCTGCGCCTGCGAGCCCAAGCCGAAGCTGACGTTCGCACAACGATCGACGCCGCCAGAAGCGCTGTCGAGCAACGTACGGCCAATCAGCTCCGCGAGCTCGCCGCCCAACGCGAGCAGAGCCAACGTCAGCAAGCCGATCTCTTGCATCGAGCCGAACTGCACGCCATAGAGACTCGCAACCAGGCTGATCGAGCTGCGGCAGAAACTCGCGCCGCAGCAGAAGCCGTCATGGCCCAGGCTCGCGCCGAGGTGAGCGCTGTTCAAGCACTGACCCGTCACAACTTGGCCGAAATCGAAGCCCACCGCCAAGAATCGGTCAGCCAAGCCCGCGAGATGTTGAGCTTGGGGCGGGGCATGCTCACCAGCATCATCGACCTCAACCGTCAAGTTGACGA
This sequence comes from uncultured Candidatus Nemicrothrix sp., assembly GCA_964504305.1. Classification (GTDB taxonomy): domain Bacteria; phylum Actinomycetota; class Acidimicrobiia; order Acidimicrobiales; family Aldehydirespiratoraceae; genus UBA11606. Next base: position 11,415 of record CAZDEB010000004.1, on the reverse strand, counting down.
CCGGCTGGCCCACACCCGGGCCTTGCTTTCGACAGCGCGGTCGGCCGTGTCCTGAGATCGGACTCGTAGTACCGTCAGCGCCATGGCGACATTTGACGTGGTTTCAGAAGTAGATATGCAAGAAGTCCGCAACGCCGTCGATCAGGCATCACGCGAGATCACGCAACGCTTCGACTTCAAAGGCACCGATTCTTCGGTCGAGTTGACCGACGAGTCCATCAATATGGCCTCGTCTTCCGAGGATCGCCTCGGCGCCTTGCGTCAAGTTCTCGAAGAAAAGTTCGCCAAACGCAAGATCTCGATGAAGGTGCTCGACTACGGCGGCGTCGAGCCCGCTTCGGGCGGCTCGGTGCGCCAGACCGCCACGCTTCAAGCCGGCATCAACTCCGAAAAAGCGCGCGAACTAAACAAGTTCATCAAAGGACTCGGCCTCAAAGGGGTGCAGTCCTCAACTCAAGGCGAACAGCTACGAGTCAGCGGAAAAAAGCGCGACGACCTCCAGGCGGCGATCGCCGCGCTGAAGGAAGGCGACTTCGGTCTGCCCCTGCAGTTCAACAACTTCAGGGACTAGGGCCGGCCGCTCAGACCCAACTACCGCCGCGAAGCTTGGCGATGCGCTGCTCGGTTGGCGGGTGGGTGCTGAACCATTTGCCCATGCCGCCCGAGCCGCGGGCATCGGCCTTGAGCGGGTTGATGATGTAGCTCGATGCCTGGTTCGGGTCGACACCAGACGGGATGCGGTTGGCGTACACCTCGAGCCTCTCGAGAGCTTGGGCGAGCGGCTCGCCCGACCCAATGAGTTTGGCGGCCGACGCGTCGGCCTGAAACTCTCGACTGCGACTCACCGCGGCCTGAATCATCATGGCGGCGATCGGCGCCAGCAAAGCAAAGGCCAGCTCACCGATCGGGTTGCGATCACGGTCGCGACCGCCCCCGCCGAAGATGGCGCCCCACATCACCATCCGCGCCGCGAAGGTGATGGCCATGCCGATAGCGGCTGCGACCGAGCCGATCAAGATGTCGCGGTTGCGGATGTGAGACAGCTCGTGAGCCAAGACGCCACGGACCTGCTCCCACGACATGGCTTCGAGCAACCCGGCAGTAATCGCCACGGCGGCGTTGTTGGGATTGCGTCCGGTGGCAAAAGCGTTGGGCTGGGGGTTGGGCGACACGTACAACCGAGGCATGGGCATATCGGCACGACCGGTTAGGTCTTCCATTATCTCGTAGTACTGAGGCATCTGGTCTCGGGTGACCGGCTGCGCTTTAGCAGACGCGATGGCCAACTTGTCGCTGAACCAGTAAGAGCCGCCGACCATTACGAGCCCGATGACGAGACCGATGATCAACCCGCCGCTCCCGCCGAGGACACCGCCCGCAACAATTATGAGACCGCCCATGGCAGCCAATAGCGTGAATGTTTTTGCGGTGTTGACCATGACTGCTGTGTGCCTCCTGGGCCGGGCGGTTATCAATGACTCAACCGTGATAGGTCAACAGTAGAGACCCGGCCCGAAATTCCACATCAAAGAGGCGTGACAACCTTCTTACGCCGGTGCTCGAACACGAGCGAGGTTGTCTCGTCCACCACCCCATCCAGGCTGGCTATTTGGCTGAGAACGACTCGCTGCAGTGCAGCCGAATCTTCGACCGCGAGCTGGATCAGAAGGTCGTCGTTGCCCGAAACCAAGAAGATACCGATGGTCTCGGGCAGCTCCCAAAGATGCGACACGATCTGTTCGACGCTGGCCTCGGTCTTGGGGCTGACGCGCACCGAAACAAAGGCCTGGAGCCGCCGACCGAGTGATTCGAGATCGACCTCGGCGTGGTAGCCGGTGATCACACCACGACGTTCGAGTACCCGAGTTCGGTCAAGGGTTGTTGACGCGGCCAATCCCACATTTTGAGACACGGCCCGATTTGTTTGCCGCGCATTTGCCTGAAGTTCGGCAAGGATTGCCTCGTCGTTTCGTGAAAGTGAAGTAACCATCAGTGATTTTCCGTCAAAAATTCGAACAAATTAAGTATAGGTCGCATCTATGCGACTATTGAGAATGGCTGTGATCGATAACTACTCCCTCACCGACCGCTACACCATTGACGAAGGACGGGTTTTTCTCACCGGCGTACAAGCGCTCGCCCGTATCCCGGCTCAGCAACTGAGAATCGATCGGGTCAATGGTCTCAACACCGCCGCGTTCATCTCTGGTTATCCAGGGTCACCGCTCGGAGGCTTCGATCAAGAAGCGGCCAGAGCCGCAGCAACCGCCCCGGAACTTCCGATCGTGTGTCAGCCCGGCGTAAACGAAGAACTCGGAGCAACCGCGGTGATGGGCAGCCAACTCGCCGCCGAGCAGCCCGACTTCAAATACGACGGCGTTCTCGGTATTTGGTACGGCAAAGCACCCGGACTCGACCGGGCCGGCGACGCGCTCCGTCACGCCGCGTTTGCCGGAACCTCGCGCTATGGCGGGGCAATCGCCCTGGTTGGGGACGATCCGGCGGCAAAAAGTTCGACCCTTCCGTCCTCATCAGACGCAACGATTTACGACCTCCACATGCCGTTGTTCTACCCCGGCGATGTGCAGGAAACCATCGACTTGAGTCGCCACGCCGTCGCGCTGAGCCGCATGACCGGAATGTGGACGGCCATGAAGATCGTGGCCGCGGTGGCCGACGGTTCGGGAACCGTTGACGTCGCCATCAACCGCGTCGAGCCAATCATCCCCGACCTCACCATCCCCGGCGATCCCGACGGACGCACCTACGAGCCGCATCCAAACGGCAACCTACTCACGCCCTACACTCTCGACCTCGAACGAGACTTTCGCGAAACACGGTTGATTCTTGCCCAGCGCTACGCAACCGCTAACCGTCTCAATCACCCCACCACCGACCCAACCGATGCTTGGATCGGCCTTATCGCATCGGGTTACACGTACCACGAGTTGCTCGAGGCGCTGCGCCGCCTCGGCCTCGGCTCCCTAGCCGCTATCGAGGCGGTCGGCATCCGGCTCATGCATGTGCAAATGCCGCTCTCGATCGATCCGGCCAACATCTCCAAATTCGCTCACGGACTCGACGAGATTGTGGTGGTCGAGGAAAAGAACCCGACCCTCGAATGGCTGGTCAAGGACGCGCTCTACGGGGGGCCAAACCAGCCACTGGTCCTCGGCAAGAAACACGAAGACGGCCGAACCCTGATGCGCAACCACAACATTCTCGACGCCGGGGCGATACTTGGAGGTCTTCGCGAACGGCTCGCGACCCGGCTCGAGTCGTCGCTGGCGCCGCTGCCCCAACCGCCGCGAGAGCGGCTGCGGATCCCACTAACTGTCAACCGTACGCCCTACTTCTGTTCGGGCTGCCCTCACAATCGCAGCACCAAGGTCAACGACGATGCCCTTGTCGGAGCCGGCATTGGATGCCACGGCATGGTCTTGTTGATGGACGAGGAAAAGGTCGGCGAACTTGCTGGCATCACCGCCATGGGTGGCGAAGGTGTGCAGTGGATCGGCATGTCACCGTTTGTCGAGCGCGATCACTTCGTGCAGAACCTCGGCGACGGCACCTACTTCCACTCCGGTCAGCTGGCCATCCAGGCGTCGATCGCCGGCGGCGTCAACGCCACCTACAAGTTGCTCTACAACGGCACGGTGGCCATGACCGGCGGCCAGAACGCGGTCGGTGGGGTCGGGGTGCCCGAGATCGCAACCGCGCTGTTGGCCCACGGCGTCGCCGAGGTACTGATCACCACTGACGATGTCGATCGCTACACCGGCACCTCGCTTCCCACTGGGCCTACGGGAGCGGTCGAAGTGTGGGACCGCAGCCGGGTGCTCGAAGCCCAAACCCGTCTGGCCGCCATCTCGGGTGTAACGGTATTGATCCACGACCAAGCGTGTGCGGCGCAGACCCGTCGCTTACGCAAGCGGGGCCAGGCCGCCACACCAAAGGAAAAGATCGCCATCAACCCTCGCATCTGCGAAGCCTGTGGTGACTGCGGCGAGGTGAGTAATTGTCTTTCGGTGCAGCCGATCAACACCCCATTTGGCGTAAAGACAACGATCGATCAGTCGAGCTGCAACCTTGATGCGTCTTGTGTCGAAGGGGACTGCCCCAGCTTCCTTACCATCGAGCAACGCGATCCCGCGAAGATCAAACGTAAGAAGTCGGTGCCTACTGCGCCGAAGGTCGAAGACCCGACTTTGGTGGTCAGTCCCGACTCGCTTGATCTTCGAATGGTCGGCATAGGTGGCACCGGGGTTGTGACGGTTGCCCAAGTAATCGCCACCGCGGCGATGCTCGACGGCTTTCACGTGCGGGGCCTCGACCAAACCGGCCTCAGCCAAAAGGCCGGTCGGGTGACCGGCGATCTGCGGCTCACTCGCGGCGAACCCGCTCCCTCGAACCTGATCGGGTCGGGCGGCGCCGACGTATTACTAGCGTTCGATCTTCTTGGTTCGGTCGCCGCTCTCGACGTGGCCGACCCAAACCGCACGATCCTGATCGCGTCCAGTTCGACCACACCAACCGGTTCGATGGTTGGACGCCCCGACCTCGCCTACCCGGAGCTGCCCGAGCTACTCGACCGCCTCGACGATCACACTCGCAGCGATGTCCGCCGACTGGTCGATGCGGCCGGAATCTGCGTCGACCTGCTCGGTGCGACGACGGCCGCCAACATTTTCCTACTTGGCGTGGCGGTGCAGGCCGGGGTAATTCCTATTGCGCCGGATCGGATCGAAGAGGCGATTTCTCTCAACGGTGTTGCCGTAGAAGCGAACCTGGCGGCGCTGGCCCACGGCCGCGCGTGGCAAGAATCGGACCAGACCGAACCGGCCATTCCCGACCATCCAGAAACTCAAGAACAGCTCATCGATCTACTGGCAAGTGACTTGGTCGAGTACCAAAACCGTGCCTACGCCGACCGCTTCAAGACCATGGTCGAACGCGCCACGGCGTACGGAGACGACAACTTCGCCGAAAACGTGGCCCGCAGCTATCACAAACTGTTGGCTTACAAGGACGAGTACGAGGTCGCCCGCCTTCTGCTGGGGCCCGAAAGCCAAGCGCTGGTGAACGAGATCGGCGGGCCGGGCGCAACTGTCCGCTGGAAGCTGCACCCACCGATCCTGAAGTCACTGGGGATGAATCGCAAGCTCACTATTTCGGCTCGCGCCGGCGGTCCAGCGATGCGGCTACTACGTCGCTCGAAACGTCTCCGCGGCACGCCGCTCGACCCGTTTGGGCGGGCCGAGGTTCGCAAAACGGAACGGTCGCTGATCACCGAGTTCGAAACAGCAATGGAAACAGTCTTCGCACGACTCGACGACGAATCGCTCTCCACCCAACAAGCGTCCACGATCGCCGCGCTGGCGCTCGACATTCGCGGCTACGAAGAACGCAAGCTAGAGCGGGTGGCCGAGTTTCGTGCCGCCATGGCCGACGCCCTCGGCTAACGAAATTCGGGGAGGCCCTCGTCACGCTCGGTGTAGTACCCGCTTGGCACGTACATCGCCGCATAACCGGCCGTTCGGGCCATAGCGACGTTGCGCGGGTCGTCATCGAGCACGAACCCGACCTCGGCACCAGCGTCGGCCAGCTGCTCGAACTGCCGGCGTTTCCAGTCGGTGCTCGGCTCGCCCTCGTGCTCACCACGCAAAATGAGCCAATCGTGGCGAACTTTGTGGCGAGAAAGCCAATCGATTGTTTGGTCGCGGACTTCAAACACGCGTGCCGTCAAGATCACCACCGTGATATCGGCTGAGATCGCGTCGACCAGCGCGACCCCTGCCGCAATGGGAGGGTCGTCTACACACGCACCAAAGAACCCGTCCCAGTCTTTGTCGGCCGATCGAGCGCCAACGAGGTAATGCTGGCGATGACTGGCATCGGAGATGACGCCGTCTAGATCAAAAACTACTGCCGCACCGGCGAGATCTCGCCCGGTTCGGCTGATCCAGTTGGTTGGCAGATCCACCTAGTCCTCGTCGGATTCGGCCGCACCCTCGCGAATAGCCGCGACGACACCGGGGTCGGCAAGGGTGGTCGTATCACCGAGTTCGTGGCCGTCGGCGACGTCGCGCAACAGCCGTCGCATGATTTTTCCCGATCGGGTCTTGGGCAGGTCCGGTACCAAGAAGACCGCTTTGGGGCGAGCGGTCGGTCCGAGCTTGGTCGCGACGTGTTGACGGACCTCTTCGCGTAGCTCGTCACTCGGGTCGGCCGTGCCGATCAAAATTACGTAGCCCACTATCGCCTGGCCCGAGATGTCGTCCTTGGCCCCAACCACCGCGGCTTCGGCGACGGCCGGGTGATCGACCAAAGCCGACTCGACTTCGGCGGTCGAGATCCGATGACCGGAAACGTTCATCACGTCGTCTACTCGACCCAGCAGCCACAGGTAGCCGTCAGCATCGATGCGACAACCGTCGCCGGCAAAGTAGCGACCTTCGTAGGTGGACCAGTAGGTGTCGTGGTAACGGTCGGGATCTCCCCAAATGCCGCGCAGCATGCCAGGCCATGGCCTAGTGAGGGTGAGGTAGCCGCCGCCCTCGGCCACCACATCGCCGGCGTCGTCCACCACTTCGGCGAACACCCCGGGAATTGTTTGGCATGCCGAGCCGGGTTTGGTGGTGGTGACGCCAGGCAACGGCGTGATCATGTTGCCGCCCGTTTCGGTCTGCCACCACGTGTCGACGATCGGGCAGGACTCGGCGCCGATGTGTTCGTGGTACCACATCCACGCTTCGGGGTTGATCGGCTCGCCGACGGTGCCCAACACCCGTAGTGACGACAAGTCGCGGCCGTCGGGCCACTGCGGACCCCACTTCATGAACGTACGGATCGCGGTGGGCGCGGTGTAAAGCTGGGTGACGCGGTAGCGCTCGATGATGTCCCAGAGTCGGTCTTTGTTCCAGCCGGCTCGGTCGCCGTTTCGGTCCTCGACCCGTGGCGTGTCGGGCGTACCCTCGTACATCACTGAAGTGCACCCGTTGGTGAGCGGCCCGTACACGATGTAGGTGTGGCCAGTGACCCACCCGATGTCGGCCGCGCACCAGTAGATATCAGTTTCGGGTTTGACGTCGAACACGTACTTGTGGGTGAACGCGGCTTGGGTGAGGTAGCCGCCCGTCGTGTGCATGATGCCCTTGGGTTTGGCCGTGGTCCCCGATGTGTAAAGCAGGTAGAGGAGCTGCTCGGAATCCATTGGTTCGGCCGGGCAGTCGCCCGAAGCATCGGCCATGAGGTCGTGCCACCAGTGATCGCGACCTTCGACCATCGACGGGTTGGTGTCGCAACGGTTGACGACCACTACGTTTTGCACCGATCCCGCCCCGTTGGCGAGGGCGGCGTCGACATTGCCTTTGAGCGCCGAGGGTTCGCCGCGGCGGTAGCCGGCATCGGCGGTAATGATAAGTTTGGCATCGGCATCGTCGCAGCGATCGGTGATGGCGTCCGGGGAGAAGCCGCCAAAGATCACCGAATGGGCCACGCCGATACGGGTGCAGGCCAACATGGCGATCGGAAGCTCGAGGATCATCGGCATGTAGATGGCGATGCGGTCGCCCTTTTCGAGGCCGAGCCCTTTGAGGACGTTGGCGAACTTGGAGACCTCGGTGAGCAGGTCGGAGTAGGTGACGGTGCGGGTGTCTCCCGGCTCGCCTTCCCAGTGGTAGGCCACCTTGTCGCCTTGGCCCGCTTCGACGTGACGGTCCAGGCAGTTGTAGGACAGGTTCAGTTCGCCGCCCACGAACCACTTTGAGTACGGCAACTCCCATTCGAGTGTCGTGTGAAAATCCTTCGACCAGGTCAGCATCTCGCGAGCTTGGCGGGCCCAGAACGCTTCGTAGTCGGCTTCGGCTTCGTCGTAGAGGGATCGATCGCCAACGTTGGCTTGGGCAACAAACTCCGGCGACGGCCCAAACCGCCGATCTTCGCTTTCGTAGATTTCGATCGAACCTTCAGCCATGACGCACCTCTGTTTTCAGCTTGAGCAGACCTTAGTCAGCCGCGCCGATCGCGTCCTTACCAGAGCGAGCCTTGAATCTGCTTGGCCCGGCCTTCATCGGCCAGTTCGTCTCATCCGACGAACACGCACTCGGTGGTGAACGTTGCCCCGTTGGCCACCGTCTTGTGGACCGGGCAACGTCGGGCGATATCGGTGATTCTGTCGCGGGCCGCGTCGTCGGGGAAGTCGCCGTCGATGTAAATCTCGCTGCGGATCCGTTCGATCATCCCGGCTGCATCATCGTCGCAGTCTTCGCAATCGTCAGCGTGAACTCGGTCGAGGTCGTATTGGGCAGAGATCGATCGAACCGTCCATCCTTTGCGCTTGCAGTACATCGAGAGGGTGATGCAGGTGCAGGCGGCGATGGCCGACAACAACAAGGCATACGGGTTGGGTCCGGTGTCGGTGCCGCCCATGTCGGTGGGCTCGTCGGCGTACCAGACATGGTCGCCGTGACGAAGTTCGACCGCGAAGCCTTCGGTTAGATCTGCTGTGATAGTGGCCATACCTCAGCGTAGGCAGCCGGGCGAGCCGTTAAGGAGCGTCGACGACCGCTGGTAGGTACACGGTCATGGTGGTGCCTTTGCCTTCGGTCGACTCGACACCGACTTCGCCGCCCCATTCGCGTACGGTGCGCCGCGACGCCGCTAGTCCGATCCCGTTCCCATCTTCTTTGGTCGTGAAGTACGGCTCGAACATGCGAGCCATGAAGGCGTCGGGAATCCCGCAGCCGTTGTCGGTGACAGCGATCGATACGTAGTCGCCGGCGCCGAGACCAGTGGCGTGACCTTCGGTTACCGCGACCACGTCGACGTTTACGTCGATCTTGCCCCGAGGCTCGACCGCGTCGCGAGCGTTGACGACGAGGTTGGTGATGACCCGTTCGAGTCCGGACCGGTCGGCCGGGGCCAGACAATTCTGTGAACGGTCGGTGAACGTAAGATCGGCTTGGTGCTCGACAAGTACCCGCAGCATGTCGGTGAGTCCTCGGACCAGTGAACCGATTTCGGTTTGGCTGACCCGGCCGCGGGACGGTCGACTCATCGCCATCAAATCTTCGGTGATGTCGCAGGCCCGGTCGATCGCTTCGTTGGCGGCGGAAACTCTCTGCCCTTCGTCGGCGGGCAAAGCAAGCAGTCCGAGTTGGAACCCGATCGACGCGAGCAGGTTGTGTAGATCGTGAGCCGCGCTGCCCACAACGCCGGCCACCGAACCTAGGGCTGCTCCGTCGAGCAACATTTCGTCGAGGCCGCGACGGTCGGTGACGTCTTCGAGAGTACCGACCGCACCGAGGTCGTCGGTGTCAGATGGGGGGCGGCTCAAGGTGAGGCGGAGCTCGCGAGCGTCGGGGCTGGTACGAGTTTTGAGCTCGGTCACGAATCGTCCGTTGCCGTCCCAGCGGGCGAGTTCGCTTCGGTACCGGACAACGTCGGCGGCGTCGAATAGTTCGATCCATCCTCGACCGCGTAGTTGTGCGGCCGAAACATCGAAGTCGGATGCGATGCGGTTGTTGACGTAGGTCCATCCGCCGTTGGCGTCGGTGAGGAAGATGCCGACGGGCGCCATCTCGACGAGGGTGTTGAAGATCGTCTGGTTTGCTCTTTCGGATGCTTCTACTCCGCGCCGCCCCGTTACGTCACGGGCGTTGAGAACTATGCCGCGCACGATCGGGTCGGTCCGGTAGTCGGTGAAGAGGGCTTCGACGATTATCCATTCGCCGTCGCCGCGTTGCAGTCGTAGATCTATTGGCCCTTGGGTCGTGCCTGGGTCTTCTAGCGCCGCGCTGAACAGACTTGTCATCTCTTTGAGGTCGTCTGGGTGGACGTAGTTGGCCCAGTCTTCGGTGAGCAGCGTGGCGGACCGCTGCAGCAGTTGTGCAACCGTCGGGGTGATGTATTCGATGGCACCCTTTTCGTCAAGGATGGCGATGACGTCACCGGCGCTGGACACGATCGACCGCAAGCGTCGTTCGCTTTGAGATAGCCGACGTTTGGCGATGACCCTGCTGGTGACGTCGCGGGTCGTGGTGACGATTCCTTCGACACCGGGACGTTGCAGAAGGTTGGTGCTGATTGCTTCTACCCAGCGCCAACTGTCGTCTGCGTGTCGGGCACGGAACTGAACGCGTCGCCGGCCGTCGATTTCTAGAGCCAGTTCGGTTGCAACTTTGCGGACCCGGTCGATGTCGTCGGGGTGCACGAGTGACCATGGGGCCATGCCGCTGAGTTCGTCGGGTTGATAGCCGAGTACGGAGCGGACCGATGGTGACACCCAGAGCACTTCGCCGTGACGGTCGGCTAGTTGATGATATTCCGATGCGTGTTCCAGTGTTGCTTCGGTGATGGCGCGTGAGGTGACGTTGGCCCGAATCGTTGTTTCGAAGTCGTGCGACGCCAAATCTGTCATTTCCTGCCATCCCGCATGGCCAATTCTTGAGAATGGGCCTGGGGTCCAATCGGTTGGGGTACTGGTGGTCTTGACTGGTTGGAGGGAATTAGTCCCGGCGGCCCACGGGCCCGATGTCCCTGGTCACGAGAGGACGAAGGTCCTATGACGTCGGGAGCGTTCCCTTGATGTTTGGGTCGGCCCGCCGAAGGAGTCGGGCAGCGTGAGTTCGCTTGATGGTGGCTCACCCGATCGAATTGCAGGATTCTTATGACGATCAAGGTCTTCCTCCTCGATGACCACGAGATGGTGCGGCGGGGTTTGCGCGACATCTTGTCGATCGAAGATGACATCGAGGTTATTGGCGAAGCGGGCACGGTTGCCGACGGGGTGAAGAGCATTGTGACTCAGAAGCCCGATGTGGCTTTGGTGGACATTGTTTTGCCTGATGGCAACGGTGTGGAGGTTTGCGAGGCGCTTCGCCAGTACGCGCCGGATGTGAAGATTTTGGTTCTGACTTCGTTTTCTGATGACGACACGTTGTTTGCGGCTATTAACGCTGGTGCTTCTGGTTATGTGTTGAAGCGGGTTGGTAGCGCCGAGTTGGTGCGTTCGGTTCGTGGCGTGTTTGAGGGTCAGTCGTTGGTGGATCCGCGGTTGACGGATCGCATGTTTGATCGTCTCCGTTCGGGACAGTCCGACGATGAGGAACGTTTGGCGGAGTTGAACGAGCGGGAGCGTCAGTTGCTTGAGTTGGTGGCTGAGGGTTTAACGAACCGTCAGATAGGTGATCGGCTGCATTTGTCTGAGAAGACGGTGAAGAATTATGTGTCGACGATGTTGAAGAAGTTGTCGATGGATACCCGGACCGAGGCTGCGGTGTTTGCGACGCAGTTGGCGGCCAAACGCTTAGCCGAAACGCCGATGCAACGAGGCGGCTGAGCCGCCGACCCGGAAATAACGAGGCGGCTGAAGCCGCCGACCCAGCAACACAGAGGCGGCTGAGCCGCCGACCC
>CAZDEB010000003.1:186658-281972 GCA_964504305.1 uncultured Candidatus Nemicrothrix sp. | reverse complement strand
TCGACGTGGTGAGCGGACATCTCTGAGATGTGCACCAAGCCCTCGATACCGTCGCCGACCTGCACAAACGAACCGAACGGCACGAGCTTGGTGACCCGACCGTAGACGAGTTCGCCCACACGGTGGCCGCCGGCAAACTCCTGCCACGGATCTTGCTGGGTGGCCTTGAGCGACAGGCTGATGCGTTCGCGGTCGAGGTCGACTTCGAGGACCTCGACGTCGATTTCGTCACCAACAGTGACCACCGACGAGGGGTGATCGACGTGCTTCCACGACAGCTCTGAAACGTGAACGAGTCCGTCCATTCCGCCTAGGTCGACGAAAGCACCGAAGTTGACAACCGACGAAACAACGCCGCTGCGGCGTTCGCCGGGCTTGAGGTTGTCGAGGAAAGCACCACGCTGTTCCTTCTGGGTTTCTTCGAGCCACGAGCGGCGCGACAACACTACGTTGTTGCGGTTCTTGTCGAGCTCGATGATCTTGGCTTCGAGCTCCTTGCCGACATAGGGCTGGAGGTCGCGCACACGACGCAACTCGACGAGCGAAGCGGGAAGGAAGCCCCGCAGGCCGATATCGACAATGAGGCCGCCCTTGACAACCTCGATGACGTGGCCCTTGACAACGCCGTCGGCTTCTTTGAGTTCTTCGATCTTGCCCCAGGCCCGTTCGTACTGGGCCCGCTTCTTGGAGAGGACCAGGCGTCCTTCTTTGTCTTCTTTGGTGATGACGAGAGCTTCGAGCTTCTCGCCCATCGAGACGACTTCGCTGGGGTCTACGTCGTTGCGGATCGACAGCTCGCGGCTGGGGATCACGCCTTCGGACTTGTAGCCAATGTCGAGCAGGACTTCGTCCTGGTCGACCCGGACAACCGTGCCTTCGACTAGCTGACCGTCTTCGACCAGCACCATTGTGGAGGTGTAAGCCTCTTCGATATCGATGCCACCAAGGTCGGTGTCGATAATCTGGCGCGGTGTGTAGTTGCCTTCGGCATCAAAGGTGCCGAACTGCGATTCTGATTCAGACATTACTTCTTCTCGGGAATTGAGCTGACCCTGCGATATCGGATCGCAGTGCCCTGTCAGAGAGACAGCCCCGTAACGCTATCTGGGTCGGTCGAGAATCGGCCCTAAACCTCGGAGTCGCCGATCTCGGCCTTGCGCCGAGCAACGAAGTCCTCGAGCTCGGCCTTCACGTCGTCGGCGATCGGAGGGGCTACGTAGGACGCCAACGTGTCCTTCCACATGCGAGCAGCGTGATCGATCGTGCGCGGTCCACCAGCCTCTTCCCATTGTTCGTAGTTGCGCCAATCCGACAATGCCGGGGTGTGGAACTCGGTCTGATAACGCGACATGGTGTGCGACGATCCGAGGAAGTGACCACCCGGTCCGACTTCGGCGATGGCGTCGATGGCCTCGTCAGCATCGGTGAAATCGATGGTCGGCTTTATTGCATCGAACATCTGAATCAGTTCGGCGTCGAGCATCGTCTTCTCGAAGCCGGTCGTGAGGCCCCCTTGCATCCAGCCATGCCCGTGATGCACAAAGTGCGCACCACCCATATAGGCCGACATGATCGACATCATCGATTCGTAGGCAGCTTGAGCGTCGACGGTGTTGGAGGTCGAGCCAAGCCAGGTCCGATACGGCATGCTGTAGAACCGAGCCATCTGACCGGCGGCGATCGCCCCGGTAACCACCTCGGGTCCGCCCATGGCCGGCGCGCCGGATTTCATATCGACCGCAGCGATGAGGGAGCCATAAAATGCCGGGCTACCGGGCGCCACCATCTGCATGTAGGCCGCAACTCCGATGCACTCGGCGTTGTGCTGGATGAGGCTGCCACTGGACGTAATCGGCGACATTGCCCCCGACATCGCCACCGGCGAGATGATGGTGATCTGCCCCCGCTTGGCCAAGGCCACCGACCCTTCGAGCAGCGGTTCGTCCACCAACAACGGCGAGTTCACGTTGAGCACGCTCATGGTGTGCGGTGTGGCGTTGAGTTCGGCCTCGTCGACTTGGTAACCGATCTTGATCATGTCCAACCCGTCTTGCACCCGAGTTTCGCCGATCCCGTATAGGCGCATGGCCTTGTCGGTGAGCGTCATCCAGTCGTACACCGAGTCGAGATGACGAACGTTGGGGGGTCGGTCGATCGGTTCGACCGAATGGCCGCCGAATAGGTGAAGGCTCGGAATCATGTGACCGAGCTTGATCAGATCTTGAAAGTCGCGGGCGGTGCCGGGGCGACGGCCCCGATCCATGTCGACCACGTTGGGCGCACTGGACGCCGAACCGAACACGATCGAATCACCACCGAAATGCACGGTTTTGTGGCGGTCGCGGGCCACGAGATCGAACTCGGACGGACCCAAACTCAAGAAGTGATCAACGACCTCCGGATCGAACAATGTGCGGCCGGTCTCGTGGTCGACTTTGCATCCGTGGTTCTCCAAGTCGACGCGGGCCCGTTTCGACATGAATGTGAGGCCCACTTCGGTGAGAAGGCGCATCGACAGCCGGTGAACGTTATGAACCTCGGTCTCCGAGAGCACCTCCGACGGCGCGAATTTGCGAGTCATCGGCGTAAAGATCGCAGGCTCGTCTGGTTCGGCGGCTCGTCGTCTCTCGCCTCGTCGCACCATGGGCGAACTGTAGGTCAACCCGAGCGTCGTTGCGCTACCACGAGAAATTCCGGCGAGTCGATGCTCGCTGGTGCGGCAGACCAACTCCCCGGTTCGACCGCGTCGATCGAGCGAACCTCCAGACCCGCCAGCTCACACAACAAACGAAGCTCACGGGGCGTGAAGCAGGTGGTCCATAGGTCGGCGGGGGCGGCATCGCCATTGGCGTTCATGGTCTCGGTGGATTCTCGATGAACTCCGGTCGAAGCATCAAACTCGTTCTCGTCAAGCACGTGTTGTACTTGCAGGTACGCGCTGAAGGCCGTGAAGACGACGAACCCGCCGGGCTTGACGGCGCGGGCCATGCCTTCGAGAATCTCCCGATCGGGATCCAACGTATTGTCGGCCGCCGGGCCGCCGGCGAGGCCAAACGCTCCCTGGCAGATCGAGATGACCAGATCGAACGCGGAATCGAATCGGAGGCGGCGCGCATCTCGGCGCTCGTAGGTCACCCATGCTGGAGCATCGATCCGGGCAACGTCCAGAAACGACTCGCTGATATCGACGCCAAGCACCTTCAGCCCTCGCCGTCCGAGCTCGTTGGCATGACGACCGGGACCACACCCCACATCTAGTACCCGATCGCCCGAGTCCAGAGGAACCCGCCGCAACAGCTCGTCGATCTCTCTGACTGTTCCTTTGGTGAACGAATATCGGAGGTAGGCAGCACCCATGTGGTCGGCCATCGGTTCGAACCAATGCGACGGCTCGCTCACCCCTTTGTGTCAGCCCACGAATCGGCGGTTTGCAGGTCGATCTCGAGCGGCACCCGCAACTCAAAAGCGTGTCTCATGACGTCGGACATCAAAGCGCTTGCGGTATCGATCTCGTCATGTGGGGACTCGATGATGATCTCGTCATGGACTTGCAGAACAATGCGGCTGCGCAGGTCGGCATGTTCGAGCGCTCGGTCGAGTCGCACCAACGCCACTTTGAAGATGTCGGCGGCGAGCCCTTGGATACCGGCGTTCATGGCTTGACGCTCGCCGGCTTGGCGAATCTGGCGGTTGCTGGAGGCCAGCTCCGGGATTTTGCGTCGCCGCCCAAAAAGCGTTTCGGTGTAGCCGCGCTCGCGGGCCTGGGCAACGGTGGCATCCATATAGCTACGAACGGCCGGGAACGCTTCGAAGTAGCTGGCCAAGATCTCGGCCGCTTCCGGGACGGCGATATTGAGCCGCTGGGCAAGGCCGTAAGCCTCCATGCCATAGGCCAAGCCGTAGGACACCATCTTGGCCTTCGACCGTTCTTCGACGTGCACATCCGCGGGCTCGATGCCAAACACCTTGGCCGCGGTCGCCGTGTGTATGTCGTCGCCGGCTTCGAAGGCCTGAATCAGACCGGGGTCCTCGGCCAGATGGGCAATACAGCGCAGTTCGATCTGGTCGTAGTCGGCAACAACCAACCGGGTTCCGGGAGAAGCGACGAAGGCGGTGCGAAAAACCCGACCCCGTTCGGAACGAACCGGAATGTTGTGGAGGTTCGGGGCATCGGAACTGAGCCGGCCGGTGCGAGCGACGGTTTGGTTGAACGTCGCACGAATCCGGTTGCCCGGGCCGACTTCGGCCAACAATCCTTCGCCGTAGGTCGACCGCAATTTCTCGACTTCGCGGTACTCGAGCAGATCTTCGACAATGGGATGTTCGCCCCTCATCTTCTCGAGTGACTGGGCATCGGTGCTGTACCCGGTCTTGGTCTTCTTCTGTGGCGTGATGCCGAGTTCGTCGAACAGGACCTCGCGGAGCTGCTTGGTGGAATTGACGTTGAACTCGTGACCAGCGTGAGCAACCACTTTGGCCCGCATCTCCTCGGTGCGGGCGGTGAACTCATCGCGGATCCGTTGCAAGATCTCGGGGTCGACGCCTATGCCTCGGTGTTCCATCCGCGCCAACACCCGAACCAGCGGCACTTCGAGATCGTCATGAAGGTCGCCAAGGCCCTGCGCAACCATTGCTTCGCGGAGCGGACCAACAAGTCGATCGACGGCCAGTGCGTGGCGACACGGCTCGGCGAAGGTGTCGGTCGCTTCTCCCCCGTCGAGGTCGAGTTGGCCTTCTGGAGGGCCACTTTCGGGGAGCTCCATGCCGCTGTATCGCAGCAACAAATCAGCCAAGTCGTATCGATTGTCGGCTGGGTCGAGGAGGTAAGCAGCCAGACGGGTGTCGACCCTTAGTCCCTGGACATCGACGTCGTAATCAAGCAGTTGGCGCAGAGTCGGTTTGGCGCCGTGCATAGCTACGGGACGTCCATCCGGCCCGAGAAGCGACCGCACCGCGTCGATCACGGTCTCGTCGGTCAGGAGTTGACCTTTGACAAACGCGACCTCGGCGCCGGGCGCGTCGACTACAAAAGCCAATCCCTCGGCGATCCCGCCCGACGGCACAGCAACGGCCAAGATCCCCTCCCCCGCTGCCGCCGCGTTCAACGCCGTAACCGCGTCGGCCGGCGTTTCCGACACGGTGACTTCGGCTTCGAGGACCTCGGCCGCTTTGGTGGCGGCCTCGCCGATCACTGGGGCGAGACGGTCCCATAACGATCGAAACTCGAGGAAATCGAACAGTTTCTTGATCGACTCGGTGTCGGGGTCGCCCATCGTGAAATCGTCGAGTTGGGCCGGCAACTCGACGTCTCGCACCAACTCCATCATCTCGATGTTGTTACGTACGTTCGCTTCGTTGGCGGCCAGGTTCTCGCGCAGCTTCGGGGTGAGATCATCGAGCGCGGCATAAATCCCGTCGATACCGCCTCGTTCGTTGATGAGTTTGGCCGCAGTCTTCTCGCCAACACCGGGAACGCCTGGCAAGTTGTCGGATTTATCGCCACGCATCGCCGCGTACTGCACGTAGTCGACCGGGCGAACACCAGTGCGTTCGAGGATGCCGGCCTCGTCATAGAACGCGTAGTCGCTCACGCCCCGCTTGTTGTAGAGAACTTTGACGTGGGGATCTTCGACCAGCTGATAGCTGTCTCGGTCGCCGGTAACAATGATGACGTCGTCACCTCGGTCGCGGCCTTGGGTCGCGAGTGTGGCGATGATGTCGTCGGCTTCGAAACCAACGATGTCGATCGACTCGATCGCCACCGCTTCGAGCACCTCTCGCACGAGTCCCATCTGTTGGCGAAGAATGTCGGGCGCCGATTCGCGTTGGGCTTTGTAGGTGGGCGTCATCTTGTGACGGAAGGTCGGTTCGGGCCGGTCGAAAGCCACCGCGACCAGATCTGGTTTGTGATCTTTCAGCAGGTTGATGAGCATCGAAGTGAACCCGAACACTGCGTTGGTCACCTGACCTGATGCGGTCGCCATGTCAGTGGGTAGTGCGAAGAACGCCCGGTAAGTGAGGGAGTTTCCGTCGATGAGCATCACGGTGGCCATTGGGCTCGACCCTAACGCGTGGACTCAGTTCGCAGCAGGGCCAGCCAGCACATCGTTGGCTACGTCGATCATGCGTCTACGCCCCGACATGGCGTCGCGGCGTAGTGCGGCGAAGGCGTCGTTCTCGGAGAGGCCCAACTCGTCCATCAGTCGGCCTTTGGCTCGATCGATCAGCTTGCGCTCCTCGAAGCGAGCTTCGAGTTCGAGGACGCGCCCGTTGAGCATCTCGGCCTCGCGACGGCGAGCCAGTGCGAGCCTCAGCGCCGCGACCAATTCGTCTCGTTGATAGGGCTTCACCAAATAGGCCATAGCGCCGGCGTCGGACGCTTCGTCGATAAGTTCTCGTTGGCTGAACGCGGTGAGCATCACCACCGCGGCCGACGTCTGATCGACGATCGCCGACGCCGCCTCGATCCCGGTAAGGCCCGGCATCTTGACGTCGAGCAGCACCAGATCCGGAACATGGTCGACAGCCAGACGAACTGCATCGTCACCGCGACCGCAGTCGGCCAAAACGTCGTATCCCTCGTCGATAAGGAGTTCGACCAAGTCGAGTCGGATTATTGCTTCGTCCTCGGCGACAACAACGGTTGGACCACTCACGACGCGATAAGGCGGTCGAGCAGTTGGTCTTGCTCGGCCTCCAACGCCTCGATCGAGGCGCTGAGACGATCGCGATGTTTGCGCAACCGCTCGGCGTGTCGGCTGGCTTTGCGGTGAGCCCGCTCGGCGACCGGCGTTTCTGACACCAACGCCCGCAAGCGAGCGTCGTCGGCTTCGTCGGCGAGGTGGACCAGTTGTTCCTCGCTCACGGCGAGATCGTCACGCGCCGATTTGAGTTGCGCACTTACCGCTCGAAGTCGCCGCTCGATCTGGGCCCGTGACATGGCTTCATCATAGACCGCGGGCGTAGCCGCCCGATTCGGGGTGCGCTTTAGTCGACCAACAACGGCATCATTGTTGCGTGCGTTATCGGGCATTGAGGTTGTTGGGTCTGGGTCTGCTTGTGGCCGTCGGCGCCGCCGCGTGCATCGGCGCGTCGACCAACACCTGCAACGAAGTACGAGAATCAGAAGATCCGCAGAGCAATATGCACGTCCTGACCGATGATGGCTACCAGTACCTGACTCATCCTCCGACCTCTGGCCCTCACGCTTCGGGTCCGACCCCCTCGGGGGTTTTGGACACACCCCTCGCCGAGGCGGTCCAGGTGAGGATCTTGGAGGCCGGTGGGGTCGTGGTACAGCATCGAGACCAATTGACCTCTTCCGACGCCGGGGCGCTATCTGTCCTCGACGTGGTCGCAGCACCCGATCCGAACCTCGACAATGCGTTTGTTGTGACCGCGTGGACGTGGAAGCTCTCGTGCCCGTCGCTCGCTGTCGACGAGATCACCCAGTTCGCGCAACAGCGCCGCACCTCGGCGCCCGGCGTCGACTAGCAGTACCCGATCACCGGTTCGTTAGTTGACGGACCTGTCCTGGTCGCCCCAGTACGGTGCCCGAAGTTCGCGCTTGAGCACCTTCATGGCCCCGGACAGTGGCAGTGGATCTTCTCTGAACTCGATCGACTTTGGCACCTTGTAGCCGGCAATCTGCTCTTTGGCAAAAGCCTGCAACTCGTCGGCCTCGACGGTGACACCGGCTCGACAAACGACCACCGCGTGGACCTGTTCGCCCCACGTGTCGTGGGGAATGCCGATGACAGCCACCTGCTCGACTGCGTCGTGACGCGAGATCGCCGACTCGACCTCGGCCGAGTACACGTTCTCGCCGCCCGTAACGATCATGTCCTTCACCCGATCGACCAGAAACAAAAAGCCCTCGTCGTCGAGATAACCGGCGTCGCCGGTGTGATACCAGCCACCGGCGAAGGCTTCGGCGGTGGCCTCGGGCTTGTTCCAATACTCCGTCATGAAGTTGCCGGCCCGCGCACAAACCTCGCCGGTTTCGCCGCGGGGAACCTCGTTGCCGTCCTCGTCCCGAATGCTCAAACTGATGCCGAGCACCGGTTTGCCCGCGGACCGGACCCGTGGTCCGCCCTTGCGATGTTCGTCGGCATCAAGCCAAGTGAGCAACGCGCAGCACTCGGTCATCCCGTATCCCTGGGTGACGTTGAGGTCTGGGTAGGTGGTCAGCACCTTGTCGAGAAGCGCGGCCGGCATGGGCGAAGCGCCGTAGGTGAGTTGGGTCAACGAGTCGAGTCGTTGCGGACGGTAGTCGGGATGGTTCAAGACCATGCCCACCATCGTGGGGACCATCATTGTTTGGGTTACCGAGTGCTCTTCGATCAGCGCCATTGCCCCGCCCGGGTCAAACAGCGGCATGAAGACAGTGACGCCTCCGGTCGCGGGCGTGCCGAGGATTCCGCCCATCGATGCGGCGTGAAACATCGGAGTCTGGTGCAAGTAGGTGTTCTCGGAGTCAAACGGCACGACCATCGCCACGTGATACAAGTTGAGCATCTGGGCGCGATGGGTGAGCACCACCCCTTTGGGAAGTCCGGTTGTGCCGCCGGTATACATCAGCACGACCGGGTCGTCTTCGTATGGTTCGTCGGGAACGTCGGCCGCGACCCCCGATATGAGGTCCTCGTACTTGATGTCGTGAGGGACGTCGGCATCACCAATCAACACAACGTGGCGAATCGGACTCGGGTCGGGACTCGCGGCCATGGCATTGGCAAAATGCTGAGCAAAAAATGCGTCGACGAAAACTACTTCGGTACCCGAATCGCGCACGATGTAATCGAGCTCGGGACCAGCGAGGCGAAGATTGAGCGGATTCATCACACCCGCGCCCAGGAACGCGGCATGCCAAAGTTCGAGGTATTGGTGGCTGTTGGTAGCCATCACCGCGAAGCGAGCGTCCGAAGTGATGCCCAACTTCTCTCGCATCGCCGTGCAGAGCCGGAAAACTCGATCCCCATGCTCGGCGAAGGTGCCCCTATATTCGCCGTCGATGAACCCGACCTTGTCGGCGTACTCGTCGAGCGCCGGCAACAGACCGCGGTGGTAAACAAGCTCTTTCATGCCGGATCGCTTTCGTTTCTAGGGTTCGAATCGGTTTCGTCAACAAGCGAATGAAGTTCGTCGACCGCATCCTTTAGATGGTCCATAATGTCCCAGATATCGGGCACAAGGTCGCGGCAGCCCACGAGTCCGAAGTCGAGCGAACCGTTGTAGGACTGCACAGTCATGTTGAGGCCAACCCCGTCGTGGATCGTCGACACCGGATAGTTGGCCAAAAGCTTGGAACCGACCGCATAAAGCGGGATTTGAGGGCCAGGCACGTTGGAGATCACCACGTTGTAGGGCAGATCGACCCAGGCTCGGGCCGAGGCTCTGGCTATGGTGCGAGCCGCTCGGGCGGCAACTGCGGGGGGCGAGAACTGGGCGAAGTCCTGAAGAAGAGTCGCCGGTAGCGCCTTGTGGGATTGCTTGGCGATCTGCATCGAGTCGTGAACTGCGCCCAAACGTTCGGCGATGTCCTCGATGTCGGTGTGAAGCGATGCGGTCATGCTCGCTACTTGGTTGCCACCTTCGCCGGCTTGGTCTTCGGTGCGCACCGAAACGGGAACCATCGCCACAAGCGACGCGTCGGGCAGTTCGTCACGTTCGACCAGATACCGCCGCAAAGCCTCGGCACAAACGGTCATCACCACATCGTTGAGGGTGACGCCAAAGGCCGTCTTTATCTCCTTGAAGGCCTGAAGCCTTATCGACTCAAACGCAAATCGCCGATGCGGCCCGATGCGGGCGTTGAACGAGACGCGCGGGGGCATTGTGGGGGCCACCGACAACATCGACGAATCGAAGTCCCCGTGGCGGATCCGATCAAACTCCGGCAATTCGACGCCCACCGACTTTGCGACCGCGGGAAGGTTGCGCAGGCTGTCGCGCATCAGACGAATTCCCTTGGCCGGTTTGAACGCGATTGATGCCAGCCCCCGACCGAGCATCTCGAGCTCGGACGGCTCGGCGTCGGGCCGCCACGGTTTCGCCGGGGGTTCGACAACTCGGGGCGTGGCCTCCAGGTCGAGCAAGTTGGCCAACATCTCGGCGCCGGATACCCCGTCGATCGCGCAGTGGTGAATCTTGGTGAGCTGTGCAATACGGCCACCCTCGAGGCCTTCGATCACATAGAGCTCCCACAGGGGCCGAGTACGGTCGAGCGGTCGAGCCACGATGCGCTCTACTTGCTCGGCAAGTTGATGAGGTGTGCCGTCTGGGGGCAGACCAATGTGGCGTAGGTGGAAGTCGAGATCAAAGTCGGGATCTTCGATCCAGTACGGCTGGTCCAGCCCAAACGGCACTTCGACCAGTCGCCGCCGATACGGCGGCAGCAAGTGAATACGTTCGGCGATCAAATCTCGGAGCTGTGCGAAAGTCTCGGCGCCGGGCTGTTCGGGGGGATCGAACACGGCAAGGCCGCTGACATGTCCGTAAGTCGTCGACGTTTCGATATTGAGAAACGTTGTGTCCAGACCAGAGAGCTGCTGCATGACCGTGGCGCCTAAGCCGCCGCGACAACGGCATCTAACCGTTCGAGCGTCGCAATGAGGTTGGCTTTGTGACGCTCGGGGTAACCCAAGAGCTCGATCAGGCGGGGGGACCGCGCCGTCGACCAGTCGAAGGACTCGGTAACCCTTGTGCCATCGTCGACCGGCTCTAGTTCGTACCGCCAGCGATGACCACTGAAGTGGGCCCACGCAATGAGACGATTTTCCTTGAACTCTTTGACTCTGCTGGTCATGAGATACGGCACACCGAGACTCATCCTCATAACAAACTTGGCGTCGAGCGAAAGCCGATCCGGGCCCCGAACTACGCCCCTTACGGTGCCAGACCCGTCCATCTTCAAGTGCCCGGCGGGACTCGCCAACACATCGAAGATTGCTGACGAATCATGGTCCATCATCCGTTCGGCAGAAATAACTTGATTCGCCATGGTGCTCCAGACGCCGGCTAGCCCCACCCTAGTTCGTCACTAGCGTCCAGCTACAGCCCGGCTTCGCCAGAACACGCCGAATATAAATAGCCGCAACGACTTTACGTTTGTGTTGCGAAGTGTCATGATCACGGCCGACAAATAGTGGCTTGGGGGCCGCGAAAATGAAACTGAACTCCGATCAATTTGCGCTGCTGGCGGAGACCGCAGCGCAGGCGGGAGGACGGGCTCGTGCCAACTATGTTGGTGAGGGCATGCGTAGTGGACCCTGCGTTGCAGTCGATTCGCTCGACGTCAAAGCAATCTGGAACCTTTCGAGCCTTTTGGCCGAACGCGATCTCGGGCTGAGCCGCTCGCTACGCGGCCCAGCCGTTGATGCCACCGGTCATCGATTCGCTTGTTACTGGCCTGGCGTTACCGCCGACTAGCCGATCGCCAGTCTTCGGGGCTCACGAGTCTTCGAAGACGAAACGGAAATTGAGCCCCTCGAAGTCGAAGTCGTCGCGGGTGGAGTTCGTACCAATAACGGTCTGGCGAACAGTGCCGCTCGCGCCGTTGTATCGTCCGGTTCCACCAATCACCGATCGGTGAGCGACGGCCCCGCCAAAGGTCCCCTCTAGTCCGTGGCTCTGCATCTGGTTGTGAGGGAACGGTTCCTGCTGGGAAATCCGGTCCAGTAAATAGCTGTGGTTCGACACGATGTGGGGGTCGAAGCGGGCCGCCGTGTGCACAAACCAGCCGTAACACATCCAGTGGCCGATGGCGTGAGAGAGATTGCCCGCATAATCCCAGTTCGAACCACCGATGGGGATCGTGCCTCCGTGGAAAAGCGCCCCCTCGACGTAAAACGTCGAGCCCTGTGGCGGGAAACCCTCGCCGACGGGAAACTCCGTGACCCTCGGCTCCGGAACCGCCAGGGTAAACGTCGCGTTGTCGCACGCCACATCGAGTGTCACCGCATCGTCATTGTCATCGTCGTCTGAAGCAGCCGCCACGGCGGCCGGCAACACCGTCGCAACGGCGGCCCCACCAGCCACCAGTCCGGCACTGCGTAGCACCCGGCGTCGACTCTCGTTAATTGCTTCGTATTCACTCATCTCAACCCGCTCCTGTCTGTTGAATATTTTCCGGTTGGAATGCCATCCGAAAGTCGGTCGACTCCCGAATGGCACCCTCGCGTCACGACCTAACAGCTGGCTGTCACGACGGTTCGTGACAAGGCACGAGCGGGCGCGATAGCGCTGAAAGGCCCGACATATGGCGCAACTCCGGTTGACAGGTCCTTGAAAGGTCGCTCGACTAGCAATGCGGCTATATCCCACGAGCGGGAGGGTGGAAGTGCGAATCGCGGTGCTAGGCGAGGTCGGGGCTATCGACGACCGTGGCAACCCGATCAAGGTGGGTGGACCCAACCAGCGTCGCGCCCTCGCCGCACTGGCAACCCACCCGGGCCGCTGGGTCGGCCTTGATGCCCTTTCTGAGGCGGTCTGGCCCGACCCGACCACTTCGCCGGCCTCACCATCCGACACGCTGCGAACCTACGTCGCCCGATTGAGGCGAGTTCTGGGTGACTCCTCCATCGAGACCGGGGACAACGCTTATCGACTCAACCTTGGGGAGGTCCAAGTCGACGCCATGCAATTCGAGGAGCTGTTGCAGAGCGCTATCGCCGGACCAGCCGCGGTTACCGAACAGAGCTCGATGCTCGAGCGGGCCATCGCCTTGTGGAGCGGGCCCGCCTTTGGCGTCCTCGCCCTCGACCGGCCCTTTGATGCCGAAGCCCATCGGCTCGAAGAGCGGCTGTCACTCACGATGGAAGCCGCGGTGGGGGCACGGATGGAGCTTGGTGACCATCGGTCGGTTCTTTCGGACCTGGCCAGTTTGGTCGCACGCGAACCTCTGCGCGAGGAACCGGTTCGTCTCACCATGCTGGCGCTGTACCGGTGCGGGGCCCAGGTCGAGGCACTCCGCGCCTACCAAGATTTCCGGCGCCTTCTCGGCGAGGAAACCGGACTTGATCCCTCTGACGCTCTGAGGGATCTCGACACGCGAATTGCTCGTCGCGATCCGAGCCTCGCCTATCATGCGACCAAGCAGCAGTTACGCGGCTACGAGCTCCACGAAGAGATCGGAGCCGGGGCCTTTGGAGTGGTGCACCGTTCGGTCCAACCCGGCCTTGGACGGCCGGTCGCCATCAAGGTGATCCGCAAAGAAGTCGCCGACCGTCCCGAATTCATTCGCCACTTCGAAGCCGAAGCCCACATCATTGGGCGACTCGAACATCCAAACATCGTACCCCTATACGATTTTTGGCGAGACCCTGACGGGGCTTACCTGGTAATGCGCTTCCTGGCCGGCGGAACCCTTGATGATCGTCTTGACGGCACACCGCAGGAGCCATCGATGGTCGCAAGGTGGGTGGCTCAGATCAGCTCAGCGTTGGCAACTGCTCACCGCCGAGGCGTCTTGCATCGTGATGTTCGACCCAGCAACATCATGTTCGATCTGCAACACAATGCCTACTTGGGCGACTTCGGCCTCGCCGCGGTCGAAGCCAACATCGACTACCGACCCAGAGCTCGGCCACGCGACATGCTCTATCACCCACCAGAAGGGTGGGCGTTCAATGCGGCGTCGCCAACCGCGGATATCTACGCCCTGGGGGTTAGCACGCTCGAAGCGTTGCTGGGACGAGCCATCGAGCCGCGAGCTCTGTCGGCCGAGGCCTGCCACGCCGCGGTCCGAGCAGGCGTGTCAGACCTGTCGGTGCTGATAGCGCCCGGTGACGAGGATGTCTACGAGGCGGTTTCTCTCGCCACGGCCACTCGACCCGATGACCGCTTCAAGTCGGCCATCACGTTTGCGGAGGCGCTGACCCACTCGACCAGACATCCCCCGGTGGCGCCCGAGTCCACCCGAGAGATTGCCAACCCTTACAAAGGGCTCCAAGCGTTCGACGAGTCCGACGTCGACAACTTTTTCGGCCGCGGCGACCTGACGGCCAAGATTTTGGATCATTTGACGGCCAATCATTTCTGTGCGGTTGTCGGACCGTCGGGCTCTGGCAAGTCAAGCATCGTCAAGGCGGGCGTTGTCCCTCATCTACGGGGCCAGGGGTCGTTCATCGTCACCATGACCCCGGGCGAAGATCCATTCCGCGAGCTGGTCGCCGCGTTCCAACGAATCCGATCGATCCTCCGTTCGATGCCCTAAACGCCTTGACTACTTCGGCTCGGTCCTTCGCCCAGACCGTCTCTGACCTCTCGCCGCCAAATAGCGACGTGGTCCTTGTCATCGACCAACTCGAAGAGTTGTACACGCTCGGTGATCCCGCTACCACCCACCAATTCGTGCAAGCAATCGGCGCGACGGTCGCCGATGAACTGTCGCGGTTCAAAGTGATCGTGACCCTGCGGGCCGACTACTACGACCGCCCGCTGCACGCTCCTGATTTCGCCGACCTTATTGTCGAGCACCAGGTAGCGATTACCCCCCTCTCGGCACGGGCGATCGTGCAAGTAATCAACGGCCCAGCCAACCGGGTTGGCGTAACAGTCGACTCGGGCGTACTCGCGGCCATCAGCCGAGACATGTCGAGCGAACCGTTGGCGCTACCGCAGTTGCAATTTGTGCTGACCACGCTCTTTCAGAACCGGTCGGCCAACACGATGACGCTGGCGGGTTACGAACGCCTCGGAGGATTCGCCGGCGCTCTGTCGGGCCGCGCCGACCGTCTCTACAACGAACTCGATCGGGGTGGGCGAGATAGCGCCAAGCGCGTTTTTCTCGAGCTCGTGGCGTTCGACGGTGGTGCCACCGACACCAGACGTCGAGCGCCCATCGCGTCGCTCGGCCCCCCTGCCTCCATCGGTGCGGTGCTCGAGCGTTTCGGCAAGGCACGCCTGCTCACTTTCGACCGCGACCCAGAGTCCCGCGAACCTACCGTGGAGGTCGCCCACGAGGCCTTGTTACGAGAGTGGCCGAGGCTGCGAGAGTGGATCGAGACCAGCCGCGACGAAGTTCGCACTCGTCGTGCTATCAGTGATGCGGCGGCCGAATGGGCGCGGCTCGGACGCGACCCCAGCCTGCTGCTCAGGGGAGCTCGCCTCGCCGCCGCCGCCGACTTATCCGACACTCATGTTCTGCCCGAGACAGGGCCCACCCACGAGTTTGTCAACAGCAGCAAGGACGCCGCCACCGCACTGAGGCAACAAGAACAAAGAGTGGCGCGCCGCTTGCGGCGGCTTTCCAAAGCCATCGGCACGGTGGCCGTGGTGGCGTTGGCGGCCGGGGGTGTCGCGGTGGTTCAGGCCCGACGAGCCCGCACCGAAGCCCGCGCCGCGGCCGCGGCCCAGTCGGCGGCGGAGACCCGCCGGCTTGCCGCCGACGCCACCAGTCTCGCCTCGACAAACCGGCCGCTCGCGATGTTGCTTGCCGTGGAGGCATACAACCGCAACCCCAGCCCCACCACTCTCGGCGCCGTCCAAGCCACGCTCGTCGCGTCGCAAGGATTCCTCGGTTTGGTCGCGTCGGGCTACGACGTGACCGACATGGTGTGGCTCGATCAGTCCCGCCTCGCTGTTGCTCACTCCGCGGGTCTCATCATCGTTGACATCGCCACCGGCGAAGAGGTGGCTAGCGCGAGTCTCAGTTCTCCCAGCGCCGTCATCAAGGGTCCGAACAACACTCTCCTAGCCGCCAGCGGCGAAAACGTGGTTCGTTTTGATGCCGCCGATCTGTCGGTCATCGGTGAGCCAATTATCCACGACTCCAGAGTTACGGCGCTGGCAGCCGCTCCCGACGGAACCATCGCGACCGGTACCCACCAGGGCATCGTGCGACTCTTCAATGCGGACGGTAGTTATCGACAGTCGCTGGTCGCCCACCCTGAGCGCGCCATCGAGGAACTCGATCTTGTCGGCGCAAGTGACGGGCTCCCCCACCAACCGGAATCGTTCAGTATTGGTGTGTCGGCCTTGAGTTTCTCACCCGATAGTTCGCAGCTGGTGAGCGCCGGACTTGCGGTAGTGCGCATCTGGGACACCAACAGCGGATCCAAGACCAGCGACACAGTGTTGGTGCGCTCGTCAGGCGAGCAAAGGGCGGCATCTTCGATCACCAACTTCTCCGGTACGGACGAAAAAGGAACGTGGGTCGGCACCAGCTTCGAGGCGCTTCTCATCGACTCGAGCGGGCAGATCACCGAGCGGATACTAATCCCCGGCCTCGAATCCTCGGTGCTGCCTTCGGTAATCTCCAACACAACTGTCGTGAACGACCGATCCGTTTTTACGGCTCGCGACGGCGGCACAGTTGTGCAGTTCTCTAACCAAGACGGGCACCTAGAGCACCTTCTCGACTCGCAATTGCCAGGAACCGCGGTCGTATCACTTGACCCCGACCAAGAGATTTTGGCGGTCGGCGGCGGCACCGGTGTTGCTCTGCTTTCCTTGGCCGGAAGATCGCCTATCTCGAGAACTGTCGAGACCGAGCTCAGCGCCGAGGTGACTATCAACAGCACCGGCGACCTCGCGGTGATTTCCAACGCCGACTCCAAACCTCCCCAGATCTACGACCTGAGCGGAGCCACCCCACGCCGGCTGCCGCTACCGGAGTTGGACAAGCCGTCATTCGGATTCCTCAACGACGACAACTTATTGGCGATTTCTTCCTTTGCGGGGCACGTAGTCGTCATGGACGAAGCTCTCGGAAATAGATCTATCGACGCACTCGCGGCGTTCGAGGTCATCAGAAGCCACAACGGCGAAATGCTCGCGATCCAAACCCGTTCGCTAGCCGACCAGCTAACGATCACAGTGTACGACTACTACTCGGGTCAGCCCATTGCCGAACTAGACCTGCTCGACGCGGTGGCCGCGACCGACGCCATCGGTCGGTCATTGGTGTTCAGCCCTGACGATCGGTGGCTGGCCGCAGCCACATCCGGGGGAGCCGCCGTTATCTGGGATACCGGTACGTGGGAGCTTCAGACACCCCTGCTGTCGGCGGGCGGGGGCAAAGTGATGCAATTGCGTTACTCCCACGACAGCAAATGGTTGGCCACAGTCGACAGCACCGGAGCAATTCTGTTGCGCGACGCCGAAACCCTTCAACCCGTCGGCGCGCCGTTTCTTGGCAACACCGACGCGGTCGGGGGCTACAGCAGAGGACCGTACTTCACGGTCGATGGCCAATATCTTGTGACCGCCGCCGACGGTCAGGGACGGATCTGGGACATCGAAACCCGTCAGCTGATCGGGGCGCCTTATCCCAACGCCCCCAACACATCGGCCAATGCTTCACCCAACGCCAACTACCTGGCAACGGTGTGGGACGGACATGCAGTCTTCTGGGACCTCGATCTAGAGAGTTATCCGCAGATCGCGTGCCAAACCGCGGGCCGCAACCTAACAGCCGACGAGTGGCACCAATTCGGCCCGCGAGACACCGAGTACCACTCGACGTGTGATCAATGGCCTGCGCCCTTCGATGCGGCCGACCAACCACCGAAACAGTAAGGCCAGCAAATGACTGCAGATTCTCAAAAACCAAATCGACGCACCGTTCTTACTGGCGCGGCGATCGGCGGAACAGCCCTGGTTGGTGGCGTTGCCGGTGGAGTCGCCGGCGCCGCTTCGCGCGCCGACGCATGGAAACGCGAGCGCGTCACGTTCGATGTTGCTTGCCTTGGCGACACCTGGCGCGACGTCGTCCCCCGCAATCCGGCGAGCGGGGCCGACTTCCGATTGCCGTTTCTGGTCGAGGGGTGGATTTACCCATCCGGAACGGTGCTCGACGGATTCGTACCCACAAACGAGGGCTCGATTGGCCGATGGTTCTGTCAGGGATGGCTCATCTTGGACGGCAACCGACCCCAACCTCATGTCTCCTCGAGGCAGGTCTTCGTATTGGGTCAAATCGTGCCCGAGGACCTCTTTCCGACCAACAACCTCGTAACGGCCGGAATCGAGGGGACGGACTCGATGGAGCAAAGCGCCACAAGGGCCGTGATCGGTGGCACCGGCGACTACCTCGCGGCCTCGGGACAGGTAACTCAGTGGTTTACCGGGACCAACACGACAATCCTTGATGACGGCACCGGCAACGCGGCCCTGAACTTCCGCATGGACTTCGACCTACTGCTTCCCAACATCTGAGCCACCACCACCCGTAGGGTGCGCACGTGATCGAACGTCTCGAACGCAACCTGCGTCTCATTCAGTGGCACGAACTGTTGGTCCGGACCAACCCGTGGATAGCGGTGTTCGTGTTATTCACTCGCTCCAACTTCGATCTCGACGGCGCCATTCGCCTGGCCGGCATCTATTACTTGTTCGTGGTCGTATTCGAAGTGCCATCCGGGTGGATGAGCGATCGCCTCGGCCGGGTCCCGACGCTACGAATCGCCGCCGCAAGCTGGATGGTGTGCCACACCTGTTTCATCCTGGGGGCCAACAGCTTCACCGTCGTCGCCGCGGGCCAAGCGTTCCTCGCCCTTGGTTATGCGTCGCTGTCGGGCACCGATGTGACGTTTCACTTCGACACACTCGAAGCGCTCGAACGCCCAAACGAGTTCGGAGATCGACAAGCCACCATCACTTCTCGCGGGCTGGTGGTCGCCGGCATCGGGGCACTGGTGGGTGGCGCGGTGGGACTCGCCGACCTTCGCCTCG
Source organism: uncultured Candidatus Nemicrothrix sp. (assembly GCA_964504305.1). Lineage (GTDB taxonomy): Bacteria > Actinomycetota > Acidimicrobiia > Acidimicrobiales > Aldehydirespiratoraceae > UBA11606. Next base: position 263,297 of record CAZDEB010000003.1, on the reverse strand, counting down.
CTTTCGCGGCGTCGCTCGGCCTTGCGATCGCTCAGCTCGTTGTGGCCATGGCCTTCACCGAACCGCCCCACGTCGGCGCCGCTCCTGGTTTGTTGCGCCAAGTCGGCGAGTGCTTGTCGTATCTACGACGCGCTCCCCTCGCCTGGATCTTCGGCTACGGCATCGCCATGGTCGTGCTCGAACACGTTGCGTTCACTCTGCTACAACCGTGGCTCACCGAGGCCCTCCACCGCACCCCCGATCAACTGGGGCGCACCCCGTTGCTGTCCGGTGCTCTGGTAGCCGTTGTCTCGGTAGTCGGGGCATTCTTTGCCCGATCGAGCGTTCGTATGAGCCGCGCCTTCGGATTGCGGACAACGCTGATCGGCTTGGGGGCGCTCAGCGCGCTCATCGTGACCACGATGGCGGCGACAACGAGCATCCTCGTCGTCATCGTGATCGCCTTTCGGTCGGCTCAAGGTTCGGCGGCACCAGTGCTCATCAGCGCCGCCGCCGCGCCACAGCTACAACAGCGACATCGAGCCACGTTTCTCAGCCTCGACTCGCTGGGCGGCCGGCTTTCTTACGGCACCATCTTGTTGTTTGTTGCCACCGACATAGGCAATGACGTGTCGGCCGGGCTGGTGCGCCTCTCGACCATCTCTTGGATCTTGGTGCTGCTCACCCTCGTGAGCGCGATCGCAATTGGTACCCGGGGCGGGACTTGAACCCGCACGCCTGCGAAGGCAACGGATTTTGAGTCCGTCGTGTCTGCCAATTCCACCACCCGGGCAGGTGAGGTCACGAGGCGCAGCGTAGCCTCATGATGATGAGGACAAACGTTCTGAAGCGATTGATTCGCGTAGTTGGCATTCTGGTCCTCGTGACGATCTGGCGAGAGTTCTCGATCCGTCGCCACCGCACCACCGCAGATGACTGGCCGCGGCGGTCATTGTCGACGACGTGACACATTGCACTGTTCACTACTCGCCAGTAATGAAACTCTAAGGCAGGCTGGTGAGTCACAATGTGTGGAGTTGGACTGTCAGGTTCGACCAACGCCTTCTGGAGGGCACTGATTAATGATCGTCTTCACCTACCCGGGTCAAGGTTCACAGACCCCGGGCATGGGGTCGGCTTGGGTCGACCATCCGTCTTGGGAACTTGTAGAAGAAGCATCAGACGCAACTCACCGCGATATCGGCGCGCTGCTGCTCGATACCGATGCCGACGAGCTCACCATGACCCGCAACGCCCAAATGGCTACCTTCGTCACGTCGATGGTGGTTCTCGATGCCGTTAGCCGAACCGGTGCCGAAGCGGCCGCCCACGCGGGCCACTCACTCGGCGAATACTCTGCGCTAACTGCAGCCGGCGTGCTCGACTTTGGCGACGCGGTCAACTTGGTCAACGAACGCGGCGACGCCATGCAAGCAGCGGCCGACGAACAAGACGGCACCATGGCAGCCATCCTCGGACTCGACGACGACCAAGTCGACATTGCCTGTCAACGGGCCGCCGGCGACGCTTGGATCGCCAATTACAACGCCCCCGGACAGGTCGTGATTGCCGGCGCGCCCGACGATCTCGACCGAGCCTGCGCGATCGCCAAAGAACTCGGCGCCAAACGAGCGATGCGCATCCCGGTGGGCGGAGCGTTCCACACGCCGCTTATGGCGCCCGCCCGCGACCGGCTTCGCAAAGCCATCGACCAGGTCGAGTTCCGCGACGCCGAGCAGCCGGTTTACGCCAACGTCGACGCAACGGCGCACAGCGAGGCCAGCGACTGGCCGGCGCTACTTGGGGCACAGCTCACGTCACCGGTGCGCTGGCGTCAAACCCTTCGCGGACTCGACGACCAAGGGTTCAATAGTTTCATCGAACTCGGACCAGGCACTGTTCTTACCGGCCTGGTCAAACGGGCGGTGAAGACGGCGAGCCGCCGAAGCATCTCGACTCCGGCCGATTTGGACGGGCTGATCGAAGCCCTCTCCGGGGCCAGTTCAACCGAGGTCGAATCGTCGGCGCTCGAAGGCGAACACCTATTTGGCACCGAACGTATGGTCGTTTCACCGGGCGCAGGTATTTTCACTCCACGTGCCGACTGCGAGGACGGGCGCGTGATACGTGTGGGTCACGTGCTAGGCATGGTCGGCTCCCTAGAGGTGGTCAGCTCTTTCGCGGGCGAAATAAAGGGAGTGCTGGCCTTCGAAGGCGAGCGAGTTACCTCCCGTCAACCCATTGCCTGGCTAAGGACCAAAGGATGACTATTCGAGTAGCCGGAATCGGCTCGCACCTCCCAGAGAAGGTTGTCACCAACGACGACCTCGCCCAGTCGATGGACACCAGCGATCAATGGATCCGGGAACGCTCCGGTATAGGTCAACGTCACGTCGGCGGCTCCACCTCGGCAATGGCGATCGAGGCGGGCGGCGAGGCGCTACGGGCCGCCGGTGCGAGTCCCGAAGAGATTGGCCTGCTGATGTTGTGTACCACCACGCCAGAGCAGACGTTTCCGGCAACATCGAGTCAGGTCGCTCGTGGTCTCGGGCTCACTTGCGGCGCATTGGACATCAACGTGGTTTGCGCCGGATTCCCCTATGGCTACGTCGCCGCCTACGGAATGATGCTCACTCCGGGCGGTCCCGACAAAGTCCTCCTTATCGGCTCCGACGCCATGTCCAGAATCACCGACTGGACCGACCGCGGCACAGCCATCTTGTTCGGCGACGGGGCGGGCGCGGTTGTGCTCGAACGCCACGAACAAGGCGACCTTCTCGGATCAGATTTCGGGGTCAACGGCGACCTCCAGTCAATCCTCTACTGCGACCTGCACGACACCATCAAGATGGAAGGTCGAGAGGTGTTCAAACGAGCAGTGCGCGCCGTTGTTTCTTCGGTCAACGCCGTTCTCGAACAGGCGGGGCTATCGCCCGACGACATCGATGTTGTTCTGCCTCACCAGGCCAACATCCGAATCATCGATGCCATGTGTCAGCGCATCGGTATTCCCATCGAAAAGACCTACAACGTGCTCGAAAACACCGGCAACACATCAGGTGCGAGCATCCCCCTGGCAATGAGCGTCGCCAACGACGCCGGCGCACTCGAACCCGGCAAGCTGGTACTCATGACCGGCTTCGGTGCGGGTATGGCTTGGGGCAGCGTGGTGGTGCGCTGGTGACCGGCCGCGTTGTTCTCGTAACGGGCGGCAATCGCGGCATCGGGCTCGCCACTGCCAAACGGTTCGCGGCCGCCGGCCATCAGGTCGCGGTCACGTCACGGAGCGGTTCTGCCGAAAACGCCGAAGGCATCCTCGTTGTCACCTGCGATGTCACCGATACCGCCTCTGTTGATTCTGCGGTGAGCGAGGTCGAACAAAAGCTCGGACCGGTCGAAGTCCTGGTATCCAACGCCGGCATCACCAAAGACGGTCTCGTGCTGCGGATGAGCGATGACGATTTCGTCGACGTGCTCGACGCCAACCTCACGGGAGGTTTCCGCGTCGCCAAACGAGTATCGAAGGCCATGATGAAAGGCCGCTGGGGCCGAATGATATTCATCTCTTCGATCGTCGGACTCGGTGGACAGGCCGGACAAGCCAACTATGCGGCATCCAAGGCCGGGCTGATCGGCTTGGCCAAGTCACTGGCCAAGGAGTTCGCCTCGCGCAACATCACCGCCAACGTGATCTGTCCCGGCCCTATCGAGACCGACATGTTGATGGACCTCACCGAAGCCCAACGAGAGGCAATGTTGAGCGTGGTACCAATCGGGCGGCTGGGCCAAGCCGACGAAATTGCTGCAGCAATTGAGTTCTTGGCGTCCGAGGCGGCGGGCTACATCACGGGTACCGTATTGCCCGTAGATGGTGGCTATTCGATGGGCTGAACTAGCCTACCGAACATCATTAACGACTTTCCGGACGGTCCACCAACCGCGTGGCCGTCCCAAACAATGGAGAAATGTAGTGAGTGACAACTGGAATCGATTCAGCAAGTGTGTCGTCGACGTCTTGTCCGTCGAAGAGGCACAGGTTGTTGCCGACGCCACCTTCGAATCCCTCGACGCCGACAGCCTCGACCTTGTCGAACTGGTCATGGCTCTGGAAGAGGAATTTGACGTCAACGTCGAAGAAGAAGAGCTCGAGGGCGTGACCACGCTCGACGGGGCGTACCAGTTGGTCGTCACCAAGCTCTGATGCAGGGACGACGGGTAGCGGTTACCGGCATTGGCGTTGTCGCCCTTGCCGGTATTGGAAAAGACAAATTTTGGGAAGGTCTGCTAGGCGAAGCGCCGGTTGGCTTTCGCAAGATCGACGATTGGGACGCCAGTCCCTACTTCGACAATGCCAAGGATGCTCGTCGCAGCGACCGCTACACCCAATTCGCTCTCGCGGCTGCCGAAGAAGCGCTGGACCAAGCCGGTGAACTCACCGCCGACCCGGCCCGCCGGGGAACTTTCATCGGCACCGGAATCGGCGGCATCGGCACCCTCGAAGAACAAATCGAGATTCGTCTCAACAAGGGCGAACGCCGGGTCTCTCCGTTCCTCGTACCAATGATGATGCCCAACGCCGCCGCGGCCGCCGTTTCGATGCGCCACGGCTGGCAGGGTCCATGTGAAAATACTGTCACAGCTTGCGCGGCAGGCACTCACGCCATCGGTAACGGCGCTCGCATGATCGCCGATGGCCGTTGCGACGTCGTAATGGCGGGCGGTTCAGAAGCACCGTTCACGCCGACCGCGGTCGCTGGGTTCTCCAACATGACTGCCCTTTCCAAAAGCGGCGTGAGCCGACCATTCGACGTTGGCCGCGACGGGTTCGTCATGGCCGAAGGTTGCGGCATCTTGGTGCTCGAAGAGTGGGACATGGCAATCGAACGCGGCGCCACGATCCTCGGCGAGATCATGGGATCGGCCAGCACCGCCGACGCCCACCACATCACCGCACCAGCACCCGGCGGCGTCGGCGCGGTCAACTGCATGCAGATCGCGATGAACGACGCCGGCATCGAGCCCGGCGACGTCAAACACATCAACGCCCACGGAACATCAACCGACAAAAACGATGCCGCCGAAGCCGAAGCCATCTCCAAAGTATTCGGCACCGACAACGGCCCGCTCGTAACGTCCACCAAGGGCATCACCGGACACGCTCTTGGCGGCGCCGGCGCAATCGAGGCCGTAGCGGTGCTGCTAGCCATGCAGCACCACCTGATCCCACCTACGGCCGGCCTCGTCGAACCCGACCCCGAACTACCACCGGTCAACATCGTGCGCGATCAGCCGGCGCCGTGGACCCCAGGTCCGTCGCTATCGAACTCGTTAGGTTTCGGTGGGCACAACGGCACCGTCGTTATCGGCCCGCCCGAATAGAGGCTCTGGCGTCGCCTCTCGCCCGCTATTGGGCGTCGACGATCACAAACATCAGCTCGCAGCTCACGGCTACGTCGCCGTTCAGCAGCGCTCGTCCCTCGCCTTTGCCTGCTCGGGCCGACAGCCGACCCATCTCGACCTCGAGCACCAACGTGTCGCCAGGGCCAACCTGGCGTCGAAAGCGGGCTTTGTCGAGGCCACCGAACAGCGGCAGCTTGCCGGCGTAGCGTTCGTCGGCCAGAAGAGCTATCGCTCCAACCTGGGCAATAGCCTCACACATCAAAACTCCGGGGAGAGTCGGACGGCCCGGGAAATGCCCGTCGAAAAATTTCTCGTCCCCGGTCAAGGTCCAGACCGCTTTGGCCGACTGACCGGGCTCGAGCTCGGTGATCTCGTCGACAAATAGAAACGGATCACGGTGCGGCAATATCTCCGCTGGTCTTGGCTGATTCATGGTTGTCTCCGATGCGAGCCCTGCTTGCTAGCGCGAAACGGGGCGGCCGAAGCCGCCCCGCGATCGCGAAATCCGTACTACACCGAAGCGGTTCAGCTCTTGCCTGCGGCCTTGAGCTTTGAGCCGGCGCTCACCTTTGTGCGAGTTCCAGCTGGGACCTGAATTTCTTCACCCGTCTGCGGGTTACGTCCGACCCGGGCCGATGTGTTGGCCTTCTCAATCTTCATCCATCCAGTGATGGACACTTCGTTGCCAGCACTTACCTGCGCGGCGATGGTTTCGAACATCGCGTCGAGGCAGGCACCTGCGTCCTTCTGACTAACATCGGCCGCTTCGGCCATTGCTGCGACAAGTTCGCCCTTGTTCATGTTCGTTCTCCTTGGCTTGTTCCACGGCTTTCGCGGACCGGTAAGTTACACACGACTAGATATTTGGTCGCGAGTCAAGCATTTAGGCAGAACTTTGGCATCGTTCTACCCTAGAAACTCAACGAACTTAGTGTAACCCCATACGCGCCTGATCAAATTACAGGGGTTCATTTTGCGCCTATGGTTCGGCCACGTTGCGCATGAAGTCGGCCGAACGGACAAAATAGTCGAGCAGAGCCTCGCCTATTGCAACTGGCGGCGCCGACTCCGCTACTGCCGCGCTCATACAACCAAGCCACATGTCCCGCGCCGAGCAGTCAATCTGGTAAGGGTTGTGACGCATCCGCAAGCGGGGGTGACCGCGCTGCTCGCTGTAAGTCCCGGGCCCACCCCAATACTGGATCAGGAACAGAGTAAGCCGTTGCCTGGGTCCGTCAAGATCGTCTGGGTACATTGCACGCAGCGACGGTTGCTGCTCAACATGAACGTAGAAGCGATCGACCAGATCGACAAAGAACTGATCGCCCCCAACAACTTCGTAGAGCGACGATGGCGCGGTCATGGCCGCAACGGTACCGGCCTGCGTTCCCCGGATTAGCGACCGATTCCGAAAGACTGGGCGATCGTCGCCCGAAGCGACGACTCGTTACGCACCCCGGTCGTGGTCACCCACTTGCCGTTGGCGTCATAGAACGCCGTCACAGGCATCCCGTTGATTCCGGCCGGTCGTGCCACCGACTCATAGAGGCCCGAGCCCCCGCCTTGCTGACCGTTTATGTCCCTGGCGATTGGCCAGTGACCGGTCCCGAGGTTCATGAACCGTTTCCAGTCACCAGTCTCCTGGGTATTCACATGCACAAAATTGATTTGGTCGCCCAAGTCGTTGGCCACCGTCGCAAAGTCGGGCAGCTCCGCTTCGCAGACGGTGCACCAATCAGCATAAAAGTTCACCACCGTCGGTTTCCCGGCGAAATCCGAAAGCTTGATACGGCCGTCACCGTCGGCATCGTTGTCGCGAGCAGGAAGATCCCACGCCTCGCGGGTCGTATCACCCGAGCGAGTCCGGGCATCCCAAACCGAGACACCAATAACCCCACCGAGAATGGCCACACCGATTCCGATGATTAGGGCCCACTGCAACCGCGCCTTGCGCGCCGCTCGTTGCGCGGCAAGCCGGCGAGCTTCGGCCTGAGCTTTCTTGCCCTTGCCACTACTTGTTTGTGATTTTTGTTTCATCCGGTAACTCCAGGTTCATCCGAGTTCGACAAGGAACTCAAGTCCAACAGTTCGGGCCAATCGCTGGATCTGGATCGTCAACCAGCTCAGGCGATCAAGCGTGAGAAGGATCCCGAAAAAGGCCAAAGAGAGCGCCGAGATCCAGGTGATGGCCCGCATCTTTCGTTTCAGGAAACCCATGGCCCCCGAGACACGCGAAAACAGGACCCCCGCGACCATGAACGGCAGACCGAGACCCAACGCGTAAACACCCAAAAGAAGGGCTCCCCTACTCGCTCGGCCATCGGTGGCCGCCACCGCCAAAACCGACGTCAGGACCGGTCCGATACACGGCGTCCAGCCGAATCCGAACGCTACGCCCGCAACCGGTGCCGCAAATGGTCCATAGCGGGAGAGGTTTGGGGCGAAACGCGCTTCTTGGTACAACCACGGCGCTTGTAGATACATCGAACCCAACACAAACAACGCCATCGTCAACAACATGACCCCAGCGCCGCGGGTAAGAACGCCTTGATGATCAAGCAACAAACTGCCGGCGGTGGTCGCGCCGAGCCCCAGAAGAACAAAAACCGATCCGAACCCCACAATAAAGAGGATCGTATTGAAAACAATCCCCGCCAAAGCCGACCGGTCACGATTCTCGAGTTCGCCGATCTCCAAGCCAGTTACCAGCGAGAGATAACCGGGAATGATCGGCAACACACACGGCGAGAGAAACGAAACAATCCCAGCGCCGAACGCCGCCAACAGGGTGACATTTCCGGTCACGAAGTTGTCACGTGCGCCAACGCCCGCTTAAGACAAGCCAGCTCCTCGACTTCGCCCGCGCAGTCGGCGCATTCGGAAAGATGACGCAGAACCCGTTCGATGCGCGCCGGATCGAGCTCGTCATCCATCCACAACTCGAGAATATGCCCCCAGCGGGCTCGGTGCATGTGCCCCATGAGCGCACAAACCCGCAGTTCTGCGCCGCCATTCCCCACCCACCCCCATCAAGATCTCAGACCTTGCTAGATTTCGTCGATGGCTGAACCGCAAGTCGACTCGAGCACGCAGCAGGCTGCATTCGACCGTTACGTCGTGCCCGAAATCGAAGTGCTTTACCGAGTTGCCCGTTCGATTACCCGCAACCCGACCGATGCCGAAGACCTCGTGCAAGACACCATGTTGCGCGCCTACAAAGCAATCCTGCGCTTTGACGGACGCCACCCCCGCGCCTGGCTGCTCACCATCATGCGCAATGCTCAGATCAACCGTGTCCGACGACGTCGCCCAGAACTTCTTCGCGACCCCGACGCAACCATGGATCGCCTCGCCGACGAAGATTCCGACGACGCCGACCCCGAAGCCCAAGTGCTGGAACGCGGCTACAGCGCAGCGGTCGAGAACGCCCTCAACTCGCTACCCGAAAAGTTCCGCTCGGTCGTTCAATTGGTCGACGTACAGGCCCTGTCATACCAAGAAGCGGCCGACATCTTGGGGGTCCCAACCGGCACCGTAATGAGCCGATTGCACCGGGCCCGAACTCGGATTCGCAAACATCTAGAACAAAGTGGCGCCTACCTGAACGGACGACCAACATGATCCGCCGACGTTGGCGTCGCCGCCTCAGCTCCGAAGCAAACTGCCGAGAGGTCGGACGAGCCCTCCAGAGCTACTTGGACGGCGACGTCGAACCCGACTTTGCCGCCAAGATCGGCGAACACCTCGAGAAATGCAAAGACTGCGGGCTTGCTCACTCCACGTACAAGGAGATCAAACAGACTCTGGCCGACAGTGCCAGTCCGGCCGACACCGACGCGGTCGCCCGGTTGCGAGAATTTGGACGGCAAATCTCCGGTAACTAAAGCCGCCGGCCGAGCAGTCGGGGTCCAAGTCGTGACCCCCGAGTTCGTCAGTCGGTAGCAGCGGAATTAGATGACCGATCTCCACGGACAAATGCGTCGCGGGCGGCGTCGCCATGACCCTGAAGGTTGAGTTCGAACGTAAAACCCTGCTCATAACGGTACGAAACCGCCGGGTCGGGCTCGATGCCATTGAGCGAACGCTTAGCCGCTCGAATAACCGGCGGCGACTTGGCGGCAATAACGTCGGCCACCCTGTGAGCCGTGGTGAGCAAGTCCTCCAAGGCAACCACGTGAAGGACAGTCCCCCAGTCGTGAAGCTGCTCCGCCGAGACCGGCTCGCAGCTATAAAGCATCCACCGCAAATGTTTCTCGGGCACAAGACGGCCCAAATGGGTAGCCGCTCCCAAGGCACCATTATCAACCTCTGGCAGAGCGAACCGAACACCCTTGGCCGCCACCACCACATCGGCTGAACCAGCCAAACCGATGCCGGTACCCAGACAAAAGTCGTTTACGGCACACACAACAGGAACGGCGCACTCATACACGGCCCGGAACGCATCGAAACAGGCTTGGTTTACTGCGAGGATGCCCTCCTGACCGGGCATCCGCTGCATCTCTTTGATGTCGACACCGGCACAGAAACCCCGGCCCGTCGCCGTAAGCACGACCGCTCGCACCTCGCTTCGGTTGCGAACATCGTTGAGCGCTTGAGCGAGCGCAAACGTGTCGGCGATCGGCAACGCGTTGACCTTCGGGTTATCCATAACCAGCTCAAGAACGCCAGTTTCGCTGAGCGACTCGTGGATTGTCATCGCCGGACCAGCACCGACGAACCGTGACCAAAGAGGCCCTGATTGGCGGTAATACCAACCCGAGCCCCCGCAACCTGACGGGCCCCGGCCTCGCCTCGCAGCTGCCACGCCAGCTCGCAAACCTGAGCAAGCGCCTGCGCCGGTACGGCCTCACCGAACGCGCCCAACCCACCGCTCGGGTTGACCGGCAAGCGGCCACCGATCGACGTGACGCCGTCGCGCAACAGCTTCTCGGCATCACCAACCTCACAAAACCCGAGCTGCTCATACCAATCAAGTTCAAGAGAACTCGACAAGTCGTAGACCTCGGCAACATCCACGTCGTCGGGCCCCAAACCGGCCTCGGCGTACACCCGATCACCGATCGACTGCTTGAACCCCCGATCGGGCTCCGCGGTCGCCCCCGCCGAATCGGTAGCGAGGTACGGCAGGTCGATCATCGTGTCGGGGTAAGTCGGCGTGACCGTCGAGATCCCGGCAACCCGAACCGGGTCGACATGGCCATGAGCACGGGCGTACTCCATCGACGACACAACAAGAGCCGCCCCACCATCAGAAGTCGCACAAATATCGAGCAGTCGCAACGGGTCAGACACAACCGGCGAATTCATAACATCGTCGATCCCGTACTCCTTGGTAAACCGAGCCCGAGGGTTATGGACCGAATGACGCGAATTCTTGACCTTCACCCGAGCGAAATCCTCCGACGTCGCCCCATAAAGATCCATCCGGCGACGGGCCTGAAGACCAAAATAGACCGGGTTGGTGGCGCCAACCATGCGGAACCGCAACCAATCGACATCGTCGGGACGGTCGCCTTCCTGCGGTTTGAGAAAACCCTTCGGCGTCGTATCAGCACCAACAATCAGCGCAACATCGGTCGCGCCCGAAAGAATCTGGCCCCGAGCCACCTGCAACGCCGTCGCCCCCGAAGCACACGCCGCATAACTCGACGTCACCTGCGCCCCGTTGAACCCCAACGAACGGGCGAAAGTCGAACCAGCCACATACCCCGGGTAGCCACAACGCACCGTGATCGCCCCCGAAATAAACCCGACATCATTCCAATCCACCGACGCATCAGCCAACGCGTCACGCGCCGCCGCCGTGCCGTAATCAACAAAATTACGGCCCCACTTCCCCCACTGATGCATCCCGACCCCAAGAAGAGCGATCTCAGACATTGCTTGCTCAGACATTGCTTGCTCAGACATTGCTTGCTCAGACATTGCTCGCTCAGACATTGCTTGCTCAGACATTGCTCGCTCAGACATTGCTCGCTCAGACATTGCTTGCTCAGACATTGCTTCCACCTCCGTCCGCAACGGGCCGCCACTTCCAGACGGTGTACTCGTGCTCATCGTCTTCGTAAAGAGTGTCGATCACCAACTCGACCTCCATACCCACGCTTAGGTCATCAGGCGTTACCCCCTGCACACACTGACCCAAAACCACCATCTTCTCCTTCTCGAGGCGAACAGCCGCGATCGTGATCGGTTCGTACGGATCGGTGTTGGCCACAAACGGAGGCGGCGGGGCGTAGTGGCTGGTGGTGTAGGACCAAACCGTCCCGGTACTCGACAACGCAACCGGTTCGAGGTCGGCCCCCGCCGCGGCCGGATCGCCGCCGGCCAAGTGAGCAGGAAAAAAGTACGACTCTCGACCGGGAACCTTTGCCCCCACAAGGTGAGCGACCCCATCGGTCTCGGCGAAGAGCCCATCAACGGCCGCTATTTTGGTTTTGGTCATGGCCAAGCCTCTCGAAATCTGACGCCGCGTCAGACTAACGGGTACGGTCCACTCACTATGAGTTTCGAACGCCCAACCGAGCGCAGCATCTCTTCGTGGGACGACTTCCCCGTTCATCAAACCGCCGAGTTTGTCCGCCATCCTGCGACATCGGACCGCAACTTTTATGATCGCTACTACTTCAACCTTCACTCTTCGTCAGCGGACTACTTCGCCATATTTGGACTCGGCCAGTACCCCAACCTCGGCACTACCGACGCATTTCTAGCAGTCACCCGCGCCGGCACCCAGCGGATCATGCGAGCGTCCCGGCCCCTCGACGACCGCATGGACATCAGCGTCGGCCCGATGCGAATCGAGGTCATAGAGCCGCTTCGCAAAGGGCGCGTCGTCGTAGAACCAAACGAATCACAACTAGAGATGGACATCACGTGGGTCGGCTCGATTCCCGCGTTCGAAGAACCCCGCCAATACCTCCGCACCAAAGGCACCGTCGTATTCGACACGCAAAGATTAGCGCAACTCGGACGGTGGGAAGGAACTCTGCAAATCGGCGACGAACAATTCGAAGTTACGCCGGACCGCTGCGGCGGAACACGAGACCGGTCGTGGGGAGTGCGCCCCATCGGCGAAAAACAACCCGACGGCATCCGACAATCAATCAGCACCATGCCAGGCATGTGGAACTACATGCCGATCGACTTTGGCGACCACTCGATCATTTACATGCTGCACGAACAACCTGACGGCGTCCGCCCGCTCGAAGAAGCCGTACGTATCTGGGCCGACCCCGAACGCCCGGTGGACTGGCTCGGCCGGCCCGAGTGGGAACACGACATGATCTCCAACACCCGACTCCTCGATCATTCGACCATCAGATTTCCGCAGGCTCCGGGAGGCGGGATAAAGCTCGAAGCCGCCCCCCTGATCACCAACTTCATTTCGCTCGGTACCGGATACGGAATGGAAGACGACTGGCGTCACGGCATGTGGCAAGGAGATGATCTGGTGGTTCAGTCGCGAATTTGGAACGTCGACGAGATTCAGAACTTGGCTCAATACGGCGTCGTCGATTCGGTCGGCGAGTTCCGCTACGACAACCAACTTGGGTACGGCCTCTACGAGCATGGATTCTTTGGTCCGTTCCCCAAGTTGGAGCTTCACGACCGCGGCGACCTTCACCCGTGAGCATCCCACCGCCACCACCGCCGACTCCCCCTCCGCCGCCGCCCCCTTCCCTTCCACCGCCACCACCCAACCGCGGCAGCGGAACCGGGGCGACCTGGAAAGACCACAGCCGCCCGCCTCACGCCCCTTTCCTACCCTCCAGTCGCTGGGGACTCGGCGACGCGTTCAGTAGCTACGCCATATTTCTCCTCGGCTCGATTCTCGCGGTGCTGGTGGCGTTCGGTGTGCAAGGGCGAGACGCCGACCTGGGCGGACCTTGGCTCCCGTTGATCGTGATAACCGCACCCACGCTGCAACTCGCCCACGTGATGTGGGTGGGACGAGCAAGAGGAAGCGGGCTCGACCCCGACTTCGGTTTCGGCTTTCGAAGCATCGACCTCGCCATTGCCGGCGCACTGTTCATCGTGGCGCTGGTCGGCGCCAGCGTCGCCGCAGTGATCATGGCCGCACTCGGAGCAGCCGAGCCGACCGCATCTGTCGCTTCGCTCGCCGAAGACGCCGAAGCCGGCGGCGGAATCGATGTTTGGCTGATCACGCTGGCGGTACTGGCAAGCACCGCGGTGCCGGTTATCGAAGAACTGGTCTACCGCGGGCTCTGGTGGAGCGCGTTGCTGAAGCGAGGCATGAGCGAAAACTGGGTACTGGTGGTCACCTCGGCCGTTTTCGCCGCCGCCCATCTTGAACCCGGCCGAATACTCATTCTTTTTGCCCTTGGGCTCGGAATTGGTTGGGGCCGCAAACTCACCGGCCGAATATGGGCCGGAATCGTCGCCCACGCCGCAATCAACACCATCGGCATGATCGCGTTGTTGGCCGAGTTCACCTAGCTCGATCTCCGTTCGTATCGAATCGTTCAGGACTGCTAGCGTCTGCGCTGCGTCGTCTGCAACGACGGGAGAGTCCTCGCCTTGAGTGAGGCGCCGAAGGAGCAACCACCCGGAACCCTCTCAGGCACCCCGACCGCCGCTGCGTGGACGCCTCGGGAGAGCGACACTTTGTGTGTCCGCCGAAGGGGAAATCCGACCACGTCGGAGAAGCTCTCAGGCATCCGGACCGAGCGGGTTCAATATCCCGATAGCTCATCTGGAGAACGCCATGACCACCCCGCCCCGCCCTTCACTCGCCGATCAAGCCGGCCGCGACCCATTCGAGAGCCGCCATATTGGGCCAACCGCCGCCGACCAAACAACGATGCTCGGTGTTGTTGGCGCCACGTCGATCGAGGACCTGATTGACCGAACCGTTCCCAGCGATATACGGCTGTCGGGAAACCTCGATCTGCCATCGCCGCTCGGCCAACTAGGAGCCCAACAAGAGCTGCGCGGCGTCGCCAGCGCCAACCGCCAACAAACCTCGCTCATCGGCATGGGATATCACGAGACCGTTACTCCTCCCGTAATTCGTCGAAACATTCTCGAGAACCCAGGGTGGTACACCGCCTACACGCCCTATCAGCCCGAGATCTCCCAGGGCCGACTCGAAGCGCTTCTCAACTTTCAGACAATGATCATCGAGCTCACCGGCATGGAGGTTGCCAACGCGTCGCTCCTCGACGAACCAACCGCGGCAGCCGAAGCCATGACCATGCTGCATCGTGTCAACAAGAAAAAGTCTGGCGACGTCTTTGTGATCGACGAGGCCTGTCACCCGCAAACCGTCGCGGTGATCCAAACCCGAGCAGAACCCATAGGGCTAAAGACTGTGGTCGCCAATCCCGCCGACGTCGACCTCGACGGGGTGTTCGGAGTCGTTGTGCAATACCCCGGCACCACCGGAGAGCTCCCCGATCTCGCGGCGATCATCGAACGAGCGCACGAAGCCAACGTGCTGGTGGCGGCCGCCGCCGACCCGTTGGCGCTAACCGTTCTCGCCGCGCCCGGCGACCTCGGAGCCGATGTGGTGGTCGGGTCAACGCAACGGTTCGGTGTTCCGATGGGGTTCGGCGGTCCCCACGCCGCTTACTTCGCAACACGCGAAAAGTTCCAGCGCTCACTTCCCGGTCGAGTCGTCGGTGTTTCGGTCGACACCGAGGGGCGCGCCGCGCTGCGACTCGCTCTGCAAACCCGCGAACAACACATACGGCGCGAAAAGGCCACATCGAACATCTGCACGTCTCAGGTACTGCTCGCGGTAATGGCTTCGTTCTTCGCGATCTACCACGGGCCCAAGGGTCTCGAGGAGATCGGCGATCGTGTCACCCGCCTCGCCGCGTCGGCAGCCGAGGGTTTGCGTCGAGGCGGCATCGAAATCGTTCACGACAAGTTCTTCGACACGATCTGTGCCCGGGTGCCGGGTCGCGCCGACAAGGTGATGGCCATCGCCCTCACCGAAGGCCTGAACCTCCGCCGTGTTGATCCCGACACTGTCGCGGCCTCTTTCGATCAGGTCACCCATCGAGCCACGATCGAAGGCCTTTGGCGTGCGTTTGGGGTCGAAGCCGACGTCGACGAGATGCTGGCGGTGGCCGACCACCCGTGCCCCGAACGACTCAAGCGCCAAAGTCCGGTCCTGTCTCACCCGATTTTTGAGGCCTACCACAACGAAACCGAACTGGTTCGCTACATGCGCATGCTCGTCAACCGAGACATTGGCCTCGACCGCTCCATGATCCCCCTCGGGTCATGCACGATGAAACTGAACGCGGCCACCGAAATGGAGCCCGTGAGTTGGCCCGAGTTCGCCGGGATTCACCCGTTCGCCCCTGTCGATCAGACGGTGGGCTACCAACGAATGATCGATCAACTCGAACATTGGCTCGTCGAGATCACCGGGTACGACGCGGTCTCGCTGCAACCCAACAGCGGCGCGCAGGGCGAATTGGCCGGCCTCTTGGCGGTTAGGGCCTACCACCGCAGTCGGGGCGACGATCGCAACATTTGTCTGATCCCGAGTTCTGCTCATGGCACCAACGCGGCCAGCGCAGTAATGGCGGGAATGAAGGTTGTGGTCGTCGAGTGCGACGCTTTCGGAAACGTCGATGTTGCTCACCTCGACAAGATGGTGAGCGAGCACCGCGATCAACTCGCAGTATTTATGATCACCTACCCATCGACGCACGGGGTCTTCGAAGTCGAGATTCGTCGGATCTGCGAAATGGTTCACGACGCCGGCGCGCAGGTATACCTCGATGGGGCGAACCTCAACGCCATGGTGGGCTTGGCTCGACCCGGCAAGTTCGGCGCCGATGTGAGCCACCTCAACCTTCATAAGACATTCTGCATCCCCCATGGCGGCGGCGGCCCAGGAGTTGGACCCATCGGAGTGGGCGCCCACCTCGCGCCGTTTCTTCCGAACCATCCTCTGAACCCGGTCGCCGGACCGCCGACGGGAGCCGGGCCGGTTGCCGCGGCCCCGTGGGGATCGGCGGGAATCTTGGCGATTCCGTGGATGTATCTGCGGATGATGGGCGCAGACGGGCTACGCCGAGCAACCGAAACGGCGATTCTCAACGCCAACTACATTGCCGCCCGCCTCGATCCGTACTTCCCGGTGCTCTACAAGGGCGCAGACGGGTTCGTCGCCCACGAGTGCATCCTCGACACGCGGGTTCTCAAAGACGCCACTGGCATCACCGTCGACGACATCGCCAAGCGGCTGATCGATTACGGATTCCACGCCCCCACCATGTCTTTCCCGGTGGCCGGCACTCTCATGGTCGAGCCCACCGAAAGCGAATCCTTGGCCGAGATCGATCGATTCTGCGATGCCATGATCGCTATCCACGACGAGGCTCAGCGGGTGCATTCGGGCGAATGGCCCGCTGACGACAACCCGTTGGTGAACGCACCCCATCCGGCTGACGACGTCATCGCCGACGACTGGAACCATGCCTACGGCCGCCAAATCGCCGCCCACCCGAGCGCGTTCGACCGGGCCAACAAATACTGGCCGCCGGTGAGCCGAATCGATGGCGCCGCCGGCGATCGCCACCTCATTTGTAGCTGTCCCCCGCTCGACACCTTGGCCCATCGGCCCGACTCGACGGCGGCGCTTGATTCGCCCGCAGCAGTGGTCTAACTTATCCAGAACGCGTTCTAGTTTTAGGAGTTTTTGTGGAGTTCGGTCTTTTCTTCAACGGTTACCTGCCCGGACCAGCGGCTCACGACGCGGCATCCGAGCATCTAATGCTCATGCACGAAGCCGAATACGCGATTCACGCCGACAAACACAACTGGAAATACACCTGGTTTGGCGAGCATCACGCACTCACCGAATACAGCCACATGTCGGCGCCCTATCCATTCATGGGATACGTCGCCGCCAAGACCGACCGGGTCCACATCGGTAGTGCCATCACGTCGTTTCCGACCACCAAGGAACACCCCGTTCGCATCGCCGAACGGGCAGCAATGATGGATCACCTAACCGAAGGCCGGTTCGAATTCGGTACCGGACGCGGCGCCGGAAGCCACGAGGTCCGGACCTTCGACGGCACCGAACTGTCCCAGACCAAAGCCATGTGGGACGAAGTCGCCCACGAAGTCCCGCGTATGTGGGAACAAAAAGATTACACCCACGACGGCGAGCATTTCTCGGTGCCAACCCCTCACAACATCTTGCCCAAACCCTTCGGCACCGGCCACCCACCGATCTGGGTGGCGTGCGGTAACCCGGCCACATTCGCCAAAGCCGGCGGTCACGGGATCGGTGCAATTGCCTTCAACTTCGAACCGATCCACAACCTCAAAGGCCGAGTCGAGGCCTACAAGGAAGCCTCCGAGAACGTCACCGACCAAATCGGCCAATACCAAAACAACAACGTCATGATGACCAACGCGGTTATCTGCCTCGAAGACCGCGAGGAAGCGAGGGCCATGGCCAAACGCAACCTACGCGGCTACCGAGTCACCATGGTCAACCTGTACCACGACTCGATGCCCCAAAGCCCTGACGCCATCGTCTGGCCCAACCCCAAACCGCACTTCGAACTCGACGACGAGATGCTCGACTACGCGATCAAAGAGGGGTACATGTTGTGCGGAAACCCCGAAGAAGTATGCGAACAGGTCACCGCCTACCAAGACGTCGGCTGCGACCAAGTGGCATTCGGGACCCCCGACGAGGGCTACACCCACGAACAGACTCTCGAGATGATCGAGGTATTCGGCAAGCACGTGATCCCCGAGTTCGACAAGGACCCCGTTCACAGCACCACCCGATTCCGCGAGGCCGCCACCCGTCGCTTCCCGACCTTCAACGGGCCAGTCGATCCCGGGGTCAACCAAGCGGTTCCGCCGGAGTTCCCCATCTCGATCTAAGGCTCCAACGAACTCAGTCTTTCTCGTCGAATTCGCCGACCAAGACCTGCATGTTGCCGAGCGGGTCCCCCGGCGCAACAAAATGCTCGTAATAGCGGCTGAATCGTCCCTGTAATTTTTGGTCGATCTGGTCTTGGTCGTAATCGATCGTGAAAAACGAACTGAGCCCATGGCTGGCGGCGGCCTGCTTCGACGCGTCGGCGTCACGAACCGCCCAAACAACTCCAACCAGACCCTCGCCGTGCTCGGCCAAATGCTTTTCGATATGGCTATCGGCCCCCGGGATAGGAGCCACCAACTCCACCCCTCCGTCCCACGACATCAAGATTCGGATGCCCCACATCGCCGCCTCAGCATCATCAGCCGGGTGAAACGTGCAACCCAAAAACTCTTCGTAAAAGGCTCGACCGGCGTCAAGATCCCTAACCGCCATCACCACCCGGTTCACGCCCTGTTGTCGACCTTCGGTGTCATTAGGCATCGCGAACCTTCGTCTCGGAGATACCCGACTTTCCCAGATAATGCGGTGCTGGTCGAACGGCGCCTAACGTCTCGACTGTGACACTCCCTCACCGACTTCGCTCGTTGCTATTTGCCCCCGCGGTTCGCCCCGACCTCATCACCAAAATGCCGGCCACAGGGGCCGACGCAATTGTGATCGACCTCGAGGACGCCACACCGCCCAACGCCAAGGCCCAAGGGCGCAACAACCTCCAAGCCGCAATGCGTGAGCTCGCAGACTCCATACCGGTACTGGCCAGAATCAACGACCCGACCACTCCCTGGTACCGCGACGACATCAACGCGCTGCCCCCCGGCCTCGCGGGCATCGTTGTACCCAAGATCGAGACCGTAGAGGGCCTAGATCAGCTGAGTCACGATCTCGGCTTGTTCGAAGGGTTCATCGTCGGCGGCATCGAGACCGCGCTCGGAGTGGCCGACAGTCGGGCCCTGCTCGCCCACCGGGCCATCGACGCGGCCTACTTCGGGGCTGAGGACTTCATGGCCGACATGGGCGGTGTGCGAACCGAAGCCAACCACGAAGTCGCCTATGCCCGTTCCCAAGTCGCGTTGGCGGCCCGTCTTGGCTCGATCGTGGTCGTCGATCAGATAGTTGCCGACTTCCGCGACGATGCCCGCTTCGAACGCGAGTGCGTCGAAGCAAAGGCCATCGGCTATCGAGGAAAGCTCTGCATCCATCCCAGCCAGGTCGCAATCGCCAACCGATGCTTCTTACCCACCCCAGACGAAGTCGACCGGGCTGAGCGACTCGTAGCCGCGTATGTCGAAGCTCAAGCGGCGGGAGTTGCCTCGATAGCGTTCGAGGGCCAGATGGTCGACGAGCCGGTAGCGGCCCAGGCTCGGCGCGTTATCGAACTGGCGTCGGACTAGTCGGCTACGGGACGGCGAAGCATCAACGCATTACGCACCGCTCGACACACAAGCACGTTGTGTTGGTTGAATCCCCGATGCTCGAAAGCTACAACCCCTTGGCCGGGCCGTGATTGCGAGCCGCGAGCAGCAATCACCTCGGTCTCGACGCGCAAGGTGTCGCCGTGAAACATCGGGGCGGGAAAAACCGAAGAATCAAAACCGAGATTGGCGACGGTCGTGCCGAGGGTGGTGTCGTGCACCGAGATGCCAACCACGAGGCTGAGCGTCAGCAACGAGTTGACCAGCGGCTGTCCGAATTCGGTTTCGTTGGCGGCGTAGTCGGCATCGAGATGGAGCCATGCCGGGTTCATGGTCATCGTGGTGAACAAAACGTTGTCGGACTCGGTAATCGTGCGACGAATCGGATGGTCGATCACCAACCCGACTGTTAACTCCTCGAACCACTTCCCAGACACGGGTCGACCCATGAGCTGAGTCTGCCAGCTTCAGCTCGTGACACCGAGGATCAGGCTCTCGGTGAGAGGCGCTCCGTTGGTTTCGATCAGACAAACAATCGACCGGTCGCCATCATCCCAAGCCGACTCGTCGGGAACGAAAGCCGAGAGGCGAAGCTCGTCAGCATCGGCCCGCATGGTCACCGCGGCCAGCTCTCGCTTGGCAAACACCAGACATTGGTCGAACGCTTCGGCGGTGAGTGACTCTCGGCCCGGCCACTCACCCGATCTGACCGAATCGATCCGAGCGAACATTTGGCCATCGTGGGGCGACCCGCACGGACGACCGTTGACCGTACGCAAAGATTCCGAGTCCGCCCCCGAGTAGCAGTCCCCCACCCTCAAGCGAGACGTCCCGACCGTTCCGGAAGCAACGATTGCTCCGTTGGAATCTCGTGTCGTCGAATCGGCCAACGCGTTGTTCGAACAGCCCGCCGCCGCCAGAAGCGCTACGACCACCAGCCTCCAAGTCACCGAAGAGCCGCTGGCTCGAACCTAATCACTGTCACCGACAACGACGGCAACGACAACGGCACCACACCCTCGAAACTTCCGAGCTGCTGCGGTTCGGGATCGAGATCGACAACGGACCCGACCTCTACCCCGTTGTAGGCAATGTGTTGGTCTTGCATCGTGTCGGCCACGGCAACATCGGCCACGACGTCGACCTGGCCTTCGACCGGCAATTCGACATCGAGATCGATGTCGCCGTCGGTCGGGTTGATGAGCATCACCGCGTAACGTCTCGCAGCATCGATCGTCGCGTAGGCGGAAACCTCGTCGACTCCGGCCGTTACCGGCAACAACGTGGCGCCCATCAGCGACCAAAGTCGTAGTGCGTAGAATTGCGGCGCTATCTCGCCGGTATCGACATCGACAATGCCGTAGTCGGTGCCGTTCCAGGCGGTCCCGTTCATGAGGTTCCATTGCGTAGCGATGTCGACGCCGGTGACGCTCATTTCACCGATTGTTTCGGCCATGTAGAACATGTTGATGGCCTGTGTCATGCGAGCCTCGACGTCGGCGTCGAGAAACGAGACAAGGTTGTATTCCGTCACAGCAACAGCAAGAGCGGGGTCGACCGAAGCTTCCGTCGCAGCCTGGGCAAAGTCGTCCATCGCCCACGACCATGTCTCGTACGGCATGGCCAGCGCGGCCTCGACGTTCATGTCGCCATCGAACCCGTAGTGATGCATGACGTAGAAGTCGGCTTGATCACGGGTCCCGGCCAGGACCTCTTTGCCCCAGTTTCCCCACTCGCTTTGCCCCACGACGCCAACGGCACCGATCTCGATTGTTGGGTCAACAGCCCTCATCGCCGCCGCGAAATCGAGGAACCCCTGCTGGTCATCAACCCCCTCGACGTATTCGACGCCGTCACACGTCGCGACTTCTTCCCAACCCCATGGTGCACAATGGGGACCGGCCGACTCGACCGCACCATAAATCTCGTTGCCGACCTCCCAGTAGGCGATCGGGACCGGCTCCGAGTAGCCAAGTTCGGCGCGCCATCGAGCCCAGTGATCGACCGTCTTCCAGCCGGTGCCTCGCTGGTCTGCACCGATGGTGGTTTCGTCGCCGACCTCTCCGTTGAAGAACGCCACCAACGCCGCGGCCTCCTCTGGCGTGCCATTGAACGACACCGTCCACATGGCCGGAAGGCCGGTTCGAACCATGACCTCCATGAAGTCGCTGGGCCGCAACGCCCACGTCCAGTAGCAGTCGCTATCGTCGCTGGCCTGACATCCAGCCCAGCTGTAGGCGTTGCTCCACGACCCGCCGGGGAGTCGGAGCAGCGTGGTTCCCGACTTTTCGATCGAATCAAAAAAGAACGGCTTGTCCAGCTTGCCGGGGCTAACCCATGCCGGCAGATTTGTGCCCAACAAAAGTGGGTTCAAGGCGATGCCGTCGGCCTCGGAACCAAGGACAACATCACCTTGAACCTCGACTGGGAGACCCCCATCGAGAAGCGTTGTGCGTTGGTGACGAGCCCGGGCCGCGTTCTTGGTCTCGAACGAACACCCGGCTGCGAACAGCGCCAGCAACAGTAACGCTGGCAACGACAGCGCGGCGAAAGATCGGGGCTTTCGCGGCGGGGGCATCACAAGAGGCTAGTCAACTCCCCGCCCGAGCGGTCGCGGTACCAGTAACAGCCCGACCGACCAGTATCACCCGACAGGCCGCTATGGTCGGCCGATGCAACACTTTGATCTGATAATTCTCGGTTCCGGATCCGGGAACATGATCATTGGTCCCGAGCACGACGATCTCGCCATCGCCATGATCGAACGGGGTGCGTTCGGAGGGACCTGCCTCAACGTCGGATGCATCCCTTCAAAGATGTTCGTGCACGCTGCCGAACTCGCCGAACTCGCCGCCAATGCCGGAGCGCGCCTCGGCGTTGACACAAGTTTCGATGGCGTCGACTGGCCGGGGATTCGCGATCGAGTGTTCGGGCGCATCGACCCGATAGCGGCCGGCGGCGAGCAGTACCGCAAGAACCTCCCCAATGTCACGGTCTTTCAGGACGACGCCCGGTTTGTTGGTCCCAAACAAATCCAAGTGGGCGAGCAGGTCATCACCGGCACCAAGATCGTGATCGCCGCGGGGGCGCGGGCAACGGTGCCTCCCATAGCTGGGCTGGCCCAAGTCGGCTATCACACTTCCGATACCGTGATGAGGGTCGACGACGTCCCGCCCCGGCTCGCGGTCCTCGGTGGGGGGTACATCGCCGCCGAACTCGGCAACGTCTTCGGCGCGTTTGGATCGGATGTGACCTTCATCCTTCGCAGCGACCGGTTCTTGCGTAACGAAGACCACGAAGTAAGCGACCGTTTCAGCGAGATCTACTCGCGGAAGTTTGCGACTCTCACCAAAACCCACGTGGTGGAAGCAACCCGTGACCGCGACGACATCGTTCTTCAACTCGACGGCCCGGAGGGTTCCTCAGAGCTGCGAGTCGATGCCGTTCTGGTCGCCACCGGCCGCGTCCCCAACGCCGACGAACTCGGGCTGGCCGCCCACGGCTACGAAGTCGACCAATCCGGTTACCTAGTAACCGACGAGCAACTACGGACCTCGGTCGAAGGAGTTTGGGCCCTCGGTGACATCACCAACCCGGTGCAACTCAAACACGTTGCCAACCACGAGGCCCGGGTCGTGGCCCACAACATCTCGCACCCCGACGACCCTCACAAGGTCGACCATCGCTTTATCCCTCACGCGGTTTTCGGCCATCCCCAAGTTGCGAGCGTTGGGCTGACCGAACGCCAGTGCCTCGACCAAGCAGTCGACTACAAAGCCCACACGCAGGCCTACGGTGGCGCCGCCTACGGCTGGGCAATGGAAGACGAGACCAGCTTTGTCAAAGTCATCATCGACCCGGCTACCCGGTTGTTGCTCGGGGCACACATAATCGGCCCCCAAGCCTCGACCCTCATCCAACAACTGATTCAGGGTATGTCGTTTGGCCAGACCGTCGACGAACTAGCGCGCGGCCAGTACTACATCCATCCGGCGCTGCCCGAAGTAATCGAGCAGGCGCTTCTCGAACTCTAAGTTGTCTGGCCGGCGGCCAACGCCTCAGCGGTCTCGCGAGCCCACGCGTAGTCGGGTTTTCCGTTGGGACCGCGCCTCACCTCGTCGACCCTAAAGATTCCCTTGGGGGCCTTGTAGGCGGCGATCTTGGAACGGGCATGTTCGATCAGCGTCTGGTCGTCGACCTCGACGCCACCCGCCACACTCAAAACAGCAGTGACGGACTGGCCCCACCGTTCGTCGGGCAACCCGACCACGTTGCAGTCCACGACATCGGGATGGGACTTGAGCGCCTCCTCGACTTCTTCGGGATAGATCTTCTCGCCACCCGAGTTGATGCACACCGATCCGCGACCAAGCAGCGTGATCGTGCCATCGGCCTCGATCGTTGCGTAATCGCCAGGAATCGAATAGCGCACGCCATTGATCACCGGGAACGTTTCGGCGGTCTTGGCCTCGTCCTTGTAGTACCCGAGCGGGACGACCCCGCGGTTGGCCAGACGCCCGATGACGCCGGACCCCGGCTCGACTTGCTCACCATCATCGGTCAACACGGTGGTGGTTTCGCCGAGGGTGAACCGTCCGGTCGCGGCCACCGCTTCGCCTTTGCGGGTGAGCTGGGTTCCCTGGCCAGGACTTTCGCTCGACCCCAGGCTGTCGAGCAGCGTCATCTTGCGGTACTTGAGGAACGCCTGTTTGGACTCGGTCGACCACATGACCCCCGACGACATGATCTGAAACAGACTCGTCAGATCGTAGGCCTCGCTTGTGGCCGCGACCCGTTCGAGTTCGGCCAGCATGGGGCGAGCAAATGCTTCGCCCACGATCGTGAGCATTGTGAGTCGGTGCTGACCCACTATCGACCACAACTCCGCGGCGTCAAAGGACCGTTCGGCCAACGTCGCCACGGCGCCGCCAGTGGTGAGAACTTGCAAGGACACAATCCCCGACGTGCCGTGCATCAACGGCGCGGCCGCCAAAACCCGTGTTGTGCGACGACGGTCGTGCAGCTCCAACGACGCCGCCACCGCCTCTTCGACCGTGGTGGGCACCTCACGACCCAGCGGCGCGTAGAACGCCGCTGAGCTGCGTTGCAGCTCGTCGTGAGGCCACATGACGGCCTTGGGGTTGCCGGTGGTGCCTCCGGTGTACAAGAACCACAGATCGGCTCCGGAGCGTTCGATACGCGCCGCAGGCTCGTGGTGCGCAATCAGGTCGTCGTAGGCCACCGCGCCGTCAACCAATTCGCCACCACCGACCTGGACCAACAGTCGAAGTTGTGGGCATCGGGCTCGGACCTCGACAATCCGATCAGCCAGCGACGCGTCAAAAAACACCGCCCTGGCATCGGCGTTGTCGAGGAGATAGGCGAGCTCGTCAGCAAGGTAGCGGTAGTTCACGTTGCAGGGCACCGCCCGCTGCTTGAACGCAGCGAACTGCGCCTCCTGATACTCAAAACCGTTGTAGAGATAGAGCCCGATCTTGTCGTTGTGGCCGATATCGGCCTGGGCCAAGGCCGAGGCGATGCGGGCGGAGCGGTCTTCGAAAACGGCCCAAGAGTGGGACTCTCGACCATGACACGCGGCAACAGCATCCGGCACCGCGTCAGCTATTCCCTCCCAAATACTGGCGTAGCTAGGCACGGCGTTCCTCGCAATAGTGAAGACAGATTCGTGACGGAGCATAGGCTGGGGCCATGAACTCCCCCGCACCCGGATCTCTCAATCCGACACAACGACTCGCCGATCTCGAGTCGATGGCCGCCGACGAACTGGACGTTCTTGTGATCGGCGGCGGAATCACCGGAGTCGGTTGCGCATTGGACGCCGCGACACGTGGTCTCAGCGTGGGACTGGTGGAGCAACGAGATATCGCGTCGGGAACCTCTAGCCGGTCATCGAAACTGCTGCACGGCGGGTTGCGCTATCTCGAACAGCGCGACTTCGGGTTGGTGCGTGAGGCCCTGAAGGAACGCGGCCTGCACGCCGCGGTGGTGGCCCCGCATCTCGTTCGCACTGTGTCGTTCTTGATCCCGTTGACCAACCGTGTTTGGCAGCGGGCGTACTACGGCGCCGGCGTGATGATCTACGACCTCCTGGCCAAGCTCGGCGGCAACACTTTGCCGCACCATCGCCACCTGAGTCGAAGGGCCGCGCTCAAGCTGAGCCCTGGATTGAAGCGGTCATCGCTGATCGGTGCGATTGTGTACCACGACGCCCAAATCGACGATGCCCGTCACACTCTTGGCGTTGCTCGCACCGCAAAGCGCCACGGTGCGGCGATAGCCACGTCAACGCGAGTCAACGACCTGATCATCGAAGACGGGGTTGTTGTCGGAGCCACGGTGGTCGACATAGAGACCGGTCGACGTCTCGAAATCCGGGCCCGTCGGGTTATCAACGCCACGGGCGTCTGGATCGACGACATCCAAGACATGGCTGGTCCCTCAGGACTGCGGGTGCAGGCCGCCAAGGGAGTCCACATCGTCGTGCCCCGCAAGGCCATCGACAGCGACAGCGGCCTCGTACTACGCACGCCATCGAGCGTCCTGTTCATCATTCCGTGGGGCAAGTTCTGGCTACTGGGTACGACCGATACGGCATGGGAGCTAGATCGAGCCCACCCGGCAGCGTCGTCGACCGACATCGACTACCTGATCGAACAAGCCAACGAAGCCTTATCGCGGCCGCTCACCAGGGACGACGTGGTCGGCGTCTACGCCGGTCTCCGTCCCTTGATCGCCGGCGAGGCCGACGAAACAGCACGCCTGAGTCGCGAACACGCAGTGGCTCAGCCGGTGCCGGGACTCATCTCGATCGCTGGCGGAAAGTACACCACCTATCGGGTCATGGCCGCCGATGCGGTCGACATGGCAACCGAGAGCATCGATCGGCCCATAGGCCCGTCAGTCACCGAACACATCCAACTCCTCGGCAGCAACGACTGGGACACGTGGCAGCATGCCGCCGCCCGTCTTGGGGCCCAGTACGGGGTCGACGCCGACCTCGTCGACCGGATGCTTTGGCGACATGGTTCGGAGGTCGCCGCGGTGCTCGCCCTGGTAGAAGCCCAACCCGATCTCGCCGAAGTGCTGCCCGGTGGGGGCTATCTCGCCGCCGAAGCGCTCTATGCCGTCGAAGTCGAGGGCGCAATCCATCTCGAAGACATTTTGGCTCGCCGAATGCGTATTTCGGTCGAGACGGTCGACCGCGGCATCGCCGTCTCGGCCCGGGTAGCCGAAATAGTTGCCTCCGCCCTCGGCTGGGACTCCGCCAAAAAGGTCGCAGAGATTCAAGCGTGGGCCGACCGAGTCGAGGCCGAAGAAGCGGCCAACGACGCGGCCGACGACCGAACCGCCGACATCGCCCGCCGCGAGGCGGTTGATGGTCGCGGGCTGATCGACGCCTGAAACGTCAGCCCAGACGGCGCGTCGGCCGTACACTCTCGCCATGGCCAGCAGCTTCGGCACCGTCTTTCGTGTTAGCACCTTCGGCGAATCCCATGGCGGTGGCGTCGGCGTCACCGTCGACGGGTGCCCACCTCGATTGGCGCTCGACGTCGCCCAGATCCAAGACGACCTCGATCGTCGCCGTCCGGGACAATCACGCCTGGTAACTCAACGCGACGAAGCCGACCAGGCCGAGATCCTCTCGGGAGTTTTTGCCGGCTACACCACCGGCACACCAATCGCCGTGCTTGTTCGCAACAAGGACCACAACAGCGGCGCCTACGATCATCTACGCGATGTGTACCGGCCGTCACACGCCGACTTCACCTACGACGCCAAGTACGGCTTTCGTAACTGGGCGGGCGGCGGACGCTCCTCGGCGCGCGAAACAATCGGGCGGGTAGCCGCAGGAGCGGTGGCCCGCCGCCTGCTGCACGCCGTCGCAGGGATCGAAGTCCTGGCGTGGGTCGACGAAGTTCACGACATCAGAGCCGAGGTCGACCCCCACGAGGTGAGCCTCGAATCGGTTGAGGCCGACCCGACTCGCTGCCCCGACCCCACAGCCGCGGCGGCCATGAGCCAGGCCATCGAGCAAGCTCGTCGAGATGGCGACTCGCTTGGTGGGGTGGTGCGCGCCGTCGCTCGGCGGGTTCCCGCCGGCCTCGGCGAACCGGTCTTCGACAAACTCGATGCCGACCTCGCAGGAGCGCTGATGTCGTTGCCGGCCGCCAAAGGCATCGAAATAGGCAGTGGTTACGCCGGCACCAAGATGACCGGACTCGTCCACAACGATCCGTTCGTGGCTGCTCCCGACGGCCAGATCCGCACTGCGACCAATCACAGCGGCGGAATCCAAGGCGGCATTTCCAACGGCGAAGACCTTTTGATGTCGGTGGCGTTCAAACCAACCGGAACAATCGCCAGCCAACAAGACACCGTCACTCGCGACGGCCAACCCACAACTCTCGCCGCCAAAGGCCGCCACGACCCCTGTGTGCTGCCACGGGCGGTCCCAATGGTAGAGGCAATGGTATTACTCGTCCTTGCCGACCACTGGCTGCGTCAGCAGGCCATGGACGTACTCCCGCCGCTGCCCGAACGTCCCTGACTCCGTGGAGTTCCAGCTCTTCTTGCCCCAGATGCGCATGGGCATCGAGACGATCGTCCAGCGAGCCCGAGCCGCCGAACACGCCGGTTTCAGCGGGACCTCGCTAATGGATCACTTGGCCCCGCCCCTGGCGGAATCAAAACCCATGTTCGACGCGATGGTCACCGCGGCGTGGCTCGGCGCCCACACAACCGCACAAGTTGGCCACCTGGTGCTGTGCGATGCGTTTCGGCACCCGTCGGTTCTTGCCCGCCAAGCGGTCAGCCTCGATCACGCAACGGAGGGACGGTTCGAACTCGGATTGGGATGGGGGTCGGTCCCCACCGAATTCGACACTTTCGGACTACCCGACTACAGCCCTCGCCAACGAGTCGAACGCATGGCCGAGACGCTCGAAGTCATGCACGCCCTCTGGTCGGGTGATGTCGTCGACTACGACGGCCAATACTTCACCCTTCGAGCAGCTCAACAACAACCGACACCGCTGGCGTCGATTCCGATCGTCATTGGCGGAGCTGGACCGCGCACACTCACATTGGTCAGACGTTTTGCATCATGGTGGAACTGCCCGATTCACCGCCTCGACCGTCTCGACACCGCCCGCGATCAAATCGGCCCGGCTCGCATCTCGATCCAGCAGCGGGTTACGTTCTTGCCCGCCGCCGCCGATCACGATGCAATCCGGAACCGGGCCGCCCACCGTTTTGGCACCAACGGCCACGTAACCGGAACCGCCGAGCAACTAGTCGAGCACTTCGAAGCCCTGGGCCACCGTGGCGTCGAGCGGGTTTACGCCTGGTTTACCGACTTCGCCGATCCCGACAACTTGGCCGAGTTCGGCGAGACGGTGCTGTCGCCGCTCTGTTAGTGGCGAATCAGGCTTGGTCACGAATCGGGCTTAGTGGCGAATCAGGCTTACTTGTGAAACGGGGGTTTCTTGACGCGTGCCGGCACGGCCGTGCCCCGCATATCGATGGAGAGTTCGTCGCCTTCGACAACGTCGGGGGCCAAGAACGCAAGAGCGACCCCGTGCTCGAGCACCGGAGAAAAATTGCCGCTCGAGACTGTGCCGATAACCTCGCCACCTCGCAAAACGTTTTGCCCTTCGCGGGGCGGACGGCGACCCTCGACCATCAGGCCCTTGAGCAGCCGGCGTGGCCCGGCCTCGGACTCGGCCAGCAGAGGTGCTCGGCCGCGGAACTCTTCCTTGTCGAACCGCACAACCCAGTCGAGTCCGGCCTGAAGCGATGTGATGCCAGGGCCGAGTTCGTGGCCGTGCAACGGTAAGCCCGCTTCGAGCCTGAGGGTGTCGCGGGCGCCGAGTCCGGCTGGCTCGATACCAGCGGCCAGCAACGACTCCCACAAGGATTTGGCGTGATCAACGCCAACGGCGATCTCGACACCGTCTTCGCCGGTATACCCCGTGCCGGCCACGACTACTTCGACGTCGCCGATCGATACTTCGGCGACACGGAACCGCCCAACGGCAGCAGCCTCGGGCGAAACCGCGGCGAGACGCTCGCGGGCGTCGGGCCCCTGAACGGCAATGACCGCTCGGCTGGCGGTTACGTCGACCATTTCGGGACTGGTCGGACCGTCGGTCAACGCCTTTGCTACCCGACTCGTGTTGGAGGCGTTGGGCATCACATCGAACCGGTCGTTACTCACCCACCACACGATGATGTCGTCGAGCACCGACGCATCGTGAGGGTCGAGCAGGTGGGTGTATTGGGCGCGGCCCGGCTCGATACGGCCGAGATCGTTGGTGAAAGCCCATTGGAGAGCATCAAGCGCGCCGTCACCGCTGACGCGCACGGTCCCGAGATGCGACACATCGAACATGACTGCTCCGCGGCGACAAGCAAGATGCTCGGCCAAAGTACCGTTCGGGTAATTGAGCGGCATCTCCCAGCCGCCGAACGGGACAAGTTTGGCGTCCAGGGCAACATGAGCCTCGTGCAGAGGCGAACGGCGGTCGTCAGGCGGCATCGGCGATTCGGTACTTTTCGTCAAGACGAACGATGTCGCGGCGATAAAGCAGCTTCACGCGGACGTCGGGGTGAGACTCGGCAAGTTTACGAACCTTGCGGTTCTTGCGGGTGACGAGTGGTTGACGCATGGTGGTCAACTCAACATAGGCATCGAAATCGGGCAGGTAAAAGTCGGGAGTAAAGCCTTCGGTGGTGTTGCCTGACTCGTCATTTTCGAGCACGAAAGTGGTGGGTTCGTACTCCCACCGGATGCCGTAACCATCAAGCAAGTTAGCCACGTTGGCCTCGGATGGATGAGCAAATTTGCTCATCGCTCAGCCGTTCCCCACAGCCCTCATAGGCGCGATCACTTGGGCGGCGATGTCTGGGTACAGCGACACGATCCGGGCATCGACTTGCTCCTTCACACTGGCCAACGGCAAGACGTTGAGCACGCCCTGGCCATTCTGCAAAAGATCGATTAGTTCTTCGCCGGTGTTAACGAGTACGGAGCTCGACCCGTCGATCACCAGATTGGCTGAAGCGACATCCTCGCCGAGAGAGTTTCGCATGTAGGCAAAAACCTTGCGTACCTGTTCGAGCCGAATGCCAGAATCGAGAAGGCTTTTGATGACCTTGAGTTCGAGGAGGTCGCGGTAGCTGTATTGGCGCCGTGAGCCACTACCGGTGGCCTCGGTGAGCGTCGGACGCACCAAGTCGGTGCGGGCCCAGTAATCGAGCTGGCGGTAAGTGATGTCGACGATCTCGGCGGTGCGTTTCCCGCTGAACCCTTGCTCTGCCATGAACTGCTCCCTTGATCATCAATCTAGTCGCTACAACCACAACGACGAAATTACGCCGCTGTGATGTTGGAACTCTAGGGGGTCACGCGCGAGGGGTCAACGACCATCGCGCGAAGCTGCGCGCGGAGCGCGCGAATATCGACCAACTTCGCTCACCGAACGCGCGACCTTAGTCTTCGAAGTCCTCGGGCGAGATCGTGTCGAGGAACTCCAAAAACTCTTCCACGACTTCTTCGGGAGCATCGCCGGCGGGCTCGTCCCCGTCGGAGAATCCGACTTCGTCGATCACCGAGTCGCTGGCGAATATGGGAGTACCGGTGCGCACCGCAAGGGCGATGGCGTCTGAGGGGCGGCTCGCCACAACCTTGGATGTGCCGCCTTGTACCAGGTGTAGTTCGGCAAAGAATGTTTTGTCGTGCAACTCGGTGACAACGACTCGATCAATATCCACCGCCAGTTCCTCCAGCAGGTCTCGGATCAGATCGTGAGTCATTGGGCGAGGAGTCGCAACCCCGTCGAGAGCCAATGCAATTGCGGTTGCTTCGGTCGCGCCGATAAAGATCGGCACGGTCCGTCCGGCTCCGGCCCGTTCGCGAAGCAACACCACTGGCGCGTTGGCGGGCATTTCGACCCGGACGCTGAGAAGGTCCATCTCCTGCATGGCCATACCCTACGCCCCGTAGAGCTCCTCTACGTAGGCGTCGGGGTCGCGGTGCAAAATATCGAGGTCGGCAGCCGCCAAGACTCGGAGGTTCCGGTACCGCCCCTCGTAATCGAGGCCATAACCAATCACAAAACGATCAGGAATTACCACGCCCACATGACGCAACTCGACGGGCACAACTCGACCCGCCGGGCGGTCAACCAGAGTGCAAATCGACAACGACTTCGGTTCGCGACGACCCAACTCTCCGATCAGAAAACCGGCAGTGAGACCGGTGTCGACGATGTCTTCGATGATTACAACATCACGGTCGCGCAGGTCGGTGGACACATCCATCAGCAACCGCACCCTACCGGTACCTGGTGTATACGGGGTAATGGCCACAAAATCGACCGCCGACCGAATCGTCATTGCCCTCACCAAGTCGGCCAGAAACGGCACGCTGCCGCGCAACACGGCCACCAGCACCACGCCATCTTCGTATTGCTCGCTGAGCTCGGCGGCCAACCGCTCGATGATCTCGTTGATCTCATCGGAGTCGACCAGAACCTCTAATCCGTCAGCCATCGAGAGGAGCACCAAGATTGCGGCGAAGAATCGACAAACGGATTTGTTGACCAAGATCGACCAACTCGGAGAGCTCTACGAAGCCCTCTTGTTGGGTGGCCCCGCCGCGACGAATTTTGTGTCCGACGAGCTGATCCAGAACGCCGGTCTCTCGGTCGGCCGCGACTTTGAACATCCGAAGATGGCGCGCCTCGAGGCCCACCCGCCGGAACCGTTCCGAGGCTTTGGCGACCAAGAGGGCCTCGTGGTCGAACACCTTGCCGGTGCCAGTGGCCATGGCCTCGATCAAGCCGAGTTTTTCGAGCTCTCCAAGAAACCCGATGTCGACACCGGCCGCCTCGGCCAACTCGCTGAGCGTGAGACTCACCGACCCGACGATGGGTGGGGGCGACGATGACGGGGGCGAGGGCGGTGGTGATGCCGTTGGGGCCGAGACGTCGGTCTCGCGTAAATCGACCAAGGCCTCGGTCTTCTCGCCGGGAGCCTCTTTGGCCGAAGCAGACGAGGGATCGTGCGTGCTTTGCACCGCCGGGTCCGGCTGCTCGTCTCGGTGGCTGAACAAGCTGGGCTCGGGCACCGGATCTGGGTCCCGTGGAACTGCTTCGGACGCGGGGTCGAATCCGGCTTCGCCAAGCCGTCTCTTTATGACCTTTAGCGGCAAGAAGTTGTCGCGCTGCTGCGACAGGATCCAACGCAGCCTCTCGATATCAGTGTCGTAAAATTTACGGTAACCCGACGGCGTTCGTTCGGGTTCGATCAGCCCCTGGCTCTCCAGGAACCTGATTTTGGCAATCGTGATATCGGCATGTTCTTCCTTGAGCAACGAAAGAACTTCGCCAATGGAATGGTGCGGCGCGTCGGGCATCTCAGACACTGCCGGTGCCATAGGCAAAGACGAGCTTGAATTTGCCGATCTGCAACTCGTCTCCGTCGGCCAACTCGCACTCTTCGGTCCGTGAACGGTTTACATAGGTGCCATTGAGCGATCCGGCATCGCGAACCGAATACCGCGCTCCGTCACGACGAACTTCGGCGTGGCGACGTGACACCGTGATGTCGTCAAGAAAGATGTCGCTACGGGGATGACGTCCGACCGAGACGAGATCGGCGTCCAGGGCGTAACGGGCACCGGTCTTGGCCCCTTGTATCACAACAAAAAGCCCGTCGTGAGGGCCGAAAGCCGAGCGGTCGATCTCGCCCAACTCGGATCCTTCGACCACGATTGCGGCCGATTCGGTGGTGACATCATCGCGCCGCGTCAGTGCCCCACACGACGAGCAGAAGTTGGCTTCCGCAGCGTTCAGGTGGCCACAAGACGGGCACGACAGATCGTCCATGCCCCTACCCGTCGATAAGTGCGGTATAGGCCGCGGCATCAAGGAGCTGCTCGACATCGTCGCCGCTCGACATCGTCACCCGACAAATCCAACCATCGCCGTACGGGTCGGAGTTGAGCTTCTCGGGGGCATCAGCGAGATCGTTGTTGACGGCGGCCACGGTGCCGGCGACCGGTGAGTACAGCTCGGAAACCGATTTTGTCGATTCGACCTCGCCGAAGGAGTCGCCCGCGGCTAGCTCGGTACCAACCTCTGGCAGGTCGACATACACGACGTCGCCCAAGGCATCTTGGGCATAATCGGTTATGCCGATAGTGGCAGTCTGGCCTTCGACGCGAACCCATTCGTGGTCAGATGAGTAGCGGAGTTCTTCGGGAGTGTTCATTCCCTGAACCTAACCGATCTACAAGGTTGGAGCGCGACCATGGTGGTCAACTCGGACCAACTGTTCGATCCGGCGCACGTACTCCGATGCCAGTCGAAGCGCCGAGGCATCGTCGGCGCCCTCGGCGATAACACGGGTGAGAGGCTCCTCGGGATCGGGCAGGATCAACGCCCAGCCATCGCCGTGATGGATTCGCACCCCGTCGACCAGATCGACCTGATGATCGTGGGAGCGTTCGACCAATGTCCGCATCACCATGCCCTTTTGCTCCCATGGGGTCACGACCACCTCGACATGCATATGAACCGACGGCAACGAGTCGACGACTTCTGAGAGTGCAACGTCGCTCGATGCCAAAGAATCGAGCAGGCTCACGAACGTTGCGGTGGCGTCGAAGGTCGGCATGAACGCCGGCATGCTGTAACGGCCAGAAGGGTCGGCGGCGAGCCTCACGAACGGGTCAGACGCCGCGGCCATGATCGATGCTGGTGCTGTTTGGGTGAGGACTACCGATCCTCCGCGCTGTTCGGCCAACGCCGCAGCATGCTGGGTCGCCGAGATCGGGAGCGCGACGCGGGCGCCATCAAGCGACTCGCCTTGCAACGAAATCAGGGCCAGCAATAGTTGATCGTCGCTCAATACCCGAGCCTTGTCGTCCACGACGGTGATCTGTTCGCCTCCGGGGGTGAACACCACGCCCAGAGCCGCGCCGGCGGCCGCGACGTGGCTCGCGACATCGTTGGCATGGGCCAACCGATCAAAGCCTGCGGCTCCTGAAGTAGAGGCGTAAGGGTTGATGGCCAAGACCTCGGCGCCCAACTTGGCCAACAAATTCGGCATGATGAACGACACCGCTCCGTAGCCGTAGTCGGCTACCAGCTTGATGCGCGCCTTACGAATCTGGACGAGGTCGACCATGGATTCGATGGCCGTGGCGTAATGCTCAAGGGCACGAGGCGCATAGTCGATGTCGCCGATCTCGGTTGGCACTACTCGGCGATAATCCTCGCGGTTGAACACTCGCTCGATTTTGCGATGGGCGTCCTCGGACATGTCGGCGCCGTGGGAATCCATGAACCCGATGATCACCGATTGCGGGTCGGATTCGTCGAGACGCAAAGCCACCGCCCCCGCCACCGCGGGACGACGGGTTATGAAGCGAGTAACCGGCAACGGGGCGACTTCTAGATCTTGGACCGAGATTCCGGCCGCGTTGAGCCCGGCGTGTACGGCCCGCTTGAGCATGCGCGCCGAGCGACTCGAATCTCGACTGGTGATTACGACGTCGCCAGGCTTGAGGGTCGTGCCGTAGGCCAGCGCCAGTCGGGTGACAAGCTCGGGGGTTATGTCGACATTGGCCAAACCCTTGACGCCGACCCGACCAAAAAGACTACGAGCCCCTCGAGACTCCCAAACTATCGACGAGTTGACGATCGCCCCAGCCTCGATGGTCTTGAACGGATAGATCTTTACCCCGGCACTCACCTGAGCTTCTTCGCCGATGAAACACTCGTCGCCGATCACCGCACCCTCGTCGACCTTGACCCCTTTGCGAAGGTCGCAGCCTCGGCCAATGGACGCGCCTCGCAGCCCGACCGCCTCGGCAAGATAAGCATTGTCGGCCACGACCACCCGTTCGGTGTTCACCTCCGAACGGACCCTGACGTTGGCGCCCAGAACCGAATACGGCCCGATGTTGGCGCCCGCCTCGATTCGACAGTTGTCGCCGATGACCCCTGGCCCGGTGATCACCGCGCTCGGATCGATCGAAACGTTCTCTCCGATGTACATCGAGTTGCCCCGATCGAAACCATCGATGCGAGCACTCACCCGACCATCAAGGATGTCGGTGTGGGCGTTGAGATAGCTCTCGAGCGTTCCGACGTCTTCCCAATAGCCTTCGCCAACTGCGCCAAACAGGCGTTTGTTGTCGGCCAAAAGCGCCGGGAACACCTCGCTGGAAAAGTCGACGGGACGGTCGGGTTCGATGTAGTCGAATATCTCCGGCTCGAGTACAAAAATGCCGGTGTTGATGGTGTCGGAAAACACCTGACCCCAGCCGGGCTTTTCGAGAAACCGTTCGATCGAGCCGTCTTCGCGGGTGATCACGATCCCGAATTCGAGAGGATCGTCAACCCGGATAAGCCCGATCGTGGCCGTTGCGTTGTTCGCTTCGTGAAACTCGACGATCTGGGTCAGGTCGATGTCGGTTAGGACATCGCCCGAAATCACCAGAAACGGCTCGGTTAGTTCGGACATCGCGTTTCGCACCGAACCAGCGGTGCCCAGCGGAGTTTCTTCGGTGGCGTACACCATGCTTACGCCGAAGTCCGACCCATCCCCGAACCAGTCACGGATTTGGTTTGCCATAAACGCAACAGTCACGACGATCTCGTCGAACCCGTGACGCTTCAAGAGGTCGACAATGTGCTCCATCATCGGCCGGTTGGCCAAGGGCATCATCGGCTTGGGCACGTTTGAGGTGAGGGGCCGGAGACGAGTTCCCTCGCCGCCCGCCATGATCACAGCCTTCATGTCCATCGAACCTAGCTCTTATCGAGACGTCCTTCGCGGAGTGCGATACGCGCCAGCGGGATGTACTGGGCCGCCGACAAGTAGCTGTAGATCAGCGACGGCACCGCGACGAGCCAGCCGGCGACCCGGAACCAGTCGGCGCTCACATTGGTGCTGGCGCCGGCCAGCAGGAACGGAAACGCGAAATAGAGACCAAACGTGGCGCACTTCCCCCACCAGGTGACGTCTATTCGGCGAGCACCCAATGCACCCAGCCCAATCCCCGCCAACGCAACCAACACCTCGCGAAGGAGGGTGACCACAACCAGCCACCACGGCACCGAACCATCGACACCGACTGCGAGAATCCCGGTGATGAGCACTGCCCGGTCGGTTACAGGATCGATCAGCTTGCCGAATTCGCTCACCACGTTGAACTTGCGGGCCCACCATCCGTCGACCCAGTCGGTGGCGCCGACGAACCCCCAAAGCCATGCGGCCGCCCAACGATTCTCGGCGGAGAACAACAACCAGAGAAACCATGGAATGCAAGCGAGACGGGCCAGCGAAATGAGGTTCGGGACCGTGAGGATCCGGTCCTCGAATACTCCGACCTGTCGTTGGCGCGGCTTGTTGTCGTCGGTCATCAATTGCAGCCTACGATCGTTGCGTGCCTTCTATCTTCACCCGCATCATCGATGGCGAGATTCCCGGACGGTTTGTGTGGACCGACGACGTGTGCGTCGCGTTCCTCGACGTCCGGCCGCTGGCCCGGGGCCATGTGCTTGTCGTGCCGCGCACCGAGGTCGACCAGTGGACCGATCTCGATGTCGACACCGCTAGTCACCTAGTTGGGGTGGCCCACTCGATCGGACGGGCTCAAAAACAACTCCTCAACCCGGCCCGCATCGGCTTGCTGATCGCCGGGTTCGAAGTTCCGCACGTTCATGTTCATGTGGTGCCCATGAATTCGATGGCCGCCCTCGACTTCGGCCAAGCCGACCCATCTCCCGATCCACACGACCTCGACGGGCTGGCCGATCAGATCGCTTCGATACTCAGCCTTCGCTGAACTCGTCGGTTAGTTCTGGCGAGTTGTTGCGGACGTTGTTGACTTCGGTCGACACCGGGTGCAGACGGATCAGATGGGCCGGAGCGGGCACCAGCAGTTGCTGCAAAGAGTTGGTGTCGTGGTTGTCACGGTCGAGCCACTGGTCCCAAGCGTCGGGCGACAACATCACGGGCATTCGGTCGTGGACCTCGGCTACCCGTTCGTTGGGATTGCCGGTGATAATCGTGCAGCTAAACAGTTCGAGCGGCTCGCCGTTTGCGTCGAGATTGTTCTTGTCTCGCCACACTTCCCAGAGCCCGGCGAAGGCAAATGGTTCGCCGTCGGGACGAGACATGTACATCGGCTGTTTCTTCTTTTGGCCCTCGACCTTTTTCCATTCGTAGAAACCGTCGGCCGGGATGATGCAACGCCTTCGGGCAAACGGGCGTTTGAACGAGTTCTTCTCGGCAATCGTTTCGGCTCTGGCGTTGATCATGCGGCTGCCGATTTTGGGATCCTTCGCCCAAAATGGCACCAGACCCCAATGAAAGGTGTCGAGCCGGCGGGTCGCGCCATCCTCGTAGACCGTGTAGACGCCCTGGGTCGGGGCGACGTTGAAGTTGGCTGGCCGTTCGATCAAAGTCTCCGACGCCATTTCGGCGCCAAAGTACTTGGCCAGTTGATCAGGCGGCGTAGCCGATACAAAGCGACCACACATCAGTTATTGCCAGAAATGTTGCCGGTAAGGGTGCACGTGCCGGAGCGCCCCGAACCAATGTCGAAGGTGATTTGTTCGCCGGTCGCTCCCCCAAAACGGGGGATCACAATACCGGCATCGGGATCGACGCTGATCGTGCCGCGAACTGTCAACACCTCGTATTCGTCGGGCCGGTCGCCGATCATCTGCAGCCTGACCGCGTCGGCAAACCCGGTGCCACCTTCTGGCAAGTCGACCTCTCCCGACGCGATGTCGAGGCCCAGAAGAATCGCTGACGGGCCCGCACACCCCACCACTGCCGGCCGCCCAACCGGTTCGGAGCAAGGGCCGTGGGTAACGGTGTCGAGCGGTCGCAGATCGGAGGTCACCACGCTCACTCGCAGACATGCAAGATCGCTGAACCCCACCGGCCCCACGATTACTACATGACCGGTGCCGGCGTACTCGAACAGCGAAGCCCCGAGAGCGCCGGGCGGGAACGCAAAGGTCGAGAACGCGGCATCGGTGACCCGATCGGCCAGCGGCTCGTTGCCGGCGAGCACTGCCACTGTCTCGGACAAAGCGACAGTCAGGGCCGGTTCGACCACCGGCGGACCGCCCAGCACCGCGGCTTCGGCTGGGGTTTCGTCGGTTTGTGAGAACTGCAGCGCACCACGAGTACGTTGATCACGATTGGAAAGCGTGCGCCATCCAGCGGCGAGACCGCCGCCAACCACCAAGACCACCAAAGCGGCGACGACGAGGTTGATCACGCGCTGCTTGCGACCGGCGACGAGGGCGTGTTCGACCGAACGTTCGTCAAGGCGTTCTTGAAGGGTCAGCGGTCCAAACGCTTCGGAGCGAGCTCCTCCAGCTATCAGGTCGCGCCACACGTCGACTTTGGCCGGTGACATGCGGGCCAGAAAAGTCTCGAACGCGTCGGCGGCGATCTCCGAATACAGAATCATCAGTCCGTTCGCACGGACGTGTTCGACAGGGTCATCGAAATGCTCGAGCTCGCGGCCAGCGGCCAGAACCGCAAAGAACCGGTGAGCTTCGCGGTCGGCGTAGTCGTCGGCAAACGCCGGTCCGGGCGCGGCACGCGGCAGATCTTGAGCTTCGCTACCAGAACGGAGAAAGCCAGTCTTCGAGAGGAAGCTGTCGGGCTCGATCTCTTCGTCGGACTCGGGCGGCAGCTCGACCGGCGCTTCGGGGGATGATTCGGTGGAGTCGATGGCGCCCAGAGTACGCCGTTGCTTTGGCCGTGGGGTGGCGCGGCCCGCACGAAGTGTCAGACTCTCGAAGTGCCCGAATACGAACTCGAATACGAGCTGGTACTGGCGTCGGCTTCACCCCGTCGACGCCAACTGCTCGGCCGCCTTGGCTTGCACCCTCGAGTCGAGCCAGCCGACATAGACGAAACTCCCCGACCCGCGGAAGCGGCGGCTGATTACGTCGAACGACTGGCCCGAGAAAAGGCCGCGAGCGCGGCCCGCCCTCGAACGGTGGTTATCGCCGCCGATACCTCGGTGGTGTGCGACGGCGAGATTCTCGGCAAGCCCGACGACCCTGAACACGCCGCCAGAATCCTCCAATCGCTCGAAGGACGAACCCATCAGGTGATGACCGGCGTAGCGGTCGCGAGGACCGATGACGCCGACTCGACCACGGTTCACACGGCCGTCGAGACCTCCGACGTGGCGATGGCCGAGCTGGACGACGAGCGCCGTGATTGGTACACCCGCACCGGCGAGGCCGGTGACAAAGCGGGCGCCTACGGCCTGCAAGGCGCCGCCAGCCTCTTTGCCGACCAGGTCTCCGGATCGGTCACCAACGTGATCGGGTTGCCGCTCCCGCTGGTCGACGAGTTGATGAACAGACATGGCCTCGACCTCTTGAGCTTTCGGACCGCACCGATCATCGATCCGGTCACTTCGATTGCCGACCTCGCCCTCGCCTACCTCACCAACCCCCCAGTGGGGCCTGACGACGTTGTTCGTTTCGCCAGCCCCGAGCAGATCATTTCCGACTTTGATCGATCGGTGCCGCTGGACTTCGAAGAGACCGAACCCGCTCACGGCGCCGGCGAACTCCTCCACGCAGTGGCGACGGTCTTCGAGCGGTCGGTCCACACCAGCCACCGCCGCTTCGTCAACCAGAACTTCGCCGGTCCGGACCCACTAG
The DNA here is from genome assembly GCA_964504305.1 of uncultured Candidatus Nemicrothrix sp. Lineage (GTDB taxonomy): Bacteria > Actinomycetota > Acidimicrobiia > Acidimicrobiales > Aldehydirespiratoraceae > UBA11606. The sequence goes on along the minus strand of CAZDEB010000003.1, from coordinate 222,870 downwards.
CGGTCGTCGGTGACTGGGCGGCGGCGGCCCTCAACACGACCAGCGCAACGTTCGAGGCCGCGCCGGTGTTCACCTTGATGGAACGAGCGGTTCTCGACAAGCTGGCCCGACTGGTCGGCTTCGCCCCTGCGGACACGACGGTGCCGGGGATCTTTTGCGCCGGCGGTTCGCTGGCCACCCTCCACGCCTTGCAACTGGCCCGTCATCGCCACGATCCCAACTCGGTGCTATCGGGTTGGGTTGGGCCTCCACCAAAGATTCTGGTGAGCGATCAAGGCCACTACTCGGTAGAAAAGTCGGCCGCGATGATGGGAATCGGTCGCAACAATGTGATCTCGATCCCGACCAACGCCGATGGCACGATGCGAGTCGATGCCCTGGAGGCCGCGGTCGATCCCTCGGCTCCCCCTATCGCCGTTGTTGCCACTGCGGGGACCACCGTCACCGGGGCCTTCGACCCGCTCGACGCAATCGCCGATATTTGCTCACGACACAACATCTGGCTGCACGTCGACGGCTGCTACGGCGGGTCGGCGTTGTTCTCGCCGCGAGAACGGCACCGATTGGCCGGTGTCGAACGGGCCGACTCTGTGGTGTGGAACCTTCACAAAATGATGGGCATCACCCAACAGTGCACCGCCCTGCTGGTCGCCGACCCTGCTCTGTTGCGCGACTCCTTTTCGACCAACGCCGACTATCTGTTTCAGCCCGACAAACAACACGGCGAACTCGATGCGGGCGATAACGGTTTCATGTGTGCGCGCCGAGTCGATATTTTGAAGCTGTGGCTCACATGGAAAGCCCGAGGCGACACCGGATTTGCCGAACGGGTCGAACATGGCGTCGACCTCGCCGACCATCTGCGCTCCAGAGTCGCTGCTAGCAACGGACAGTTCGCGGCGGTCAACGCCGGCTCGTTCACCAACGTTTGCCTCACTTGGGTGCCGCCCGAACTCCGGCCCCTGAACCTCGCCGAACTCTCGAACTCCGCACACGACCGGCTGCACCGCTTGGCTCCCAGGGCCAAAGCGGTCCTGCAAAGCAATGGCAGTGCCCTCATTGGGTTCCAGCCCGTCGACGGGCTCAACGTTTTCCGGTTGCTGTTCATGAACCCCACAGTCGGGCTCGACGATGTCGACACAATGTTGGATCTGCTCGGTGCAGCCAGCGAACAAGAATGGCCGAGCACAGTCGATTGACCAATCCGTTCGTAGCCTGAATGGATGAACGAAGCCCCCGCCGCCTCCGGCGAGTTTGATGTACCCCACATCGGACCGCTACCGGTGTGGCCACCAGTAATACTTGCGCCGATGGCCGGCGTCACGAACGCCCCTTTTCGCACTCTGTGTCGACGCTACGGAGCCGGCCTCTACGTCAACCAGATGATCACCGCTCGAGCGCTGGTCGAAGGCCACCGCAAGAGCCTCGAGATGGCTTCGTTCGCCCCCGAAGAGTCGCCCCGGAGCATTCAGCTTTACGGAACCGACCCGTTCTCGATCGGCGAAGCAGTCCGGCTCTTGGTCAATGATCAAGCTGTCGACCACATCGACATGAACTTCGGGTGTCCAATGAAGAAGGTGACCCGCCACGGTGGCGGCGCGGCCCTGCCGTGGAAGCGCACCCACTACCGATCCATTGTTCGGGCCGCCGTCAACTCCGCCGGCGACGTGCCGGTAACGGTCAAGTTCCGAGTCGGCATAGACGACAACTCCATAACCTTCCTCGACGCCGGCCGCATCGCCGAAGACGAAGGATGCGCGGCGGTTGCCCTCCACGCCCGCACCGCCAACCAGCTCTATAGCGGCCAAGCCGATTGGGGCCGTATCGCCGAACTCAATCAGGCGATCACGTCTATCCCAGTATTTGGCAACGGCGATATCTGGGAAGCCGACGACGCGCTGCGAATGATGCGCGAGACGGGCGCCGACGGCGTGGTCGTAGGTCGTGGTTGTCTCGGTCGGCCGTGGTTGTTCAGAGACCTGGCCGCCGTGTTCGACGGTCAGGCGGTTGCGCCCCGCCCCGACCTCGGCGAGGTCCTCGACGGCATGGTCGAGCACGCCGAGCTTCTGTGCGCCTGGATGGGCGAGTCACGCGGCATGCGCGATTTCCGCAAGCACACCGGCTGGTATCTCAAAGGATTTGCGACCGGCAACGAAATCAGACGCCGTCTGAACCGACTCGGAACTCTCAACGAGATGCGCAGTCTCGTTGACGAACTCGACCGGACCCTTCCGTTCCCTGATGGCGGAATGCGCATGGTTCGCGGCCATCACGGATCGGCCAAACAAGTACATCTCCCCGAGGGTTGGCTCGACGACCGTGATGGCGAAGTCGCTCTGCCCCGAGGAGCCGAAGACCTCGTCTCGGGCGGCTGACTACCTCGTCAGGTTCGACCCGTGGGAACGATGATCGGGCCGTCAACGTCGGAAATTATTTTGACGTTGGCACGGAAGTACTCGGCGATCGATTCGACGGTAAGTACCTGTTCGGGCGACCCCGTCTTGCGCACCTGTCCCTCCGAAAGCAAAGCCAGTCGGTCTCCGTACCGGGCCGCCAGAGTGAGGTCGTGCATCGTCGCAATAACGGTCAGGTTTCGTTCGGCCCGCAGTTCGTCCACCAGGTCCAGAAGTTCTTGTTGATGTCCGAGATCGAGCGCGGTGGTTGGTTCGTCGAGCAACAAGACCGGCGTTGTCTGAGCCAACGCTCGAGCCATCACCACCCGCTGCCGCTCCCCGCCCGACAGCGACCTCACTTCGCGATCAGCGAACCCGACCAGATCAAGCCGGCCGAGGACCTCAGCGGCAATCGCCAAATCATCGGCACTGTCGTTGGCGAACACGCCGTGGTGAGGAGTGCGCCCCAGCAACACGTAGTCAATTACTCCCATCCCGGGTGGGATAAGCGGTGTCTGGGGCACGTAAGCAAGCGTTCGAGCTCTGGCGGCGGGCCGCTCATCACCCAACCCGTCGATCTCGACCGAACCGGTGGCCTTCACAAGACCGAGCAGAGCCCGAAGAAGAGTGGTTTTGCCGGCACCATTTGGGCCGATCACATTCAACCACGAACCAGGGGCGACGTCGAGGTTGATCCCTCGTAGGACCGGAGTCTGTTCGATTTGCACATGAACGTCGATCAGACGAATGCCGGTCATCACCAGACCTCGCGACGACTGGTTCGCAGAACCAAGATGAAGAACGGCGCGCCGAGAAAGGCGGTGACGACACCGATTGGAAGTTCGGCTGGAGAAACGAGCGTGCGGGCCACGAGATCGGCCAACACCATGAATGCCCCACCCAAAATGATGCTCAGCGGCAACAACACGCGGTGGCTGCTTCCGAACGCCAAACGCACGGTGTGGGGCACGATGATGCCCACGAACCCGATAAGCCCGCTCACCGATACTGCAGCCGCGGCCCCGAGCGAAGCAGCGACAACAACGATGCTGCGGACCCGACCGGGGTTGATTCCCAGCGCCCGTGCTTCCTCGTCGCCCACCGCCAAAACGTCAAGGGCCCGTGCGTAACGAAGGACCACAACCGCGGTGAGCACGAAGTAGGGAGCCATTAGCGCCGGCTCGGCCCAACCCGACGTCGCGATCCGGCCCAATATCCAGGTGTAGACCTCTCGGAATGCGTCGCTGTTGGACTGAAGCACATAGGTCTGACATGCGGTCAGAAAGCTGGCCACGGCAACGCCGGCCAAGATCAGCGAGGCGGTCGACCGCCCGCCGATATGGCCAGCAACAAAAGAGATAACTACGGCCGCGAGAGCGCCAACGAACGCGGCCAGCGGCACCGGATCCCAAATGCCCGCGCCGTCGCCAAACCCGCCGGTGATCATGATGGTGGCGCCCAGGCCGGCGCCAGCGGCGATGCCAAGCAGGTACGGGTCCGCTAGCGGGTTACGAAACGCCCCCTGATAAGAAGCTCCGCTGACCGACAAGGTCGCTCCGACCAGAAGCCCGAGCACCACCCGTGGCAGACGAATTTTCTCGACGATCGCCGCATGGGTGTCGGACAGTCCAGAATCAACGGCGAAACCAGGAACCGTGTCGAGCAATTGCAGAAGCACCCGGTGGGGGGCCATGTCGACCGGTCCGATAGTGAGCCCGGCCAAGACCGACAAAACCAAGACGCCGAACGCCGCCCCAACTGCGCCGGCCGACAAACGAGTTGCCACGGGCAACCCCTCCGGCCGGTCCGGCGACAGTCGAGACGACGAATCAGTCAACGACCATCAACCCTGAGCAGCGACTCCGTGAAGGGCATCGGCAATCCAACCCACAAAGTCCACGAGCCGTGGGCCCCAGCGCGAAACAACGTCATCATTGAGCTCGATCACGTTGGCGTTCTTTACCGCCGAAAGCTGATCCCACCCGGGACGTTCGGCCACAACTTCGGCGTTCTGGGCACAGCACAACGTGTCGGCCAAGAAGATCAAGTCGGGGTCGGCGTCGACGAGGAACTCGTCACTGAGCTGCGGGTAACCAAACGACGACCCGTCAGAATCGGCCGGGTCGGCCACGTTGGTCAACCCGAACAAGGCATAAATTTCGCCGATAAAGGTCGAGCTGGTAATCGAGTACAGCGTGTTGTCAAGCTCGTGGTAGTAGCTGAGCCCGTCAGCCGACGGCGCATCGGCAAGCAAGTCGTCGATTTCGGTCGACATTTCCTCTTCGAGATCGATGGCTTCTTGGGTGTTGCCGGTGGCCTCACCCAATTCGCGGATCTGGCTGTATACGTCTTCAAGTGAGGCCGGGCCGCCCTGCACAACAACAGTGACGCCGATGGCTTCGAGCGCCGCGGCAACGTCACCGCTGCCTTGCATCACAACCAGGTCCGGTTCGTAAGCAGCGATCGCTTCGACGTTGGGGCTGAACCCATCAAGCTCGGTGACCGGCGCTTCTTCGGGGAAGTACGAATAAACGTCAACGGCCACAACACGGTCGCCCGCGCCGATAGCGAACAGAATCTCGGTGGCGGTCGGCGAGATCGAGACGATACGTTCGGGAATCGCCGGCGCGGCGGCTTCGTCGGAAGCGGCAGCGTCAGCCGCAGCTGCTGGTTCGTCGACCGCGGCTGCTGGTTCCTCGACCGCGGTTTCGTCGGCCGTTGCGTCGGCCGTTGCGTCAGCCGCGTTGTCGGTTGATGCTTCGGTGGAGCCACTGTCTGAGCCACACGCCGCGGCGAGCAGCATGAAGGCCAGAAGCAGGGCGGACAATTTCTTCATCGGATTTCCTCCTGTGGCTCGAGATGGTGGCACGAGCGACGGAGGTCCGACGCACGAGCCGCCCCTGTCCTCGAGGGTCGGTTCGTTCATGTTCTGCAGAAAGGCGACCGGACTTAGTGGCCTCCGAGGAGACAACATCACCGTTGCGGGACAGCGTCGGAATCGCACCGACTTCGCTAACTACCGAACCGCGAAGATTCTAAGAGCACACGGCATCGAACCGCGCGGTTGCTTCGGCAACAATTCGTTGGATCAGCGCCTCGCAGGTCGGTAAATCGTCGACGACCCCAACGCACTGCCCGGTGGGCAAGATCCCCACCTCGATGTTGCCTTCGACCATCGAGGCGCGCGTCAGCATCGGTGCGTTGGCGGCCATCGCCAGCTGAGACCAGGTCAGATCCTGGCTCTTCTTCATGGCCAACCCTTCGCGAACAAGAGCGCCGACCGAGGTGCCGGTGAGCTTGCGAAACCGCAGAGCATTGGCGGCGGCCCGAGGCAGCCTCAACAGACCGGCCCTCTCCAACGAATCGACCATGTCGGTGCGGATCACTCGTTGCGGGGCCCCATCGACAGCGCGCGACACCACCGTTCCGGTCACCGGCGTGGCGAGATAGGCCGACTTGATTTGGTCCGGTACCGAACTGTCGGCGGTGAGCAAGAAGCGGGTGCCCATGGCGATGGCGTCCGCGCCCCAACTAAGCGCCGCCGCAAGGCCTCGACCGTCGTGAAACCCGCCCGCCGCCACGACGGGGATATCGACCGCGTCAAGGATCTGGGGCAACAGCAAACTGGTCGGGACGGTGCCGGTGTGGCCGCCTCCTTCTCCGCCTTGGCAAAGAACCGCGTCGACGCCCCATTCGGCGACCTTCTCGGCGTGGCGCTTGGCCCCGACCGTCGGCACCACAATCAGCCCGCCGTCTTTGAGTTTCTTGACCATGTCGGGTCGGGGCGCTTGAGCGAAGCTCGCAACCCGCACACCCTCGGCAATGAGACAATCGACTCGCTCGGCAACGTCGGCTGAGTCGGTGCGCAAATTGACGCCAAACGGACGTTCGGTGCGATCTTTGACAGCCGCGATCGCCGACTTCATCTCCGGGAGGGTCATGGTGGCCGACGCCAGGATGCCCAAGCCGCCGGCGTTGGCGGTCCCGGTGACAAGCGACGGACCAGCCACCCAACCCATGCCGGTTTGCACGATCGGGTAGTCGACGCCGAAGAGTCTGGTGATCCGGGTCTGGAGCCGATGGTCGACGTCGCGAGATGCTGCCATGTCGGCCACCTTAGGACGTAGGGTGCGAGGGAAACGCACTCACGGAGCGACGGGAAGGAGGCGATGCCAATGACACGACGACTCACCGAGTTCAGTCACGGGGCCGGTTGAGGCTGCAAACTCGCCCCCGGCGAATTGGCGCAGGTCGTGCGCCAGCTTTCACCTGTCAACTCCGAAAACCTCCTGGTAGGCGCCACCAGCGGCGACGACGCCGCGGTCTACCGACTGTCGCCCGAACGCGCCCTGGTTTTCACTGCCGACTTCATCACCCCGGTGGTTGACGACGCCTACGACTGGGGCCGCGTCGCAGCAGCAAACGCGGTATCTGATGTTTACGCCATGGGCGGCACTCCCCTGCTGGCGCTCAACCTGGTTTGCTGGAACACCGACGAACTATCGACCGATCTGCTGGCCGACGTGATGCGTGGCGGCCAAGACATCGGCGAAGAGTGTGGGTTTATCGTGGCGGGCGGTCACACCGTCGATGATCCCGAGCCAAAGTACGGCATGGCGGTCGTTGGCGAAGTTCACCCCGACCGCATGCTCACCAACGCCGGACTCACCGCCGGACAAGTACTGATCCTCACCAAACCTCTCGGTATCGGGGTAATCACCACCGCCCTCAAACGTGGGGTAACCGACAACGTCACCGTTGCCGCGGCCGTTACTTCAATGACTCAAACCAACGGAACCGCCTCCCAAATCGCCGTCGACCATGGCGCCAAGGGAGCAACCGACGTCACCGGGTTCGGGTTGCTCGGCCACGCCGGCCGTATGGCTCAAGAATCCGGAGTCAACCTCGAGTTGGTGGTCGACGATGTGCCGGTGATCATGGGAGCACGCGAGCTTGCCCTCGATGGGGTGGTGCCGGGAGGCACCGGCCGCAACCTCGGCTGGATACAGGATCGCCTCGATATCGGCGACGGCGTCGAGGACGTCGACGTGACCCTTCTGGCCGATGCCCAAACCAGCGGCGGCCTGGTGTTCGGGGTCGATCCTGACGCCGCTTTCGATGTGCTCTCCCGGCTCACCGCCACCGGCCATATGGCATCGGTGATCGGTCGGGCCCGCCCCGGCGAGGGCCGGATAGCGATTATCCGCGACTAGCCCCCAAGGGGAATCTTGGCTTGGGCAGTAATGCTGCGGATCAACGGCTCGAAATGCTCGAGTGGCCGCGTGTCGTAATCGGGGTCGAAGGCTTGTTGGTCCCACTCGTCGGTGAACTGCTCACACAGGCCGAACCAAGATTCGTCCTTGAACCGATCGCGCATATCGGTCGCCACACCGAAGTGGTGGTAGTAGTGCATGCCTTGGAAATCTTGATGGTTCTTGATCGACTGGTACACGTCGTCGCGAACATAGGGCCGGATCATCTCCGCGGAGATACCGCCGTGGTTCGGCACCGAAATGGCCTTGCCGACGTCGTGCATCAGCGCACCAAAAACCATCTCTTCGTCGGCTCCGGCCCGCTCGGCCATGGTGGCGGTCTGAAGGCAATGGGTGAGTTGATCGGTGATGAAACCGTCGCTTATCTCGGCCAACGATTCGAGCAACATGATCAGCCGATCGGCCACCCGGCCCTGATTGTCGTTGGTGGCCTGCCCGATCACGGCCCACTGTTCGGCGGTCGACTCGTCCATCCGTTTGAAGCTCGCCGGATTGATGTCGGTGACGGCCATGAGATCTCCTTTAAGGGCTGGCCCGATGTTAGTCAACGGCGCGGCACCAACCGCAATGGTCACCTAGGCTCGCGGCGATGCCCACGTTTGATGTTGTCGTTATCGGGGGTGGGATTGCCGGGATCAGCGCGGCCGCTCGCCTGAGCGCCGAAGGCCTGTCCGTGACCCTCCTCGAGGCCGAGCCCACGCTGGCGTATCACACCACCGGACGTTCGGCGGCGCAGTTTTTGGAGAACTACGGCAACGATTCGGTGCGCCGCCTTACAGTCGCGACTCGCCCCTTTGTCGAATCACCGCCGCCAGAATTTGCTGACGGGCCCATACTGAGGCCACGACCACTTCTCAAAGTTGGTCGGGCCGGTCGCGTTGACGACCTGAGAGCCGAGGTCGAACACGCCCAACAGCTGGTTCCGTCCACCGAGTTCTTGGATGGCGACCAGGCTCGCGAACTTCTACCGATCCTGCGCCCCGACGTTGCCGCCGCGCTACACGAACCCAACGGCATGGACATCGATGTGGCGGGCCTTCATCAGGTTTCGGTGAGGTGGTTTCGCTCGACCGGCGGCGTCATCTCGGCGTCGAGTCCGGTCACCGCACTCTCGCAAACCGGCGACGGATGGACCGTAGTAACCCCCAACGCTTCGTTCAGCACCCCAGTGGTGGTAAACGCCGCGGGGGCGTGGGGCGACCAAGTGGCCGAGCTCGGCGGCATCACTCCAGTCGGACTGCACCCCCTGCGCCGCACGATCGCCATCGCCGCCATCCCCGACAGTTACACCGACTCGCAGCGGTGGCCGCTCACCTCGTTCGAACCCGACAACGCTCCCATGAGCGGCTACGCAAAACCCGAACCGGGCGGCCTCATGGTCTCGCCGGCCGACGAAACCCCCTCGCCACCGTGCGACGCCAAACCCGAAGAAATCGACGTAGCTCTAGGGCTTCAGACTCTCGCCGAATGGACCGTTCTCGAACCCCGTCACGTTCGCTCTACATGGGCCGGTCTACGCACGTTCACCGCCGACCGAACTCCGGTAGCCGGGTTCGCCCCCGATGGACCAGGCTTTTTCTGGCTGGTCGGGCAGGGCGGGTACGGCATCCACACCTCGGATGGTCTGGCCCAAGCCACCACTTCGCTGATAACCACCGGGGCGCTGCCCCGCTCGCTGCTGGATGTAGGGCTGACCGAAGCCGACCTGGCGGCCGACCGAGTGGGCCTTGCGGGCCCTCTCACTCCCGGCCACTAGGGCTAAGTGGCCATCACCGTCCATTCCCAGCTGTAACGACCCGGGCCGAGCCGGTACTTCGGCAACGTGTCGGGGCCACAGATGCCGGTGCCGAGACCTCGCATCGCGGTATCGATCGTTACTTGCGTTCGAGGGTCCAACGGCAGCTCGGCCCACGTGGCGGCCGCCGCCAGATCGTGGTCGTTGTAGGGCCGGGCACTGAAAATAAGCGGCTTGCCCGACGCGACAAAGATCAACCCGGTTCCGTCGGCGCGTCGCAGCTCGAAAGATCTGGTTTCGACGTGGGCGGCCGTTTCCTGGGGGACCACATAAGGATGGAACTGATCGGTGATCCTCGAGCGCCACTCGCCTCGCGTTGCCGAAGCGCACCGGTCGGGATACGTCTCGAGCGGACCGAGACCATCCCACATCAGATCGATCAGATCTTTCGTCACCTCGAATCGCACCCCCACTCGGGCCAGATCAGTCCACTGCGCTGGAGTCTCGATCGTCTCGCGAAACCGAACCGTGCCGTTTTCGTGGGTCACAACCGTGCGGTGCGTCGCCGCCTCGTCTGTTCCCCGTAGCCGACGCTCTATCTGGATCCGCCCTCGGCTGCGACGAACCTCGTCGACTTCGACGGTCAGGTCGTCGAGCCCCCAGCGAGTCCAGGATCGCCGCAAACTGTTGAGTCCGGCCAGCCATCCTCCGATAGCCCCGTCGTTGTCGATCGGGGCACGCCAAAGGTTGGCGTCGATCCCGGAGATGAGCGGGCCGAAGCGTTCGTCCACCACGCTGATCTGACCCTGATCGTCGACCACGGCCGTCAACTGGTTGGCGGGCCGGGTGGCCGCTTGTTGCTCGTCTCGCAACACCATCTGGTCCCAGCCAACAACGTGACCTCGTTCGGCCCACCCATTGCGACGACGGGTGACCCACTCGACATCTAGATAACACCCCGCACCCTTCGCGACCGCCGCCGCCGGCAATGTCACGTTGCGGCTACTCATCGCCTCGACTTGCACATCGAGTTCGCCGCGAGCCACCACAACAGAATCGGAGGTGAGCTTCCACCGGAGTCGAAGGTCCGATAGGTCGCCGAAGCGCCGGCGGTTGTCAACCTTGATCGTGCGACCACGAACGTGAGTCACAACCGCAGGACGGCCCGCCCACATGTACTCGCGCAGGGCTGGGTGAGGCGTCAGATCCGGACCGACCAGCCCGTTGATGCAGAAGTTGGCGTCGTGGATTTGCTCGCCGAAGTGACCGCCGTAAGCCCAATAGAAGCGTCCGTGCTTGTCGGTTTCGGCCAACCCTTGGTCGCGCCAGTCCCAAACGAAGCCGCCGGTCAGGGCCGGCTCGGCGTGAAAAGCGTCGACGTAGTCGACGATCGAACCGTTGGAGTTTCCCATGGCGTGGGAGAACTCACACATGAGCAAAGGACGGTCGTCGCCTTCGGTGCGCTCAGCCCAGCGAGCCCAACGCACAATGTCATCGACCGGGGAATACATGGGGCACACCACATCGGTGGTGATCCTCTCCCTCTCCGACGGCGGTCGACAGATCCGCTCGGCGTCGCCCGCTCGGTGACCAACACCGAAGCGATCGGCAATGGCCCCTTCGTAATGCACGAACCGGGTTGGGTCGATGGCCCGAATCCACGCGGCGGCCGAGTCGTGACACGGGCCGTGACCGGACTCGTTCCCCAACGACCAGCCAATGATGCACGGGTGGCTCCTGTCGCGCAGAACCATGCGTCTGACCCGTTCGGTTATGGCCGCGGCCCAGCGGGGATCGTTGGCCAACGACGCCTGACAGGCGTGGCTTTCTACGTTCGCTTCGTCGATGACGTAGAGGCCCAGCTCGTCGCAAAGATCAAGCAGCTGATGGTCGTTGGGGTAGTGAGCGGTCCGAACGGCGTTGATATTGTGACGTTTCATCAAGACGAGGTCGGCTCGCATCTCGTCAAGGGTCAACGTTTTGGCGTTGGCGGGGTGATGATCGTGGCGATTCACCCCGTGGATCACGATCGGCTGTCCGTTGACCAAGAGTCGCCGGTGTCGGACCTCAACTCGTCGAAACCCCACCAAGTTGGTGTGGGTCTCGAGGACTTCCTCCCCCGGGGCGAGCAGCTCCGTTGTGACCCGGTAGCGGGTGGGGTTCTCGTCACTCCACGGACGCACCTCCAACGAGCCAACCACGACGTGCGCCACGGGACCGTCGAAAGTCATCGACGACAATGCCGCGGCAAGATCAGAGGAGTCGTCAACTCTGTGCACCCCGGCGGTGTGAACTGGACCTATGCGGCGGCCCCGTTCGGTTTCGAGAGTGACACGGACCTGCGTCGCAGTGCTACCCGCCACGCGAGCGTGGACAGTTAGTTCGCCGCGTCGGCTCGACGGATCAAAGTCGCCGTCGACCACAAGGTCGTCAATTCGATTGGGTGAGCGGGCTTCGAGGAAGCACGAACGATGGATGCCGCCGTGCCACCAGTGGTCTTGATCCTCGATCCAAGTGGCATCGCTGTAGCGAATCGCCATAACGGCCAGCAAGTTGTTGCCGGTTTCGAGAAATGGCGACAGGTCGAATTCGCTCGGCAGCCTCGAGTCTTTGCCCATGCCCACAAACTGGCCGTTGCACCACACCGCGGCCACGCTCTCGACCGCTCCGAGGTGCACCACAACTTGGCGAGCGCGCCAGTTCGGCGGAACGGTAAACGTGGTGCGGTACAGGCCAGTTGGGTTTGGGTCGGCTACGTCGGGAGGTTCGAGGCCGGGCCACGGCATCACGATGTTGGTGTAGTGAGGAAAGTCGCCGGTGTCCTGACGGGTCCAGACCCCGGGCACCTCGATCGTCCGCCACTTGGCATCGGAGGTACCCGGCTCGTGCCAACGACGGGGAGCATCGCCGGGTCGGCCGACTAGACGAAACTGCCACTGGCCATCGAGTGGTTTACGCCATGCCCCCTGGTCTGGTTCGAGCGCGGGCCGCGATGCAAGCCGGTTGATCTCAGTTAGTTGAGGGTCAAATATGCCAGAGAGAAGCACAAACGAGTTCTACCAGCGAACGAGACGAGGGCGGGCCCTGGAACGGCCCGCCCTCGTCTCGGTTCGTTATGGAGAGGTCGCTAAGAACCGATGGTCACCGCGGCATGCATGCCTTCGGTGTAATGGCTTTCCCAGGTTCCATCGTCTTGCTCTTCGGTGATATTGCAGAAGAAGACGTACTCACCTGGTTCGAGGTTGAACACGCCCGACGCGTCGCTGCCGGCCTCGAACTCGCTGATCTCGTCGATGAACGCTCCTTCGGGCAGGTCATCTTCGACAACGAACCCAGTTTCGTCCTGATACTGGGCCAGGTCCTCAACCGAGATTCCCTTGACCACTACGAGTTCGTGGTCCTCGCCGCCGACATTGCTGGCGTTAACCGTGATTTCGCCGGAGGAGGCCGAACCGCTGACCGTTACCGAAAATTCGGTCAGTTCAACGCTCAAGGAATTGTCGTCGTCGGACCCGCAAGCTCCAACGAAGAGTCCCGATGCCAAGACCGCAGCCATCACCCGGGTGGTGTTTCGTATTCTCATGTATTCGCCCATTTCTGTGGTTGGTGGTTGTAGCGAAGTTGATGCCGCGCCGCTAGCTGCCGCTGACATGGACCGTCAGCTCCATGCCGTTATCCCGGTGACCAGGGATGCCGCAGAAGAAGGTTCGGTCCTTGGTCAGGACGCCAGCGTGAAACGAGTCAGTGTTTCCGGGCTTGATGCGCTCGGTCACGTTGTCGTCACTGAAGCCGAAATTGTGCTGGCTCCCGCCGACGTTGAGCAGCTCGAACGTCAGGTCGGTACCGGGCGCAACGGTGATATCGGTTTGGCTGAACGAGAACTCGGTCAGTTCGATCGACTCGGTGTCAGTGAACAAAATCTCCGGCGGCGCCTCGTAGTTGATGTAGGCAGGAATCACCACGCCGGCAACGACAATGACCCATAGGCCAACGATCGCGACGATCGTCTCCACCGGGCTACGCGAAAGTAGAACCTTTTGTATTTCCTTATCCCCCCAATTGGATGAGGGTTAAAGTAACACTAAATGCCGGTGAAGAGCACAAGTTGTTAAAACATTGAGAAACGCGGTCAAGCCAGGCTTGGAATCACGTCGCGGCCGTAGGCGGCAAGGGTCTCGTGTTTTTGATCGTGCATCAGGTAAACCGCAAACTGGTCGACGCCCAGCGCCGCCAACTCTTCGATCCGTTCGATATGCCGAGCGGCGGGACCCAGGACACAGAATCGATCGATGATTTCGTCCGGCACAAAGTCGGTATGAGCGTTGCCGGCCTTGCCGTGCCCCGAATAGTCGTAGCCCTCACGGCCTTTGATGTAGTCGGTGAGCGCCTGGGGCACCAGATCACTTGTCTCGCCGTATCGCTCAACCAGGTCGGCTACATGGTTGCCGACCATGCCGCCAAACCACCGACATTGCTCACGCTGGTGGTTGATGTCGTCACCAACGTAGGCCGGTGCGGCGACACAAATGTAGAGCGAATCCGGATCGCGGCCGGCGTCCGACGCCGCCGATTTGACGGCATCAATCGTCCACGCCGCGATCTGCGGGTCGGCCAACTGAAGGATGAATCCATCGGACTCGCTGCCACAAAGGTGTAACGCCTTTGGCCCGTACCCGGCCATGAGCACCGGCAACTCTGATTGCTCAGCCCACGGAAGTTGCTGTTGAGTGCCGTTGTAGGTCACCTCTTCGCCTTGCGCGATGCCCTTGATCACTTTCATGGCATCGGAGAGAGTGGCCAGAGTCGACGGCTTGTGGCCAAGGACCCGCATCGCCGAGTCACCGCGGCCAATGCCGCAAATGGTGCGGTTGCCGAACATCTCGTTAAGAGTCGCATAAGTAGAGCCGGTCACGGTCCAGTTACGAGTACCAGGGTTGGTCACCATCGGTCCGACCGTCATCTGCTCGGTTTGGGCCAGAATCTGCGAATAGATGACGTAGGGCTCTTGCCACAGAATGTGACTATCGAAGGTCCAGGCGTGCGAGAACCCCAAGGTTTCGGCCGCCGTGGCAAGCTCGATTACCCGTGCTGCCGGAGGGTCGGTTTGTAAAACGACGCCGAAGTCCATGGTGAATCCTTTCGGTTGGGGCCGCCAGCAACTGGTTCACATCAGATACTGGTTCACATCAAATACTGGGTGAGGGAGCGGCGCACGTACTTGCCATCGCCGGCTTTACCGTGATAATCGCCGCCCTCGATCAGAACTTTGCCCCGAGAAATAACGGTGTCTACCTTGCCTTGCACGTCGAAACCTTCGTAGGCGGAGTAGTCCATATTCATGTGGTGGTTGTCGACGCTGATCGACCACGACGCCGCGGGGTCATAGAGCACGATGTCGGCGTCTGAACCGGGTTGTATGACGCCCTTTTGCGGATACATGCCAAACATCCGGGCCGGGGTCGTGGCACACAACTCGACCCACCGGGGAAGGGTGATCTCGTTGGCCAGCACTCCCTGATAGATCAGATCCATACGATGTTCGACGCCACCGATCCCGTTGGGGATCGCCCGGAAATCGTCTCGGCCCAGCTCCTTTTGGTCCTTCATGCAAAACGGGCAGTGGTCGGTGGCGACCACCGAGAGGTCGTCGGTGCGCAGGCCTTTCCAAAGATCGCGAGCGTGATGTTCGTGTTTGCTCCTCAACGGTGTCGAACACACATAGCCGGCCCCGTCGAAGCCGGGGGCCCCGAGGTGATCCTCGAGGCTGAGGTAAAGATATTGCGGACAAGTTTCGGCAAAGACATTGGCACCACCGTCTCGGGCTCGCGCCACCTCGACCAGCGCTTCGGAGGCGGACAGGTGCACGATATAGAGCGGAGCGGCGCCGACTTTGGCCAGTTTGATGGCTCGGTGGGTGGCCTCGGACTCGAACTCCTCGCGCCGCACCAAACCGTGGTTGATCGGGTCGGTCTCGCCTCGCGCCACTGCCTGCTCGGCCAGCACGTCGATGGCGATCCCGTTCTCGGCGTGCATCATGATCAGGCCACCGCTGTTGGCCGCATTTTGCATGGCCCTCAGAATCTGACCATCGTCGCTATAGAACACGCCGGGGTACGCCATGAACAGCTTGAAACTGGTGATGCCTTCGTCGACGAGTTTGGTCATTTCTCGCAGCGAGTCGTCGTTGACATCGCCGATGATCATGTGAAAGCCGTAGTCGATGGCACAGTTGTTCTCGGCCTTGGCCATCCATTCGTCGAGACATTCGCGAACGCCCCGCCCGTGACTCTGAACGGCAAAATCGACGATGGTCGTGGTACCGCCCCATGCCGCGGCACGCGAACCGGTCTCGAAGGTGTCGGAGGCAAATGTGCCACCGAACGGCAGTTCCATGTGGGTATGAACATCGACTCCGCCCGGGATCACATATTTGCCGGTGGCGTCGATTACCCGATCGGCGCCAGACTCGGCACTTAGAGCCGGAGCGCTCCCCGGCGCAAACACCGCGGTGATTGTTTCGCCGTCGACGAGCACGTCGTTTTGTCCGGCCCCGGTTGCGCTGATCACGGTGCCGCTCTTGATGAACAAGCTCATGGTCTCGTCCCCTAGGCCCTGGCGATGGCGTTGTACATGTCGGGCCTGCGGTCGCGGTAGAACGCCCATTGGGCTCTGGTTTCGCCGATGGCGTCGAGGTCAAGGTCACGCACCACCAGTTCCTCCGCGGCGTCAGAAGCGACGTCGCCCACAAACTCGCCCCGCGGCGACGCAAAATAGCTGGTGCCGTAGAAGTCGTTCTCGCCGAGTGGCTCGACCCCGATCCGGTTGATCGCCCCGACGTAATACATGTTGGCGGCGGCCGACGCAGTCTGCTCGAGCTTCCAAAGGTAGGCCGACAAACCCCGACTGGTCGCCGACGGATTGAAGACAATCTCGGCGCCATTCAATCCGAGCTCGCGCCAGCCTTCCGGGAAATGACGGTCGTAGCAGATGTTGACCGCCACCTTGCCAACCGCAGTATCGAAGACCGGGTAGCCGAGATTGCCGGGCCGGAAATAGAACTTTTCCCAAAATCCTTTGACCTGAGGAATATGAATCTTGCGGTATTTCCCCAGATACGAGCCATCGGCGTCGATCACGGCTGCGGTGTTGTACAAGAGGCCTTCTTGTTCCTTTTCGTACATCGGAAGCACCAGCACCATGCCGTGGGCCGCGGCGATCTCCTGGAACTGTTTGGTCGTAGGCCCGTCGGGAACGGCCTCGGCGTAGCTGTAGTAGTCGGCGTCTTGAACCTGGCAGAAATACGGGCCGTAGAAAAGTTCCTGGAAACACATGACTTGGGTACCTTGAGCAGCCGCATCAGCTACCGCTCGTTCGTGTACCTCGATCATCGAGTCCTTGTCGCCGGTCCAGGCAGTCTGGAATATCGCGGCCTTTACGTTGTTCGCCATCGTGAGCCTCTCTGGGCCCCTCGTCGAGAGAAACCCGGGGTCGCGACACTATCGAGGATCTATGACCTGCACAAGGGCCCGCCTCGATATCACAGACAGCGCTCGACTAGCCGCCCTCGTCGGCTTGGGCGTAGGGACTTTCGAGAACGCTCTCATGACCGCCGGTGATGGGCTTGTCGACTCGCTGGCCGCGTTCTCCACCGGGTCCAAACGAGTTCACCACGTCACGAAGTTGGGCCCGGTCGGGCACCTGCGGCAGATGCTGGGGCTGGCCGGGTGCGGCGGCAATGTGCAGAGTCTGGGTCGGGAAGGCGAACTCGACCTGCAGCGACTCTGCGAGTCGCATGATGTCGAGGTTGAGGACGTGACGGGTGCGCAGTTCCTCATTCCAGTCGGCGGCATCCATGAAGCAATACAGCAACACATCGAGGCTCGTCGCGCCGAAACCATGGAACTCGACGATGTAGTAGTCCTGACGCATGCCGGGACTGGCCTGGATTATGGCCCGGATCCCTTCAACGAAGGCCTGCATCTGATCGGTGGTCGTGTGATACCCCACGCCGAGCGTGGTTTTGTAGCGGCGCCAACGACGCTGACCCATGTTGTCGATCTCGGCGTTCATCAGATTGCCGTTGGGCACGCTGACCAAAGAGTTGTAGAAGGTGCGCACGCGCGTCGACCTGAATCCGACCGTCTCGACAGTGCCTTCAACCCCGTCGACCACGACCCAGTCGCCAACTTCGAAGGGCTTGTCAGCGAAGATCGTGGCCCCACCCAACACGTTGCGCACGGTGTCTTGTGCGGCCAACGCAACGGCCAAACCGCCCAGCCCCAAGCCCGCGACCAACGACGAGACATTGACGTTCAGATTCTGAAGCACGAACAAGATGCCGATGGCCGTCACAAATAGCCGCATCGTCGTCCGCAACAACGGAACCAGGCTGTCGTCGAGCATCGTCTCGGTCTCGGTGGCGCGTCTGGCGAGGACATCGACGCCGATGTCGATGGCACGGTAGGCCACCAAGATGATCGCCACCGCGGCAACGAGGCTGGTCGCCTGATTGACGACCCTCTCAACGTCGGGATCGAAGTCAAGGGTCGGGAATCCCACAAGCACAGTGACACCAACCGACAACAGCAGCAAGGCCCGGTTCAGCAGGCGTCGCCGGTCATCCCAATAGGTCAGCTCATCGCCTCCGTACCGGCGCCGTACCACCAGCCAGATCGCCCGAGCCAGAGCAAAGTGAGCAACCGTCGCTACAACAGCCAGCACCCCCAGGCCCACATACTGTTGGACCTCAATCCCCAGGTAGGTGTCGGCGAACCAGGCGGGAGCAGCGGCGATCATCGCCTGAACTTAGTGAGTCCGAGGGCCTCGCCTTGAGACCCTCGGAGGTATCCGTGCGAGAGACGCGACCGAAAGGACGAAGATTCCCGCCATGGCCGCGACCTTGGGGACGGACGGTCAGCCGGTGGCGATGAGGTTGACGACATCGATCATTGCGCCGCCGAAGATCTCCAAGAACAATGTCGCTTCAATTGTTGATCCGGCATCAACGGTGATTCCCGAAAGTGTGAACAGCACCTGCTGGGGCGTGATCCATTCCTTGGTGACACTCACCCCCGGAGGTGCCGAGACGATCTTCACCGACCCGTCATCGTGGAAGATCACCTCCCAGCGGGTGCCGTCAGAGAGCACCACTACCACCGATTCCGAAAAGTCGCCTTCCGACTCGGCCTGAAAAGATTGTGCGTCACCGGCGTGGCTCACGGTCACGAGTGTGCTGTCGCCTGCTACAGACACGCTGATGCCAGAAAGATCAGCGGCATCCTGAAACTCACCGGCGTTGACGCCACCGCGCTCGCGGGTTCTGTCGATCACGTCAAAATCGGACCATTGCTCATAGTCGCCGAGCGGGTCGGCAGTGGACCAGTCAGCCGCTCCGCTGGGAATCGATTCCTCAGGCCCCTCGGTCTCCGATCCGGCAGGCTCATCCTCAGTGGCCGCCGTCTCGGCCTGATCGAGCGGTGACTCGATCACCGAATCATTCGCAGCGTCGGGCGGCGTTGAGTTTCCCGTGAGGGAGAGAACAGCCAGGGTGCCAGCAGCCGCCACTGCCACCGCCGTAACCACTTTGGTCCTCCGATTGGCCGATGGCTTGCCTCCTAGCGGCCGATCCGCCTCGCCTACATTCATCCTGCCGCTGCCTGCCAAGGACCCGAGAGCCTGGGTGACGGCTTCGGCTCGGGTCGTGGCGTGGAGATCGAGAATCCCATCGATATACGCCGGGTCGTTGCCGTACTCAAGGGCTGGACGACCACCTTCGAGAGCGTCCGCGTTCTCACGACTCGGGCCGGACAGCGATGATGCGATCACATGCGCGTTGCCCACATCCACCTGGCTGGCGTGACCGTTCCAGATCACGTGCGCGTCGCCGTTGGAATCGAACTCGACCGATGGGGTCACGTCGATAGTCAGGATCGAGGTGGCGGGCGGGGTGGAACCGTCGCTGTTCTCGCGGCGAGGAAGTATCGAACCGTCGGCGGCGACCCGCACTGTCACAGTGATCTTCTGGCCGATGAGGACGGGCTCGGCCTTGCTCCCGGCAAAGCTGTCCTCGTACACCGTGACTTCGGCCAGTCCCGCGATTTTCACACCGGCATCTTGGGCCCCGGCGTACACGTCACGCTCTGCGCCCCTCTGTTCCGCACTGATCGAGCGGGACGTACCGCCACCTTGTTGTTCACCAGCCATGACCACCCCTTCGGGACAGTACCAGAGCGGTAGGTGTTCGCCAGAGCGTCCTCGCTAGAGCTCTGCTCGAGTCGCCCCGGACCTTCATCGCTCGAACTATGACCAGCCGCAAAACGGCGAAGATCCCTACCAGAGTAGGGATCTTCGCGGAGTCGGGCTGAGAGGATTTGAACCTCCGACCTTCGGTCCCCCAGACCGACGCGCTAACCAAGCTGCGCCACAGCCCGTGGCGGAAGTGATCGTATCCGCGCTGCGAGCTACTGACTCAGAACAGAAGCATGATTCCCTGCACTGCCCGCCAACCCAGATATAGCGCAGCGAAGCTCACACCGAGCCAGAAATGCCACGGCACTTTGTGAGGGGTGTGATCAACGCCGGGCGTGCCGGATAGCGGCTGTCCACAGTCGGGGCAGGTGCCGTCGGCGCCTACCGAGGTGGGGGTCCAATTCTTCTCGCACGGGTCACACCAAGGCACCCCAAAATGCTACGCCAGCGCGGGCTGGTTAGTCGCGACGGATGGCCATAATTGCGGTGTCGTCTTCGATGACACCGCCGGCGTGATCCTTCGCCGCGTCGAGCAGCGCCTTGCACAAAACGTCGGGCGGGGTGTTGAGTTCGCGTTCGGTCGTTTTGATGATTCGTTCTTCGCCGAACAACGAACCACCGGCCCGAGCCTCGGCCAGGCCGTCGGTGTAGGTCACCACTAGGTCGCCGCTCTCCATGGCGATCTCGCGCGAGAAGTATTGAGCCTTGGGGTCGAGCATCAGCAGTGGCCCGGTGGAGCGAAGCGGCATTACGCCGGCTTCTTGGAACAAAAACGCTGCGGGGTGCCCGGCTGATGCGTAGCGCAGAGTGCCAGCTTCGGTGTCGAACACTATGACCGCGGCGGATATGAACTCTTCGTGGCGGTCGCCGGCGGCCAACTGAGCGTTGAGTTCTTCGAACGCCTGGGCGGGGTCGCGGAACTGGCGCAGGAACACTCGCAGCAGGTATTTGGCCTGAAAGGCGGTGATCGACGATTCGATGCCGTGTCCGGCGACATCGCCGATTACCGCCGCGACCCGTGTCGGGCCGACCCGGTGAACATCGAAGAAGTCGCCGGCCATGAGTCCCGAGCCGGCTTGGTATACGCGCCCTATTTCGAAGCCCGAAAAGTCGGGGACTTCTTCGGGGGCGAGTCGGGCGGCCCAAGCCTTGGGAGCGAGTTGTTCTTGTTCGAGCGCTTCGCCGGCTCGGCGTTCGAGGTCCCAGCGGTTGCGAGCCATTCGGGCTTCACGCACCGACAGACGAGCCCACCACAACGATGCCACGGCAGGAAGGATCATCACCGCAAACACCACGGAAATGTTGGCATTGTCGATAAACGCCGAAGCCGCGGCGGCGGGGGCCAACAGCGCATAAACAATCGCGGCGTGGGCCTCTTTTCGAAACGCGGAAAACGCCAACGAGTGGGCCTCGACGTCGCCCGTGGGGTCGGACTCGATCAGGCGAACAACCCGCAGCCGAAGCCGCGACGAACGAATGTAGACGCCAGCTGCCAAGACGCAAACGGCGGCGAGGGTCGCAAGTGTGGGAGTAAGCACCAGAACCTCCTCAGCGAGAACGGTGAAAGAATGGTAGCGGGCCGGGCGGTGTCATACGCCAGCGAGCAAGCGCAGACCTAATCGTTGCGGCGCCTGACACGGATCTTGATCGGCGTCGAACCGAGGTCGAAAGTTTCGCGAAGGGACCGTTCGAGGTAACGCAAGTAGGTCTTGGGCAGTTCTCGATTGGAGAAGAACGTGAAAGTCGGGGGGTCGGTTGCGCCTTGGGTTGCGTACATGACGCGCGCCCCGTGCGGGGCTGGCTGAGCCGATTGTGCGGCACGAATGCACTTGTTGACGTCGCGGGTTGGGATGCGGGTTCGGTAATCGCCGACCGCTTCTTGCAGGGTCGGCCACAGCTTGGTCACCCCTTTGCCGCTCAACGCCGAAATCCGCAGGACCGGCGGTTCGCCCAGAAATCCCAGCTTGCGTTCGACGTCCTCGCCGACCTTCTCGCGCTGTTCGGTATTGAGGAGTTCCCACTTGTTGAGCAAGATCACGATTGGGCAGCCCGCCCCGTCGACCCGTTCGGCCAGGCGTTGGTCCTGGTGGGTTACGCCGATCGTGGCATCGATCACCAGCAACGACACGTCGGATTCGTCGACGGCCTTGAGCGCTCTCACCAGCGAGTAGTACTCGGTGTCTTCGTCGATTCGGGCTTTGCGACGCATCCCGGCAGTGTCAACAAAACGGATCGGTCCGCTTATCGTCTCGACAATGGTGTCGATCGAGTCGCGGGTGGTGCCGGCCCGGTCGTGCACTACGGCCCGTTCTTCTCCGGTGAGGACGTTGAACAGCGTCGACTTGCCTACGTTGGGCCGCCCCACGATCGACACCGAGAAGAGGTTGGGGTCGTCGCTTGACGTCGGCTCGGGATCGTCGTCGGACCCCTCGGGCAACAACGTAACCAGCTTGTCGAGAAGATCGCCGGTTCCTTTACCGTGAAGAGCGCTGACCGGGAACGGCTCGCCGAGACCGAGTCCCATAAAATCCCAAATGGCGTTTTCGTGAGATTTGTCGTCGACTTTGTTGGCCACGATCAGCACCGGCGTCTCGGTGCGCCTTAGTAGCAAGGCCACTCGTTCGTCTTCTGGCGTGACGCCAACCGTGGCGTCCACAACCAACATGACAACTTCGGCGTCGGCCATGGCCTGCTCGCTTTGCGCGGTGACTTTGTCGTCCAAGTCGTCGCCGCTGGCCATCCAGCCGCCGGTATCGAGCAACGTAAAGCGGTGACCCTGCCATTCGCCGTCGACCGCTTTTCGGTCGCGGGTAACCCCCGGCCGCTCCTCGACGATCGCCTCGCGACGGCCGATGATTCGGTTGACCATGGTGGATTTGCCTACGTTGGGACGACCAACAATGGCGACGACAGGGAGGCTCATGCCGGCTCCAAAGCACTACGTAGGGCGGCGCCATCGGTCGAAATTACTTCGACCGGGCGGGGAAGGTCGGACACATGCATTCCGTCGAGAAACACTCCCCGGCTGAGACACACGTCGGGTAGAAGATATCGGTGTCCCTCCGGTTCGCCTGCCAACACGCGCGCAATATCCTCGCCAACCATCAACCCAGTGACACCGATGTTTCCTCCGAAGAATTCGTTGGGCACCGGCAAAACCCGCACATCGGTTCGCCCGAGCTCTGCTACCAGCGGCTCGATGATCGGGGCCCCGAGGGTCCCGGTGAGCACCCCGACCGCGGCGCCCCGGCGTGCTGACAGCACCACCGACGTTGATATGGCCGGAGCGTCGCCCTGGCCGACAACGGTTGCGGGCGAGTCTTGGCGAGGTGCCCGGTAGCCGTCGGCTGGAGCACCATCGACCCAGGCAAAAAACCCGGCCCGTGGTCCGGTGGGCTCGCTGACCGTGGGGTCGGCGAACTCGGCCTCGAAGGTTCGGGCCATGCCAATGCCGTCTTCGTGCATCGAGAACCCCTCGTAGGTCGCTGGCGCGGGGAACGGCCGCCCGGCCATGAGGTAATACTCGTCTCCGGCAAAGACCATGCGGCGCCCCAGCGCGGCCATGAACGTGCTCTGCCACGAATCGACAATGTCGACCACCCGCTCGGCTTCGGCCAACGTGTGAGTGCGCATCCGCGGTTCTTTGGAGAATTTGGAGATGCCCAACGGGACCACGCAAACGCTGGCCAACTCCGGGAACCGTTCGAGAACACCGGCGAGGGTGTCCTCGAGCACGTCGGCATCGTTGAGTCCCGGGCACACCACGACCTGTCCATGGACTTCGATGTCGTGATCGAGCAGCGCCCGCAACCAACGTAGCGAAACCGCCCCGCGACGATTCTTCAAGATGTCGGACCGGATTGTCGGGTCGGTGGCGTGGATAGACACGTTGAGAGGAGACAAGCGTTCGGTGATCACCCGTTCGAGGTCGAGTTCGGTGAACCGAGTCAGGGTGGTGAAATTCCCGTAGAGGAACGAAAGCCGATAGTCGTCGTCCTTGAGGTACAGCGAGCGGCGCATGCCCTTGGGGAGCTGATGGATGAAGCAGAACTCGCAGTGGTTGTCACAAGTCTGAACCTTGTCAAACACCGCGGCATGGACTTCGGCGCCCAATGGCTCGCCATCACGCTTCTGCACGGTCAGATCGAATCGATCGCCATCGCGCTCGACGGCGAGAACAACCTCGGCTTCGTCGGTCAGGATCTGCCACCGGATTACGTCGCGGGGCACTTCGCCACTAATGACAAGGATCTCGTCGCCCGGCAACAACCCAGCTCGAGCGGCCGGCGATGACGGTTCGACCGCGACAACTCGAGGGGAACTCACCTCGACAGGTTAGCGGTCCAAAGCTGCACCTCGGGTAACACCTATTGCTTTCTGTGCAATTACATGCTATTTCATACTCTATGAATATGTATCAATCCATTACAGGCGGTTCGATTTCATGAGCGGAATCACCGTTGCCGAACGAGACGGGCAGGTCGCGGCGGTCAAGATTGCTTCCTCGCCCGAACGAGTAACCCGACTCGATCACGAAGCCTCGGTCCTGTCGAGCATCGACCATCCGGGAGTAGTCCAGTACTTATCGTCGACCGCAGGGTTCCCAGGCGAATTGGCCACGCGGTTCGTCGGCCCCGACAACTGGCACGACCAGCCGCCGGCGGAGGCCACCGTAGTGCTCGACTCCATGTCCAAGATCGCCGCCACGGTCGCCGATCTTCACACCGCCGGGATCGCTCACAGCGCGCTCGGCCCAGAACACGTGATCACCAACCGCGACGGCTTCCCAATCCTTTGCGGGTTCGCCGACTCCCAGCCCGCCGAATCGGCAGCAACTCATGGCGACGCCGTCGATCTTGGCCGACTCATGCACGCTGTTAGCGCACCGTTGAGCGGGTCGACCAAGACCGAGTTCTTGGTGGTCGCCGACGACCTGGCCGCAGGAACGCTCGGCCCGAAACAGGCAACCCATCGACTCGATGCCATTGTTCGGCCAACCAACACCACGACCGGCCTTAGCTCAGCGCCTCGACGGCTCGTGCTGGCCGCGGCCCTAGTGGTTGTGATCATCGTTGGCTCGCTGATGATGTCCGGTTCGCCATCACCAAGCCCGGCCCCCGCGGCCAGCGCCGCAGCCCCAGCGGCGCCCAGTAGCACTCTCGCTACAGCCAGCGCCGTTGTGCCGACCAGCACTGGCCCGACGACCAGCACAGGCCCGACGAGCAGCACAGGCCCGACGACCAGCATCTTGCACTTGCCGCCCGCGGGTGCCCCCGAATTGGACTACAACGGCCGACGGTACGCCCTCGGGCAGAGCGGCGACATCGCGGTCTCGGGCGACTGGAATTGTGACGGCCAACCCACCCCTGCGGTTCTGCGCCCATCAACCGGCGAGGTTGCCGTGTTCAGCGACTGGCCCGCCCCGACCGAGCCGGTCGCCGCGAACTCGGTCACAACAATCAGCACCGCCTCCGGGTTCGAGATCGACGAAACGCAAACGTGCCCAGACCTTCGGGTACGCACCGACACCGGCTCACGCCTCGTCGCGGTGGAGAACTCATGACGGCGATCGACCGGCGTCGAGCGTTCGCCACGCTGCTCGTTGCCGCGGCTGGCGGTTGGCTCCTCCTTCAAGTTCCCGCTCCGGCCGCACGGCCGACCGAGTTCGGCGATCTGTTGGCGTGGTGGGATTCGGTGGGCACCGACGCCGCGGCGATGTCGGTGGCCCGTCTCGTGATGTTGAGTACGTGCGGCTACGTCGCCGCGGTCAGCTCGTTGGCGTTGGTTGCGGTGCCCCTTCAGGTGTTTCGCATCCGGCTCCCGTGGCAGCGAATCGCTCTTCCATCGTTACGCCGCCACCTTGGCGGCGCCGCGATCGTTGCCGTCACATTGGCGCCAAGCCTGGCTACCGCCCAAGACGCTGGTCAATTCACCGCTCGCGACATCGGCCGCTCGTCGGCCGCCGCCGAGCTGGTGAGCAACTTCGCCATTGCCGATATTGGCCCAAGCGGCGCGGCCGACACCGAGGTTGATTCGCTACCAACGCCTCAAACGTTGTCATGGACGGTCCAACCCGGCGACCATCTTTGGGGAATTGCCAGCGCTCAAGTGTCCGCCGCGAGAGACGCAGGCCTAGATATTGAGCTCACCAATCAAACAATCGCGACTTATTGGACGCGACTCATCGACGCCAACTCAGACGTTCTAAACAACAACCCAGACATCATCCTTGTTGGCCAGGTTCTGGCTCTTCCGCCAGTGCCAGACCGGTAAGGATCAGGGTTGGAAGCTGAGGCCCAGGGCGTCGAGGCGCGGCGCGGCACCGTCGACACCGGTGCCGAGGATCGCGGCGAGCGCCTGAAGGTCCTGGGCTCTTACTGTGAGGACCCGGCCGTTGAAATCTTGGCGCTGCACCTGAATCATGGTGAGGTACCGATTGAGCATGTCGGCCTCGGGACCAGACAAAGTATCGAGCTTGGTGAGGTCGATGGTTATCGGGTCGGTCTCTCGGCGACCGGGCCGGTCGGTCAGATCGATTACTGCGTCGGGGGCGTTGGCAATGCCAAAGCTTGGGCCGGCATCGGCGGGTAGGAGTTGGTCGACCGGCACGTTGTAGAACCGAGCCAAACGCTGGAGCCGGGGCACAGAGATGGCCCTCTCACCACGCTCGTAGGCACCCAGGACCGAAGCTTTGAATTCTTGATTGGACGAGGCCTCGACCTCTTGAAGCGACAGACGTTTCTGGCGGCGGATGGCCCGCAAACGCTCGCCAACGCGCTTGCTGTACTCCTGCGTCATATTCAACTCTGGCATTCGCCCCAACCCCTCAATCGACCACGTGGTGAGTTCCGCAACCATGTTTCCCACGTGAAGCGAGAGCGCGGTTACACACCGTGAGATTGGACCCTAGGCCATAAGACCCATTGGAGCAATCATCGCCACAAGAAGTTGACGCTCAGTGAGAACTTTCTCTCAGTGCACCGAGAAGCGTACCCGCGGCGATGGCTGCCGTCTCCGCTCGCAACACCGGACCGGCCAAACCAACCCGAGGCAACTCGGCCAGTCGTTCATCGTCGCTCCAGCCGCCTTCTGGACCAATTAGCACGATCGGGTTGGACAGCGACACCGCCGAACCCCCACGATCGGCCATCGCCGCGCCTTGCAAAGCAGCAACATCGCAGAACGGGCGGACTCGGTGAATGGTCGGCCGCCACACCCGTCGACATTGCATGAGCGCTTCTCGGGCGACTCGGTCGAGCCGTACCTGGTTCTTGTCGACCTTCTCGTCATCCCATTTGACCACCGATCGTTCGGCGGTGAACGGCCAAATATCGTCGATGCCCAACTCGACCAGTTTCTGCACGACCAGTTCGGGTCGACCGCCTTTGATCAGGGCAAACGCCACGCCAAGGCGCGGCAACGGCGGGTCGACCGTTACAACGTCGCTGCTGCGGCTTAGCTGCGCACCGAAGATGCACTCGGCCCAACGGCCTTCGCCGTCGGTGACAGTAAGGGGATCACCCGATCGGAGACGAAGAACTCGTTGCAGATGGTGGCGATCGTCGGCCTCTAGTGTCGGGCTGTGGACCGATGCCACCAAGGCGTGCGGTCCGTTACTGCCGTCGGGCGCAGATCCCTTCAGAGGCATCGGACGGCTCTAGCTGAACGCCGACTTGATTCGACCAAACAGACTCTGCCCAGGTTCGGCCACCGCTTCGGCTCGCCGTTCGGCGAACTCCCGCAACAACGCCTCTTGTTCGTCGTCGAGTCGGTCGGGCACATCGACAAAGATCCGGACCCGCAGATCGCCGCGGCCTCGGCCCCGCACATGAGGGATGCCGCGGCCTCGGATACGGAATTCGGTACCGGATTCGGTCGCCCGCGGGATCACCAAATCTTCGGTCCCGTCGAGCGTCTCGTAAGAAAGATGGGCGCCGAGAGTCGCTTGGGTAAACGGAATATAGAAATCGTGAACCAAGTCGTGGCCATCTCGACGAAATGTCGGGTGGGGGCGCACATGGATCTGCACGTACAGATCTCCGTTGGCACCGCCACGGGGACCGGCGGCGCCGCGTCCTGACAACCGCAACGTGGTGCCATCGTCGACGCCGGGAGGAACTTCGACCGCGTAGGTGCGTTGCTCGATGGTGCGACCGTTGGCGCTGCACGTCTCGCACGGAGTTTCGATGATTTCGCCGAGCCCTCCACACGACCCGCAGGCGCTGGCGGTGACCATTTGACCCAAAACCGATTGCCGAACCCGGCGAACCTGTCCGGCACCGCCGCACTCGACGCAAGTCGACGGTTGGGTACCGGCTTCGGCGCCGGAGCCGTCGCAATCGGTGCACCGGACCGCGGTGCGGATAGAGACTTCGTGATCACCACCAAAGAGCACTTCTTCGAGGTCGAGGTCGACGTGAGCTTCGAGGTCTTCTCCTCGGGGCGGACCAGACCGAGCCTGTCCCCCACCACCAAAGACCGAGCCACCCCCGAAGAACGCTTCGAAAATGTCGCCGAGACCGCTACCGAAATCGGCACCCGACGGTCCGTCGTCGCCATAGCGGTCGTAGCTGGCCCGCCGGTCGCGATCGCGCAACACTTCGTAGGCCGCACCAACTTCTTTGAACCGCGTTTCGGATTCTTTGTCGTCGGGGTTCAAATCGGGGTGGTGGGTTCGGGCCAGCTTCTTGTAAGCCCTTTTGATTTCGTCGTCGGTTGCATCGCGCGCAACGCCAAGAGTTGCGTAGTGATCAGATGCCATTTAGCCCTCGCTCAGTGCACGTTCGAGTCGGTTGCTCACCACAGCCACTGCCGAGAGGGCCTGTGAGTAATCCATTCGGGTAGGTCCGAGCACCCCGATGGTGCCGGCCGTGGCGCCCGCAACCATGAAGGGGGCTACCACCAAAGAACAATCGGCGAGCGGTTCGACACCGGTCTCGCCACCAATCGCGACTCTCATGCCGCGATCGAGAACGTCGTGAATCAAGGTGACGACAACCACCTGTTCCTCGAGCACGGTGAGGACCTCTCGCACCTGTTCGACGGCATCGAAAGCACCGGCCAACCGCGAGGCACCCCCGACGTAGAGTTCGGCGTGACGGCCGGCGGCGCTGAGCGCAGCGACGGCCGCGTCGAGCAGAGGATCGGGCTCGGCAGCCGAAGAATCGATCGACGCGGTCAGCCCGGCGAGGGTTTGTCCCTCGACCGCAGCGGCCAGTCGACGAGAGGCATCCTCGACAATCTCGGGGGTTAGCTCGGTGGCAACTTCGACCGTCCGTTTTTCGATCGTGCCGTTGCTCAACACGGCAACCACCATGGCGATGTGGGTCGACAGGTCGACCAGCTGAACTGACCGGATCGTGGCCTGTTCGGCGCCCGGACCAACCACCACTGCGGTCCAGTCGGTGAGCGACGTGAGCAACATTGACGTGCGCTCCATCATCGCTTCGAGCTGACCATGGGCCCCGGCGAAGAAGTCACGCACCGTCTTGGGATCTTTGGTCGCCAACGAGCCTTGACTGTCGCGAATCCGGTCAACAAAGAAACGGTAACCCTTGTCGGTTGGGATCCGTCCCGCGCTGGTATGGGGCTGAACCAAATAGCCCCGCTCCTCGAGCGCGACCAACTCGTTGCGCACTGTCGCAGACGACACATCGACTCCCGGCGCGGTGGAAATCCTTCCGGACCCCACTGGTTGAGCGGTCTCGATGTACTCCTGCACGACAGCCGAAAGAATGGCGGCTTTACGCTCGTCGAGCATCACAGGAGCCTATCGGCCACCGACGGGCCGGGATCAGTCATCGAGTTGCAGAGCGCTGATGAACGCTTCTTGAGGGATATCGACCCGCCCGATCGACTTCATCCGCTTCTTGCCTTCCTTTTGCTTTTGCAGCAGCTTGTTCTTGCGGGTGATATCGCCGCCGTAAAGTTTGGCCGTTACGTCTTTGCGGTAGGCCTTGACTGTGGTCCGGGCGATGATTTTGCCGCCGATGGCGGCCTGGATCGGAACCTCGAAGTTCTGACGGGGTATCAGTTCCTTGAGCTTCTCGGCCATCTTGCGGCCATAGTCGTAGGCCTTGTCTTTGTGAACAATCGCGCTGAAGGCATCGACCGGATCGCCGTGCAACAAGATGTCGACCCGGACGAGGCTGCCAATGGCGTATCCGTCGGTTTCGTAGTCGAGGCTCGCATACCCTTGGGTGCGGCTCTTGAGCTGATCAAAGAAGTCGATCACCACTTCGGCCAACGGGAGCCGGTAGTGAATCTCTACGCGTTCGGGCGAGAGATAGTCCATCTTGACCATCTCGCCGCGCCGGTTCTGACAAAGGTCCATCACCGTGCCGGTGTAGTCGGTAGGGGTCAAAACGCTGGCCCTCAGGTAAGGCTCGGCGATGCTGACAATCTCCGCCGCCGACGGCAACTCCGATGGATTCGAGCAAACAACTTCGGTGTTGTCGCCCTTGGTGACGTGATACTCCACCGACGGCGCGGTGGAAATCAGGGTGAGTCCAAATTCGCGTTCGAGTCGTTCCCGCACGATCTCCATGTGCAACAACCCAAGGAACCCGCACCGGAAACCGAAGCCGAGGGCTCCGGAGGTTTCGGGTTCGTAGGTGAAGCTCGAGTCGTTGAGTCGGAGTTTTTCTAGGGCTTCACGGAGGTCGGAGAACTCGTCGCCGTCGATCGGGTATAGGCCCGAGAACACCATGGGTTTGGGTTCTTGGTAGCCGTCGAGCGCTTCTTGGGCCGGGTGACGATCGTTGGTGACGGTCTCGCCGGAGCGGGCCTCGCCGACATCTTTGATACCGGCGATGAGGTAGCCGGTTTCGCCAGGCCCCAACTCGGCCACGGGAGTGTTATCGGGTGTTCGGACCCCGATCTCGTCGGGGTCATGGCTCGTTCCGGCGTGCATGAAGCGCAACTTCGACTTGGACGAGATCACACCGTTGACGACACGAATCGACGACACAACCCCTCGGTATTGGTCGAAGTGAGAGTCGAAGATGAGCGCTTGCAACGGCTCGTCACGGCTGCCCTCGGGCGCCGGTGCATGCGAAATCACCGCATCGAGCACCGCGCCGACGCCCTCGCCGGTCTTGGCCGAGATACGCAAGATGTCGTCGGCCGGTATACCGAGCACGTTCTCGATCTCGGCTGCGTAACGATCGGGCTCGGCGGCCGGTAGGTCGATTTTGTTGAGACAGGCAACGATCTCGAGGTCGTTCTCCATCGCCAAGTAGCAGTTGGCCAGCGTCTGCGCCTCGATGCCTTGAGCGGCATCGACAACAAGGATGACGCTCTCGCAGGCCGCCAACGAACGACTGACTTCGTAACCGAAGTCGACGTGGCCGGGCGTGTCGATGAGGTTGATGATGTGGTCGTCCCAGTCGAGACGGACCGACTGAAGCTTGATCGTGATACCCCGCTCGCGTTCGATATCCATCGAATCGAGGTATTGGGCGCGCATGTCTCGGGCCTCGACGGCCCCGGTTATCTCAAGCATCCGGTCGGCGAGAGTCGACTTGCCGTGATCGATGTGAGCAATGATTGACGTATTGCGAATGCGCGAAAGGTCCATGACAACAATGCAAACGGGGGTAGAACTCCCTGACGTTACCGATGTTCGGGTGCGATCGGTGGTTGAACCCCGATAGCATTTGTGGTCGGCCGATTCGGCGCTTTCGTCGCGGATCGAGCCTTCGCTCTCTAAATACGTTCTCTTCACAACCAGTAGGTAGTCGTGGCCAACATCAAGTCGCAGATCAAGCGCAACCGTCAGACGGTCAAGCGCAACCTCGCGAACCGCAAGGCGCGTTCAGAAATCCAAACCCGCACCAAGTCCGCCGATGTCGCCATCGCCGAGGGTGCTGACAACGCCGACGAAATCGTCCGCGACGCCATCAAGCGTCTCGACAAGGCCGCCGCCAACGGTCTGATCCACAAGAACAAGGCCGCTCGCAAAAAGAGCCAGCTGGCCAAGCGCCTCGCCGCTCAGAGCTGAACAACTCCGCCTAGCGCCGGCGAGCCAAGTTGGCCAGTCGAGCTACCAAGACTTCGATCACCAGCTCAGGTGGCCAGTCCACCGTTCCCCGAAGCGACATATCGGCTTCGGCCAGCAACTCGATAGCTCGGGCCAGTTTCTCGGTCCCGAGCTTTCTGCTTTGTTGAAGCGCTTTTTTGGCCGGAAACGTCGAACCTTTCATACCCAACACCGACGCCGCCTGCTTTTCGTCGCGGATGCCGGCCCCGTCGAGGCGAAGCATGTTGGAGTAGCGCTTGTGCAGCACTGCCAGCAGCCGAAACGCCGCACCGTTGCGATCGGTTGGGCTGCCTGAGTACGGGATGAGACGAGGCAGGATCGCCAACGCGTCAGCGACATTGCCGCTGTCGATCGCATCATCGAGGGCCCACGGAACCGTCGACCCCTGCTCGCCACCAAAGGTCGAAATGTCCTCGACGGTTACCGCTGCACCGGCACCCAATGCCCCTTCGAGGGTGCGAACCAGCCCTACCACCCGGCTTCGGTCCTCGCCGAGCAACTTGTCGACGGCGTTTACCGCGGCCCGGTCAAAGTTGAGGTCGCTCTTGTCGAGTTGATCACGAAGCCATTCGCTCGCGGCCTTCCCCCGCGGGGCCGAAGTTTGTTCGACGACCGCTCCGGCCAACTGGGCCGCTTCCTTGAGGGCCTTGGGCAACGTCGGCATGCGGTCGACTTTGGGCTCGACTCCCTTTTCCCAGACCAGCACCATGTCGGTGGTATCGAGCGGTTCGCTCAACAATGTGAGCACCGAGGCATAGTCCTCTTTACGCGAGAACCGTCCAAGATGACGTCCCACCACCACTCGACGATCGGTCAAAAACGGCGGGGTACGCGCCGCATCGAGCAGCGGAGCAGCGTCCCACGACCCATCGTCGTTGCGATAATCGACTTCGGTGATGACCTCGAGCATCAAGCTACGGTCGCCGTCGCCGATCAATTCGTCGACGGCGCGGGTGATCGCCTCGCCAACCAAAATCGAGTCGTCGCCGATGATGAGCCGCATAGCCATGGTTCAGTGTCGCCGATGCTCGAGCACCGCGCTCATGGTGTCGGCGAGGCGGCGATTGGATTTGACATCGTGAGCTCTGAGAATCCGACAACCCAACGCGATCCCGAGTGCGTGCGCTCCGAGTGTGACCTCGCGTCGATCATCAACCTCGGTACCAGATAGTTCGCCAAGGAAGCCCTTGTTGCTGGCCGACAAGAACACCGGGAACCCGAGTGCCACAAGATCGTCGCTGTGGCGAAGCAACCCGGTTGACATCGCCGGAGTCTTGCCGAGATCGAGGCCCGCATCGATCATGACCCGTTCTGGTGGGATCCCGGCGTCGACGGCCGCTTGACCGCGACGTCGTAAGAAGTCGGTGACCTCAGCGCGAACATCGGCATAGATCGGATTGGGGTCAGGGATGCGGGGGCCGATACGGACATGGGTCGCAACCACCGAGGCGTCGTTTTCGGCGGCCACGGCCAAGTAACGAGGATCGGCGAAACCGCTGATGTCGTTGCCGATGCACGCGCCGGCGTTGATCGACTCCTCCAAGACATCGGCGCGAAACGTATCAACCGAGATCGGGATATCGAACCGGGCCCGCAACTCGGCGATGGCCGGAACGACGCGGTCGAGTTCTTGTTCGGTGGTGACTTCGGGCCCGGGGCCGGCTTTGACCCCGCCCACGTCGAGGAAGTCGGCGCCGTCGGCGACCAACTGCTCGGCCTTGGTCAAGAATTCATCGAAGGACCAGTACTGACCGCCGTCGTAGAACGAATCCGGTGTGCGGTTGAGGATGCCCATCACCAAGGCTCGGGTTGTGATGTCGAAGCGGGTCCGACCGAGCTCTACAAACATCGGATCGGACCCTACCCGGAAGCTGATTGGGAGTCCTCGGTGGTGGCGCCAAATCTGACCGTCGCGGTCCATGCCCCAGCCCGCGTCTCGGCAGCGGCAGAAATCCCGTCGATCGAAGCGACCTGTCCCACCCGCAACGTGCGAGCCCCCGGGACACGATGTAACGGAGGAGCAATCGCCGGCACCGGTCCGTATCTTTCGCGAATCGC
Organism: uncultured Candidatus Nemicrothrix sp.; assembly: GCA_964504305.1. GTDB lineage: Bacteria > Actinomycetota > Acidimicrobiia > Acidimicrobiales > Aldehydirespiratoraceae > UBA11606. The sequence continues at coordinate 189,123 of CAZDEB010000003.1, read as the reverse complement.
CAGCACCGCTTGAGCATCGGCCGCGTCGCCGTCGGTAGCAACAACCAGATCGAGTCGACGAACCCCAACGAGGCGCAAAGAACTAACGACATCGCGCGGCCACGCCAGGTCGTGCAAGATCAGCACCACTTGGTCGTTGGATTTGACCAGCTGGCCAACGTCGGCGAGCTCGGTGTATCCCGGCGGCACCACCGGCGCGCCGTGAAGGGAAACCACGGCCACCGCGCTGATCACCGCGACCGCCGCCAGTCGAACCTTGCCGGCCCCGATCATGAGCGCTGCCAAAGAACCGGCGACCACCATCATCGATGTCGCGGCGATGGTTGCCTGAGGTCCATGGGCCGCGAGTCGAGCCACGGAGCGGACCCACCACAGCATCAACTCGGTCGGGGTTTGCAACAGTGCAGCTACCGGTCCGCCGAACATTCCAGCGACGAGTCCCGCGGTGAATCCCCACACCAATAGCGGTCCCGAGACCGGGCCAGCAAGCAGGTTGGCCCCGAGGCTGGCCAAGGGCATCGGACCAAATGTAAATAGCAGCAGCGGAGCCACGGCGAGCTGGGCCGAGACGGTCGTGGCAATGGCAACACGAAGCGGGCCAGGGCCGCGGAGCCGGGCCGCCAATGGACCGCTCCCCCACACAATGCCGGCGGTCGCGGCGGCCGAAAGCTGAAACGCCAAAACGTGGACCAGAAACGGATCGATAACCAGCACCGCAGCAATCGCCGCCGACAAACCCTTACGGCCATCGATCGGCGCTCCGAGCGCGGTGCCACCCACCCCCACCGCGGCCATGGCAACGGCGCGTAGAACCGATGGCTCGAACCGGGTGAGCAACGCGAAGAACAAGAGCACCACCATCAAGACGACCAGGCGCACACCGGGCCGGGTTCGGCTGAGGGCCGGGGCGAAAATCGCCAGCACGAAAGCCACGTTTTGGCCCGACACCACCAGCAGGTGGCCGAGCCCCGCGGCCCGAAAATCGTCGGCGACCACTGCCGATTGATCCCGGTCGTCGCCGATCACCATCCCCAGAAACACGGCCCGGTCGTTGCGGTCGAGCGGTTCGGCCCCGGCCGACAACCGCCGTCGAATACCGTTGGCGAAACGACTAACCAACGATCCCGGAGCGCTGTCGACAACTTCGGCCACACTGATCGAGCCCACCTCGTGGCGCCAGCGGGCCCAATCGTCCCCCCGACGAGCCGGCGACACCGTGCCCCTGATCAGCACCTGATCGCCGGCCAGATGATCGTCGAGGTGACCCGCCGTCGGGCCGTGAGCGCTAAGCGAAACGTATCGGGCCCCCCACTTGGCCCGGGCCCGAATCCCGTGGCTACCCAGCGGGCGAGGGTCCGAGGTCAAGGTCACCCACTGCTCGAAAGGCCCGGCCACGGGTGGATCGAGCGCGACCAACGATCGGTTCGCCAGAAATCCGCACACCAACGCCGCCACCACAAGGACTGTCACAGCCCTCGGCCAAACAACTACAAGGCCAAGCCCCAACCCGACAATCGCCCAGTGAACTGACGGGACCCACCACGCACCAGCCACCGCGCCGATCATCGCCGCGTGGGCTTTCACAAGGCGACCTGATCTCTCAATTGCGCCAACTTGGCGGGACCGATACCCGGTACTGCTTGCAGGCCATCGACGGTGGCGAACGGGCCGTTTTCTTCGCGGTAACGCACGATGGCGGCCGCCAGACTCGGCCCAATACCCGACAACGCTTCGAGGCGACCGGCATCGGCCTGGTTCACGTTCACCGTCGCAGCGCCGCCGCTCCCGCTCACCGTCGAGCCAGCGGCGTCGCCTGACCCTCCCGTGGGCAATACGACCGCCGGTTCCTGCTCCCCGATGATCGGCACCCAAATCCGCTGCCCGTCTTCGACCGGGCGGGCCAAATTCAGCCGAGACCGGTCGGCGTCGGAGCGTAAACCTCCCGCGGCAACAACGGCATCGACGACGCGACTGCCGGCAGCGACCTCGTGAACGCCCGGGTTGACAACGGCGCCGTCGACGTGAACCACGAGTACGACCGCCACCGGTTTCTCGGTAGTGGTGACGTCAATCGGAATCTCGACCGCGCCGACCTGCGGCAACACCTGTTCGACCGCCACCGCGGGCGGTCGTAGCGCCAACCAGGCACCCCACCCTGCCGCGGCGATCATTACCGCGCCGGCGACAACCGCGGCGGGGGTGACGCCGAGTCGGTCGGCCAACATTTCGGGCCCGTCGCGCCACGAAAATTCGACATCAAATTCTTGTTCGTCCACGTCCACGCGGCTCTCCCGGCATCCGGCGAGCTTCGAGGGGAAGTGAAGTGATGTCGACGTTAGCGCGATGACGTGGCGTTGCGCCGTTGGCTAGCCAAAACCTGTGCTTGCTAACCTGTGCTTGCTAACCTGTGCCCGCTAAAAGAGGGCGGTACTCAGCTTGCGACGCCAGTCGGCGGTGCGAGGGTC